>CAVWLY010000014.1:0-136173 GCA_963755865.1 uncultured Acidobacteriaceae bacterium | reverse complement strand
TGCAGGCCCGCGTAAGTTCTTGAGGGGTTCGCGTGCCGGGTTTCATGGTGGTCATGCGGCTGCGGGGAGGGCGCTGGACGCGGCGGGCCCGGCGGCCACGCAATCGTGGTGGCGGGCAAGATAGGCGGCGTGGTCGGCGCGGGCGTCGTAGGCCCAGGTCCAGGGCCTGGCGGTCCGGTTGTAGCGGATCGCGAAGGCGGTGATCTTGTCGGCGAGGTCGGCGGGGGAGGTGAACTCCCCGCGCCGCAGCAGGGCCCTGGTCAGCACGGAGAACCACAGCTCGGCCATGTCCAGCCAGGAGGCGTGTTTGGGAGTGTAGGTGACGGTGATCCGGGGGTGCGCGGCGATCCAGGCGCGGGTGGCCTGGGCGGTGTGCGACGGCCCGTTGTCCATGACGATGTGGATGTTCAGCCGCGGGTCGGTGCACTGGTCGAGCTGGTGCAGGAAGCCGGTGAAGGTGACTGAGTCGTTGTGCTCGATCGGCTCGGTGACCACCTGGCCGGTGGCGATGTGCAGCGCGGCGATGATGGAGGCGGTGCCGTTGCGGACGTACTCGAACTCCCGCCGGGCCGGCCCCGCCGCCCCCGCCGGCCCGGCCGTGGCGGCCGCTCGGGATACTTGCGGGACTTGGCCTGGATCCCGGTCTTCTCATCGATGCAGATCATCACGGTGCCCGGCGGCGGGCGCAGGTAGATGTCGCAGACCGCGGCGGCCTGCGCCCAGAACTGCTCGTCGTCGCGGCGGTTGAGCCAGCCCCGGACCCGGTCGGGCCGCAGTTCCAGGCTGGCCAGGATCCGGCCCACCTGGGAGGCGGAGATGCCCGTGCCGTCCAGGCGGGCGGCGATCAGGTCATGCGTCCACGCCGTGACGCCCTCGGGCGGCACCGAGGTCGCGGCGGCCACGATCGCCAGTCGGACGCCCGGGCCGTACACCTCGGGCCGGCCGCTGCGGGGCCGGTCGGACAGGGCCGGCAGGCCGCCGCGGGCGAACCGGCGCCGCCAGGTCCGCACCGTGGCCGCCGTGCAGCCCAGCTCGGCGGCGATCCGCGCGTTCGCCCAGCCCGCGTCGGCCAGCAGGGCGATCCTGGCCCGCCGCGCCAGCGCCTGCGGCGCCGACGGCCGCCGCACGATCGCCTCCAGCCGCGCCTTGCGCCGCGGCCCTAAAACCACAACATCCCTGCTGGCTGCCCGCGCCATGACCGCCTCCCGATGATCTGGGCTGATCATCGGGAGAATGCCCCGGCAGGCCCCGGGATTCCCCAGCACGCCCCGGACCTGGCGACGGCACCGCACCCGGCGACAATGGAGTCATGCCCGTGCCGTCCCGGCGCCTCAAAGAGCTGATCGAGGGCACCGTCGACCACCACGCCTCCCAGCGCTGGCCCGCGCTGGAAGAGGTCACCATCCGCTGGCGCGGCTCCTACGGCTACCTGACCGGCTACCTCAGCGCCAGCGACGACGACACCATCAAGCTGTGCCGCATCCAGTACCTCGGCGACCCCGACGAGTGGGCGTTCGCGATCTGGCAGGCCAGCACCGACAGCTACGCCAACGCCGTCCTGCTGGACGGCAGCCTCACCGGCCACCCCAGCCTGGCCCTCGACACCGCCTGCATCCTCTACCTCGCCAACACCGGCGACCACCCGAAGTAAACGCCACCCACCCCTCAAGGACTTCTGCGGGGCTGCACTAGTACGCTGCGCCGTTGGCGCCACCATCGGGTGCTGCTGCGCCACGGAGGCGTACTCCGCGGCGGCGCCGAACCCGGTGCCGATCGCGACGGCGGCGACGGCGAGCAGCGGGACGGCGCTTTCCAGCGCGACGACGCGGCGCAGCGTGGCGAGCCGGGCGCCGGTGAGCCGCAGCAGGCTGAACGGCCGCTTGCGGTCGGCGAGCCCGGCCGCGATGCCCGCGGCGAGCGTGCAGCCGGCGATCGGCAGGCTGACCAGGATCACCGTGTTCGCGAGCTGCTGGTAGGCGTTGTTGCTCGAATCATCCTGCGCTACTACTTCGCCGCCGTCTTCTGCGCCTTCGCATCCGTCAGCCCGGCCTGCTCGCGCAGGGCCGCGGCCTTATCGGTCGCTTCCCACGTGAAGTCGCGGTCCGAACGGCCAAAGTGTCCGTAGGCTGCTGTCTTGCGATAGATCGGACGACGCAAGTTGAGCGACTCGATAATGCCCTTCGGGGTCAGCTTGAAATTGGCGCGCACCAGATCGGCAATCTTGGCTTCGTCAATCTTCGCCGTGCCGAAGGTATCGACCAGCACGCTGACCGGCTCAGCTACGCCGATGGCGTAAGCCAGCTGCACTTCGCAGCGATCGGCCAGTCCGGCGGCAACAATGTTCTTGGCGATGTGACGCGCCATGTAGCAGGCCGAGCGATCGACCTTCGTCGGATCTTTGCCGCTGAACGCTCCACCGCCGTGACGTCCCATGCCGCCGTAAGTATCCACGATGATCTTGCGGCCGGTCAGTCCGGTGTCTCCCATCGGCCCACCGATTACGAAGCGACCGGTTGGGTTGATGTGGTACTTGGTGTCTTCATCCAGCATTTCCGCCGGCAGCGCCGCCTGGATCACGTGCTTCAGGATGTCAGCACGCAGCTCCTCGGTCGTAACCGTCTCCGAGTGCTGGCTGGAGATGACCACCGCATCGATGCGGACTGGCTTGTGGTTCTCGTCATACTCCACTGTGACTTGGGATTTGCCGTCGGGCCGGAGATAAGGAAGAGTGCCGTTCTTGCGGACTGTGGTGAGCTGCTGGCACAGCTTGTGGGCTAACGCAATTGGCGTCGGCATGTAGTCGGCGTTTTCGTTTGTGGCGTAGCCGAACATCATGCCCTGGTCGCCCGCGCCGCCGGTGTCCACGCCCATGGCGATGTCACCCGACTGCTTGTTGATGCTGGAGATCACCGCGCAAGTGTTGGAGTCGAAACCATAGAGCGCGTTGTCATAGCCGATGGAGGCGACCACACCGCGCACCAGCGACTGGAAATCCACATAAGCTTTAGTCGTGATTTCGCCGGCGATAACAACCAGGCCGGTGGCCGTCAGGGTCTCGCACGCCACACGGCTGTACGGGTCTTCCTTCAGGCAGGCATCGAGAATCGCGTCAGAAATTTGATCGGCAATTTTGTCCGGATGGCCTTCGGTCACCGACTCGGACGTGAACAGATAAGTCTTTTTGGACAAAGCGAAACTCCTTTTTTGCCCGCAATGCGGGCCACTCAGAGTACTTCGACTCGGCAGACCAGCGCCTACGGTCTTTGGGGTCTATCAGTGAGGATAGCAACCAGCCGGGATACTCCCAATATTTTAAAGCCGAAGGGTTAGTTTGGGCTAGCTAAAGGTGCAAAATCGGCATTGAAGGTGTTGCGCCAAAACAGAGGCATCATGAGCCACGTAGCCTGCTTGCCGGCGGCAACTGCGAGGTCATCTGTCCTATACCACCATCCGCATTTGCTACGGATTCATTGCTTCTTGGCCCTCCTGCCGGTCATGTAGTGACAAACCAATGCAATCACTACCAGCAAAATAAGGGCGATAACGATCTGCGCTTGCCGACCCATTCCAAAATATTAGGCCAGACGAACGGGAGGGCCAAGAGATTTTTCGACATTTCCAAGCAGATAATTCAACCCCTGGTGAGCCATTTATGGCTTTATAGAAGCTTGAATGGCGAGGAGTTGATCCAGGAAGTCCGGCAACAACTTCAGATTGAGGGCATTAGCACCGTCGGACCTTGCCTGCGCGGGATTGTCGTGCACCTCAACGAAAACGCCATCCACACCGGCGGCTACTGCTGCGCGTGCCAGCAGCGGGATGAACTCGGGCTGCCCTCCGCTCTGCACCCCGCCCTCGCCGTTGGCCGAGCCTGCCGACGGAAGCTGCACGGAGTGGGTGGCGTCGAAGACCACTGGCGCGAACTTGCGCATAATCGCCAGCGAGCGCATGTCCACTACAAGATTGTTGTAGCCGAAGGAGGCTCCGCGCTCGGTGAGAAAAACACGTTCGCCGCCCGCTTCATGCACCTTCTCGACAGCATGACGCATGTCCCACGGCGAGACGAACTGTCCCTTTTTGACGTTTACCGCGCACCCGCTCTTCCCTGCCGCGATCAGCAGATCGGTCTGGCGGCATAGAAACGCGGGAATCTGCAACACATCGACGGCTTCGGCTACGCGCAGTACGTCGCCAGCCTCATGCACGTCGGTGAGTACAGGAACCTTCAGGGTCTCGCGAACCTTCCTAAGAATTCGCAGACCTTCCTCCAGACCAGGTCCGCGAAAACTCCGGATCGAGGTGCGGTTGGCTTTGTCGTAGGAAGATTTGAAGATGTACGGAAGTTTTTTCTTCCGGCACACATCTGCGATGGCTTCGGCCATCTTCAGCGCATGCGCTTCGCTCTCAATGACGCAGGGCCCGGCGATGAGGAACATTTGTCCTCCGCCGATCGTGACCTCGCCGACTTGGAAGGAATGAGTCAACTCTCTCCTGGTGGACAGCAAAGCTGTTCTACTTGAACGATACGGTCCCATACAAGCAGCGCGCCAGTACCAGGCCTCCGATAAGGGCAATGCTGAGACTTAAGAAAGTCCCGATCAGGAAATATTCGGCAAAGCTGGCTTGCTTCAGTTCGGGGTATCGGGCAATCGACTTTCCGGTCAGGATAAGGCCAATCATGGTCGGTGACTGCACCAGGATCGCCGTTACTACCAGAAACCTCTCCAGCCAGCCAATGTATAGGCCCGCATTGCGCAATTCTTCGGGTGTCTCCGGAGCAATCAAAGACTGATCGGATAAGGATCGGGTGCAATAGCGGACCAAATATCCTCCTCCGAACAACACCCCGACGTAAACTACCGCGATCGTCAAACAATGCAGCTTAGCCGCGGGGGACCAATTCACCTGAACCCACAGTTCCATCCAGGCCGCCGGCGATAGCATCCATGTCAACCCCAATATGGTGACCAAGTGAGCGGCTTGGTCGGCGAGGAATAGCCACGTGCCATCCGGAAACAAGCTTCTTGAAAGCAGCAGTTGTTTGCCGGCATCGATCCCAAGATGCACGACCACATAAACGATTAGCAACCCTTGCGTACGCGCGGAAGCGCCGGGCTGGGAAGTAAATACCAACAGACACGCCAGGGCAGCGAGGTAATGAACCAGCCCATGCTTGACGTAGGCCGTCCATCCCGTCTTCTTGCCCATGACCATGGCGCCCGACTGTAATGGGAAGTCGGCCAGCAAATGGGCCAGCAGCAGGGCCAGAAAAATCGGTAGCGTGATTTGCATAATATTGTGCAATTATCAGAAATTGCACGAAAACGTGCAACTCAAAAATAGCTCTCGATCACCTGTTCCAGCGCCGTGCGGGTCTCTTCCAGTTGCCAATAGTGGGCGCGATGCAAGGTGCGAGAGATCGTGCTGACATTGACCCCCAATTTCTGGGCGGTTTTTTCCTGGCTGCCGGTGCTGGCCTGGACGGCAATCGTCCGCCACTGCTTCGGCGAAATGTCCTGCAGCAGAGTATCGTGCAAATGGTACATCGTGTTACCAATCACATCGAAAATCGCGTTGCCTGACTCAATGGCCGTCAAGCTGCGAAACTTTCTGCCCCGGGCCTCTCTGAGACGGTCCGCGGCCTGGCGCGCTCGCTCGAACGCCTCCCCGCCCGCAAACACATTCACCGGTCTCTTATGAGGTTCACTAACCTTGCCCAGCCCGACGGCAACGCGGAGCTGCCAGGGATAAAAATGTCTTCGGAGATCAAGAATGACTCGTGGAAGAAAGGCCGGACGCTGCAAAATGGCCTGAAACTCGTCCCAAGCGGTAACCGCATAGCCAGACAGAATGAGCTTTTCCCGCTGGTGACGTACTGACAGCGGGCGCAGTTTTTCGTCCCGCTTCTTGCGAAAGCCCAGGACTTGCCGCGAACCGACAATGTCCGCAGTAATCACGGCATAGACTTTTGCTGAACTCATATTTTACGATCTTGCACGTTTCTGTGCAATATATCGTATTTGCACGAAATCGTGCAACTTCCTTTTTTTTGTTTTAGCTCAGTGCTTTACCTTCTCCGGCCGATGGAACATCTCCACTGCAACCGCCTCGTGTTCGGTTTGCCGACGCAAACGGTTCTCATACGACGCCTTCACAAAAGCCAGGAAGATGGGATGAGGCTCCAGTGGCTTCGACTTGAACTCAGGGTGGAACTGGCATCCAAGGAAAAATGGGTGATCGCTAATCTCGACGATCTCGACATAGGTCCCGTCGGGAGTAGCACCGCTGATGCGCAGGCCGCCCGCGGTCAGCGTGCTCTCGTACTCGCGGTTGAATTCGTAACGGTGACGATGCCGCTCGCTGATCTCATTCTGGCCATACGCTTTGTGCGCCAGGGCGCCCGGTTCGAGCTTGCATGTCCACGCCCCCAGGCGCATGGTGCCACCCAACTCTTCCACGCCGCGCAATTCGCGCAGTTTATAAATAACGCGATGCGGCGTCGCCGGATCGAACTCGCTGGAGTTTGCCTGCTCCAGTCCACAGACATTGCGCGCAAATTCAATGCATGCGGTTTGCATGCCCAGGCAAATCCCGAAGAACGGGACCTTGTTCTCCCGCGCGTGCTGAATGCCTTTCAGCATCCCTTCAATACCTCGCTTGCCGAAGCCGCCGGGCACCAGGATTCCGTCCACGTGCTCGAGTTGGGCCTGCACACTCTGATCTTTCTGCTCCAACCCTTCGGCCTCAATCCAGTTCACGTTCAGCTTTAGATTGAAGGCAAGCGCGCCATGCACCAGCGCCTCTTTCAGTGACTTGTAGGAATCTTCGTACTCGACATATTTGCCGACAATGCCGATCGTGACCTCATCCTTGGGGTTGTACACGCGGTGGACCAACTCCTCCCAGCGGGTCAAGTCAGGTTCTTTGGCGTCGATGCGCAGGTATCGCAACGCCAGCCGGTCAACGCCTTCATGCGCGAATACCAGCGGCACCTCGTAGATGGAGGCTACGTCCTTCGCCGTGATGACTGCCTCGTCTTCCACATTGCAGAAGAGCGCGATCTTGCCCTTGATGTCTTTGGAGAGGAAGCGGTCGGTGCGGCACAGCAGAATGTCCGGCTGAATTCCAACACTCAGCAACTCTTTCACCGAGTGCTGCGTGGGTTTGGTCTTCAGCTCACCGGCAGCAGCGATGTACGGCACCAACGTGACGTGGACGAACAGTGTGTTCTCCCGTCCCAATTCCTGGCGCATCTGGCGGATGGCTTCAATGAAGGGCAGCGATTCGATGTCACCCACGGTACCGCCAATTTCGATGATGGTAAGGTCCACGTCTTGCGCGACCTTCTTCATCGCGCTCTTGATCTCGTTGGTGACGTGAGGAATGACCTGCACGGTCTTGCCCAGATAGTCGCCGCGCCGTTCTTTGGCGATGATGGTTTCGTAGATGCGGCCGGTGGTCCAGTTATTGTCGCGGGTCAGCTTACTGTGAGTGAAGCGCTCGTAGTGTCCAAGGTCCAGATCGGTTTCAGCACCGTCATCAGTGACGAAGACTTCGCCGTGCTGGAACGGCGACATAGTACCGGGATCGACGTTCAGGTAGGGATCGAATTTTTGTAATGTGACCTTCAGTCCGCGGCTTTCCATCAGGCAACCAATGGAAGCTGCGGCCAACCCCTTGCCAAGCGAAGACACCACACCACCCGTCACAAAGATGTACTTTGCCGACATCGGTCCCTCTGTTTTTTGGAATTATGCGCCCGGTGAGATCGCTTCCCGTCTCCGCCTTTTTTTGGGGGAGCCCCGTCCGCCAGCGTTATAGCGCGGTCAGGGTGGAGCGCGTAGGGGTGCACAATCAATTATGGCCGGAATCGCTTCCACTGGCAAGACAGAGTTAACGGGCAGGGCATCATCGCGGTCGAAAAAATTGCCATGCAAAAAAGGCCACTCTTTCGAATGGCCTGTGAGGTGAAAGCCCGAAGGAGGAGTGTCCTGGAGTTTGCGGCCTAACTCAGTCGCTTGCGCTTCCACAGCCCAAGTAGCCCTGTACCCAGCAGTAGTAACGTGCCGGGCTCCGGCGTAGTCGCAACTTTTGGATCGATCGTCAAAAATTCCTGCATGCCATCCGGATTTGGGTCGTACTGGTCAACTGGAGTGATGATGAAGACCTTATCAAATGGCACTCCGGGGAATCCCATCATTGCTTCGTTCATGGCATCAGTCAGCCACATCTGGGAACCTGGAATCAGTGGCGCTGCAGGGTCGAAGATGTTCCATACCGCGTAGTTCATCGCCGCCCACTCGCCCGATGGCGTCACTGGAGTCTGTAACAGAATCCAGCCCGCCTCTTTGTACAGAGTGAGAGCGTCCGGCAATAAATTGAAGCGTGCCGAGCCAATGCCCTGCGTTCCCAGGTTTGAAATGTTGGCTTGCCAGGTTATCCCAGGCTGACCACCGTGTGCGTAGTCATCGCACATCACGTCCACGATGCCAGGAATCCCCTTGATATTGACGTAGTAGGGGTAGCCGTTCTGCCAGGCGCCGCCGTTGAAGCCAACGAAATTTAGAGTCGCAGGATTGGTGAACCCGTCATCACTGCTTGGAGTTGCATAGGCACAGGAGATTGCGGCGAGCAGCATTCCCACAAGTGCCACAAACTTCTTCATAATTCCTCCCCACCGCCCCCGCACAATCGTCACACTATCGAGAACGCTTGCGCCGTGCCATTTGATCAGGAGCGGCCTGCTCTGTCCGGCGCTGTCGATCTCATTGAAAATCCACGCTACGTGAAAAACACCATGCCAAGATCGAAATTCTGACCTTGTCGCGCCGCACGGAACAGCACGTCGAGGGAAACCTCTCGCTATTCGGGTCGGTCACCCTCTAACTAGAGTCCTGCAATCGGTATTCCGTCATTTCCCATTGCAAATGGTCAGGTTTACGGCCGTTGAGTGCAAAATTTTGCGACAATGTGCTCAGACTTTTCCACACCGTCTGTAATCTTACTGGGGCTAAAGTGTTGTGACCAAAGTGGTGGTACGGGGTCGATCAAGCGTCCTTGCCGGCCATTTTCCTCGCTTCGAGAAACACGGCTTCGAACATTGCGGCCGTCAACTTCCCAGTTGCGGTGTTCTGGTTCGAAGGATGGTATGACGCCAGCAGAGTTACACCGGTGGGAAAGGAATAGCAGGCGGCGTGCGCGAAAACATAGGCCGCCTTGCTGCGCAGAATGTTATTCCGCTTCAGGTGATTGAGATACGCATCGAAGCCGATCTTTCCCAATGCCACGACCACTCGAACGTTCTTCAGTATTCGCAGCTCCCGGTCAAGGAATGGCGCGCAGTTAGTTAGCTCAGACGGCAATGGCTTGTTGTCGGGCGGCGCGCAGCGCACGGCGGCCGTGATGTAGCAGTCAATCAGTTTCAATCCGTCGTCGCACTGTTCGGCATTCGGCTGCGAGGCGAATCCTACCTTGTAAAGAATGGGATACATAAATTTTCCCGAAGCATCGCCGGTAAACGGACGGCCGGTGCGGTTGGAACCGTGCGCTCCGGGGGCCAGGCCCAGTATTACAACGCGCGCATGGGGATCGCCGAATCCGGGCACCGGTCGCGCCCAATAGTCGCAGTCACGATAAGCGCGCCGCTTCTCTCGGCCAATCTGCTCACGATAGGCCACCAAGCGAGGACACAGCGTGCAAGCTACAACTTCTCTATTCAGTACGACGAGAGCGGAGGGCATTTCATCCATTGTAGTGACAGCGCCGACATCCAGCGACAGCAGCTAGCCGATGCGCGCAAGAGCAGGGTTGCATGGTCAAGGCATCCTTCAGGGTACAACTTGCTTCCAAGTAGGAGCTTCTGCCTAGCTGAAAGTCGCGGCAAGTGGCGGAGCCAAGGAGAAATTCCGCATGCTGATTATCCTGCTGGTCATTCTGTTGGTGTTGTCAGTCGGGTCTTTCCCGTCCTGGCCGTACAGCCGCGGCTGGGGCTATTACCCTTCTGGTGGTCTGGGTTTGATCGTGCTCATTCTCGTCATTCTGCTGCTGCTTGGGCGTATCTGAAGATTCGTAGCTCAATGAGGCAACGTCTGCTCCCAGCAACGTCCTTCATCGACGCTGCTGATTTTCCTCGCTAGCATCCGCGCCGCTTTGCGCAGGTTACTCAGTGCTGACGCATGAAGAGATCATTGACCTGCTCTGGAAACAGCAGATCAGGCCCTTGCTGCTGGCGCGCTTCCCCAACTCCACTCCCGAGGACCTGAAGACCGCCCATGCCTACGCCTATGGCGGCAGCGTAGTCCAAGATATTGGCTACTATCCGTTCGGCAGCCACGTCTTCAGCGACCTGACCCATTACGTTCGCACCGGCGATTTCGTGCAGGCGATGCTTAATGACGCGCACGACCTCAACGAGTATGCGTTCGCGCTGGGAGCGCTCTCGCACTACGTTTCCGATATCAACGGACATCCCTACATCAATTTGTCAGTTGGCATCGAGTACCCCGAACTGGCGAGAGAGTACGGGCCGGCGGTTCCCTACGATGTCGATCACAAAGCCCACTTGCGCACCGAGTTCGGCTTCGATGTTTTGCAGGTCGCGAAAGGCCGTTATGCGCCGGAGAACTATCACGACTTCATCGGATTTCAGGTTTCCACCTCTCTGCTGGAGCGGGCCTTTTACGACACCTACGGATTGAAGCTGACCGACGTAATGCCCAAAGAACAACTCGCCATCGGCACCTATCGCCGAAGCGTCAGCCAGGTTATCCCGGAGATGACCAAGGTCGCGTTGTTGGTCAAAGGAAACGAACTGCAGCATGAAATTCCGAATTTCAATCGCGAGCACTTTCTGTACCACCTGTCGAATGCCGACTACCAGAAGTCATGGGGTTCGGGTTACAAGCAACCCGGACCGGGAGCGCATTTCCTCGCTGTAATGTTCAAGGTAGTCCCAAAAGTCGGTCCGCTGCGCGCTATTGACTTTAAGGAGCCTACGGCCAAGACCGAGAATCTGTATTTCAAGAGCGTGGACCAGACCATCGATCACTTCAGCAAGGCTCTCAGCGAAGTGAAGAACCATGATTTGCAGACGCCTAACATCGACCTCGATACAGGTAAGCCAACCCAGCGCGGCGAATATCCCTTGGCTGACGCGACCTACCGCGAACTGCTCGACGAGCTGGCCTACGACCACTTCGATCACATGAGCGATGCCCTGCGGAATAACATCCTGGAGTTTTATGAGGGATTCGGTTTTCCCAAGCCGGGCACGCGCATCGACAAATGTGTCGCGCAGCGGTGGCAGAAGACCTGGATCGAGCTGAGCCAGCTGCGAGCGTCCGAGTTGTTCGGCCCGCTGAACCAGCCGGAGTCAGCTACAGCAGTTCAGGCGTTAGCTCAGGCGCCAGAATTGTCCACTGCGTCGTGCACGGAATGATTGGGCTGTCGATCCGGTCTTCAATTTCACAAACAACGTTTGGCGGGCGCCTGTAATCCAACTGTTCATGCTGCAATTTGTCTGCGACTACTGCGGAAACGTAAAGGGCGTGAACGAAACCTGGATTAACGGCCTGGCGGTCGAAAACGTCGGCACCCAGGCGGCTCGCCGCGAGGTCCTGATCGATCCCAGTTGGCGCTACGAGCGCGTGGTGCTGCCGCTGGCGGTGCACTTCTGCTGCGTCGAGTGCAAGGACCGATATCTCAAGGAGCTTTTTCAGAAGCCAGTTCCTCTGATCGAGGTCGAAGCCGTCGAAGTAAGCCCCGTGACCGGCCGTCGCGTCATTGTAACCAAAAGGAAACCTGCTGCGGAAGCAACCCAAAAGCGCACCACGACGAAAGCTCGCCGGCGCTAAACCACCGGCTGCCTCGGTTGTCGGCGTCTGCTGACCCGGAGACCGAACCTGCACCTCCAGCTTCTCGTCGTTTGACCACCCCGCACGGCTCTCATACACTTAAGGTTAGGGACGGCCGCTCTAGCATGGGTTGTCAGGCATGCGGAAGCACTCACGCCGCAGGCACGGAATCAGGTTCCACATTTCCATTATCGGTTGCACTCCTCGGCCGAGCAACGCCACATCAACTGCTGAAGGCAATTCCTTTGACGATTGAATCCAACACGACAGACACCACCACCCCGGACGCCATCTCTCCTGAACAACCCAATCCTTGCAAGCGCGAACTCACCATCGAGATTCCGGCCGATGTAGTCCATGCCGAAACCGAAAGCGTGGTGGGCCGATATCAAAAGCTGGCGCGAATTCCCGGCTTCCGTAAAGGCAAAGTTCCCGCGTCCATCGTGCGCCAGCGTTTCGCCGACGACATCAAGAATGAAATCGTCGAGGCCCTGGTGCCTCGTTATTTCCGCGAAGAAACTCAGAAGCAGAGCTTGCTGCCGGTTTCGCAACCGCGAGTTACCGACCTCCACCTGCATGAGGGCGAGCCGCTGAAATTTACCGCGTCCTTCGAAGTGCTGCCCGATTTCAAAATCGGCGCTTACGATGACGTGAAAATCTCCAGGCTCGACACTAACGTAAGTGACGAGGACGTCGAAAACGCTCTCAATAACTTGCGGCAGCAGCACGCTACTTACAATGCCGTGGAAGAAGAGCGTCCGCTGGCCGACGGCGACTTCGCCGTGGTCAGCTTCAAGGGCACGCCTAAAGAGAGCGAGCAGAACGCCGATTCCAAGCCCGTCGAAGTGGACGAGGTGATGGTGGAGATTGGCGGCGAAGGCACCATTCCAGAGTTCACCGAGAACCTGCGTGGCGCCAAAGCAGGTGAGCAACGGAACTTCGAAGTGAAGTATGCCGACGATTTTTCCGATAAACGACTCGCCGGCAAGACCATGATCTACGAAGTGGACGTAAAGGGTATCAAGACCCGCAGCGATTCCCGAACTGAACGACGACTTCGCTAAGGAGTTGAGTGCCGACTTCAATTCCCTGGACCAGCTTCGCGAGCGGCTGCGCGAGAACATGAAAGCGGAGAAGCTGCACGAGGCCGAACACCAGGGCAAGGACCAGATTGTAGAGGAACTGGTGAAGCGCAACGATTTCCCGGTTCCGGAGGCCATGTTGGATCAGCAGATCGACCTCCGGCTGGAGCGTGGGTTGCGTGCTCTGGCGGCGCAGGGAATGCGCACCGAAGACATGAAGCGCATGGACTTCGCTCGCCTGCGCGCCGGGCAGCGCGAAGCCGCCCTGCGCGAGGTGAAGGCTTCGTTGATCCTGGAGCAGATTGCCGACACAGGAAAAGATCGAGGTCAGTGACGAGGAACTCGATCACGAATTGGAAGCGCTGGCCACCCAGTCGAAGCAGACCCTCGAACAGGTGCGCGCTCGTTTGACGCAAGACGGAGGGCTGGATAGAATTCGGCATCGCATCCGCAACGAGAAGACCTTGGATTCTCTGTACCGCAGGTCCGCATAGGGCGGGCTGCGTTCCACCTCCCACCTTCGACCTTTGGGAAGAAGTGTGGCCGGTAGCGTGAAGGGAGCCGCAAACAATGCTTGTGCCCATGGTGATTGAGCAGACCAGCAGGGGCGAGCGGGCTTACGACATTTATTCCCGCCTGTTGCGGGACAATATTGTTTTTCTCGGCACTCCTATTGATGACAATGTCGCAAACTTAATCATCGCCCAAATGCTGTTTCTCGAGGCCGAAGATCCGGAAAAAGACATTTCGCTGTACGTTAATTCGCCCGGCGGTTCCATCACCGCCGGCATGGCGATCTACGACACCATGCAGTTCATCCGTCCGGACGTAACTACCATCTGCATTGGCCAGGCGGCCAGCATGGCGGCACTGCTGCTGGCGGCGGGCGCGCCCAAGAAGCGCTTTGCCTTGCCCACCTCGCGCATTCTGATTCACCAGCCGCTCATGTCGGGACTGTCCGGTCAGGCCACCGACATTGACATTCACGCGCGCGAAATTCTGCGCATGCGCGAGATCACCAGTCAGTTGCTGTCGAAGCATACCGGCCAGCGCCTGGAAAAAGTGGAGCGCGACGTGGAGCGCGATTTCATCATGAACGCGCAGCAGTCGAAGGAGTATGGCTTAATCGACGACATCATTTTCAAGCACAAGTAAGGTGCGCAACTTAATACTTGCCTAGTGCGGAGAATTTGCCGACACTGCTTCAAAAGTTGTATCCGATTCTGGCACCAACGGTGCCTCGCAGAGCGGCGAAGTTGTGGTTGAATAAGTCGTAGTGCGATAAGCACTGAAGGGGTTCACAGGAAGGCTGCCATTGGCCGATCGGCGGCAGACTTCTTACAGGAGCATCACGGCTCCTGCCCGGTTTCGGACGGACGGGAAATGCAGCACGGAATCCCAGAGTCCCGGCTGACAGCGTGTGAGGTGAAGGAGTTTTCTGTGAGGACCAGGACCGGTTCCGACGAAGTGCTGCGCTGTTCGTTTTGCCACAAGTCTCAAGACGCCGTCGCCAAGCTGATTTCGTCTCCCACCGACTATCCGCGCGCCTACATTTGCGATGAGTGTGTTGCCGTCTGCAACTCCATTCTGGAAGACGACCGCTCCGAAGCCCAGCCCGCGGCCACGCCCAACCAGCTTCCCAAGCCCACCGAGGTCAAGGCCTTCCTCGACGAGTACGTCATCGGGCAACAGCAAACCAAGAAGAAGCTGGCTGTCGCGGTTTACAACCATTACAAGCGGGTTTACATGAATCGCCAGCGCGGCGGTGAGGTGGAACTCGCCAAGTCGAACATCATGCTGATCGGCCCCACCGGGACGGGCAAGACGCTGCTGGCGCAAACCCTGGCCAAGATGCTCGACGTTCCATTCGCCATCGTGGACGCCACCACTCTGACCGAAGCCGGCTACGTCGGCGAGGACGTGGAGAACATCATCCTGAAGCTGCTGCAGGCCGCCGACGGCGATGTGGCGCGCGCGCAGACTGGCATCATCTACATCGACGAAGTCGACAAGATCGGCCGCAAGGACGAGAACCCTTCCATCACCCGCGACGTTTCCGGCGAAGGCGTGCAGCAGGCGCTGCTGAAGATTCTGGAAGGCACGGTGGCCAATGTTCCTCCCCAAGGTGGACGCAAGCATCCCCACCAGGAATTCACCCCGGTGGACACCACCAACATCCTGTTCATCTGCGGCGGAGCATTTGTCGGACTGGAGCGCACCATCGGAAGGCGGCTGGGCAAGCGCTCCATGGGATTCCGCACCGACGAGGCCAAAGAAGCCGCCTTCACCGAAAGCAACAAGCGCGATACCGAATTGCTGGCGCAGGTCGAACCGCAAGACCTGATCAAGTTCGGGCTGATCCCCGAGTTCGTTGGCCGGCTGCCGGTGGTTGGCGTATTGAGCGATCTCGACGAAGACGCCCTGGTCGAAATCCTTACCAAGCCGAAGAACGCCATCGTGAAGCAATACCAGCGGCTGTTCGAATTCGAGAACGTCAAGCTGCGCTTCACCGAGGACGCCCTGCGTGCCATCTCCAAAGAAGCCATGTTGCGCAAGGTGGGCGCCCGCGGGCTGCGCATGATCCTGGAAGAGCTGATGCTCGACCTGATGTATCAACCTGCCCGGCCAAAAGCGTGTTAAGGAATTTGAGGTCACGGCGGAGATGGTTGAGAAGCGCAACGTGAACCTGCCCATCATGGAGAAGGCGGGCTAAGGAAAATAGCCGCTTCGCGCGCTTTGGTCAGCCTCGCACTTGAGCGATGACTGGCGAATTCCCGGTCAGCGCGAGTTGCAGCCTCTCCACTTCCTTGTCGCCAGTGGCATAATCCGCATCAACCGGAGGCATCGAAATAGCATATCGCTGCTTGTGATCTTATCCTCGCGCAACGTCCTGTTGGGCTCCGACCAGAGCATGGCAAGTCACTCGACCGCCGCAGACTGTGTTCGCTTCTGCCTCCTTGCCTCGCATGTTATGCTTGAGGAAGTTGGCGTGCAACGGGCAGCCGGCACGGATGCGGCGCAGGCGATTCAGTTCCTCTTCTTCTCAGAGCGGACGGACTGCTCTGAATGACAAGGTGGTTCTAGTGACCCAGCGCGAGAAATTCGAAACCAAGAAACTCCCCATGATGCCGATTCGCGATGTCGTCATCTTTCCTTACATGATGACGCCGTTCGTGGTTGGCCGGGAGTCCAGCGTGCGCGCATTGGAAGAAGCGCTGGCCGGCGACAAGAAGATTTTTCTCGCCACGCAGCACGACGCCAGCATCGACGAGCCCAAGCCCAACGAGATTTTCCAGGTCGGCACCCTCGTCAACATCGTGCAGAGTCTGAAGCTTCCTGACGGCAATATCAAGGTCCTGGTCGAGGGCCTGGAGCGCGGCAAGATCCTCCAAGTGGTCGACACCGACGGCTACTTCGAGGCCACGGTGCGCACCGCGAAGTACTCGGCCGAACCGACGCCCGCAGATTGAAACCAGCATGACAGCGCGTGACGGGTCTGTTCGAGCAGTACGTCAAGCTCTGTCAGTCGCTGAATTACGAGACCATGATTGCCGCCGTCCGCAATGACGACCCGGCCAAGCTGACCGACACCATCGCCGCCAACCTGCAACTCTCCATCGAAGAGAAGCAGGAGCTGCTGGAGATCTTCGATCCCGCCGAGCGCCTGAACCGCATTGGGGACGTGCTCGACGTCGAGATCGAGAAGCTCAACATGGACCGCACCATCCAGTCGCGCGTCAAGCGCCAGATGGAACGCGCCCAGAAAGAGTACTACCTCAACGAGAAGATCAAGGCCATCCAGAAGGAATTGGGCCGCGGCGAAAAGAGCGAGTTCGACGAGCTGAAGAAGAAGATTGACGCCGCCGGCATGCCGCGCGAAACCCACGAGAAGGCGCTGCAGGAACTGAAGAAACTGGAAGCCATGCCGCCCATGTCGGCCGAGTCCACGGTCTCGCGCAACTATCTCGATTGGCTGCTGGCGGTGCCGTGGAAGAAGCGCTCCAAAGAGATCCGCAACATCGATATCGCCGAGAAGACGCTCAACGAAGATCACTACGGTCTGGAGAAAATCAAGGAACGCATTCTTGAATTCCTCGCGGTCCGGCAGTTGGTCAAGAATCCCAAAGGCTCGATCCTGTGCTTCGTTGGACCTCCGGGCGTGGGCAAGACTTCGCTCGGCATGAGCATCGCCAAGGCCACGGGCCGCAAGTTCGTCCGCATGTCGCTGGGCGGCGTGCGCGATGAAGCTGAAGTCCGCGGACATCGCCGCACCTACATCGGCGCGCTGCCCGGCCAGATCATCCAGATGATGAAAAAGGCCGGCACCAAGAATCCGGTGTTCATGCTGGATGAAGTGGACAAGATGTCGATGGACTTCCGCGGCGATCCCTCGGCGGCGCTGCTGGAGGTGCTCGATCCCGAGCAGAACTTCATGTTCGTCGATCATTACCTCGACGTGGAGTACGACCTGTCGCAGGTGTTCTTCATCGCCACCGCGAATGTGCTGCACACCATTCCTCCGGCCTTGCAGGACCGCATGGAAGTGCTGCGGCTGCATGGTTACACCGAGCCGGAAAAAGTCGAGATCGCCAAGCAGTATCTGGTGCGCAAGCAGCGCCTGCAAACGGGATTGACCGAACAGAACATCATCTTCACCGACGAGGCGCTCACCACCATCATCCGCAACTACACGCGCGAAGCCGGTGTTCGCAATCTGGAGCGCGAGATCGGCAACATCTGCCGCAAGGTTGCGCGCAAGGTGGTAAAGGAAGGCGACAAGTACACGGTGGAACTTACCGCGGAAAATGTCGGCGAATACCTCGGCGTGATGAAGTTCCGCGATAGCGAGGTTCACGAGCGTAGCGAAGTCGGCTTGGTCACCGGCCTGGCCTGGACCGAGGTCGGCGGCTCCATTCTCACCACCGAGGTCGCCACCGTTGACGGCAAGGGCAAGCTCACGCTCACCGGCAAGCTGGGCGACGTGATGCAGGAGTCGGCGCAGGCTGCCATGTCGTATGTCCGCTCACGTGCGCATCGCTTGGGACTTCCGCGCGATTTCTACCGCAATCTCGATATTCACGTGCACGTGCCCGAGGGCGCGATTCCGAAAGATGGTCCCTCCGCCGGCATCACCATGGCGACGGCCATCGCCAGCGCACTTAGCCACATTCCGGTTCGGCGCGACATCGCCATGACCGGCGAGATCACGCTTCGTGGCAAGGTGCTGCCGATCGGCGGGCTGAAAGAGAAGCTGCTGGCAGCGCATCGCGCGGGAATCATGGAGGTCCTCCTTCCCGCCGATAACGAGAAGGACCTGGCCGACGTGCCGGAAAACTTACGCAACGTGATGAAGCTGCGCTTCGTCAATACCATGGATGACGTGCTGGCATATGCGCTGGAGCGGCCGCTGCCCGAGGTGCCCGATGAGGCCTCTCCGGGAATCGCCGCGCTGCCCCCTGATGCGGAGCCGGCGCCAGCGCACCAGTAATTGCAAGCCGAACCCCTGGGAAGCGAACAGCACCGCTCCGTGCGGATGCCGTTCCTTTCTCGCTTCCCCACAACGACCGCCACAGTACGGCCATGTTGATTACATGAAGGTATTGACTCGCTTCGTGACCTCCGCCGCTGCACCCCCGCAGTTCCCGCCTGCAGGCGCGCCTGAAATCGCGTTTCTTGGGCGCTCCAATGTCGGCAAGTCCAGCTTGATCAACTCGCTTGTCGGCAGCAAGATCGCCAAAACCAGCAACACGCCTGGTCGCACTCAGACCATCAACTTCTTCCAAATACGCCGGCCCGGCAAACCGAATCCTGACTTCGTCTTTGCCGACCTGCCCGGTTACGGTTATGCGCGCGCGCCCAAAGAAGTCACCGAGAAGTGGGCGCATTTCATCAATCCATACCTGGAAAATCGCGAGTCGCTGGTGCTGTGCCTGTCGCTGGTCGACGTCACCATTCCTCCACAGGAACTTGATTTGCAGTTGATGGACTGGATGCGTCACATGGACCGCGAGTTCATCGTGGTGGCAACCAAGGCCGACCGCATCTCGAACAACCAATTGCGCGCTTCGCTACCTAAACTCTGCGAGCGGCTGCGGATCCTCCCCTCGCAGATCATTCCATTTTCGGCGAAGTCGCGCGTCGGATACGAGGAGCTTTGGGCGGCAATCAAGGCCGCGGCAAGGGTTGAAGATCAGGGCGTTAGCGACATCTCTAAGACAGGCTCCTAGAGCGATTCCACAGTGGCTGTATCCGCTTTGAAAGGGCACGCCTTCTGGCGTGCCGAAAAGATAGCAGCAAGTAACCCGGCTTTAGCCGCGGAGGGCGTACCTCAGACCCAAAGGGCCGAGTTGTCGGCAGCGCGGGTCGCGCGCCTGAATCCGCGCCCTTTTAGGGCAGTTACAGCAACTCAGAAATTGCTGTAGTCGAGGCCATCCTGACTACGGCACTCTGGGTCTCGCTGTCTCACGCCGGCCAAACCTCCAGCGCTGTCTTGCTCAGTATCTGTTCTTTCGCTCCGTCGCTGAGAGGTAACGCACGAAACTCGGCCAGGTTCTTCTCGATCTCAGGAACTCCCGGCCCCGGCCAATCGGTGCCGAACAGCGTCTTGTGCGCGATCTCTTCAAGTCGTGGAAAGTACTTCAGCAAGGTTTTGGGCGGGATGCCGCTGATGTCCAGATAGACGTTGCGGTGCCGTCGCACCAGAAAGAAAGCTGTGTCCATCCACAGAGGACGCCCGCCGTGCGCCAGCAGAATCTTCAGCCGGGGAAAATCGACAGCCACGTCGTCCACATACATCGGGTCGCCGTACTTGTTGCGCGCTCCGGGAAAAATCGACGTGCCGGTGTGCACCATGATCGGGATACCGTTGGCTTCGGCCGCGCGATAAATGATCTCCAGTTCTTTGACGCCGTTCACGTAGTCGTTGGGATAGAGCAACTGGTGCGGCGGATGGATCTTGATGAGCTTGATGCCCAGCCGGACGATGTGCTCCATGTCGGCCAGCACATTCTGCGTGTGCCGCGGATGCACGCTGCCGCAGGGGATCAGCCGCTTCGGATCTTCCTTCACGTAATTGGCGATGAACTCGTTGACCGCCGGCGTGAACCCGATCACCTCGGGCGCAACGTAGTTGATGAGCACCGCCCGATCAATGCCAATTTTGTCGAGATGCTTGAGAAACGCCTTGGGCGAGCCGCAGTATTCAGCAACCTGGTCGAAGTCCTTGCGCGACTTCTTCATCAGCGCCAAGGCCTCAGGCTTGAACAACTCGCATCGGCTGGATGTGAATGTGGCAGTCGGTGATGAGCATTGGTGGTCAGTAGTCGGTTAGTCAGTAGTCAGTTGTCGCATGGGTCCGACTCGCCCGCTGTTCTCGGCGACATCGTACATCTCTTACGGTGTCATCCTGAGCGGAGCGAGGCGAAGCCGAGCGAAGTCGAAGGACCCCTATACCCTTCCTCCCCTCAATTCGCGGCCGCCATCACTGCTCGCTTGGCAAACACCCGCACCATCTCGCGGCGATACTCCGGCGTCAGCGCCGAGGTGGTCAGACGGCTTGGCTGTACTCGCCGCCAGGTCGCCGATTCGCTCCGCGATCTCTTCAGTCGGAGCCACTCCTACCAGATGCGCATCTGCATCTTTGATGAGGAATGGCGCAGGATTGACGGCGGTGATGGCGACACGTGCATCCTCCACGCGGCCTGCGCGCATCTTGAGCGCAACCGCGACGCCAGCCAGCGGATAATCAATACTGCCACGAACCCGGAGCTTCTGGTAACTGCCGCGCCATCCCGCAGACGATTCCGGCAGGTACACCCGAGTGACGATCTCATTGGGCGCGAGATGCAGCCGCACGATGCCGTCGTTCACGTAGAACTCTGACAATGGGGTACGTCGCGTACCCGCCGGACCGGCAATCTCAATCTCCGCTCCCAGACACATGAGCGCCGGCGGCGTGTCGCCTGAAAAGGCCGCCCAGCAGAACTTTCCGCCGGGTGCGACATGACAAAGATCGCCGTCTTTCTTCAGGCAGAAGCCGCAACTCTTGCGCCACAGCAGCGACTGGTTGTACCACAGGCAGCGCGTATCGAGGCAGAGATTGCCGCCAATCGTGCCCATGTTGCGCAACACCGGCGACGCGACTGTCTTCACCGCCTCATACAGCACGGCATAATCTTTGCGAATGAGTGGCGAATGTTCCACGGCGCTAAGCGTTGTCAGAGCGCCAATCTCAACCCCGTCGCCGGCACGACTGCGAATGCCCCGCAGTTCGGCGACGCCGCGCAAGTCGAGAACGTACGGCGGGGTAAAGAGCTTCTGCTTCATCGAAGGCAGCAGGTCGGTACCGCCCGCAACCACTTTCACCTGGCCGTCATATTTCGCCATCAGAACAGTGGCTTCATCCAGGGTTTTAGGACGCAGCAGTTGGAAGCTCGGCAGACTCACTTTCCACCTCCAACCGGCGACTCCGGCATTCGTCACCCTGTCGCGCCGGATCAAGCGCATGTCGCACCGGGCCCTTACCGCGGAACCACAGCGAACCGCCATGTTCGCGAAGCTTGTGGGGAGCAGTCGGGTCAACCGACTCGGTCATTTCGATTCGCTTCATGCCCTTCTTTGCGCGCAAGGCCGCCAGCACCCGCTCCGGAGTAAATGGCGCCTCGCGCAAGCGAACTCCCACAGCGTCGTAGATCGCATTTGAGATTGCCGGGATCGTCGCCGCCAGCGACCCTTCGCCAGCCTCCTTCGCGCCGAATGGCCCTTCGGGATCGATACTCTCGACGATGATGCATTCAATCTCGGGCGATTCGGTGGACGATGGGCTGCGGTATTCGAGCATGCCCGGATTCATCAGCAGCCCGTCTTTCCAAACCATCTCTTCCTCCAGCGCCTGGCCAAGTCCCATCCAGACCGAGCCGATCACCTGACCTTCGACAGCCACCGGATTCAGCGCCCGCCCGCAGTCGTGCGCGGCCCATATTTTGTGCACCGTTACTTCGCCGGTGTCTTCATCCACACTGACGTCGGCAACCTGCGCGGAATAAGAGTACGCCGGCGACGGGTCCCACTCCGCCGCCTTTGTGTTTTCCGCCGCGCGCCGCCACCGGAGGCGCGTACGAGCCAGTGCCGGTCAGCGCGCCGTGGAAGTCGATCGCCGCGACGATCGCCTCCTCAAAGCTCATGTGGTCCTCTTGGGCCTTCGCCCTTGCGCGTTTGTAAGACCGACCCCCGTAGGATCTGGCCATCCACATGTCCGCGCGCAGCCTCCGGCTCTACCAGGCTATCTGACGCAGTGGGATTATAGTCCGACAGCGTGGTACCCTTGTTCCAAACGCGGTCGTTGCGCATGACAACATCTTCGGGCGCACATTCCATTCGCTTGGCGGCGGCACTTACGATGTTCTTCTTCACATCTTCGGCGGCGCGCAGAGCAGCATTTCCGGCCATAAAGGTCACGCGGCTGGAGTAGGAGCCGAGGTCGATCGGAGTCAGGTCGGTATCGGCAGCGATGACCTTGACACGTGAAATGTCGCAGCCCAGCACCTCCGCCACCACCTGCGCGGTCATGGTGTCGGAGCCCTGCCCGATCTCCGAAGCTCCGGTGTAAACCACCACGCCGCCGTCGCGATCGATCTTGATGTTCACCGTCGAGTGCGGCATATCGGAGCGAATAATGCTGTTGGCCGCGCCGCTCACATAGTGACTGCATGCCACTCCAAGGCCGCGGCCCTTGGGCAGCTTGCCTTTGCGCTCCTTCCAACCCGACCGCGTGATCACCTGGTCGATGCACTCCGGAAGCCCGTAGCTCAGCACCCGCAGACCGTTGACGGTCACCGTCGGCGGCTTCAGCAGGTTGACGCGTCGCATCTCCGCGGGATCAAGCTTGAGCTTGGCCGCGATCTCGTCCATCTGCGACTCGAACGCGAAGCGCACGTTAACGGTGCCGTGGCCACGCATCGCTCCGCAAGCGGGCTTGTTGGTCAGCACGCGATAGCCGTCGTATCGAATGTTGGGAATGTCGTACAGCGCGCCCAGCAGCGCACCGGAATAGAGGATGGTCACAACACCGTACGAGCAGTAAGCGCCACCATCCTGAATGACCTTGCAAGCGACGGCGGTCATGCGGCCATCGTTTTTCACGCCGGTCTTCAGGTCGATGATGGTGCGCGGACGTCCGCGGTGCGCCCAGAAAACCTCCTCGCGCGTGTAGGTGATCTTCACCGGGGCCCTGGCCGCGCGCGCCGCCACCGCCGCGATGATCTCCAGCGGAATGATTTCGCTCTTGCCGCCAAAACCGCCGCCCACCAGGGGTTTGATGACGCGGATCTGCGACATCGGCATCTCCAGCACCAGCGAAAGCTTGTGCTGCAGATAGTACGGAACCTGCGTCGAGGACCACACGGTAAGCCGTCCCAGCTTGCCGGTATGCGGATCGAGTTCGAAGTTGGCCAGCGTGCTATGCGGCTCCATCGCGGCATGCGTCACTTCGTTGGCGATGTAGCGGCCCTCGGCGATGTAGTCGGCTTCGGCAAATCCCTGGTCCAGATCGCCGAAGACATGGTGATAGTCCTTCTCGATATTGTGCGGACGATTCTCGTGGATGAGATCGCCCTCGGCTTTCATCGACTCTTCCGGATCGAAGTAGGCGGGAAGAGGCTCGTATTCCACGTCGATCAACTCGATCGCGTTCTCGGCAATCTCTTCGCTGATTGCGGCAACGCAGGCAACATGATCGCCCACGTAGCGGACCTTCTCCACCGCCAGCGCGGTCTCGTCGTGACCCACCGGAAGAATACCGTATGGATTAGGCGCGTCAGCCCCGGTGACGACGGCGACGACGCCGTCCAGAGCTTTTGCCCGCGAAGTATCGATACGCTTGATTCGAGCGTGGGGATAGGGCGAATGGAGAATCTTGCCCACCAGCATGCCGGGAAGGCTGAGGTCGTCCGTGTATTTGCCCGCGCCGGTGGTTTTGCCCGCGGCATCCACCATGGCGATTGATTTACCGATTACAGAAAAATCGTTCATTAAATGCAGCCCTTAGCAATTAGCAATTAGCAATTAGCAATTAGCATTCAGCAATCAGCGGCTATCAAGCTATCTCATAAATCACTTTTGAAAGGGCACGGCTTCAGCCGTGCCGTAAACCACCCATTAAGGACTCGGCTTTGGCCCCTGAAGGACATTTTGTAGGCAGTCCAACCAGGATTACGGAAAGCGAAAGAATTCATCTTCTACTTTGCTCCCACCAACTCTTCTTTCTTACCCTTCTGTTCCGCCTGGATCACGGCCCGTATCGCCTCATACATCTGTGAGTATCCGGTGCAGCGGCATAGGTTGCTGCTGAGCGCAGCGCGAATCTCGTCCTCGGTTGGATCGGGATTGTTGGCCACCAGTGACCTCACGGTCATCATGAATCCTGGCGTACAGAAGCCGCATTGCGCACCGCCAAAATCGCCATAGGCCTTCTGCAACGCAGCCAAACCGCCGTGATCGGCAAGGCCTTCGACAGTCGTGATCTCCTGTCCCTCGCAACTGGCCGCCAGCATGGTGCACGAGAGCATGGGCACGCCATCCACTTGCACGGTGCAGGAGCCGCACGAGGAATCATCGCAGGCGCGCTTGGAGCCGGTGAGCGCCAAGTCCTGGCGCAGCACGTCGAGCAGAAGCTTGTTCGGCTCAATCGCCAGCTCGTGAGTGCGTCCGTTAATGCGTAGTTCGATGAGTTCTTTTTTCATAGGAAATCTGCTTTTCGCTTTTGGCCTTTTATCGCCTTTCGCTACTCGCTTTGTAAGCCGGTGCGTCAGATGCCGACCGAAAGCGTATTGCTAGCCTGCCTCAACGTCCGCTGCAAATCTTGCCTTGCTAAAAGCGAAGAGCTAACGAGCGAATAGCCGCCCTCAATACACCGGCACCGTCGGATCAATCTGCCGCGACCAGCGGTCGATGCCTCCGCGCAACGATTGCA
Organism: uncultured Acidobacteriaceae bacterium; assembly: GCA_963755865.1. Classification (GTDB taxonomy): domain Bacteria; phylum Acidobacteriota; class Terriglobia; order Terriglobales; family Acidobacteriaceae; genus Bog-257. Next base: position 111,271 of record CAVWLY010000014.1, on the reverse strand, counting down.
CCTTGTCGAAGCCTTGCTGCCGCAGCCATGCTGTGACATTCATCGAGCGCACGCCATGATGGCAAATGACCACGATATGATCTTCGGGATCGAGTTCCTGATTAAAGCGCGCCGGAATATCGCCCATCGGAATCAATTTGCTGTTGGCAATCTTCGCAACCTCGAACTCCCACGGCTCGCGGACATCGAGCAGCACGACATCCGCTCCCGCCTCTTGCTGGGCTTTCAGCTCTTCCGGTGCGATCTCGTAATCCAGGGCGCTGCTCACTTCCCTACCCACTTTGGCCGGCGCCGCTCGATGAATGCCGCGATGCCTTCCTGCGCATCGTCGGTCTTCATGAGTTCGTCGAAATAAATCTGCTCGGCGCGCGCCAGGCCTTTGTCGAAGTGAATCGAGTCCCACGCGTAGAACGCCTTCTTCGCCAGGGCCAGCGCCACCGGACTCAATTGCGACACGCGTTGCACACATTCCGTGACCAGGGTTTCCGGATCGTCAGCGAGCCCGTTCACCAAACCAGCCTCCAGCGCTTCCTGGCCATTTAGAGTTCGACCGGTAAGGACGAGCTCCGCCGCCAGCTTTTGTCCCACAATGGCAGACAACGCTACGGTGGCGACCGGCGGATAACATGCCAGTTTGATCTCGGGAAATCCCCACACCGAATCCGGCGAAGCGTACACGATGTCGCACATCATCGCCAGCTCTGCGCCGCCGCCGAGGCAATGCCGGCGAACACTGGCAATCGTCAACTTGCTGTTGTCCACCACCGAGCGAATCACGCTGTGAAACGCAGTGAGCATCTCGCGCACTTTGTCGGGCGTATGCGCGGCGATATCCACTCCGCTGGAAAAAGCACGTTCCGAACCCGCGAAGACGATGATGCTGATTTCCGGCCGGGCTTCGATCTGCTCCAGCGCCGCGCGCAGTTCGTCCATCATGGGGATGTCGATGACGTTCAGCGGCGGATTGTTCAGCACGATGCGCGCTGCCGGTGGCTCAGATCGACCGTGATGCGGCTGAAACCGGTTTGATGCGTATTGTCATACCTTCAGCATTCCCTGCGCTCGGACTCATGTCTCGCTCGGGATGACAATCTGCGTACTACTTTCCCGTGAACTTTGCCGGTCTCTTCTCGAGGTACGCAGCCAGACCTTCTTTCGCGTCCTCGCTCTCAAAAAGCAGCTGCTGATTCTCGCGCTCCAACGCCAGTCCGGCTTCCATCGGAATCTCCCAACCGGTCTGCACCGCGCGCTTGATCCGGCCGACAGCCTTCGCGGCTTTGTTCGGAGGGCAGAACTGGCGCGCGTATTCCAACACCCGCTCCATAAACGTTTTCGCTCTCGAAGATTTCATTCACCAAGCCCAGTTGTTTCGCATCTTCGAAGGTAAAGGTCTTGCCCGTCACCATCAGCTCGATTGCTTTCGACTTCCCCACAATCCGCGACAGGCGCTGGGTTCCGCCGGTTCCCGGCAGCACGCCCAGGTTGACCTCCGGCAATCCGATCTTGCCGCCATCCTTGCGCGCAATTCGCAAGTCCGCCGCCATGGCAACCTCCAGGCCTCCGCCAACGCAGTGGCCGTTCAGAGCGGCAATCACCAGCTTGGGAGTGTTCTCCAAGCGCAGCAACATCTCATTGGCGTGAAGGCAGAAGTAGTACTTGAATGTGGGATCAACCTCGGTCAGCATCTGGATGTTCGCGCCCGCGCAGAAGAACTTTTCGCCCGCACCGGTCAGCACGATCACGTAAACGTCGTTGTCCATCCGCGCCCGCAGAATGGCATCGTCGAGCTGACGGTTCATCTCATAGCTGTAGGTGTTGGCAGGCGGGTCGCTCATCGTGATGACGGCGATTCCCGGCTCGACACGGTATTGGACGAGTTCCTTCACCTCGCTCGACGCAGATTGGGTTGTGCTACCCATCGACAAAACTCCTGACATAGCATTGCTGCAACGCCGGTCATGAACGCCTCCGTCCGGTTGTCAGTGGCGGAGCGGATTTGCGCCTGTGACGTTTTGTCTTGGTTGGACGGCCGTTCGGCTCCGGCCTGCCGCTGCGATTCGCCTCGCGACGCGGCTGCCAGTCGCTGGCTTTCTCGGCCCGCACTCCACGCAGAAAAATATCGCTCATCTCGCGCGCAATGGTTTCCGCATCGGGATCGACGCGCGGCCTGTACCAGGTGTACAGCCAGTTCATCATTCCGAAGAGTCCCATGACCGCCGTACGCGTGCTGATTCCGCCGATCGCAGCGGCACGCGGCCCGATATATTTCAACCCTTCGGCCTTGGCCAAGTCCTCCACCAGGCCAACACAAATGCGGTAGTACTCACGCTTGATGGCCGCCAGCTCGGTGCCATAGCCGTTCTTCAGAACATCGTCTTCATGCGCCAGTACCTTCATCGCCTTTTGCTTGGCCACCGAATAACCAACATGGTTCTGGACAAACATGCGGATGCGGGTCTCGGGATCGTCGCTCTCGGCCAGCCGCTCGCGCAATCGCTCGATGATGGTGCTGAAAGTGTGCTGCTGAATGAAATACAGCAGCTTCTCTTTGGATTCGAAATAGTAGTAAAGGCCGGCCAGCGAGATGCCGCTCAGGCGCGAAAGATCGCGCATGGAAGCGCCTTCATATCCTTTTTCAGCAAAGATCTCCGTGGCGTAATCCAGAATCTCGCCTAAGCGGCGATCAAAGCGGCTATCCACAGAGGAGGGATGTTCCAGGGGCCGGGTTGGGGAGGAAGAGGACATGTGGCCGTCGACAGTTGGATAGTTCGAAAAAAACAGTCATTTTCGAACGTTCGTTCTAATTTTATTCTGACTCGGCCGATTCGGCAACCCTGCGTATGCCAAAGTCGCAGCACGGCACGAAGATCCTGCGCCGCGGACTGGGTTCTGATTTCGGGAAATGGAGCTATGAAGTGCGGTCTGTTCGCCGGTTCGCGACGGTATTGTATGACCGCTCCCTACTGCAATCCCGCCTGGCTCAGCATCTCCAGGAATTGCTTCTGGGTGCGCATGTCGATGGACTGGGCGACCAGTTTGCCGTCGCGATCGTAAACAAAACTTTTCGGAATGCCCTGGACTTGGAACAGTTCGTTCACTTTTCGTCCGGGGTCGAGCATGACCGGGTAGCTGATGTTCTGTTCGGCGATAAACGGCTTAACTTTGTCGGCCTCTTCATCGGAGATTGCCAGGATCACGAATCCCTGATCCTTGAATCGCTGGTAGAGCGCGTTGAGATCGGGCATTTCTTTGCGGCACGGCGGACACCATGTCGCCCAGAAATTCACCAGCACAACTTTTCCCTTCAGCTCCTTCAATGTCCATGTTTTGCCTTGAAGGTCGGTGAGGGTGAAATCCACTTTCTGACGCTCCTGGTCAGCGGCTTCCAGCTTCGCCATGGCGGCCTTGAACTGCGGCGTGTCCAAAGTTGTCTGCACATGCTCGTAGCGCACCAGTTGCGCGAGCTCGTCGTATGCATCGCTCGAAACTGCCGGCTTAGCTTCCGGCGGCGCCTGCTGTAACGCCCCCGCCAGCGTGGTAGCGACCTCCTGCAGGGTGTCGTGCCCGAAGTCGCCTTCGGTCGCACGGTTCGCCAGATAATTTGCCAGCTGAAGTTTGTTCTCGCTCGGCGGCAAAGCGCGAATCTCCAGCGCAATGTCTTTGGTGGTGTGCGCCCGGACGTCGTCGGGCAAGCTGCGCAAAGTCTTAATCTGGTCGTAGATCGGCTTCTCTTGGGCGGTCCAGACGATCTCTTGTTTCTGCGCCGCTGTTTGAACTGGACAGAAAAGGCTGATCCCAAGAAGACAGAAAACGAATAGAGAAAAGTCCTGCGACAAAAACCTCTGTCGCGCCATGAAAAGAAGTTCATCACTTCCCCACCCTTTGAATTTCGATTTTATCGTAGCGAGCGAACGTGAATCTTTCACCTGTTCGCCTGAAGAATCAGCAAGTCGAGGTCATGGTCGGGTCGGTAGTTCGCACGCACGAGTTCGTAGCGAGTCGGCGCGACGAGTCTCAGTCCTGGCATGCAGGTCAGCACGATATCGTCCGGGTTATCGACGACGACCGACAGACGAAAGCTGGCGATAGGACCGCTCCAATTATTGCCTGTCGTGAGAACGTATTGGATCGTCCTTTCCCTGAGAGCCACGTCGCTTCCCCGTTCTGCGGGATACCTTGACTTTAACTGTTTGATCTTTTCCAGAGAATCGCCGCTACCGCAATATGGCTTTATGCTTCCGGCGCCATCATCATTCCCTGTTATATAGCTGCCGCCCACAACTGGGCGATATGTCTGGACAAGTTCGATCTTGTCTTTGCCTGGGAAGTGCTGTGTCCAGTAGAACTGAGTTTGCATTGTCCATCCCGCCCACCAGCCTTTCGTGCCAACACCTTGCAGCGGAGGATTAAAATCACCCGGCACGATCAAGCCGGCTTTCTCAAGTTGATCACGCTGCTTGGCCGACAACCTCATCAAGGCGGAGTTAAGTGGCTCAAGAACAACTGAAGCGGGCAGACCTAAGGATGCCAAATAGGCCGTAATCTCGTGGTCGTCAGCGAACGCCCGTGTTTCGATTCGTGTCGCCACCGGCTCACGATTAGCCTCGACGTTGAAATCCACGAAGTTGACGGGATCTTTTGATGGAAGTGCCACCGGTTCGTTATAAACCAGGCCGCCGTCGAGTTTAGGAAGAGGAAATGCCACGATGGCGTCGATGTCGTGATCGGTATCGTTGCGGAACACATAGCGCACTTTGATCTGATGGACGGAAATCTCAAGCTCTTCAGACTCGATTGCGACTTCAGACGATTTCAAGGCAACGAGTCCGCCAGCGCCTAACGTTGCGAGGGTGTCATTTGCTGCAACCGGCAAGCACATTGCCGCCAGCAGTAAAACCGTGACTAAGCATCGGAGATGCATTTAGCTACCTTGCAGGCGTAACGCCCATAATACTCGTTAGGGGTCGGCGGCAAAACAAAAAGGACGGCGCTGTTCATGCCGTCCCTCACGATTTCTGTTGGCCCGAGGCTACACGCCGACTAGTTCCTCTTGCGGTTGCAACGCGGGCTCCTGCTCAACCACCGCCTTGATACGGGACGATCCCAGCTTAGGAAGCTTGACATCCCAGATGAGTCCCAGCGCTTCCAGCGTCTTGATGCCATACCAGTTCATATCGAACTCGTACCACGCCAGGCCGTGACGCGCCGATTGCGGATGCGCATGGTGATTGTTGTGCCAGCCCTCGCCAAAGGCGAGAAAAGCCACCCACCACAGATTGCGCGAGTCGTCATCGGTGGCGAAACGCTTGGAACCCCACATGTGCGTCGCCGAGTTCACAAACCAGGTGGAGTGCAGCAGGACCACCGTGCGCAGGAAGACTGCCCAGAACATCACTCCCCAGCCACCAATGACCAGAAGAAGTACGCCCAGCACGGTGAGGGGGACCCAGTGATATTTACTGATCCAGAGATGAAACTTATCTTTGCGAAGGTCGGGGACATATGCCAGAAGCTCGCTGTTATTGTTATGAAAGGTCTGGCCGGTGAGAATCCAACCCATGTGCGCCCAGAAGCCGCCATCGCGGGGAGAGTGCGGATCGCCCGGCTTGTCGGTGAGTTGATGATGGACCCGATGCGTGGCCACCCAGAAGATGGGACCGCCCTCCAAGGTCAGGGTGGCGCAAACCGTAAGAACATACTCCAACCACTTTGGACATTTGTAACCGCGATGCGTCAGCAGTCGATGATAGCCCATGCCAATACCGAGGCTTCCCGCCACCCAATACACGATTACCGCGACGATCAGCGCCTTCCAACTGAACATAAATAAAGCCACGATTGCGCCGATATGAAATGCGAGCATGAAGCCCGTGGTGAACCAATTGATCTTCTTGCTTACTTTCTCTCCAGTCATTTCTCCCCTAAGTTATTGCGTGTGGATCCGTGTGATGTGTGGTACAGGAGCCAATCCCAGACTAACAACGGAAGAGGGTTCTGTTTGTAATACTTTTGTCACATCGGATTGTGACGTGGGATGAAAGGCAGGACAGTGTAGATTCTTCGGGCACATGGCCGTCAGTTTTTGCCCGAAGGCTTGATCGGAAATGGAACGGCATCGGCGAATCCCGCGATCTTGCCATCGCTCGACACGACCGCCATTCGTTTCATCTCACCCGGAACCGCAGTGGCTTGGATATTGATGGGATCGTCAGGACCGTCGCCGGAGCAGTATCCAGGCTTACCGGAACAAACAAGTACACCCCGCTTGTCGAAACTCACTCTCTGCATCATCTGCTTGGGAGATTTGCCAGCAGGCCATTGCCATAAAGCGTAAACAACTCCATCGGGGAAGCCTTTGCCGATGAGGTTGTACATCAGAAGAGTTCCGGAGGACGTCTTCTGGCGCGGTCCTTCGTGGGCGACCAGTTCCACTCCAGGAGTGTTCTTGCCCCAGTGCTCGGCGTCGAGTTGTTGGCCCGCAAGGGGTAAGGACAGGAGGGCGAGGGCCGCCACAGCCACCATCGACCAACCGATTACGCGATGGGTTAGGTGCCGAATCATCCGAGCAGCTTACCTCGGAAATCTTGGCGAGAAAAGCAGGTGCTAACCGACTAAAAAGATGCTGAAAAGTTAGATCGTAAACTGGTGAAAGGTTTTCTGGTGGAAGCCCCGCATTTATGCGGGGAAGGAGCGCTTCAGCGCTCCGGGAAAAGTTGACTCATGTTGCCCTTTAGCGCCGGGGATCGAGAAGCGCAGGACTAAAAAGACTGTGTCGCAACCTCTGCCGTCCCTACGGGACTCGGCTTTATTCCCACTGTACCCAGCATTCCGCCTGCGGCTCCATGCTGGGCTAGACTCTTTTGCCCCTGCGGGGCTCGTTCGTGAGTAATAGCCGCCACGAGCTGACTTGCAATGAGCTTTCCCACAGAACAAACTCTAAAACCGCCCTTTCAAATCACATCTGCGCCTGGAGTTTTTTCCGCAAATACTGAAGCGCTGCTCCACCCTCGGCTCTGCTTCACGTAAATTTGCCCACGTGACCTACGCGTTTCTCACGACCTGCAAGTCGTGGCTATTTGCTGCTTTTCCCTGTCGATGCCGGCAATGACATGCCGAAGAGCAATGTCTGCCGCGCTCGCTCCGCAACCTTGTCATCATAGCCTTCGAGGATCAGCAGGTCGTTACCCTGGATTTCGAGCGTGGCTTTGCCCTCGTTGGTCTCGAATGTCATCAGCAATGGCGAGGCAGTTGCACTGGTTCCGTTTGCCGGCGCGGGTTGCTGCAAGATGGCCTTCTTGTAGCGCTTGGGAAGATAGCTGGCATAAAGCTTGGCAAAATCGCGCGCTGCGCCTGGCGAATCCCAGCGCGAAAAATACAGCATCGCGATCTGGTCTTTGGGCGCCGACTTGGCGTGGGCTGCAAAATAGTAGCCGCCGCGCCAATGCGGATAGTAGTTCGGCGGGGCATCGCCGTACTGCTTGGCGAGCAGATAGATATCGAACTCGCCCATGCCGCCGAAGTCGAAGCGCTGGTAGTCCGGGCGCGACCAGTTTGTCGAGATCGGGAATAACCAGCGGCGCGACATCCTGCTTCATCAGGTAGGTCTCGGGCTGCATGATCTGGCGCGTATCAATGGGAGGATGCTCCAGCATGCCGGCAAAGGCCGCCTCTTTGCCTTTATTGGCCAGCACCGTGCGCACAAACTCCAAGCCGAAGGTGTAGGGCATCAGCAGCGACTCCTTCAGGAACATGGGAGCCGCGGCGAACACCGGGCGAGTCCTTGTTGTCGGCCATGCTGGCGCGCATGGCATCGACGATCTCCGGCGCAGTCAGGATGTTCTTGCCGCTGGGCGCCAGCGTGTAGTCGAGCAGAACGACCATCGCCTGGCCCTCGGTCACGCACTGGCGCGCCGCCTGGGCTTCTTCCACAACCTGTTCCTGCTGATCGGGCAGCGGGTGTATCGTCCTTGGCGCCGGCTAGCTCCCACTTCTCCAGACCGATCTTCTGGTCCTGCAGCGCGTGGGTCAGCTCGTGCGCCAGTACCGGCTTCTGAATATCGGGCTGCACCCAGTCGAGCAGATTGACGCTCTTCGATCTTGGGATCGTAGTAGGCCGCAACCTGCTCGCCCAGCAGGCGAAGAAATTCGGAGTGCAGGTCGTAGCCCGGCGGAAGCAGGCCAAACTTCTCCAGCACCAGCCGCGATTGCTCCAGCCGCTGCGCGTCTTTGTCGTCCTTCATGCGCTTGTCAACGTACTTCTCCACCGACTCGCGCGTGATGAGGTGGCGCTTGACCTTGTGCTCGATCGGCAGTCCGGTGTCATGGCTGGCGAAGGCGAGGATTTCATCCACCGAGCGGAACAGTTCCTTGGCTTGCGCCTTGGTGATGCGAGTCTGTGGCTCCGGCGTCCCGGCGGACTGCGGTTGCGCCGCGCTTCCCTGCTGCTGGTTTTGAACATCGACCCCGGCTCCAGGAACTTGCGTCGTTCCCGATGGATTAGCCGGCTGCGCGGGAGTCTGGGGAGCGGCAGGCTGCGAGGGCGGCGGCGCCTGATTCGGCGACTGAACTGGTGGAGGCGACTGCGGCGGGATGGGACTGTCTTGCGCCCACGACAAGCCAAACAGCAGAAGCAGCAGAAGGATGACGGAGAAAGGCCGTTTTAAAAGTTGCGATGACTTAGAGGGCGGTAAACGGTTCTCGCGCATGCAGAATCATCAAGCATAACAGGACATTGCGGCCGAAGTAGCATCAATTGCGCTTCTATAGAAGCCGCAGCCGGGCTGGCATCCGCCTTCTACACGAAAGGCCGATGGCCTTGGACGAAACCAATTGAAGGCGGACCATCTAGCTGACTACGTGTGAGTCAATATTGGCGCCTCCAAATGGTGTTACAAACATTGGGTTGGCAGGTTCAATCCGGCTGGCTTGTCTGCTTCGCTCATGTTCGACTACTATCAGGGCTTCTTCGATATTCTTAGCTTCCGCCCAAGCGGTCCCGACATTCCCATCTGGATGATGAGGATTAGAAAAATCTCGTTACTCGTCCAAGTTAGATGAAGCGCCTCAGCAGAGGTGGATTCCCGTGTGGTCGCGGAAGTGAGATCCGCTCATGCAGAGGTTAGAAACCGCGGCTCATGCAACAAATCTTCAATCCTCACCGGCAGTTCCCGCACCCGAACACCGGTTGCATGGTGCACCGCATCGGTAATTGCTGCGGCGATGCCCGCCAGGCCGATCTCGCCAATGCCGCGAGCTCCGATCTCGTTGATCTCCTTGTCGGGATAGTCGAGGAAGTGCACCTCGATTGACGGTGCGTCGGCATTCACCGCAACCAGGTAATCAGCCAGACTGCTGTTGATGGGTGCGCCGTTTTGGGGATCGTATTCCGTGCGCTCCAGCAGCGCCATGCCCACCCCCATCACCACTGCCCCCTGAATCTGATTGCGGCCAGCCAATGTGTTGATGATCTTGCCGGCATCGATCACGGTCACTACTCGACTGACGCGTAAACGCGCGATCTCCGGTTGCCAGGTGACCTCGACGAAGTGACACCCGAACGATTGGGTCGAGAACTTTGCCTCCGGGTTCCCGAACGTGCGCCGCAGATTGGCCGTTGCCTGTAACCTGGCGGAGGTTGGCGCGTCGAAGCAGCTCGAAAAAAGGCACGCCCTTCGCCGGACCTTCCTCCTTAAGGAACAGTGCACCGTTATCGAAGCTCACATCCTCGGGCTTGTGATTCACGAACGGAGATTCCGGCGTGGAAACAGCAACCGTTTTGAGCAACTCAATCGCCTGGTCAGCCGCGGCAAATACGGCGTTCACCAACGAAGGTGTGGCCATCGAGCCACCCGAGATGCGGGCCTTCCGGAAGCAAAGTATCGCCGAGGTCGACTTCCACTTTTTCCAGCGGAACGCCTGTTCTCTGCCGATGCGAGCTGTGCGAGGATCGTATAGGTGCCAGTGCCGATATCCTGAGTGGCGCTTGCCACGCGGCAGGAGCCGTCGTCGCGAAGCTGAATATTGGCCGCGGCAGGGAAGCGGGCTGCGACCCACGAGCACCCAGCCATTCCCCAGCCCAGAGTTAAGCCATCGCGCTTCATCGAGCCGACAGCAGGGTTGCGCTTGGACCAGCCGAATTTTTCCGCCCCCAGTTGAAAGCATTCGAGCATATGCCGCGATGAAAATGGGATTCCCTGGCCCTCATCGATTTTGGGCTCGTTGATGATGCGAAGTTTGAACGGGGTCCATGCTCAGTTGATGGGCCAGTTCGTTCATCGCGGATTCGATCGCATAAAGCCCGGGAACCCGGCCAGGACCGCGCATATCGGCGCCGCCGCCGATGTTTCGCGTGGTGCGGCCAAAGGTTACGCGCAGATTGGGCACACTGTACTGGAATGGCGTGCCTTCGCCGCAACCTTCATGATGGGCATCCAGCATTGATCGTGTGTAGACGTAATCGTGCTGCAGCGAAACCAGCTTTCCTTCCGTCGTTGCACCCAGACGAACGCGTTGCTGCGTGCGCGGCCGATGCCCGACGGCGTGGAACATCATTTTGCGAGCCAGCACCAATCTCACCGGCCTGCCCACTTGTCGCGCCGCAGCTGCAGCCAGCGGACACAGTGTCCACGGCCACAGCTTGCTTCCGAACCCCGAGCCTACGAACTTCGTGATCACGCGAACGTTCTCGACTGGCAGGCCGAACATCTGCGCCAGAACGCCTCGCAGATTAACCACCCCTTGCGAGGACTCGTACAACGTCAAGGTTGAGCCCTCCCAGACCGCGGTGGTGGAATGCGGCTCCATCGGGTTGTGGGTCTCAAATGGCGTGACGTAAGTGTGATCAACTTTGACCGGCGCGCTGGCGAAAGCAGCGTCGGGATCGCCACGCTCACTTTCTAAACGCTTCAGCGGCCCGAAGGTCGTCATGACTTCGTCTGGCTCGTCGTCAGCTACGAGGTGCAGTTCGACGTTCGGCTGTTCGGCAGCGTAGGTTGCGACGACCGCATCGGCAGCGGCTTTGGCGGTTTCAAACGTCTCCGCTACGGCAAGCGCAATGTACTGGCCGTAGTAGCGAACGACATCGTCTTCAAAAGGCGGACGCCGCTCTTCGCAGATGCCCGAGAAACCCGGCCCCGGGATGGAACGATAGATTTTGCCGATATTGCCGCGGTGCAAGATCGCAACGTACGCCGGGCATCTTCTCAGCCGCGCCGGTGTCGAGCTTGGTGATCTTTCCCTTTGCGATCGTCGCCCCGACCGGCACCGCATACAGCATCCCGGGAAAATGGAAATCTGAGGTGTACTGTGCAACTCCGGTGACTTTTTGAGGCCCGTCGACGCGAACCGTGTCGCGCCCGATAGGTGATGCTATCGTGATGCTGTGTTTGCATCGGCATGGTCGTCCTCCGTCGGCTGGATCAGCCGTTCGCCGCTGTCTGCAGGGCGTGCACAAGGCAGCGCTTCGCCAGTTCAATTTTGAATTTGTTTTCGCTCTGCGGCTTGGCATTGCGCAGCGCGGCTTCGGCGGCCTGGCGGAAATTTGCGGCATTCGCGGGCTTGCCGGTGAGCGCGGCTTCCGCTTCGGGCGAGCGCCATGGCTTCGTTCCAACTCCGCCCAAGGCGATCCGGATGTAACTGATATTTTCACCATCGACCGTCATCACCACCGCGGCCGAGGCGAGAGCGAATTCATACGACGCGCGATCCCGCAACTTCAGATAAACCTGCTTGCTTCCGGCGATCGGCGGCGGCAGCGTGACATGCGTGATTAGGTCGCCCGGTTCAAGCACCGTCTCTCGATGCGGTGTGTCGCCGGGCAGAAGGTGGAAATCGCCGATGGGAATGGCGCGTGTCCCCTTGGGCCCTTGCACGTGGATGACGGCCTCCAGCGCTGCCATTGCCACGCACATATCCGACGGGTTGGTGGCGATGCAATGATCGCTGGTTCCGAGAATTGCGAGGGTGCGATTGCTGCCGGTGATGGCGGGGCAACCGGTTCCTGGTTCGCGCTTGTTGCAGGGCATCGCCGTGTCGCGGAAATAGACGCACCGCGTTCTCTGCACCAGGTTTCCGGCGGTTGTCGCCATGTTGCGGATCTGCCCCGACGCACCGGAAAGAATCGCCTGCGACAGCACGGCATAGTCGCGCTGCACTCTCGCGTGATTCGCCAGATCGGAATTGCGAACCGTCGCGCCGATCTTCAGGCCGCCGTCGGACGTGTCTTCGATATTGTCGAGCGGGAGGCGATTGATATCGAGCACGCGTGTGGGAGTCTCGACGTTCAGCTTCATCAGATCGATGAGCGTCGTGCCGCCTCCCAGGAAGCGCACATCTGCGCCCTGCTGCGCGGTTTTCGCTTGCGCTGCCGCGTTGATCGCTGCTGCGGGATCTGCAGGCCGGATAAATTCGAAGATATGCATCGAGAATCTCCACTCGCGTTATGCGCGTTTTCGAACTTGTTGGATCGCGGCCACGATATTGGCGTAGGCGCCGCACCGGCAGATGTTGCCGCTCATCAGTTCCTTCACGGCAGCGTCGTCTGGACCGCACGGCTCGTTGAGCAGCGCCACGGCCGACATGATCTGGCCGGAGGTGCAATAGCCGCACTGATAAGCGTCACAGGCAAGAAATGCTGCCTGCATGGGATGCATGGCCTCCGGCGTGCCCAGACCTTCGACTGTCGTGATCTCTTTCCCATCGTGCAGCAGGGCGAGACTGAGACAGGAGAGCACTCGTCTGCCATCTACATGTACCGTGCACGCGCCGCACTGCCCGTGATCGCAGCCCTTCTTCGTTCCGGTCAGTTCCACTGTTTCGCGAATGCAATCCAGCAGCGTGGTTCGTGGATCGATGCGGAGCGAGTGTTCTTTACCGTTGATGCGCAATGTGATTGGGACGGCAATCTCGTCGGCAGAATTCTCCGCTCTTCCAGCCGTCACGTGCTCACTGTCGGATCGAAGGTGGTTGCCATGATTTTTCCTTGCCTGGGTGCCGACCGTTATATGCTCATCGACGCGTTTCTTCTCAAGCGCGCGTCCGACGAGCAGAATTCCCGGCCAGTGTTGACGTTGACGCGTCGGATCTGCCCGCAGCAGGTGGTTATCCGTTCCGCGGATCGTCTTTCGGGTTCAGATACTCAAGGCCCAGGGGTCCTATGGCAGTCACCTGCGTGATGTATTCACCGGACTTGGCCCAATGGAAATGGGGCGTATCGCCGGGCAGAACGACGACGTCTCCGGGGGATAGGCTTGCAACTTATCGGCATCGAACTGATCACCCAGACCAATGTAGAAGACGCCGGAAATGACGGTGTAAACCCGGTCCTCGGGGTGCCTATGCGGCATCAACTTCACACCGCGAGGCACGTGAACCCTGATGGTGTAAGGGCCTTTCTTCGAAGGTTGACCTACAACGACGGCGAGGCGCACCGACGGTGGGAACGAAGCAAACGGCTTCCACTCGATGTCCTCGGACAAGATTGCCTTGAAAACGGCTTCCCCTGGCTGATGGGATCGAACTTTTTCTTTTGTTGCTTCCGCGCTGAGCGCCGGTTGATTACGTGACATAAAAACCTTCCTCTTTGAAATTCATTTTGAAGAAGAATCAAAGCTCCTTCTTAGCTGCGAGCTCCGTGATGTCCACTCGGTTGGTGAGTTGGAGCCCACTTTGCTGTCGCGTTCATCTGAGCACTCCTGCCATCAATATGCGTAAATCAGCGCCTTTCAAGCTTTCGACGCGGGAGTCCACTTCGAGTTTCATTTTTTTTACCCGCCCGCGGCTTAAAAGAGCGATGTGCTTCAGCGGTTTCAGAACGATCAGAACTGCCTAGTCGCTATCGGGATGAACCTCGGTGTCCGGAGTTTATATACCCAAACTCATTTTGTGGACGCCCAGTTACGGCACGTTGCTTTCGGAAGAAATCGCAGCGTCGAATTGACCATTTATGAGCAAAACTGGACGAGCCTGACATCGAGGCTCTCCTCGGTTTCTCAGGGCACGTCCTCGGTGATTCAGTTCGGTTCTGGTTTGGGGCGAATGTTGACCAGAAGCAACGATTGCAGAAAGTATTGTTTTTACGGGATTGTGCTAGCCGCGGCGCAGGGGTTTGGAAGCACTGCAACGTGCTCAATATTCAGCGTGTTAGAGCATTTCGTAGCCCAAAAAATAGATTTGGCGTCCCCGACGGGATTTGAACCCGTGTTACCGCCGTGAAAGGGCGATGTCCTAGGCCAGGCTAGACGACGGGGACGCTTGCTTGGAGGGAGCTTTACGCTTCAAACAATCGATAGTAGCAGCCGCTCAGAAGCAGTGTCAAAATCAGTCCGGTTGCTTTTCGGTTGGTCGGTCAGTTTGATTTCCACCGGCCATCGGCCTGACTAGTTCGAAGGCTTCGAACGGTCGGGACTGAATCACCTTAGACCGTGCCCTCCATATTCTCGATTTCTGATCCAGCCGGTGTCTTCGCCGCGAATTGCTCCCCAGTATACTTCGATCAAGTGCTACCATGTGCGCCTTGGTGAGATGCGCGATATTCTTGCGAGACAGCTACGGAGAGCCGTGCGATTGGCCGCCCTTTCGGCGGCGGCCGGGTATGGACTCTGGGAACATCGCAAACTGCGAAGTGACGCCCCTCGCGCAGAATGCGCCGAGTGGCTGCACGAAAGTTGTGTGCGCGGGCTATCCGCTATCGACGTTCAACTATCGACAATTGGACTATTGCCTACCCAAGGATTAGTCGTAAGCAACCATCTCAGTTATCTCGATATTCTGGTCTTAAGCGGCGCAATGCCTTGCGTTTTCGTGTCGAAAGCGGAGGTCCAAGGCTGGCCCATCTTTGGCCGCTATGCGCGTTGGGCGGGGAGTGTATTCGTGAGGCGCCACGACCGAGCCGATACCGCACGTGCAAACGTCAGTGTCGCCGAGAGCTTGCAGAACGGCGTTCCCGTGGCGCTCTTTCCCGAGGGCACCACGACGGATGGTGAAAGTGTCCTACCGTTTCACTCAACCATGTTGCAGCCCGCCATTGACGCGGGCTCCCGGGTAACTCCGTGCTGCATCAGTTACGAACTCGACGATGGGGTCGTTGAGCATGAGGTCTGCTGGTGGGGCGATATGCCTTTGCTTCCTCACGCCCTGAATCTGCTGGGCAAGAGCACCATCCGCGCAACCGTTGCCTTCGGTGAACCTCTCATCGCGACCGGCGAGCGTAAACAGCTTGCCCAGTCTATGCGCCTTGAAGTCCTTCGCCTGCGCGAACAGTTCCGCTCGGATAGAAAAAACGAACCAACCGATTCCGCAACTGCTCCGCAGCATCCATCATGAAGCGGAAACGCCGAATCCTCACACCTTCGCGCGGTCTGCCGCCTCGTTACTGGGAAACGGGAGGTCAGGTTCTTCTTCTTCGCCTTCCTGCCAGTCCGGCGATTGCAGCTGAAATGGGGTTTTGTCCAGTTGCACGAGCTCGGACAGTGCCGCTGCCGCCAACGAGCGATCAAGATCTGGAAACTTTCGCGCCAGCGGAAAAACGCGGCTTTCCACCGAGCGCAACATCTCGTTATAGGCCGTCACTGTCCCCCCAAGCTTCTTGCCCATCTCCTGCATGTAGCTGGTCATGGTGCACAGACGCTTGTACAGATCTCTTCCCGCCTCGCTAATCTTGCGCGCGCTCTCGGCCAGATTCTTCTGGTTCCAGCCATAGGCCACGGCCTTCAACAGCGCAATCAGTGTAGTGGGGGAGGCGACGATGACCTTCCGGATGACACCGTACTCGATCAACTCGGGGTCCGAGTCCATCGCCGCCCGGAAAAACACTTCACCCGGCAGAAACAGTACGACGAACTCAGGTGTACAAGTCAGTTGCGCCCAGTAGGACTTGCTTCCCAGGGCATCGATATGTTGCCTGATCTGACGCGCGTGGTCGGCGAGGCGGGCGTTGCGAGTAGCCTCGTCCGGCGCTTCGAGGGCCGCCAGGTAAGCCACCAGGGGCGCTTTGGAATCGACCACAATTTGTTTGTCGCCAGGAAGGTTCACAATGACGTCAGGACGAAATCGCCGCTCGTCGTTGCTGATGGACTTCTGTTCGCTGAAGTCACAGTGTTCCAACATGCCCGCCAACTCAAGCACGCGATGCAATTGCAATTCTCCCCAACGGCCGCGCGCTTGAGGCTCGCGGAGAGCTTTCACCAGGTTGCCAGTCTCGGCTTGCAAGGCCTTCTGGGTGTCGAGTAGTGAAGCCACCTGGGCTGTAAGTGTGCCATAGGCTTGGCTGCGCGCCTGTTCTAGTCCCTGGATCTGCTGACTCATCTCCGTCAGTGATTGCGCAATCGGATCGACCAGGCTCTTGACCGCCTGCTCTTTTTGGGCGAACTCGCCGGAGGCCTGGGTCTGGTAATTTTGCAGAGTCGCTTTTGCCAGCTGAAGAAAACTGGAGTTGTTGCTCTCCAAGGCTGCTGCCGCCAGCACCTTAAACTGCGCTTTCAACTCCTCGCTGGCTTCGGCAAGGAGCCTGAGCTTTTCCTCCGTGGCGCGCCGTTCAACGGCCAAAGTCGCGTCCAAGCCGGCCTTTGCAGTCGTCAGCTCCCGCAGTTCGGTTGCCTGGTTCTCGATGATCGCTCTCGCACCAGCAAGTTCCAGCGCCTGCGCTTTTGTGCGCTCAGCCAGTGTGGCACTCTTTGACCTGGCAGCCAACGCAGTAACGAAGCAACCCAGAAGCGCGCCTGCAATAGTAAGGAAAATCACAACTGAAATGGTCATCACTTGGCCCCAGGGGATGCTGTATTGTATGTTGACGGCGCCCTAAAACGAAAGCCCGCGATCCCCCTGCCGATACCAAGCAGAATGCGACTCTATCACGATCTTGATTTGCTTCATGTCTTCGCCCTCGTGCTAAGCGTCGCTTCCCTGCTGGTATATCCCTGTCTTGCCGATGCTCAACTTGATGAAGCAGGTTCAAAGGAGTTGGTCCAGTGGATCAACCAGGAACGCGCCAGCCAAGGCATCGCGCCGTTAACTGTGGATCAGCGCCTAACCCAAGCTGCTCGCAAACACACCTCACTGATGGTGGAGCACCAGGCTCCCTCGCACCAATTCGAGGGAGAGTCCACAACGGAGATTCGCTTCGCCGATGAGAATCTTCGCTCAGACGAGCAAGCAGAGAACGTCGACGTTAGTAAGGATGTGCCCTCAGCTCACCAAGGATTCATGCGTTCGCCACCTCATCGTGCCAACATACTGAGTCCCAATTACAACGTGATTGGGGTCGCGGTCATACGAAGCGGCGAGCATGTTTATGTGACCGAGGACTTCGCACACCGGGTGACTGCGTATTCCGAGCCCGAGGCGGACGCTCTGCTGCAACGGGCCATTGAGACGTACGCCACCGCGCATGGAATGTCACCGCCGGTGCGCAAGCCGCAAGCACAACTGCGGCACATGGCTTGCGACATGGCCCTCAATGATTCTTTACAGACCCAGAAGGCAGCTGATCTACCTGGAGTTCAAGAGGTTGCGGCATGGACGGCGGTTGTTCCGGGAGATCTTCCCAGCAGCACCAAAGAATTGCTGTCACATCCGATGCCCTCCGGGTATTCGCTGGGAGCTTGTTTCGCTCCCAGCGTGAGCCAGCCTGGAGGAGTGTATTGGGTAATAATGGTCACTTACTGATTATGAAAAGGACGTAGGCTCTGCCGTCCTGGACTTTGCTTTGAGGCCGCTACTGCACCAGACTCGCATGAGATGTGGTTTGCTTTACAGTGCGAATACCTGCCGAGCTCGCTTCCAAGCTCGATTTGATGTAATCCTCGCCGGCCTGCATCATGTGCGTCCAGACGCCTTGGGCCCGGCCGTTCTGGTTAAGGAACGCCGCTACTTCGGCAGCGCTCATGTTGGTGCCCAGTTCTCTCGCAAACTGAAGCATATGGGCCACGGTAATCTCCGCGGTCACTTTCTCACGCCAGCATTTCTTTTTAAGATCAATCATTTCTGCTTCCCGACAGAATGACTTTGGATTACGAGAATGAAAGTACCGCGAGTGTCAATCTGCAGCGATGGCGACTGTCACCGGATCATGTGATGGGAGTCACACCCTATTGTGACGACGAGACTCCTCTCCTCCCGAAGCGACTTTGGTCGTGCGATCTGCTTTTCGGATTTTCGGCAACCCGTTGGCAACTCAATCGCTACCGGGCCGCTGTGTGCTAATCTCGGCTTCGAGAATGGACAGAACGCCGCAAATCTATGTGGGCACCGCAGGCTGGTCGTACAAAGACTGGGAGGGCATTGTTTATCCCGCACAGATCAAAAAATCGCTGCATCCCGTGGAATACCTGGCGCGTTTCCTCGACGTAATCGAGATCAACACCTCGTTCTATGGCCATATCAAGCCGGAGTGGGGCAAACTGTGGTGCCGCAAATCGCGCGCAGTAAATCCCGAGTTCATGTTCACGGCCAAGCTGAACAAGGCATTCACTCATTCGCCGCTTGCCGTTTTGGAGAGTACATCCTCGGAGACCATTGTCGCCAACGTCGAGGACGAACGGCTCGCCAAGGACGGCCTCGATTCCATCGCCGCCGAGAATATGCTGGGCGCCGTACTCGCGCAGTTTCCCATTTCATTCAAGAACACCAATGCGAACCGCGACTATCTGGAGAGCGTGGTGGAGAAGTTCAAGCAATATCCGCTGGTGGTGGAGGTGCGCCACAACAGTTGGACCAATGAAGGGACGCTGCGCTACTTCGCCGAAAAGAGCGTGGCTTTCTGCAATATCGACCAGCCACGGCTGGGGAAGGCAGTCGCTCCCAGCGAACACGTAACCGCAGCTTTCGCCTATGTGCGACTGCACGGACGCAATTACGATCAATGGTTCGATAGCGACTCGCGCAATGACCGCTACAACTACCTCTATACCGATCCCGAATTGCAGGGATGGAAGACGCGGATTGACACCATTGCGACCAAGGCGAAGAAAACTTTCGTCATCGCCAACAATCACTTCGAAGGCAAAGCGGCTGTCAACGCGCTGCAGTTGAAACATATGCTGACCGGCCAAGCAGTAAACGTGCCCGACACCCTCCTGAAGAGGTATTGGGAACTAGGAGAGATCGCGGCGCAGGGCGAGAAGCAAAATGAATGAACCAGTGAGGCATGGAAATCACGAACAAGCAATCTTTCAGACTGACAACCCCGTGCTCGCGGTGTCTCAGTGGCAAATGATTTCCAAAGCCAACGGGGCCATCGCGCCGCCGACTCTTCACACCGCCTCAACCTGCCTCTGCCACTGGATTCTGCGACTGGCCAGTATTCACCGAATCGTAACGGAACCTTTCTTAAGTTCGCTCGTATATAGCTGCAGAACATGATCCGGTGACGCCGCAAGGCACGCCGGGCGCAACCTCCGGGGTCCCCGATAGCGCAGTTGCGATGGTCGAAGTGGAACCCGTTTCAAGGAGACACTATGGACGCGAAATACAACTGGCTTATCGACAATGGTCCGATTCGCCTCACTCTCAATACGGTGGCGTTTGCGCTCTGGATTGCCATGGCCGTGGGTTTGATGGAACTGGCGACAAAGGTCTAGCTGCAACAACCCCCCACCTGACCACCCGCAAAGAATCGCGAACGTAGCTCGCGACCTGAAACCCCGCACCTGGCGGGGTTTCGCCTTGTAGATGCGCCCATGCCAGTTGACAACACTCGCGATCTGAAACATGATTTTCGAACCAATTGGGGGCTCAATGGGATCTGAACTTCTGTGCAAGCTTCGTTCTGGCGGCAAAGAAGCAACAGGCAAGGCGCTACTTGAAAGCAATGAGATTATCTTTCGCGGCGACATGCGCCTGAAGATTCCTTTCGTGTCACTGAAGTCTGTCATCGCTCGCAATGGCGAATTGCATCTCCGGTGGCCCGAAGGCTCGGCGGTTCTCGAGGTTGGTGACTACGCCGAAAAATGGGCGCACAAGATTCTGCATCCGAAGAGCAGGACGGAGAAGCTTGGAATCAAGCCAGGACTTGTGATTTCGCTACTAGGCATCGCCGACGACAATTTTGTGAGGGAGCTTCGAGCGTCGGCAGCATCATTCTCCGATAAGAAAGTGCTGAAAGACTCTGACCTTATCTTCCTTGGTGCGGAAAAAGTTGCCGACCTCGCTCGCGCCAGGAAGCTCGTTACATCGTTGGCTGGCGGGGGCGCACTGTGGATCGTCTATCCCAAAGGCAAGCAAGAGATCACGGAACTGCAGGTGCTCAATGCCGGTCGGCGAGCGGGCTTGGTGGATGTGAAGATCGTGAGCTTTTCGGCCACTCACACGGCGTTGAAGTTTGTGCGGCCGAACGCGAAGCGATAGACCTCACGCAGTAGCCGTATTCCATCCTGTGAAAAAGAAAATTGTCCGAAACGCGACACCCACCGCATCAGCAGACACGGTGGGCATTGCCTACTAAGCTCCTACGTCATTGTTTAGCTGCGCTTGGTGTCCACTTCGCGGAGGCGGGCAGCCTTGCCACGCAGCGCGCGCAGATAATACAGCTTAGCGCGACGTACGTGCGCTGAACGCAGCACTTCGATCTTGTCGATGACCTTCGAGTGCGTGGGGAAGATGCGCTCGACGCCCTGCCCAAAGCTCATCTTGCGCACGGTGAAGCTGGGCTGATCGCCATGGCTCTTGGAAATGACGACGCCTTCGAACGCCTGCAAGCGCTCCTTGTCGCCTTCCTTGATTTTCACGTGGACCCGAACGGTGTCGCCGGGCTTAAAGTCGGGTAAATCGGTGCGCCGCGTCTTGGCGAGAAGCCGGTCAATAATAGGTGAGTTGTTCGACATTTTTCTTTTCCTTCCGTGTCGCACGCCTCGCGGCGGCAGAAAATAGCAGCTAGCAATTAGTCACAGCTAGCCTTTACAACCCTGGCCTTTACAGCCAATGATTAGCTCTGTCATCCTGAGCGGAGCAAAGGACCCCTATCGCCAACAAAATGCCTACTCGCTCTAACATGCTCATTGCTGCTCTGCCTTGATCTCGGCCAGCAGCTTGCGATCTTCTTTGCTCACCTCGGCATTCCGCAACAAATCGGGACGATTGCGCAAGGTCTTTTGCAGCGCGGTACGGCGCCGCCATTTTCGGATCTCGTCGTGGTCCCCGTTCAACAGAACCTCAGGAACCTGCATTCCGCGAAATTCCGCGGGACGCGTGTAATGTGGATAATCCAGTAACCCGGCCGAACCACATGTTGAGCTTGGCGGCTCGCCTGAAACCTTCTTACGTTCGTCGCCGACCGTCGCGGTAAACGATTCCTGTTCCTTCGAGGCTGCGTTGCCAAGCGCGCCGGGAAGCAGCCGCGTCGTCGTATCCACGATAATGGCTGCGCCCAGTTCCCCGCCGCTCAACACGAAATCGCCAACCGAGATCTCCCGATCGGCGAGGTGCTGGCTCACTCGCTCATCCACGCCTTCATAACGCCCGCAGATCAGCACTACGCGCTCTTGCGCTCGTCAATTGCTGCGCAACGCCCTGGGTGAACAATTCGCCCTGCGGAGAAAGCAGGACAACCGTTTCGCGCGAATCATCGCGCATCCGTTCTTCACGCGGCGAAACCCCCAGCGATTCGAGACATTCGAAGATGGGCTCAGGTTTGAGCACCATACCTTCGCCGCCTCCGAACGGCCGGTCGTCCACCGTGCGGTGCCGGTCATGCGTGAACGCCCGCAGATCGTGGATGCCAATTTCAATGAGCCCGGCTTCGCGCGCCTTGCGCACAATGCCGTAATCCAGTGGTCCACGAAAAAAGTCCGGAAAAATCGTTAGAATCTCGAACTTCATTCGGGCCTCCCCGATTCGCGCCTAGGCGCGTGGGGATTTGTTCTCACTTCCCTCGCTTGCGGCGAACCCCCGCCGATCGTGCCTCGTCGGCTTCGGTCTTTTGCCGCTGCTTCTCTTCCCCGCTCAACGGTGAGTCCAACGCCAGCAGTCCTTCGGGTAATTCCATCTCAATCCGTCGCTGCTGGAAATCTGCCGACTTCAAGAACTCTTCGGCGTAGGGGACCAGAATTTCTTGCCCAGCCCCGCGCTTCGCTCGCACCACCAGCAGAGGAGCCTCGCCCGCCCCGAACTGAATTTCGCTCACGGTCCCAAGTCGCCGCTGACCGTCCGCATCTTTTACCCAAACCTCGCAGCCGACCACGTCGCTAACATAATTCGTGCCCGCTTCCAACTCGGCACGCTGCTCCAATGGAACCTGCAACTCCAGTCCCGCAAGCTGCTCGGCATCGCTGATGTTCTCGACACCAGCAAACTTCAGCACCACGCCGCCCTTGTGAAACCAGTGCTCTTCAACTTGCAGCTCACG
Source organism: uncultured Acidobacteriaceae bacterium (assembly GCA_963755865.1). Classification (GTDB taxonomy): domain Bacteria; phylum Acidobacteriota; class Terriglobia; order Terriglobales; family Acidobacteriaceae; genus Bog-257. Next base: position 88,935 of record CAVWLY010000014.1, on the reverse strand, counting down.
GCGACCACCGCTGAGCGCCAAGCCTGACAGCTGTCGGCGCTCTTCAAAGCGCTCCGGAAAATCAGTGTGAAGTTCCGCCATGACTTCACCACGCCGCCCTTGCGGGCCCAGCACACGAGCAATCGTAATGAAGTCGTCAGCTATTCCACGATCTCCAATTGATAGCGCTTGCGAGTGCGTAAGCCGGCCGCGTTCACGATGGTGCGCAAGCTGCGGGCCATGCGTCCCTGGCGGCCAATCACCCGTCCCAAATCGCTCTCGGCCACGATCAGCTCTAACACCGTTTGGCCGCCTTCTTCGAAGGCTTCCACGGTCACCTCGTCAGGCGCTTCCACTACGGCCTTGGCAAGATGTTCCACCAACGCAAGCATGTTCACGGCGCTGTCCGTCATCGCTGAGGCGCTCCTCACTTCGGAAGACTGCTCAAACTTTAAGCTTCGGCAGCAGCCGGGGCTGGGGCGCTGGCAGCCGATTTGTCCACCAGCTTCTTTACCCGGTCAGACAACTGCGCTCCCTTGCTGGTCCAGTAGTCGATACGCTCGCGTTTCAATTCCACGCTAGCGGGATTGGTACGCGGATTGTAAGTGCCGACCACTTCCACCGAGCGGCCATCGCGCGCACGGTCTTTCTCAATTACCACAATGCGGTAGTAAGGTTGTTTACGCGCACCGCGGCGCGAAAGACGAATCATCAACACAGAAGCAGTTCCTTTCCGCTCGTCAATGTCCACACATGTAGTGCATTCCCTGCCCAATCTAGAACAACAAATTTAGTTGGGAGCGCTGGGAAGCGCCGGTGGCACAAATTCCCTCAGGCGAGATAATTGGAGTCGCCGGCCGCGCAGTAGTCGCGCTTTCGGACGGGTGCTCCAGCGAACTAAATCTTCGCTCCACACCCCAATGAACGCAGCGAGGCGTTCGTTGGACCCCCATGATCTAAACTCCTTCAAGTTTGCGCTTGCCGAAGCCACGACTGGAGGCAAAGATCTATTATTGCTTACCGTTTCTTCTTTGGCAAGCACGACAGTTCTTCGCGAAGTGAGCCAAGCCAAAACGCGACCACGCGGCCAGACGCCCGTCCAGGTTACTTGGAACTGCCGCCGCCCGGCTCCAAACCACGATACTTCAGCATAGGTTGAATGCTCGGCTTTGCCCCACGCCATGCAACATAAAGCTTCTCGAGGTCTTCGGTGTTGCCCCGCGACAGCACCATATTGCGAAACCGGTCACCGTTAGCCCGGGAGAGGCCGCCGTGCTCCTCGAACCATTGAAATGCATCGTCATCCAGCATCTGGGTCCAAAGATAGGCGTAGTATCCAGCCGCATATCCGCTGCCCCAGATGTGGCTGAAATAGCTGGAACGGTAACGTGGAGGCACATAGCTGATTGAGAGATGGGTTTGCTCCAACGCTTCGGTTTCGAAAGCATCCGGCTTCTGTAGTGGAGCGCTTGCCGGAAGGGTGTGCCACTTCATATCAAGTTCGGCGGCGGCCAAGAGTTCGGTGGTGTCATAGCCCTTGTTGAAGGTGGCTGCCTTCTTAATCTTCTCCATTAGCTCCGCCGGCATGGGAGCGCCAGTCTTGTAATGCTTTGCGTAATGCTGGAAAACTGCGGGGTAAGTCGCCCAATGCTCATTAAACTGCGAAGGAAATTCTACGAAGTCGCGCGCTGTTGATGTGCCCGAAAGGCTGGGGTATTCCGTGTTGGCGAACATGCCGTGCAGCGCATGACCGAATTCATGGAACATGGTCCTGACGTCGTCTGAGGTAATCAGCGCCGGCTCTCCGGCGGCGGGCATGGCGAAATTCGCAACGTTCTGCACGACCGGTTTTGTGCCCAGCAGTTTGGACTGTTCAACAAAGTTGTCCATCCAGGCGCCGCCTTGCTTGTTGTCGCGCTTGAAGTAATCGCAATAGAACAATGCCAGCGAACTGCCGTCGGCGTTAAACACTTCGAAGACGCGCATGCTCGGGTCATATACCGGAAGGTCCTTGCGCTCCTTGAAAGTGATGCCATAAAGCTGGTTGGCGGCGTAGAAGACGCCATTCTGCAGCACATTGTTCAACTCGAAATAGGGTTTCACCTGCTCTTCATCGAGATCGTACTTGGCCTTGCGGACCTGTTCGGCGTAGAACTCCCAGTCCCACGGCTGAAGCTTAAACCCGCCGTTTTGCTGGTCAATCACCGCCTGGATGTCCTGGGCTTCGCTGGCGGCCCGCGCCGTTGCGGCGGGCACGAGTGCGTCCATAAACTTCAGCGCGGCTTCCGGCGTCTTGGCCATCTGGTCTTCAATCTTCCAGGCCGCGAAGTTCGGATATCCAAGCAACTTGCCCTTTTGGGCGCGAAGCTGCGCAATCTTGGCGATGGTGTCGCGGGTATCGTTGGCATCGCCCCGCTCGGCGCGGTCCCAGGAGTTGGAAAACAGCGCCTGACGAGTTGCGCGATTGCTCAGAGCGACCAGATCGGGCTGCTGCGTGGTGTTCTGCAAAGGAAGGACGAATCCTTCCACCTTACGACTTTTCGCTGCTTCGGCCGCGGCGCTGATTTGCCCATCGGTCAAGCCCGCCAGTGCCGCTTTGTCCGTCGTCACAAAAGCCGCATCCTTGGTGGCGGCCAGCAACTTAGTTTCGAAGACATTGGAGAGAGTCGCTATCTCTTCGTTGAGCTTCTTCAGCTCCGTTTTATCCGGGTCGCTGAGTTTTGCGCCTGCATGTACGAACTGGTCGTAATCCCATTCCACCAGACGTAAAGACTCCGCATCCAGATTGAGCGAGTTGCGCAGTTTGTAAACCGCTGCTACGCGCTCGAACAGCTTCGGGTCGAGAAAGATTGCGTCTCGGTGCGCCGAGAGTTTCGGCGCCTCGATCGACTCTGACTTTCAGCAATGCTGGATCGCTGTTTGCGCTGACCACCGCGAAGAACGTCGCCTCCACCCGCTGCAACAACTGGCCGCTCTTTTCCAGCGCAACAATGGTGTTTTCGAAAGTAGGCGGTGAAGGATTAGCCGCAATCGCCTGAACTTCCTGGAGTTGCTTCGCCATTCCGGCTTCGAGCGCAGGCTGATAATCTTCGTCCTTGATCTTGTCGAACGGAGGCGCTTGAAACGGCAACGAGCTGGGAGCGAAGAAAGGATTGTTCGGGACCAAATTCGGCACCGGAGGCAGCCGCCGGAAAGGTGACTATGCCAATAACGAAAATTGCAGCAAGAATTAGGATTTGCATGATTCACAGTGTAATCGGTGGGCCCAAACGGTGATCAACAATTTTGTTGAAGCCGCCAGACCCCACCACATTATTGCGCGAACCGTGAGCTGAAGCGAGAGGCTGACCTCTTCTACGGTCCGACGCCTCCGCTATGGCAATCGGAGCAGTTCACCGTTTTCAGGTCGCCGATGTCAACCGGATGCTTGAAGGTTTGGGCGGGCAACGAAGCGATCTGCGTGCCACTTTCCTGCTGCTCCAACACCGTATGGCATGAGTTGCAGTCTTTGCTGATGACCTTGCCATCCTTGCTCACGTGGTTGCCATCATGGCAACGGAAGCAGCCCTGGTAGTAGAAATGCCCAATGTTGTTGGGATGGGTCTTCCAGTTCACCTTCATATAGGGAAAGAACGTGGTGCTGTAGATGCGCTGCAGTTCGACCACCGCACCCTTGATGCTGTCTGCCTTGGTCGACGCGAGCTGCGGATACTTCTCCTGATAGAACTTATTGATCTTTTCGGCAATCGCCTGCTGCGCCTCGTCTGCCGTTTTGTAGTCGGCCGTCAGCACCTCGACCCCCTGTTGCTTGATAAAGGGCAGGGTGGAATCGATAGAGCGGCCGGTAATTCCCCTATCTACGGAAAGATCGGGGGGAGTAAAAGTATGGGACGGTCGGCTGTGGCAGTCAATGCAATCCATACGGCGCTTAGCTGCTTTGTCAATTTGGTCCTGGGTGGGGGCTCCGTCCTTCACAATGTATTCGGTCACCTTGCCATCCTTGCTCTCCATGCGCACCCAGGGAATCACCTGGCGTTGTTCGTCAGTCGCAAAGTAAGTGATCTTGTTGTTGATGTTCATGTGCCAGTGAATACCCTCGCCAGCCTGGCCAAGCGAAGGGTCTCCTCCGCCGGTCCTGATCAGCATGCTGATCATCCGGGGCGTGTTCTGCTCGTCTGAGCCGTAATGGGTGAATGTCTTGAGTTGCGCACCCCAGAATTTCTTTGGCCAGTGGCATTGTTCGCAGGTCTCGGCCGCCGGGCGCAGATTGTGAACTGGCGTTGGAATCGGCCGCGGATAAGTGCCCCGGGCATTGTAGTAAACCTGACGGATGCCGGACAGCTTGGACTTCACATACCAACCAGCACCCGACCCAACGTGGCAATCGACACACGCCACGCGTGCATGGGGCGAAGCCTGGTAAGCCACGAACTCGGGGTGCATCACGGTGTGACACAGTTGGCCGCAAAAATCCACCGAATCGGTGAACTCGTAGGCCTTGTAACTTCCGACCGAGCTGACCAGCGCGAAGATCACCACAAAGCTTAAGTACAAAGGCAACGGTGCTGCGTTGCGCGGGATTGTTGAGATCAAGCTTCGGAAAATGGGGCGGCACACCTACAACGTGAAGGCGGCGGCGGCGCTCCATCACCATTCCGATCGGAACCAGAATGAGCCCGAGAACCAGGAAGCCCGGCGCCACCATATAGGCGAGAATGCCGATATAGGGCGATGGATGGCTGGAGAGAACGTCAATCAGAACCAGAAAGACAATGTTGGCGAGGGCGACGGCGGCCAGCGCCAGACCGATCAGGCTGATCGGATTCTTAATGAGCTTTTGTGAAACAGGCGGATGATCGCCGTGAGGATCCACTTGCTGCGTGTCCTCAGTCATTTATTTAATTGTCCCTTCTTCGCCTCACCCCAGTGCCAATCGCGCACATCCGGTGTTGCAGAACTTACCACAATAAGTCGCATTGCAATCAAAAAAACCCGAAGGCAGCGTTTCCTCTGCGAAGTTTATATGACTTTCCTCGTTCCAACTAATTCTTGCTTGTGACTGTCTCTTCGTGCTCTGGCGGGCGACTCGTCCGCTGGTGATTCCTCTTCCTCCACGCCCGTAGCGTTCTCAATGGCAACCAGATCAAGGGGATGTTCATGCTCGTAATGCTCGATGGACATCTTGCCGTCGTACCAAGACCAGTTCATGGGATACGCATCGGGATCGAACATGACCCCGTAGAGATGCCAAACGATGATGGCCAACGTCGCTAATACCGCTTCATACCAGTGAATGGTGATGGCGACATCGATCCACCACCCCGGCACTCTTTCACCGACCCCAACCTTGAACCAGGCCATCAATCCGGTGCTGGCCATCACGAACATGCCCCAAACTAACGCCCAGTACTCAGCCTTCTCGGCGTAGGTGAAGCGGCGAAACAGCGGGCGCTGATCGCTATAACCCAGGTAATAGCGGAATGCGTCACGTGCGTCGGTGACGTCCTTCCAGTCGGGCAGCATGTCTTTGATCAGGCGGCGGCCGTCGGGGTTCTTGATGACATACCACAGATGGAACAAGCTGACGGCGATCAGCACCACTCCGGCGACGCGATGGACGACGCTGCGTACCGCCTCCTTGACGAACAACGTGGCCAGCCAGGATGACGGATACCGCAAGGCGAAGCCTGTGAGTACCAGGATGAAGAAGCTGCAGAGCAGAACAATATGCTGCACGCGCTGCCCTCGCGTCATGCGGAACAGAATCCGCGGCTGTCCTATACGGTGCAAGATCAGCTTCTTGCGGAAGACGATCAAGTTGTGTAACACCATGCCGCCGATAACGCCGATGATCATCCAGATGTAAAACTTACTGATATACCCAATCACCTTGCTGCCAAAATCAGCTTTCGCCAGGCCATCGGAATGTACTTTAAAGCTGATGAATTTCTCATTGGCGCCAGGATGGCATTGCCCGCAGGTCTTCGCCAGATTGGCGTGATTGATGGTGGAACGCGAATCGGTGGAGGGCAGGATGTTATGCACACCGTGACAACTGGCGCAATTCGCCACCGTCGTCGAGCCCATCTTCGACGCCATGCCGTGATAGCTCGACAGATAAGTATTCACCTGGCCCGAAGGCATTCCAAACTCGTTGGAAAGGCGCACGCTACCATGGCACTGGGCACACGCATTGCCCACATTAGCCGCGGCCACCGACGAATTCGGATCGCTGGGCGCTTTGATGGTGTGAATGCCGTGGCAGTCGGTGCACACGGGCGCTTGCCAGTTGCCGCGCGCAATCGCCTGCCCGTGAATGCTTTGTACATATTCCTGCTTGATGTTGTCGTGGCACTTGGCGCAGGTTGCCGGAACGTTGAACTTGTTAATTGGCGACTTCGGATCGGTAGCTGCCAGAATGTCGTGCTGACCATGACAATCGGTGCAGACGGCGGCCTTGTCGGAACCCGCAGCCACAGCTTTGCCATGAACACTTTGCTGGTAGGAGATGAAGGGGGCGGAGCTGATTCCGCTCGACGCCATAACGAATTTTTGCCCATGACAGGCGCCGCAGGTTTGCGGAATGTTGCCGCGAGCTACTTTTGACTTGGGATCGCTGGCCGGCAGAATTTCGTGGACGCTGCCATGGCAGTCCTGGCATTTAGCAACGTTGGTGTTGCCTGCCGCAGCCGCCTTGGCATGAACGCCGTGATCGTAAGCGGTTTGCTCTCCGCTATGGCAGGTGGCACATACGGGCTTGGCCGGCGTGGGATCGTGGGGAAACGCCTTGATATCTTTATGACAATCGGTACAACTAAAAACGCTATGAATTGAGGCTTTGAACTTCGCATCGTCCACGTGCAGGCTGACCTGTTTGCCATTTTCGTCTTTGGTGAGAGTGGCATCGTTATGGCAAGCCAGGCAATCCTCATTGCTCAACTTGGGAGTGGACTTGGCCAGCACTCCCGTACCGAGCAGTAAGGTAACAATCAAAACCAGACCGCAACGCTTCACCGTAATCCTCGCTTTCCCTGGACGCGGCGGTGTTGCCGCGTCCCTTATTAACATCGCCGATGAGATCGCAGAGGGGCAGTGAGTGTACTCACGTGCGCATGTGATTGAGGTCACATCTCAAGTGCTTCTCACGGCACCGTGTGAGCGTCATCACTAAGGGGTCGGCCAGCCAGCGCGCGGAGGATCGCCAATGTTCATCAATGCTCGCCGGCTGGACTGGCGCTATCGGGGCAACATTAGAGCCGGTTTGCGGCACCTGGTTTTCGTCCTTCAGGCAGCAAATCCGAACGTCCGTTCGAACCTAGGCGAGGACCACGCTTGCAGTTTCCCCGCCGGCCTTGATGGCGTGCGGCACCGGAAAAAGCCCGCGAAGCATCGCGGGCTGAGCAGGAAGCTCGTGGGGTTAAACCAGCAACGCGCTGGAGCGGTATATCATGCGCGGACGGCGCGTGCGTATCATGCCGATGGTACGGACCCGCTCGTAGGCTCCATGCAGGTCCTGGCTCAACATCCGCACTACCTCCATGCAGACGTGGCGATGTTCCCGCAAGAACTTCATCAGGTCCTTTCTGCGGACAAACACTACTTGCGAGTTGTCCAACAGTTCTGCCGTGATCTCGTAAGGCGTGTTCGAGAGTGCCGCGCCGAGGCCCAGGACTTCTCCAGGGCCTGCGATCCGCAAGGTAAGCCGTTTTCCCGCATCGGAGCAAATGGACAACTTGGCCCGTCCATCGCACAAAATATAAATGCCGCGGACCGGTCGCCCTTCGGCGAACAGGATCGTACTTCTGGGGTAAGAGGTGAGCGATTTGATTTCGTCGAAAGATTTCAACGAATCCGCGGGCATATCGCAAAAGAGCCGGTCGGGGCGGAAATCGCAGGTCAAGCAACTCGACGACTGAATCATGCTCTCCATGATCGAGGTAATACGTCTTCGCCGGTCGCAACGCAGTGATTGCAGTCACCGATTTCCGTGACCTTGTTCACAACGTGCGCGCAGATCTTCCTTTCGCAATAGCACCGACGGTAGTGAATCCAGGTCCAAACGCGCCGGTGCGAAAGCCCTAATCGGCAGCAATCACAACCCTTTAGCTCACGCCGTGATGGCGATCGCCTTCAGCGCAGCTTTGTTGCGAATCAGCAGCGTAGAACCCTTTGCCTGTACAATCTGACGCCGTTTCAAATCGGCAAATAAGCGGGTTACCGTCTCGCGAGAGGTGCCGATCATCTGCGCAATCTCCTCATGGGTCAAGGCAAGCTTCACCCGCGGCTCAGCTTTGGCGGCCTCGCCGTTCTTCGCACTCCACTCCAACAACAGCTTCGCCAATTTCTCGCCTGCAGAATGCGAAAGGCCGAGGGAGCGTATCTCGCGGCACGCGCTGTTGTACTTGTCGCTCAGTTGCTCCGCCACCCGCAGACAGGCGTCAGCTGTGCTCCTTGAGGAAACGCAGGAAATCTTCGCGTTTGACGAAGTTCACCTGGCAAGGATCAACGGTTTCCGCGGTCAGCTCGTAGGGCTTTCCGCTGACTGTGGCACTGAGACCCAACACTTCCCCTGGTTCAGCAATCTTCAGGATCAATGTCTTGCCATCAGTTGAGCAGATGGAGAGTTTGACGCGGCCTTTGCATAGCACAAAAATGCCGCGCGGCGTCTGTCCCTCAACGAACAGAACAGCGCCCTTCGGGTAAGCAGTAGCGTATTTGACGGATTCAAATGTCTGCAATGCAGCCGGCGGAAGATCGCAAAATATGTGCTCAGCTCGCATCTTGCAAGCCAGGCAGCTTTCTATGATGTCCAAGCCATATGGTGTAAGCACGACGACCCCCTGTATTCAATCGTATCCCCGCGTCACACGGCCGGATTGCGCTTGTAGCAACGCCTCCGGGTGAAAAACCTGTTCCTGCTGCCGTATTCCCGGCCCGCACTCGCTTGAGTGTCGGCGATCACCTAGTGAGGTGATCTGCTAAACTGCGAAGAAAGCTGATGTTTAGCTGCTTCGCGCCTTCTGGGGTGGCTATGGCAGTCACGGCTTATACTCCAGATACACTCCAGCGGAACACTCCTACCGCACATGCAACAAGTGCAGGGATCACAATCGCTTGTGACGTGTCACGGTCGCCAGCGGGCTAAAGGGGGCCTTTTGGGGATAAATTGCGACGTCCGTGCCGCGGTCAAGACAGGGCAGGGGCTCTGGATTTCCGAACTAACTAAGAGAGGAAGCTGCAGAATGTAGCCTCCAGGTAACAGAAGATCTTCACACCGCTGCGGCTTGCGTGGCAGTGACGCTTTCTGTGTCGAGCACAACTGCGATCGCGTGAGTCACAGATGCGATGCGAACCGCAGCCAGGATCTTTTCCTCGCTGATCCCTTTGTCACGCAGTATCTTTTCGTGTGAGTCCACGCACGCACCGCAACCGTTGATCGCGGAGACAGCGAGCGACCACAGCTCAAAATCGAGCGGATCAATGCCGTGAGAGCGGATGACGTTCATGCGCAAACCCGCCCGCATGGTGCGGTACTTCTCGTTCGAAGACAGGTGCAGGAAGCGGTAAAAGATGTTGTTCATACCCATAATAGCCGCCGCCCCCTTGGCTGCATCCAGCGCTTCCGGAGTAAGGTGTGATGGCGGCTTCGTCCAGGACAGCCGCTATCAATTCCTGGTTTCGCGAGGTGATGGCCGAGGCAACCACGGTTCCCCATGCTTGCTGCTCGTTCAAGTCAGTCTGCTGGCGCATCACGCTGGAAAAGTTGAGTTTCAGGTCCTTGGCGTATGAAGGGATGGCTTCAATCAACGTATCGAGATTCATGAGATTTCTCTTTCGAGCAATTACGGGAAAACAAATAGGAAGAGTGGCCCCGCGCAGAGGGGCGAAGCCACCGGAATATCAACTAGACCTGCAGAGTCTCTTGCCCCTTCTGCCAGTTGCAGGGGCAAAGTTCGTCGGTCTGAAGCGCGTCGAGAACGCGCAAAACTTCCTGCGGGTTGCGACCGACGGAGAGATCAGTCACGTAAACGAAACGGATGACATTCTCCGGATCGACGATGAAGGTGGCACGCTGGGCGACGCCTGCCTTCTCATCAAGAATACCCAGTGTGGAACACAGGTCGCGCTTGATGTCGGAAAGCATGGGATACGGCAGGTCCTTCAGATCTGGGTGATTGTTGCGCCACGCCAGATGGACAAACTCCGAATCGATGCTGCCGCCCAGAATCTGCGCATCGCGGTCCAGGAATTCCTTATTCAGCTTTCCGAATGCGGCGATTTCAGTCGGGACACACAAACGTGAAATCCTTTGGCCAGAAGAAAAATACCTTCCACTTGCCCTTGTAGTCCTGGTTGGTAATGGTTTTGAATGCGTTGTCTTTATTGGTGCTGACGGTTGCAGTAAGACTGAAATCAGGGAACTGCTCTCCTACACTTAACATTTTTGTATCCTCTCGCTTGGAATGAAATGAAAAATTAATGCTTCGTTTCCGCTGCGGTGCAGGCCTTACAAACGCCTTGCACCTCAATAGTAAACTTTTCCAGCCGGAAACCCGAAGGAAGTTTGCCGCGCAGTTTCACCGGCCCCAGCGAATCGAAGTCCAAGTCGGTAATGGAGCGGCATCGCGTACAAACTAAATGGTGATGGGGGCGGTCATTGGCGTCGATGCGCCACGAGCCATGGTGCGGACTGACTTCGCGCAGCATGCCCACGTGCACGAAGGTTTTGAGGCTCTTATAAACCGTCGCGAGCGAGATCGACGGCAAGTCTTGTTTTACCTGATCGTAGATCTCCTCTGGCGAATAATGCCCGGGTCGTGACACCAGCGCCTCGTAGATTTTTTGCCTCTGGTGTGTCGCCGCCAAATTGTGCACTTGGCACAAACGGCGAAACTCGTTGTAAGTCTCCCGGCGCATACTTATCAGATGATAAAGACTATCAAACGATTCAGATTCTCTGTCATGTGGGAATCATGCCAAGAGCGCGGGCGCGTCGAGCCTGCGGTCAGCATTCAAAAAGTGAGAAGACCAAATCGCGAGCAGGATAAAGGAGCAGTCTACCGTCGGAACTCCTTACGTTGCCTGGCCGGTAGGGTTTTGCGGCTTTACTGAGAAGCGGACGAACAGATCGCCGGAACCGCTAGCCTCTGCGACAGAGGTCCGTTCATGTAGGCCGAACTCGATTGCGCAAAGCCTTCCCGGATTTGGCAGCCTTGCTTCAACGCCTTTTCTGCCTTGGCGGAATCGTTGAGTGTCCGATACATTGAGGCGGCAGAGAAGCAGCTCGACGCAACCCCGCCTTTACAGGCTTTGTCGAATTCTTCGACCGCGCGAGTATTGCTAACTTCGGTACCGACTCCAGCGCGATAACATTCAGCCAGCCCGGCGCATCCGCGCGACCAACCCGATGAGCACGAACGCTGCAGCAACGCGAAGGCGCGGGCGGGATCTTTGGGTACGCCGCTTCCGGCATAGACCAGCGATCCCAACAGGAAGCAACTCTCGCCATCGCCTCGGTCACAGGCATGCTGGAAGGCGCTGCCACCGTTCTCGGCCCCTATCCGGAGGACCCCGGCGCAGCCATTCGATAATCCCAGCTCGCAGGCGTGAGCAAAGTTTTTTCCCGCCGCTGCCGCGTCGCGCGGAATCATCTGGCCTTCATTCTGCGCCAGGCCCAGCATCAGGCACGCCTGCCCACCGCCGTGAGAGCACGAGATATCCATCGAACGAACCCATGTCTCGCAAGCGGTGTGGTTCCCTGCCACGCACTTGTTGCGCCAGAATTCGGTGTCGGCACCGGGCTGGCGGCCGCCCAGAAATCCGGTTGCAGACATGACACCGAAAAGGCATACCCACACACCCATAAAAGCGAAGTTTGCCTGTCTCGGAGTCCACGTGAGTTTGGGAAGACGCGACTCGATCGCAGCGCTGGCCCGGTCGAGGGCACGAACGCTCAGGTTGAGCGGCGGAACGCAGAGCAGCTTGTCATAAAAAGTCGGCACGCCGAGCCATGCCAGCAGCCAGTAGAGACCGAATACTCCCGCGCCGTAGAGGCCTCCGAATATTACTTTGCCTATATTTTTCTTGGGGGAAGTGGCTGGATCGGTAATAAGAAGGTGTAGGCCAAGAAATACCGCCGCCGGAATATTAGTGTCGATAAAAAAGTACAAACCGGTTGCGTGCGTATAGATCAGATTCAGCGCGTAAAGCGCAGCTGCCGCTGAGAGCGTGACCAGGGTGACCGAGAATAAACCTTGAACCACAAGACCAAGGGCAAAGATTTCGAGGTAGATGTAGGGCGGCAGCTGTTGACTGACTGCAATTTCGTCACCCCAGCTAACATGCGTGCCATGGGTGACGATCAGGCCCACGGAAAATAGGAAGAGCGCAATCGCAGAGGGATTGAATATGTGGGCCCGTCGTCCATCCTTTTGCCAGGTTATGAATTCCTTGCAAAGGACGCCGGTTGCAATCATCAGGAACTGCAGAAAGAACCAGTCTGGCTTGAACCACAGAAACAAATTGGCGCTCAGGACTATGGGGAAGGGACCGAAGCCTAAGATCCACTTATCACGACGCGACCAGCACACCAACATGTCCAAGACGTACACGAAGACGATTTGAGCGATGATCAGCGGGACCTCGTGGTATACCTCACGCCAGTACCATCCCCAATACACGTAGATGGAGGAGTGCATGGTGAGCTGCACGTAGTGGACGGGCCTGGCAAGGAACTCATAGCGCAAGCTGCGTCCGGTCCTAATAACTTGTCGACGCAGAAAGAATAGAAACACTAACAGCCCGGCTGTGGCTGCCCAGAAAAGACCACATGAGGCGGACATTGGCATTCACGGCCGGAAGAAAAACAAAACAACCGAGCAGCACGCTAAGTGCGAACGCCAGCCATAACGGCGAGATTCGATTCGGAGAAAGCTTTTCGGCCTTCCGCCGTTTAGGCGTTCGCAATTGTTGACTCACACTCATGGCGAGGTATCCAGTAGGCCAGTTTAGGATAATTCCAGGATATCCAGCGATTACAGTTGTCAGCGATTATGCTTCAGTCCGCCTTCGCAAAACAACCCATCGTGCGGTTCTGCTTGCGATCGTCGGCAGAGTGACGTCGCGAGGGCTGTCTGGAGTGAACGTGCTTAAGCCGGAGGGTTTGGCCTTGTGCATCGTGTATCTCAGCAACTGAGCGCGAACGGACGATGTCTCAGTAAGGCAGGCAGAGATGACCCTTGCAGCCTATCTCGCGGACAGCGATCCGCACCACTCCCGCCGCTTCTCGGCGTCGGCTTTCGTGAATACACCTGCGATACGCGTGCCGCAATTAGTGCAGCAACCGTTCTTCAAACGGTTCGCCATCACCGAGTGCCAAGAGCGCGTGATGACGACTCTGCTTGCATCCCGGACAGATCGTGTTGCCGCCGTCGGAGAAGATATTGCCCTCATAGACGTACTTGAGCCCCATCCGCATAGCCAATTTCCGCGCGCGATGCAACGTCTCCGGAGGAGTGGCAGGCTTGTCCTGCAACTTGAAGTCGGGATGAAATGCGGTAAAGTGCAGCGGCACATCGTCGCCCAGGTTCTCCAGCACCCAGTCGCATAGCTCTTGAAACTCCGCATCGCCGTCGTTCAGCGTTGGGATGATGAGGTTGGTGATCTCGAACCACACGCCGGTTTCGTGGCGCAGCCACTTCAGCGTGTCGAGCACCGGCTGCAGGTGCGTCAGCGTGATCTTGCCGTAAAACTCTTCGGTGAATGCTTTCAGGTCAATGTTGGCTGCGTCGATGTAGCGATAGATATCGAAGAACGCCTCGCGTGTGATGTAGCCGTTCGAGACCATCACGGTGTTCAGGCCAGCATCGTGGGCCTCGCGCGCAATGTCGATGACGTACTCGCCCCAGATGGTGGGCTCGTTGTAAGTAAACGCAATGTGGGGCGCGCGATGCTCCAGCGCCACTTCGACCACGTTCGCCGGACTAAGCGTCAGGGCATTGACCTGATCGGACTTGGCCTTCGAGATGTCCCAGTTCTGGCAGAAAGAACAACCCATGTTGCACCCGGCGGTGCCCATGGAAAGGATCTTGGTGCCGGGAAAAAAATGGTTGAGCGGCTTCTTTTCGACGGGATCCATCGCGATGGCGGCAGGCCGCCCGTAACCGAGTTGCAGCAGGTGGCCGCCTTCGTTCTTGCGAATGAAACAGAAGCCGCTTTGGCCCTCTCCGATGTGGCAGTGCCGTGGGCAGAGGTAGCAGTGGAGACGGCCATCGGCCATGGTCTCCCACCAGCGCGCTTCGTGAACTTGAGGCTGTAACGACTGTTAACTGCATGGTAACTGCTTCTTCTTTATTGTAACGCCGGAAGGAGCTGTCAGGGTCAGTCGCTTTTCGCCTTTCGCTATTCGCTCTTCGCCAGATGTCCTGGATGCCATGTTGGCGATCGCGACGGTGCGTGTGATGGTCTGGCGAAAAGCCAATAGCGAGAAGCGAAAAGCAAGAAAATGATGGCTCGCGCATTCCCTCCATCCCTTTGACTAATGTGGCCCGGTAATTCACGCGGTGCGGCGGGTAGCAGTCACTAGCTCCCGTGACAGGTGTCCTACCGCGATCGTTCGCGGCGGAATAGAGTCAGGGCGAAACATTGGGAGAGATCTAGATGACCACTGCCGTAGAGGAACTACCGCGCACTCGGACAGCAAATGCTGTTGTCCTAGATGGACACTCACTGAAAATTGAGGACCTGGTGGCGATTGCCCGCGACCGTCAGCCGATCGAATTGCATGCGGACGCCATCGCTCGCATCAACAAATGCCGCGAGCTTCTGGAGCGAAAGATACGCGCGCGCGAAATCATGTATGGCGTGAATACCGGTATTGGAGAGTTGTCGGAAGTGATTCTCACCCCCGAGCAGGCGGAGAAATTCCAGAAGTATCTGCTCTACTCGCACGCCGCAGGCTGCGGAGAGCCGTGCGCTGAAGAAGACGTTCGCGCGGGAATGATTTCGCGTCTCAACACCCATTGCTGGGGACATTCGGGCATCCGGAATGAGATCGTGCAAACTCAGATTGCAATGTTGAACCAAGGGGTGACACCCGTTGTCTGCCGAAAGGGTTCCGTGGGAGCCAGCGGCGATCTTTCTCCCATGTCGCAGATGGCGCTTACGCTGATGGGCGAGGGCGAAGTGTTTTACCAGGGCAGACGCATGCCGGCAACGCAAGGGATGCGCGAGGCGGGAATTCCGACCATCGTTTTCCGCGAAAGGGATGGGCTTGCCACCATCAATGGCTCTAACCTGACTACCGGCATCGGATGCCTGGAGCTGTTCGACGCGACGCGCTGGCTGAAGACGCAGGAAGTCGCGCTGGCCATGACGCTGGAAGCGCTGAACGCCAACATGATGGCCTATCATCCGCGGATTCATGCGACGCGTGGCTACCCTGGAGCGCAGGAATGCGCCGAGAACATTCGCCGGCTGACCGAAGGCTCGGAGCTGTTGAATCTACCAGGGAAGAAGGTGCAGGACGCCTATTCCCTGCGCTCCAGCCCGCAGGTGGTTGGAGCTGCCAAAGAAGCCTTCAAGTGGGCGCGATACATGTTGGAGATCGAACTTAACCATGCCGCTGATAATCCCACTTTCTTTCCGGATGAAGAGTTAGTCCTAACCGGAGCAAATTTCCAAGGCACACCGATGGCGTTCGCATTGGAGTTGGTCGGCATGTCGGTCACTACGGTGGCGGCACTGTCTGAGCGCCGACTCAACCGCCTGATGAATCCACACCTGTCCATGGGTCTGCCGGCATATCTGACCAGAGGGGCCGGGATGTTCTCGGGGTTGATGCTCTCGCAATACACCGCCGGCGCGCTCATTTGCGAGAACCGTGTGTTGAGCCATCCGGCAGCCACCGGGTCAATACCGGCAGCCGCCGACCAGGAAGATTTCGTCTCCATGGGCATGACCACAGCCATCAAGACGCGGCAGATTATCGAGAACGCCTGGACGGTCGTAGCCATAGAATTGATGGCGGCCGCACAAGCCTTCGATTTGCGATCTCCGGTTAGGCCGTCACGGGCGTCGCAGGCGGCGTACAACGCGATACGCCGTCACGTACCTCGGCTGGACGAAGACAGACCGCTCTATGACGACATCAATGCCCTGACCCGCATTGCGAAAGAAGGAGCCATACTGCAGGCTGCGGAAGAGGTTGCCGGGAGACTAAACTGAGGCGGAACTCGTTATCTTAGGCTAATGCGGGCGGCGAACCGGAAAGGGCGGTCCGGCTGACAGCTTTAGGCAGGATTGCTTACGATAAGGCCTGATTACGCCAACAATCACGACCCGCACCCCTCGTGATATGCGTCACCGCCGCCGCCAACCAAATGTATATTCGATATCCAGTTCGGAATTTCAAATGTCCCTTTTGCGGCACAAAAATGCCCACGGAAACATTCCGAGCATGGGAACCGTGGATATGTCCTGGCTGCTCTGAGGCTCTTCAGTTTTCGCAGACTCACCGAAGTGTCATGCAACTTTGCATGTTCGGAGTCGCACTGGTGGGTTTGTACTCGGCGGGAGTTGTGGGGTGGCATCTTGCCGTCGGCACGATTTTGGCCGGGTTGGGGCTGGCTGTTGTACTCGCGGGGCCACTCGACAGAGTGATACCGCCTCCGCTTGAGCCGTATGAAGAACCGTTTTGGAAGCAGGGAAAACAGGACCAGTATAGGAGGTTGCATTTGGATGAGCGAATCGAACCGAACGATGATAAGCAGGACGATGGCTCTACTCCAAGTTAGTTGGTGATAAATCCGTAGTGCCGTATCGACAGTGCTCCGCAGGCAGAACGCGGGGATGGCGATAACGATGGGCGGAGCATTGTCGATAGGGCGATTTGCAGTGAGCCGCTAGCGCGTCTCTATGGGGATTGAATGTGGTAGGCGCCCTGTGGGGATAGAGCAGGGGCAGCCTCGGCAGTGTGGAAGGGATATGGGCCGCGATACGAAAGTGGAGATTGCAGGGTGGCTGGATCGAGCGCCGGTATGCGGGCTGTTGGCGCAGGCGATTTTGAGCAAAAGGGTGCTGCTCTCGCCAGCGATGGACTGGTCAGCGTGGGCCTGCGAGTTTGATCTCCGCATAGTCATAGGTGGAATTCACGAAGAGTTGATGGGGCCGCTGGACGCCCACGTTGTATAGGTTGCCAAGGCATAGGTTGAGAGCCGAGCGATGACATGCAGGGTTCCGCGTTTGCAACTTGGACAGCAGCGATGGAGCGCCTCGCGCTGCAGTTGAGAAAGAATCGCGGTTGTTTCAGAAGCGGCTGCGTTGAGGTGCAGTCGGCAGAGAGCGAGTGCCCGTCGGCGATTTCGGTTGGCCAATAGGCCGAAGTGGCGGATCTTGACGAAACCCGAGGGCAGTATGTGAAGCAGGAAGCGGCGGATGAACTCGACCGCATCGAGCGACATGACCTTGATGCGGTTGTTGTGTTTGGAGTCCCGCCAGCGAAAGCGCACTTGGCCGTTGGTGAGATTGAGAAGCCTGCCATTGGCGATGGCGACGCGGTGGGTATAGCGGGCCAGGTACTTTAGCACGTGCTGGGGTCCACCGAAGGGTGGCTTGGCGTAGACCACCCACTCTTGGGAACGTAGCCGCCGCAACAGGGAGTGGAACTGACGCGGGTCGGCGAGATTCGCTATGGTGCCGAGGCAATGGAGTTCTCCTTTTTTATAAGCCTGCTGGAGGAAGGCCAGCATCTTGCCGCGGAAGAGTCGGCTGAGTACGCGCACCGGGAGGAAGAAACCCGGTCGGCATGAGATCCAATGGGAATGATCGAGGGCGAGCCCACCGGCGGGGACGAGGCAGTGCAGGTGAGGATGGTGGCGCAGGTTCTGGCTCCAGGTGTGGAGCACGGCGAGCACCCCGATCCGGGCACCGAGATGGCGTGGATCGGCGGCGATTTCGAGCAGGGTTTCTGAGGCGGCACGAAACAGCAGGTCATAGAGCAAGCGTTGGTTGCGGAGGGCAAGGGCTGCCAGTTGTTCCGGCAGGGTGAAGACTACATGGGAGTATGCCACGGGCAACAGGCTGGCGGCTTGCCGGTTAAGCCAGCGGTCGCGAGCCGTGGACTGGCACTTGGGACAGTGCCGGTTGCGGCACGAGAGATAGCTGACCGCCTGATAGGAGCAGGCATCGCACTGTTGCAAGTGAGCGCCCAGGGCGGCGGTACGGCATAGGCCGATGTCACGCAGAGCCTTGTGCTGCTGGCGGGAAACAACCGGTCCCCAGCGTTGGAGGAACGCTTCCTGGTGAGCGTGAAAGACATCGGCTACTTCGAGCCGATGTTGTCTCATCTTCTTCTGCCGTCTCCATCCGAGGTCGTGATCTCGCGGATCGCCAGATCATCAAGCGGGCTGGCGGTGGCATGTAGGGTGCGTTCGGAGACGTGCAGGTAACGGGCGGTGGTCTCCAGGTCGCGATGGCCGAGCAGCAGTTGAATAGTGCGCAGATCGGTCCCGGCGTCGAGCAGATGGGTGGCAAAGGAGTGGCGCAGCACATGCGGGCTGAGCGGCTTGACCATGCCCAACTGGCGGCGCAGGTTCTGACAGATCAGGCGAACTCCGCTAGCACGCATCGGTTGGCCCGATAATCTCCCAGGAAAGAGCCAGTCCTTGGGCTTGCGCCAACGCCAGTAGATACGGAGCAACTCCAACAGCTTGGGTGAGAGCATGACCTGGCGCGGAAAGTTTCCCTTACCGGCGCGGATGTGGATGATCATGCGTTGGCTGTCGATGTCGGTGACCTTCAGATCCAGGGCTTCCTGGCAGCGTAGTCCGGCGCTGTAGAAGGTGGCCAGCAGAGCGCGATGTTTCAGGTTCACCGTACTATCGAGCAGGGCGCGGACCTCTTCCCGGCTCCAGATCACGGGTAGCTTGCGGTGCACCTTCGGCTTGGCGACTTCATGTTCGAACCAGCTTTGCTTGAGCGTCCGCGTGTAGAGGAACTTCAACGCCGCCATGCGGACCTGCAGGGTTTGCCAGGCGAGCTTCCTCTCATTCAACAAATAGAGCTGATACCGCCGCACCTGCTCGGGCCCCAACTGATCGGGCGACTTATGAAAATAGCGGGCGAAGTCAGCGACGGTTGCGGTGTAGGTGCGGATAGTTTGTGAGGAGAAGTTGCGCAGCCGGAGTTCTTCCAGCATGCGTTGGCGTAGTTCGGTCATAGACACCTCCTTCAGGTGCCCATGAACTCTACCCAATCATTACGCTGTACACCGCTGCCGCGCTAGCGGCTTAGTGCAAATCGCCATTACGCGAGCAATTCTCTGCGATCAGGGTTGCCTGTCTAACGGGCTCTCGGGTTCGCGCTACTGGGGACAAGGAAACACAAATCCTGGAACCATAAAGGCAAAGAGGCCTGAAGAATGCCATTCAAATCTCGGAATGTGCGACCGCGCATACTCCTCGTCGCTTCGGTGCTGCTGTTAAGCTCGCTGGCATACTCGGCTGCTCCGGCCACGATGCGCCTGGACTACTATCACACCGGTAACGCCACCGCCGAGATGTTCGGCCTTGATCGTGTGGTCATTGAGCCGTTACCTTGGCCAGGCGATCTTGCCAAGACGATTGACGATAGCAATCTGGGGAATTACTTCTTCGAAGTTCACGACATTGCCAGTGGGCGTCTGCTGTACTCGCGTGGTTTCGGCTCCATCTTCAGCGAGTGGTCTCAAACTGAGGAAGCCAAGAAGCTCAATCGCACGTTTTCCGAGTCACTACGCTTTCCCGCCCCCGCAGGGCCAGTGAAGATCATTGTCAAAGAGCGTAAAGAAGGCACGGAGGCCAGCTTTCACGAGGTGTGGAGCACCACCATCGACCCCAAAGACAAATTCATCGATCGGGTGAATCCACCGTCTCCCGGGCCGCTGATCACCATCCAGAAGATGGGTGAGCCGGCAACCAAAGTTGACCTGTTGATCCTCGGCGACGGCTATACTGCCGCCGAGCGGAGCAAGTTCGAGCAGGACGCGCGGCGGGCAACCGACATCCTGTTCTCGCGTTCGCCATTCCGCGAGCATCGGCAGGACTTCAATGTTTGGGGACTGTGTCCGCCGGCAGAGCAATCGGGTATCTCACGGCCTTCGACGGGCGTGTATCGTCACTCGCCGGTCGGCGCTTCGTACGACACCTTCGACAGCGAACGCTACATCATGACCACCGACAATCACGCGCTGCGCGACGTTGCCTCGTACGCTCCGTATGAATTCATCGAGATATTGGCGAATGCCAAGACCTACGGCGGAGGCGGAATCTTCAATTTGTACGCCACCGTTGCCATCGATAGCGAATGGGCTCCCTATGTTTTTGTCCACGAGTTTGGACACCACTTCGCCGGGCTGGCCGATGAATACTACACCTCGGATGTGTCCTACGTTCCTGCCACCCAGCGCATGGAGCCATGGGAGCCGAACGTAACCGCGCTGCAGGATCCCGCGATATTGAAGTGGAAAGACCTGGTCGCAACCGGCACGCCGCTGCCAACGCCTTGGCACAAAGCAGAATTCGAAGCCTATGAGCACGAAATCCAGGCCGAGCGCCGACGCATCCGCGCCGAGAACCGGCCGGAATCAGAGATGAACGCGCTATTCGAAAAAGAGAAGAAGCATGAGGATGAGCTACTGGCGACGGACAAGTATTCAGGTGCAGTCGGCGCATTCGAGGGAGCGAACTACGAGTCGCATGGCTACTACCGTCCACAGGAAAATTGCATCATGTTCACGCGCTACGATAAGTTCTGCGCGGTGTGCCGGCGTGGTATCGAGAAGATTATTGGGATGTACGCAACGCCGTAAGAATTGGACGGCGGGCGCCGGTTGTATTTCCTGTTGGGTTAAGGCGCCCACCTTTTCGGATTTGGGTTACTGGTCATATAGACGGACAGCGTGCAGAAAAGTTCGCCTCATCTGGGACGCCTTTTACAATTCTTTACGATTGCGCCGCTAGGTTCGAAACGCAGGCTCGGATCGAACAAAACGATCCTACGGGTAGTGCGGCGCTTCAGCGCCGCGTTCGACGAAGTGGCCTACCGTCCCGCTTAAGCCGCTGAGCTCTTCGGCCTCAGCGGCTTAAGCGATTTCTTTTTCTGCCCCTTTAACGCGGGCCTCAAGGCCCGCACTACCCGTACGGACCACAGTCACTGCTAATTGCTGCTTCCTGCTTCCGGCAGAATAATCTTCTCCAGATACTCGATCGGCAACGGCCCCTGGTCGAGGGCGCGATTGTGGAACTCCTCCAAGGTGAAGCTGCTACCTTTGGCAGCCTGATATTTCTTGCGCAGCGCCCACCACTGGCGAGTGCCGACGAAATACGTCGGGAAGCTGGGTTGAGCTGAGCTTGGCGCGCACCAGTTTGCCATCGGCTTCGGCTTGGGTCTGGAAGCATTCCTTCGTCATCAGATCGAGCGCCTGCTGGTCGGTCATGTTCATGGTCTGCAGGCGAATGTCGAGAATGGTGTTGGCGGTCGCGCGTAGCCAGATCTTCAGCCGCACCAGTTTGAACTTCGGACTGAAATCGAGATAGCCTTCCTGCGTCATGACGTCGGCACCATACTCGGCCCATCCCTCGACGTACGGCCCATTGCCAAACAGGTTGCGCAACACGCGCCGCGTAGGCGGCTCAACATCGTCGGCATGCTCGGCCTGGACGTAGTGTCCCGGCAACGCCTCGTGAATGGTGAGCCACTTCAGCGCGTAGTTGTTGTACTCGCGCAGCTTGCTCTCGGCCTTCGCCTCTGACATCTTGGGATCGATCGGCGTCACCCAGTACTGCGCTTCGGCGGTAGGTTCCAGCGGCGGCGCAGAGTGAAATCCCGCCACCGAATAGATGCCGCGCTCGAATTCCGGAGTGGGGATGACTTTCAGATTGTCGCGGCTGCCGAGCGAGACAATCTTCTTCTCGCGGATGAACTGCTTGATACCCTCCAGGTCGGCCTTCACCGCTTCGATTAACTGATCGCGTTGCGGGTGCTCGTCGCTGATCTTGTTCAGCACTGCGGCGATGATCTTGTTCTCGCGCTCCTGAGTCGGCAGGCTGCTGTAGTCGTCCTGCCCGGGATACATCTGCTTATAAAGTGGCAACGCCAGTTGCAGCATCTCGGCGCGAGTCGCGGTCAGTCCGGCCTCGGCTTCGGCCAGCAACTGTGCCGGCTCGATCGAAGTTTCCATCACGTAGTGAAATTTAGGTGCGTACCATTCCTTGCCCAGCCGCCATGTGCGGCCGTTGGTGGGACGCTTTGCCAGATCGTTCTGCATCCACGCACTGAAGTCGGTCAACGCCTTCTTGGCCGCAGGCGCTACTTTATCGTACTGGGCTTTAAGTGGCGAACCGGCTGGGATGTCGGCAGCCACCGAATCAACCAGATTGATGTTGCCGTCGTTCTCTTCCACCGCAGTCGAGATGAAGATGGGATCGGCGTCCGTCAGTTGCGACTTTGTCTGATCGAGGAAGCGTGGAATCTGGCCGATGCGCGAAATCACGTCGCCTACGCGAACTTCCTTGGACGCGTACTCCTGCGTCAAGGGGAGAAAGAGGCCGTTTCCGATCAACTCCACGTACCCTGTGGGATTGTGTTTATAACTTTGGATCTGGTCGAACTCAAGCAGGTTGAGCGCAATCTGATCGTCGATCAGGCGAAAGTCGGCGGCGTCCTGCGCGTTCAGACCTGCGACCGGCGTTTCTGTCTGAAATCGCTGCCGCCACTCACGGTAAAACTTCTCCTGCGCGGCCACTCCCTGCGCACTGACGTCGTCGAGTTGCGCGTCGAGGTCGATCGTCTTGCCGGTCTTAGGATCAAGATGCTTGTGATAACCAGCTTGCGATGCGTTCACGGGAGAGAGCGCCAGCGAGTCCTTCACGAACTGGTCGGTCATCTTGGCAAATTTCGCGTTGACTTGATTGATTTGATGGGGATGACTCATGTTGTTGGTGGATTGTGCAGCGCTGAATGTGGAGATGAGCGAGACGAGCAAAAGACTGCGCAAAACGTATTTCATAGCGCCTCGAAAGAGGAAGAGTACGAGCGGGTCAGTATAACCCCGCGGTAGGACGTTTTCGGAATTGGCGAACTCAGGGCATCCCCGGCGCGAAGTTGAGGAACTCATGTACTACCTTCTGCGGCAGCTCTGTGCGATTGGACTTCTGCAGCAAACTATGTCCCGCTCCTTCCATCGGCAGTAACTTCGTGGGAGCAGGTATCAGCTTGATTGCGGCTTCAAGTTCTGCGATCGCTCCAAATGGATCGCTTGTGCCGCTGATAAAGAGGATGGGGATGCGCAGGCTGGGGAAATGTGCGGTCCTCAACTGAGCAGGGCGACCCGGCGGATGTAGCGGATAAGACAGCAAAAGCAAACCATCAACCAGCGCGGATTCCGCGGCGACTAACATGCTCGCCTGCCGACCTCCATAGGACACGCCCCCGAGAAAGGCTTTTCCAGCGAATTGCTGCTTCATTAGCTCGACGGCTCGTCGCATACCGGCTTGATCATGCTTGGGGTCGGATGGAGACGGCGGCCCCTTCGGGCGCCGCTGGCGAAATGGCAGATCGCAACGCAGGGTGCTAAGGCCCGACGCCGAGAATTGGTCCGCCAGGGCGACCAGCAACGGCGCATTGCAGTTGCCGCCTGCTCCGTGGGTAAGCACGAGGAAGCCCGTGCTGGCATCGGCGGCACGGTGCAGAAATCCGCGCACCGGAGCTTCGCTGGGCGTTTCGTCGAGAAACGGTAGTGCTTCGCTCACGAACGACTATCCCTACCCTTTTTTGTTTGCTTGTAACCCTGCCGCAGTTCACGAGTGTTCAACACCCGACCAGCCTTGATGTCTGCCGCGGATTCATTCATCATCTGCTGCATACGCGGCTGGGCTTCAATCATGTCCAACGCTTTCTCCATACTCGCCTCCTAGAATGCAGCAGGATTAGCTTGCCGCCCGCCTAGCGGTTTCGCCTCCGTTCTCGCATCCAGCATCAAATCCATTGGCAATAAGGCAGCAGCTTCCCGTCCTCGTCCGTCCCTCGCCAGGGAATGGAACAGTCTTACCGCCCCAACTTCCTCGCCTCACACGCCACCACGACCTTCGACGGGTCGATAGCTTCCGAGTCGAGTTGCATCTCGATCACCTTGCCGTCTTTGTCGATCAAATAATTCACCCGCCGCGCAGCTTTGTATTTCGGATTGTAGAGACCGTATTCCTTGGTGGTGTCGCCGCCCCAGTCGCTAAGCAACGGGAAGGTAACGCCAATTTTTTCCGCCCACGCTTTGTTCGAGAAGGGAGAATCCATACTTATACCCAGCACCTGGGTATCGGCAGCTTCCAGCTTGGCGAGGTTCGCCTGGAAAGCCTGCATCTGCTTTTGTCAACCACCGGTGAACGCGAAGATGTAAAACGCCAGCGCGACGTTCTTCTTCCCCTTGAAGTCGTGCAGCGAAACTTTGTTTCCGTTCTGGTCTTGCAAAGTAAAGTCGGGCGCCGTGTCACCTACCTTGATTTTGGGCGGCGGCGTTTCGTTCGGTTTGTCGGCAGCCTGGCTCGCGGGCAAGAACGATGCGGCCAGCAGCAGCGCCAGTAAAACTCTTTTCATAGGAACTCTCCTCTTTGTTCGACGCCAATCACGAAAATTGGCGGCCCCGAGGCATTGTGACACTAAACGCTCGCAGTGCGCCACACGCGCTGGACTCTCCGACAACTCTACTGTCCGTTCGCGGGGCGCTCCAGAAAATTCCCAGGCCTTAGCCAACATTAAAACGCGGCTGTCTAATCCGCGGGACGGATTGGCGCGCTTCGCGATCAGCCAATTTTTGCCTTTGATTGCGCAAATTTCCCGGTCGCTATAAATTAAAACTGAATGAACATTCATTCGGCAAAGTCGCGACTTCGCCGCGCGCGAATGGAGTCCAGGATTATGCGTGCACCAGGCATGGTGCACTCCAGTAGCTTTATAGAGCCTCAATGAAGCAGGATTCACAACCTCCTGTCGGTGTTACGGGGAACGCCAGCGGCGGCACGAACCGCAACGCTGAGAAATACCAGCGCATCCTCGATGCCGCGGTGGCTGTATTCGCCGACAAAGGGTTCTTTAACTCGCGAATCGCCGACATTGCCGATCGCGCCGACGTCGCCGACGGCACTGTCTATCTCTACTTCAAGAACAAAGAAGAGATCCTGATGACAGCCATTAACACGGCCTTTGACGCGTTTATGAAACACGCACGCACGGAAGTGGAGAAGTTGCCCAGCCCTGCCGAGCGATTGCGGCGGTTGGCCTTTCTTCATCTAGACGCATTGGGATCAAACCGCAATCTGGCGGTCGTCTTTCAAATGGAGTTGCGACAGAGCACGCGCTTCCTGTCTGAGTTCTCGCACGATCACATGGTCGAGTATCTCAGCCTGGTGCGCGCCGCCATCGCTGAAGGACAAGCGGAGGGTATTTTCCGTCGCGACATATCAGACAAGATCGCGGCCAACTGTTTCTTTGGAGCGCTCGACGAGATGGTGACCTCATGGGTGTTGAGCGGACATGAGCATCGATTATCCAACGTGGCGGACACCGTGGTGGACATTTTACTTAACGGTATGCAGAGAAGCGGAGATCAGGAGGCAGACGCCACTGGGGTTCCATAGGCCCGACGGAGCGGGATGACATCCCCGGTTGTAGCACAGCGATACATGTCATAGATCACAGCTTCTTAGACTGTGAAAAGCTAACATTTTCATTCTGGGATCGGCCACCTCAGAGCCAGTCGTTCGCAATGACTCGGACGCAATGAATATCAAGACCCTCAACGAAGTTTTCTTCACGGTCGTCGAGCGCAACAGCGATCGCGTGATGTTAACGCGCGAATCCGGCTCCTGGACACCGATCTCGTCCGCGCAACTGCAGGCACAGGTGTTTGCTACCGCTCACCAGCTGCAGGCTTGGGGCATCGGCAAAGGCGACCGCGTCGCCATCTTGAGTGAGAACCGGCCAGAGTGGGCGATCGCCGATTTCGCCACATTGCTCCTGGGTGCCGTGGATGTTCCCATTTACGCTACCCAGATCGCCGAGCAGTGCGTGTATCTGCTGCAACATTCGGAGGCGAGCATCGTCTTCGTCTCCACTCGCAAGCAGTACGAGAAGATCGCCTCCATCCAACATCAGACCAGCGTTACCCGCATCGTCATCATGGACGAAGCTCCCGACCTTATCGGCGCCGTCCCGATGCAGAGCTTTATGGGGAACGCCAAGCCCGGCCCCGATGCAGAACTCGAAGAGTTGGGGCAAGCCGTCGAACCAGACGACCTGGCGACTATCATTTACACCTCGGGGACCACGGGTACGCCCAAGGGCGTCATGCTGACCCACGGCAATCTGGCGGCGAACCTCAGCGTCTCGCTCGACATGTTTGACGTGGGCAAAAATGATCTGTGCGTTTCGTTTCTGCCGTTGTCGCACGTTACCGCCCGGCACCTGGATTACGCCATGATGCACTGGGGCGTTCCCATTGCCTACTGCCCCAACCTTGACGACCTGCCGCGCACTTTGGCTGAGGTGCATCCCACTATCTTTGTTGCCGTGCCTCGGCTGTACGAAAAGATCTACAACTCGGTCCAGCACAAGACGCAGGGCGTGAAGCGCAAACTTCTCGACTGGGCTGTCTCCGTCGGAGCCGCCAACCGCGAAGCGATCCTTCGCGGAGAAGCGCCGACTTCACTCTCGTGGAAGCTGGCCAACAAGCTGGTGTTCGCAAAGGTGCGCCACGGCATGGGAGGGCGGGCACGTATCTTCGTTTCCGGAGGCGCGCCGCTCGGCCGCGAGATTGCCACCTGGTTCGCCGATATCGGCATTCGCATTCACGAAGGCTATGGCCTGACCGAGACCTCTCCGGTCATCGCGCTGAACGATCCGATCAATCACCGGATCGGCACGGTCGGCAAGCCGTTATCCAACGTGGAAGTCAAGATCGCAGATGATGGCGAGCTGCTGGTGCGAGGCCCGTCGGTGTTCAAGGGTTACTGGAAGATGCCCGAGGAAACTGCTGCAGCCTTTGAAGATGGATGGTTCAAGACGGGAGACATTGCGAGCCTCGACGAGGACGGATACCTTTCCATCACCGACCGCAAGAAAGACCTGATCAAGACTTCTGGCGGAAAATTCATCGCTCCGCAGCCGATCGAAAATTCGCTGAAGGCGAACATGTTCGTGGGTGAGGCGGCGTTGCTGGGCGATAAGCGGCGCTTCCCTGCCGTGCTGATCGTTCCCAACTTCCCTATCCTGGAAGAATGGGCACAGAGCCACGGAGTGAAGTTCACCACCCACCGTCAACTGGTGAAGTCACTACAGGTGCAATCGCTTTATGAAGGCATCGTCGAAGAGTTGAATCAGAACCTCGCCCAGTACGAAAAGTTGAAGCGGGTGCTGGTAATTCATGCCGAGCTCAGCATTGAAGACGGAACCCTCACCCCGAGCATGAAACTCCGTCGCCGCCATCTGGAGCAGCTCTACAAGAAAGAGATTGACGCGCTGTACGCCGATGCGGAACCACATGCGCGCACGACGGCCCCGGCGAAGCGGTAGTAAACTTGGCGCTACGGTGTGGCAATAATGCTGCTTCATCTACGAAGTGCGTTGATTTGCCTAGCTCTCGTGGTGCCGTTCGCCGCACCAGCGCGGGCACCAACCGAACACAAGGCAGTCCCGACGGTCAATCCCACACCTGAGATTCCCAAGTTTTATGCTGAGTCGCGGCAGATTATTGTTGAGGCGGAGGTCTGGGATCCTCCGAACAAGAAAAGTGAGACTGACACGTCGTTGATTACCCAAAAACCAAGGGCGCAGCTCCCAAGTGATAGAGCGGCCATTCCTCAACTTCCTAAGTGGTGGCCCACACCCGCCCGAGGCTTGACCGTCAAGGATTTTCGGGTCTTCGACAATGGCGTCGAGCAGAAGATCAATTTCCTGAAGGAAACCGATTTTTCGACTTCGAATTTGCCGGATCAGTGGTGGACAGGTCCTGACGAGCATGGAATGTGGGCAAGCTTAGAACCGAATGAATTTCAAGATGCCAGGGCCACTTATCTCATTGGATACGCTCCCGCATCCCTGCAATCCGGTGAGTGTCGCTCAATCCAAGTAAGTGTCAAAGGTCACGCCGTTGATCTAAACCGCACCCAGTATTGCGGGCCCGATGTCCCGGACGACCACGTTGGCCGAGCTTCGGAAGCGAGAAGTCTCGAAAAGCAAATGCAAAGCTTCAGTAACTCTGAGGCTCGGGAGAGTGTCAAAGTATCAGTGCAGGCTTTCGCATTCTGGTCCTCGGGCGTATTGCATCTCCTGACAGAGGCTTTCTCGAGCGACAAGCTATCTGGCCAGGCGCCCTTTACGTACACTGTGGAAATCCACGACTCCAAAGCGCTTGCAAGCGTAGAGATCGCTGCGGAATTCCATCTGCCGAATAAGTACTGGAGCACCTCTGATTGTCGGAAGGAGAATCGTGCCGTCCACATTCTCGGAATGGTGTATACGACGACTGGCGAACTCGCAACCGAGTTCGCGGACAGCGCGCCTTGCCTAAACCCGCATGTCATGAATTCAACTCCTATGAAATACGCGTTGAAACATAACTTGCTACCCGTATACATTCCCATACCGACTCGGTTTGTCACCCAAGTTGAATTGCCAGCCGGCGAGTACGAGCTTCGGATCATCGTAAGCGACGGAAAGAATTTTGGAAGAGCACGCCTGCCTTTTCACGTGGAACATTTCGCCAACAAACGTCTTAACCTGAGTGACATCGTATTGGCAGGCAATGTCCGCGATTCGTCTTGGGTTCTGCGTGACGCCGCATCCGTTGCACCTCTCCCCGTTGTTCCCACTCCGCTGGTTAGCAAGAATCTTCAGTTCTTGCCCGATGTCGATCTCAATCTTCAAGGGGAGGCCTCCCTAACTTTATACTTCGAGATTTACGAGCCGTTGCTTCAAACCCAAACACCCGCGGTCTACTACCAACTGAGAATCACGGATCTAAAGACTGGCTCATTGGTACTGAATACAGGACCAATGAGCGCAGCCAAATGGTTGATCCCGCAAAATACTGTGATTCCCGTGGGCTTGAAGATCGACACGGGCAAACTCAAAAAGGGCTCTTACCAGCTCGAAGTGCAATCCTCCGATTCCGCGGGACGAGACACGGAGTGGCGACAGGCTACCTTCACGATCCAGTGATGAGCCGTCTGTATTCGTTCATCTGATCGAATCGTTGGTGGCAAACTCGAAGATCTCGGTCCAGATCTGCTCGAATATTTTGTCGGTGAATCGCGGTACCGACTGAAGGGCATCGTATGCCTGATAAACCCGGGCCGGTTCGTAATTGCCTCTAGCCCGCTTAAGCCCTGCAACTTTGACGAGCTTGTAGTGCCCGATGATATCCAGATGGTCAGCCAGGACCAGCACCGTTTTGCCTTTGGGCCAGAGCATGGAGGCGGTGTTTACGATGCCGTCGTTGTCCCATAGCTCGATCGGCTCGGGCGGAGCCGGACCCAGCACTCGCGTCACCTTACCCGCCAACGCTGGCCACCGAAATGGCCCGCCGGCGCACGCCCGGTAAGCCAGGCGATAAGACAAATCGGTTCCAGCGCTCAGTCGCAGGTCCTTAGCAACCTCAGGGTAGCTGCATGGGTTTGCCAGCTCCCAGACTGGCGCAGGGCAGCCGGAGCGGAAGTGAAACGGGCGGCCTCCAACCGTGGCGTACGACAAGGAGCGGATCGAGGGACTACTATCCCATAGATCAAATTCTCTCTTGCGCTCCTCGTCGTCGAAATGCGCCGGACTTCTCTGCTCGGGGTCGTGAGGCTGTGAAGTGAGATCGTTGATTACATGAAAGTCCGAACTCATCAGCCGAAAATACAATGCGAATTCGGACGCGGCTTCCTCCGCATCGGCAGTCCGCGATGGACCTGGCTTCCCGTAGTGTTGATTGGCCTCGGTCAATGCGTCTCGCAGAGCCAGAAGCAGTTCAGCGTCGGTGAACAAAGCGGCGCCCGTAGTGATCAAGCTTTCGATCTGGTCGACCGGGTATAACTGTGAGCCCGCAATGGCGGCGCGCAGCTTGACGATCGCCGCGGTGCGCAACAGAGGGTGGGAGCGCGCCCAATCAGCGATGTTGGTGCCCCAGTGAGGCGCGGAAAGGAATACAACCCCATCCAGGCACTGCCTGATCGTCTGGCTGGCCACGGGCGGTCCACCGTCGATAGGAAGCGAACTGACGTCGGCATTGTGCAGGTCCCAAATAAGCTGGCGGATGTCCAGGCCGCCGGTGGAGTGGCCCACCAGAACGATCTTGTCCGTATCCAGAATCTCGCCGCGCGCCATGCGCTTGGCAAGGTAGGCTCGCAATCGGGTGGCGCGAGTTTTTACCGCGGCGGTGGGTAAATTGTCGAAGTAGTGCAATACTACCGGGTCTTGATCTCTCCACGTTCGGAACAGGCTGGTAACGCCGGCGTAATATTCAACTTGCCCGAGGGCGTCGAATCCGCCGAAGCCCGGTACCAGCACGATGTGATAACGGTTGCTGGCAGTGAAGCGCTTTCGGTTGGCCATCGTTTAGACCTCTCGATCGCCAAGAAAATTGCATGCTTTCTCCGGCCATTTGTCAGTGACGCATGCTGCAGCGCGACGTGATAATGGCAAGACCATCGGGCTGATGCCGGATCATTCGATCGGCTCGACCGCAATCAGCGGCTCACTGCGGTCCTGGCGGTCAGGCCGTTGCACCAGGATGGTGGCCGCAAGCACCACAACGATTCCAAGCACCTGCATCGCTGACACTAATTCGCCGAGGATGAGCGCCGTCACCAGAATCGCCCACACCGGTTCCAGGCAGGCGGTCACAATGGCACGCGTGGGATCAAGATGCTGCAGTCCCGCAAAGTAGAGTGAGAACGGAACCAACATGGACGTGATGGAGAAGGTGGCCATGAACAACCACTGTCCGCCGCTGTAATGCTGAGCGATGACCTTCCAAGGCGGATTCACCAGTTGCCAGAAAACAGCCGCACCCAGCAGCGAGTACAGCAACACGGTCCAGCGTTGGTAAATCTGCAGCAAGTGCTGACCGTAAACGTTGTAGAAAGCGAACGAGATCGCCGCTAGTTCCGCTGCCACGACGCCCGCCGCGTTAAAGCGAACACCAGAGGTCACCAGCCAGGGAAATCCGCGCTGCGCCGCCAGTTCTCCTACCGCCAATCCGCAACCGAGCACCGCAAGCACCACACCCCCTATGCGTCGCATGGTGGGGCGCTGTAGCCGGCGCGCTAGCATGTACAGCAGCACCCACACTGGAGCGACATACTGCAGAACGATTGCCGTCGCGACGCTCGTCTTCTGGATGGCGAAATAGTAGAAGAAGTTGGAGGCTGCGAGTCCCAGAATTCCGAGCAGAAAGA
This sequence comes from uncultured Acidobacteriaceae bacterium, assembly GCA_963755865.1. Classification (GTDB taxonomy): domain Bacteria; phylum Acidobacteriota; class Terriglobia; order Terriglobales; family Acidobacteriaceae; genus Bog-257. The sequence goes on along the minus strand of CAVWLY010000014.1, from coordinate 57,490 downwards.
ATTGCGCCAGATGGCTCCTCCGCACTCGCAGCGACGACCTTCCCCTCAGCAGCAAAATCGGCAGGAGGATCAATAATGCAATTGTGGTTCGGCTCTGGGCCAAGATAAGAGGGTCGATAGGGCGCAGAGCCTGGCTTCCAGGAAAGAGCCTGCCGGTAAAAACTGCCCGGCCCAGGGTGGCGGAAAATCCCCAGAAAAAGGTGGCCGCGGCGATGAAGAGATAACCGCGGGTGGGATGAGGCTTGCCAGTCAATCTAGTGGATGGCGGAAGGTGAATAGTGAATAGTCCAACGGTTATTCATCTGTCGCAATGTCCGAACGGGTATCTTGCGCCTTCTATCTACCATTCACTAACCGCTAGTCACTGGCTTCAGTCGGCCAGCGCTGATTGACTGTGCGATGAGCGCAAGACGCGATCCACCGTGTAGGGGGCGCGCTTCGCCGGCTCGTGGAAGTGCCGTACTTGCAATTCGCCCAGCAATCCCAGTGCGATCAGTTGCACACCTGCGACGATTAGCACCGCAGCGAACACTAGGAGGGGGCCGTGTTCGTCCATTACGTTGACTCCACGAACAAACTTCTCGAACAGCATCCATATCGCGATGACGAAGCCCACCAGCGACCCCAGCGCTCCGACGGTGCCGAAGAAATGTAGCGGCCGCGCCATGTACTTCAGCAGAAAACGAATGGTAATGAGATCGAAGAACACGCGGAAGGTACGCGAGATGCCGTAATGCGACTCGCCGCGCTCGCGGTTCACATTGCGGATGGGAACCTCGCATATAGTGGCGCCGTAAGCCGACGCCAGCGCCGGAATGAAGCGATGTAATTCCCCGTAGAGCGGTATTTCCTGCACCACTCCGCGGCGATAGGCTTTGAAGGTGGTGCCAAAATCGTGCAGATCAACCCCACTTAGCTGGGCCATCAACCAGTTGGCTATCTTGGAGGGAACGCGCCGCATCACGAAGTTGTCAATGCGCTGCTTGCGCCATCCGCTGACAATGTCGTATCCCTCGCGCAGCTTTTGCAGAAACAACGGAATGTCCTGCGGATCGTGCTGCAGATCGCCGTCCATGGCAATTACGTACTCGCCTTCGGCATGATCGAAGCCGGCAGCCAGGGCCGACGTCTGTCCGAAGTTGCGGCGCAGCTTCACCACCACCACGCGGCGATCCACGGCTGCGATCTGCTGCAGCATCCAGAAGGTATGATCGCGGCTGCCATCGTCCACGAATACCAGCTCGAAGGGCTCGGCGGTGGCTTCCATTACCACCTTCAGCCGATCGTAGAGCTCGGTTACGTTTTCTTCTTCGTTATGAAATGGGACGACAATCGAGTACTTAAGCACGGTTTAGTAATTATAACTTCCCGCCGTTCCAAAATGGGCGGGTGTTTTGCGGGAATTATTTCCGCCGAGGCAACCAGGCGAAGGCGCGCAAGTCATTGCAGTAGCTTTGTCAAAGTGCAATTGGCTGGCACGTTCTTGCCTCAGGGAAAGCCCGATCGCATCCCGAGCTCCAAATGCAAAGATCACGAATGGAGGTGACCAACATATCTCAGCAAGCGTTGGACTCCTTCCGCGAACTCCTTTGCCGGGGTAATGAGACTGATCACGAGATATCCGTCTGATCCAAAGTCGTAGAAATGGCCCGGCTGCACCAGCACCCCCGTCTCACGCAGTAATGCAATTGCCAATTCCTCGTCGGAACCCGCCACCGGGACCCGTAATACCGCGTACCAACCACCCTCGATTTCCAGCCGGCCACAGAGTTTCTGCGAGGCGAGTTGCGAGTCGAACAGCGCAAGATTCGTCATGATGCGCCCCATCAACTGGCGCTGTATGCGTCGCCCTTCCTCCAGCATGAACGGTACTGCCCACTGCAGTGGTGCGTTCAATGAGAGATACGTATCGGCAATGACTTCAAGCCGATTCATCGCGTCGATCAGCAACGGCTGCGGCCCACTCGCGGCAATCCATGCAATCTTCATCTGCGGCAGGCCGGAAATTTTCGACAACCCACTCAGGGTGAAGGTCAGCACAGTGTTGTTCGAGGAAAATGTTAACGGCGGATCTTTCACGAGTGAGTAATCGAGGAACACCTCGTCGGCGATGATCGCCATATCACTCTCTGTACAAATACGATTCAACTCCTCAGCTTCGGGAGGCTTGAAGAACGAACCAGTCGGGTTGTTCGGGTGCACCACCAGCACGGCACGGCAACGCGAACCGGCCTGCCTCGCTCGCGCGATCGCGGTGTTCGTCGAGTGAAAATCGATCTGCCATCCATGGTCATACACCAGCTCGTACGGTTCGAGCTTTACATCCTGAAGATCAGCGAGGAAATCGAAAAGCGGATAGCTTGGGGTCGGAACTAGCACTGTGTCTCCTGGATCACACAGCAGCCGGAAAAGGAACGAATAGGCCTCGCTGGTGCTGGTGGTCAGGATCAGTTCAGCAGGCGAGACATGGCCGCCATGGGCGGCATAATAAGCAGAGACGGCCTCACGCGCCGTCAGCAGACCCTTCGCGTGCGGCTCGTAGATGAGCGCTTCACGGTGCATCAGTGACGTCAGCAGTTCATCTTCGCGATAGTGCAGGCCGATCATGGTAGGGTTGGAAGCCGTCAAATCGAGAACTTCCCTGCGGGCAAGCCGGTGCGCCTCCGTATAGCGGTTGATGGTCAGGTCCCAGGAGGTGCGCCGCGCGAAGAAATTGCGCATGAGAGGAAGGATTATACATATTACGCGATCGTCGCTGGCCTGTTTCCAAGGGAATCTGACCCAGAATTTGTTTTTCGATATAATCCGACTCCGCGGCTAAAGAGTCGATGGTCCGGAGGCCGAAGCATCGTGTCACCCGCCCCCAATCCGCCACCCTCGCCTGAGTTGTTTTTCTCTACCCTGAACGCTTATCACCACACGGAAGCGTTGAAGGCCGCAATCGAGTTAGATGTCTTCACGGCCATCGGTGAAGGCAATGAAACCGCTGAAGCTGTCGCCAGTCGTTGCGAGGCTTCCGAGCGTGGCATCCGCGCTCTCTGCGATTTCCTGGTCGTCATGGGATTTCTGACGAAGGAGTCGAACCGCTACAGTCTGACGCCAGATTCCGCGGTCTTCCTCGACGCCCACTCACCGGCCTATCTGGGCGGCGCCATCGGCTTCCTGCTCTCGCCCATGACTACCGAACGATGGAAGGACCTAGCTGGGGTCGTGCGCAAAGGCGGCACGACGGAGGCCAACTCCGGGACGGTGGCTCCTGAGCATCCGATCTGGGTTGAGTTCGCGCGCAGTATGGCGCCGATGATGGCAATGCCGGCCGAACTCCTGGCGAAACATCTAAACGCCAACGAACACCACGCGTCGAAAATTCTTGACCTTGCCGCAGGGCACGGCTTATACGGCATTGCGATCGCCCGCCACAATCCGAATTGTGAAGTGTGGGCCGTGGACTGGTCCAACGTTTTGCAGGTCGCAGAGGAGAACGCCACCAGGGCCGGTGTCAAAGAACGCTTACACATCGTGCCCGGCAGTGCTTTTGAAGTAGAGTACGGCAGCGGCTACGATCTCGTGCTCATGCCGAATTTTCTGAGCCACTTCGACCTGGCCACCTGCGAAAAGTTGCTGCGCAAGGTGCACCGGGCCCTCAAGCCGGATGGCCGCGCGGTGATCGTGGCCATGATACCCAATGAGGACCGCGTATCTCCGCCGCGCCCGGCGGGGTTTGCGCTGATCATGTTGGCGACTACACCCGCCGGCGATGCCTACACATACGCTGAGTATCAGCACATGTTGCGCAATGCCGGCTTCCGATCCAGCGAGAAACACATGCTCATCCCTGATTTTTTCACCGCGGTGGTGGGAAATAAATAAGGGTGGAAGCGCGCTAAAACCCCTGAATTTTCTGTCACACAGGTAATGTGACGGCTGTGCTTGCGCGCCGCAACCGCCGGACTACACTGAGGCTACACGAGGGTCAACCGACCGCAAGGGGGTAGCCCGAATGGCCAAGTCTTCTGTCGCCAATCGCGACCAACATCGCGGAATCCAGCAAATCAATAGCGCAAGTGAACCACCATAAAAGGGGCCGGCAACGACACCCTCGACCCGTTTCATTAACCATCTTCCGGGCCTCGGCCCGCAGAATGCTTGCGAGGAGTTCGATATGCCCTTCACCAAAGTCAAAGCCTTCCTCGACGGCCATGAAGTGAGATACATCGTCATGTCTCATTCCAAGGCCTACACCGCCCAGGGGATTGCGGCTGTGTCACACATCTCGGGCAAATTCTTGGCCAAGACCGTGATCGTGAAACTTGACGGAGCCCTCGCCATGGCGGTGCTGCCGGCGTCGTACCAGGTGGACTTGCTGGCGCTGAAACGAGCGGTGGGCGTGCGAGATGCCGAACTGGCCAGTGAACGCGAGTTTAAACAGCATTTTCCAGACTGCGAGACGGGAGCCATGCCTCCCTTCGGCAACTTGTACGGGATCCCGGTGTATGTCGATGAGACGCTGACCGAGGACGAGGAAATCGCTTTCAATGCGGGCTCACACCATGAGTTGATCAGGATGACGTATGCGGACTTCGACCGGTTGGTGCGGCCAGAGGTGATGAACTTTTCCTCCGCGCGAGCCGCCGAACTCGTGCTTGTTTGATTCGGCTTTGATTGGCGGAGCGGCGCAAAATCCAAGCATCGCCCGTTGATATGTGCCGATGTCGCGCCGCTCCGCCGATCAGGTGAGCGATTTTCTGAAAATGCAAAAGGCCGCCGAAGCGGCCTTTGCGGGTGTTCCAGGGTCCTGTTCCGCGATTAACGCTTCACCGATTGCGCTGCTGGGGTGTCGCTCTGTTGGGCCGTCAGCCTGGCGTTATTGCGCTGCGCGATCGTTCGCTTGGCATTGTCAGCCAACTGCTTTGCCTGCGGAAGCAGTTCCAACGCCTGAGCTATCGCCGGATCGCTCTCGGCATGTGCCTTCATGCCTTCCTGCTGACCAAATTCGTTGATAAACAACTCGGCCTTGATGTTGGATTTAATCCAATCGCTGTTCTCCGCCAAGTCCGCCTCGGTAAAGGGCGTCTTCTGTTCATCCAGGAACTTGCGAAACTCCTGCATCACCGCATCGTCAACCTCAAATTGCTTGGTGACCTTGTGGTTGATGACGTAATGCTTGGCGAAATTGAAGAACGTGTATTTTTCCAGCAGTGTGTCCTGGAACTTATTGGTTTTTACCGGCGGGATCTTCACGTCGGGAGTGATGCCTCCGCCACCGTAAACAGTGCGGCCACTATCGGTCATCTTGACTTCGTGGTTGGCATTATTGGCATCATTGTCGCGATCGTTGTAGTAGTAGTCGTAAAGCGAAATGTTGCTGTAGTCGCGCTGAATCAGGCGGCCACTCGGGGTGTAGTACTTCGCCGTGGTCAGCGCCAGTCCAGTGTTCTCCGACAACGGATAGACGGTCTGCACCAAGCCCTTGCCGAATGTGGTTTCACCAACGATCAGACCACGATCATGGTCTTGGATCGCACCGGCAACGATCTCCGCCGCCGAGGCGGTCCCGCGGTTCACCAGTACGACCAGCGGATAGTCTTTGCCGCCGTTGCCGTGGCTGGCTTTGTAAACCTTCTCCGCCGAAGCCCGTCCGTGATGGGAAACGATGACCTGGCCTTTCTTCAGGAACTGGTCAGCCACGCCAACGCCCTCGCTTAACAGTCCACCAGGATTCTGCCGAAGATCAAGGATCAGCCCGTGAATATCGCCAAGCTCATCCAGCGCGTCGCGTACTTCCTTTTCGGTGGTCTCCTGAAATCCCGAGACGTGGATGTACCCAATACCCGGGCGAATCATGAAATGCACATCAACGCTGTAGCGGGGGATCTCATCGCGCACCACGGTAAAATCGAGCGGCCTGTCGGACCCCTCGCGCAGCATCGTAATCTTCACCGCCGTACCCTTGGGGCCTTTCAGCAAATCGGCAACATCGCTGGTGCTCATGTTATCGGTGGGCTTACCATCTACGGCGATAATGACGTCGCCCGGCCTGATGCCGGCCCGATACGCAGGCGCGCCCGTGAAAGGCGCAATCACGATGACTTTATTGTTACGGGGACCAACCTGCATGCCCACGCCGTAGTACTTGCCGCGCTGCTCCTCGCGCAAGGCCGCATAGGATTTGGGATCGAAGAAGTTGGAGTGCGGATCGAGCACCCGAAGCATACCCGGAATCGCCCCGTTATAGATGGCCTTGTCGGGGTTGACCGGCTCGGCATAGTTCTGCTGGACGACTTCGTAAACCTGGGTAAAGCTGCGCAGGCTATCGCGAATGTCGGTGTCGCTAGTGGTTGTAGTGGATGAAGTGAGGTGCTGGCCAAAAAGCATGCCCACACAACCACAAGCCAGAATGATGCTGAGGACGAGAACTGCGGAGCGACGCGAACTACTTGCCATGTAGGTTCCTTCGGCTGGCCGGGGACGAATCTTCAAGATAAGCGCACCGGAGCAAGACTTGCACGCAGTATACCATGCACTTTGACCCGCCCCGGCCTGCCAGATCAGCCGCTATTTTGGATGCTGGTTCGGAAAAGGAAGGTGCGAAATCCGTTTGGTCCCCTGCTTTCGTAACAGACGGTAGAGGAAGAAGATGGTGAGCAAGGAAGGAGTCGGGGAGTTGGAAATGGGCCCGCAGCACCTAGCATTTGGCACTTAGTACCTAGCACTTAGTCTGTCGCGCCCCAACCACGGGTTTCCATAAGGGCAGAATTTGGATTCAAGCACAGGCCGGACCAGCTCGAAATGGCTAAATGCCAAGTGCCAAATGCTAGATGCCAATTGCTACTGTGGTGAAAAACCACACCCCGCATTATGATGAACCTATGAACCTTGGCATGCCAGAGATGATCTTCATTTTTCTGCTGGCACTGGTCGTCGTCGGCCCCAAACGTCTACCCGGGCTGGCCCGGCAGTTGGGCAAATACATGGCCGAGTTCAAGCGCGCCAGTAACGAGTTCAAGAACCAGCTCGAAACCGAGATGATGAATATTGAACTGGATGAGCGCGTCAGGAAGGACGCCGAGGCGGCCAAGGCGTTACCGCCGCAGACGTCGTTGGAGCCCGCCATCCTGCCCCCGGCTGGGATCGTAAGCCGAGGTAGCTCCGATGCCATCTCGGCGCCTGAGGCTGACTCCACAGCCGAACTCTCGACGGCGCCACCGCTGAGCCCGGCTCCCGCGCCTGCCAGGTCAAGTCCCGATGCGTAACCCCGTCCTGGAAACTGCCCAGAAGCGTGCCTCCGAGGAAATGACCGGCATGAGCTTCCTCGAGCACCTGGAAGAGCTGCGGCGGCGCATCATTTATAGCTTTCTCTACGTGGTGGCCGGCTTTTGCGTCTGCTGGTGGTTTCACGAGCAGATCTTCGCCATCATGCAGAAGCCCATCATGGCAGCCCTCGCTAATCACCAGATGGAGCAGAAGCTGGTCTATCTGAACCCCACCGACCCGTTCAACATGTACTTGAAGATCGCATTCCTGGCCGGAATTTTCGTGGCCTCGCCGTTCGTGCTCTATCAGGTGTGGGCGTTCATTGCGCCGGGCCTTTACCGCAACGAGCGCCGCTACGTGTTGCCGTTCATGTTCAGCACGGTGGGACTATTTCTGGCGGGCGGCTGGTTCGGCTACAGGATGGTCTATCCGGCAGCGCTGGATTTCCTGATTGGCTGGAGCGCCCAGTTCAAGCCGATGATCACCGTCGGCGAATACACCGACCTGTTCCTCACCATCATCGCCGGTCTGGGTATTGTCTTCGAGATGCCGATCCTCGTCTTCTTCCTGTCACTGATGGGGATTTTGACTGCGGGCTGGATGTGGCGTAACTTCCGCTATTCGATCCTGGTGATCTTCATCATCGCGGCCATCATCACGCCGACCACCGACATCATGAACATGTGCATCTTCGCCGCGCCCATGATTGTGTTGTACTTGGTGAGTATTGCGATCGCGTGGTTCGTACACCCGACCCAGCGCAAGAAGAGAGCGGCAAGATCGGCAGCCAGCAGCTAGGGCAACAAACCTGGGCGGACGGACAACAAACCGTTTGAATTGCCCCGACAAACGCGCTTGCCAAATCTCCGTCCGCCCGTGGCGCTCTGTCGAAAAGATTACCGCTGCATATTTTTGGGGTTGTCAACAGTATGTAAACATTGCGTAGCTTCTCCGAACGCCCGGCGCAGGGCTTATGCGTGTCTTCGATAGCTGGCCCTTAATTCAGAAACAATATCCTTCGCCGCCAAGCGCGCCTCTTCCAGCATCCCCGGTGGAAAAGAGATGGCTCCCACGCGCGCGTGTCCGCCGCCGCCGTAGCGTTCGCAAATTTTGGCAAGGTTCTCCACCGGCTCAATCTTTGACCACGGATTGGAGCCGACCGACACCTTGGTGCGGAAGCTGCTCTTACTAAGCCCCACGCTGTAAACGCAGTCGGGATGCAAGTAATAGGGCACAAACTTGTTGTAGCCCTCAAGCTCGTGATCGGTTACGTCGAAGAAGACGGTGCCGTCTTTGCATTGCGTACGCTCGCGCAAAATTTCGATTGAGCGCAGGTGCCGCTGCGTCAGTTCGGGAAGACGCCCGGCGATCATCGGCTCGGCGATGATTTCCGCCAGGGGTTTGTAAGCCAGCTTCCCGATCAAGATGGGGATGAACTGCGGGTCTTGATTGGACTCGATCACCATGGTCAGCTTCATCGCGGGCTCTTTCATTTCGACGGCGGACTGCGGATCACTGTAGAGTGCGCCATCGATGATGTCAGCCCATTCAATCAACTCCGCTACCGGTGCCGGATTGAAGCCGAATCGCTGCTGGGTTACGGAAGCGATGAACTTTGTGCACGAGCGAAAATCGGGATCGTAGAACTTGGTGTTGCTCAGTTCCTGCTCGAAATGCGAGGCGTCTTCCGGAGTCAGGAAGGCGCTCTGATGATGATCGAACCACCAGGTGATCCGCGGTGACGACGAGTATTTGAAATCGACGATGGCATTCTCGTCGCCGGTGAAGTCGTCTTCGTTGAAGAGCGCGCCAGCGCGATGCACCAGCCCGATGTATTCGAATTCGGCGTCGCGGATGCGCTCGCGGTAGAAACGCGAAAAAAGCGCTGCCGAACAAGCGCCGTCGAAACACTTATCGTGGTAAAAGACTCGTACCCTCACAGACCCTTTCGCCTACGTGGGATTCTTGGTTGAAACAAGCCTGACAGAATATCGCGTCCGCGAAACAAAAAGTAGATGGAAATAACATTTTGGACGAAGCTAAGCAAGTAAGACCCGGAGATGGGACTTTCCGTCGTAAAAAACGGGAAGTTAGGTTGCGCGGGCAGCCACCAAACGAAAAAGCGGGGCTGAGCGGCCACGCCATCTCCCGCTGGCTATGTTTAGGCGTTGGCCTGTTTCTCAGCCAAATCTCCGACAATGGGCAGCTTGAACATTTCGTGCTGATACGCCTTGATTACCAGCAGCAGCCAGAGCGCAAGTTCGGCGAGCCCCAGCAGCCCCCAGATGGGAAACATCATCAGCGGCAAAATGTAACTGAAGATAGACAGGCAAATGTGCAGCACAATCAGCGCGACACAGGTAAACAGACACTGAAACGAGTGGAACCGGATGAAACGATTGCGATTGTAGGGCTCAATCACGAGAAAGATGATCGCCGGAATAATGGTGAAATACGCGAGCATGCCGGCTATGTTTTCCGCCATCGGCGCAGCGGACACGCCACTAGCGCCATGATCAATCGCCGGCGCCGGCGCGGCAGACGCCGCCACACCGCCTGCCTGACCCGCGGCCTTCCCGCAGTTGGGACAAAATGCCGCATTGTCCGCCATTTGAGTACCGCAGGACACACAAAATGCCATGATGACCTCCCCGAGTTTGTCGAACGACTGAACCTTGCCGCGCACAAGTCACGAGTCAAGGCAGCATCAGCGCCTCAATGGGTTCTATTTGGGCGGACATTAACAGAGTCCTGCACGGAACGCAAAGCAATAATGGCCTTACTACCGTAGTGGGAAGCCGAAACAGGAAAAGCGGGAAAAACCGCTTTTTTGGGATTACCAGGTGTTCAGCGAAGAGCGAGAGGCGAAGAGCAGTGTCTTCTACGCCCCGCAACACTTCTTGTACTTCTTACCGCTACCGCAAGGACAGGGATCATTGCGGCCCACCTTGTCGCCACGCACGACTTGCTGCACGGTTCCGGCCTCGCCTGCGCCGGCCATGCGCGCCTGTTCTAACTCACGACGCTTGCGACGTTGGAACGCCTCTTCCATGTCGTCCATCGACGTCGTCGCGCGGTTACGTTTGCCGCCGGTGCTGAACGCCGAGGCGTCTTGACCGTTGCTGCCGTCAAAGTCTCCCGATGAGATCGCATGCTGCGCAACCGGGCGAGAGGGCGCTTCGATTACCTGCATCAGGTACAGGTAGCGGACGGTCTCTTCTTCGAAGCGCTCCATCATGGCTTCGAACATATCGAACGACTCGCGCTTGTATTCGACCAGTGGATCGTGCTGGCCATAGCCGCGCAATCCGATGCCTTCGCGGAGGTGGTCCATGCTGAGTAAGTGATCTTTCCACTGCTGATCGATCACGCTCAACATAATGATGCGTTCGTGGTGGCGCATAGCGTCGGGGCCAATCAACTTCTCCTTGGCATCGTAACGCTCTTTCAGCTTGTCGAAAATGGTGTCGCCGAGTTCCTGGCGGTTCAGCGTTTCGGCCTGGATGCCTTCGGCCGCGATGTCCACCCCAAAGCGGGTGAAGAGCTGGTTCTTCAGGCTCTTGATGTCCCAGTCTTCGGCGTGCGAGTCTTTTGCGGCGTATTTATCAAGTAGGCCGCCAAGAATCTCCCGTACGTAGTCCTCGAGGATGAGTTCTTTTTGATCGATGCCTTCCAGGAGCTGCCGGCGTAATCCGTAAACCGCCTGCCGCTGCTTGTTCATGACATCGTCGTACTCGAGCAGGTGTTTACGGGCTTCGAAGTTCTGCCCCTCAACCGCCTTCTGCGCGGCCTCAATGCGCCGCGTAATTAGTTTCGATTCGATCGGCACGCCTTCTTCCATGCCCAGCCGCTGAAGCAGGTTCGACACCCACTCCTTGGCGAAGATGCGCATCAGGTCATCTTCCAGCGACAAGTAAAAACGCGATGCGCCAGGATCGCCCTGGCGGCCTGCGCGTCCACGCAACTGATTGTCGATGCGGCGGGCTTCGTGGCGTTCAGTGCCGAAGATAAACAGACCACCCAACGCTATAACTTCTTCATGCTCGGCGTCGGTGACTTCCTTGTAGCGAGCGTTGATCTCGATCCACTGCGCTGTGGGTACCTGATATTCGTTGCCGCCATAGTAGAAGTAGGAGAGGTTCGGATCATCGGGCTTGGCGGTGACTTCGCCGGCTACCACTTTGAGCGGCTGCGCCAGCCCTTTCTTGATGCACTCCTGCTTGGCCATGAACTCGGAATTACCGCCAAGCAGAATGTCGGTACCGCGGCCGGCCATGTTGGTGGCAATCGTAATTGCGCCCTTGCGGCCTGCCTGGGCGACGATCTCGGCTTCCTTCTCGTGGTACTTGGCGTTCAGCACCACGTGCTTGATGCCCTTCTTCTTCAGCAGCTCCGACAGACGCTCGGACTTCTCCACCGACGTTGTGCCCACCAGAATGGGCTGACCTTTGTCGGCGATCTTCTGAATCTCATCGGCCGAGGCAAAGAACTTTTCCTTCTCGGTGCGATACACGACGTCGGAGTTCTCGATCCGTCGCAAAACCTTGTTCGTCGGAATGACCACCACTTCGAGTTTGTAAATGTTGTCGAACTCGGCCGCTTCCGTTTCCGCCGTACCGGTCATGCCGGCCAGCTTCTTGTACATGCGGAAGTAATTCTGGAAGGTGACAGTGGCGAGCGTCTGATTCTCGCGCTCAATCTTTACGCCTTCCTTGGCTTCCACGGCCTGGTGCAGTCCATCGGACCAGCGGCGACCCGGCATCAGGCGCCCGGTGAACTCATCCACGATGAGCACTTCCCCGTCTTTCACCACGTACTCGACGTCGCGACGATACAGTGCGTGCGCCTTGATGGCGGTGTCAACGTGGTGCTTCAGGTCCCAGTTTTCGGGATCGGCGATGTTGCCAATACCCAGCAGGCGCTCGACCTTCTCCCATCCGACGTCGGTAACGGTGATGGTGCGGTGCTTTTCGTCCACCACGTAATCGCCGGTGAGGACTTTGTCTTCCCCGAGCCCGCGGTCGATCTCTTCACCCAGTTCCAGTTGAGGAATGATGCGGTTCACGCGGTAATACTTGTCGGTGGATTCCTCGCTCTGCCCGCTGATGATGAGCGGGGTACGGGCTTCGTCGATCAGGATCGAGTCCACTTCGTCAACGATGGAATAGTTGTGCCCGCGCTGCACGCAGTCGCTCAGGTCAAACTTCATGTTGTCGCGCAGGTAGTCGAAGCCGAACTCGTTGTTGGTGCCGTAGGTGACGTCGGCGCCATAAGCTTCGCGCCGCTCGCGGTCGTCGAGGTCGTGGACGATGACGCCAACCGTCAGGCCGAGGAAGGTGTAGAGCTTGCCCATCCACTCCGAGTCGCGCTTGGCCAGGTAGTCGTTGACCGTGACCACGTGGACGCCGCGTCCGGAAAGCGCATTAAGGTAAACCGGCAAGGTCGCGACCAGCGTTTTACCTTCGCCGGTCTTCATTTCGGCGATCTTGCCCTGGTGCAGCACGACGCCGCCGATGAGTTGCACATCGAAGTGCCGCATCTTCAGCACGCGCCAGCCGGCCTCGCGTGCCACCGCGAACGCCTCGGGAAGAACCTCGTCCAGCGCCGCCTTCAGCTCGCGGTCCTTCTCGTCGGGGTCTTCGATTGCGTCCACGCGCTCGCGGATGCGCTGGCGGAATTCGTCCGTCTTGGCCCGGAGCTGCTCGTCGCTGAGCTGCTTCATCTCGGGCTCGAGCGCATTGATCTGCTCCACCAGCGGCATCATGCGCTTGATTTCGCGTTCGTTACTGGTGCCGAAAACCTTGGCGATAAACTTGTTGATCAATGCCGTGTTCCTTGCAGCGACCTGGTGGATTTTTGTTCGCGGGCACAAACACCCGCTAAGCACACTCCACCCCATTAAAAGGCTAACACATTGGATGTTCGGTACAGGTCATGGTCGCAGGATTGGAGGACACAGCTAAAGCGGTTGTAGGGATTGCTGTATCCGCGCTGCGAGCCTAAAGAGAAGGACGCCACAACCTCTGCCGTCTCTACGGACTCGGCCCTAGCGCTTCAGCGACTGAGTAGATGATTTCGAATCCTTTCAAGGGCCGACGGCGTTTCGCCATCACGCCGACGCGGTTGCGGTGGAAGCCGCAAATAGACTAGACTAACTTAGTCTGGTTAAACCGCTATGAAGCAGGTCAACATTCACGAAGCGAAAACTCAGCTTTCAAAACTCGTCGATGAGGCAAGCAAAGGCGAACCCTTTATTATCGCCAAGGCGGGTAAGCCTATGGTCAAAGTTACGACGTTGAGCGCCCCTACGGGCCGTCAAGTGAGCCGCCTCGGATTTATGGCGGGACAGATTACCGTCCCGGAGGACTTCGACCGAATGAACCATCGCGAGATCGAGCGGCTGTTCACTGGGGGCGCATGAAGCTGCTGTTGGATACCCATGTTCTGCTCTGGGCAGCCGGTGAGCCTGCGCGGCTCTCGGCAAGTGCGCGCCGATTGATCAGTGATACGAACAATGAGCCGCTTTTCAGCGTCGCCAGCTTGTGGGAGATTGCCATCAAGCGCGGCTTGGGCCGAAAGGATTTTGAGTCGATGCACGACTTCTTCGCCGCGGGTTATTGGACAACGGTTATAGCGAATTGCCCATCATGAGCGAGCACGTGGTCGCCGTGGAGGACCTGCCGGCGATTCACAAGGACCCGTTCGATCGTTTACTGGTGGCACAGGCGACGGTTGAGGGAATCACGCTGCTGACCCTCGATCTCGTCGTGGCCCGGTATCCCGGTCCAATGCAAGCTCTAACCGGAATCTCTCGCGGATTCGCGCGGGCGCGACCTTCGCCGCGCCCTGCTTACGATCGCCGGCTTATTGCTGCTTGTTTGCCGGCTTGCGCATCTTGTTCTGCGGATTTGGTTTCATGGCCGCGGCCGCCCGCCCGTCAGCTCGTTGGCGAAAGCGTCAGCATGGTAGATGTCCCGCAGCGACTCAATGATCGCCCGCGAATCCACTTCGACGGAGCGCGCTACCTTGTCGCTGTACACGAGTTCCACGGCAACGACTCGATGTTCCCGTCGAAAATGATCCCCACCACTTCGGCGTTTTTGTTGATGACCGGACTACCGGAGTTACCGCCAATGATATCGGGGGTGGAAACGGTTTGAGTCGTGTTGAGATCAATCGACGACTTCGCCTTCAACCAACTGTCAGGAAGCTGATAAGGAGGCTTGCTGCCATGGTCAGCGGCATGCTCGTAAGCCCCGCCTATGGTGGTAAACCACGGCACGTTCTTGCCGTTGAGCCTGTAGCCTTCCACGGCGCCGTAGCTGAGGCGCAAAGTGAAGGTGGTGTCAGGAGGCACGCCGAGCCCGTCCTTGGCGAACAGGGCCTTGCCAATGGACCCGCCATCGCGGCGTAGCACTGATTGCACTTCATCCTCATCGCGCTGGTGGACGGCGAGAGCGTCCGGCTCGATTTGCCGCATCAACGCGATCAAGGGATCGGTGCTGGCTTCCACCGCGGCTTCTCCGCCTTCGTAGAGTTGCTTGTGGACAGCTACGTCCTCGAGCTTGGTGCCATCAATCACTCTTAGCGCGCTCGTCGGAAGTCTTGCCGGCTAATGCCTTCTTTACGTCGGCATTGTCGGCGCCGAGGACATCCTGCATTTCGGCCAGGCTCTCGCCGAGCAGCGCCTGCTCCAGCGATTTGTAGATGGGAGCGGTCGAGAACAAGCGCTGCTCTAGCGTAGGCAATGCCGAGTCCGGAAACCCCGGACGCGCTGGTTGCTTGGCTTCTGCTTTTGCCCGGCCGCGCGCACGATGTCGTGGGCATAGCGGGCGAGATCGCCGCGGAAGCCACCTAGGTTGTCGAGATACCCTAAGGGCTTGTAGATCTGCTTCTGAATGTCGACTGCCTTGGCGATCTCAGCCCAGGGATCGCCGAATTCAGCCTTGAGCTTGGGATCGGAACTGATGAAGCCTTGCAGTGCTTTCTCGTCAGCCGCTTCCGGGCTATCAAGTCTCCGTCGAGCAATCCACCTTGATAACCGGTAATGGCCTTGAAGCCGTTTTGCAGACTGAAGACGTCGCTTTCGGCATCGCGGGCATTTTCGTCCGACATGGCACGAAATTTTTGCAACATGGCGATGCGGCGCGAGAAGGACTTGAGCTGCATGGGATATTGGTAATCGCGCAGGAACGTAAGCTGGTCCACCGTGAAGTAAACGCCCGGTGCGGCCGGGGTGACCCGAAGACGAAGACTAAATCGCCTTCCCTCACGCCAACCGGCGACCACTTCAGGTAATCGTGAATCTTGGCAGGCTCACCGTTTTCATACGCACGGAAGAACGAGATATCGAGGTCGTAACGGGGATATTCAAAGTTGTCGGGATCGCCGCCAAAGAAGGCGATGTCAAACTCCGGGGCAAACACCAGGCGGATATCGTCATACTTCTTGTACTTGTAAAGGTTGTACATGGCGCCTGAATACAGGGTGACCACATCACATCTCATGCCGGTGGTGGAGCATTCCTTTTCGAGAGACGACATTTCTTCGCGCTGCGCCTTGCCGGCATCGGCGGTTGACAGACCGGATTTGACCACCGCATTTACCTTAGCGGTAACGTCCTCAATATTTTCCAGTACGACGAATTCCATGCCGGTACATTCTGATTCTTCGGCCTTTGTCGGGGCAGAGAAGCCATTCTTCATATAGTCCTTGCCATTGGTGGAAAGATCGTGGATGCACCCCTGCGCGATGTGATGGTTGGTGAAGATCAGCCCATCAGAAGAAACGAAGGATGACGAGCCGTTCGGAGCACGGGCGGATGAAAGTCGCACATGATCGAGCCAGGCCTGGTCGGGAGCAAAGCCGTATTTGGCCTGGACTTTGTCCTTCGGGAAGGCGTTGAACAACCACATGCCTTCGTCGGCGGAGGCAAAGGTACCGAAGCCGAGCGTTAGAACGCACAGCAGCAGAACGAAACGTTTAGACATGATTACTCCGGAAGCGGACCGCCGTGGCGGGCGCGTAAATTGTCGTTCGGACAAGAGAGTCCCGGACGAAGGCTAGCAAACCCTTAACTATAGCTCGGGAGAAGGCGGGAAACAATCAGGAGGCGGGCCAGATAGGGAGTCTGGCCCGCCCTTATCACGCTCCGATGTGACAAAAATCGACACGCCGCGCAAGGCCGCGAACATGCCCGAGATTTACTTGCTGATGTCCTCTTTTGCCTCCAGGCGCTTGATCAGGCTCTCGACGCTGGATTTTCCTACGTCGGGGGCGCTGGCCAGCGCCAGCTTCATGTCGTCGGTGGCCTTGGTGTAATCGCCCTGACTGCAAGCAATGCGGCCCATACCCGCATAGGTGAGCCAGTTGTCAGGATATTTCTTCTGCATCGTGCGGAATACCGCGAAGGCTTCATCTTGCTGCTTCTGGCGCTGCAACTGGCGGGCATAGCCGTATAACTGCTGTAAATTACCCATAGCCAGCGCTTTATTGCGCACGGTCGCAGCCTGCTCCTTCTGACCCATCGCATCTAGAATCCGCGACTTGGTCATTAAGTTTTCAAAACGCTCCTCGTTCTGGATGGATTTGTCTTCAAACTTGAGGGCCTCGTTCAGGTCCCCTTTATTGTCCACCAGGTAGGTCGCGGCATCGTCCCAGGCATCCCACGTGTACTGCGACAATCCGCGCAGCTGGTTGTGCAGGCTGGCTTCGACGGCCTGATTCACGTTGACTGCTACCTTGAATGGCACAGCAACTTTGTCCCAGCTCATGGTGATTACGGTGGAGTCAGGCTGCAGCTGGTCAAAATCATAGGCCAGGGCATTGTGCAGTTCCGGCGTCGTTTGCGGCTTCACGGTGACTCGCAATGCGTCTTCTTTCTGGTCGTAGCTGAAGCTTCCCCAGGCGGTGTGCATCTTGGAGAAGATGATGGTCCATTGATCTTCGTTGGGAATCATGTGTAAGCCGTAGGTTCCCGCGGGCAAAGCTGGCCCCTCAATGGTGACGGGACCGGAAAAGGTTATTGTGGTGTTTCCCATTTGTGCTGGCGCGCCACACCTGACCGTAAGGCACAAGTCCACCCCAAATCTTGCGGTCGTTGGCCAGCGGACGATGGTAGTTAACGGTGATATCGGTGACGCCGATGCGCTGCGTTACTACGGCGTGCTGGCTCTGCAGCGGCAGATCGAGCTGAGTGGACTGCGCATTGCAAAACACCGCAGCCAACACTACGACAGCGAGTGACAGGACCAAACGAACCTTGTACATGGAACAACCCTCCTTTTACGATGGCGGATTCTGCAAGGAGAATCGAGCCTGCAGACATGACAATCCCGCCCCACGGATGTAACGCGCCTTTGGACGTGGAATCGGCCTTAGAGTTAGCGGCTTCGGGATGGATACTTGCCATGCGCCGCCGACGTCCATATGGATGGGACGGGCCACCGAACGACATTCGAAGACGGCCGCGTGAATGGACGAGTTCGGAAGCTGCGGAGTATAAAAGTAAGTTGCACTCCGAGCGCGGCTTTCTTCCCTGTCAACCGCGCAATTCCTTTGTGTCTTTATGGCGGCACAGCAAGCCGCACGAGGTATCCATGTCTACGACGGCGCACAGCGGCAGGGGTTCAAGGCATTACGGCAGCGAATTCCAGCATTTGCTTCATCGATGGCGATCAAGGCGTCCTGGCTTATCGCGGCATCGACATTCACGAACTGGCCGACCATTCGAACTTCGAAGAAGTCTGTTATCTGCTGTGGTTTGGTCGCCTGCCGAATCGCGCCGAGTTGCAGGAGTTGAAGTTGAGTCTGGCGCGCGAGCGCAAATTGGATGCCTCCATCATCAGCCTGTTGCGGCAAGCGCCCAAACACGCGCTGCCCATGGACGTTCTTCGCACTATCGTTTCGGCGCTGTCGTATTACGACCCCAAAGAGAAGGTGAACGACCACGAAGCGAACGTACCTGCTGAAGCCGATTCTTGCCTGCAGAAGCTGATTCTCGGCCGGGAGATTCTTGAAAATGCAACTGTGATGGTGGTGGAACAACCGACCCGAGGTCTGGATGTGGGGGCGATCGAGTCGATTTGGGCGGAGCTGCTGGGCCAACGCGAACGAGGGAAAGCGATCCTGCTCATCTCCGCGGAGCTCGAAGAACTGATGAACCTGGCAGACAGGATCGCGGTCATGTTCGAGGGCCGGATTGCCGGCATTCTCGACGCGGCCAGCGTTACCAGCGAAAAGCTGGGTCTCATGATCTCCGGACTGAGCGAAAGATCATGAAGATCTTCGAACGCCGGGTAAGCCCGGCTGATTCGCCGCTCGCCATGACGACTGCCATGGTCATCGCCGCGCTGGTCGCGATGCTCATTACGTCTTTGTTGTTTAGCCTCTACAAAGCCAACCCGCTGCAGGCATACTTCGCTCTCTTCCATGAACCGTTCGCGAGCTGGCGGGGCTTTGGCTACACCCTGGTGCGGACTGCACCGTTAACCCTTATCGCGCTCGGCACCATTGTTAGTTGGCGATCGGGCTTTGGCTATCTCGGGTTCGAGGGATGCTTTGTGATTGGCGCTGCGGCCACTACCTGGCTGGCGCTATCGATGACGGTTCCCTTTTGGACGTTCCTGCCCCTGGCGCTTCTGTTCAGTTTCGCCGCAGGAGCCGCGTGGGCGGGGATGGTCGCACTGATCCGGGCGCGGCTTGGGGGCAACGAAGTGCTCATTTCGCTGATGATGAACTATGTGGCGATCCTGATGGTGCAGTACCTGGTATCAGGTCCCATGCGTGCTCCCGGCGGCGTTCCTGAAACGGCGCTGTTGCCTCGGGCTACGTGGCTGCCTTTTATCTTGCCTGGAACGCGCGCCCACGCTGGCATTCTACTTGCTTTGTTGGCGACTGTGCTGGTGTGGGTGCTGCTGCGCAAGACCCGGATAGGGTATGAACTTGTGGTCAGTGGATTCAGTCCCTCCGCCGCTCGCTTTGGTGGAATCAATGTGGGTCGTCATCTGGTGTTTGCCGCTTTCTGCGCCGGCGGTTTGGGAGCATGGGCCGGGACGGTGGAAGTACTCGGCGAGCAGCATCGTTTGATGGATGGCGTCAGCGGGGGCGTAGGATTCACCGGCATCATCGTCGCCTTGCTGGCGAAACTCAACCCGATTGCCGTAATCCCAGCGGCGGTGCTCTACGGCGGTATGACGGTGGGGGCCAACGCCATGCAACGGCGGGCGGGGATCCCTTCTTCCATTACGTTCATCTTGCAGAGTCTTATCGTGTTGATGGTGCTGGCGAGCGATTTGTTCCGCCGGTACCGGGTGAAGCTTCCATGAACCTGCAACGGCTGATGACGTCAGCGTTTTTCGTGACATGGTTGGCCGCCAGCCTCAGGCTCGCGGGGCCGGTGCTGCTGGCTGCACTGGGCGAAACCTTCGCTGAGCGTTCGGGAGTGCTGAACGTCGGCATCGAAGGCACGATTTTGCTGGGCGCATTAGCCAGTTTTCTGACAGATTATGTAACCGCTTCGGTTTGGTTGAGCCTGCTGGCTGCGATGTTTACAGGGATTGTGTTCAATCTGTTATTGGCGTGGATGTATGTCACGGTCCGCGCCAGCCAGATTGTCGTTGGACTGGTGTTTAATGTGCTGGCGATCGGTATCGCCGCGACTGTGTATCGGCGGGCATTGGGCGAGTCCTCCGGTCCACAGAGTGTGGCTATGTTTGCGCCGCTGCATGTGCCTGGGTTAAGCGATCTTCCCTTGCTCGGGCCGGTCTTGTTTGGGCAGACGAGTTTGTTTTATTGGACGCTGGTGTTGGTTGGTCTGGCACACTTCGTGTTGTTTCGCTCCAGCTTTGGTTTGGCGCTCCGTGCCGCTGGGGAAAACCCCAGCGCTGCGGATGCAGCCGGTATCTCCGTTGCTCGTATGCGCTACACAGGGGTGTTGATTGGGGGCGCGACTGCAGGCATGGCCGGCGCTTACCTGGTGTTGGCGCAAGTTGGATTGTTCAGGGAATCGATTGTCTCCGGGCAGGGATTTATTGCGCTGGGAATTGTTATTTTCGGACGGTGGAATCCCTGGAAAGCGGCGTTGGCCGCGCTGGTGTTTGGAGCATGCGATGCGTTGCAGTTGTCGTTGCAATTAGGCGGTGGCGGTGTGCCTTCGCAACTGCTGGCTTCCCTGCCCTATATTGTTACTATTCTGGCCATCTCCGGGTTGTTCGGCGGAAGAGCGGTACAATCGGCGGCGTTGATGGTTCCTTACGCCAAAGAGTGAGGAAATGGATCCTCTAGAGGCTTGAGGGGGAGGCCTGCGGTATCCCACATCTCGCGAAAAACGAGCGAGATGTGGGGCACCCGGCTTTTGGTTAGGGGATAGAGCCAAAAGCGCCTATCGCGGCCAGGGACGATGTTTGGATGCATCTGTGCCTGCGCGTTTTGTGAGTGCGTCCGCGCTCATCTGTGCTTGCTTGCGGACCGCGGCCTCGTCCACGCTGGCAACGACTCCATCGCGCATCACGAAACGGCCGTCGATCATTACGCTCGTCACCTCGTGGCCCAGCGCCGAATACACAATCGCGGACACGGGGTGATGAATGGGCGTCATAAAGGCGTTGTTGTAGTCCACGACCGCGATATCGGCCTTCTTGCCCACCTCGATGGAACCAATCTCTTTTTCCAGGCCAACTGCACGGGCGCCGCCAATGGTAGCCATCTCCAGCACTTTTTCCGCGGTGATGATGGTGGCATCCTGATGCACGCCCTTCTGTTGCAGGGCGGCAAACTTCATTGCCTGAAAGAGACTGTGATTGTTGCTGCTTGCCGGTCCATCGGACGCCAGACCCACCGTGACCCCCGCTGCGAGCATCTCGGGAATGGGCGCGCATCCCGACGCCAGGTACATATTGCTACAGGGATTATGGGAGACCTTGGTATCGTGCTTGCGCATGATGGCAATATCGTCGGTTTTGCAGTGCACGCAATGCACCGCGATCACATCGGGACCCAAAAAGCCGATCTCGCTTAGAAATTGCGTGTCATTCATCCCATAGTTCGCTGCTGCGGTTTCCAGCTCGAAGTCGGTCTCCGCCACGTGCGTGGTGATGAGCACGTGCTCCTCATCGGCCAGCTTCCGGGTTTGCCGGTAGCCTTCCTCGTTCACTGCCCAGATCATGTTGGGAGCGAGCCCCACTTGCACCCGTCCTCCCGGCTTGTTGTACCGGCGTATCTGCTCTTTCGCGTCCGCTAAGGCGACCACTGGCCGCTCAATGAGCGCTTCCGGAATGCCATATTGGACGCCGTCCGAGATGAACCCCCGGCAGACAAATCCGCGCATGCCAGTCATGTGGAACGCATCCACCACGGAGGTGATCAAACCCGGCTGCGGGTGGACGTACATGAAGTCCACCACCGTCGTTACGCCGGAGCGAATGGACTCGACGCACCCATGCAGAGCGGCTGCGTGAGCATCCGGCGCAGTCAGGTGCACAGCGCTCGGCGCCGTCATGCAGGTAAACCACTTCTTCAACACCATGTCGTCCCCCAGCCCTTTCAGCAGGGTCTGGAACAAATGGGTGTGGGTGTTCACCATGCCCGGCATCACGATGCGGTCGGTGCAATCCACCACTTCGGCCCCGGGATAGCTCTGCTGCAGCTGCTGCCGGGTGCCCACCGCGGCGATGCGATCGTTTTCGACATACACGCTGCCGCGCTCCAGGATGTCCCGGCGGTCGTTCATGGTGATCAGCCAGCCATCGGCGAGGATGAAAGTCATTCGAGTGGGACCTCCGGTAGATGCTTTGTTTCGTTCATCCTACCCGCTATTTTGAAGTCAGGCCACGCGGACGTTTCCGCCGCACATTGGAAGGCTCTGAGCGCGGAAAATAAATGAGGGCGGCTCCGGCCGGCGGTGAAACTGAGCTAGTCGAGTTGGTCCTTGATTCGACTCATCTCGAAGGCAATGCTCTTGGCAGGATAGGAGAACGAGTCGCTGCGGAGGAGATTGTGGCTGTGCTACCGATAGTAGGTGCTGTCCTGCGGATCGATGACCCAGATTTCAAGGATACCCATGGTGCTATAGTCTTCAAGTTTGCGCTTGAGACGCTGAAGGCTGTCTTCCGGGGATAACACTTCAAGAACGGCCAGCGGAGGACGAGTGACGACTTGCTCGACTGGGTGGGCAGCGTCGAGCACGGTGACGTCCGGAACCCGAAACCGTGTTGCAGCCACCTGAACCCGCAGCTCCGGCCGGAGGCGAACGTTCCTCGATCTCTCCGTCAACGTACTCTGCATCGGGCTCGTAGGAGGAGCGCAGATACACCTCAATCGGAATATGGGTGGGAGTCGACATCTTGAACCGATTTTATTCCTCGACAAACAAAAGGCCGGCAAGCCTGACAAAAGCCGGCGGTTAGTGGCCCCTGGGCATTCCTCTGATAGAGCTAAGTCCTTTGTTTCATGAAGGTGCTCAAAATTTTTAATTAATTATTTGAGCATCTTGCCCTCTGCTTAGGTGGCCGCTCTCCCGGCCAGCCACGTTCAAAAGTGCTCGAAAAGCGCAAAAAGCGTGAAAAGCTCCCGGGCTTGCTAATCCGGCACCCTTATCATCTGGCGTCGGGCTGGTGTCCGGCTGGTGCCGTTTCCCTAAATTGTCAAAACTGCTCTATCAAGAGCGCGCACTGAGCGTACCCTGTTTTGTGGCTTGATTTCGGCTCTCCGCGGGCGCAGCAATCCCGCGGACAGACGTGATCCGTCACATCGATTGTCACTTTACCTGACGTTTGAGCTTAATCCCACAGTAGTACGGTTTTTGGACGGCGTCGAGAGGCAGTCTTGTCCAACGCAAGATGAGCCTGAAGGAAGGGCTTGTTTCCAATACAAGATGAGCCTGAGGGATTAGGCATGCTGAGGATTGATTATCAGCGTGCAAGAAGCGGAGAGGTTGAGTCTGGAGGAGATTCGCCGGCTTTTAGAAGCCAGCGAAGGAATCCGGTTTGCTGGGGTAAAGCGGGCACAGGTGTACAGCTGGATCGAGCTGGTGCTTTGCGAACAGGAGTATGCGCGTCAAGGTAAGGCGTCGCGTGGGCTGCTGCGACGCTATATTGAGAAGATAACCGGCATGAGCCGGGCGCAGGTGACACGGCTGATTGGCCGTTATATGGCCAATGGCAGAGTGGAGGCCAGAGCCTATCGTCGGCACCGCTTTGCTGCGCGCTACACGATAGACGATGTCGAGCTGCTGGCCTCAGTCGATGAGGCGCATGAAACGCTGAGCGGGCCGGCCACGCGTCGTATTCTGGAGCGGGAGTATCAGCAGTACGGCAAGCAGGAATATGCGCGGCTGGCTTCGATCTCCGTCTCCCACATCTACAATCTGCGCCGGGACCGGGGCTATCGGCAACGCCGCTTGAACTATGTGAAGACCAAGCCTACGGGGGTCACGATTGCGGAGCGCCGGCGCCCAAATCCCCAGGGCAGGCCCGGCTATGTGCGCGTAGACTCCGTACATCAAGGAGATCAGAACGGGGCCAAAGGTGTTTTTCACATCAACGCCGTTGACGAAGTGACGCAGTGGCAGATTGTGGCCGCCACAGAACGCATTTCCGAAGCCTGGTTACTGCCGGTGTTGAAGACCATGCTGGAGCAATTTCCCTTTCTCATCCTCAGCTTTCACTCCGATAATGGCAGCGAGTTCATCAATGCCACGGTGGCTAAGCTATTGGGCAAGCTGCTCATCGAGCAGACCAAAAGCCGACCCAGGCAGAGTAATGACAATGCCTTAGTGGAAACCAAGAATGGCGCGGTGATTCGCAAGCATATCGGCTACAGCCATATTCGCTCGCAATATGCCGAGCCTATCCAACGCTTCTATGACGAATATTTCAACCCTTATCTGAACTTCCATCGGCCTTGCGCTCAACCCGAGCTCGTAGTGGACCAGAAAGGGCGCACACGCCGCATCTACCGTCGCTATCAGACGCCGCTGGAAACCCTGCTCAGCCTACCCCAGCCGGCTCAGTACCTCCGAGCCGGTCTCACTTTGGACACGCTCAAGCACGTGGCCGCCGCCAGCAGTGACACAGAAGCCGCACGGCGCATGCAAGAGGCCAAGCGCAAACTCTTTGGAAGAAGAATTCTTTGGTAACCATGCTTGCGCGCTGTTGCGGCGCGCGGCGATCAAGATTGGACCGTGATTTTGCCCGTCAATCGTAGAAACTTGTCTCGCTCCTCAGGTGTGAGGCGAAGCAGCATAGTTCGACAATTCTGTACGTGAGCATCACGCAATCGATCGGCCAGTCTCTTGCCGCGCGCAGTCAACCCGACACAGACCACGCGGCGATCGCTCGCCGAACGAGTTCGACTCACCAACCCCGACTGTTCGAGGCGATCCAGCGCTGAAGACACAGTCGAAATTGGAGCTCGAACCGCGTTTGCGATGCCTCGCACATTCCATTGCCCCGGCTCGGCCAACACTTCGAATAGCCCAATATCATTCGAGTGCAGACCAGTGTAAGGACTACCGGCCAGCAGTCCAGGCTCCAGACGAAACTCCCGCATGAGTGCAGAAATTGCTATATGCAACGCGAGCGCCTGATCGTCGCCTTCTGCAGATACCCGTGTTGACGCATTTTTCTTCATGGCAAAGGATTGGCAAAGGTCACTCCATTCTACCTGTGCCATTCCATTGACATCATTATTACGACGGTCGTATATTTCGAAATACGGAATAATATGGTCTACGGATTCCTGCCTTGTTCCGAGCGGAGGTGAAGACATGGCGCACCGCCCAGCTTTACGACTCTTGGTCCTTTTGCTGGTCTCTTTCTGTGTGCGTGAGGTGAACGCTTCTCAGTGTGCTCCGCCTCCTGGCTTTCACGACGGTCCTCACCCCGTCATTGGTGCCCCTGACCAACTTGTGCCGCACACGGAGGTCATAGAGATTTCGCGGTCATTCCGAATCGTATCGGATGCGATGAACAAGCCGCTCGAGAAGACCATCCACAAGTCGGATTCCCTCCCCGGAGTGTCTGGCGACTACATGTTGACGCAAGGCGACTTCGGCTCGCCAGGGTCGCGCCATATCGTCTGCCTCACGGATGGCACTAGCACAGAGGAGGAAGCGCTGGAACATGAGGATGCGCCGACCTACTCTCATTTCCGATACATCGTCTGGAACTACACGACGCCTAAGGCGAAACCGATCGCATACGGGGTTGGAGAATTCAGGACGGTTTCCTTGGACTCTGGACACACTCGCATTACCTGGACCTATTCATTCAAACTCAAAGAGGACGAATTTCCAGGCGAACTTGGCGCCTTCGGCCGATGGCTCTTCCGCGTCCGCTTCCTTGAGGGCGAGTATGCGGCAATGATGAAGGATGTTCTGAACGGATACAAACAGGACGCCGAGGAACGGCAGGCTGCGTCGCGGTGAATTCGTTCCACTTTTTATCAGTAGCTGGAGCTGCCATCCAAATCCCCACCCGCTCAATGACAGTAATCGGGCGACCGTGTTCCTGTGATTTTCTTCACACACCAGACCGCATACAATCTCGAGTGGAAGCTAGTTGTTTTGGAAGTGAATATACAAATTTAGTAAGAAGATGGTGGGCCCTGCAACGACAGCCACAATATGCGGGAAGAAAACCAATACCAACTTCATGTTCCGGCCTACTGCCTTGAAATACCCGGTCTTCTGAAAAGCCTCAAACCACGCGGTATAGATCTGGAGGGGATGAATCCCCTCGAAATGCTCAGATCGAAATGCCTCCTCCAACAACTCGATGCGATCTGCATAACAGTATTGGAATGTCTTCCAAATTGCTTCTAAGATCCAAAGACGGCACTGATTCCGGTCGCAACAAGCCACAGACATTTTGTGTATTGAAACCCCGCGCCAATGGCTGCAAGCCCGAGCGTGGCGCCTGGTGTTGCGATCATGTCCGGAAGCGCAGAAGGCGAGGGCGTCGCGCTTGAGTTGGATGCACTCCGCTGGGTTGGGTTGGTGCTGGAATTCGCAGAGCTGCTGTTCTGCGCCTGGCCGGCGGGAGTGGGGAGGCCGCCCTGCACAGAAAGGGAGCTTGAGGTGTCTTGCGCACTCGAACCTTGGACAGCCCCGATAGCCTGCGCGAGAGACTTTTGATCGATTACGTTGATGCCGGCGAGTTGCGTATTCAGCCGTTCGAGCATGAGGTTGAGGGTGCGGTTGTCAAACGCCTTGGGAGCCCCGACTGTGATTCCCGGGGCCTCTTGTGCGTCTGCCCGCGGAAGACACAGAAGTAAGATCGTTACCCAGAAAAGGGGAAAAGACCGGGCACCAGGCATAGAGGGAGGTGAGAACTGGAGAGACTTTCTAATACTGCAAAACACTAGCACAGAAGGCTGAATGATAGACAGTCCCGACCAAATAGGGTCGTAGCATACCCGGCGGATCGGGAGGATATGCAGGGACACGATATCTATCTCCCAGAATTGCTGCAATAGGTATCCTGTCCCTTTATCTACTGTCCCTTTATCTACGCCAAGGCCTAACCGCGGGAGAGCCGCTAGGGTCCGCTGCCACTCCTACCACGATTACAACTCTGCCCACCACCAATTATTGGGTGCCCGCGTTTGTCATTGGAATCAGTGTTCGCATTCGCGGCATCAGCGGGCGTTAGGTTCAAATTTAGTTATATTGTCCGTTGGGTAGTTTTGGGGACGAAGTAACCCCCATCTTTCTGAGCTGGAGAAAAATCGGAACGATCGGGGTCCCCTGCACACGCCATCAGTTCGCAGGAAAATCAGCACGCGCGATAATATTCTCGATCTGCATCCTATGGCGCATCATGTGAAATCTCAAGAAGTCGATACGCTGTCCGGCATCCAGTGGACCACTGAGGAAATGAGGGAAAATCACTGCCTCGATAGGTAATCCCTCCAGAACGGGTTCAAGTCTCTCAAGAAGTTGTTGAGAGGAGCGAAGATTCTCGATCCAGTACGAAGCCGGGCCTCCAAAGCGCGGCGCCACCAACGGGGGCGCAACTTCCTTTCGGCTTCCAGGTGCGGGCAACCACCTCTTCGATGGTTAAACCGCGATTCGTATGCTCCCCTTGCCAAATGGGTTTACCTTTCCGCATACCTTCTGCCGCCGACCAGATCTTGCTCACGCCAGACATCTCAGCAAGGACCAGGTGCTCCACGTACTGGTTGGTCGACCAGGTTTGATCGTGTAGGCTTATAGTTTGATTGGACGTCTGAAAGGCCAGCCACGAGCTGAACCAGACGCGCACGTTCATACTGCAGCATGTCTGATTAGGGACGAAGGCTTTTCCACGACCCCAGATTCTACCTTTCGATGTTCTTTTGGCTTAGGTTATTCCTCGCGAATTGATGCCTTTACTTTTTCCGCAACATCCCGTGGGAATGGTCTGCATTCCGTGATCTTTTCTTGCATGCTCTGCAACCTGGGCCATTATCTGCTCGTCATTCTCGCCGCGTGCAACGAAATCACAATCCAGTCCAACGGTCCGGCATTTCATTACCTTTGCCATAATTGATTTTCTCCGGAGCGCATAATATCACTTCTTAGACTTTCGTAGGAGTTTTCAGAGTTTCGTGGACAGAGTTTCGTGGACAGACGCAGAGCTTCGTGGACAAACCTGAGCAGGACGACCTGAGAGAAGACAGCCCGTGTATGGAAATATCGCTGACTGGACGGTGAATTGAGGAGCCAAACCGGCCTTAATAAGGTTAACGCCGTCACCCTGCAGTGCCAACATCGTGCCGATGGCCGCCCCGATGCTGGTGCCGCTCGTCCAGCACGCTTCCAACTGCGTCATCAACTAGTGAACTCGCCAATGAAGGTCTTCTGATCGGGCGATTTGGCGGCTGCGGCGCGAAGTTGAACCCAGTCGGCATGGCGACGGTCGCGCCCGAGTATTGGAAACCACTTCCCACTGGACCACCATTTTGCCGAAATAGACTTGCGCGAATGTATAGTAATGCGCGAGGTCACTGGGATCGAATGTGCCTTCGTCGGGTGACGTGTCGGTTCCTTCGCCTTGGTCAGTGACTCTTGATGGCCTTCAATGCGTCCGCGACCGTGTTGATAGCGAACAACCGGTCGGAATCCACGCTTGTGACCACCTGGTTCAGAGACGGATTGTTCGGCAGCGTCCCGCCCGGAAATACGGTGTTGAATCCACCGGCGAGCGTCTGATAGAACTGCCCTATCGTCGGCAGAGCTGGCGGCGTGGGCGGAGGCGGAGTGGCCGGTTGCTGAACGACGGGTGGTCCATCGGGGTATTCGATGGACATAAACGTCTGCAGCGCCTGGTTGCCGACCGGCAGCAGTGACACGACGAGCCCGGGATGAACGCCGCCGGGCAACCCGTTGGTCGGATAGGTGGGCACAAAGCCGGGCGTGGCAATCTGGCCCTTGAGCGATCCGCCAGTGGCGGTATACATGTTGCACGCCAAGCCGAAATGCAGCATTTCCTGTAGCACCACTCCTTGAATCATGTCGTTGACGTCGCTGGGGTCGTTATTGATGGACCATTGTGCGCATAGATACGGCGGAATTGTCCAGAATTCGAGTTGGATGGCGGTGAGCAGAGATCCCTGAAGCTCGGCGAGATTGTTGATGCCGGTCTCGACAGTCTCACGAACGCTTCTTCCATGGAACATGCAGTATCTCCCTTTCTTTCGCGTTCCACTTCGTTCCTATATGCGAACAAAACAGAAAGCACTATAGCATCGAAGCAGACTTAGAACATAAAATTTTTGTTTGCTCCCAAAAAAGCAATGCGGCTGATCTTAATGATAAGCTCCATGTCGTGTATCTCCTTACGACCTCAAAATCAGGCGCTCGAACGGAACCTTGAAGTTTTGGCACCTAGCTCCTGGGAGATGGGTTTCTATTTCGACTCAGACAGCCCGCGAGAAGGACTCATCAGCGAGACCATCGGATCGTTGGAAAAGGTTTCACGCCGCCTGCTTACCGGTACTGGTATGGCAGATAGCGCTTGCCATGGTTTTTAGCATCGCGCCGAAGTTTCGAGGACAACGAAAACAACCTTTCTTAGCTAAACGAATTTCGTCGGCAAAATCCTTCAGACAATGCGTTTTCTCAGGGTTATTTCCATCTGTTCACAATTGCTGTCTTTGTAACGATCATGCGGATATATTCACCATAAGTAGTAGGCGAACCTGAAAAGGTAGTAGGGGCGACATCGCCGAACTACTTCGCGTCGTGGCTGCTATTCGCCCGCAGCAACTCATTGGAGCGGTGCTCCGCATCGCACACTGAAAGGAGAACGCCATGGCAGCACCCTGCACGAAGGCTGTTCCAGCGCCCTGCGCACCCGCGGTCGCCGACCCCCGCGTTTTAGACAACTTTACCCGGCGTTTTAATACGGCTACCAACCAGGCGCTGGTTCCATCAGCGGCCCATCCCACCAACAACGACATCACTTTTGCTGACGAGTGCGGCACGTATAGCAAAGGCATCAAGCAGGCCAGCCCGGGGAAAGTAGACCTTGCGGCGTTCGCGAAGTTCAAGGCCGCGATCGCGAGCGGTCAATTCACGGATTTTGAGGCTATTCCTCTCGGTGGAAGCGCGGGCAAACTGAATGGCCCCATGGGCGCCTATGCAAAAGCTTTTCTGGGCGCGGATAGTAGTCTTTTTGGAGCACCCACCGTAGCTGCTCCCCCGAGCATAACCAGCGCGGAATACGCGACGGAACTCGTCGAGCTCTATTGGTGTTCCTTGCTGCGGGATGTTGCGTTCACAGATTACGCTACGAACTCTACGGCGATGGCGGCGGTGAAAGAACTTTCGAACGCGCCTGGCTACCAGGGGCCGGTTAACGGCAGCGGCAAAGTGACACCGGAACTTCTGTTTCGTGGTGGCTTACCCGGCGAGATTGTCGGCCGTACGTTTTTTTTCCCAACTTCTGCTCACACCTACCAACCTCGGAGCAGCGCCGTACGATCAGAGATATATTACCTATCGGGCGGCCGTCGACTATATGACCGACGAGAACTCCTGGTTCCAAGTGCAACAGGGCATTCCCACCGGTTACACGAATCAAAAGGATTCAACACCCCGCTACCTGCACGATGGCCGCGGCTTGGCTGCCTGGACGCATGTCGACGAGCTGTACCAGGCTTATTTCACTGCGTACCTTGTGCTGGAGTACTGGGGTACCAGCCAATCCAGGCAGCCCTTATCATGCGGCCGTAGCGCAAAAGCCGTTTGGCACTTTCGGCGGCCCGGATATCGCCGCTGTGTTGGCACAAGTGGCGAAATACGCCCTGAGTGCAGTGTGGTATCAGAAGTGGGTGGTACACCTTCGCCATCGACCGGAAGCGGGCGCGGGCCTGGTACATCTCATCAAGGGAGGGATGACGTTCGACGCCGCTCCGGATCCATTTGTGTTCCATTCGCACGCGCTCAAAATGAGCCACCAGAAATTCGGCAGCTTCCTGCTCTCGCAGCCCTTCCCTGAAGGTTCGCCAACTCATCCCGCGTATCCCACCGGCCACGGAACAGTCGCAGGCGCCTGCATCACGGTTTTGAAGTTCTTCTATGACGCGGAGAATTACGACTTTACCAATCCGGTGATGCCTACTTTCGACGGCACAGCCCTTGCCCCGTGGACTGGCCAGCCAGGTACAGGCCAGGCCGGCGTGTTAAACCTGAACGGAGAGTTGCACAAACTCGCCCACAACATCAGCTTCGGACACGGCATCCACGGCGGCATCCATTGGCGGAGCGACACGGATGCATCGATACAACTAGGCGAGGCCGTGGCACTGAGTTTTCTGCAGGATCTCGCGTGTACGTATGAAGAGAAATTCAGCATAACCCTGACCAAGCTTGACGGGACGACGGCTACCATTAGCAACTAAACCCTTTTTGGGAGTCCCTCTTCTGGGACGAAAAATATCCCAATGAACGGTCGAAAGGCGTTTTGCTGTGCGGTCCATCTTGATGTTACGTTTCGTCCGTTCCGCCGTCCTCGTGGCACTCGGCGGGGCGCCGCGAATTGAATTGCATCCAAAGAGAGTCCGACCTGAGCGCAGGCGGCTCGATGTACAGTGGGTCTGTCCGATCGTTCAAAATAGAAATTCCAGTTTAGTTCTTTAGGGTCCCCGACTATATTCGAAGCGATCGAGGGGGGAGCCACCATGGGTGCCAGCAAGAAGTTTGCCTCTTACGGCATCACCATTAAGCTTCCTTAATCCTTCTCACATGAAAAATTCATGCCCACGGATGCACGCTTGAATTTCGCTTCCCAGAATGAACGTTGCGGTTCCTCGCTCCCGAAGCCGCCACCAGTATGGAACCGGATGGCGTTTTAGACCTACCCGAGAACCCATGGAACAGTGCAGTTACTATGCTTCAAGATGACCGAAATGCAGTCGTTCGAAGGCTGCGCAGCCAATACGAAGAGGCCAAGGAAACTTTGGCCGCCCTCGACGCTTCCATAGCCGAAATGAGCCAATCATCTTCGATAACAACCAAGGAGGGATATTTGATGTATTCACCAACAGCCCTCGCTTGCTGCATACCAACTACCCCACGTAGCAAGTCACCCAATACCGTGCAGCAAGAGAACGCAAGGAGGTTCTTAGCAAACGTCTCATCGAGCTCGGGGATCCCGACCACGAGTAGCTCTTGGTGAACGTGAGACGCAACCAGGTAATATGCCCGTTCGGGAAGTCTCGCGGCCAGACGGAGCTGATTGGTTTGGGTGCGGCTCGCTCCTATTGGCCCTTACCGAGCCCGCGTAAGCACATTTGTGCTAACATAAATCAGGAGGGGCAAGATGCCCACACGCAGAGCCAAGGCCAAGCCGAGCGAAAGCCGACTCACCATCGGCGCGGAGTACCGTGGGAAACAAACCAAGACGGGCAATTCCTCTGGTTTTCGCTTCGAAGGCGCTCTTTTCAAAAGCCACCCCGAATTCAATGGCGATGTGACGGCCTATGTTCTCGCGCCCGGTCGTCTGCTCGTCACGGCCGACACAGCTCCCCGAGACAAAAGCGATCCCGCTATGGAAGCGTTTCTCGCATTTCTCTCTCAAGACATCGCGACAGCTCCTCATCGGATCACGCCACTGGACGCCAATCTGGCCAGGCGAATCGACAGGCTGACAAAGGGCGTGGCGATTTCCCGCGACGAAGATCTCGGTTCCGAGGAGATCTTATAGATGGTCGTGAATGGGTGGAAGCTCTTTGTTCACCCACTCTTTCACGACCAGCTCATTCATTTAGTTGAGCAGGTCGAAACGTTAGCGAAGAAAAACCCGACCGCCTATAAAGAAGAGGCTGCGACCAAGCTGCTGGCAACGATCAATCGACTTATCCAGGAAATCATTCCTCGCGATCCAAACGCCCCGGAGTTCCGCCAGGGCAACACTCTCGGGAAAGACAATCGGCATTGGTTCCGTGCGAAATTCCACCAACGCTATCGTCTGTTTTATCGCTTCGCCAGCAAAGAGAAAGTCATCATCTACGCTTGGCTTAACGATGAGAAGACCCTTCGCAAGGCGGGATCGAAAACAGACCCTTACAGCGTTTTTCGCGGGATGCTGGAAGCAGGGGATCCACCCGGTTCGATTGCAGACTTGTTGCGGCGATCAAAGGATCTGAAATCTGGAGCCGAGTAGGGCAACGACGGAGGGGCGAGATCCTTCCCCCTCAACTCTAAAAGCTATCGGCGAGGAATTAGCGAAGGAAGTTTCGTGGACAGAAGTTTCGTGGACCAGACGGAGCTGGCACTTTCATGAAAGCGGATTCGCAGTGACTAGTTTGTTGCTCTACAGTCGGCAGGCTGAGAAAAGTCGAGGGAATATGCATCCTGTCAGCGGATTTGGGGCCCGGACGCGGGGCGCCTCGGTTTGCCGAGACGTGGATCGCTGCCATACTTTGCTACGCTGGTCAACAGATCTAAGGGCCAACCATTTTTATCGATCGATATGCCGGCATCGAATTATTTCATGTTGAGAATTTATGCAGATGCCCTTACACTCGGGACAATTCTCCTTGTCGAAGCAAGATTCCTTTGGCAATTTGCGAGGTAAGCTTGCTGCTCTACGACCGGCTTTCGCAAGATTCACGGATACGTAAAGAAGCGGTTTGGTAAAAACCAGCGCCACCTCTTAGATTCCGGGCCCCTCATTCACAAAATAGCAACCGGCTCGCATACCGTCTTTTGCGAGCGGCATCGGGATGGGAATCATGCATATTGCTGCTTTCGCCAGTGCACTCTGCCGCAAGATTGGAAGCGCTTTCCTAGTCATCTCTTGCCTCGTCGTTTTTGCGCTCTGCGCTTCGCCGGCCCTTTGGTCGCAAGCCGTCGGTTCTATTATCGGAACGGTGGCGGATCCAAGCGGCGCCGTCGTTGCCGGGGCCACCGTCACCGCCACCAACGTGGACACGCAAGTCGCGAAATCGGTCGTTACCGGCGGCGTGGGTGAGTTCACCCTCTCCAATCTGCCCGTTGGCAAGTACAACCTGACCGCCAATGCCCAGGGGTTCTCCATCGCGCACGTCGACGCCTTCACCCTTGACGTTAGCCAGGACACGGGACATCGACTTCAAGTTCGTTCCTGGCGGCGAGACCAAACAGCCATTGTGACCGCCGAGCCCCGCTGCTCAATACCACCGATGCGACCCTTGGCCGGACTGGTCACAGAAAACAGGTAGACGCTACCGCTCTAACGGGCGCAGCATCCAGAACCTGGTGATGCTGCAGCCAGGCATGGCGCAGGACAACTGGGATCGATGGGATGGCTGGCGCCGCAATGGATCGGCAACGGAAACCGCGGCGAGACCGAAGTGGCCACCCTGGATGGAGCCGACGCCACCGATGCGGAGATGGGCACGGTACAGTTCTGGAACTTCAACCTGGACGCCATCGCCGAATTCAAAGTGCAGCAAGGCAACTACTCGGCGGAATATGGCCAGCGGGGGTGGGACCATCACCCAGATCGTAAGCAAATCCGGCACCAACCAGTTCCACGGCAGCGCCTTTGAGTTCATCCGCAACACCGCTCTCGATGCGCAGAACTATCTTTAGACACCGTCGTGCCCCTTTCCAGCGCAATGAGTTCGGCGCGACCTAGCGGCGGCCCCATCCTGAAGGTCAAGACCTTCTTCTTCGGCGAGTACGCCGGTTTTCGGCAGCGGCTGGGTGAGCCGACAGTCATGTCGTTCCGTGCCCACTGCCGCGGAACGGACCGGGCTCGTTACTATCGGTTCTAACCGTACCAGGTTCCGCTGAACGCAAGCCGCATGCGATCCTGAACAAATATCCGCTGCCCAACAAGCCCAACGGCACTTATGGCGCGAACACCTTAAACGTCAATTTCAAACAGCCTACCGATGTCGAACCAGTATTCCATCCGAATCGACCATCATTTCTCGGACGAAGGACTATTTGTTTGGCCGCGCCGTACATTAACAACGAAGCAGAAAGAGACCGACCCGTGCGCCGCCATTGAGGATCCCACATTTCTCCTCGGACCAATCAATAACCCTCGCAACTATGCCATCAGCGAAACGCACACATTTCTCGCCTAGCTTATCAACAGTTTCATCTTCGCTGTCAACCGGCAGATCGAAGGCAGCCTGCCTCCATCGCAGGCATTTACGCAAACAACTTTCGCCGACGGAAGCCTGGCCAGCTGGGGCCCCGACACATTCATCACTAAATATGTGGAGACCTACTACGATCCACCAACAAGGTCTCGTGGACCAAAGGAAGCCATCTCTGCATGGGCCTTGAATATCGGCTACGGTCAGGACAATGGCTTTGGCGTGACCGGCAGGGACCCAACGGCGTCAATACCTTCAACAGCGGTACCGCCCTCGTTGCAGGCCATCCCTTCGACGAATGGTGGTCGCTACCCCGGCGGTTCAGCCCAGCCCCAGTGGACTTATCAGCATGATGGAGGGTGCTCCAATGACTTACGGCCGGGCTACGGCTATTACCGGGCTTCGGACCCGCCGGCGGCGGTGGCACCCTTTGGGGCCTGCGGGTCTGGCACCTCGCAGCCTATGTGGAGGACGACTACAAGCTCACTCCTAAACTTACGTTTAACCTTGGCCTGCGCTACGAATTCACCTCCGTGCCTTACGAAATCGGAAACCGCCTGGGTGGCATCGTGGACCAAGGCCCCCTGTACGGCAACTTTGTGCTGAATCCGCAGCCCGCTTTACCCCGCGCAAAAGCCCAACTTTTCTCCGCGCCTCGGAGCGGCCTACCGGGCGACGGACAAAACCGTAGTGCGGGGCGGATTCGCCATCTTCAGCAACTCCATTCCCACCGTCTATCCCGATCAGGCCGCGGTCGACCTTCCGATGGCTAGCCTGAGCGTGCTCAACAATCCCACCTATTCGTTGACGCCCTTAGCGGTCAGCTTGCCTGCACTTACCAGCACTACCGGTTTGGTGATGCCTCCAGGGGGAGACACAACCAAGATTCCTGCCAGGACACCTGTTAACCTTGCGCCGATCGCAGCCATCATTGGCAACATCGCCGGCGACTGGCCGTCCGACAGACTGAAAAACGGCTACACCCTCACCGGCAACGTGACCATCGAACAGCAGATTCCGGGCGACATGGCCTTGCAGATGTCGTATGTGACGAACAACAGCAACAACTTGTACAACACCGGCTACCCGAATTCCTTCAACGGCGCGGAACCGGCCTATGCTCCCTTTTCCGCCGTTAGCCCGGGTATGGGCGAAGTCCAGCTCTTCTATAACCAGGGCACGTTTCACTACAACGCCCTGCAGTTGCAGATGCGCAAAAATTCTCCGTTGCATGGCCTGCAATACCAGGCCACCTACACGTGGGGGAAAGACATGACGGACGCAGATGCGGTGTGGAGCGCTTCCGGCACGAACGGAGCCGTGAGCCTCAACAATCCGACGTGCATCCGTTGTGAATACGCGCGCGCCAGCTATGACGTCGGCCAGCGCTTCGTCGCCAACTTCAGCTATGACGTGCCGGGACACTGGGGATTCGTTCCGGGAATTCTCAGTAACGGCTGGCAGGCTCTGGGAATCTTCAGCGCCCAGACCGGCTTCCCCTTCACCATTACAGAGCCTTACGGCACCCTGCAATACGGCTACGACAGCCTGAACGGCGCAGGCGCCCGGCCCAACCAGATCCTGGCCCCCACCGTGTTGGCCCACGGAGTTCCGCAGTATCTGTCAAGCGATGTGATCCAAAATCCAGGCAACTACTTCGCCAGCCAGACAACTGTCGCTGCCAATGGCAATACCGTGCAGGTGCTGCCTGGAACACTTGGCCGCAACACCATCATCGGACCCGATTGGTGGAATGGCGACTTCTCGGTGATCAAAAATACTCAATTGACCGAGAGGGTCAGAATGGAGTTTCGTTCTGAGTTCTTCAACATCTTCAACCACGCCACGTTCAATACACCGACCGGCGTGATCGGCAGCGGCAGTTTCGGATTGAGCACTTCTACGGAGGGCACCAACGGCAGTGTGGGCTCCGAGCGTCAGATCCAGTTTGGTGCACGGTTCCTTTTCTGATTGCACCCACAGAGAAAGTGGCAGACGGAACGTTACCTTATTCCAATCGTGATATTGAGTTCGTAAACGTCCTGTCTGTCCCTCCTCAGGTCTGTCCCTCCTGAGGTCGAAGGCGGCAAATCCGAAATCGGCATGTACAAAGACGACAAGTCGCGCTAACGTACTGGTTCGATGGCAAACGAAGCCACGAACGAAGCGTCAGCCGCAGGCAAAAGGTGCGTTGCCTGCCGGGAGCTGATCCCGGCCGATGCCATCATCTGCTCGCATTGTCAGACTCGCCAAACACCCGAGCCACCCGCAAAGCCGGGCCTCGTCAAGCCGATCATGACGTGGGTCGGTTACATCAGTGCCGTGATCGGGCTGGGCATTACTCTACTCGGCGGCCTGCGTTGGCTTGAGAGCCATCATCAGGAGCGCAGCGAGACCGCCGCTCACATCGCAATTGCTCAGGACCAGATGCGGCGCGGCGAATACGAAGCCGCCTTCCACACCTATCAGGCGACTCTCAAGTCCGATCCGCAAAGCCGCAAAGCCGCCGATGGCTTGGTAGATGCAACCATGCTCTGGCTCCAGGGCTTCCACATCGTGGGCACAGCGGGCGATGACAACAGCACAGCTCCGCTGGCAGCTGCGAAGCTCGATGAAATTTTCCCTGTGCTTGACGCCGCACTCGTCCGCGCTACCGGTTCGAGAAAGGCAGACATTCAGGCGCATATCGGCTGGGCACACTTCCTCAACCAGAAAATCGCCGAGCGCGAATTCGGCTCTGCCGCGGAGCAGAACCTGCAGGCCGCTCTCTACCGATCCCACAAACGTCTACGCCAACGCTATGCTGGGCAACATCCTGCTGCAAACAAGCGATAACACGAAGGATGCTCTCGCACACTTCCAAAGCGCAGAGAACACCGGAAAGGCCCGCCCGCTGGTGCGCGCCATGGAGCTGGGCGCGATGATCTATGATGATGACCCAGGTATCCGCGCCGCAACTATCCGAGTGGTCAATGCCATGAGGAAGAACCAGGAGCCCATGGACGATGACTGGTTTCGCATCTTCGGCTTCTGCTATGACCCGGTTGTCACTTCCAGGGCCGAGCTGGTCGAGTGTCTCTCAGCAGTCCCCGAAGAAGAATCCTGGGCCACATATCAGCAGATCGCATCTCATCTCTCACACAATCAGCTTTCTCCATGGACCAGCGACTACGTCCACGCCAACCTGCTTGAAATCTCCGGGAAAAAATCAGACGCCCTTTCAACGTATCGAACCTTGCAGCAGCAATTGAAGGGCAACAATTCCAGCCTTCACATGCGAGTGGACGAAGCTATCAAGCGCCTGTCCTGAAAAATCTGGGATCACGAAGCCAACGGCAGCCCTCGAACCGGCACGCCTTCCGGGAATTCACCCCGAATACCTGCACCGGCTAACCGCAATCTCAATTGGAAGTCCGACACGAAACGACTGGGACAAGCAATACGGCCGGCGGATCGTCAAAAATTTTCAATCATCCAGACGTTGCTGTCCGCTTGTAATACCGGCGATGGCTAGTTCGCGCCCGTTCGGCGCGGGGACCGCGAAGGTTCGCCAGGCCCCACGTTGGTCCCAAAGAGGCGTCGCGTGGCCTTCGAGGTCCACGTGCAGCAGGGTTAGCTCGTGGGCGACTGACTGGAAACGAAGAGCGACTTGCCATCCGCAGCCCAGTCCACTGCATTGAATCCCGCCCAGCCCTTGACGACGATGTCGCGGTCCGGATCGCCCCGGAGCGAGAGCAGCCGGATGCGGCCTTCCAGGATGTTGAACTCCGGAAAAAGCGAGGCGCGAGCCATCGGGCGACGGCATCCAATTGTTGTTGACTCCAGGGTGAATACTGACGGTGCGTACTTCGCGCCGCTTCCCTGTCAACGGGTCAAACGCGTTGACGACGTGTTTTCTGCCCGTCCTCGCTCTATTGCCCCACGAAGCAGACGTCCGAAGGCGGCAGCGCGCAAGCATAGTTAGCGAGCCGCGGCACCTCCATCACCAGCTCCGGGGTGTCCCCGCTCGAGCGCACGCGCATGATACGGTTCCACTGAGCCGTCCCGCCAGGCCGGGGTGTTGTCCGCCAAATAAAGAATGGCCCCATCCGGGCTCAACCGGGGCATCCAGGCCTGTCCAGGACCCGTGACCACGGCTTCGGCGGTCTGCTGGTTAATATTCTGTATGAAAATCTGGTTCGAAACCGTTGCGGTCGGACCAGAAGACCACGGCGCGGCTATCGCTCGTCCAGGACGTAGGCGAGTCATTGCGATCGTCGAGAGTCAACCGTCGTGGAGTCGTCAGCCTGGCGCCTCCCGCCTTCAGTTCGGCGAGGTAAACGTTGGTCTGAAAATTCCACTTCAGAAACGCTACCCGCTTCCCATCCGCGGTGAGTGTAGGAGAAGCAAAAGAAAATCCTACCCAGTTCGTGAGCCGAGCGGGCTTGTCTTCGGGTTTTCCGGTGCGGGGATCGAGTTTGACCTCCCAGAGATTGGAATCTTTTCCGTTGGGGGCGGGCTCGGCGAGCGAGAAAATGAGCCGGCCGTTCGGCGCCCACCAAAATCCTTCAGGGTTCTTGCATAAGTTAGCGCCTGCCGTTACCAACACGGCCGGCCCTCCCTGCAGGTCGCGATTTTCGAGGGAGCATTCGAAAGCGCCCGCAACCTGGTGAACTGCGAGGTAAGCAATTCGACTACCGTCAGGAGACCAGACCGCTCTCGTGAATCCCGTAGACTCATCGCCCTCAGCTATCTTTTTCGGAGGCTGGCCATTCACCTCCGCCAGCCAAATCGTGTGGTCGCCAAACACCCGGTGTAGCTGCGCCTCGTGCTCGCTCAACCCCGTGCTCGCACTGGTAAAAACAATCCTTTCGCCGTCCGGCGAGATGGAGTGCGCGTAGCCATCGTCACGGAATTTTCGCGGCGCATAGCCAATCAGGGAGAGAATCCAAATGCTCGGCGGTTTGCCTGGCGACTTCCAGGTTGGCGAGCAACCGGGTCCCGTCGGGAAACCAGGCCACCGGCAGCCACAGGTGGCGTGGTGTCGATGCCGCCTCCGCCGGCAGGGGAATCGTCTTCGTTTCTCCCGTCTCCAACAGCTTGATGTGCAGTCCCGGAGTCGTCGGAATAGGCCAGGTATTTGCCGTCAGGCGAGACCGCCGCGCTGGGTCACGCCGTGCCCCATGGGATTGGCGGTAAGCGGCGCAAGCTCATGGGTAGCTTGCTCAATGGAGCGTTGCGTGTGCTCGCCAGGCGCCAAGTGTATGCTCCGGCTAAGAGAGCAACCGCCGCGCCGGCCGCGATCCACCTGCGCCTCCAGCTAGCGCCGGTCTTTCGAGCAGCTACCTCGCCCTGCCCCGCAACGGATCCAGTCGCCGCTGCGGCCGCGCCAGTGGCTCGTCCGGACGAACGCCGCCCCGACTCCGTATCGCGCCTCAGACGCTTCAGATCAGAACGCATTTCCGCCGCACTTTGATAGCGCAGCTCGCGATCTTTCTCCAGAGCCTTGTTAATGATGTCTTCCAGCTTGGGCGGAAGATCAGGATTCAGCCGCATCGCGGGAACTGGATCACGATCCAGAATCTCGCGGAAGATGACCGCAGAACTCCCGCCACGGAAGGGCAATACCCCTGTCGCCATCTCGTACAGCACTGACGCCGAAGGAGAACAAATCGCTACGCGCATCCACTTCTTCCGCTCGCGCCTGCTCCGGCGACATATAGGCGACGGTGCCGAGGGAGAGCCGGGACTGGTCAGGTACTCCTCGGTCATCGTCGTTTGTTGAACCGTCGTTCGCCGCTCCAACCCTGTTGCCGGCTGGCATCACTTTCGCCAGACCGAAGTCCAGAATCTTCGCGTGGCCGCGCTTGGTCACAAAGATATTTGCGGGCTTGATGTCACGATGAACGATACCTTCGGTGTGAGCAGCCTCGAGCGCGTCGGCAATCTCAATCGCCAGATCGAGTAAGAGCTCCGTCTCCATAGGCTTGCCGGAGATGCAATGCTTCAACGTCTTGCCCTCCAGAAACTCCATGACGAGAAAGCGTTTGCCCTTATACTCACCAATCTCATGGATGGTGCAGATATTGGGATGGTTGAGGGCAGACGCAGCGCGGGCTTCGCGACGGAACCGCTCCAGCGACGTTGGCTGTAGAGCCAGGTCTTCCGGAAGAAACTTAATGGCGACCAGAGCGGCCGAGTTCGGTGTCCTCAGCCTCGTAGACGACACCCATCCCACCACCACCAAGCTTCTCGATGATGCGGTAGTGCGAGATGGTTTGGCCAATCATTTGGGAGAGACTCCGTTCAGGCGACTCGCCGGTTATCAGGCGAGCCTTGCGAAATGGGTTTTCCAGGGGTCCGGGGAAGTGGTCTCAGGTGCGGCGATACGCCTAAAGTATATTACCGGCGAGGAAATCAGGATTCTTTGCCGAAAGCGCCGCTTTATTGCGATTCTTGATGGGCCATTTTCGGGCTGAGAAGAAAAGCGAAGAAGAGCGGGAACTAGCGGACAGACCGAAAGCGCCACAACTCGTTGTTGCGTCAGAAAACGAACGAAGCAGATCACGATCCATATAACGAGAAAAAGTGTAGGAATCGATTCATCCAGATGTGGTGGTCACCGGGAACCACCTTGGGTCCGCGATGCCAAACGTGGAAAGTAGCGACCAGACGGAACGTAAACCAACGAATCGTGTCACCTCCCTGAATACCCGGTAGCGGTTTGCACCAGCCGCTCTTCGGCCTGCCTGGTGAGGTGAGGCACAATTCCGAGCTGCCGCT
This sequence comes from uncultured Acidobacteriaceae bacterium, assembly GCA_963755865.1. Classification (GTDB taxonomy): domain Bacteria; phylum Acidobacteriota; class Terriglobia; order Terriglobales; family Acidobacteriaceae; genus Bog-257. The sequence goes on along the minus strand of CAVWLY010000014.1, from coordinate 15,898 downwards.
CAATAAGCATCAGCTGGCCACGATGGTGCATCTCGTGTTCCTTGGCCCCAAGCAGCTGTTCGAAACGCGACTTTGTGCCTGTGTTATCGGCCACGGTGACCATTTCCGCCAGGAACTCAGGCGTCTGCGTATCCAACCATCCGGCAAATTTCTCTCCCTCACTGCGCAATAGTTCGAGAATCTCCGCCTTGCTTCTGCTCCTCTCTTCCTCAGCCCTCACGTCACTGCTCAGCTTCACAAAATCGAAGCCGACCAGCGTTTTGACCCGTTGCTTACCGTGAACCTCGAACCACATCCGTGGAGAAACTGCGATGTGAGTCAACAAAGCGGCAACCGTACGGCAGCCAGGCGCTGGCACGAAGCCGTACTTCGATTCCGGAATATCCTCCGCAATCTGTAGAGTGTTATTGCGTACCACGCGAAATTGCCTGGCAAAATCTTTCCCGCCGTAGATCGTTTGCGGCATGGCTTGCTCCCTTTGCGGTGGATTCTACTCCATCGAGGCGCACTCCTCGGTTAACCGTCTTTTCTGCCTTTCAATGCGTTTGACCCCAGGTAAAGGTGCCCAGCTACCCAAATGGGTGGTGAGACCGGTTCTGCCCGCAATTAGACTCGCAAGGGAGCCGTGCAGCACCGAGCGAGGAATATTCTGCGAATGGATAACCGACCAGTCCCTGATCCGCAAAACAACCCGGCGCTCTTCCCTACCCTCACCGCGGCCCAACTGCAGCGAGTCGCTGCATGCGGCACCATGCGCAACGTCGACGCCGGAACCACCGTGGTCGAGCAGGGGGATGCGACCATGCCGTTTATCGTCGTTCTTTCTGGCGAGCTGGAAATCGTGCGGCCTGCGACCGGCGGCGACGAGGTCGTTGCAGTGCACAAAGCCGGAAACTTCTTTGGCGATATCGTCATGCTGTCCGGGCGGCGGAGCATGGTCATCGCACGCATGCGCGTCGCCGGCCAGCTGCTTGAGATGCAGCGCGAAGCCCTGCAGCAGCTGGTGCAGACCGACAGCGAGCTGGGCGAGATCCTCACCCGCGCTTTCATCCTGCGCCGGGTGGAGCTGATCGCCCGCGGCTGGGGCGATGTCGTGCTGCTTGGCTCGGATAACTCGGCAGCCACCCTGCGGCTCAAGGGTTTTCTCACGCGCAACGGTTATCCCTTCACCTATGCCGACTTCGAAAAAGACGAAACGGTGCAGGAGCTGATTCATCAGTTTGAGCTAAGCGCCGAAGATATCCCGGTCATGATCTGCCGGGGCAAGTGGGTGCTGAAGAACCCCAGCAACCAGGAGGTGTGTGATTGCATCGGGCTCAATGAGGGTATCGACACTACCAGGGTGCGCGATGTGATCGTGGTAGGCGCCGGACCGGCGGGCCTTTCTTCTGCCGTGTATGCAGCTTCTGAAGGACTGAATGTGCTTGTCGTGGAGACGAATTTTCCCGGTGGCCAGGCGGGTTCCAGCTCGAAGATTGAAAACTACCTGGGCTTTCCCACGGGCATTTCCGGCCAGGAGCTGGCGGGCAGGGCCTACACGCAGGCGCAGAAATTTGGCGCGCAATTGATGGTGGCGCGCCCGGCCGTGCGGCTTGTGTGCTCGCAGCAGCCGTATTCTCTTGAGATTGACGGCGGGTGCAAATTGCTCGCACGCTCTGTGGTGATCGCCACCGGGGCGCAATATCGCAAGCTGCCGCTGGAAAATCTGGAGCAGTTTGAAGGCAACGGCATTTACTACGGGGCAACGTTCGTCGAGGCCCAGCTTTGCCAGGGGGAAGAGGTCATCGTGGTGGGGGGCGGCAACTCCGCTGGCCAGGCGGCTATCTTTCTATCTCAGATTGCGAGCCACGTACACATCCTGATCCGGGGTGCGCGCCTCGAAGATACGATGTCCAATTACCTGGTCCGCCGCATCGAGCAAAGCCCCGCGATCACGCTTCATAGCCAAACCGAGATTGTTCAACTCGAAGGCAATGCACATCTCTGCTCGATTCGCTGGCGGAATAACCAAAGCGGCGAAGAAGAACAACACAGCATTCGCCACGCGTTCCTGATGACCGGCGCCAGCCCGAACACCGCGTGGCTGAACGGGTGTGTTTCGCTCGATGACAAGGACTTTATACGCACGGGTATCGATCTGGCCCCCGAGCAGTTGCAGGCAGCCAACTGGCCGCTCGCCAGGGCGCCGCTCTTGTTTGAGACATCGTTGCCGGGAGTCTTCGCCGTGGGCGACGTGCGATCCAACAACGTGAAGCGCGTGGCCTCAGCGGTAGGCGAAGGCGCCATCGCCATCAGCCTGGTCCACAGGGTTCTGCAGGAACAGGCGATGGCACCTCAGGTTTAGGGAGTCATGAAAGGTCACGATGTGTGCCATCACCCCATCGTAGATATCAATCTTCATCAGCAGCCGCGAAGAGGCCCGGAGATCAACGCCAATCTCTGGCCTCTGACTCGTCGCCGCTATTTCGGCTGCGTGGGGTAGCTGACGCTCCCCGTCTTCGACTGGCCGCCCGGACCGCGGACAGTTGCGGTGGTAGTAGCGCCAGTTGTGGTCTTGGTTGTGGTAGCGGTCCCCGAAGTGGTGCCACCTTTCGGTCCGTTGACGGATCCGGTGGTGGTGGAACCCGTTGAAGTTTGAGTGGTGACGCCGCTTGCGGTGGTGGTTCCACCCTTGGGCCCGGTTACGGAACCGGACTCAGTCGCGCCTGTGCGGGTTTTGGTTACGGTGGCTTGCGCGCTGGTTGTATTGCCGCGTGCGCTGGTTGCACTGCCGCTTGCAGTCGCAGTATTGCCTTTGGTCGAGACGGAACCGGTGGCTTTACCGCCGCGAGGTCCGGTGACGGTTTGCTGCGCCTGCGTAGAGGCGACGGCAAAGACGAAAGTGAGAACGAGTGAGCTTGCTTTCATGCGGTTCATGGATATCCAACTTTCTTCTCGAGACTGTGAATCGCTTCTAATAGAGAACGACCACTGGAGTGCCGCAGTGTGCCCAGGTGACGTGGGCGTACGTCGTCACGCTGCCGTCGGCGATTTCGACCTTCAACTGGCCGGAATCAAACGGGCTGGCGGAGGTGGTGGCGCAGCCGGGGTCGTAGACCAAAGGCGTAATCGTGGAAACAGTGAAGGTGGCGGCGGTAGCCCCGGCTGCAGCCGAAGTCCAGCCAATGGTGCCGTTGGCTTGTATGGTGCCGCCGGGTAGAGGCTGGCCAACGGCAAGCGTGCTTCCGGTAGAAGGAGTGAAGCTGAGGGCGAGGCTGTTGTTAAGGGTTCCGGCTGGGACGCCTGCTTTCACGAACACAGTAGTTATGTCGTTCGATTCAGAGGCGAGGGTGCTGGTGGCTGTGAGCTGGCGGGTACCGTTGCGGGTCTCACTGCTGGTGACGCCGGAGGCAGTGAAGGCGAACTCCAGATTCGTAGCCTTGCTGGAGAAAGCGAAAACGCCCGGGTTCGGGTTCATCAACTCCAGTGTGCCGGTGATGGCCAGGCTATCCATACCTAGGACACCGGAAAATTCGCAGGCGGGCAGCGCATAGGTGATGGTTTCGTCGGTGACCTGGCTCTGGCTGTTTTCGGAGTTAATCACGACGGTCCCGCAGCCTTTGCCCGCGGCGCGGGCGGTTTCGGGGTGAAGCTGATAGCCGTCGAGGGCGTCCGCTGTGGCGCCGAGAGCCCCGGCGGACTGGGTGCTCTGAGCCATAGTCATGGAGCCGGCCGAGGCCGAGATCTCGGCTGCGGTGGCGCTGGAGGCGCCATTGAAATCCGGGCTGGGTCCGGATGCAGAAGTGGTGGAGGTGCTGCAGCCCGCAAGCGCCATCGCTAACGAGCAACTAAGTACAGTCCATAACGCTGGCCCCTGGTGATTGCGCTTTTGCATTCTGAAGCCTCCTGAAGATGAACATTTCTTGCTTTCGTTCAATATCTCCTCCCGACCCGGCAGCTGGCCATCCCCCATCGGTGTAATAATGAACGTTTTGTGGTAATGTTCAAATTGTTAAGGGGCCTCCAACGGTGGAAGATCGCAAACAATCGATCCTCGACGCATTTGACCGGCTGGTGGAGCGGTATGGGGCGGAGAAGGTGAGTGTCCACGAAGTAGCTGACGAAGTCGGCGTCAGCGTCGGGACACTTTACAACGACTTCGGCAGCAAGCAGGGGTTGATTGCTTCAGCCGCGGACAGGCTACAGAGCAATGTGCTCGGGCGGCCTGAGAAAGAACTCGGCTCGGTCACGCCGGAGCAGGAACTGCGGGCGCTGACTTTGGGATGGATCCGGGCATTGATGGATATCAGTTTCAGCCGGCGGTTGCTGTTGTTCCGTTCGCTTGCTTCAGGGAGCCGGAAGCCGTTTCAACGACAATTCCATGCCGGCCGCGAGATGTTCCGGGAAAGGCTGGCTACCCGTATTCAAAAAGTGCTGGAGCGGGGTATGGCGGAACGGGTCTTCGAGGTAAGCGACCCGGCAAATACAGCGGCGCGCGTTGTGGACGCATTCAGCGATTATTGGCTACCCCTGGGATTCGCGGAGAGGGAGCCTGACCAGGTGATGGCCAATGCAGAAGCACTGCTGAAGATTATTCTGCGAGGAATTGCCGCCCCCGGCTAAAGCGGTTTGGCTCTACGTTTTTTTTCTGGGCGCAATGACAGCTTTCAAATGAAAAGGCTTTGTTCACGGCTGGACGAGTGTGCTCCCTGGCTTCGACTGCTTAAACTCTTTGACAAGGTTTTCGGGTGCGGTTTCCCGCCGCCTGGCCACAACAGCAGCAGGATAATTCCTAGACCTAGCAACATATGTTTTCGTCGTTAAGCAATCTGCGGATTGTTACCGCGCCCACACGCGCGTTTTTTGTTGAGGGCGGGAATTTGGGTAAGCCGGCCACCAAATTTTTCTCGATGCCCTCGCTCTTTGTATTTGTGGAGCTTATCGACAGAATCCGCGGCAGCTGGCTTCGCTGTAACCCATCGGGGAGGGATTATCAAAGGCAATCGAGGCGCACAGCATTTTTATGAGGAGCGCCTCGACTGCAGCTGAAGGAGTTCCGTCATTTTGGAGTGAGGACATAAAGCTGGCCGTTCACTGCGTTGACGACGATCTTACCGTTATTGCTTACGCCGCTGGCACTGGTCAGCAGGGGAAGGGACGACTCGACCAGTTCGTTCAGATCGATTGAGATACCGTGGAAATACAGGTAGGCGCGAGTGACGCCAGTAGCGGCGAGCTTGGTGCCGACGATCAATGAGCTATTGTTGATCCCGCTACCCACAAAAGGCAGCTTGAAGAAGTTGTTGTTCCGGTACAGATAGCTCGATCCCACGCCTCCTGAGCCGGCAGTGGATGCAAGTATTTCGCCGTGATCGTTGAGAACCGCAGAGGCGAAAGTCTGTCCACCCGCCGTGCCCAAATCGCGCATATGGCCCTGGGTGTAGAGAAAGAGATGCGTTGCACCGTTGGCCAAGGTGCTGATTCCCGCGATCTCACCCCGATCATTGATGCTGGTCCCTTCGCTGTAGGTCCCACCGAGCGTGCCGAGATCTTCGAGGCCGGATCCGGTGTAAAGGAAAGCGTGGGTGTTTCCCAGGCAAGCGGGAGTATAAGGCATCAGCGGCGGGCACGTTCCGGTGGAAAGCGAGCCCGTCACCTGCCCTGCGTTGTTGATGCCGTTGGCGGCGCTCTGCCTCCCCGTCACGTTGTCGATAACGGTGGTCGTGTTGTTGCTGTAGTTGTACAGAAACGCCTGCGCCGGCGGCTGCAATGGGTTGGGAACCTGTGGGAACTGGAGCCCTACGACCTGCCCCTTATCGTTGAGGCCATTACCGGCGCTGCTACGGCTGGAGGCAACACTGTTCGTTACGCCCCCGGCATAAAGAAACGCGGCCATAAATGGCTCGCCACCCTCTGAAGCGGAAAACGAGCCTGCGACCTGCCCGCTATCGTTGACTGCCACGGCGTTGAAGGCTGTAATGCCCGCGTATCCAGAGGGCGATGCAACCTGGGTGGCGGTAAACACAGGAAAGGTTTGCGGACGAATCAGGGCGATAGAGACCGGCGCATTGCCAGTCGCATAGGGAGAGGCGCTTAAGGGCCTGAAGATTCCGGTGCTGAGATTGAAACCGGAAATGTCACCGCTGTTGGCCGAGTATAGAAAGGTTCCGGTGTAGTCGACGGTTACGAACTCAGAAAATCCCCCTCCGGACGGCGAACCCGGATTGAGCGTCAATTGTCCGTACAGGCTTGTGGGCGGGGGAAAGGCAATGTCCGTGCTGTTCTGGTTGATGGAATAGGCGTAGATGCCGCCATTACCGGCCACATAGACCTGAGCGCCGGTCGGGGCAACGGTCACGGAGGTAAGACCGGTATCTCCGACGGCATAGGGCGAGGTGGCCAGCGGCGCCAGGGCGCCGCTGGTCTCATTGATGGTGTATCCCCAAATATTGCCGGAGCCCTGGTTGGCGACGTACACGAATCGTTCGTTGGGATCGACGGCCAGAGACCTGGGGCCGCTCCCGGTCGCAAAAGGAGAACCGGTTATCTGCGTAAGAGCGCCGGTCGCCTGGTTAATGGCGTACCCTGACACATCGTTGGAAGATCCGTTGGCCACGTAGACGAACTTGCCCAGCGAATCCACCATCACCGCGTCTGGAGCGCTTCCTGCTGCATAAGAGGCGATCGGTAGCAGCCTCCCGGTGGTCTGATCGATCTTGAAAGCGGATACGTTGTTGCCTCCATAGTTAGGGACATAAACAAATCTGCCTAAAGGGTCGATTGCAATGGCCGATGCTGCCGCACCGGCGCCAAAAGGGGAGCCCGAGATGGGACAAAGCCTGCCGGTCGGGCGATCAATTCTGAAGGCGATGACATTTTCGTTCGTGGGCGCATACTGGCTGGTTGCATAAAGGAATCTGCCGGCCGGGTCGGCTGCGACGGAGCTGAGGCCGGCGTAGTGGCTGTTAGGGAAGGGCGATCCCTCGAGGGCAGCCAGGTTGCCATTCGTGGCGTTTAGACGGTAACCGTAGATTTGTCCTGAATCTGCGATGGCTACGTAGGCGTACTGGTTGCTGCTTTGGGCTGGCAGCGTAAATGGTGAAAGGGTGAGAGCCAGACAGAGAATGGATTTCAGGAGTTTCCCCGAAATCCGAATTTCGGCAAGTGTAGATATCAAGTGAATCCTCCTCATGCTCCTCCAGGATGCTGAAAAGTCTGCCAGGGTAAGAGGTTAGAAGCTCTCCTGCAGGAACGGCCCGAATTATATCCAAGGCAAATGAAGATGGATAGTAGTGAGTCTGGCGCAGATGAGAAGACTTAACTAAGACGCTTCGCGCTTCTTAGCCGTGTTAGAAAGTTTCGGAAACGGCAGGGGCTGCATGGCATCAGGCGCCCGCTGGGTACAACTCGACACAGCGGCAATTCAAGCAAAAGTAAGGCATCACTCGTGGGCCGGAGCCTTTGGGAATTGGCTCTTGCAGCAATCTGATCATTTCGGGCGGAACAATACAGTCCAGGGTGGGCTCCAGCGTTGTCTTATTGCACTTCGGGCATATTTTCACGTCTCCGCTCATATTGAAAATAGTGCGTGCCAAGCTCGACCCGTTAAAGCGGCGTGCGAAGAAAATGAAGAGGGAGATCTCAACAACGCCGGTCGCCAGAGCTAATGCGGCGACCCGTCTTGCTCAAAGCGTAGTCACTGATTCAGGTTCCAGATATCCGTATGCCACTTCCAGGCAGTTTCTTCAAACTTCCAGTGGACGACGTATTTGATTGGAACCCTGCGGCCATCTGCAAGCATTAGCTCAGCGCGACCGATTTCGACGACATCATCCCCAACGGCCTCTGCTGAAACTGTCGTGAGGGTCCCCCCCTTGACATCAAGACCAGTCACCGCCTGGATCCAAAAGTTCTTAATGGCAGGCATACCGTCAATCATTTCGGCGCCAGGTGGAAGGATGTGGGCATCAGCGGTATAGATGTGGTCTAGAACACTCATATCGCGCAAGCCGATTGCCGTTGAGCAAAATAGGTCGTTGGTCTTGCGCATACCCGCCAGAGTCGCGTCAGGAAGATTCATTCCTCACCTCAAGTATTGTCATTAGGAACCGGGATCAGACTACACGAAGGATTCAAGTCTTGTCCGCAGGCTCAGCCCTCCCTAAGAGCATTCGCCCCGCTGCCCGATTCTGCTTTACGCTTGATCACCAGTTGTCGTTGACGGATCCGGTGCCACTCGCCGGGACCGTGTAGGAGTGGTTGCTGCCCGGCTCCCAGATGACATTGGCGTTCGATTGAATATCAATGTACTTATATTGAACGTTCGTACCCCCGGGCGAAGAAACATTGAGGAACCAGTTTGAGGGTTTCGGGCCAGACGAAGTAACCACCTCCCGGATGACGTGCGCCTGCAAAGGTGGGGCGAGGCGTGTGAAGCAGCGATGATTTAAGTGGCGAACGGCCATTTGTTGGACTTCGCATCAACTGGCTGTATCCACATATCGTCAATCATCGGGATAATACACTGTGCCAAACCAGGAATCGGCATCATCACCTTCCCGAAGCACATCAGCAACCGTATGGATGCTCCCTACGTTGCCTGGGCGTGGTTTGTTAGCAGCGGTTCGCATCGCTTTCCAGTTTCCGCGTCCACGCGCCGCAACGGCGGAACGGCCTGACGGCACAGTCATGCAGACCATGAAAGTCATGCCATTCCACTCGGGGAGCACGAAGTTTGCGCTTCGAACAAATTCCAAAAACCGTCTGCGCCGGTCATTTCCCTGGCACTTCGCAGTGCCTGCCCAGACACTCTCAAGTACCGAACGCTCGATCCATGACCGGCCCAAAGTGCGGGCTGAATCCGTTCGGGCTCCTCCGTCATGGGTACGATAGAGTTCCGTTCGGCCCCTTAGTTCGACAATCTCAACCGGATCAAGCAAAGGGTTTTTATGCCAAAGATAGTCAGCAGTCCGCTCAGCAACACTCTGTGGCGTAATAGGATTCGTGCCGGGTTTCGAAAATTGATTTGCTTTGGCAAAAAGCAAAGAGTACGCCGGTCGTGACAACAACTCGTGTATTTCTCGGCGAATACGATGAGTATCAGGCATGGCGAGTGGGTGACCGTTCCAGATTCAGCTGCAGACGACGCTATCGTAACAGGGTATTTTGGGTTTCGCGGACAGAGGGAGTGGTGGGAAACGACGGCACGCTTGGGGATGATACGTCTTCCCCCGCCTCGCCAGCTCCCTGATTTTCCCGGAGTGCCGGCAAACGTGATCCACGCCTCTACCGCTCAATAGCGGAAGCTGAGACGACATCAAACGGTCAGCTCAATCGGCCTGGATCACCCTTTTCACATAGTCTGGTGTTGTTCTTCCCTTGACTTTTTTGTAATGCGTATCCCTGATCAAGTCCTCTTCTTCGACTTCAGTGGGCTAGTATCTCTCGGTATTCTGTCATCGGATTAACCCGGAAAGGATCATCGAACCTGGTTTTCACATTGAAGTGGAGGTAAGACTGCTTCAGCCTCTTCGTTCCTCGGCGTGCCCCGGTCCCCGAACGAGTCAGGCAAGATTGCCGGCGCCAGTGCGACTTCGGTGCTCCTATCAGCCATGTAGCGCATGAGTGCGCGTACCCGCCCCAATGCCGGATGCCCGTCTGCCAAATCTGGCTTGAACTTCCATTGACGCACTGCTTGCATTGCAGAATCCCGGAAGAGGGCGGGGCCGCCAAGGAAGCGGGTGCCGTCAATTACGTCGCCGCTCGTCGATATCACGAGACCAATCTCGACCGTTCCTGCGACCGCGGGTCGCAGTTGTGAATCAGGGTAGCTTGGCAACACGCACTGTAGGATACGGTTCGCCGCCTCTTCCGGCGTGAGATTCCGGATCGGGTTCCGGGTGACTTGCGGCGGCTCACCGCGGACGAAAAACTCTTCGCTCCCGAAGTCGCGACGGCCGGAGTGGTCATGGAAGTCGGCTTTGTACTTGATCTGCAGGCGCCCGTCCTCAAGCGGCTGCAGTTGCATCGCTGTGGTTGCGAAGCCGTGATCCCAGCTTGCATTGCAACCTGCACCGTGCGGCAAGCACTGCACCTCGCCCCAATCACAATCGCGAGGACGACACGCGCCCCAGGCGCGGACGAATAGCTGCCGATTGTCCGATCGGACGACGAGTCTGGTGACCCCTCCTGTGGCGGAATTTCCATTGATCCAGCTTCCGGCGATCGAAGCCGCGCCGATTGCCGTTGCGGCGAAGCTGAGGGGAAGCAGCCAAAGGCAGAGTCGCACCGCGCACCTCCTAAATATTTTTTGCCGATTCTATGCCTCTTTGAGCTCTTCGGCGCGGGCACTCGTGGCCGGCGGGAATGACGATCAACTGATCACGGCGGCCAGAATTGTTTCCCACGATGGTCCTGAGGAAGGCGGCAAGCAGTGAAAAGTTGCGTTCGAACTAACGGCTCGAGCCGATCTGCCGATAACGCGAATAGCCAATCTCAAGGATGGCCCATTATGAAATTCGTAGCCCTTCTCCCACTAGTGCTCTGGCTATCCCTCCCTGCATATTCAAAGAACTCGCTCTTTGACAGAAACGTCGAAAACACAACCTTCCTGAACCCCGCGTGTCCGGCAACCCTCACCGGCGTGTACGCGGGTCCGGAGGGAAAGGGCAGGGTAGAGTGAGTGTGCATCTCGTAAACCAGACGGAAAAGCGCGTTATCGCAGTAAAGGTAGGGTTTGAAGGATTCGACGCCGCTCTGGACAAACACGAATTCCCTGAAACATATTCATCGGCGGTGAGCCTAAAGCCGCAACGAGAAGCTAAACCCATCTGGCGCGTTGAGGATGCGACTTTTGCCCCTAATATGGCGAGCGGTGTACGTGTTTATCTTCTCAAGCTGATGTTTGCAGACGGCTCTTTCTGGAGGGATGACGGTACTAAATCCTGCTCCCTGAGCATCTCTGGCCTGGCGAAACATCAACCCAGCGATGAATGAGTACCGCAAACGAATGACTTCTCGTCATCCGGTAACAGCACACCTGTCGTGGCGGACCTGAAATCTTTCGGCTCCACTCCCAGTGGGGCCAGCGTGGCCGGTCAGTCTGGCCGGTGGGCCATCCGCGTCGCCGGATCCCGGCCCGTCGCAAAAACCATTTCCCTTTGAATCTCTTGAGAGCTGATAACCCCGCTGTGATAGGGGTGGTTCCGCTCCGTCCCCTCAAAACGACGCACATCCTCACGATGACAGCGTCGGAGAAGCGCAGCGCGTTAAATTTTTAATTACCGCAGCAAAGTTCCCTTTTGATACATTGTGTGGGAATTCCTGGCGTTGCGGGCCCGTGGCTCTAATTTCTAACCGTGTGTGCCCGAGAAAGCTGTTCACATTGTCAGGCGTGTACAAACCCAAGGCGCCGTCAGACCAAACGATCTGCTTCGAAATCCAAGGAGAGTTATGCAAACTAGGGTGCGGTTCGGTACGCGTAGTCTGCTTCATATTGCAGCAGTGGCAGGCTTTGTAAGTGTAGTTCCACTTTCTTCGGCCTTTGCCGCGCAGACAGCGGATGAAGCCGCTGACCATGCGGAAGCGCAGGCGCGTGAGACCTGGCGCGGAATCATACATGAAATCAGCGCACCCTCAGAAGGATGTTTCCACGCCTCCTATCCCAGCACGCAATGGCAGGAGGTGGAATGCGCAGAGGCGCCAGGTTATCGGTCTGCGCTCCCAAAGGCTAAAAACAGAGAGCAAACGGTGGGCAATGGATACGATTATGTTGTCCAGGTACCGTCAGGGCGCCTGCTTAACTCAGCGACGGGAAGCTTTCCAAAGGTGACGGGGGTGGAATCCGAAAAGAGCGTCGGCGTTGCCGCATTTGGCGATGGCGGCATTCTTGGACCGAATGAATATACGCTGCAGGTCAATACGAACTTCGATAGCCATTCTCCGGCTTGCGACGGCTACTCGGGTTGCCTTGCCTGGCAACAGTATGTGATGTCGACGAACACGCCGGTATCGCTTAGCAGTAACAAGTTAACGGACAAGACAGAAGTGTTCATCGAATATTGGCTTATCAACTACGGCGTTGATAACGGCTCCAATATCTGCCCGAAGGGCTTCCTCGATGGAGGTGCGGATGCAGAGGGCCCCGGGGACGACTGCGTACAGAATACGAAGGCTACGGTGATCGCCAATGGGCAACTACGCATTACCGACCTCGCGAGTTTGAAGCTCTCGGGTTCAGCCACGCCAGGTGGAACCGATGCAGCCACGGTGACTTATGATACTGAGGCTTATACAGCAACCGTAAGCGATGCCCTTACCGATATCGCGAGCGGTTGGACCCAGGCAGAATTCAATGTGCTTGGCAATGCGGGCGGCTCGAAAGCCTACTTTAACACCGGTTCGTCGGTTACGGTGAAGATAGCAGTGTCCGATGGATCCACGACCGCGCCGACATGCGTATCCCCATCCAAGGATGACGGTACGACCGGCGAGACCAATAATCTGACGCTTGGGAAATGTACCACCGCCAGCGGATCGACGCCCTCGATTCAATTTACCGAGTCACATTGAACGATGTGCGCAAAGGATAAGGATTGATTTAGGGACGCATCTCACGATGCGCCCCTAAATCAATGGGCCGACTATCAGGCGGAAAGGATGCTCTTGGTCCGTCACCGGGTTTCCAAGGACTCGCTGGATCTATCATCGGTATGTTGCCTTACCTCAAACTTCAGCAACAGCGCTGCCGTCATGGCGAGGAGCCCTAAGAGGATCAAGGGTAACTCTACGAATAGAGCGGCTGCGAGGCCGCCGACCAGGCCTGACAGAGCTTCGGCACCCACCTGGAGCGATTGATTGTTCCCCATGACGCGTCCCTGTTCCGCCTCACTGGCTGCCTTGGAAAGCAACGTCGCGCATGCCGGCAAACAGATAGCCAGTGCTGCGGATGTCAGAAACAAGGTTGCCCAGAGCGATCGCCGGGGATGAATTGCGACCACAACGATCATGAAGGCGCCGGTGAGAAATGCCGAGCATACGGTCAGGGTTCTGGTGCTGAAGCGCGCAGCGAGAAAACCCGTCAGCCAGGCGTTGGCGATCACAATGGGAACCCCCACCCACGCCACAAACTCCGAAACCCGCGACACACTGAGATGGAAGCGGCCCACCAGATACATTGGATAGCAGCGGAAAAATCCGAAGATCGCAAGATAGAAAACAAAGTTGAGCCAATAGAGCCGGCGCAGACGGCGATCGGAAATAACACCTCGAAGATTTGTGAAGGCCTGCGAAAAGCTGACTGAGTGGCGTTGCGCAGGCGGATTTGTTTCACGAAAGAAGAGCCCCGTAGCTGACGTGGTAATCGCGAGCACAATCATCGCTGCCCAAAACGGGGTTGCATCGCTGAACCACGAAACCAGATCAGGATCCGCCAGCTTTCCGCCCACCAGCGGCCCCACAATATACGCCGAGCTAGCGCTCAGGTAAATGTAGCCGAAGAATCGGTTGCGCTCTTCCGCGGTGATTACATCCGCGATGGCGCTCTGGGCCGCCACAACGTTGGCTTCCGCCAGACCAGCCAACAGCGAAGCCGACGCAAGCAGAGCGAAACTCCGCAGGGAGAGTGCGGTGCCGATGAGTGCGTAGCAACCAGTCGTGAAACAAAGCGAGATCATCAAAACCGGCTTGCGCCCAAAGCGGTCGGACAGCGCGCCGAGCACCGGCGAACCCGCAAATTGACCCAGCGGGTACAGGCAGAGCAAGACTCCGAGCAGGATCACGCGCTGGCTCATCGGCTCGTCTGCCCGAAGCAGCAAATCGTGATTGCTCATGAGCATCGGCGTGAAGACCGTAATCATCAGGCTATAGCCCACGAAGCCGGCAAAGACGACCGCATACAACGGAAGCAACCGCTTCAGGCTTTTAGCACCTGGCCGGGTCGATCCCATCTCGTCCGCATTCTTCGCTCTTGCCATGAAAATCCCTCTTCGCATATCCTGGCCGGCAAATTGTATCTCGCCTCATCGCTACGGATCGACGATTCTCAATCAAATATTTTTAGCGGCAGCATTTCAGAGTTGACGTACCATACAAAACGCACTCCCCGGAATGGACACGAGATCGTGAAAGCAGCGGCAGCGCCGGCTTTGCGAGAAGAGCGAACCCAGATCGCGCGTGTCAAACCAGCCAATCTGACTTATTCGGTCGATGAAGCTCCGCCCCTGCCACTCACCATCGTGATGGGCCTGCAGCATGTCTTTGTCATGTCGGTGGGGTGGATTTTTGTCGTCGTGGTCGCCACGAGCATCGGCGCTTCCAGCCTTGAAACCGCAACCATGATCCGCATTTCGATGATCGCCTCGGGCCTGGCGACCATCCTGCAGGCCCGAACCAGGGGCCGGGTCGGCTCGGGATATTTGTGTCCGTTTTCGTGCGGTCCCGCGTATATCTCCGCTTCCATTTTGGCGGGCAAGACCGGCGGCCTTTCTTTGGTTTTCGGCATGACTTCCTTTTCAGGCGCATTTGAAGCCGTGCTCTCCCGATTCATGAAACGCCTGCAAAAGCTCTTCCCGCCGGAAGTGACCGGTCTGGTTGTGGCGATGGTGGGACTCGATCTGGTGAGCATTGGCTGTCCGCGATTTATGGGCTATGCGGCAAACAGTCAACATCTCGACGTGCGGGCCATCCTTGTCGCTCTGTTTACCCTGGCTGCCATGGTTGTGCCTACTTTGTTAGCCAAAAGCAAGCTTCGACTTTACCCAGTGCTGCTCGGGCTCTTCCTGGGTTATATGACCGCCATCCTGACTCGGACTCTGACCCCCACTCAGATGCGGCAGGTTCTGGACGTTCCGCTGATCGGTTTTCCCAGGCTGCCAGCAGGTCATCATTTCAGTTTTGCCATGACTCTGCCTTTCATGATTGCCAGCGTCTGCTCCATCCTCAAGACAGTCGGCGACCTGACATTCTGCGAAAAAATCAACGATGCGCAATGGAAGCGCACGGATATGAGAGACATCAGCGGTGGAATTCTTGCCGGAGGCATCTGCTCTGTGCTTTCCGGCCTGCTTGGAGGATTGGGCCAGTCTACCTTCTCGAGCAATGTCGGACTTTCCCTGGCTACCGGTGCAACCAGCCGCATCATTGCCTGGCCTGCCGGGCTGATCTGTATCGCGCTCGCCTTTTTCCCCCGGCTGGCGGCGGTCTTCTCGATCATGCCGGCGCCCGTCATGGGCGCGGTCGTGGTCTACGTCGCCTGCTTCATGATCCTCGGCGGCATTCAGGTGATGCTCTCGCGCATGCTCGATGCGCGGCGCATCTTCGTAACTGGTCTGGCATTGATCTTCGGGATGAGCGTGCCGATGGTGCCTGGACTTTATGCTGCAGTGCCTGCATGGATAAGCCCGCTCTTCAGCTCGTCGCTGGCGCTGGGCACGGTGCTGGTGGTGGTGTTGAACCTATTGCTTCGATTGGGAACTTCGAAGCGTAAGGTCTTTGAGATCGACCCCACAACCAGTGCTGAAGCTGACAGCGACGTTCGCAGGATTATGGAGGTCGAGGGCGCGGCGTGGGGGATGCGGCCGGAAGTCGCTGCCCAGGCGGTGGAGTGCCTGCATGAATTGATGATCTATCTCAGTAAAATCGCGGTGGTCCCACCCGTCCGGATTCAAATGCAGTTTGACGAGTTCAACCTTGATTTGGAGATTCAATATACGGGTCCGCCAATCCGGGTCCTTGACGAGCCGCCAACGTTGCAGGCGATCGCAACGGACGTCGAGGCGATGCCGCTTCTCAGCGCGTATATTCTGCGCAGATCCGCGGGTACCTTCCGCGTCAGTTCGCAAGCCCAGCAATCACGAGTACACCTGCACTTCGACCACTAAGAACTGCGACCTGTGGTTTCTTGGGGATCGTTGAAGCAAAC
>CAVWLY010000013.1:0-283225 GCA_963755865.1 uncultured Acidobacteriaceae bacterium | reverse complement strand
TTTCCATGGCCTACCTGCGAACCCGCGCTTTGTGGTTACCATGGGGCATCCACTTTGGATGGAATTTCTCGCTGGGATTTCTCTTTGGCCTGCCGGTAAGCGGCCTGCGACTTTTTAACGTCATGGTTCGGACCACCACCAGCGGGCCGCGGTGGATCACTGGCGGTAGCTACGGAGTGGAGGCCAGCGCCACCGCCGTAGCCGCCATTCTGCTGGGAGTGGTCATGGTTTGGAAGTTGCCGCTGGCGAGGCTGGGACAACCGGCCGAGCCGGCACCCCGCGACGATGGCTCAGGCATCCAACCCTGATGTGTATGCCGTCCACGGATAAGCATATAATCTGAAACAATCTGGGTGTTTCCATGAGCCGCAATTGTTTCCCCCTATTCGCTACGGCAGTTCTGCTGCTAGCGATATTTGCGTTTGCCGATGACGCCATAGCGCAGGCGAAACCACCGTCAGAAAAAATGACACCGCAGACTCGCATGCTGGTGATTCGCGATCTGACCGCTGAGCGCGTTTTTGCCCGCCGCTTGTTTCCCATCGGTGAAAAGGGATTGCAGATCAAGAACGGAGTGGTGACTCCCAGTGACCAGCAGGTTGCGCAATTGCTAAGCGAACATGGCGCCGCAGCCCGGCCCGGCGACCGGGTGGTCATTACCGACGTGATCATCAAGGAAAACGCAATCGTCTTGGAGATCAACGGGGGTCCGAGGAAAAAGGAGAAGTGGTATCAGCACGTCCAAGTGGGCGCTCAAGGTCAAATGAGCACTGTGGGCGGAGCTCCCAAGAGTCTGGAAGCGAAGGGTTCGGAGGTGACGCTCGCGTTCGACAAATACGTGCCAGAGCTCACCGGCGAGCAAATTCGCGACATGCTGTCCCCGGTTTTCGACTTTAAAGCGCTCACTCAAGCTGAAGCTTACGAGAAGACTTTGCCACCCAAGGTGCAGGAGGCAATCAAGAATCACAAAGTTCTGGTCGGCATGGATCGCGACATGGTCATCTACGCCAAAGGACGTCCACCCAGGAAGATTCGTGACAAGGACGACAAGGGGCAGGACTACGAAGAATGGATTTACGGCGACCCGCCGCAGGAAGTTGAGTTCGTGCGCTTCCAAGGTGCAGTGGTTGCGCGATTAGAAATCATGACGGTGGACGGACAGAAGATTGTCCGCACCGAAAAGGAAGTGGACCTGAAGGCAGCCGATACCGAAGTTGCCCAGAAGAAGCCGGAACGACCGGCGAATGCTCCCAGCTTGCGTCGTCCGGGAGAGCAACAGGAATATCCGCAAGCCAGCCCGACGGACCCTGCTCCGCCTTATCCTTCTCCAGGCACCACCGGGACCGGTGGGCCTCCTGGGAACGATCCGGGAGCGCCGCCACATTGGGTTCCAACCCTATAACTTGTCCTCGATTTGGCGTCGCTGCACAGGTGCCATTACACTGTTAAGGTGAGGATTGCGCTCGGACAAATTAACCCTACTGTCGGCGATTTTCGGGGCAATTCCGCAAAGATCATCGCTTACGCCCGGCGTGCCAAGAGCGCCGGCGTCGACCTCATTCTCTTTCCCGAGCTGAGTGTTTGTGGCTATCCGCCGCGCGACCTGGTGGAGCGGCCATGGTTTGTGGAGCGCAACCGCCAGGCCGCGGAGTCGATCGCTGCCGAGACGCAGGGCATTGCAGTGATTTGCGGCCTGGTCACGCCGGCCAATTCATCTACCGGCAAGTCGGTATTGAACTCGGCGGCGCTGTTACGTGATGGAAAGATCGCCGCCATCCAATCTAAGCGTCTTCTTCCCAGCTATGACGTTTTCGACGAGATGCGCAACTTTGCGCCTGCCGAGCGGCAGCAGTTGCTGCCATTGGATAGCAAACAACTTGCGCTGACCATTTGCGAGGATGCGTGGAACGACAAGAATTTCTGGGACCGGCAACTGTACGGTGTCGATCCCGTACAGGACTTGATCGGCGCGGGGGGACAAATCCTGCTGAATATTTCGGCCTCTCCGTTTTACCTTCACAAGCGTGAGCTGCGACTTGACATGCTGGCCACCATCGCCAGGCACTATCGCATCCCCGTTGCTCTGGTGAACCAGGTAGGTGGAAATGACAGCCTGGTGTTTGACGGATCCAGCTTCGCATTGGGTCCCGACGGGCAGGTGATTGCGCAAGCCAAGTCGTTCGAGGAGGACCTCGTCTGCTTTGACACGGACTCTCTCGCTGGTGATGTCCATCCGGTGCAGGACGGATTGGAGTGGAGCGCTTATTCCGCGCTGGTACTGGGTACCCGCGACTACGTGCACAAATGCGGCTTCCGTCAAGCGGTGCTCGGGCTTAGCGGAGGTATTGATTCGGCGATTACCGCCTGCATTGCGGTGGATGCCTTGGGCCGCGACAACGTCATTGGGGTGGGCATGCCGGGGCCGTATTCTTCGGCGGGTAGCATTGAGGACTCTGTCGCGCTGGCCAAGAACCTCGGCGTTTCGTTTGACCTGGTCCCGATTGGCGACATCTTCAACTCGTATCTACAAGCGCTGAAACCGGTCTTTCGGGGCCGGGAACAGGACGTGACGGAAGAAAACATTCAGGCGCGTATTCGTGGCTCATTGCTGATGGCGGTATCCAATAAATTCGGCGCGCTGCTGCTGACAACCGGCAACAAATCCGAGATTGGGGTTGGCTACTGCACCCTCTACGGAGATATGTGTGGAGGCCTGGCGGTCATCTCAGACGTTCCTAAAACGCTGATCTACCGCCTGGCGCGCTACGTGAACTCCCGTTCGCGGGTGATTCCCGAGTCCACGATAGAAAAAGCTCCCTCCGCAGAGTTGCGACCCGACCAGAAAGACAGCGATTCGCTGCCGCCGTACGAGGTCCTCGATACAATTCTGGAAGCTTACATTGAAGACAACCAATATCCGGACACGATTGCGGCCCAGCACAACTATGATCCGGACCTGGTCCGGAAAGTAGCTCGCATGGTGGACAAAAGTGAATACAAGCGCCAACAAGCCGCTCCCGGTCTGAAGATTTCTGAGAAAGCCTTCGGCTTTGGACGGCGCTATCCCATCGCCGCCAAGGCGGAGATGTAACCCTACCCGCACCCAAATTTCACTCGTTTCGAGAAAGGAAACATGAACCGTTGCACCGTTGTATTGATGACCGCCGGCCTGGCCCTCGCCAGCCTCTCCTCCAATGCTCAGCAGGCGCCCCAGACGAGCCCTCCTGCAAAGCCTGCTTCCAGCGCATCAAGCAGTTCGCAGGCTTCGCTGCCGAGCGAAGCTACCTTTAACGCATTCCTTAAACGGATGTTTGGCTGGAACCAGGACCTCACCTGGAAGGTGGTCGATATTAAACCGTCGGAGGCGGCTGGACTTTCAGAAGCGACCGTTATCTTCAACACGCCGAAGGGGCAGCAGGCGACGCGAATTTATGTGACATCCGATCAGAAGCACGCTTTCACTGGCGAACTGGTGCCCTTTGGCGCCGATCCGTTTGCCGAAGCGCGTGAGCAACTGAAGAGCGTCAATGGCCCCTCTGAGGGACCGAAAGATGCCGCCATAACCATCGTGGAATTTGGCGATCTGGAATGCCCGGCTTGCAAAGCGGCACAGCCGAACATCACTAAGCTGATGCAAGAGGAGCCCAAAGCTCGGCTAGTCTTCGAGAACTTCCCGCTGCCGCAGATTCACAAGTGGGCGATGACAGGCGCCAAGTACCTGGATTGCCTGGGCCGAGCCAATAATGACGCAGCGTGGAAGTTTATCGCGACAGTTTACGAACACCAGTCGGAAGTGACCGAACAAAACGTCGACCAGATGCTGAAGGGTTATGTAAAGGACGCCGGGGGCGATCCCGATGCCGTTGCCGCTTGTGTTGCCAAGCCCGACACGGCGAAGCGGGTGGCGGATTCGGTGGCGCTGGGCGAGAAACTCAGTATCACCAGCACGCCGACGTTTTTCATCAACGGACGCAAAATCGTGGGTTTCAGTTCAAACGTTCCTTATGAAGCCGTGAAGTCCATGGTGGACTTCGAGGTTGCGAATCCCGGAATGTAACGGGAGTGGCCAGTGTGGAATTGCTCAGTGCCCGTTGGGTAGCTGCACGGCGAACGAAGTAGATTCCGGCAGGCGCAGGATGTGGGGCGTGATGACCACTAACAGGTCGTCTTCCATATTGTTCTTGGTATGCTCCGCACCTGCGTAGGACAATCCCGGCACGCTACCCAAACCCGGCAATCCCGCGATGCTACGGCTGTCGGCGGAGGAGATGAGTCCTGCTATCACGCTGGACTCGCCGTTCTTCAGCGTAATGCTGCCCGTATACTCGCGGTTGTTGATGATGGGAATGCCATTGACCGTCTGTGCGCCGAGCGAACGAATGTTCAACTCTATTTTCAAAGTGACATCGCGGTCGGCGTGAATGATGGGAGTGGCCTTCAGGTTCAGCCCCAGATCTTCGAAATTGAAGGATGGGAAGGGCGCAATGAAGCTTTGGTTGCCGATCACCTGCGAGATCGCCGGAGAGTTGTAAATGGGAGCGAAGGTTGCATTCACAATGGGATAGCGTTCACCTACCTTGAACACTGCAGCGTTGTTCTGCGAGGCACGGAGGGTCACGTGCTCCAGCGCCCGGATATCGGACTGATTCAGATTAAAGGTTATGGTTGTTCCAGTGCCGCCGGTCAGTCCAAATAAGGTAGCGCCGCCGCCGAAGGTCGCAAATGGTGTCGATAGAATCGAACTCGCTTGACTGGACAGGGATGCCAGCAACATCTGAATGGTTTGTGAATTGGCTTGGTTGATTCCACCGGAAGCAATCAACTGGTTGATCAGGTTCTGGGAGTTTTGTCCCAGGCCCGCGACCAGCGCCGGACTGATATTGAATAGAGTAAACTGCGCCGGCGGAGTAGTGCCGAGCTGACTTAGAAAGTTCGAACTGATCTGGTAGACGTGCATGTCCAGCAGCGTTTCAGGACGACCTCCAGCCAGGCTTTCGAGCAGTTGTCCCGCCGCTTCCACCACCGGCTCTTCCGCCCGAATCGAGATGGTAGATTGCGCCTTGTCTGCCGCAATGTAGCGCAAGTTGAGAAGCACACGGAGCGAATTGGTCATCTCCGTCAGTTCCTGGTCAGTTGACAAGTCCGGCAGATAGAACGTGCGCAACGACATCCGCTGGTAGTTCCGCCGGTTTTCGACTGTGTCGGCGACGAAGAGTATTTGCTTCGTGGATAGCGGCACCCAGAAGGTTTTAGTGACGCGCGTCGCCACTTCGATCGCGGTAGCAAAGTTCACGTCATCAATGTCGAATCGAACCCGCTTCTGTAGTACCGAATCTTCGAACTGCGCGGTTATCCCGTAAGCCTGTGTCACCTGGGTAAGCATGGCCCGCGCATCGCCCCGGTAGTGGAAATCGTGGTGCGCGGCAGAGGGTTGCATCTCGATGGGCGTGGATTGCTCCACCACGCGCATGTTCCGGCTGATGGGTTCGTCGTCCAGCGGCATCGAGTCGGTCAGTCGCTGCAGCGCATATTCATTTGTAGGATCGAACTCCAAAGCGCGCCGGAAGGCCGCCATCGCAACGATCTCGTTGTGGTCCAGCATCGCCTGGTTGCCCTGTTTCAAGGCCTGCATCACCAGTTCCTCGCGTGTGAACTCACGCGCGGTGAGATACACCGCGTTGTGAGGCGCAAGTTTGGCGGCAAGTTCAAATTTTTCAAAGGCGGCATCCAGATTGCCCGACGACTTCAATTTCATGCCAGTTTTGAACTCGTGCTTGGCCTTGGCGACATCTTTGGGATCGTCAGGCAGAGCAGTCGCAGCGCCAGGCTGCACTAGGACAACCTGACCTGCCGCAGCGTTCTGCGCCTGAGGCATTGGAGTAGGCGGATTGGCCTCTGACGATGACTGGTTCGCTGTGGGAGCACTGCCAGTTTGGGCGGACTGCGTCGCTGACGGGGAGGCCGCATCCTTCTGCGGAGCAGCAGTCGTCGTGGGCGCAGCCACCTGCTGTCCGGCCAGCGTGCTCGCTAGCGCCAGCCCGAATACCATCACGGCCAAAAAACGCATCAGTGTTGAAATTGTATGTCAGTGCGTTGTAGCTTGTCGCGTCGGTTTGGGATGAGCAACCCGCCACACGACCGGCCGCAAGGGTTCCTGTGCTAGACTTCACTCATAGTGAGGATGGGGATGAAGACGGTTCTACGTAAGCTGCTGTTCGTGGATCTGATCAAGGGACTGAAGGTTACCTTTCGCAATCAGGACCCGGCAGAAGTGATAACCGAACAATACCCGTTGCAGCGACCACAAGTCGCCGAGCGTTTCCGTGGCGCTCCTCGTCTCAACAACAATCCCGATACCAATGAGACCTTGTGTATTTCTTGCGACCTTTGTGCGCTGGCCTGCCCCGAACACCTTATCGTAGTGAACAGCGAACGCAATCCTCACACTCGCCGCAAGGAGCTCACGGATTTCACCTACGACCTTAGCCGCTGTATGTTCTGCGGACTCTGCGAGGATGCCTGTCCGGTGGACGCACTGGAGTTGACTCAGGACTTTGAGATGGCGAACTACAGCAGAGAAGGGCTCATCTGGGACCGCGAGATGCTGGAAAAAGGCCCCCAACCCAACGCATACCGGCGCTAGGCGACCTGAAGGCGCGTACCACCTGGGCCACAGCTACTCTGGAATCGCTCTTATTACTAAGAGCCAAAAGCTAGTGGCTGGCTCCTTCCTGCACTACTCGAAGATCAATATCGCCGCCGCGATTACGGTCGTCCAGCGCTCGCGTTTGTCACCGACGGCGCTCTGCGTGATGTTGGCGGTGCGCACAATCTTGTTCGACAGGCGATAGACTTCTTTCTTCTCGTCCCAGGACTTATCAGCGTCAAACTCTACATCAAGCGTGGTGGCCAGCATCTCGGCGGCGAGCTCTTCGGCGTAGTCCCCGGCCACGTCGTCGGTCTCGCCGAACGAATGATGTTCACTCAAATAGCCGTAAGTGCTGTGATCGGCCGGAATGGCCACGCCAATCGAGGCGGCGGTGAGGCGGTGCGGCTCGCGCGTAGAGTTTTCCGCCACCACCGCGAACGTGACCTCTCCCGGCGATAAATACTGTAATCCGTCTTTGCGCGGAACCAGCTTGCAGTTGGGAGGGAAGATCGAGGACACCCGCACCAGGTTCTGGGCGGCAATACCGGCATCGCGCAGCGCCAATTCGAAAGATGTGAGGCGCTCCCTGTGTTTCCCCACCCCCTTGGTGAGAAAAATTCGCTTAGGGACCATGTCTTTCGCCAATTTACATTCTCCAAAGCAGAAGTGGTTGTAACCGGATCGTCAAAAATAACACATGAGAATAGGACGATTGTGTGAAAACGGCATTAAACCATAGGAATTGGGAAAACTGTCCGAGGTCACGGCGTCGCGATGCCCGCGGGCAGCGCCGCCTTCAACTTGACCGCAATGTCGATGAACGCCAGCGCGGCTCGACTGAGCGCCTTGTCTTTACGGAAGACCAATGCCAGTTCGCGTTGAATACTCGCGTCCGCCAGCGTCAGCGCGGCCAGCGCATTTGCTTGCAGGTCTTCGGCTACGTTGGAACGCGGAATGAACCCGATTCCGACATCGGCTGCAACAAAGCGTTTCAGCAGCTCGCTGGAGTCCAGTTCCATGGAAACTCTGGGCTTCAATTTGCGCTCGTCGAAAAGGGTTTCCAGGGCATCGCGAGTGCGGCCCAGCTTTGGCAGGAGCAATGGATATTCCACCACCTCCGCAACCGTCGCTCGCGTCTGTCCGGAGAGCGGATGATGTGGCGGCGTGATCACGATCAGCTCATCGCGATGGATCGGCACCACCGTCAGCCGCTTGTCTGGCACCGGCATGGAAACGACTCCGAAGTCACATGAGTTCTCGATGATGGCTTCCAGAATTTTGTTGTGCTCCAGCCGTTTAACGCTGACCGCGACATTGGGATATTGCCGCTTAAATTCGGCAAAAACCTCGGGCAGGATATGCAGGCACGTGCCTTCGTTGGCGGAGACGACCAGCTCGCCGCGGGGCACGCGATGCATCTCCGCCAGCGTTACCAGCATGATGCGCCGCTGCTCCAGAACATCTTCGGCATACTTCTGGAAGACTTTGCCCGCCCCGGTAACCGCGACCTTGCCACCGCTGCGGTCGAGCAGCTTAGCGCCCACTTCCTCCTCCAATGCGCGAATCTGAGACGATATCGCCGGCTGGGTGCGAAAACGCCGCTCAGCCGCTCGCGAGAAGCTGCTGAGCCGTGCGACCTCCAGAAATGTCTCGATCTGATCGAAGTCCATGAGAAAAGCAACAATTAGCCACTAGCAATCAGCCTTGCTGAATCGCAACAGCTGGGGGCCGTTTCTCTGCGGCGGACAAGGTTTATCGCATCAGCCGCTCGCATCGGTGCACCTCGATTGTACGAGTCGCGATGCCTTTCGTCAGCGGAATCATGCAGTTGCAGTTCATAAATGGGAATTATCCCGATTATAAAAACATTGTATTAGCCACCCGCTGGCGCGCCACGTATGCTTGATTGTGTGCGCTTCGGGTGAGGGCCCGCAGCCACGCCAACTTCCTAACCCAATGCAGTTCGCAGTTCCGAAATCCTACACCGGAAGGCCGCACCGCTCCGCCGGGCTAGCTGGGGCTGGCGTGGGCACGACGTTCCGCAAAGTCTTCACCGCAACACAACTGCCGTCCTCGCACTATGTATGCGTGTGCGCATCCGGCCGAGCGACGGATAAGGAGAATCCGAATGGCTGATACCAAGCCTGATCCCAAAGCAGTTCTGGCGTTTGTCAAAGAGAACAACGTCCAAGTGCTCGACCTGCGCTTCACCGATCTTCCTGGACTGTGGCATCACGTTTCTTATCCCATCGCTCAGCTGAGCGAGGCTTCTTTCGAAGAGGGCTTCGGCATGGACGGATCGTCGATCCGTGGCTGGGCCGCCATTCATGAGAGCGACATGCTCCTCATTCCCGATGCCAGCAAGTACATCCTCGATCCCTTCACCGAGATTCCGACTCTGGTGATGGTGTGCGATGTCATCGATCCGGTCACCAAGCAGCGTTACGACCGCGATCCCCGCTACATTGCCAAGAAGGCCGAGATGTATCTCGCTTCCACCGGATTGGCGGACACCGCCTACTTTGGAGCCGAAGCTGAGTTCTTCATCTTCGACAACGTGCGCTTCGATCAGAACGAGCACGAAGGCTTCTACTTCATCGATGCTGAAGAGGGCCGCTGGAATTCGGGCCGGGTCGAGAACAACCTGGGCTATCGTCCGCGCTACAAGGAAGGCTACTTCCCGGTCGCTCCCACCGACCATTATCAGGACCTGCGCAGCGAGATGGCAATGACCATGGGAAGCTGCGGACTCACCGTCGAATGCCATCATCATGAGGTTGCAACCGGCGGCCAGACCGAAATTGATCTGAAGTTCGATTCCCTGATCAAGTCGGCGGACGGAATGATGCTGTACAAGTACATCGTCAAGAACGTCGCCAACCAGTACGGCAAGACGGTTACCTTCATGCCCAAGCCGCTCTTCCAGGACAACGGCAGCGGTATGCACACTCATCAGTCGCTGTGGAAGGAAGGGAAGCCGCTCTTCGCTGGCGACGGCTATGCGGGCCTGTCGCAGATGGCGTTGTGGTACATCGGCGGCTTGATCAAGCACGGGCCGGCGCTGTCGGCGATTATTGCCCCTACCACCAACTCCTATAAGCGTCTGGTGCCAGGCTTCGAGGCTCCCGTGAATCTGGCATATTCGCGCCGCAATCGCTCCGCGGCGTGCCGTATTCCGATGTATTCGGCCTCGCCCAAGGCCAAGCGTGTGGAGTTCCGCCCGCCTGATCCGAGCTGTAATCCTTATCTGGCGTTTGCGGCGATGCTGATGGCAGGTCTTGATGGCATCGAGAATAAGATCGATCCGGGTCAGCCGCTCGACAAGGACATCTACGACCTGGGTCCGGAGGAACTCGCGAAGGTTCCATCCATGCCAGGCTCTCTGGAGAACGCCCTGGACGCGCTCGCGCGGGACTATCAGTTCCTGCTCAAGGGCGACGTTTTCACCGAGGAGATGCTGAACACCTACATTGATTACAAGCGCGAGAAGGAAGTGAACGCTATGCGCTTGCGTCCGCATCCTTATGAGTTCCAGATGTATTACGACATTTAGTTGAGAGTAGCTAAATGTATCTCAGCTATCTCATAAATTCGTTTTGAAGGGGCACGGCTTCAGCCGTGCCGCAAACGGCCCTTTAACGACTGGGCTTTAGCCCCTGAGGCCCACCTCTGGACCGCATCGGCATTTATGAGATGGTCTCTAGTAATCAAGTAATGACCAGGCTTGCGGTGTGCAAGCCGTAGGCAAAACTGATAGATTGCTCCTGCCGTCGCATCTATGCCGGCAGGAGTTTTTTCTTGGGCCCCCAACCTCGCCAATGCTTTTCCAACTCAGCCGATAGCATGGATCTGTACCGCGACGGTTAATGGCGCTCCAGAAGCCGTAGCTCACGGCTGTGAAATCTTTTGCAGCGTGGTCTTGATAAGAAGGTGCCCCTATGAGAACTGCTCAAACCGGAATCTTCGCGCTTGGAAATCCTTCCCACGCCTACTTGGAATTCAATGTCTTGGCTGGCCGCAGTGGCCGCGAACTGGTGGCGGCGATCTCATCGTTCCGTGAGCCGAGATCAACCATTGGCGGAGTTAACCTGGTGGTCGGATTCAGGCCTGAACTCTGGAGCGACGTTGCCCCTGACGACGCACCAGCAGGTATCAGAGGCTTCAACGAAGATCTGCTTGGGATCGAGGGCTTCAAAATGCCGGCCACCCAGCATGACGCGATGCTCTGGCTTTCTGGGAGCGCCTATGACGTAATCTTCGACGTTTCCCACCGTGCCATCGCCGAGTTGAAGGACCTGGCCTCGGTTGCTGATGAGACCTCAAGCTGGGCCTATCAGCATGATCGTGATCTTACGGGCTTTATTGACGGGAGTGAAAATCCCAGCCTGGTAGATGCTCCGGAGGTTGCTCTGATAACGGAAGGAAATCCTGGTGCGGCTGGATCAATTCTGCTTTTGCAGAAGTGGCCGCATGATCGAGCGAAATGGGAGTCACTGGATGGCTGCGCCCAGGAGCGGGTAATCGGGCGGAAGAAGCTCGACAGCGTTGAGCTCGAGAACAAGCCGGCGGACTCGCATGTCGCAAGTACCGATCAGGATAAGTTCGGAAAGATCTTTCGTCGAAACATGCCCTACGGTACGGTCACCAATCACGGCACCATGTTCGTAGGATTCAGCGCCGACCAGGAACGGCTTTCAGCTATGTTGGAGAGCATGGCAGGTCGTACGACCGGCGTCCGAGACGCACTGACTCGCTACACCCATCCGGTCAGCGGCGCCTACTACTTCGTCCCCGCAGCGGAGTGCTTGCGACAACCCGATGCCGCCGTGGTCTGGCATCCATCGACCACTTGACGGATGCGTCTCGGCGAGCGAAGAAGAAGGGCTCCAGCAAATTGGCACTCGGCGTTTGCGTTTGAGAGGAGGTAATACAAATTCCAGATCATGACGACCAGTACGAGAGGCCCACTGTCTGCGAGGGGTGTGCCTTCCTGCCGGGGTGTGGTCGCTTCAGAATGTCACTTGGTGAGAACTGGCCTCCCGTGAGCTGAGGCCTCCAACTCCCGCAATTGAGCAACTCCCCGTTGCGATAAACTAAGGCAGTCCGACCTGGTACGACGAGCGGCCCTGTAGCTCAGATGGATAGAGCAGCGGTTTCCTAAACCGTTGGTCGGCAGTTCGACTCTGCCCAGGGCCTCCATACCATCCCACGGAAAGTGCGCTAGTTGACTCGAGGGAGAACTCTTCTGGTCCAGTTCGATCTGTTAGGGCTACTCTCAAGGTCACTATTGGCGGCTATTCATCCAGGAGTAAGCGGACGCTGTTCTCGAGCACGTCAGGACTGAATTCATCACCCACGCGTTGCCGAGCGTTTGAGCAGAGAGTTTCCCAGGGCGCTGCATCGCCGTACATCCGACTAAACTGTGTTGCGAATGCGTCGGCGTTATTGCAACGACATAGTCGATCCGTCACGCCGGTGGGCGACTATCGACTTCGCAGCCGTCTTTCCGCAGTCGATGCTGCTAAACGATTGAAAGTCTTTATCCGTCCATACCCATCACGATCTTTTGGATCCCTTGTCTATGGCCGCGGACGTGGCGCCTGACACTTCGGCCTTTTCCGTAATGGCGTACCGCTAGCAGAACAAAAAAGGGCACTCCGTTTCCGGAATGCCCTTAGTCTAGGTGCTAGCCACTTGCTGACCAACCCGCCAAGTCGTAAGGCTCAGCGGATGTTTCGTTCTAGTGGCAGCCTGGGAACGTGGCCGAAACCATCTGGGTGCTCCAGTCGAAGGACTGGGTAACCATGTAGTATTCGGTCGTGTACCAGAAGGTGCAGTTGTCAACCGGATCAATCCGCATGGCGCTATAGTCGCCCCAGCGATTTGAGGTATCAGGCTGCGCTCCATTGTTATTGAGCGGAGGTAATACTTCATCGGACAGCGTGCTGAGCGGATCGGTGACCTGGCGGCCCGCAAGACCAATCGCCGGGTGAACGGTCGAACTGGACTTGCTATAGCCGAGCAGGATGTCGCCAGCTTTGTCGCGGGTGAGAGAGGCCATCCAGCGATAATTGCTGTCGCCCGTCGTACCAGCGTAGGTCTGTTGTTGGAAGGGTGGCAGCGCTGCCAAGGCAGCAGCGGTGGTAAGATGCTGGACTCGGAGTTCATACCACCGAACGCCAATCTGTCCGCCACTGGATTCGACGTCGCCGTTTACGAACCAGTGCTGGTAGGGTTGGTTTGCAACGGATTGGACTACCGACGCCGAGGCCGGGTCATTCCAATAGGCAAAGCGATACATTAAGCGATCGCCCAGAGAGTCCAATTCAGCGGTCGTGCCTGGCTGCGGAACGCAGTCACCGCCGAACGAACCGCTGCAGGAGCCGCTGTAAGTGGCTACCGTCAGAAGTTGGGTGTTCGGGCTTCCGGTTATGCTAGCGACAGGGGGATTCCAGGTGGTGACATGGAACGAATACAAGGACAAATGGCTATTGTCCACGTCGCCCACGCTGCCAATGTAGAACTCATCCTGTCCCGGAGGAGGCCCGTTCGGCGAATCGACATCGCCAGGTAACAAGCTGTCTTCACTTGCGCTGAGCTGGAAGCAAATCTGCTCGGCCGAGGAATCACCTACTAGCAACTTCGCCCTGTGATAGCCGCAGATCTGCGGACCACGGAAGCCGCTGCCGCCGGGACCGAAGTTGTTCTGGGCCTGGAAGTAGCCGTCACTGGACCCGCCGCTGGACCAGACACCAATCTTCGGGTAGTCGGGGAAGCCGGCGCCCGGAACCGAGAACTGGTAGACGTAGTAGGTACCGTTTGCGTCGTTGCTCGTGGAAACTGCGATGCAAGTCGCATAGGGAGATTGAAATACGTTCTGGCTCAACACCCAGCGATCAGCCTGCCGGTCAAACTGCGCGAGAATGTCGCCGTCGTTGTTGTTGGCGCAGAGAGTTCCAGGGAGGCCGTTCCGCCAAAGCGTGTTTCCGAGAATCGCAGGACCGCAGGTGCCGGTCTTGCTGCACACGGTCAAGGAAACGTTTACCCACTGCAACACCTGCGTATCGCCAACTGCCATGTTGGTGTCGGGTGGAGCATCAGGCACGGAATATCCGGGGAAGCCGTTGCCCACTCCGAGGAAGTTCTGGCCAACGGAGAATTCCGCCGGAAAAGCCGCACTCCGCTGGGCCGGATCCACGTTGTTCCCAAAATTGCGTTTAGGAAGTAGGCGCAGCGGAGGTGCTGCATGGAAGCCGATTTCAGGTGTTTGGGGCAGCTTGGCCAATTGATCCAAGCGCGCGGTTACTCCAAAAGCTTGCGCCTGGCTAGATGTCATTTGCGGAGAGTGAGTGTCCTGCGCCGATAGCGGCAGGCCACAGAGTAAGAGCACGCCCACAGCTAGTATGGACGATCCAACATATCTTGCTTTACTTCTCATAATGATCCCATTCTCCTTTTGCTCCACCGCACGCATTGGGTGTCGCTTGCGCGCAGTAGTCTTCGCAACTCGGCAGGTGTGGTTGATGAAACACGACATTCGTGTCTATTCAGTTGAGCAATTTGGTTAGTTGCCTGTTAACAGTGTTCTAGGCAGGTGGGAGGATTGGAACACAAGAAACGCCTTAATGCAACTATTATTCACGTAGTTACTACGTGGCCTCTTCGTGCTAAGGACGGTTACTTCGGCGCTGATTCGCTAAAGGCAAAGACAGGCCTAACTTGCAGGTTCATAGGCCTTTAAGCAAGGGAATACTGTGATGACTCCGTTTTGGGAAAGTGAGTACCCGAGGGTCAGTTACAAAAAATTTACAAATCGTTATGGATATGAGGTCTATCAAGCCGGAAGCGATCACCGTGCTAAACTAAAAAATTGACCGTCCACGGGAAGCCCCATGCTGTGCCTGGTAATCGGAGGTTTCCCATATTTTGGCTTCCCGAGTTGCAACTTCATCAATGACAAGATTCTGGTCAAGGGGACGACACGTGCGACAAAATCGCGGAATTTATTTCCCGCATATCTGGCTCAGCTGGTTTTTCTTCCTATTCATAGCATACGCGGCGCCATCGTTCGCGCAAAAGACTGAAGTGCGAGATGCCGGAGGTGGCAGAAAGCTCGAGTTCCACTACAATGCCGCTGGTCAGGTGACCGAGCAGAGCACCATAGGCGCTGACGGAAAACTAGAGCAAAAGGTTGATTACGAGTACCGGCCTGGCTATTTCGTTGCCGACGAAACCACAACATTTTATTGGCCGGACGGCAAGGTTCGCCGGATCACGAAAAATACCTACGACGCGAGCGCAAACTTTACCGGCGAGTTTGTTCAGGAGTTCGATGAATCCGGCAAACAGATCGCTGGCCACCGCTTGACGCACGATCCCATGCACAACTTCTATTCGTGCAACTCCTGGGAAGCTGCAACCCAAAGTTATAAGCCAATCGTCTGCCCTTCAGGCGAGGAGTCGGGCGAGAAGGCTGAAGTCAAAACATTCACCTACGACGAGGTGATGCAACACCTGAACGCCGCACGCCAAGCGCAAAAACCGCTGCCTGCGAGTCCTGCGAAGTCTACCAGCGCGGCGAAGCCGGAGGTCGGCTTGGTGGTGCCTGTGCAGGTCTATCCCGGCCAGCGGGTTTCGGGCAGCGCCGTCACAAATGCTGCCGAATATGACAGTGTGGCAGGAGTCGCGGTGACTCGAGTCGCGGTGCCACTGGAACCCTCGGGCGAAGCCTCGACCCTCGCAGGGTGGACCGTCGAGATACCGGGAGAAGCGCCACAACGCGCGGACGGGCCAATCGTTTTCACGGTACCGCGTGCTGGCTCCGGACTCAACATCACGTTTCGGCAAACTAACAATTCGTCTCAGTCGGTTTCGAAGCTAATCAGCTTTTCCCCAAGCCCGTCCAAGAAGCAGAAAGCGCCTAGTTCGTTTGAAGCGGCGGCGCTCTGCTTGAAGGGTCAACTGTGCACCGTTCGTGGGCCGTTCAGCGGCGACGCCAACAAGACGTTTGCGGCGTTCGAAGACCGCCCCGCGACGGTCGTGGCTGAGACGCCCGACACCGCGTATATCCGCATCCCCGATCTGACAGAGCCCGGCGCGCGGCCTTTGTTTATCGCGGACGGGTCGAAAGTGCTTACGTTTCCTGTGGCGGTAGGCGAGTTTGAACTCCGGAACGGAAACAGGGAACTGCAAGCGGGAAACAACTTGGTTACGTTTCCACTGTTGGACGGCCCGAGTGATATTTCGGACGCTGCCTGGCGACGGGGGAATTTTCCCGCGACGAACCTCGAAGAGGCGCGCAAATTGATACCAGGATTCCAGTTGCCACGAGTAGATCGAGAGGAGCGCGAGAAGCGGGAAGCTCAGGAAAAGGGAGAGTCGAAAGAGAAGCGGGAGGCTCACGAGAAAAACGGAGGATTGATACTTCTTGTCCTCAAGAATATGACGCCTGAACAGGTCTCGCTGCGAGGCGCCAAGAACCAGATGATGGTATTCCACCTGACTGACGATTCGTTCAGCCGAGGCGAGTTCAAGTATGACCTAATAGTTGAGGCGCTGAAGCCCGGTCATTTTGATGTGCGCGGCTATGTTTTTCCCTTTTTGGCACCTGTGCCGGCCCAGGAGTTTTCCAATAAGTCCGCCTCCCAAGCAAAATAGAGATTTCTGATTTGACAACGCTTCCAGTAGCTCCTAAGCTGCTGGAGCAAGGAATAATCGTTTGCATATTGACACTGCAGGCCGTACCAGTCAGCAGCTTGTGCTGGGTCCGCTGGAGATTCGCGTCATGGAAGTCCTCTGGACCGCTGGGCGAAGCAGTGTGCGTGACGTGGTCGAGAAATTGGAACGCAAGCTTGCCTACACCACCGTGATGACGACGCTCGACCGATTGTTTAAGAAGGGAATGCTGGATCGGCAGAAATCCGAGCGAGCGTTTCTATACTTCCCGCGTCTGTCTAGTCAAGAGTGGGAGCGCCAACGGGCGGGAGACTTGGTCGCTGGTTTTCTTGCTGGTCCGCAACCTGCCCGCGAGCTGTTGTTGTCGTCGCTGGTTGATGCTGTTGGACAACATGATGCTGTCCTGCTGGATCAACTGGAAGAGAAGATCCGGAAAAAGCGCAAAGAACTGTCTGCGGGGAGGAAACTATGAGTCTCCCCTACACTTTGCGATTGCTCTGTCTGTGTTGCGCCTCATTTTTCATGATTCACTTGGCCCTCGCTGCGGCGACCCGTTTGAGTGCTGGCACCACGTTGCGCATGGCGAAACGCCTGAAGCCAAGTTCGGCGGCGCGGCTGCTATTTGCGGTGCGCATGCTTCCCTTTACCCTGACCCTGTTGGCGGTGGCGTTCTGCATTCTCAGTTATCTGTGGTTGGAACCCGAAGCAACCGGCGAAAAAGTTGGACTGGTCTGCCTCTCGATGGCGGTGCTGGGAGTGGCGATCTGGGCGCTCGCGATAATCCGGGTGGTGACTGCGGTGCGTGGCACCGCGCGTTATCTGCATCGCTGTGAGCGTCATGGCGAGCAAATCAGCGTGCCGGGAGAAACCGCGCCGGCGTTGTTGCTCAAAGATAAATCTCCGGTATTAGCGGTGGCGGGAGTAGTTCACCCCAGGCTGGTTATTTCGCGTCGCGTCATGCGTGAACTTACCGCGGAACAGATTGATGCTGCCCTCAGCCATGAGCGTGCTCATCGTTCATCGGGCGACAACCTCAAACGCTTTCTAATGCTGCTGGCACCCGATATGCTGCCTTTCATGCGCGGGTTCGTAACTCTGGAACGGAGCTGGGCGAAGGCCATCGAGTGGGCGGCCGACGCACAAGCCAGTGCGGGCGATCCTAACCGCGCGCTCTCACTCGCCGATGCTCTGGTAAAAGTGGCAAGGATGGGCAACAAGCCGCAGCTTTCTTATCTATCCAGTTCGCTGATGGCAGATGATCACGACCTGTCGGAGAGGGTTGACCGCTTACTTCGTCCGCAGCCTCTTCCGGAAAAGCCGGCAAAGGAGTTGATTCCGTTAGTCAGCGCAGCCGCCGGGCTGATGGCCACGGCGTTACTGATTGTGACTCTTTGGCCGTCCAGCCTGAGTATGGTGCATGGCGCACTTGAGCAACTCGTCCGCTAGATTTCATTGTTCCGCACCTTAATGCCCGGATGAATCCGGGCATTCCTTTTTGTTCCGACGCAAATTGACCCCGCACCGAAATGCCTTAACGGTTCTTAGTTCCGTCCTGCGAGGATGTCTACCGCCTCTTCCTGGAACGCTCATTCCCCAGCCTTGGTTGCGCCTTCGCGCGAGAGATATCGTTGCACACAATCCGGCAAAGACAGTGCTACGGCCGATGCCAGCGCAGTGGTGCGATCTGCATTGGGTGAGCGCTGCCTACCTTCACAGTCAGTGTCGATAAAGATGGTGCGCATTCCCATCCGAGTGCCCGCCTCAACATCCCGCAAGGAATCGCCGACCATCACACTGTTCTGGGCGTTTGCCGGAGGAAAGTCGCGGAAGGCCTGCTCGAACAATCCTGGAAGCGGCTTGCGACAATTGCATTGATTCTCATCGTGGGGGCAATAGTAGATGGCATCCAGGCTTGCCCCTTCGAGTGCAAGTTGCTCCCGCAAGCGCTGGTGCAAGATGAGCAGATCTGCCTCTGAGCACAGCCCCAGAGCAACGCAGCGCTGATTGGTCACTACGATGACCTTGCGCCCAGCACGGTTAAGTTGGGCAAGCGCATCAACGACGCCAGGGAGAAGCTCGAATTCCTCCCAGCGAGTAACAAATCGGCCATCAGGTAGGTTACGGTTCAAGACTCCGTCCCGATCTAGGAATACATATTCAATATTGGAAAAGTTGGTGGCGTTGTGCTCGCCCATAACGTCTATAATTCCACAGTAACGGCTCTCCTAAAAGGTTCTGCGAAGATCCTCGAAACTCGTTGTTGGAAACGGGGAATCGCATGCCGTCTTCGTTGAACCTGGCCGGCGTCTTCAGTGACGCGATCGCTGACCACCTCACCATCATCCGACAGTTTGTAGCGCAGGAAGACTCGTTCGAGCGCGCCGCCGTTCGCATCACCGACTGTCTGCTGGCGGGCAATAAAATTCTCTGGTGCGGTAACGGCGGCAGTGCCGCCGACTCACAGCATTTTTCTGCGGAACTGGTGGGACGCTTCCGTCGCGCCCGCCGCGCTTTTCCATCCATCGCTCTCACCACCGACACGTCGGTCCTCACCGCTATCGCCAACGATTGGAGTTATGAAGAGGTCTTTGAAAGGCAAGTTGAAGCCCTCGGTCAGGCGGGAGACGTACTAGTTGGGATCTCAACCTCGGGAAACAGCAAGAACGTTTGCGCTGCTTTGACGAAAGCGCGCGAACTGGGAATCTTCACTGTGGCCATGATCGGCCAAAGCGGCGGGCGAATGGCAACGCTGGCGGACGTCTGCGTGCGCGTCCCGTCGACGGACCCGGCTCGCATCCAGGAAGGCCACATCCTCTGCGGACACATTTTGTGCGAATGGATCGAGCTTGCCACCTGCATCACGCACGCTGTCGCCGCAAGTGGAGGCAGCTAGTGATCGCCAACTTGCCGAAAGTGATCAAGCTCCTCGAATCAGGATGGAGTAACGCGCGGGTGCTGGTCGTCGGCGACGTGATGCTGGACAAGTACATCTGGGGCCAGGTGGAACGTATTTCGCCGGAGGCGCCAGTGCCCGTGGTTCGAGCTACGTGGCAGAACGAGCGCCCAGGCGGAGCGGCCAATGTGGCGATGAATCTCGCAGGATTGGGGGCCTGCGTCACTGTCGCCGGTTTCGGTGGCGGCGATGAGGAGCAGGAGAGGTTGGAATCCATGTTGGCCGAGGCGGGAGTTGAGCCAGCCTTAACAGAAGTTCCTGCCGTTCCAACCACCACCAAGCTGCGCATTTTCTCCGGCAATCAGCAAATGATGCGCCTGGACACAGAGGCGCTAAGGCTACCTCCTGATGCCGCCCATGCGGAGCTGTTGGAACGCGTTGAAGCTCTGTTGCCCCAAGCTTCCGTGGTTGTGCTCTCCGATTACGCCAAAGGCGTCGTGACAGACTCTCTGTGCGGTTCCGTCATTGCGGCGGCCAGCAAATTGGGGATCCCCGTACTGGTAGATCCTAAATCCCTAGATTTTTCGCGCTATCGGGGAGCGACGACGATTTGTCCCAACCTAAGGGAACTGTCGGCGGCTACCGGCGAGACAGTCGCTGACATCGATAAGCTTCTGTCGGCCGGCCACGCTCAACTTGGTCCACTGGACATGGAGTTCATGGTGGTGACAATGGGTGATAAGGGTATTGCTGTATTGCGCAAGGACTCGCGTCTGCATGCGCCAGCGGTCGTTCGCCAGGTTTACGACGTTTCCGGGGCTGGCGACACGGTCATCGCAGTGCTGGCGCTGGCACTGGTGTGCGGCGTCGAGATCGAGACTACCATCCAAATCGCGAACATAGCAGCAGGAATCGTGGTGAGCAAAGTGGGCACGGTTCCCATTCAGCGGGAGGAGTTACTGGGCACCTTGTCCCGGGAACTCATTTTGCACTTGGACGAGAAAGTTCTGTCCTTAGAGCAGCTGCTTTCCCGCGTGGCGGCCTGGCGATCGGTCGGCGATCGCGTGGTCTTCACCAATGGCTGCTTCGACATCCTGCACATCGGGCACATTACCTTGCTGGAGCGGGCGAGGCGCCAGGGCGATCGCCTGATTGTCGCAATTAACAGCGATACGTCGGTGCGATCGATCAAAGGACCGTTACGGCCGATCGTGGGAGAACATGAGCGTGCGCGTATTCTGGCGGCGCTCAGCGCCGTGGATGCGGTAGTCGTCTTTCACGAGAGCACACCCCTGAAGCTGATCGAATCGATTCGCCCCGAAGTCCTGGTGAAGGGTGGCGACTACCGTGAAGAAGCGGTCGTTGGCGCTCGTGAAGTGCGGGCTTGGGGAGGACGTGTCGAACTCATACCTCTGGTCGAGGGAATCAGTACAACTCGCCTAATCGCCAGGGCGACGCCGGAACCTCCGCTGAGCTCAACCTCCGCCGTGATGGCTTGATTTATGGCTTAGGAAGGATCGATGCTGTCGCCTTTGTCCCTCTATGTTCGATTGCCAACTAAGTTGGCAATCTTCTGGCGCGCATACTTGGCGTCCGAAAGCTTCAAAGGAGCTTTAGCTCAAAGTCCTATCTCGTTCTTGGTCGTTCGGCTCGATAGCTTGGGTGACGTCGTCCTGACGACGCCTCTATTCCGGGAACTGAAGAGCGCATTTCCCGAATCGTGCTGCACCGTTGTTGTGCAGGATGAATTTCGCCCCCTTCTCATAACCAATCCGTACATTGACGAAATCATTGGATTGCCCCAGTTGCATGCGGAATGGTTGCCGGCACCAGTGCGGCATTTGCTATCGGTCATGCTGCTCTATCAGAGTCGATTACGAGGGAGACGCTTCGACGTTGCCATCTCCCCACGGTGGGATGTAGATGACCGGCTCGCAACATTTTTGTGCTCGCTGGCCGATGCCAAGGATCGGATAGGCTACAGCGAAGCGGTATCGCCCGCCAAACAGCTGCACAATCGTGGATTTGACGCGGCATTTGACACATGTCTTTCTGCCGGGCCTGTCCAACACGAAGTGTTGCGCAATCTTGAAATCGTAAAAGCCTTGGGCGGCAAGGTGGAAGACAGCAAGTTAGAGATCAGGCTGACCCAGCGGGACCGCGCGTTTGCGTCCAAGACCCTGATGAACGTGCCCGCATCGAGTACGGTCGTCGCTGTTGGTATTGGCGGTCGTAGTCCAGGCCGCCGATGGCCCCTGAAAAACTACGCCGAGGCCTTGACGCGGCTGGGGAAGGGGCGCCTGGTCCAGCCAGTAATCATTTGCTCGAACGAGGAAAGGGAAGAGGCCAGCAAGCTTGCGGCCCTAGTGCCCGGAGACGTCATCGTCGTTTGCGGCGCGCCACTGCGCAAGGTGTGCGCCGTTTTGGAGCGCTGCAATCTGTTCATCGGAAATGACAGCGGAAGTGCTCATCTGGCCGGTGCGATGAACCGCAAGGTCATCGTAATTTCACGGCATCCGGCAGGCGGCGATCCCAACCATGCCAACAGCCCTGTCCGCTTCGCACCCTTTTGTGATCAAGTGCAGGTCCTGCAACCCGCCACCGCCCTGGATCAATGCACCACCGAGTGCCGTTTGCTCGAGCCGCACTGCATTCTGGCGGTAACACCTGAGCAGGCGGTTGTCGCGGCGCGCGAGATGCTGGCAAAGGACAAACCGTCCGCGGCTTGGGTGAATATGGCGCCTTCGCATAACGACAATTTGCGTCCGACAACTGATCGAGTCTCGGCAGTTGCTCACAAGAAGGTGGCGGAGGTCTGCAAGGTTGTGAAGAACAGATCTGAGAACCCGCTGTGAAGCGTCGACAAGCTATGTTTCCTTCGCGCTTGCCGCAGTCTCGTTTTGGCCGAATCGTGAAGGCAGTGTCGTCGGGCGCCGCTGCGAGACTTTTGTCCGCCGGGCTCACATTGTTGTCGTTGCCACTAGCGGTGCGCTACCTGGGAGCCGAACGCTATGGCATATGGGCGACGATTACCACGACCGTTGTGTGGATCAACCTGCTCGACCTGGGTATCGCCAACACATTGAGCAACAGCATCTCGCGGGCGTACGCGCTCGACGACAAAATCTCCGCCGCGCGCTATTTCACCAATGCGCTGCTGGTCAGCGCAAGCATTGCGACGATTGCCGGTGGGGCTTTCGCGATTGTCTGGGGTCGCGTGGACTGGATGAACTTGTTCAACGTCAGCGCAAACGTATCAGCGTCGGAGGTGCGTGACACAGTTGCAGTTGCTGCCGCGCTGATGTTGCTCGGCCTGCCCTGCAACCTGGGGGCAAAACTTCTGGCCGGCTATCAGGAACTGCATCGCAACAACTACGCCGTCTGTGCGGGCGCAGTTGCCAGTGTGGTCGGTCTCGTCTTGGGTATAGCATTAGGCGTTTCGATGCCGGTCCTGTTTGTGATGTCGGTGGGATGCCTTACCTTCGCCAGCCTCGCTAATCTGGTTCTTGTGATCGCGTGGAGCAAGCCGTGGCTTGTGCCCCGTCGAGCGCTGATCGACAGTTCGACCAGCAGGGAGCTGTTTCGTTCCGGCTCTTCGTTTTTCCTGATCCAAGTGGCGGCGGTGGTCGTCTTCAGTTCCGACAATATCGTGGTCAGCCATTATCTTGGAGCCGCCGAGGTCACCCCTTACAGTGTTACGTGGCGACTGGTGGGGCTCGCGGCGGTATTGCAATCGCTGATCTTCCCTGCGCTGTGGCCTGCCTACTCGGAGGCCTATGCCAAGCGGGATTATGGCTGGATACGACGTACCTTCTCTCTCATCATGACATGCACTGT
Source organism: uncultured Acidobacteriaceae bacterium (assembly GCA_963755865.1). Classification (GTDB taxonomy): domain Bacteria; phylum Acidobacteriota; class Terriglobia; order Terriglobales; family Acidobacteriaceae; genus Bog-257. The sequence goes on along the minus strand of CAVWLY010000013.1, from coordinate 260,171 downwards.
GGCCCTGAATCTCTGCTGCGTGGCTGTGCTGGTTGTTTTTGGCCGCGTATTGATTCGGCTGTGGGCGGGACCTGCGGCGGTGCCGGCGTTTTCTCTGCTGCTCGCTATGGGAGTGTGGGTGTTGATTAACGGATTCATGAACGTCGAGTCCTGTTTGCTGGCGGCATTGAACCGGACGCGCGAACAAGCTTTTCTCTCGATCGTGGCGGCAGTTGTGAATATTGCATTGTCTATCACGCTGGTTCGGCACATCGGCTCCGTCGGTGTGATCGGTGGGACCATTCTTTCTTATGTTTTTGTGCTGGTCATTCCGCAGAGCGTAATCGTGCGCAGTTTGTTTAAGGAATTGGCAGTTGATGGGGAGGCGCTTTTCGCCTTTCGCTCTACGCTCTTCGCCAAAACAAAATATCTCTACCGCCCGCCTGAGGCGCGGAACCCAGATGTCATCAAAGGGACGGTGTTAAGCGAACCTGCGGCAGACTAGGAGAGAAATCCTGCGCCCGCGAATTTCGACAACCAGTGAATGCTGTTCGGCGGGGAAGCCACGAAGCGCGGAGTGCGACGAAAAGCGAAAAGCGAGCTATTTCAAAGTAACAGGAAAGGATTGCTGGCGCGCTCTTCGCCGATGGTGGTGAGCGGACCGTGTCCCGGTACGACGATAGTCTCGTCCGGCAGTGCCAGCACAGGGCCATGCAATGACTGCATGATCTTTTCGTACGAGCCGCCCGGCAAATCGGTGCGGCCGATGGATCCAGCGAACAAAGTATCTCCCGCTATCAGTTTCTTCTCGGGAGCGAAATACAAGACAGATGCTCCCCTCGGTGTGACCCGGCGTGTGGAGCACCTCTCCCACCAGGCCTGCCGGCGCGAACTTTGTCGCCCGTGCTAAGGCTGGCGTCAATCACAACCTTCTCCGGAGGACGCATGCCGATCCATGTCGCCTGCACGTCCAGCATCTTCAGCAGGGCATTGTCGTTCTGGTTTAGCAGAATAGGAGCGCCGGTCAGTCGCTTCAGCTTGGTCGCTCCGCCAATGTGATCGATGTGCGCGTGGGTGACGACAATCTGCTTCACCGTCAGTCCGTGACGCTGTATGACGGCCATCACGTCGTCGATGTCATCGCCCGGATCGATGACCATGGCTTCCTTTGTCTGGTCATCGCCGATCACCGAGCAATTGCATTGCAGCGGGCCGACCGGAAAGATCTCGTGGATCATGATTCCAAACTACCACGAAGCGGGGTCGCGAGTTCACTTCCGCAGGAAGCCGCTGCTTGAGTCACCGGGACGTTCTGAAGTAAACTGCGCAAACTTGAGGAGTTGGGGCTTTACGGACGACGCTGCATCGAACCACATGACAGGAGTAGCCGTTGGATCGCATTCGGTTCATTACGCTATCGGGACCAGCGCATCCTACTGGTGGATTGCAGCCATTGCGCGGCCGAAGAAGTGGCTACGGTCGCAGATCTGCTGCCCGAGTTCGTCACTCGCGAGCCGCTAGGGTCGGTGTTGTTGCTGGGCGACTTCACGGGTGCGCAATTCAATCGCGATGCCGTCGAGCATGTGAAGATCGCCGCAGTCTTCGATCGTCCTCACTTGAAGCGGTCTGCCTGGGTGCTGACCGAGAACCTTCCCAAAGCGTTCTATGACTCCATCCGCAGCTTCTCTGGACGCCAGATTCCGACCTTCGAAACCCGGGAGGAAGCGATGGACTATCTGGTGACGTTGAGCCGCACTAGCGACGTCTTCTCTACGCGGCAACCATTGCTCACTCGCCCTTCCACTGATACGCGTCCGGCTGCGGCAATCCCAGATGTGCCAGGACGCGGTTGACGAACTCGCGTGCAATCTCGTCAGTCGAAACCGGATGGAAGTAAAACGCCGGGATGACTGGAAAGATGGTCGCTCCCGCCTCGGCGGCGAGCGTCATGTTGCGCAGATGGATAAGGTTGAACGGCGTTTCGCGCACGCACAGGATCAGCGGCCGGCGCTCCTTCAGGCAGACATCGGCAGCGCGTTCGATGAGCTGGATCGCCATTCCATGGGCGATGCGCGCCAGTGTTCCCATGCTGCAGGGCAGCACGACCATGGCGTCGGTTTGATACGAGCCGCTGGCCACGTTGGCGCCGATGTCGGAATTATTCTGCTGGCGGATTTTCTGCGAAGATCGTCCCAGAAGTTTATTGATCAACTCGTTGCGGCCCGATACCTGGAGCTCTTCGGCCATCACTCGCAGTCCACTATCAGAGAGAATAAGATTAACGGTTGCGACGCGCTCGTCGCGGTCAAGAGCATCCAAAAATGCCTGGCAAAGATGGAGCCACTGGCGCCGGTAACGGCGACGGTCAGAGTCCGCGGGGTTATGTGGTCGGTGCGGCATCTAAGTTTCACATCGTACCATTTGGTAATATCGCGGTCCGCTTTTCGGAAGGCGAAGCTGCCTCACCCGATCAGAACTTGCATCGTGAGTTCCCAAGCTTGAAACCCGCAACTCTTTTTAGGCTGACAACTGGCAACTGACTACTGACAACTGCCTCTATGACTTCCGACGCCATTAAGAAACTGTTCGACCAGGTGAAACGCGGCAAGCTTTCATCCGAGGAAGCAGTGCAGAAGCTGCGGCATCTTCCTTTCGAGGATCTCGGCTTTGCCAACGTGGACCATCATCGCGCATTGCGTGTCGGCATGCCCGAGGTCATCTTTGGGCCGGGGAAGACTCCGCAGCAGTTCAGGGAGATTTTTGCGCGGCTTGCGCAACATGGCCACAACGTACTGGGGACGCGGGTTTCGGAGGGTCAATTTCGCGCGGTAAAGCGTAAATTTCGCGGAGCAACATTCCACGAACTCGCGCGCGCCATCACGCTGACGCAGGATGAGACCGTTTACGGCAAAGGGAAGATCGTTGTTGTCTCCGCCGGCACCAGTGACATCCCTGTTGCCGAAGAGGCCGTGATCACGGCGCAAGCCATGGGCAACGAGGTGCAGCACTTGTACGACGTGGGCGTAGCCGGCATCCATCGGCTGCTGGCACGCCGTGAAGCGCTAACGCAGGCTCGTGTGGTGATCGTTTGTGCCGGGATGGAAGGTGCGCTACCCAGCGTGGTTGGCGGCCTGGTCGGCGTTCCGGTTATTGCGGTTCCCACCAGCGTGGGCTATGGGGCTTCGTATGAGGGAATTGCAGCCCTGCTCGGCATGTTGAACTCCTGTGCGTCGAATGTCAGCGTTGTGAATATCGATAACGGTTTCGGGGCGGGATATGTCGCGTCCATCATCAACCGGCTGGAGTAATTCACGCCTCAGGATTCTGGGAACCGAAACAATATTTGGAGCGGTCGCGGGTAGCAGAGCAAGAGGTGGACGACATCGATGACGACGCCTTACAACCGTATCGCTGGTCAGAGCGTGGAGCGTCTAGCGGCACTGAGCGATGGTATTTTCGCGGTGGCGATGACGTTGCTCGTTCTGGATCTTCGAGCCCCCGCAGTTGAGTCTGTTCACAACGAGCAAGATCTTTGGCACGCGTTAGTCGCGCTTTCTCCACGGCTCCTGATGTACGCGATGAGTTTCATGACGCTGGGGATTTTCTGGGTCGGCCAGCAGACGCAACTCAACCATCTGGTGCGCTCCGACCGCAGTCTTTCCTGGATTCACATTGCTTTCCTGTTTGTGGTGTCGATCACCCCGTTCTCCACCGCGTTTCTGGCGGAGTTCACGGCCTATCGTCTGGCTTTGCTCACCTACTGGCTGAACATCTTGCTGCTGGGGGTCGCCCTGTACTTCAGTTGGGTGTGTGCGGTGGGAAGCGGGCTGGTGAACGAGGACATGCCACCTCACTTCTCGGCGGCGATAAAGCGGCGGATCATAATTGCCCAAGCGCTCTACGCATCGGGCGCGCTGCTGTGTGTGTTTAATACTTATTGGAGCATTGCTTTCATTGTCGTGGTGCAACTCTACTACGCGATTGCTCCGCGCTTCAGCAGCCGCGCGTCTTCATGAATGGCAAGCTGGCTTGGATGGACGCCATCACTAGACACCTTAAGCAGTAACGTAGCCAAGACCGGAGCAGCGCTGGCGAGGGGAGGATTCGCAACGCGGCGCCTCAGAGCCGCTTTTCGCGTAGCTTCTGACCACTAATTTGAAGGCGGCTGTGGCGCACGAGTAGCTTTGCCTTCCATGACCGTACTCCATCCTCCGCTGGGCGTGGATACCTCAGACTTGAACGTGTACGCAGTTGGTGAGACAAGAGTGATTGTGTAGCGTCCGTTCACGGTAGCGCCATTCATCTTCTCTTCCGCGGTCCACGTCCAAACATTGCCTTGAACGTGGCCGACGGCGATTTGGTGTTCCCCGAGGCTGTTATAGGCGTTGTAGGTATAGGTTTTGTCGGCAGGGTTGTATTCCATCACCCGCATCCCGCGGATGCTGCCCATAGGCGACTTCATGGAAGAATGCGTCTCGACAAAAAAGCTACCCGGTACCCATTCGCTGCGTTCCGTGGAGGTAAAAGGCCCGGCCGGGGCAGTGGGGCTGACCTTCATGGTGCCCTCCAGCTTCCAATCGCCCACAAAGTAGCCCATCATTCGTTCTGCCTGCGTCGGCGCCGGTGCTTGCTGAGGAGCTTGCGCAACCACCAGACAACCCAACAGAAAACGAGCAATGATTATTCCAAGGATGTGTTTCATGCGGACGCTCCTTTTCGCAGCGATCGGTAATGCATATCGAACAGCAATATCGCGGTGGAGGAATGCTAGCACGAACGCCTCATTTTGCCCGAACGCCAGACGAGTTCGCGTTATATAATCCGTTGCCGACTGACCCCACCTATGAATCGACGGGATTTCTTAGCCGCTCTTCCTAAGCTGCTTGTGCTGGCGAAGTTTACGCCCAGTGTCTTCGCACAGGTTGCCCCCGTCACTCCGGCCAATATCGCCACTCTGTACAAGGACAGCATTGTCATCGATTCGCTATGCAGCCCGTTCCTGGAGACGGACTCTCTTCCTACGCCGACGGCCGTTGAAGTGGTCCGTAATTCTGGTATAACCGCGATCAATTTCACCGTGTCTGACCAAACATTCGAAGGCACGGTTGAAAATCTCGCTTATGTTGACGCCCTGGTGGAACACTTTCCCCAAGCCTTTATGGTGGTGCGAGCTTGTTCCGACATCGCTCGAGCCAAACGTGACAAGAAGATCGGCATACTCCCTGGCTTTCAATACAGCAGCTTTTTGGAAGAAAATCCTGGTCGGATCCTGATGTTCCGCCGCCTAGGAGTCCGCATCATGCAGCTCACCTACAACAATCGCGGAGCCTTCGGCGATGGCTGTCTGGAGCCGGACAACGCAGGTTTGAGCAAGGCCGGCTTAGCAGCGGTTCGCAGCATGAACGAGATTGGCGTGGCTATCGATCTGAGCCACAGCGGCTATCGCACGACCGCCGAAGCCATCGACTCATCTTCTAAGCCTGTGCTCATCAGCCATTCAGGATGTGCGGCAATTTATCAACATCCCCGCAACAAGCCCGACTCAATTCTGAAGTCGCTAGCGGACCATGATGGATACTTTGGCGTTTACTTGATGCCATACCTGGTTGCGTCGCCGACCGTGCCCACACGTGAACATGTTATGCAACACTTGCTGCACGCCATCAACGTTTGCGGAACCGACCATGTCGGTATAGGCTCCGACGGTTCCATCCAAGCGGTCGCTCTAACCCCCGAGCAGCAGAAGGCGTTTGACGCTGATATAGCGCGGCGCAAGCAACTCGGCATTGGTGCGCCGGGCGAGGACCGTTATCCGTACGTTCCGACTCTGAATGGTCCCGACCATATGGAAATTATCGCGTTAGAACTGCAGAAGCGCGGACAACCATCATCCGTGATTGAGAAGGTGCTGGGTGCAAACTTTCAACGCGTCATTGGAGAGATCTGGGGAACCGCGTAGCAGCTCGGTAAAAACTCGGAGATACGCGTGAGTCGCAGAACCTGGAATTGGATGCTGTTCCTTCTCACTGCTCTGCTGCTAGGTGTGCTGCGCGTGAATGGACAGCAGTCCGGCACTGCCACGAGCAACGTTCCGCCTATGCCGGCTGATATTCCCGCAGGTGCGGCCCGCTATTCTGTGCTGATTATGGGCAGCCTCGCTGGTCAGCAGGCTACGTGGACGACACCTGACGGCAAGCTGCATGCGTTTTTCCAATTCAACGACCGCGGACGAGGCCCCAAAACAACGAGTCTCATGACGCTGGATTCGAAGAGCATTCCGATAGCGGAATCAATCAGCGGAAACGATTACCTGAAGTCGCCGGTCCATGAAGAGTTTTCCATCGAAGGGCAGACGGCGAGATGGACCAACGCGGCCGAGCACGGACAGAAGAAAGTTGCAGCGCCCGCAGTTTACATTGCGATGAACGGCGCACCGTCAGAGATCGCCCTACTGGTACATGCCGCGCTGGTCAATGGTGGGAGGATCGCGCTGCTGCCCGCCGGTGAGGCGCAAGTGGAACGCGTTACCGAGCAGAATGTTGAAGTGAGTGGCAAGAAGCAGCAGGTCAGGCTGTATTCGGTTAGTGGACTCGATTTTTCTCCTTCCTATGTTTGGCTCGACGAAAACGGACACCTCTTCGCCACTGGCAGCAGTTGGAGCATGATCGTGCCGGAAGGTTGGGAGGCCGTAGCCAAGGATCTGCAAAAGACGCAGGAGCAAGTGATGCAAGGGCGAGCGGCGGAGATAGCGAAGAAGCTGGCACATCGGCCGTCACATGGTGTTGTGTTTGCGCATGCCGATGTCTTCGATGCAACCACTGCCACAATGTTGCGGGATCAAAACGTGGTCGTACTGGGCAATCACATTAAAGCGGTGGGGCCCGCCGCTGCGGTGCCCGCTCCCCCGGATGCCGAAATCGTGGACGCAACCGGTAAGACCCTGCTGCCCGGTCTGTGGGACATGCATGCGCACGTTGGTGATAATGATGGGCTCTTGAATCTGGCGGCTGGCGTGACCACGGTGCGCGACCTGGCCAACGATACTGACACCCTTCTGGCGCGACGTAAGCGGATCGAAGCCGGTACTGAGATTGGCACGCGCATCATCATCGCCGGAATCATTGACGGCCGGGGCCCGTACCAGGGACCGACAAAAGTACTGGTTTCCACGGAGGCCGAAGCACGCGCCGCGGTGGACAACTACGTCAAGCTCGCTTACGTACAGATCAAGATTTACAGCTCAGTCAGTCCCGAGCTGGTGCCGCCGATCATTGACGAAGCTCACAAGAATGGATTGCGGGTAAGTGGGCACATCCCGGCGTTCATGACGGCATCTCAATGCGTCAAGCTGGGTTATGACGAGATACAGCACGTAAACTTTCTCATCCTGAACTTCATGCCGGACGTGAAGGAGACCCGAACTCCCGCACGATTCAGCGAGCCCGCCAAGCGTGCCGCCGACCTGGACCTGAATTCGCCGGAAGTGCAGGGCTTTGTCAAGCTCCTGCAGGAGCACCACACAACACTCGATCCCACCATGAGTGTTTTCGAGGAAACCATCGTCGCCCGTCCCGGCGAAGTTCCTCCCGGATACAAGCCTGTCGAGAATCGCTTGCCGGCCCAGGTGCGCCGCGGATTGTTGTCCGGTGGGATAACGCCGCCGGAAGGCATGGAGGCTCGCTATCGGCAGTCGTTCGCGAAAATGGTCGATCTGGTCGGCGTGCTCTATCGCGCCGGCATCCCGATCGAGGCGGGCACCGATTCCATGGCGGGGTTCACGCTGCAACGCGAATTGGAACTCGACACTCAGGCTGGAATTCCACCGCCGAAAGTTCTGCAACTGGCCACGTTGGGCGCCGCCAGGATCATGAAGCGCGACGCAGAACTCGGTTCGATTACCGCAGGCAAGTTGGCTGACATGGTGTTAATCGACGGAAATCCAGCAGTCAACATCAGCGATGTGCGAAGAACTTCACTGACCATGAAGGATGGAGTTATCTATAAGCCAACCGAGTTGTATTCCGAACTCGGGGTTCTGCCGTAGCGGAAAACACTACAATCGACTCTCAATGCGTCGCGGCCGAGTTGACTACCAGCAGCCATCCGCTACCACTGCGAACCTGTAAATCTTTATCGGATTGAAGTTCGATCTGTCCGACTGGAGTGGAGCTGCCGTTGTGCGTTAGCCGCACGTTGTTAAGGCCGTACACACCACATGCTGAGGTTGAAAACACCCAAAGCGCCTGCTCATTATCGTTCCCATTCGTGGTCGAGCAGCCAGCGTCCGATTCGGCTGTCAGCCTTCCCCAAACTCCTGATCCTGTATACCTGCCAACGATGCCGGTATTCGAAGCTACTATGCCGCGTCCGCGATTCACTACATCGCCGCCCACCTGTTTCGTCATCCACTCGTCCGACGACTCAGAGTCTGATTGATTACCCATGGGGAGTTTCGCGTCAAAAACACTCTCCGTGGATGCCAAGGCGCGGAGGTTGACCGACAGGTGGATCACTTGCCCATGTTCCTGGATCTGGTCGAAAGTGACCGCGACGCGAGAGCCGGCGATCCCCGGCTTGGTCACGGCTACCACATGTCCGATGACGTGGGACCCCGACTTTACTTGCCCTCCCGATGGCAACGGCACATCCTGCATTATCTTTCCTTCGATTTTTTCGCCGGGTTTGTCCTTCTTGGCGTCCAGGGAAGAGTTCAGCATCACGGGCAACGCGGTGCCGGGGGGAAGGTCCTGAGCGGCCAGCATTGCTACGGTGCACAGAAAACCACCAGTAAGTTTGAGCCAGAGCATGGGAACAATCGCGATCGACCGCCAATCTAACAATTTACATCGGTGCAACGCCAGTCATGATTAAAATTGAGTGACAAAAGTGGCCGAGAGGCGTTGGGGTCGACGTTACCAGGCAGCCTCGCCTCTTCTCCGTGCGGAGTGACAGAAAACGCGAATCCTCCGAGTCCGATCGCGACGGCGAACTGGACTCGGGATGAGAGTTAGGAGACTTCTCCATTCCTGCGGGTGGGGGCGTTACTTGCCCATCACCAGCTTGGCGATGGTCTGGAACTGCATATTTGACGTGCCTTCGTAGATCTTGCCGATCTTCGAATCGCGGAAGAACTTCTCCACCGGGTAGTCCTTGGTGAATCCGTAGCCGCCGTAGATCTCGACGCAAAGCGAGGCCACGCGCTCGGCAACCTGCGAGGTGTAGAGCTTAGTCATCGCCGCTTCCTTCACGAAGTTCATGCCCGCGTCCTTCATGCGGGCGCAGTTGTAGAGCAACATGCGGGCTGCTTCGATCTCGGTGGCCATCTGCGCAATCTGGAACTGGATACCCTGGAACTCCGCGATAGCGCGGCCGAACTGCTTGCGTTCCTGCGCGTACTTGACGGCGAACTCCCACGCGCCGCGCGCCAGTCCGAGCATCTGCGCGCCAATGCCGATGCGGCCTTCGTTCAACGTCTCGATGGCGATCTTGTAGCCCTTGCCGACTTCGCCCAGCACGTTGTTCTTGGGCACGCGGCAATCTTCCAGAATCAACTCGCAGGTACTGGAGGCCCGGATGCCGAGCTTGTCTTCCTTCTTGCCGACGGTAAATCCAGGAAAGCTTTTCTCGACGATGAAGGCGGTGATGCCCTTGTATCCGGCGGAAGGATCGATCGTGGCCAGCAGGATGAAGACTCCTGCTTCCTTGCCGTTGGTGATCCACAAGCTTCTGGCCGTTGAGGACATACTCGTCGCCCTTCAACTCCGCTCGGGTTTGCAAAGCGAAGGCGTCGGAACCCGAACCGGCTTCGCTCAACGCGTAGGCGCCTACGGTGTCGCTGCACATGCGAGGCAGATAGCGCTTCTTCTGCTCTTCCGTGGTCCAGTGCAGGAACGCATTGTTAACCAGCGTATTCTGCACGTCGACGATGACTCCGGCGGAAGGATCGACGCGTGACAGTTCCTCCACCGCGAGGATCGCCTCGAAGAAGGTGCCTCCTCCGCCGCCGTATTGCTCGGGAACTTCAATGCCCATCAAACCCAACTGAAAGAATTGATCAATGAGCTTGGGCTCGAAGACGCCCTTCTCGTCCATCTCCTTGACGTAGGGCCGGACGCTTTCGTCCGCGAACTGGCGAACCGTGTCGCGGAAGAGCACTTCATCTTCGGTAAGCGAAACCAAGGGGGCGGGTGCGGAGGCAGCAAGGTGTGCGACGGCTTCTGACATGATGGCAATCCTTCCAGAATGGGGTAGGAAACCTTCGATTTTAGCATTCACGAAGGGCGGATCGTTCCGAACTGGTCGGCTAGTCGAACCCGTTGCAGGGTATTCGCGAATTGGCCCTATTCCACCTCGTGCTTGGCGGTGTAGCCATCACGCGCCGCAATCGTGTACTTGATGTCGTGGTTCTTCTCGTCCTTGATGATGAGCGGCTTATTGTTGGGTCCAACCAATTCCACCTTCAACTTGCGATAGGTGCCGTCTTGTTTGGTGTTGGTGGGCTTGTAGGTGATGGTGTATTGATTGCGAATTGCCTGGGCGACTTCCCGGAAAATGTCGGGCATTTCACCCATCAGCCGCGGAGCATAGCTGCGTCCGCCGGTCATCCGGGCGAAGGTAGCCATCTGGTTCTTGGCCTGCACGTAGTCCATTAGCGCCATGGAAACATTGGGATTCGTTTCCAGCCATTGCGTCCACCATTTCCAGGTAAGCCTCGCCAGTGCAGATGGTATAGATAGTCACGTTGGGTGTGGCCTTGACTTTCTTCAGAATGGTATCGAGGGTGATCTTACTGAAAGTATCGCGACCGCTGGCGACCACAACCAATTCCTTGTGGCCGGGGATACGATCCAGGCGGTCCAGCGTGTCATACATAGCATCGAAGACGTTGGTTTCGCTGAACCCGGGAATACGCAGCATGTTAAGCGCGCCAAAGACCGCCTGCTTGTCCTGGGTGAAATCCAGCAGGATGTGCGTCTTCATGTCGAACTCTTCGATGGCCACCCAGTCCTGCGGCTGCAGATTCGAGGCGAAGGTGTATGACGCATTCAATGCGTCATACATGAAGTTGTAATTGGTGGCGGCGAATTCAACCAAGCAGTACGGCCGTGATGGGCGCCTTGCTCATGGTGACGCTCTGAATTTGCTGCGGAACACCATCTTCCTAAATCTTGAAGTGCTCCTTCGCCACCTCTTCAGGCAAGGCCAGCGGACGACCGTCCTTCTGCAACACGCGCGCATCCACGCTCACCACCGGAACGTCGACGTGCAACGAGTATTGCGGATTGTCACTAGGCTGCTTCGGCTTGGGCGGAGGAGGCGCTTCCTCGGTGTCCGGTTTCTTAGGCACGGCGATGGAGCCGGATTCTCCCGCTGGACCTCCGGCTTCGGCAGGCATCTGCTCTTGCTGGCTCTTGGTTGGCTGCGATTGTGTTTGTGTGCCCGAATCGTTGCCGCTGGAGGATTGCGCGGGTGCTGGTATGGCGAAGCAAAGAACGCTCGCCACCACGATAAGCGCGGCCATTCTCAGGGGGCTAAGAGCGACAGGTGAAATACCGGAACAATTAAGGTGTTTCTCAGAATACATCAGGATGCCTCTTGGGGCGGACTGTCTGCTAGTATAAATGCAAATTCAGCCTCTTTGACTCGCTGCGGTCCGCAGAAAAGTGCCCAAGTGCTAACGTCAGAAGCACTGCCACAGTCCATTCAGCCAATCGTGGCTGTCCTATTGGCGACGCTCTCGGGCGTATTGGGGATCGCCGATCTTGGTGGCAAAGCCGCTCCGCGGCTTAAGGTAAGGGATGAGGAACATGTTGCGCAACGCCGTCTCGTTGGTACTACTCTGCTTCACTGCGCTGGCCGATCTCGCCGCCGAAAAGCCAAAAGTGTCAGATCATGCCGGAAGACCAGGTCAAGGCCGGTATGCATGGGGTGGCCTACACCGTCTTTGAAGGCGTCACTCCTGAGCCGATGGATGTCGAGATTCTTGGCGTATTGCGCAATATGGCCGGCCCGAAAGCCGACGTGATCCTGGCGCGGCTGCACGGCAAAAAAGTGGAGTACTTCGGCGTGGTCGCCGGCATGAGCGGCAGTCCGGTTTACATTGATGGCAAACTCGTGGGCGCTATCGCCTATCGAATTGGCGAGTTTTCGAAAGAACCGATAGCCGGCATCACTCCCGCCAGCGAAATGCTTGAAATTGATGCTATGGATAAGACCTCCGCTCCCGAAGAAGCGCGAGGGTTGTCCGGCGGAAAGCAGGAGGCGGCGCGAACTTCGGGACCCGGCTTGGCCGTCTTTCCAGAGCAGCAGGATGCAAGCTATGCGAACCTGCTCAAGCCGATTGAGACTCCGCTGGTCTTCACCGGATTCACCGAAAATACAATTCGCCTCTTCTCCAAAGACTTTGCTTCAGCCGGTGTCGTGCCCGTGATGGGTGCAGGCTCGGTCAGCAACGATAAGCAGCCTGAACCACTAGTGCCGGGCTCCGCGGTCAGCGCAATTCTGGTGCGCGGCGATATGAATATCGCCGGTACCTGTACGGTCACCTATCTCGACGATAGCCACCTGCTGGCGTGCGGGCACCCTCTACTGCAGTCGGGCAGCGTCGATATGCCCATGACTAAGGCGACAGTGCTGGCCACTCTGCCTTCGCCACAGAATTCCTTCAAGATCGTTAACACCACCGAGCCGGTCGGCGCATTCGTCCAAGATCGTCGCGCGGGTATCATGGGCCGCTTCGATCGCGAGCCACACATGATCCCGGTGACCCTCACCTTCAACGGAGTCTCGCATCCCAAGCAATTCCATTACGAAGTGCTGAACAATGCCAAGGTCACCCCTGCCGCCATGATGGCTACGGTGTTCAATGCCATCCAGGGGATGAACGAATACGGTGAGGACACGACTTATCGTTTGCGGGGCGATATTGACGTCTTGGGCTATCCCAAGCTGCGTGTGCAGAACATGTATGCTCCGCTTGATGGCACGACTCCGACAGCGTATGGCATCGCCCTCTCCATCGGCGAACACTTCAGCCGCATCTTCGAGAATCCTTACGCAACGCCTAAGATCGAAGGGGTGGAATTGAATTTCGATCTGGTTCCAGACCGCCGCTCGGCGCGCCTGGAAACCGCCCGCACCGACGTCACCGAAGCTCGTCCGGGTGATCAAATTACCATCGAGACTCTGCTGCGGCCGTATCGCGGAGAAAGCATTGTGCGGCAGATTCCAATGAAGATTCCGACGTCCACCCCGAAAGGCACGCTGCGTATTCTGGTTAGTGACGGAGACACCCTTGACAAGATGCGTCGCGTTTCGGGTCCCATGAGCCGGCGCCTCGATCTGGGGTCCACCATTGCACTGCTCAACAAAGAGCACATGAATTCTGAGCTTTACGTCTCCCTGCTTGAGGCAAACCCGCAAGCGATGGTGGACGACAAAGTAATGCCCACGTTGCCGTTGTCGGTAATGAACGTAATGGATGGCATGCGTGGCACGCAGGACATGATCGTCGTGGGGGAGTCCGCCGTGGATGAAGCGTCCACTCCGGTCGATTACGTGGTGACCGGTTCACAGATCATCACCCTGACGATCAAATAGCGGGCGATCCCCAGAGGCGGCTTTGGACTTGGAACCACCGTCCCCGGGGACTCCGCCACAGCGGCGTGTCTCGCCTTTTCTATTACGCGTTGACTCGCTGCATCTGCGTTCCCTCCGGCCATATCCGGCCAAAGCGCTTATCCACTTTTTGGTAGCTCTAGCGTCCGCCTTTCCTAGATCTGCGCAATCCAAAACCGCGATTCTCAGCTCTCCCTGCGGATCGTGCCCCCAGAAAGACCGTTGCCAACCACACCCCAGAGCGCCAGACTTTGATCATATGTGCGCCTAACTCATCATTCATCAGATAGTTAGACGATCATACAAAACTCATCCGCAAATCATCCGCTAACCATTGAAGCAAAAGCGGAACCGGCGCATTGTGCTCACGAGAGCGGGAAATTGAATAGGCAGGGCTTATCGCCCGCTCTCTCGGGGAAGGCTACCGGAGGGGGAAAGACGGCCCCCTCCGGATAGCGGAGAGATCCAAATCGAGGCGGTGCCCCTGAAATCGCACCGCCCAACATTGAAGCCAGCGGAGGTCGTTATGAAACGCCAAGGACCCATGCAAGCCAGCCGACTGGAAGAGGTCGCTCTTTTCCTTCAAGAGCATCCCGGGTTTTCGCCGGAGTTGCGAGGCGAGGACGCTGTCGCCTGGGCATTCCGTATAGGAGGTTGTTTCCTGACGCTGGCCGAGATGCAAAGGCTTATCGCCGCCCAGCCGCATTTCGATGCGCGCGAGGCGGCGTTGCTGATGGCTTCATCGAGCGCACCCGCACCCTCGGGATGGTCTTAGGCGGCCGTTGTTGATCACCGTCGTGACGCACTCAAAAGAGCAGCGTCCAAATCCGGTCTCGACAAAGTCATGGGTTATTTCAATTTTTGGTTAGGGAGAGCGTTGTAGTTCTGGCCGAGTTACGCGCGCACTCCCGGTGGGGAGCGGCTTCCGCGGTGAAGTTGGCTCCCCGCTTCTGAGCATCCTCGCTGCAAAACCAATGACCAAAGGAGGTCAATGTCATGAAAAACGTAACGACGACTCGCCCAATAAACTCGATCAACACGACCGCCTTCGCTTTGGTGCTATCACTTGTTCTGATTGCGTTGGCTGGCACGCCTGCAGTCCAGTCGCAGGAGAAAACGATCGGAAATATCCACGACGCTTTCGCTGACATCGGCATGAAGGTTCATGGCTTCGGCGGAATGTTCGTCGATGAAGACAAAGACACTTTGTATGTTTACGTAGTGCCCGGCCAAGCAGGCGATGTTGACGAGCTAGACCAGGCCATCACGGATGTCTTGGGCTCCAAGCGTCCACCCCAACGTCATATCAGGGTCCTAGCGGGACAGTACACGTTCCTCGAACTGCAGGATTGGTATAGCCATATGAGGTCGCGCGTCTTGCCCATGGATGGAGTGGTGCTGACCGGCATCGACGATCGCAAGAATCGGCTGAAAGTTGGGGTTGAGTCATCCGCGGCGGCCGCTGCAGTGCAAACGGAGCTGGATGCTTTAGGCATCCCGCGTCTGGCGGTAAATATAGTGCCTGCGGGAGAAGAACTGCCGAGGGGTCTCTTACCGACCGCATCCGTCCTCTGTACGGGGGTCTCAACATTCAGGCAGACGGGGGAGAAGAATGCACACTCGGTGTGGTCGCCATTCGCCAGGGGAAGGCTGGCTTCGTTACGGCCGCACATTGTGGCAACAAACCTTTCCAGCTTAAAGGAACTATTTTTTCTCAACCGCTGAATACCTCTCCGGACACTACTCAAATTGGAAAAGAAACGGTCAATCCACCTCTATTGAACGCGCTGGAGTGCGGGAGAGGCGCCACGGAAGTTAAGTGTTCGGGTGGCCGGGGATGTCGCTGTAGCGACAGCCTGTTCGCAGAGGTCAACAATGGCACCCTTGCCGATGCGCTGGGTTATATCGCGAGGCCTGACTTGAACAAAGCTACTTGGGCTGGAGGCAATAATCCTCCGCCAACCTTCAAGATCACTGCGAAAAGCGCGACATTCGTAGTTGGCCAATCGATTACTAAAGTTGGCTCGACCGGCGGCAGAACCGAGGGCAAAATAACCGACGCATGCACTGATGACAAGCTTACGCAGAGAGGCGTCAAGTACGAACTATTGTGCGTAAACGAAGCGGATTACACCTCTGCGGGCGGCGACAGCGGAGGGCCAGTGTTTGTGATCACCAGTCAAGACAAGAATGAGGTCACGCTCACCGGCATTCACGCGGGCGGCGTGCCCATCGACGGCAAGAAGTTTGCGGTTTACAGCACCATCGATCAGATCGAAAATGCCACGACGGAACTCGGTCCGCTAATTGTCTGTGCTGACGAATCGTGTTGAGGACCCGATTCCCATTTGCCTCAGCGCCCTTCCTTGCCTGGACGAGGGCTGGGCGCTGGGTCGCGACCATGGCACTCCTCTTAGTTCCGATGCAACTCCGTCGGGTTGCCCACGCGCACTTATAGCGCGCTTACTCGGAAAACCCATCCGCCACCTCTGAGCTCGAGCGCCCCTGTGGTACGCTTTTCTTATTCCTGCCAATCGGCTCACTCAGGACTCATGATGAAAGTGCTTCGCGCGGCGCTCTTCTGCCCGTTGCTTGTCGCAATGTGTTGGGCACAAGGAACGCGCACCTGGGAACAGGCTAAGTACGACGAATTCGAAAAAGGTACCAGCCGCGGGATCGCCATCAGCAGTGATGGAAGGCTCGCGCCCGCCCCCGCGTTCAACCCGCTGTACACGTCGCCTTCTACCTTTCTATGGAGTCTGGCTGCTGACGTACAGGGGAATGCCTATGCCGCGGCAGGATCTCCGGCACGCATCTACAAGTTGACGCCCGACGGCAAGGCCAGCATCATTTTCGCTCCACAGGAATTGCAGGTGCAGGCGTTGGTGGTGGACCCGAGCGGCACCATCTATGCGGCCACGTCCCCCGATGGCAAGGTCTATAAAATCGTCCACGGCGGGCCAGCTCCTGGCAAGAGCCCCGAGGGTTCGCACACCACCGCGGAAGTCGCCGCGGCACAGGAAGGCGCGAAGCCCGGACCCGAAGGCGAGTCCCCACGAACTTCGGTCGCTGTCGATTCCAGCTATACCGCCAGCGTGTTCTTCGATCCCAAGACAAAATACATTTGGACGCTAGCACTCGATCATCAGGGACAGGTGTATGTCGGAACCGGGGATCGCGGCGAGATCTTCCGTGTGGATCGCAACGGCAATGGCGTTCTGTTTTTTAAGAGTGACGAGGCGCAAATTCGCGCCCTTGATTTCGACCACTCCGGCAATTTGATTGCTGGAACCGACGGCAGCGGGCTGATCTATCGTATCTCTCCGCAGGGTGAAGCTTTCGTGTTGTATAGCGCCCCCAAGAAGGAGATTACCGCTCTTGCCGTCGACGACCAGGGTAACATCTACGCGTCCGGAGCCGGCGAGAAGCGCGGCGCAACTCCGTCGCCAGCGCCGGTAGGCAGCGCTGCTTCCGTGGCGGCAACTCCGTCCGGCATCACGCTGGGACCACAAGGCAGTCCAGCAGCCGGCGGCGCTTCTACTTCCACCTTCACGGCGGTTCCCTATCCTAACGTAAGCAATGTTGGTGGGTCTGAGGTGTATCGCATTGCGCCGGACGGTTCGCCGAAGACGATTTGGTCATCGCATGAAGACTTGGTTTACGCACTAGCGTTCGATCAAGCGGGACAGTTGCTCGCCGGCACTGGCAATCGCGGCAAAATCTACGTCATCGGCGCCCACGACTACACCGATCTTGCCACGGCCAGTGCGAACCAAGTGACTGCATTCGCGCGCGCTCCGAAGGGCGGCCTCTATGCGGCCACCAGCAATCTGGGAAAGATTTTTCTGCTCGGCCCAGGTCTGGTTGCCGAAGGTACGTACGAGAGTGATGTTTTCGACGCCAAAAACTTTTCGCAGTGGGGAAGAGTAGAAGTTCGCGGCAGCGGCAATTTTGAACTCTTTGCGCGGAGCGGCAACGTCGACAACCCCGACCGCAACTGGAGTTCATGGAAGCAGGTCGACCTGCGGAAGGACCTGCCGGTGGATGCACCTTCGGCACGCTTCATTCAATGGAAGGCGGTGCTGCACGCTGGTCAATCAGTCGCGGCCATTGACAGCGTAACCCTTAATTACCTGCCCAGGAACGTTGCTCCCGAGGTGGAAGATGTGACGGTCGTCGTCGGATCACGAATCCCGGAGGGTACGCACTCCGAGCCGGAGGGCTCGACAGCAAATCCTTATGCCGCACCCATTCCGATGGTCCACGATAAACATTCCATCGCGGTGAAGTGGAAGGCACAGGATGAAAATGACGACTCCCTGATTTACAGCGTCTATTATCGCGGCGATGGTGAGAGTCGCTGGAAACTGCTGCGTGATGGGATTGAGGATAGGTTCGTTAATCTTGACGCCGACCTTTTTCCTGACGGAGGCTACACCATTCGCGTGGTCGCGTCGGACGCGCCATCGCACTCGCCCGAGGATACTTTGACGGGCGAGAGCACCAGCCCGCGCTTCGAGGTGGACAACACTCCGCCTCGCATTGAGTCGCTCAGCACCAAGGTCGAAGGAAATAAGTTACACGTGACGTTCCGTGCGGTGGACAGCTTTTCGCCCATCAGCCACGGCGAGTACTCGCTGGATGCAGGCGATTGGCAAACCGTCGATCCTTTGGGAAAGATCTCCGATTACAAAATTGAGAGCTATGATTTTAGTGTGCCTATTCCAACGGCAAGCGCGAACGAAAGCGGGAGCAAAGGTGCAAACGCAGATATTGTCGGCGGGGTCAGCGACGAGCACACGCTTGTGATCCGAGTCTATGACCGCTTCGAGAACATGGGGATCAGCAAGAGCGTGGTCAAGGGGGCGGGAGGGCGATGATTCGTTGCAGCTATAGCGGTCCTTCGACTCCGCGCGAGCAGCTCGCACTGCGCTCAGGAAGACAATCCGCTACTATACGCGGCTCGCACTGAGGCCAACGTCTCCGTGAATCCTCGCACGATTATCGACCTCCTCGCCTTGCTCGCCTGCTCGGTATATGGCACGATTCCGCTGTTCTGGCTGGTGGTGCATCCGTTTGTGGAGCGCTGGCGAGCCAGTGGGCGTCGTGCTTATGCAATCATCATTCCTGTATGGGGCGGATTCATCACCGTCGCCTTCCTCTTGATGTGGCCATTTCGGTCGCTTCATGTCTATACGAATTGGTTTGCCTGGGCGCCTGCGGCCGTCCTCTTCTTTCTGGGATTCTCAATCTACCGCGCGGCCTTCCAAAGGTTTGACCGTGCCCAGGTTTCCGGCTTGGCCGAACTGGAGCCGGATCGCCATCGCCAGCAATTGATCACAACCGGTATTCGCTCACGCGTCCGCCACCCCATCTACCTCGGTCATCTCTGCGAGATCATCGGCTGGTGCGTTGGGACGGGATTGGTTGCGTTGTATGCGCTGGCGGGCTTCGCCATGATCACCGGGGCAGTGATGATCCGCATGGAGGACCGAGAGTTGGAAGCGCGGTTCGGCGCGGCATTTCGCGCATATAGGGCTAGCGTGCCCGGCGTGCTGCCGAGACTTCAGAAGAGCTAACCGCGGATTACGCGAAGGAATGCGGATTAGCAAGAGACTTCTAGGACTGAACTGATCGCGTTCATCCGTGCAAATCCGTGGTCAACCTGCTTTTCGCTACAATGAACCTTCGCTGAGTGTTCTGAATGCAATTCGAACTTTTTGTCGCGGCACGTTATTTGCGAGCCAAACGGCGTCAGGCCGTCATCGGGGTTATCACGGTGATCTCCATCGTTGGAGTAGCGGCGGGTGTCGCCTCGCTCATCATCGCGCTGGCTATCAATAACGGATTTCGTCAGGACTTGCAGGAGCGGCTACTCGGCTCGACCTCACATATTAATTTGCTGCGCGTCGAAAGCGATGGGATTCGGAACTGGCAAGGCCTGCTGGCGCGACTTGAAAAGCAGCCCCACGTCGTCGCCGGTGCGCCCGCGATCTACGAACAGGTGCTGATCTCCCGCGGGGCCCGCGCGCAGGGAGCGATTCTGAAGGGCATCGTGCCGCAAGATGAGCGTAGGGTCAGCGATATTCTCGATACTATTAAGAGCGGCTCGGCCGACAGCCTCGAAATTCCGAAAGAACAGAAGAGAGATGAAAGTGCGTCTTCTCCTCCTGACCCCGACGAGCCTAACCCACTTTCCGCGCGCGTTACCGCTTCGTTGCCGCCGATAATTCTGGGCAAGGACATGGCCGACCAGCTAGGCGCTACCGTCGGCTCGCTCGTGACCGTTACTAGTCCGCAAGGCGAACTCACACCGTTCGGTATTGTTCCCAAGTACAAGCGCTTCAAGGTGACGGGAATCTTTTCGTCGAGCTTCTACGAATACGACAGCTCGTGGGCTTTTATTCCGCTCGCTGACGCGCAGAAGCTCTTCGACCTCGGCGATGTCGTTTCGGTTCTCGAATTCAAGATCGACGATATTTACCAGGCACCGGAAATCGCGCAGAAGCTGGAAGCCGCGGCCGGCAAGGGCTTCATGTCAACCAACTGGATGGAGCAGAACCGCGCGATCTTTCACGCGCTGCGGCTGGAGCGGGTGGTAACGTTTATTACCATCGGGCTGATCGTATTTGTCGCGGCGCTCAATATCTTGATCTCACTGATCATGATGGTGATGGAGAAGACGCGCGACATCGCGGTGCTGGTTTCGATGGGTGCGAAGAAACGTCAGATTCGGCGCATCTTTATCTATCAGGGAATTCTGATCGGCGTGATCGGAACGGTGCTGGGGCTGATCGCCGGATATCTGCTTTCGTGGGGAGCCGGGCACTATCACTTGGTCGCACTTTCCGCTGAAGTGTATTCCATCGACTACGTGCCCTTCGCTCCACGGGTCATCGACGGCGTGTTAGTGGCGATTGTCGCCATTGGCGTCAGTTTCATTGCGACCCTTTACCCGTCGTGGTCGGCCGCCAGCGTTCTGCCGGCCGAAGCGCTGCGGTATGAATAGGGAAGCAAACACTACTTGATCGCCCTCACCGGAAGAAGCTCGCTCGGGATGGCGACTGAGAGTCAACTTGCCGGCTGCTCAGGAACCGGCCGCAGCGATCAGCACAGGGACAGGCACCATCAGAGCTTTACCCGCCACGGTCGCCAGGCCATCGAGCATGTTCATGAACGTTGCAGCAAGCGGCGGAGAGTCCTCCAGATGCCACAGCAGTTCGGAATTGTTCCATGCGGATTCGCGCGCCGCGCTCATATTCCATGCGGCGATGGTGTCCTCCAGGTGAGAAACCGGTGGAAGCGGATCGCCTAGCAGCCGAACGTGCAACTCGTGCTTAGCGGTTTCGATGAGGCTATCCAGCGTAGAGTTGAGGGCCGTATAGTCGTCGTATTGTGCGGTACCATGCTGCGGGATGGTTCCAGTCGCCTGGCAGTTGGATACGAGCGCCTGCGCCAGGTCGTGATTGATGTGAGCGTTTACGCCTGCCAATGCGAACTGGATGCGGGCAATCAACGGCTGTTTGCGATTGTTGAAGAGGACCTGCCAGCAGTCGGGCGCGGGCTGCCCGGAAAGCGATGACGCAAGAGCGCCGAAATAAAGTCGCGCAAATTGCACATCCAGCCCTGCGAGCCACGACGGATCGCTGAATCCACCGGAGGCGATCCGGCATTCCACGGCCTGCGTCACTTGGAGATACAGCTGGCTGAACCACTTCAGGCCGTCGCCATCGACACACGTATCTTCAATGACCTGCATGGTTTGCAAGACATCGTCAACGCTTTCAGGGACGGTTTTGGCGGCCGCGAGCAGAATTGGATCGTAGGGGAACATGGCTGGCATTATAGCGGCCCAAAGAACCCCGGCCGCCCCTAAACACATCCATACCCCTGATGAAAGCTCCTTGCGACGAGGCTGTAATTGGCACTCGAGCTGCGACTTCGCCATGCCGCGGAAATACAGGGGCGTGGGTGCTGGCGGCGACCATCCTTGCGTCGAGCATGGCTTTCATCGACAGCACCGTTGTGAATGTGGCTCTGCCGGCCTTGCAGGCAAATTTTGGTGCCAACGTTGCCGATGTGCAATGGGTCGTCGAGTCCTATGGACTAACGCTGGCCGCATTGATCCTGGTAGGGGGATCGATGGGCGATTTGTTGGGTCGCCGACTGATGTTTCTGCTGGGCGTGATTGTGTTCGCCGTCGCGTCGCTGCTCTGCGGCCTCGCATCGAGTATCCATGGACTGATTTTTGCCCGGGCCATCCAGGGCATTGGGGCCGCATTTCTGGTTCCCGGCAGTCTGGCATTGATCAGCGCATCGTTTGAGCAGAGTGAGCGCGGCCGGGCGATCGGTACCTGGTCGGGATCGACAGCGATCACTACAGCGATAGGTCCGGTCATTGGAGGCTGGCTGATTCAGCACCTGTCGTGGCGCTGGGCCTTCTTCATCAACGTTCCGTTAGCGGTGGCAGTATTGGTCATTTCCGTATGGCGCGTTCCGGAGAGCCGCAGCCGCGAACGCCGGCGAATCGACTGGTGGGGCGCGCTTGCGGCCACGTTGTGTTTAACCGGCTTGGTATTCGGGCTGATTGAATCGGCGACGCTTGGTTGGCGAAGTCCGTTGGTCGTGGGGAGTCTTGCCGCGGGTGTTGTTTGCGCGCTCGGGTTTGTAATGATCGAGGCCAAAATTGCCTGGCCGATGGTGCCATTGAATCTATTTCGCTCGCAGGCTTTTAGCGGAGCCAACCTGCTCACACTCTTCTTGTACGCAGCGATTGGGATTTTCTTTTTTCTGCTGCCGCTCAACCTGATCCAGGTGCAAGGCTACTCTGCGACTGCCACTGGCGGCGCGCTGTTGCCTCTGATTCTGCTCATGTTTCTGTTGTCGCGCTGGTCGGGGGGATTGGTCGTCCGCTACGGAGCGCGATTGCCCCTTGTCGTGGGTCCGCTGGTCGCAGCCTTCGGATTCTTGCTGTTCGCGGCGCCATCGGTAGGCGGTAGCTACTGGATAACGTTTTTCCCCGGCGTAATTGTCCTTGGACTTGGGATGGCGGTGAGCGTGGCTCCTTTGACGACGGTCGTGATGGAATCCATTGACCAGGACCGAGCCGGTACCGCGTCAGGCATTAACAATGCCGTGGCTCGGGTTGCTGGACTCCTGGCGATCGCGGTTTTCGGTGTCGTCATGGTGGCGGACATTCAGTACTCACGTGAATCGCAGCCTGGCAAGCATTGCGATGCCTGACGATGCGCGCACCGAACTGAGATCAAACGAAATCAAACTGGCGGCACTAAAGCCTCCGCCGGGAATCGAGCCTGCAGCCGCAACCTCGATCGAATCATCTATTATCGCTGCATTTGTGTTCGCGTTCAGGCTGATGATGGGAATTTGCGCAGCTCTCGCCGTCGCCAGCGCCGCGGTGGCTTGGCGAATGATTCCAACCGGCGCTACGGTGAAGGTCTTGTCAACCCTGAGTACTACCTGAAAAGCTGGCAAGAATTCGATATGCTAATTTTCATTTCAGAGGCTCTCGGGGAGAGTCGCCCGATACTATTTCCTTATCTAAGAAAGCAACACTGCCGGTAACCGGAGTGAAGGTGAATCAGGCATGGCGAAACCGACGCTGCTGACTGTCGACGACGATCCTAACGTGTTGAAGGCTATCGAGAGGGACCTGCGCTCTCGCTACGGTGAGAAGTATCGCGTACTGCGTGCAAACTCAGGCGATTCTGGTTTGGAACTGCTGCGCGAACTCAGAGTTCGCAACGATGCTGTCGCCCTGCTGCTGGCCGATCAGCGGATGCCGCAGATGGATGGCATCGGCTTCCTCAACGAAGCCCGTAAAGTTTATCCCGACGCCAAGCGAGCGCTCCTGACTGCGTACGCCGACACCAGCGCGGCCATCAACGCCATTAACGAAGTCAACGTTCATTACTTCTTCCTGAAGCCATGGGACCCGCCGAGCCAGCACCTGTATCCAGTCATTGACGACCTGCTGGAGGACTGGACGGCATCGTACCGCCCGACCTATGAGGGAATTCGCGTGCTGGGCACGCGCTGGTCGTCGAAGGCCTATGAGGTTCGCGATTTCCTGGCGCGGAACCACGTTCCCTATCAGTGGATCGACGTTGAGTTGTCAGCCGAGGATCCAGAGGTGAAGCAACTCATCGCTTCCATTGGCGATGATGCCGCGAAGTTGCCTCTAACGTTATTTCCCGATGGCACGCGAATGTTTCAGTCGAGTCCGGCGGAGCTTGCCGAGAAAATTGGACTCAAGACGCGGGCCGACACGCAGTTCTATGACTTCGCGATTGTCGGCGGCGGTCCCGGAGGTTTGGCGGCAGCCGTGTACGGGGCGTCCGAAGGCCTGAAGACGGTGATGATCGACCGTGAAGCTCCCGGCGGACAAGCCGGCCTTAGCTCGCGAATCGAAAACTATCTCGGCTTTCCGTCAGGCCTTAGTGGCGGCGACCTGGCGCGTCGAGCAGTGATGCAGGCGCAGCGTTTCGGCGTAGAGATTCTGGCGCCGCAAGAAGTCGTGGAACTCCGCGCGGAGGGGCCGTACCGGATTCTGAAGCTTGGCGATGGCAACGAGATTTCCTGTCATGCCGTGCTGATCGCAACTGGAGTGCAATGGCGCAAGCTTGATGTTCCCGGCATGGACCGCATGCAGGGCGCGGGAGTCTATTACGGCGGAGGCAGTCAGGAGGCAATTTCCTGCAAGGACGAAACCGTGTACGTGGTGGGCGGTGCAAATTCGGCCGGCCAAGCCGCGCTTAACTTTGCGCAATATGCAGCCAAAGTCGTGATGTTGGTCCGCGGCGACTCGCTTTCGGCAACCATGTCACGCTACCTAATCGACCAGATCGAGAAGACTCCTAATATTCAGGTGTGGACGCATGCGGCGGTCATCGAAGTACACGGGGACACGCACCTGGAGGAGATTTCGGTGCAGTGTTCCGATACCACCAGCGTGGAACGAGTGCCCGCCACTTCCATGTTCATCTACATCGGAGCGCAGCCCAGGACGGATTGGCTCGAAGGAACTGTTGACCGCGACGAGCGAGGATTTGTCCTGGCGGGACCAGATCTTCTGAAAGACGGGAAGCTTCCCGAAGACTGGAAGCTCGACCGTGATCCCTTTCTGCTTGAGAGCAGCGTGCCTGGCGTGTTTGTCGTGGGCGATGTCCGGCATGGCTCCATTAAACGTGTTGCCTCAGCGGTAGGTGAGGGAGCAATTGCGGTGCAGTTCATCCACCGTTATATGGCGAAGGTGTAAGCGATGTCGAACGTGACCAGAGAAGAACTTCGCACCGTGGCGGTCTTCCACGACCTTCCCGACGAGCAACTGGATTGGTTCCTGGAAAACGCAATCGAGATGCGTATGAAGCCCGGCGAGATTTATGTGCGTGCGGGAGACGCTGCTGACAGAATGGCGGTCATCCTGGAGGGCGCCTTGCAGGGGCGGATTGAAGGAACAAACGAAAACGTGTTCACCACCCATGCAGGCGCGGTCACCGGCCTATTGCCGTACTCGCGTATGAAGGTGTTCCCCGCGACCGTCCGGGCGATTGAGCCTTCGCGAGCTTTGCTCTTTCCGGCCGACAAGTTTGATGAACTGCTCAGCCACTTGCCTGAATTAGGGCGCCGACTGGTGGCCACGATGGTGGACCGGACCCGCGAAGCTACGCGTGGCGAACAGCAGCGCGATCGACTAGCTGCGCTGGGCAAGCTCTCGGCCGGGCTGGCTCACGAGTTGAACAATCCCGCGGCTGCGGCGCGGCGCGCTGCCGAGCGGCTGCGCCGCGCGGTCGCTGAGTTTCGCAGTTCGGCAAGCACGCTGGAGGAGAACCAGCTAACCGCGGACGAGAGGAAGGTCATCGAGACCTTCGAATCTTCATGCTGCACGGGGACGCCCGAGACCGACGTGCTGAAGGCGAGTCAACTTGAAGAGGAGATCGAAGCAATTCTGCATCAGCATGGAATCCAGGATGGCTGGCAGTACACATCGGCACTGGTGGAATCAGGCGTCCAGTCCGCGCCGCTGAAAGTCTTGCTCGATGGTGTCCGCCGTGATGCAGCTGAGCCTGCACTCAAGCGTGTGTCGGCGCTGGTTGAGATCAACGATCTGCTGGGGGAACTGGAAGACAGCACTTCCAAGATCTCGGATCTGGTTCGCGCCATTAAAGAGTACTCGTATATGGACCAGGCGCCGGTACAGGATGTGGAGCTGACCAAGGGTCTGGAGAATACGTTGACCATCATGGGCCACAAGCTGAAAAAGGGCGTGACCATCAAGCGCGATTACCACCCCACGTCCTCTGCTGGTGAATTCCTATGGGAGCGAACTCAACCAGGTATGGACCAACATCATCGACAATGCGATCGATGCCATGCACGGACAAGGCGAACTGCGGATCAGAACTTTCCCCGAGGGAGACTGTGCTGTGGTTGAGATCGGAGATTCGGGACCCGGCATTCCGCCGGAGATTCAGTCGCGCATCTTCGAACCGTTCTTCACCACCAAGGGCGTGGGAGAAGGCACTGGGCTGGGCTTGGATACCACGCTGCGGATCGTACGAAAGCACCGAGGATCCATTAATGTGACTTCGACTCCCGGTGACACCAGGTTTCAGGTTCGATTGCCCGCCGTGGGGTTAGGGACAAGAGATTAACCATCGTGGGAACGCTTTCTGTCCCTTCCGTCGCAGAGTCGCTGACTTCGCGGCCCAGACGTGATCTAATTCCAGTAGGCCTTGGGCTTGCATACTGAGTCCCGAAACGGACTTGGTTACAGCGACTTGGCCGGAATTTGTGTCGCGCGGGAGAACGCCTGCATCCAATTGTTCAAGACGTGCTGTTACGAGCGCAAAACCTGAAAAAGGTGTTTCGCTCGGGCAACTCCGATTTAGTGCTCTTTGAGAACCTGTCGTTTGAGGTACAGACCGGAGAGATGCTGGCCATTGTTGGCGAGTCTGGTACCGGAAAAAGTACCTTGCTGCACATGCTCGGAGTGCTTGATAGGGCTTCCGAAGGTGACGTATACTTCGCCCAACTCGATTTGGGTAAGCTCTCGGAAGACGAGGCGGCGGAGTTCCGCAGCCGCGAGCTTGGATTTGTCTGGCAGTTTCATTATTTGTTGCCGGAGTTTACCGCGGCAGAAAATGTCGCCATGCCGCTGCTGATGCGCGGCGGAAGCCGGCGGGACGCTGAGCAACAAGCCCTGCACTGGTTGCAGGAGGTTGGGTTAACGGACCGTGCGAGTCATCGGTCCGGCGAGTTGTCGGGTGGAGAACAACAGAGGGTAGCGCTGGCCCGGGCCCTGATCACCCGACCGAAGATCCTGATGGCTGACGAGCCTACGGGAGACCTCGACAACCGGACAGCCGACGTGGTTTTTAATTTGATCGCCAGGTTACATCGCGACTATCGTCTGACCTCGCTCATCGTTACTCATAATCTTGGGTTTGCGCGGCGCTGCGACCGTGTATTGCGGTTAGAGCGCGGGCGAGTTGTCGAAGTGTCGCCGCAGTCGTTATCGGCGTGATGCAACCAGCAGGCGAAAGACGGGTTTGTACGTAGTAAGTAGAAGTACAGAGGACCGGCGAGGTCCTTCTCAATCGGCCGAAGTACCTGGATGGCCGACGATCAGGGGTGCGACAGGCAACGGGACATCGCGGGTAAGGGTCTCTTTCGCAAGCTGAGAGGGAACTTTCCCGAATGGTCCTTGGAGAGGCTCAATGTTTGAACGGTACACGGAAAAGGCCCGGCGAGTAATTTTCTTCGCGCGCTACGAAGCCAGTCAGTTCGGCTCTCCCTACATCGAGACCGAGCACCTGCTGCTGGGTCTGTTGCGCGAGGACAAAGCGCTCACCAATCGGTTCCTTCGGTCCCACGCTTCAGTGGAATCCATTCGTAAGCAGATCGAGGGGCACACCACGATTCGCGAGAAGGTATCCACCTCTGTGGATCTACCCCTTAGCAATGAGTGCAAGCGTGTGCTCGCCTATGCTGCGGAGGAAGCCGAGCGGCTTTCGCATAAGCACATAGGTACCGAGCACCTGCTGCTGGGCCTGCTGCGCGAAGAGAAATGCTTCGCGGCTGAAATTCTGCACGAGCGCGGACTGCGCCTGTCGAGCATTCGCGAGGAACTAGCGCGCACCTCACAGGAGAAGGCGCAGCCGTCGCAGCGTTCGCGCGAGTCATCATTGCTGTCGGAGTTCTCCCGTGACCTCACCCAGTCGGCCATGGATAATCAGCTCGATCCACTGGTCGGTCGCGATGCCGAATTGGAACGTGTCGTCCAGATTTTGTGCCGCCGCACCAAAAATAATCCGGTCCTGATCGGCGAACCAGGCGTCGGCAAGACGGCCATCGTCGAAGGCCTGGCGCAACGCATTGCCGACGGTGAAGTGCCGTCGTTCCTGGCGGACAAGCGCATCCTCGCCCTCGATCTGTCGCTGATTGTTGCCGGCACGAAGTATCGCGGCCAGTTTGAAGAGCGCCTTAAGACCATCATGAAAGAATTGATGGAGTCGCAGAATTCCATCATCTTTATCGACGAATTGCACACCCTGGTGGGTGCTGGATCAGCGGAAGGCTCGCTTGATGCCGCCAACATCCTGAAGCCGGCATTGTCACGTGGTGAAATCCAATGCATCGGGGCTACCACTCCGGGCGAGTATCGCAAGTCCATCGAAAAAGATCGTTCCCTGGAGCGGCGCTTCCAGGCTGTCAAGGTCCCGCCTCCGAATGAGGTGGACGCGGTCAAGATTCTGTTCGGCATCAAGGAACGCTACGAAAAGTTCCATGCCGTCACTTACACGGATGACGCCATTACTTTCTCTGTTTCGCATTCCAACCGATATCTCCCGGACCGCTTCCTTCCGGACAAGGCGATCGATTTGATCGACGAAGCAGGGGCCCGCGTGAAGCTGCGCCAGACCTCTTTGCCCGAAGACATTACCGAAGTGCAGAAGCGGATCAAGTTCATTGTGCACCGCATGGAAAATGCCATCGCCAACCACGAATTCGAGAAGGCCCGGTTCTACTCCGACGAGGAGCGCAAAGAGCGGGAGAACCTGCGCGCTCTACGCGAGAAGTATCACCTCGACGAGTCATCCACCGGCGTGGTCGGACGTGAGGACATCGAAGATGTAGTTTCACGCTGGACTGGCGTTCCCATCGCTTCCATCAAAGAAGAAGAAAGCCAGAAGCTGCTCCGCATCGAAGAAGAGTTGCACAAGCGGGTGATTTCGCAGGACCGCGCGATCTCTGCGCTGTCTCGCGCTATCCGTCGCTCGCGTGCCGGCTTGAAGAGCCCGAACCGTCCCATCGGATCGTTTCTCTTCCTCGGACCGACTGGCGTTGGCAAAACCGAAGTCGCACGTACCCTGGCGCAGTTCATGTTCGGCAGCGAGAAGTCCCTGGTGCGTTTCGACATGTCGGAGTTCATGGAGAAACATTCTGTATCGAAACTGATCGGATCACCTCCGGGATACGTCGGCTACGAAGAGGGCGGTCAGTTGACCGAGCGCGTGAAGCGCGCGCCGTACTCCGTGGTACTGCTGGACGAAGTAGAGAAGGCACACCCCGATCTGTTCAATATTCTTCTGCAGGTATTTGAAGACGGCCAGCTCACCGATGGTCTGGGCAATACGGTGGACTTCAAGAACACCATCATCATCATGACCTCGAACATCGGCGCCCGGCATTTGCAGAAGCGCACGGGACTGGGCTTCCAGTCGGAGCACGAAGAGACGATCTCAAACAAGGTCGAAGACATGGTGAAGAACGAGGTGAAGCGTACCTTCAATCCCGAGTTCCTCAACCGCCTCGACGAAGTTATCATCTTCAACGCGCTGACCGAGGTCGACCTGATCCAGATCGTGGAACTGATGGTGCAGCAACTGAATCAGAACCTCGCGCAACGCGCCATAACGGTTACGGTAGCGGAAGAGGCCCGTAAGTGGATCCTCGACCAGACGATTGTGGACCGCAGCTACGGTGCACGTCCGCTGCGTCGTGCGCTGCAGAAGTACATCGAGGACCCGCTGTCGGAGGCGCTCATCCAAGGCACCTTCGCGCAGCGGCCGACGTTCATCGAGGTTTACCTGGAGAACAATCAACTCTTCTATCGCCCAGTGGGCGAGGAGAAGACCGAAGGTGTGCTGCTTTACAGCAATTAGCTAGAGCAGTAGCGAAGGTAAAGGGGAGCGGAAACGTTCCCCTTTTCTTTGTGCGCTAGAGTAGAGCGTCACTATCCGATCTGCACCGCCAGCATGGAAACTGATCCGCCATCAATACCCTCGACCGGGAAGGTCGCATTGTCTCCTCGCTGACGGGTGGCGATGACGTATAGCAGCGGTAGATAGTGATCGGGAGTCGGGATGGCCAGCATGGCATCGGCACCGAGCTTCTCGTAGTCGACGAGTAGCCGGTTGTCGCCGGCCAATAGCATGTCGCGCGCTTCCTTTTCGAAGCGCCCCGCCCATTCATACGGCTCGGGCATGTGCTGTCCCCAAGCGTAGGCGTGCAGATTATGCACGAGGTTGCCGCTGCCCAGGATCAGCACGCCTTCCTCACGCAACGGAGCAAGCCTTTGTCCGATCTCAAAATGGAAGGACGCGGGCTGCGTCTCGTCGATGCTGAGCTGCACCACCGGTATGTTGGCGTCGGGATAGACGTGACATAGTACCGACCAGGTGCCGTGATCGAGCCCCCAGCTTTCATCTAGAGACACTGGCAGCGGCGCCAGCAGCGATTGCACACGGCGAGCAAGCACGGGATCGCCGGGCGCAGGGTATTGCACTCGGTACAGTTCGCGAGGAAAGCCGCCGAAATCGTGGATGGTGCGCGGCGCCGTGGTGATGGTCACGCCAGTCTGGGGCACGAACCAATGCGCGGAAATGGCAAGAATGGCCTTAGGTCGGAGCATGGTTTGCCCTATCCGCCGCCACGCCTCAGTGTAGCGATTGTTTTGCGCAGCATTCATCGGATTGCCGTGACCAATGAAAACTGCTGGCTGCACATCAGGCATCGCGAGTTCCCTCGAGTGGTTAGTCCAATGATGGCACAACCTAGGACAGGTCCAAAACTCCGCGAACACCATCTGGACGCTAATCGAATTTTTGCTAATCTAAGAGGTATGGACTTGTTGGTTTACTCTTCGTCATGGTGCCCGGATTGTCGCACTGCCAAGCGCTTTCTCGACAAACACAATGTGTCCTATACCGAGGTGAACATTGAGACCACGCCTGGCGCGGCCGACGAAGTGATCCGCCACGCCGGCAAGCGTGCCATTCCGCAATTCGTGATTGATGGGCGCTGGGTGCAGCCCTATCGTCCGGGCGAAGGGTTTCTCTACGAAGAGATGGCCCAACTTCTTGGCATCATGGACGAAGGATGAGAGGTAATCCACTCCGTCCGCCCAAGCCCCTGGTCGTTATATCAAGTCCTCAGGCATCCCTGATAGCTGCCCCCTTCAACGACCGACAGTCGTAATTGCAGCTTGTTCCTGTTCCTGCCTGTCCTGTTTTGAGCGCGGCAGGCGGATCAGGCTTGTGTCCTGGATCTTTAGAACGTCCTGTAAATATTCACGCAGCGCCATCAGGATGAACGCCGCCTCGGCGGTGAGGAACATTCCCAGATAGCAGACCGTCAACGCAATGCTGTCGGGAATGTCGCGATAGTCGGCAGACTTCAGCAAATCGGCCGTGGAGGCCACCACACCTCGTTCCGTAAATTGGGTCAGCGAATCCAGTAAGTAATGGTGGTAGAGGACGATCAGGCTGAGGGAAGCGAGAATCAGCAGAAACGGGACCACGGACACGAAAGGCGCGAATTCTCACGTGCCCGTCGGGCTTGGTGAAGAACATCAGCCTTCCGAGCGAATGCCGGATGTAGAAGATGTAACCCAGCATCAGGAAGCAGAACATCGACGTATAGGTGGAGAGAAACTTCGATTGTGCTTCGTAGGTCGGGATAAGGTGGAATGCGGCGACCGGGATGGGAAGCGACGCCGTCATCACCGAGGCGGTCCCCATGTAGGCTTTGAAGAACTGGGCAAACGCGGCGAAACGCGCCGGCTCGTGAGGTTGTGCGCCAGCGTCAGATGCGGTCACGGCACTGATATGTCGCATTGCACGGTGTCCTTCTGAAAGGCCGTTACAGTAATCGGCTCAGTTTTCTTAAGGGCGCCACCCACTTGCTTGGTGGCATATATGAGATACATTCCGGGCGGCAACTTCTTGGTCGTGGGTGTGCTCTCCTGCGGAAACGACAGATCGACCGTATTCAGTCCGCTGGAGGACATCCACTTGTAATTCACCGTCCATCCTGCATCGGGCTGACCATTCTTGACGGTGTTGGCCTTCACTGTAATGAGCCTGCCCATACCCCAGACCCGGCAATCCTCCACCTTCACGAACAAGTCATAGGCGATGTTCGTCAACACCTTTTCAGCGCGCGCTTTATTTGCGGGATCGGTGTTCAGAACGTTCGCCACCTCTTGACACCACTTTGCCTCACGTTCCAGATCCTCAACATATTCCGTTGGCGGTGGAACGAGCGCCCACGAATTGCTTGGATTGTTCCAGCCAATGAGCAATCCGTGCGCCAGTAGATTCTCCGACTCAAGTAGCTTGGAGGAAATTTGGGGCGCGCTCTTGGCAATGGCTTTGCCGCACTGCTGCAGCTTGCCGAGCGCATCAGAAGTAGGTGCGAGTCGCGGCGGAGGAGACAGAACCTGGGCGGCTGAAGGCGTCACGAGCAGGAGCACGACCAAAGCAAAACAGCACGCGTCCCGACGCCAAGAGGAGATCGCGCTCATCGTGCAACGAGAATCTGCGCAAGGGCGCTTGCCGTCCCGCTTTTCAAGGTCCATCAAGTAAGTTGGAGCCATGCAGATCTCCTACCATCACTAGCACCAACAGTTTGATAAAGAGATATAGCACGATTTCAATAATCGTGGGAGGCGGAGTGTCTATCTGTTCACGACTCCAACCTGCGAGGAGAGCATGCTCATGCCGGGCGAGACCGATCCATCCATCCTGGTTCGCGTACGTGTTCTTCATCGAGGCGCCGTAGACGGGCCGCCATGATACCCGATCGGCCCAGGTATCCGACGATATCGCGGGGGTCCTTACGGCTCACCACCGGCATTCGCCCAACGTTGGCGCGCAGCATACGTGCGGCAGCGTCGTAAAGAACTTCGTCGGGATAGGTGACGACCAGTTTCTTCGAACCCGCTTCCAGAACCGTCATGCCGCCGGATGAATCCTTATCGAGTGCGCGCATCAGGTCAGCAGCGGGTGATGATGCCGGCCAGCTTTTGATTTTCATCAACGACGAAAACCCCCTGATGGGTGGTGACAGCGGGATCGCGCCGGGTAATGCGCTCGGTCAATTCGGCTACTTGCATCGTAGCGGGAATGGTATCGAACTGCTTCGACATGGTCTCGCCTACGGTCACCGACTGTAGAACGTCGGGTTCGTAGTCGGTATGGATGTGCAGTCCGCGCCGCGCCAGCTTCTCCGTCATGATGGAGTTCTTGGCATAGCGCACCGCGATAGCGTCGGCGATCACAGTAACCAACATGAGCGGCAGTACCGAGTTGTAATCACGCGTGATCTCGAAGGCGAAGATTATGAAGGTGAAAGCCGCGCGCGAGGCCGCTCCGAACACTGCGCCCATCGCCACCAGGGCGAAGGCGCCAGGCGAGAGTCCGGCGGCCGGCCACAGCTTGTCTACGACGATGGCGAATACCGAGCCCATGGCGGCGCTGGCCATGAACATAGGCGCCAGCAGACCACCGGAGGTGCCCGAACCCAGCGAAATAACCAGCGCCGCCGACTTGAACACCATCACGGCAAGCAACGCTCCCAGCAGCATACGAGCATTCAAAATATCGGAGATGGTGTCGTAACCGACACCCAGAACGCGCGGCACAAAATAGCCGATGATGCCCAGCCCGAGTGCTCCAATCGCCGGCCACCACATGTCGTGGATGGGCAACTTCTCGAACTGATCTTCAACCCAATACAGAGCTTTGCTGAACCCAAGCGCCGCGACCCCGCACAGCACTCCAAGTATCAGGTAGAACGGCAAGGCGCGTGGAAGACCAAAATCGAGCCTGCCCACCTGGAACATAGGGCCGGGGCCCATGAGCTGGAAATGCACACTCGTAGCCAGTGTGCTGGCTACCACCAGAGGGATGAATGAACGCGACTTGAACTCGAACAGCAATAGTTCGATGGCGAGAATCACTCCGGCGATGGGTGTGCTGAAGGTCGCGGCCATGCCGGCTGCCGCTCCACATGCCAGCAATACTTTGCGCTCAGCTGCGGTCATGTGCAGCACCTGACCCACGAGCGAACCTACCGCACCGCCAGTCTGAATGATGGGACCTTCAGCGCCGAATGGTCCACCGGTGCCGATGGCAATCGCCGCCGAGATCGGCTTCAGGATAGCGACCTTGGGTTCAATGCGGCTGCGGTTAACCAAGACCGCCTCCATGGCTTCAGGAATGCCATGGCCACGTATCTTGTCGGAGCCGTACCGCGCCATGAGGCCGACCACGATGCCCCCGATGACCGGCGTGATTATAACGAGCAGCCCAAGATGATTGTTGCGCGCGCTGACAAACGCAAAGGACAGACGGTGATAGAAAAAGATGTTGGTGAACAGCCCGATCAGGTTGTAGAGCAAATAGGCGATCACCCCCGCCAACAAGCCAATCAATGCACCCAGTAGCGAAACCAGCCCAGTGCGGAACTTTGCTTCCGGCGGGATGGAAGTGTCCGCAGGCGTTTGCGCGGGATGCAGGGGATTGACGCCGTCGGTACCGAGAGTTTCGGTGAACTCCGTCATGATCGGCCCCTCCCCCGTGTCACCAGCCGGTCACGTTGAAGAGAAGGAACACGGGAACCTCCGCGGCTGGTCAGGCGACGCAGAGTTGCAACCAGGGCCGGAGCCGCCGAGCGCAATTCGGCCCCCGTGTGGCGCGTCAATTCTCTCAGCACCCGTTCGCCGCGAGCCGTGAGCCGTACATGTACTTCGCGCCGGTCTGGCCCGTTACGCTTGCGGGTGATCAATCCCTTCCTGGCGAGGCGATCGACCAACTCAACCGCACTGTGATGCTGAATCTGGAGTTGCTCAGCTAGATAGGCAATGCGCGGGCTGGTGGCGTCGGGGGCGCCCTTGACCGCCAGCATGAGTTGATGATGGCGTGGCTCCAGTCCGGCTTGGCGGGCGGCCTGCTCGCTAAAGCGCAGAAAACGGCGAAGCTGATAGCGAAACTCGGCCAGGGCTTGGTAGTCAGACAGTGTTAGATCGTTATGGTCAATCATGGCAGGGCTGGCACGATAGTATCGTATTACGATATATTATGCAACTGCATAAAGATGCGGCGCCGCCGGGAATAGTTTCCCGTCAGCAATCGCCGGCCAACCCCTGCGCGGTCCGGGTCTTATTTCCTTTCCTGAAAAACGACCCAGGCACGCGATGTCGCCAGGTCCAGGCGCATGCTGCACTGGTCCGGTGCGACATGCGCGAAGTAGATGCTGAACTCATTTTCCGGAGACGGCAGTTCGCCATACTCCATGGGCACGCGCATGAGATCGTCTTTTTCGTCGTACTTGCCGCTCGTGTCCGTGCTCTTGGATATAACCAACGTCCATTTGCTTTCGGATGGAATGGTGAACATTGTGTACGCACCCAACGGTATTTCTTTTCCATCCACCGTAACGGGCGTGTTCAGAAAGAGAGTCAAGGGCTTGCCCCCCGGCGCCCAGGGCTTGTTGTAGGGGATCTGCTGACCGAAGACTGGCTTCTTAGCGTTAACCGACAACCTTTGGTATTCGACAACGATCTGTTTGTTGGGATTGAAGTTGCAGGTGGCGGTGGCCCCGGAGGTCGTGCCTTGACCAAACAAGGACGAACCGAACAGCAATGAGACCGCCAGGACTACTAAACGACGAAAGTGACCCACTGTGTCCTCCTTGTTGCGTTAATTGTGCCAGCTCCAGTCGGAATGCGGTAGAGCGTGGCATACCGACTGGAACGGCATTTTTGCTTAGGCTGCAGGCCGCATTTGGATCGGCTGCCGGGTATCGGCGACCTCTCGCTTTGCTCCTGTGGACGCGCCGCCCATGGCAGCGAGCCATCCCAGCAGCAACGTGATAAAGCCAGTCCATTCCATCCCCACGCTCATCACGTGAGTGGTGGTGGCGCCGACGGTTGCGGCATTGCCCGGCGTAAGAACGGCGTTGGCCAGCCAGGTCAACACTATCGTGCCTACGACGGACAGGCCGAACATCATCATCCCGTGCACAAGGCCGTCGTGCCGGGTGACGGCGCCAGCCATTCGCCCGGTTTCACGTCCGGCAATATACATTGCAATAATTGTCAGAACGATGGTCCAGATTGCCATTCCGGCCCCCAACCCGGTTTGCGGGTTGACTAGACTTCGAGGGCCTGCGAAAATGGCAAACCCCAACACTTCAAAAACCGTCCAAATTGCTGCGAAGACGAAGACGCCGCCCCAGATTGCGCTCCAATCGGTATTTCGGCGCAACGGATAAATTGATGGCGTACGTAGTGATGCATCCTCCATAAAATCAGCACTCCTTTTGCTGGATTCTTCCTTTCTAATTAAACTGGATGCACTTATATCGTAATGCGATGCATATGTCCTGTGACCCCTGGAGCGCGCCGACACCATTGATTTGTAACCACATGATTCGCAGCAGGTTATTGCAAGGCGAGCAAGGCCTGACCGAAGTGCTCGGCGCCTTGGATTTCTTTGGTTGAGAGGCCATATGCCTCAGGTCTGCAGCGTCGACTGCGTACCATTGCCGTACCGCGAATTATGCATGCCCGAGCAGGTACAATAAAGGGTTTCCCCTTCTATGAAAATCGCGATTGCTAAGGAGTTATCTTGATTGCTCGTTATACGCGTTCCGAGATGGGGCGCATCTGGAGTGACGAAAACAAGTTTCGCACGTGGCTCGAGGTGGAAATCGCCGCCACAGAAACGCTGGCCGAGGCCGGAATCGTCCCGCAGGCGGCCGCCAAAGCCATTCGCGAGAGGGGCGGATTCGACCTGGCACGAATTAACCAGATTGAAGCCGAAGTGAAGCATGACGTGATTGCCTTCACCACGGCCGTGGCGGAAAAAGTCGGGCCTGAATCGCGCTGGCTGCACTACGGGCTGACGTCGAACGATGTGGTGGACACTGCTCAGGCGCTGTTGGCGAAGCAGGCGTCCGGAATTATCCGCGAAGACCTGCAGAAATTGCGGGAAGTGCTGAAGCGTCGTGCCTTGGAGTTCAAGGACACTCCCGCGATCGGCCGCACCCATGGGATTCATGCCGAGCCCGTGACCTTTGGACTGAAGCTGGCGAACTGGTATTCGGAGATGCAACGCAACATTGAGCGCTTCGAAATGGCGGCCGAGCAGATGCGAGTTGGCAAGCTATCCGGTGCGGTGGGAAATGCTGCACATCTCGAACCAGAGTACGAAGAGAAGATTTGCCAGCGGCTAGGACTAAAGGTTGCGGCCGTTTCCTCGCAGGTGATCCAGCGCGACCGTCATGCATTTTATGTTGCAACCTTGGCGGTGATTGCCTCGACCCTGGACAAGATTGCCACCGAGATTCGCCACCTGCAGCGTACTGAGGTGCGTGAAGCGGAAGAATATTTCAGCGACAAGCAAAAAGGTTCGTCGGCCATGCCACACAAACGCAACCCGGTCACCTGCGAGCAAATCAGCGGACTGGCCCGTGTGGTGCGTTCGAATGCGCAGGCCGCGCTGGAAAATGTTGCGCTGTGGCACGAGCGTGACATCTCGCACTCGTCGGTGGAGCGCGTCATCCTTCCTGACTCGACGATCCTGGTCGATTATTTGCTCAGCAAGACTACAAATCTGATCGATACGCTGCTGGTCTATCCCAAGCGCATGTTGAAGAACCTGGAGTCCACGGGCGGGCTGGTGTTTAGCGGACAGTTGCTGCTGGATCTGGTGGAAGCCGGGGTGCTGCGCGAGGACGCATACCGCTTGGTGCAGGCGAACGCCATGAAGGCATGGAAAGAAGACTTGAATTTTCGCGATCTGATTATGAGCGACCCCGAGATCACGTCGAAGGTGAAGCGCGAGACGCTGGAGCACGCCTTCGATCTGCGACGACCACTGCGCAATGTGGATAAGATCTTTAACCGAGTGTTTGGAGAGAAATAGCTGCGCAGCACGTTGATCGCGCTGGGGCGATTTCGCCCCGCTCTATCCTGTGTGTTATAACCGCCTGTTTCCACTTTGTGCCCGGCCACCGCCGGATGCACTCAGTCCAAAACCGTAGCCGCGTTCCCACTACTCGGAGGGATCACTTGGATTTCCAGCTTTCGGACGAACAACTGCAGCTGAAGAAGATGGTGCGCGACTTCGCGGAACGCGAGATCGCACCTAACGTCATGAAGTGGGATGAACCCGGAACCTTTCCGCTGGAGACAATCAAAGAACTGGGTAAGCTGGGGCTAATGGGCACCATCTTTCCCACCGAGTACGGCGGCGCCGGAATGGGCTACGTGGAATACGTCACCGCTGTCGAAGAGCTCTCGCGCGTGGACGGATCCGTGGGCATCATTGTTGCGGCACACACTTCGCTGTGCTCAAATCACATCTTCGTTGCCGGCAACGAACAGCAGAAGCGGCAGTATATTCCCAAGCTCGCCACAGGTGAGTTTATCGGCGCGTGGGGACTGACGGAGCCGGGCGCAGGCTCGGATGCAGGCGGGGCGCGATGCTCCGCCGTGCGCCGGGGCAACAAGTGGCTGCTGAACGGTACCAAGACGTTCATCACGAATGGGGGCTATGCTGACGTCGCAGTGGTGGTTGCAGTCACAGACAAAACGGCGCATACGCATGGACTGTCGGCGTTCGTGGTGGAGAAGGGCACCAAGGGATTTCGGGCTGGGAAGAAGGAAAACAAGCTGGGTCTGCGGGCCAGTGACACGTCGGAGTTGATCTTCGAAGACTGCGAAATTCCTGCCGAGAATCTGCTGGGACACGAAGGCGAAGGATTCATCGACGCGATGAAAGTTCTGGACGGAGGTCGCATCTCTATCGCCGCCTTGGGACTGGGCATGGCGCAAGGCGCCTATGAAGCCGCACTGAACTATTCTAAGGAACGCAAGCAGTTTGGTAAGGCGATCAGCGAGTTTCAGGCAATCGCGTTCAAGCTTGCCGATCTCGCCACGGAAATCGATGCTGCCCGCCTGCTCACTCATCGAGCGGCTGCGATGAAAGACGCCGGTATGAAGACCACGCTGGAGTCTTCCATGGCGAAGCTCTATACCAGCGAGGTCGCGGTGCGCTGCGCTAACGAAGCCGTGCAGATTCACGGCGGATATGGGTTTATCAAGGATTATCCCGCCGAAAAGTTTTATCGCGACGTCAAGCTGTGCACCATCGGTGAAGGCACCAGCGAGATTCAGCGGCTGGTCATCGCGCGGCAAATTCTGAAGGATTGATGATCAGACGTTCGCAGCCGGAGACTGCCACTTGGAGCATACGCGCCGTCGTCACACGGGCGTGTGACTTCTTCAACTGCTGGTAAGCTTGTCTATTGGTAACCTAATTCTTGACCTCAAACAATCATATCCAGGAACTTGTCCGGCGAATCCGCGCGGGAGAACCGCGTGCGTTGGCGCGCGCCATTTCCATCGTCGAAGACCACAGCGCGCAATCCACCGAGCTGCTGAAGGCGCTGTTTCCCTATAGCGGCAAGGCCGTGCTGCTGGGTATGACGGGCTCTCCGGGTGCGGGCAAGAGCACGCTGGTGGACCAGGTTGCGCATGCCTATCGCGCGCAAGGCAAGACCATTGGGATTGTCGCCGTCGATCCGACCAGCCCGTTCAGCGGCGGCGCAATTCTGGGCGATCGCATTCGCATGCAATCGCACCATGCCGATCCCGGAATCTACATCCGCAGCATGGCCACGCGCGGATCGCTGGGCGGGTTGGCCAGCACCACCGCCGATGTCGCGACGGTGCTCGATGCCAGTGGCCGCGACATTGTCATGATCGAGACCGTCGGCGTGGGCCAGGACGAGGTGGACATTGTTCGCCTGGCGGATGTGACCATCGTGGTGCTGGTGCCCGGCATGGGCGACGATGTGCAGACCATCAAGGCCGGCATCATGGAGATCGCCGACATTTTCGTCATCAACAAGTCAGACCGCGATGGCGCCGAGCGTGTGGAGCGCGAGATTCGAGCCATGCAGACGCTGGCCGTGCGCAAGGACAATTGGACGCCTCTGATTGTGAAGACCGTGGCCAGCAGCGGAACGGGCATAACTGAATTGCTGGAGGCAATCGAAAAGTATCGCGCTTATCTCGAGCAGGACGGCCGCGCACGCACACGACGTATCGAGAATTGGCGCGAGCGAATCGCGGAGATGTTGCGCGACGCGCTATTCCAGCGTGTGCTGGCGTATTACCTCAGCGAAGGCGAGGCCGCGCGCTATGCGGCGGAAGTTGCCGAACATAAGCGCGACCCGTATTCTCTGGTGGAGAAGATAATCGAAAATTTGGGGAAACCGGAATGAATCAAATTGACCATCTTGGTATTGCGGTGAAGTCACTGGCGGAAGCCAAAAAGTTCTACGAGAAGCTTGGGCTGCAAGTGATGCCCGAAGAAACTGTGGAAGCAGAAAAGGTACGGCTGGCCATGGTGCCGATCGGCGAAAGCCGCCTCGAACTGCTGGAGCCGACTTCGCCCGACTCGCCCATTGGGAAGTTTCTCGCCAAACGCGGCGAGGGCCTGCACCATGTCGCGTTGCACATCAGCGATCTGGCCGGAACGGTCGAGCGGTTAAAAGCGTCGGGAACGCGGCTGATCTCGGACGAGATCAAAATTGGCGCGGGCGGACATCTCTACGTTTTCGTTCACCCTTCCAGCTCTGGAGGCGTGCTGCTGGAACTGGTGGAAGACGCTCCCCTGGGCGTCTGAAATGCTGATCGTCTCGGTCGATACTTCGGGCCGCAAGGGAAGCATCGCGCTGTGCCGTGGCAACGGTGATAGTTTCGAAGTTCTGCAACTGACTTCACTCGAGGGTGGCACCTACTCGGCGCAATTGCTGCCGCGAATTGCGGAGACGCTCCAGCAGAACGGTCTCAACAAAACTGAAGTCGATGGCTTTGTCGTGGTTTCCGGCCCGGGCTCGTTTACCGGGCTGCGGGTTGGTCTGTCCACGGTGAAAGGACTTTGCGAAGTGCTGCAGAAGCCGCTGGCAACGGTCTCCATGCTGGAGGCCCTGGTGCTGACGCATGCGCAAACTGGCGAAAACGCGACCGCCATTTTGGACGCTGGCCGGGGCGAGATTTACGTCGGCGAATACAAGGTAGGATCCGGATGGTGCCACGCTGGTTCGCGAGTACATCGCGAAGCTGGACGAATTTGTGGCGCAATCATCTGTCGCTGGTGAGTCTTCTCGCGGTGGACGTGAAAGTTGCGGAAGCATTGCAAGCCGCGAACCGCAACGTCATATTGGTCGCGCCCGTCGATGCCGGCGAGATTGGCCGCATCGGGATTCGCAAGTTGCTATCGGGAGAAACCGCCGACCCCGCCACCATCGACGTCAACTACATCCGCCGATCGGACGCCGAGATATTTTCGACGCCGAAGAAAACATAGTGCTGATCCGCCCTGCTACTGCCGCTGATGTGCCTTCGATTCGTGCGCTCGAGCAGCAGACCGAAACCGCGGCACACTGGGCAGAGCGCGAATACGACGCGTTGTTTGCCGCTGGCGCTCCCCCGCGAATCGCGTTGGTCGCCATCGCTGAAGAAGAATCAGAGCCGGGTGATCGGTTTTGCAATCGCGCGTTGTGCAACCGCCGAGTGGGAAATTGAAAATGTGGTGGTCGCCCGAGAAAAACGCAGGCGCGGAGTAGGCATCAAAATAATTCGGAAGGTGCTGCTTGAGGCCCAAGCCGCAGGAGCCACTTCCGTGCTATTGGAGGTTCGGGAATCGAATCTGGCGGCACGCCGACTCTATGAAAAGCTTGGATTTAGCCAGCAAGGGCGACGCAGTAGCTATTACAAAAATCCTGAGGAAGACGCGCTATTACTGTCTTTCTCTGTTACGAATCTGAGACAATTTAACCTTGAAGCAGAATAGACGTTATGCTAGCGTTTGCATTTTGCATCTCTCCGGAGGTTCACTGAATGGCAACTCAGGTACGCGATCAGCTTCTTGCAAGTAACGATGAATTCCGCCGCTTGGCGGATGAGCACTCGCAATACTCGCAGCGCCTCGACAATTTGATCCAGAAAAAATATCTTTCTGAAGATGAGAAGCTCGAGGAAGTGCGACTGAAGAAGCTGAAGCTCCGCCTGAAGGACCAGATGGAGAGTTTGGAACAGAAGTTCCGGACCGGCCACCAGGTCGTTTAGTCAACGTTAAGCCCCTTCTCGCGGCGGTAAGGACCGACTCTTTCCCGCCCCGCTCCAGTTGTATCTTCTTTCCTCGCTCCGCACTGTGTTGGAAGCATTCCGTAAGCGATAATTGAGCTGACATTCTAAGGAGAGGTTCGTCGATGCATATTCGGCTGGCTGGCCGCATCCTTTTTTTCACCCTGATTGTGCTTAGCGTCGGGTGCGCTCAAGTTACAGCGGCATTCGAGACGAACACCCAAACTCCCAAGGGACTGTGGGAAGGATCCATTCAAACATCTGCCGGTGAGGTGAACTTCGGCATCGAGCTGAAGCCCGAGGGAGACGGAATCAGTGCACTGCTGATGAACGACACCGATCGCCAACCATTCAGCAGCGCCAGTTGGGATGGAGAAGTGCTCACCTTGCGGCTTGACTATTACGACGGCACACTGAAGGCACACGTTGTTTCTCCGCGAAAGATGGAAGGCGAATACTCGCGACTGACAAGCAAAGGGATGGTCCACATTCCGGTCACATTGGTCCCGCGCCAGGAACGCGCTCCTGGGAAGCCGTGGGCAGGCGCTACCTTGGCGGGGGATTGGCTGTTCGTGCGGCCAGGCGGGGCAGCCGAAGACAAAGTTACGCTGGCCACTTTCAAGCAAGATAAGACTGCGACCGCTGATGGCAAAGTTCCTGTGACCGGCATTGTTGAACCAGTCAGTGGCGACACGGGTTTGTTGCACGGAGCGGTCTACCGCGACCCGAACGGGAAGACTCATTTTCATCTGAGCCGATTCGATGGCATTCATGTGCTCGCGCTCGACGGCGACTTTCAATCCGACGGCAGCCTGCAAGGGCAGATCGCGGGCATTGCATCGTCTACTCCATTCACAGCAAGACGAAGCAAAGATGTGACCGCTGCCAACCCCAATGCGCAGGCCGGAAGTTTGACCGGAATCAAAGATCCGCAACAACCGTTTCGCTTCGGCGGAGTGGATCAATCCGGAAAACCTATCGATCAGGAGAGCGCTCAATTCAAAGGCAAAGCAGTCATCGTGGACATCTTTGGCACCTGGTGCCCGAATTGTCACGACGAGGCTCCGATTCTGGAGCAGCTTTACCGCAAATACCATTCGCAGGGACTGGAGATTGTTGGGCTGGCCTACGAGTACACGGACGACAACGCCCGTAACCTGCGACAGCTTGGAATTTATCGCGACAAATACGGAATCGGCTTCCCGCTTCTGCTGGCGGGCACTACGGACGATGGGCAGATTGAAAAGACCCTGCCGCAACTTGTGAATTTTGGCGCCTACCCGACAACGATCTTCCTCGATCGCGATGGACGAGTGCATGCTATTCATGCTGGTTTTGCCGGGCCGTCTACCGGCGATAAATACGAGGAAGTCCAACAGCGAATGGACCAGCTGACGCGGCAGATTCTGGAGCCCGCAACTGAGGCACACCCTTAGGCCAGGCTCTATAATCTAAACAACCCATGGTTCGCGACGGGATCTATTACGGCCTGGCTTTTATTGTTGTGGCTGCGGTGGTGGGATGGTTAACCCTGCCAGCCTTGGCGGCCATTCCGTTACTGCTGGCTGCATTTTTCCTGTGGTTTTTCCGCGATCCCGAACGCGAGATTCCGGGCGGCGTAGGCGTCATCGTTTCTCCAGCGGACGGAAAGGTCACGGAGATTTCCAACATCGAGGAAAACGGCGAGCAACGGATCCGGATCAGCATTTTCCTGAATGTATTCAACGTGCACGTCAACCGCTCCCCAGTGGCTGGCGTCATCACCAGCGTGAAGTATCGGAAGGGCAAGTTCGGAAATGCGATGGGAGCCATTTCGGCCGAAGAAAACGAGCAGAACGCAGTCACCGTCGAGGGCGACACCGGCGCCATAGTATTTAAACAGATTGCCGGTCTGCTGGCCCGCCGAATTGTCTTCACCAAGAAGGTTGGCGATCAGGTGGCGCGCGGCGAGCGGGTGGGACTGATCAAGTTCGGCTCCCGCACCGACGTGATCTTCGCGAGCGACGCCGAGATGAAAGTTAGAGTAGGCGACCACGTGAAGGGAGGCTCCAGCGTTCTGGCCGTGGCGCAGCCTCGCACAGTGCGGTCGTCGATGCAGAATCTGGCGGAGGCGCGATGAGCGAGCAGTCCATGCG
Source organism: uncultured Acidobacteriaceae bacterium (assembly GCA_963755865.1). Classification (GTDB taxonomy): domain Bacteria; phylum Acidobacteriota; class Terriglobia; order Terriglobales; family Acidobacteriaceae; genus Bog-257. The sequence continues at coordinate 215,972 of CAVWLY010000013.1, read as the reverse complement.
ACGGGGAGTGATTCGCCTGAACCGCGCCGAAGACGGAAGGGTCTGTACCTTCTTCCTTCCGTCTTCACCGCTGGCAACATAGCCGCGGGGTACTACGCCATCTCGCAAGCCATTCAGGGTACGGCATCTGATCCGTGGCACTTCGATCATGCCGCCAAAGCCATCGGCTTCGCCATCGTGTTCGATTTCTTTGACGGCGGAATAGCGCGGCTCACCAACACCACCAGCGCCTTTGGCCGCGAACTGGACTCCATGGCCGACGTGATTGCATTTGGCGTAGCGCCCGCGATGCTGGCGTGGATGTGGGGCTTTCACATGCTGCCGCTGGCACGGCGATCCCGATCTTCGCAATCGCGTAATTCAGTTGGGAGCGATCGCGACCTTTGTGTTTCTGCTGGCTGGCGCTTCGCGCCTGGCGCGTTTCAACATCCAGGTGAATCCTCAGCCGTCGAATCCCGGCCGCCCGGGACGCAAGTATTTCGTCGGCATGCCCATTCCGGCCGGCGCAGGAGCGGTGGCGGCTGTCGTCCACCTGGTGCAAGGGAATCCGCTGCAATATTGGTGGCTTTCCATCGGATGGGGCGTCTTCGTCTTCGCTCTGGCTTTCCTCATGGTGAGCACCTGGCGATTCTTTAGTTTGAAGGGGATCAATTTTCGCCAGCCGCAGAATTTCCGCTGGCTGATCGTGATTGGCGCGGTCATCGCGTTGATCTGGTTTTCTTCTCAATATGTACTGTTCCTGCTGGCGCTGGTCTATATCCTCTCGGGGGTGCTGGCCCGGCTTTCCTTCGTGTTCCGGCGGCCCACGCTGCCGCCTCCTCCACCTCAAGACGAGGCATCACACGCTTGATAACAATGAGCCAAACCGCACCGCTGGGGTTTGCTCCGGCGGAGGACATTGAGGCGCCATGTTTCGCGTAGCGATCATAGGCGCGGGCACTCTCGAAGGGCCGCGAACTGAAGGACGTCCTCAACGACCGCAATTTTCCGGCGCAGGATATTCGTCTGCTCGACGACGACGAGTCACTTGGCCAACTCGAGGCCGTGGGCGAAGAACCCACCTTCATCCAGAGCGTCCTTCCCGAGCATCTGGAAAACGTGGACTTCACCTTCTTCGCGGCTGACGAGACCTTTACCCGGAACACCTGGCCGATGGCGCGCAAGGCAGGCAGTGACATCATTGATCTTTCTTATGGGCTGGAGAGCGAGAAAGGTGTGCGGCTGCGAGCGCCCTGGGTGGAGCGCGAGTTGGGTCTTGCTCGCAAGCGTGGACTTTACTCCGGTTCCAGTCACTATTGCCCATCCCGGCGGCCGTGGTGCTGGCGCTCTTGATGCTGCGGGCGCAGAAGGTGGGCCGCGTACGGACGCGCCGTAGCCACAGTTTTTCAGCCGATTTCAGAGTACGGCAAGCGGGGCATGGATGAACTGCACGAGCAGACAGTAAACCTGCTTTCTTTCCAGCAACTACCCAAAGCGGTGTTCGATGCGCAAGTGGCTTTCAACCTGATTGATCGCTACGGCGAAAAGTCGCTGTCCCCGCTGAATGTCATAGAAAGCCGCATCCAGAGGCACTTTCACGGACTGGTGTCCGATCAGGTGATCGTGCCTTCGCTTGATGCTTCTGCAAGCGCCCATCTTCCACGGTCATGCCTTCTCGCTGTACCTTGAGTTGGAGCAAGCAGCCCAGACGGAAGAATTGACGGCGGCGATTTCCGGCGAGCACGTTGAAGTGCTGCAAACCGCGGAGGAATCGCCAAGCAACGTTAATGCAGCCGGACAAGAGCAGATCCAGGTGTTTGTGCGTAGCGATGCGCAGCAGCCCAAGGGTTTCTGGCTGTGGGCTGCATCGGACAACCTGCGAATTGCGGCGATTAATGCGGTGGAATGCGCCGAAAGCATGATCGCCGCGCGTCCGCGAGGAACCGTCCAGTGACCGCACTGCAACGCAATCGATGGGTAATTCTTGCGGGCGTCATCGCGCTGCTGCTGGCCTCGGCCGGCTGCGGATACCACACTGCCGGGCAAGCGGTCCGTTTGCCGACCGACCTACATACCCTGTATGTACCGACTTTCGTTAATGGGACGTCCATCTACCGGATCGAGCAAACCATCACAGAAGACGTGATTCGCGAATTACGCGACCGGACCCATTACCGGATTGTGACCACAAACCAGGACCGCGACGCCGATGCCACGCTCACGGGAGCTGTCACGGCCGCTATCATAAGTCCCATGACCTACGACCCTGCTACAGGGCGCATCTCGTCGGGTATGGTGACGGTCACCATGAAGGCATCGCTGGTGACGAAGAATGGCAAGGTACTTTGGGACAATCCCAATTATGTTTATCGCGAGCAGTACCAGGTTTCCAGGGATGCTCCCAGTTTTTTCGAGGAAGAAGAGCCTGCCTTGGGCCGCATTGCGAATAATTTTGCGCAGACGCTGGTCAGCGACATCCTGGAGGCCTACTGAGTGCGCAGTTTTGCGGCTACGGACCGGTTTGTCGCCGATGTGAAGGCGCGCAAAATGGCGCCGGGGTATGTCTTCATCGGCGATGAGGCATTTTTCCGCAAACGTTGCCGCGATGCCATCCTGCAACACCTGGTGCCTGCGGAGGTGCGGGAACTCAGCGTCTATGACATGGACCTGAGCGAGGTGGAGCTGCAGCACATTCTCGATCAAGCGCGCACTCCTTCGCTGATGTCGCCGTTCCAGGTGTTCTTCATTCGTGGCGTCAAGAATCTGTATGGCCGCGGCAAGCACGACGACGAATTCAGCGCCATTGAAGACTACTTCAAAGATCCCAATCCAGATGCGCTGCTCATCTTCGTGGCCGATCACATCAACATTCCTACCGACGTGCGCCGCATGGACCTGACCGACAAGGACCGCTACGAGCGCATCCGCGAGACGTTGGGCGAGTATTGCACGGTGCTGGAGTTTGCCCGCGTAGACGAAGGCGACGCGGTCAAATGGGCGGTAGAGACCGCGAGCGCCGAAAACGTAAAGCTTGACACCGATGCGGCGCGCGAATTGGTGGATTCGCTGGGCGGCGACATGATGATGGTCGCCAACGAATTGGAGAAGCTGATTCTCTTCGTGGGCGACAAGAAGCGGATTGCCTTGGGCGACGTTGAGACCCTGGTGCTCGCCGCCAAGCAACGGTCATTTTACGAATTAACGGATGCCATCTCGGCGCGCGACCGTGCTCGTGCGCTGGGTGTGCTCGACGCCATCCTCAGCACCGGGGACGGCGACGAGGCGGCCATCGGTCATCTCTACATGCTGGCGCGCACCTTTCGCCAGATGCTGGTCATCCTGGAGCGAAATGTGCGCGACTCGCGCGCGTTGTGGCAGGTCCTGTGGCAGGGATTCCGCATCCCGCCCTTTGCCGCGGAAGACATTATCCGCCAGGCACGCCGCTATAAATCGCGCCGCGAATTGACTAGCGCGATCCGGCGCGTAGCGCGTGCCGACCTGGCGTTGCGCTCCAATCCTCCTAGCAAGCGGCTCATCCTGGAAAATCTGGTGCTCGACTTGACCGCCGAACCGAAGTTACAGGAAGCCGGTTGGCTGCAAGGCGAGCTACCTGTGTAGCCATGGATGTCGAGCAGTATCTGCGCCGCATTGAATACGATGGTCCGCTCCGACCTTCTTCCTCCTCATTGCGCGGCTTGCATCGCCAACATCTGTTCACAGTTCCCTTCGAAAACCTCGATGTTGCGTTGCAGACGCCCATCTTGCTCGATCCTGCTTCGCTGTACGACAAGATCGTGCGGCGTCATCGTGGCGGGTTCTGCTATGAACTGAATGGCACTTTTTTGCGAATTGCTGATTGCACTGGGCTTCCGGGTTCAAATGCTCTCCGCCCGGGTGCGCCGCGACGATGGCGGCTTTGGCCCGGAGTTCGATCACATGCTGCTGCGGGTTGACCTGGAAGATCCGTGGCTGGTGGACGTCGGCTTTGGAGATTCGTTTGTCGATCCGATCGTGTTTCGCGCCGGGGGCGCCGACCAGGTCAATGGGCATCGCTATCAGGTGACGCCTTTTGAAGACCGGTGGCAGTTGCTGCGCGAGGATGACAACGGTAAGGTGCCACTTTACATTTTTCGCGATGTGCCCCGTCTGATTGGCGATTACGAGGAGATGTCGAAATTTCATCAGACATCACCTGAGTCCGGCTTCACCAGGCGCTGGATCTGCAGCAGGGCAACGCCGGACGGCCGCATCACGATAACCAACCGGCGGCTGATCATTACCGCAGGGGACCGTCGCGAGGAGAGTGAGCTTGGCACTGACGAGGAGGTACGGCAATGCTTGCGTGATCACTTCGGCATTGAGCTCGATGATGCAGTGGACTTGTCGAGGCTCGAAGGCTCTTCAAAAAGCTAGGGAAGGTCCTATTAGGCCGGAGCGGATTCCCGCAGGAGTTAAAGAGTCTGCTAAAAAAATCAGAAAAGCGGATCCCTCGCGGGTGGAAGCCCGCTCGTGATGACAAATACAAAGGACTTTGACGGCGTACCTGAAGGTACGCCCCTTCAGATGCCGCCGAGATCGAGTTTTTCAGCAGCCTGTGAAAGGCGTGCTCCACCCATCTACCCCCACAAGGGATATGCAGTTTCCTTACTACTTCTTCTCTCTTATCTCGACGCTGGCGATGGTGTTTTCCCAGTCCAGCTTCAACATAGCTGAGGTCGCGCTCGTCTTGTCCAGCGAGATGGTGAACGTTTCCATACCGGATGGCGCCTGGCTAACCTTCATGTCCACTCGCGCCAGGTCCTGGCCTTGACTGTATTCCGTGCCCCATTGTCCGGTCTGCTTATTGATGATCAACTTCCAGCTATTCATGCCTGGCAGAGAGTAGAGGGTGTAACTACCGGCAGGCACGTTGGCGTCGTCGATAGTGATGTCAACGTCGGTCTTGAGGCTGGTGGCCGCGTTCGCGCCGGTGCGCCAGACCTGGTCATAAGGCACCAGCCCACCAAAGATCTTTCTGCCGCGCATGGAAGGGCGGCTGTACTCAATGGTGACGGTCTTGCCGTCCTCAAATTTGACCGATGCCTCACCCGGAGGGCTTGCCGGCTTCTGCTGCGCACACGACAGGGCGGTGAGGATGATTGGCGCCAACATGGCGAGGATTGCGGAACGGCTCTTCTGCATTGCACTCTCCTGAACATGGGCTGTGGCCCGATGTTGCCGCTCTATTATTCACTCTACGGCGGAACGATACAATCGAGCGTATGAGCATTCTGGATGAAAAGCGCGAAGTTGAGCCGGGTTGCGGGCGTTTGAGCCCGCAGGCGAAATCCCGAGCGGAGCGAGGGAACTAAATGAGTGTTCTTGATGAGCGCAGAGAAGAACTGGACAAATACGAGTTCATGATGGGTGTGCCGCGAGGACGTTTGGCTGTGGCACTCGATGTATTGACCGATACGTTGACCATGGTGGGGCAACACGGCGTCTATTGCCAGAGTGCTCGCCAGCCGGGCATGCCGGCCATGGATATCCAGATCGTGATGAAGGGGATTACCGACGCGAAAGAACTGATCTCGTCGGTGATGGAGGAGATCAGAAAAGCAAAAGAGGCACAGTGAACCCTCGAAATGTGATTAAACAATCTCCCGATTTTTCGTGATATGGCGATCTAACCCCCAACCATGAGCTGGGCCTCACTTTCCGAGCGGCCGACTATACTGCCACTGACACCGCTTCCGGTCCGAGTATTTGCCAAGACAGGTATTGGAGCTGTTTGTGGTCTTGGGGGTCGGCTTACTCCTAACCTGCCACTTATCGAAAATTCTCTTTTCACAGCGGTAGCTGGTCACCGATTAAGACACGGAGGCTTCATGAGAAAACTGTGGTTTGCGAGTGTGCTTGCCGCGGTGCTGATGACGGAGTTGGCCGTGGCGCAGACTACGAACCTCGCCGCCAGTCCCGGCTTTTCGTTTGACGTGTACGGCGACTCGCGGTCGATGTTGTTCCTTCCTTACCGGCAAGACCAGGAAGATGAGGCGCGCCGGTATATGGCGGATATCTACGACCTCGCGCTCTCCGAAAAAGCGGCGACCGAGCTGGTTAGCAAGGACGCGAAATTCATTTACGACCCGTCCACCCATCAGCTGTTGCAGATCGATGCGCCACTTCATGATAAGCAGGTTACCTTGACCTTCGACAAAGGGTGGATCACGGAGGCCTCGTTGGAAGATCCGCGACATCTGCCCGGCGTGCGCCGCACCTTCTTCCGGCTGGCAGGCGGCGATTGGGTCGCCAGAGAAGCCGTGAGGGAGGTCAAAGATGGACGTGCCCGATTCATTTTGAACACAGGTGATTTGGTTTTTTGGGGCAAGCAGGCTGGCAAACCCTCGGACAATCCCTACTGGAAGCTGGTCAACGAAAACGTTTTGCGGCAGTTGCCGCCCGCCGACCAGCAGATGAAGGACGCCGGCTTAGAGGGACGCGTCTTTCCAGCTGTCGGCAATCATGAAGTTTGGGACGACTCGGATGTGGAGGGATTGTTAGCCGCCTTTCCGTATCTGAAGAAGTTTGGTGTCACCGATAAGCGTCTTCTGTATATGTTCGATTTCGAGGGCGTGCGCTTCATCTTTCTGTGGACCGGGAAATATGATCTTCGGGTGCCGAGCGCTTGGGATGCTACTCGCCCAACCTACCTGGCCCAAATGAACCAACTAAAGACCTGGCTCGATGAAGCCAAGTCCAAAGGAATCAAAAAGGCATTTATCTCCTTTCATTATCCGACCTTTTGCCGTTTCGGTTTTGGCGGCATTCCCGAGCCGGACAACCCTCACCAGGTCATCGCGAGCTATGCGAAGGACCTGGAAATCGTCGTGTTTAACGGCCATGTGCACACCACAGAGGTTTTTCAGGTGGACGGAGTAAAGTACCTGGTGCTGGGCGGGGGCGGCGCGGAGCAGGAACCGATTCTGCCTGATTCTACGAAGGTCCATCTCCCGGCGGACTATCCTGCCGATCTGTATTGGAAGGGCGAGGCTCCCGAAGAAGAGTACAACTTTGTGCACGTTGAGGTGCTACCCGGAAAGCCGACGCAATTCACGCTGCATCGCTTCCGCCCAGGGTCGGCAGAGCCGTTCGCCACGGTGGAGCTATTCAAGTAATCGCAACCTGAGAAGATCTGTTGTCCTCCACGCGTGGCCGGTGAAGCATCGCATAACTATGCCTACACACTTGCGCTCTTCGAATATGTGGGGAGAACAAAGATAAGATGTTGGCTAAGAAATCGGCATCGACCGAGGAGTTTGACTTATTCCAATTGCAGGAACGAGTGGACACGTCGCCGTTGCTTGAAAAGCACGAAGACAGGGGGTTCACAGAGAAATCATACCGAATTCTCCGTTTCCCCGTGCCTCCGTGGTGAAAACTACGCCGTTACGTACTTCCCAGTCTCCAGCACGCGACTGGCGATCTCCTCTTGCAACGCGATTACATTGACCGGGTCGTGCTTTGCCAGGCGGCGGACAATCGCCACCTGGGTACGCAGCATGTCGCCTTCCGCCACGGCAGCAATCACTTTCTTAGCCGCAGCTTCCAGCTTTGCGAACGCGCCCTCCAGATAGACCTGCGTCATGGCAACCACCAGCGCGCCCTTGGCTTCGCCATTGGCCTCGACGTACTTGCGCGCACGCAGCAGGCTGGAATCCATGGCGAAAGCTTCGATCACCATGTCGGCGATCGCGCCCATGATCTCCTGCTGATCGGCGAGCTTCTGCATGTACTTCTGCGAAGCTGCACCGGCCACCAGCATGGCCAGCTTCTTTCCGTTCCCAACCAGCTTGCGCTCGGCGGCCAGTGTGCCTTCGAGTTCCTCGCCAGAAGGACCGGCCATCACTTCGTCCATGGTTTTCTTGATGGCTGGCAGCAAGGCGAGCTGGCCGCTCATGGCGCGCTTCAGCAGCCATCCGGTTATGATGAGGCGGTTGATTTCATTGGTGCCCTCGAAGATGCGGTTGACGCGCGAGTCGCGATAGGCACGCTCCGCCGGATACTCCTCGACAAAGCCGTAGCCGCCATAAACCTGGACGGTTTCGTCCACCGCAAAGTCGAGCATCTCACTCGCCGAAACCTTGATGATGGAGCACTCGACCGCGTACTCCTCGATCGCCTTGCGCACCGTCTCGGGATTGTGCTCGATGGCGGAAAGTGCCGTGTCCATCATGCCGACGGTGCGATACACCATAGATTCGCAAGCGTAGATCCAGGCGGCCATCTGCGCCAGCTTCTCGCGAATCAGGCCGAACTCCGCGATGCTCTTGCCGAAAGCCTTGCGCTCTTTTGCGTAGGCGATAGCGTGCTGCAACGAGGTGCGCGCCCCGCCAACGCAGCTCGCACCCAGCTTGAAGCGGCCAACATTCAGAATGTTGAACGCGATGATGTGCCCTTTGCCAATCTCGCCGAGCACGTTCTCCACCGGCACCTTGCACTCGTTCAGGATGAGCGGCGCGGTAGAGGAGCCGCGGATGCCCATCTTCTTTTCTTCGTTGCCGACGGAAAAGCCGGGGAAATCTTTCTCGACCAGGAAGGCCGTGAACTTTTCGCCATCGATCTTGGCAAAGATGGTGAATAAGTCCGCGAAGTGGGCGTTGGTGATCCACATTTTCTCGCCGGTCAGAAGATAGTGCTTGCCGTCGGGCGACAGAACCGCGCGGGTGCGGCTGTTCATCGCGTCGGAGCCGCTGGTACTCTCCGAGAGCGCATAGGCGCCAATGATTTCGCCCGTGGCCAGGCGCGGCAGATATTTTTTCTTCTGGGCTTCGGTGCCAAAGAAGACCATGGGCAGGGTGCCGATACCGCTGTGCGCTCCCATGCTCACCATGAAGCTGCCGTATTTGGCCATGTAGTCGGCGATGATCGCGGACGAGGTTTTGTCCATCTCTGACCCGCCGTACTCGGCCGGCACATCGGCGTTAGTCAGGCCCATTTCAGCTGCCTTCTGCAACAGCTGACGCGAGACCGACCAGTCCTTGTGCTCCATCTTCTCGGCGTTGGGCAGGATTTCGTTGGTGGCAAACTCCTCCGCGAGTTTGGCGACCATCAGCTGATCTTCGTTAAAGTCTTCCGGAGTGAAGACGTTTTCCAGGTTGTGATCTTCGAGCAGAAAACTTCCGCCCGTGGTTTTGGTCTTGGGAGCTGCCGATACCGTTGTAGCCATGAAGTCCTCGCTTTTTGCTCTTCGCCTTTCGCTCTTCGCTTAAGGCATTCTTCAAATGTGCTCACCGCTTGCTTTTGGCGAATAGCGAAAAGCGAACGGCGAATAGCGGCTCTACTGCAAATTCTCAAAGATACCCGCCGCACCCATGCCGCCGCCGACGCACATGGTCACCATACCGTAGCGTCCTTTGCGGCGTTTGAGTTCGCGGATGATGCTAGCGGTCAGCTTGGCGCCTGTACATCCCAACGGATGCCCGAGCGCGATTGCTCCGCCGTTTACGTTGATCCGAGCCGGATCCAGCTTGCCTTCCTGGATGACAGCGAGCGACTGCGCGGCGAACGCCTCGTTCAGTTCGATCACGTCGATGTCGCTCAGCTTCAAGCCAGCCATCTTCAGCGCTTTCGGAATGGCGTACACCGGGCCCACACCCATTTCTTCCGGCAGGTACCCTGCGGTTGCGAAGGCGACGTAGCGTGCCAGCGGGTTCAATCCGAGCGCCTTGGCGCGTTCGGCAGACATGACGATCGCAACGGCTGCGCCATCCGACATCTGCGACGAGTTGCCAGCGGTGACCGTGCCCTTCGCATGGAAGGCCGGCTTAAGAGCGAGCAACGCTTCCAGAGAAGTGTCGGCGCGCGGACCTTCGTCCATCTTGAAGACGATGTCGGTGCGCTTCGGCTTGCTGCCGTTCGGCGTGGTGAAGCTGACAGGCACGGGCACGATCTCTTCGTCAAACTTACCAGCTTGGATGGCCGCGATGGCCTTCTTGTGGCTATCGACGGAGAACTGGTCCGATTGCTCGCGCGTGATGTGGTAGCGCTGCGCCAGGCGCTCGGCGGTGAGGCCCATCGAGAGATAGGCGTCGGGATAATTCGACACCAGCCAGGGGTTGGCCGAAACTTTGTGGCCGCCCATGGGGATCATGGTCATCGATTCGACTCCGCCGGCGAGGATTGTCTCGGCACCGCCAGCCATGATGCGCTCGGCGGCCATCGCAATTGCCTGTAGCCCCGAGGAGCAGAAGCGGTTGATGGTCATGGCCGAAATCTCGACCGGCAAGCCCGCCCGCAGCGACGCGATGCGTGCGACGTTCATGCCTTGCTCAGCCTCAGGCATGGCGCAACCGAGGATGACGTCTTCGATCTCTCTGGGATCGAGTTGCGGTACGCGTTCGAGCGCGCCTTTGATGGCGACAGCAGCCAGATCATCGGGACGCGTCGCCCGCAGGGTTCCTTTGTATGCTTTGCCGACCGGCGTGCGGACGGCACTAACGATTACAACTTCACGCATGAAAAGCTCCAGTGGCTGTCGGCCGTCAGCTGTCAGCCGTGAGCCAAATCAATTTCGCTTACCGAATCCAAATGTCATCCGACCGAGGGCTTCAGCCCGAGCGGACGGAGCTGATTTTCTCCGCGCACGACATCTACGTTCGCGCTCTGCGCCCAGGGTTGAAACCCTGGGCCACCTCTGCCGTCCCTACGGGACGAAGCTCTATTTAGATCGCCTACCCAGCGCTGAAGCGCTGGGCTAAGATCTTCCGTCCCGCAAGCGGGACTCGACTCTATTTTTCACTCTACCCAGCACTCACGTGCTGGGCTACGATTATGCCGCCCTTCGGGCTGTTTTCTCACTAGCCAACTTACTGGACAGAGGCCCATTGTTTTTGTGTGGCCACTGACAGCTAGTCATCGGCTTTGTATGACCATTAACGGCTAGCCATTGTTTTGTGTGCTACTGCCAGCTAAGCCATTGTTTTTGTGTGACCACTGACAGCTAGTCGTTGGCTTCGCCGCAGGCCACGCGCAACCGACAACTGCCCACCGACAACTACTGACAACCGGCAACTGACAACTGTTTCTCAATTCCTCAGCGTCTTGCCCGTCTTCAGCGTGTACTGGATACGCTCTTGCGTTTTCTTTTCGCCGCACAGCGACTTGAACGCCTCGCGCTCCAGGTCGAGCAGATACTGCTCGCTCACCGGAGTGCCCGGATTCACCGCGCCGCCGCACAGCACCTCGGCTACCTTGTTGCCGATCTTGACCTCGTGATCGGTAATGAATTGCCCCTCATGCATGATGTGCACACCCAGCTTCAACGTCGCCAGAATGCTCTCGCCGGGCGCGGGGATGTCCGTCCGCAGCATGGGCGCGCGATAGCCTTCACGCGCCAACTCCAGAGCTCGCTCCTTGGCGTCGGTGAGTACACGTTCCCGATTCATAGTGATGTCGTCGCCGGTAGAAAGGAATCCGAGATTCCGCGCCTCGAAGGCCGACATGGAGACTTTCGCCATGGCGACGGTCTCGAATGCCTGCTTCATGGCTTCCATCAGTTCGACGCTTTCACCGCGGCCGTGAGGACGAATGTGATACGCCTTATCGAGCGCGCGAAGCGTCATCTCCTTGCAGCCACCGCCGCCAGGAAGCAAGCCCACGCCGACCTCGACGAGGCCGCAATAAAGCTCAGCATGCGGTTGACGAGCCGCAGCATGTAGCGTGACCTCGCATCCTCCACCGAGCGTCATCCCGAACGGCGCAACCACTACCGGTTTCGACGAGAACTTGATCGCCTGGGTCATGTTCTGGAATTGGCGGACGGCAAGGTCGACGTCGTCCCACTCTTCTTCCTGCACCGCCATCAACAGCATCATGATGTTGGCGCCGACGGAGAAGTTGGCGGCATCATTGGTGATGACGAAAGCGTCGAAATTGTCGCCCGCGCCGCCCGGCTTCAGCGTCTGGGTGATCATCTGCACGATGTCGCCGCCCGAGCGCGTTCATCTTGGAGTGGAACTCGATGCAGCCGACACCGTCGCCGAGATCGATCAGAGAGGCGCCCGCATTCTTCTTCACCACAAAGTTCGATTTCTTGGCAACCGTAACCGACCAGACTCCCGCTGGCACCTACTTCCGGACGATAGTTGCCGCTGCGCAGGTCGAAGTAAACGCGCCCGCTGGCGGCCTTAGGATCGTCGGCGTACCAGCTTTCATGGCCTGAGGCGAGCAACTTCTCAACATTGGGGGAAACCGGCCTGTCTTCCACCTTCATTCGTTTGACGGTTTTGGCGACGCCGGCGGCATCCCATAGTTCGAATGGCCCCATCTCCCAGTTGAAGCCCATCTTCATGGCGCGATCGATCTCGACCACGGAGTCGGCGATTTCGCCGATGCGATTGGCGGCGTAGGTCCACAACTCCGACAACGCCGACCACAGAAAGATCCCAGCCCTGTCCTTCGACGGCGCCAGCAACATGTTGAGCCGCTCAGGCAGGCTGTCCACGGTCTTGGCCATTTCGAGCGAGGCAAACTTTGGCCTCTGCTGCGGACGATATTCCAGCGTCTTCCAGTCAAGCGCTAGCCGCTGTTCGCCCTCGGGGCTTTTTTGCTTCTTGTAGAAGCCGCCCTTGGTCTTGTCGCCCAGCCACTTACGTTCCAGCATGGCCTTGAAGAAGTCAGGCAGCTTTAAATCGCCGCGCTCGTCGTGAATGTTCGCGCTGGCGTTGCGTACCACATGGCCAAGAACATCTAGCCCCACCATGTCGGTGAGGCGGAAAGTCGCCATCTTGGGCCAACCGACAGCCTGTCCCGTCAGGGCGTCCACTTCCTCGATGCTGAGGTCCATCTCCTGCATCAGGCGCATGACATTCAGTGCGGAGAAGGTGCCGATGCGGTTGGCGATGAAATTCGGTGTGTCTTTGGCGTGGACCACGCCCTTGCCGAGATGCAGATCACAGAAGTGCGCGATGACGTCCATCGCAGCCGGATCGGCGTCGGGAGTGGGAATGATTTCCAGCAGCCGCATGTAGCGCGGCGGATTGAAGAAGTGGGTGCCAAACCAATGGCGGCGGAACTCGTCAGGGAATCCTTCGACGATCTTCGCTACCGGCAAGCCGCTCGTATTGGTGGTGATGATCGTTCCGGGCTTGCGGACCGCGTCCACCTTGCGTAGCAGAGCTGCGCTTGAGTTCGAGGTCTTCGACCACGGCCTCGATGATCCAGTCCACCTCGGCCAGTTTATTCAGATCGTCTTCGAAGTTGCCGATGGTGACCAGCCGGGCCAGGGAAGGCTCGAAGAACGCGGCGGGTTTCGATTTCACCGCGGCCTCAAGTCCGGCCGCAGCGAAGCGGTTGCGCGCGGGACCGTCGGCATCGGGCGGAACAATATCCAGCAAGATACGAGGGAACACCGGCGTTCGCCAGGTGCGCGGAGATGCGAGCACCCATGGTGCCCGCGCCTAGAACAGCGACCTTCTCAATTCGTTTCGTCATGGGATGTATGAATGACTCCAGCGCTGGAACCTACCATTAGTTTGAAAGCTGTGCGCGAGCAAAGCCGCGTCCTACAGGGCGCGATCAAGGACTACTAACTTCGATTGCGATTCATGGAGAACGGCTGCTGAATTGTGTATGAAGTTGGCTGGTTCGAATGATACGAAGAAAGCAACGGAATCGTCGGCACGGCTCTCCTCAAAAGCAAAACGGCTACACACATTTGACGGCCCAAAATACAAGCAGCGCGCGCCGTAAGATGTGGGGTGAGGATGGCAACGGCGCGCGCCTATTAAGTTAAGCTGATCGTACTGAATGAATCCTCATTCAGTCAAGAAAAATCTGCATAAATTCTTTTCCCATATTGGGTTAGGAAATCAGCTTGGCCAATAAGAAGGCTGCTCCAGCAGCAAGTCCGCCAATGACAACGGTTTGGGTGGCAGAGCGGCCGGGTCGCGAGCCGGTGAAGCGTCCCTTGATGTAGCCGAAAACTCCGAGCGCGATCAAAGTGACCACGACGGACCAGACCAATGCCAGTGCGCGCGCTGTGCAACGCCATGTAGGGCGCCAGCGGGATGATGCCACCGCAAACGTACGAAGCCGCGATGGTCAATGCGCTCTGCACCGCCCGCTTAGGATCGGGCTCTTCCAGGCCCAACTCGAAGCGCATCATGAAGTCCACCCACTCCTTTGGTTTTCGCGTCAATGCCTGCACTACCGGCACGCTTTCGTCGTGCGACAAACCGTAATCGGCGAAGACCTTCTGCACTTCGCGCGCTTCCTCGTCGGGGATCTCCTGCACCTCACGGGTCTCACGTAGCCGTTCGCTTTCGTAGTGTTCGGCGTCGCTTTTAGCAGCCAGATAGCCACCCAGTCCCATGGCGATCGACCCAGCGGCGATCTCGGCCAGTCCGGCGACCACCACGATGTGGCTGTTATTAACCGCACCGGAAAGACCAGCGGCCAGCGCGAAGGGAACGGTGAGTCCGTCCGACATGCCGATAACAACGTCGCGGACAACTTCGCCCGCAGTGAAATGGCGTTCAATGTGCGGTGTCTGTGGCATGGTCTCCCAGTCCCGGATGGTCTTCGAGATATTGCAACGCGCGTTGGGCGACTTCGCGCTCGCCAGAATAGCTCAAGACGGCGGGCGCATCCTCCAGCGGAAGCCAATAGGCGTTCTGAACTTCGATTCGCATCTCGGGAGCAATGTTTCCCAGCCGCCCTGAGCGGTAGAGCAACAGGTAGAAGCTGACGATCTTGAACACCCTGGCGTGGTCACCCCAGTTGCGTACGTAGTAGTACTTGATGTCGGCCAGCTTGGCTACCAGACTTGCCTGCACTCCGGTTTCTTCGCTGACCTCACGAAGCGCGGTCTGATCGGGCTTTTCGCCCTTGTCGATGGCACCCTTGGGCAGGGCAACCAGCGCGGCCGGAGTTTTGGACGGACGGATCGAACGCTTAGGTGACTTCTTGGGACGTGTCATGTGAGGCTCAATGACCGCGAGGAACCAGCGACCTCGCATCTTTCGTAGCACGACACCTCCCGCCGAGAACTCGCGCACCATGAGCGTCCGCCAAGGAACCGGCTAGTTTCGCAGACTTGAGGGAAGCTGACAATCAAAAGGGACGGTGGAGAGTGGGTGAGTCTGTGAATGCAGCATTCCCCAAGCGGCCCGAGTAATCGGCGAGACAGATCTTGGCACATTGTGTACAGCTCAATAATTCCGTCGTATTTGTCACAGATTTGTCAACATCCCGTTGACCGTTGGTTTTTCAGGGTAGGTAATAGTGACAACGAGCGTGGGAGATCAAAGTAGCAGTAACTATCCCAAATGATCCTAGCCATTCCAAGTGATTTCGCCGCTTGGCGTTATTTGCACAGTAGGTCCGAGATAGTCGACTTTGGTGTTGCGGTTTTGCAGGACACGCTGCGACGGCGATGGATGCCTTCGGGATGGCGCACCGCGTGTTGTTATCGACAACCATTGTGTAGCGGCCTTGGCCAAAAGCAAGACAAAGAACAAGGAGAAAGTTGTGAAAAATTACATCGCCAATCCCCAGACGCGCAACCAGTCCACCATACGCAGTTCTGAACGCACGGTAACCAGAACGTTGATCGGTACCGCGATATTGCTGCTGATCTCCGCCTCTGCGCTTGTGGCGCAAGGCTTCGGATTTCTCCCTAACCCCGTTCAGGTCGTATCTACGGTTCCACCGAACGGTGATGTCAACCCCTACGGTGTCGCCTTTGTGCCGGTTGGCTTCCCCGGCGGGGTGCTGAGGCCGGGGGATGTTCTGGTCTCGAACTTCAACAACTCACAAAACCTGCAAGGTACCGGCACAACCATCGTACGTGTGCCACAGCAGGGAGCATTGTCGGTTTTCTTTACGGCGAGCCCCGGACAGCAGGGGTTGTCAACCGCATTGGCAGTTCTGCAGGAAGGCTTGGTGATCGTCGGCAGCTTCCCCTCGGTTGATGGTACTTGTGCCACCGCGGGTGCTGGTTCGCTACTGGTCGTCAATAGCCGTGGCCAGCAAGTGCAAACCATCGCGGACCAAAACTTCATCAATGGCCCATGGGACATGGCCGTCTATGATTTCGGCGGGGGACGGATCGTTGCGTTCGTAACCAACGGTCTTAGTGGCACCGTCACGCGCCTTAACATGATGATCAGCAGCGGAGCACTGAACGTGCAAAGCAAGACGACGATTGCTTCCGGGTATGGCTTCCAATGCGATCCAGTCACCTTCGTAGATGCGCCAACTGGCTTGGTCTACGATTTCAAGAAAGATCTTCTTTACGTGGCCTCGACCGTGGACAATACGGTTTACGCCGTCTCCAATGCCGCCAGCCGGAGCAGCGATGCCGGAAGGGGGCAGGTCATCTACCAGGATCAGACCCACCTGCACGGCCCGCTCGGGATGGCTACGGCTCCCAATGGCGACCTTCTGGTCAGCAACAATGATGTGATCAATCCTGATCCGAACCAGCCCAGTGAGATCGTAGAATTCACCATTACCGGCCACTTCGTGAAACAGCTCTCGGTGGATCCGGCACAAGGTGGATCGTTCGGCCTGAATGTGCAGACTGCCGGGTTGAGTTCCCGCTTCGCCGCGGTGGACGACAATCAATCCAACATTAGTGTTTGGACGTTACCCAACAACTAAACACAGGCAAAACGGCTAGAATGTTCGTTATGAAAATGCGGCGTTTGCTCGGGTTGATGGTTGGCGTACTGCTCAGCTCAATGTTGCTGGTGGCGGGTGACAAGAAAATGAGTCCGGACAAGTGTCGTCGCTTAAGTTTGCCGTTCTGAAGGACGATAACGGTAAGCCGGTGCGCAATGCGGCGGTAATTCTGCACCCCGTGGCTCAGCACGGTAAGCAGTCGCGCGGCGGCTTCGAACTGAAGACAAACTCCGAGGGCGAGACCGAGAGCGATGGCATTCCGTATGGAATGTTGCGGGTTCAGGTCATCGCCCCGGGTTTTCAGACGTTCGGCCAGGACTACAGTATTGACCAGCCCCAGAAGGAGATTACCATCCGACTGAAACGGCCGCAGGGACAATATTCGATCTACGATAGTCATGCGGACAGCGGTAGCAGTAGCCCGCCGAAGGACAAATGAGAGCGCGCGCTATTCGCTCTTGGCTTTTCGCTATTAGCCTTTAGCTTTTAGGTGACGCGACTTAAGAGTTGCCAAGGTTGACGATTGAGGGTAAGTCCGAAGAGCGAAAGGCGCAGAGCGAAAAGCGAAAAGCGAAAAGCGAAAAGCGAAGAATGGGGATGATCGAGGCCAAGACGCTCTGGACAGATGCCGACCGCTTTGTCGGCCAGGCGAGCAGTGGTCACGCGCTGGTGGTGGATGCCGGCTCCGAGAAGTCGGCCAACAGCCCGATTGAGCTTGTCCTGATTGCCTTGTGCGCTTGCACCGCCAGCGACGTCGTCGGCATATTGCGCAAGAAGCGCGAACCCTTCACCAGCCTCGAGGTTCGCGCTACAGGCGACCGTGCCGAAACTTTCCCGAAGGTATTTACCAGCATTCGCCTGATTTATCGCGTGAAGGGAAATGTTAGTCGCAAGGCGATGGAAGACGCTGTGCGCTTGTCCAAGGAAAAATATTGTTCGGTGTCGGCGATGCTGGAAAAGACCGCCAAGATCGACTTCGAGATTGAGTACGCGCCATAACGGTTCCTCAGGTCCATCTGTGTACTAGTCTCCTGTCATTGCTTGCTTCCCAGCTGCCGGTATCCTGGGTGAACTCCCGGCTTCAGCCCTTGCTCCTCGGCGATGCGCCGCAACAAATTCCCCAGCTGGAGCTTTTCTCCTTCGCTCAGCGCAGCACAGAGCGCCACTTCGTGATCCGCGGCCACGTGCGAGAGTTCGCGCAGAACCATGCGCCCGTTCTGGGTGAGCGCCAGCGCATAAGTGCGCCGATCTTTGATGCTACGCTTGCGTTTCACAATCCCTTTGCTTTCTAGTTCATCGATGAGGGCGACCATGCGGCTGGGCACAATCCCCAGATGCTCGGCCAAATCCTGTTGGCTGATGCCTGGGTCGGAGGCGATTTTTCGCAGCAGTCCGGCATCGGGTGGGGTCAGGCCTAACGCGGCAATGCGTTCGCCAAAGCGCTGTGCCGCGTGGGTTCCAAGCTGGGTTAGTAGGAACGCTACGCCAGTCGGCCGCCGATTAGGCTCTTCAGGACATCTATTTCGAGTCACCTCACAATAATATCACTTCAGAACGATTCACGATAAAAATCATAATCATAACTAACTATAATGATTTACAATGTGAATGATTGTTGTACTGAATTAAGTTGTTGGAGGTTTCCCAATGCCTATCCCGAACCCAATTCCGAATGCGAACCCTGCAACGGGTGCCGTCCGTCATGCCGGACCCCATCTCGGCGCTGTAGCGATTGTTTACACGGTGCTTTTCAATGCCGGTCTCTATCCGGTCACACTGTTCGCAGATAAAATTCATTTCCCAGGGCCATGGGAGTCTGCCGACGTAATCGTGTCTTACTTTCAGACTCACGCCGCGGCGGTGCTGACCTGCGCGTTCCTGCAGATTGGGGCGACGATAGCGCTCGGCATTTTCACGGCAACGGTAGTGAGCCGGTTGCAATTTCTCGGAGTGCGGGCCGCCGGGCCTTACATTGCGCTCTTTGGCGGCTTTCTGACGGTAGTTAACGGTATCGCTGCCGGATCGATCCTTTGGGCACTGGTGCACCCCGGCATCGCGCAGGATGCCACGCTGGTGCGCGCCTTGTATTACCTCTCTTACGCGTTTGGCGGCCCGGGCTTCTCGATACCCATGGGACTGCTGTTGGCCGGTGTCTGCGTCCCTGCCGCATTCCGGAAACTCCTGCCGAAGTGGCTCGTGGTATTTGGGCTGGCACTGGCGGTTTGTGGCGAACTAAGCTGGCTCAACCTGGTGTTGCCCAGCGCGTTGTTCCTCATTCCGTTGGTGAGGTTCCCTAGCTTCATCTGGCTGATCGCCACCGGATTTCTGTTGCCGCGAACGATGGCTCGTCCGTTGCGCCCAGCGGAGGTTGCGGCATGAAGACTTTGCTTGGATTAATCATGATCGCGAACGCGGCCCTGTTTGTCTTTGGTGCTGTCCAACACGTCGGCGTCGTAATCGGACCCTTCCAAGAGCCGCGTATCATTCCCGCGGCAATCGTGGAAACGATATGCGCGATTGCGCTTGGATGGGGAGGGGCCGCGGTGCTTGCACATGAGGGGACCTTCTGGCGCACAGCACTCATCGCCAACTTTATTGCGCTGGCGGGCGTGCTGTTGGGAGTCGTCGCGCTCGCGGTGGGTGCGGGTCCGCGCACCGCCAGCAATGATCTCTACCATCGCATTATGCTGGTCCTGATCGGCGCCGGCCTGATTATCCTGTTCTTCGCACGGTCCGCTTTGCAGCAAAGGCGATAAGGCAACTGCCGGAGAAACGGGTAGTGGTGCCGTTTCGCGTTCACAGGCGGTCAATGACCAATCAAAAAAGTGGATTCAGAACTTGGCATGGGCCATTACTCATTGCGCTCTTAGTTTTAGCATCCCACTCTTCCATTTCCTGCTCTCGTCTCTTGCGAAGTTCTGGTGGCAACGCCGCCAATGCCTCTTCGCGCCTGCGCTTAATGTCGGCGTCCTGTTCTCGTTTCATCTGTTCTATGCTAGAAGTGAATTCCTTTTGCCCTGGTGGACTAACATACACAGCGGCTGGATACAGTCCGACCTGTATTCGTATCGCCCCTGCGGGTAAGACTTTTTCGTCCCGGATAGGCGCTCCCTGTAAATCAGTCGGCCATCCTCGCGTCGCTTGCCAATCATATGAGTGCAGAAATTCAAGTAACTTTCTTGCTGCGTCCTCTGCGTGCCAGTACGCAGACATGTTTGCTAGCGGTATTTCACCTTTTTCCGACCGCCTGACCGGAGGATTAGATGGTTGCACTGAGACACCGTCTGCAAGCCCATCGACAAATCTCAACGGCTTTTGTACGTTCCACTGCGCATCGCCTAATGTTCGTGCGATATTGAGTGCCGCACGGCGGGCTTCGGCATCTGGAACAACTTCGATAAAGACTAGTTGGCCAGCCATCGGCAGCAATGAATCCACATACGATTTGGTGCCTGGGGCGCCCAAGATATGCCAGTTACTTATAACCCTCGGAGCTGTACAGAGGGCGAGATTAATTAGGTCTGATTCTGTCTTTTTGGCTTCCGCTTCTAACTGCGTGAGTTGGCTAGCGGCTTTTCCAACTTCTTGGTGGACGGAAGTCATCTCTCGCCTAGCGCTGCTAGCGAGAGCCAAAGCATTCCAGGCGGACGCAGTTGCTTTATCTGATTGGTCTCTGGCGCGAGAGGCAGCCCAATCCGCGATTTCGGCAGATGCCTTAGCGCTTCCGGCTTCCTTATTGGTCTCGGCTAAGAGGGTGGTATTAAACGCTTCGAGGGCTGCGTCAGCCCGGGAGAGCATAACGGTTGTTCCTAACTCTCCCGCTACCCCGAGAACGATCAGGAGCCAACCAATAAAGGCTACTTGTTTTATCCAGTTCGATTCGCTCGGTTCATTCAGCGATATTGTATCTCCCCTTATTTCATATCTGTGCCACATGGACTTAAGTTCGTGCCCCAACTCGGGCAACTCTCCGAATAGTCCGGCTACTACGGTTCCGGTTGATATAGCTGCCCAGGTAAACCAAAAGTCTCTCCAATACAGCAGATCAGACTTCATTAGGTCGTCTGTTCTCTGGAATAGTTCTGCGAGTCCTAGTGGTGGCAGTGGAATTGGCATAAGTCCAGAATGGGACAGCGAGAAGCGACTCGACCGCGTTACGAGCGACTTTTTTCTCTTCCTCAAAATCGCAGCGGTTTTATTTGTCGTCGAGGTTTTGCTGTGCCATGCCCTCAAGTTTACGCCGTCCGCTTCAGCATTCAACCCCTGTGGAAACCAAACCGCACCACTACCAGAAACGGCAGTTGCTGGTTGCACTGGTTTCAGGAAGGGTATAATCATCCGTTTGCCTATGACTACTACTCAGACTGAACTGCGCTTAGCCAAGCGGATGTCGCGCTTGGGAACCGAAACCGCTTTCGAAGTTCTGGTGCGCGCCCGCGCCTTGGAACGTCAAGGGAAAAACATCATCCATCTCGAAATCGGCGAGCCCGACATGGACACGCCCTCTAATGTGGTCGAGGCTGGCGTCGACGCCCTGCGCAAGGGCTTTACCCATTACGGCCCGGCTGCGGGATTGCCGGAATTACGCGAGGCCATCGCGGCTGAAGTTGCCACTTCGCGAGGCATCAAGGTCAGTCCCGATGAGGTCGTCATCGTTCCCGGCGGCAAGCCGATTATCTTCTTCACCATGCTGGCGCTGGTGGAAGAGGGGGATGAGGTCATCTATCCCAATCCCGGCTTCCCCATTTATGAGTCGATGATTAACTTCCTCAGCGGGAAGGCGGTACCTATTCCGCTGCGCGAGGAGCGTGATTTCCGGCTCGATGTGAATGAGTTGGCTAGCCTCATCACCGACCGCACCAAACTCATCATTCTGAATTCGCCGCAGAATCCCACCGGTGGCCTCATCACCAAAAGCGATGTGGAAGATATTGCGCGGGCCATCGGCGACCGCGACATCATGGTTCTGAGCGATGAAATTTATAGCCGCCTACTCTTTGAAGGTGAGCCGTACAGTATCGCCTCAGTCGAGGGCTTCAAGGACCGCACCATCATTCTGACCGGCTTCTCGAAAACTTATTCGATGACCGGCTGGCGTCTGGGCTATGGCGTGATGCGCCCTGACCTTGCCGCACAGTTCGCTCGGCTGGCGACCAACTCCACGTCCTGCACCGCGACCTTCACGCAAATGGCGGGCATCGAAGCGGTGCGCGGCGACCAGAGTGAGCCGGAGAAGATGCGCCAGGAATTTCATCGCCGCCGCGATGTGTTCGTCAACGGCCTCAACCAGATCAAGGGATTCTCCTGCCGGATGCCGAAGGGCGCGTTCTACACCTTCCCGAACATCAAGCAGACAGGCTGGCCGTCGAAGAAACTGGCGGATGCTTTGCTCGACGACGTGGGAGTGGCAGCGCTTTCGGGAACGGCGTTCGGCTCATACGGCGAAGGCTATCTGCGGTTCAGCACCGCCAATTCGATTGTGAATCTGGAGGAAGCGCTGAATCGCATCGACCAGTGGACCAAGAAGAATTTGTAGGTCATGGCAATCCTGTTGCGTGCGGCGGCGCTGATAACCACGCGCTGCCCGGGTCCGGTTTCTTCTTATCTTTTCCCCATGTCCAGTACATGCCAACGTAGGCGTAATTTTCCGTTTGTCCGGCAACAGAGTGGCCGTAGCAAAACAGAAACTGTTCGCCTGGGTGATGCTTGAAGTGGTAATAGCCACCCATATCGACCATCGTCGAAGCTTCAGTCTGCGGGGTGGCAAAGCCCTCGCGACCGTGAGCAAAGACCTCGCCGCCTAACTCCAGCCGCTCGCCAAAGGTGTACTTCAGCAAGAATCCGCCATACGGGAAGTTGCGGTACTGGGTTTGCGGGACGATCGTTTCGCCAGCACCGCCGTCCAGGAGCCAGTGTCCGATATTCTTCTGGAACCAGAGGGGAAGTTTGTACCAAACCTTTCCCACGCCGAGTCCCCTTTCGTAGCTACCGGTCGGGATCTCAAACATCGTAAAGGTGCCGACCTGGGGAAAGTACTTCGATTCCTTTATGATGGCGATCTTGGCCCCCAATTCCACATCGGTGAGACCAAAGGCGCTGGGTCCGGTGCCACCGGGCAGATAGACAGGATTGTTCGACGGATTGATGGAACCCCAAGGCAAAATGGCGTGCAGCTGCACCCTGGGGATGGCGCCCCAGTTGAACTCGAAAGCTGGACCCGTGGAATCCATTTCCACCGGAGTTCCGTCCGCGCTGCCGAAAATGTAGAACTCGTAATGGTGCAGGTCTACCGGAACCGGATCGTCGGTTTGAAACGGTGGGCCCTGCGCCCATAGTTTCGGCGCGGCAAGGAAGACCAGAAAGCACAACAGCGGCCGCCAACATTTGCTGTTCATCCGTTGCGCCCTCCCAGCACTCCGGCAAGAGCCATGCAAGGGCGGGTACGGAGTTCCCGGTTCAATGTGGTATCCGTGAAGCGCCAACTCCTCCATTATGGCCAGTCCAAGGCTCGTGTGAAACGTGCACAAGCGCTCGAAGGGACAGGTTTCAAAACGTGACGCGCATTCGATATCACACAGACTTAATCTGAGAGCTTCTGCGCTACTTCGTTGCCATCGCCGCCACCAGCGACTGGAAGACCTTGGCTCCGTCAGTCATGCCCAGCTCCGGCTCGCTGGCGCGCTCCGGATGCGGCATCATGCCCAGAACATTGCGGCCTTCATTGCAAATGCCCGCGATGTTCTCCAGCGAGCCATTGGGATTGGCCACAGCCGTGACTTCGCCGTTAGGCGTCGTGTAGCGAAAGATAATGCGGTCCTGGCCCTTCAATTCCGCCAGGGTCGACTCATCACAGAAATAGTTGCCTTCCATGTGACCGATGGGAATCTCCAGTACCTCGCCCTTCATCATTTGCTGCGTGTAAGGCGTGTTCGTGCTCTCCACCCGAATGTGTACGGGCTTGCAGACGTACTTCAATCCAGCATTGCGCAGCAGCGCTCCAGGTAACAATCCGGATTCACACAGGATCTGAAAACCATTGCAGATACCGAGCACCAGACCACCATCGGTCGCGAACTTGCGCACTGACTCCATGACCGGCGAGAACTTGGCGATAGCTCCGGTACGAAGGTAGTCGCCGTATGCGAATCCTCCGGGCACGATGATGGCGTCACAGCCCTGAAGATCGTGCGAGTCATGCCAGAGGAAAGTCACCGGCTGCTTGGCCACCTCGGAAATTACCCAATAGGCATCATGGTCACAATTGGAACCGGGGAAGACGATAACGCCGAATTTCATTGCGGCAAGTCCTCTTGCAGAAAAGTAAAATATAGTACGGTTGTCGGGATGACGGTCAGCTCAGAGCTTCAGACGCTCCCCGACCCTTACCAGACGGTTGTCGATGTCTATTACCTTGCCGGTAAGGGTGTCAAACTTACCGTCAATCGACAGGAAGCGCGCGTTCACTTCTGAGCGGAACTGAATCAGTTCACTCCGCAGGTCGCGGATACCAGTGTTCTGGTGGTAAAGGCCTATGATGAACACCACGAGCGGCAAACACAATGCGGTGAAGAACTGAGCATTGCTCATGCTTTATTCTACCTCCCTTTGGCGGCTAGCACCACGAACTTCGCTAAGCGGGGACTCTGTGCGTAAGTAACGTTGCGGCGCGCCCGCGAGAGGTATCATCCAACCAGTTATGCGATTTTCCCGGCACATCAACATTACCGGAGGCGCCCTGCGCCGCTGGTTCATCGCGCAGTGCTACAACTCGGCTATCGTGGGCGCACTGTGGTGGGCTGGGCTGGAATATTTGCATGTACCGTGGGCGCCATTCTGGGCGATTCTCGCGGCTGGCCTGCAGTTCATCCCGCACTTCGGACCGGTGCTGGCATTTTTTGGCCCTGCGTTGGTCGCGTTGTTTGCCGGCGGTTTCGAGCAGTTTCTCTATGTCCTCATTCTCTACGGCATCGTCATTGTGATTGACGGATTGGTGTTGCAGCCGGTGATTATGCGCCGCACCGCCCGGGTGCCCATCTGGGCGTCGTTGATCGTTCCGATTTTGCTCAGCTTGATATTTGGTTTTTGGGGGTTGCTGCTGGCGGCGCCGCTGTTGGCGGTCATCTATGCGTATCGGGCCCACGGGAAGCGCGCGGAACCTACGATACCGCGGCAAACTCCTCCCGGCCAGCCAATAACTGGCGGCCGGCTGATCTCTCCCGGAGGCCCACCCCCCAGCGGTGCGCAATAGTCGCATTCGCCATGAATTGGATGAAGCGAAATCCAGAACCGGAATGATTCCACACAAACTGTAATTGTTCCGGGTTTTCCACAGCGTGTCCTGCATACAGCAGTGCTGACCGCGCATAAAATAGATTCAGGTCCCGAATGTCCCAATCGCAATTCGTACATCTTCACCTTCACACCGACTACTCGATGCTGGATGGCGCTTGTAACATTGAACGCCTGGTTAAGCGCGTCAAGGAGCTAGACATGCCCGCCGTGGCTATGACGGACCACGGCAACATCTTCGGCGCGGTGGCGTTCGTCAACGCCGCGAAGGAAGCGGGCGTGAAGCCTATCCTGGGCTGCGAGCTTTACATCTGCAAAAAAGAAGATCACCGCACCGACAAGGAAGGCGATAGCTATAACCACCTTCTCGTGCTCGCGGAGAATGACGAAGGCTATCGCAACCTGGTCAAGATTGTCTCCGAGGCATCGCTGCACGGCTTCTACTACAAGCCGCGAGTCAGCAAAAAGTTCCTGGCTGAGCATTCGCGAGGCCTGATCGGTTTGTCCGCTTGTCTCAAAGGTGAAGTCGCCGAGCGTCTAACGGAAGGGAAGTACGACGCGGCGCGCGAGGCGGCCGTCACCTTCCGCGACATCTTCGGCAAAGGAAATTTTTATCTTGAAATTCAGGACCAGGGACTGCCGGAAGAGGCGCGCATTCAAACCAACCTGCTGAAGCTGGAGAAGGAGCTTGAGGTCCCGCTGGTGGCGACCAATGACAGCCACTATCTCTGCGAGGATGACTCTCACGCGCAGGACGTGATGCTCTGCATCCAGACGGGCAAGTCCATCAATGACACCAATCGCCTGAAGTTCCAGGGCAACCAGTTTTTCGTGAAGAGCGCCACCGAGATGGCGAAGGTGTTCCTGGGATACGAGAACGTTCTAGCTCGGACGATGGAAATCGCGGAACGCTGCAATGTCCGGCTGGAGAAGGTTCACGATCCGTTTCCCAAGTTCGAGGTGCCGTCAGGCTACTCGCTTCCCGATTACTTCGAGCACATCACACGCGAGGGTTTTGCTACGCGCCTCAACGTTCTTCGCGAGCTCCAGGCTGCAGGCCGCCTGAAGCATTCTCTGGAGGACTACGAACAGCGCTTGTCACGCGAGATCGGCATGATCCGGCAGATGCAATTCGCCGGCTACTTCCTCATCGTGTGGGACTTCATCCGTTACGCCAAGGAGCGCAACATTCCCGTCGGGCCCGGCCGTGGGTCGGCTGCGGGATCGATGGTGGCTTACGCTCTCGGCATTACCGATATCGATCCGTTGCAGAACGAGTTGCTCTTCGAACGCTTCCTCAATCCTGAGCGCATCAGCCTGCCCGACATTGATATCGATTTCTGCATGAACCGCCGCGGCGAGGTCATCGACTATGTCACTCAGAAGTACGGGCGCGACAATGTCGCCCAGATCATTACCTTCGGAACCATGGCGGCCAAGGCGGCGATCAAAGACTCCGGCCGCGCCATGGATATCCCCTACGCCGAAGTGGATCGCATCGGAAAGATGATTCCCACAACCCTCAACATCACCATTGATCAGGCGTTGAAAGATTCGCCTCCGCTGGCCGCCGCCTACCAGAACGAACCGCAAACCACGGAACTGATCGATACCGCTAAGCGTCTTGAGGGCCTTGTACGCAACGCAGGGGTGCATGCAGCTGGAGTGGTGATTTCGCCGATACCGCTCACCGATCTGGTTCCACTGCATCGCACCAAGAACGACGAAATCGTCACCGCTTACGACATGAAGGCGGTTGAAAAGCTCGGCTTGCTGAAGATGGATTTCCTTGGGCTAACCACGCTCACCATCATCGACGACGCCTTGCGCCTCATCGTGCAGACGCGGGGCGAGCGGCTTGACCTGCAGAAGCTCGCGCTGGACGACAAGGAAACCTACGAGCGTGTCTTCCACACCGGGCTGACGTCGGGGGTATTCCAATTTGAATCCCACGGCATGCGCGACGTATTGCGCCGCTACAAGCCAACCGCCGTTGAAGATCTGACAGCGTTGAACTCGCTGTATCGTCCGGGCCCGATTCAGGGCGGCATGATTGAAGACTTTGTCGAGCGCAAATGGGGACGCAAGAAAGTCGAATACGACCTGCCGGAGCTGGAACCGCTATTGAAGGAAACCTTTGGGGTCATCGTTTACCAGGAACAGGTGATGCAGATCGCCAATCGTCTGGCTGGCTACTCACTCGGCGAAGCCGACCTGCTCCGTCGCGCGATGGGCAAGAAAGATCCCGAAGCGATGGCCAAGCAGCGCGAGCGGTTTGTCCGGGGCGCCACCGAGCGTGGCTTCCCACCCAAGAAGATCGAAAAGCTCTTCGACTTGATGGAGCAGTTCGCCGGATACGGCTTCAACAAATCGCACTCCGCTGCGTACGCGCTGCTCGCCTATCAGACGGCGTTCCTCAAGACGCACTATCCGGTGGAGTTTATGGCCGCGCTGCTCACCTCCGTCTCTGGCAGCACCGATGACGTCGTGAAGTACATCAACGAGTGCAGGGAAATGGGGATCGCGGTCGAGCCGCCCGACGTCAATGTCAGCGACGCATACTTCACGCCGCACGGCGAGGCCATTCGCTTCGGGCTAGCGGCGGTCAAGAACGTCGGGCACAACGCGATCGAATCCATTGTGGCGGCCCGCAAAGAGACGGGCGAGTTTAAGTCGATCTTTCAGTTCTGCGAAAAAGTTGACCTGCACCTGCTCAACAAGCGCGTCGTCGAGTCGCTCATTAAGAGTGGCGCGATGGACCGCCTCGGGCGTCGCGCACAGTTGATGGCTGTGATTGACAGTGCGATGGACCACGCGCAGAAAACGCAAAAGGATGCTGCCCTCGGACAACACGGATTGTTCGGCGTCTTCCAGCAGGATGACGCGCCGCAAACCGAAAAGCCATTGCCCAACATTCCCGACTGGGATGAGCACCAGCGCCTGGGCCACGAGAAGGAAATCCTCGGCTTCTTCATTACCGGCCATCCGCTGGAGAAGTACCGCGAGAAGCTACTTGATTTCAGCGCCCTCTCGACTACCGATGTCGCCGACTTGAAGTCTTCCACGGGAAGAGACGAGGTATTGATCGGCGGCATCCTGAAGAACATCCGTGTGGCCAAGTCGAAGAAGGGTGACCTCTACGCGCAAGGTCAACTTGAAGACATGAATGGCTCGGTGGACGTCCTCTGTTTCGCCGATTCCTACAAGCGCCTTGCGGATAAGCTGAAGCTCGCGGTTCCCGTGCTGGCCAAAGGTGGAGTGCGGGTCGAAGACGGCGCTAACTCCAAGTTGATGATCAGCGACATCACTCCGTTGGAGGAGGCGCAGCCCAAGCTGCCCAATCACCTGCGGATCAAGATACCGATTGAGGGCGTCTCCCCGGCCATGATCGACGAACTGCACACGCTTTGCCTGGAGCGGAAAGGTGCGGCCAGGGTATTGTTCGACGTCGAACGCAAAGGCGACTTCACCGTAGTGATGGAAGCCGAAGGCTATAATGTGTTGCCAGACCGGCAATTCATCCACCGTGTGGAAGAGCTGTGCGGACGCGGCAGCGTTCGAGTTGTCGATTGAGTTGCGATGACATCGGATCCAACGCAATCTGTTGCTGAAACCCGGCAAAGTGAACTTTCACTGCTTCACTCGGGAATTCTGCCGGCCGTCGATTACTGGATCTCCGCGGTGGAAGCGGTTTACCGCGCGTCAAAGAAACGACAAGAAACCAATATGGAAGCTGCATCGAAAGCGCAAGACGAACTCGAACGCATTGAGAAACAAATTGAGCAACTGGCGGCCGCTGCCGGCGACAACCAGGAAGCCCGTCGCCAGTTACAGGAAATGCATGCCCGGGTGGACGCGTTGCGGCGTCAGATGGCTGGCCAGCTCACGCCTTGGGAGCGCACCGAACTGGCGCGCCATCCCATGCGACCTTATCCGCTGGACTACATCGAGCGCATCTTTTCCGACTTCAGCGAGATTCATGGCGACCGCGGCTTTGGCGACGATGCGGCCATGATCTGCGGCATGGCCACCTTCCGCGGGCGGCAGGTGCTGGTCCTCGGCACGCAAAAAGGACGCGACACCAAGCAGCGCATCTATCGCAACTTCGGCCAGCCGAATCCCGAAGGCTACCGCAAGGCGCTGCGCGCGATGCGCTTCGCCGAGAAATGGCAACATCCGGTTATTGCCCTGATCGACATCGTGGGAGCTTACCCGGGACTGGGCGCTGAAGAACGCGGCCAGGCCGAGGCCATTGCCCACAACTTGCGCGAGATGGCGCGCCTTAAAGTCCCGTTCATCGCCGCCATAACCGGCGAGGGCGGTAGCGGCGGGGCACTCGCTATCGCCGTGGCTGATCGCGTGCTGATGCAGGAAAACAGCATCTACTCGGTCATCTCGCCCGAAGGTTGCGCCTCGATCATGTGGCGTGACTCCAACAAGAAGGACATAGCCGCGCAAGCCCTGCGCATTACCGCCAAAGACAATCTGGAAATGGGATTCTGCGATGAGGTAATAACTGAGCCGTCGGGCGGCGCGCATCACGACTATGACGCCGCGGCGAATACTCTGGCGGATGCTCTCGAAAAACACTTGGCAGAGCTGGAGAAAATGCCCATCTCCGCATTGCTGGACGCGCGCTATAAGAAGTTCCGCAACATGGCGCAGTTCTTCGAAGTACAGGGCGCACCGGCCTGATGGATGGCTAACTGCTGACGGCTAACTGCTGACAGCGAATTGCTAACGGCTAATTGCTAATTGCTAATTGCTTCTTCACTTGCTCTCCTGAATTCTCCGGACGACCTTGGTGACCATCTCGCGCGGCGATAGTCGCAGCATTTGCACCCCAAACCGGTTCTTCCATCCCGGAATGACCACGCGTTTGCCCTGCTTCATCCCTTCGTAGGCCACACGCGCCACCTCGCGCACGTCTACCAGCAACGGACTCGTCGCTAGCTTTGTGTCGCCGAGGTGAGCGCGCTTCTGGAAGTTGGTCTTCACCGGCCCCGGGCACAGGCAGGTTACCGTAACGCCGCTATCACGCAACTCCTCGGCCAGCGCTTCGGTGAAGTGCAGCACATAAGATTTGCTGGCGTAATATACGGCCATGAATGGTCCGGGCTGAAATGCGGCGGTGCTGGCAACGTTCAGCAACTTGCCTTCGCGCGCGCGAATCTGCGGCAGAAACAACTTGGTGAGGTGGGTCAGCGCCACCATGTTCACCTGCATCATCTCGGCTTCGTTATTCCAGTCGGTGGTGAGAAACGGCCCTCCACCACCGAAGCCCGCATTGTTCACCAACACATCGAGGACGATACCAGCCTCCTGCAACTCCTGGTAAAGCTCAGTTGGCGACGCCGGATGTGCCAAGTCCTTCGGCGAGACCCGCACTGTCACGCTGTAGCGCGATTGCAGGTCGTCGGCGAGTTCACGCAGTGCGCCGCGATTGCGCGCCACCAGCACCAGGCGATAGCCATCGCGCGCGAACAAATGCGCTAGTTCCAGTCCGATGCCGCTGGATGCGCCGGTAATTAATGCCGTCTTGGGAGCGAAAAAAGGATTGCTTGCACTCACCATTCTGTTATAGCGGATTTCGCATCGTCGCTGCAGCGACAAATGTGATCTCGAAACTCAGTGTGTGGCTACTGGGTTGGCGTGCACCAGCCCGACGTCGACTGCAACCCTCTCCAGCCTAGCGCGAGTTTCCTTCTTCATAGGCACCAAGGGCAAGCGGTAGTTCTCCTCGATGCGGCCCATCATGGCCAACACCGCTTTGGCCGGCCCCGGGTTCGATTCGATGAAGTTCGCCTGCATCAGCGGCAGATATTTGCGGAAGAGCAGCCGGGCGGTGTCCCACTTGTCAGCGAGAGCGGATTGGGTCAGACGCGCCATCTCGGCGGGGATCTCATTCGAAACCACCGAAATGATGCCGACCCCACCGAGTCCGATTACGGCCAGTGTGACGGCGTCGTCGCCGGAGAAAACCAGGAAATCCCTCGGTACGGTGGCGCAGACCTCCGCGATCTGTGAGATATTCCCGCTAGCCTCTTTCACCCCGGCGATGTTGGGAAGCTCGGCCAGGCGAAGCAGCGTGCTGGTTTCGATGTTGGTTCCGGTTCGGCCCGCGATGTTATATAGCACCAGAGGCTTTGCCGACGCTTCGGCAATGGCCTTGAAGTGCTGGTACACACCTTCCTGTGTGGGCTTGTTGTAGTACGGGGTTGCGGTGAGAACGTAATCGACTCCCGGACGCGCCGAAATTTCCTCAGCCTTCGCGACAGCTTCGCGGGTGTTGTTCGAGGTGGCGCCCGCCATGATGGGCACGCGGCCTTCGGCGGTCTCGATCGTCAGGTCAACCACCCGCAGCCATTCATCGTGCGACAAAGTCGGGGTTTCGCCCGTCGTGCCGCAGGGAACCAGGAAGTCGATACCCGACTCCACCTGCCACCGCACCAGGCCGCGCAGGGCCGCTTCATCGAGACTTCCATCCTGTTTGAAGGGAGTGACCAGAGCAGTACCGCATCCACGCAGTGTCATGTCAGCAGGATAATCGTTCCTGGCCTTGTCGGGTAGGGTGCAGCTATTTTGGCTGCGAGTCCTGTTGTTTGCTAGCCTCGGCTGCAGCCGCTTCTGCTTGGGCCTCCAACTCTGGCAAGTGCTTCTGCAGAATAGGTTGAACCGCTTGCATACTCTCCGCCATCATCGTCGGCATCTCTTTTATCATCTTCTGTCCCGTAGACGAGCTATAGAACTCGATGACGGTTTGGATGTCCGCGTGGGTCAGATGACGCTGGTAGATGGGGATTATCGCGTCGACCAGTTCGTCAATGGAGAAAACTTTGATTGCTTTCTGGCTGGATACGCCAGCCAGTTCGGCAGCCTTTCGGATCTCTAAAGGACTCGCACTGGGATGTTTATGTTGGTAGGATTCAGCGGCCATAGTGGCTGCTTGTTGCGCCATGCCGTCCCACATAATTTGCACGTTGTGACGTGCACCCGTAATTTCCAGGAGCTGCAGCACATCCTCCTTGGTGGCTGCGTCAAGCTGCTGCTGAGCATATGTAGCTGGGAAACTGAAAAGACACAAGGCCAGCACCGCGATGGCATGTTTCATGTTCGCCCCCGGGTATTCGGGACGCCTGATTATACGGTGGATAATGGAAGGCTAATGCAACTATTTTTCTGCAGCCGCCGGGGCCGGTCAGACTTCCCAAAAAATATCCTTGAAATCGTAGAACCCTGTTTTGCCCATGATCCACTCAGCCGCGAGCACTGCGCCCTCAGCAAAGGTGCGACGCGAAATGGCTTCGTGCTTCAGCACAATGCGATCACCGGAAGAGGCCAACTCCAGCGTGTGCGTGCCGGTGACGTCGCCCTCGCGCTCCGAGGTAATCTCAACGCGTTCTCCCGATGCCTGCTCCAGTAGCCGTTGCAAAGCGGCCGCCGTTCCCGACGGTGCATCTTTTTTGTGAATGTGATGGCGCTCGGTGATGTGTCCGCGGTAGTTGTGCGTCAACGCTGGCGCCGCAGCCTGCACGATCTGAAAGAAGAGATTCACGCCATAGGAAAAATTCGCGCCGAAGACAAACCCGGCACCGGCATTCTCGACGGCTTGGCGAACGCGATACAGCTCGCCTTGCCAGCCCGTGGTCCCAACGACCATCGCTTTGCGCTCTCGCAGGCAGGCCTCGATGTTCGCCAGCACTGCGTGTGGCGTGGTGAAGTCAATCACCACGTCGAAGCTGAGCAGGTGCTCGTGCGTCAGCCACGCCGCGTCGCGATTCTCGTCCGATGCCAGGCTTTGTACTCGGTGCCCGCGTTCACGCGCGACCTCGGCGACCAGACCACCGGTCTTCCCGCGTCCGAGCACCAACAGCCTAAGAGGCGAGGAGTTCAATCGAACACCTCGGGATCGACCTCGGCAAAAAACTTGGCGTGCAATCGACGCACCGCTTCCGGGACGTCGGCTTCGTCCACCACGAAGGTCAGGTTGATCTCCGACGCGCCTTGCGAAATCATGCGCACGTTGATGTTGCCGATGGCGTGAAACACCTGCGCCGCAACTCCCGGCGTGTCGCGCAAATTTTCTCCCACCAGGCAGACGATCGCTTTGCGGCCGGAATACTTAACGAACGCGAGTTTCTCAAGGTCAGCAGCGATCTGGGGAATTGCCTCGTTGGAATCGACGGTGAGGGATATGCTGACCTCCGAGGTTGAAACCACGTCCACCGCACAACGGTGGCGAGCGAAAACTTCGAACACCTTGGCAAGGAAGCCGTGGGCCATGAGCATACGTGCGGCGACGATTTCAACAATGGTTATGCGGTTCTTCGCGGCAATCGCCTTGAACAACGAACGTGAGCGCGGTGTTCTTGCCAGGATGCGCGTACCCTCATTCGATGGATTGCGTGAGTTCAGCACCAGGACAGGAATGTCCTTTTCGACAGCGGGAAGCACGGTGGCAGGATGCAAGACCTTGGCGCCGAAGTATGCCAGTTCCGCGGCTTCCTCGAAGCTGATGACCTTAATCCGGCGCGCCTCGGGACAAATACGGGGGTCGGTGGTTTTCATCCCATCCACGTCGGTCCAAATCTCGATACGAGCGGCATCCAATCCAGCGCCGACCAGGGCCGCGGAAAAATCGGAGCCGCCGCGCCCGATGGTCGTCGGAATTCCTTCGCGCGTCGAGCCGATGAATCCCCCCATGATCGGAACCTGACCCTGCTCCAGCAGCGGCTTAGCATGGCTTTGCAAACGAGCGTTGATCTCGTCAACCTGAGGTACGGCTCGGCTATGCTGCGAGTCAGTGATGATCACCTGGCGCGCGTCCACTAGCCTTGCCGGGATCTCACGCGCCAGAAAAGCGGCAGTCGCGATCATGCTCGAGAGGCGCTCGCCAAAAGAGACTACATAATCGGAGGTGCGTGGCGTGAGCTCACCCACCGCGGCAATCCCGCGCAGCAACTCGTCGAGCGAGTCGAACTGCTCCCCCAACTCACTGTGTAACTCGGTGTGCAGCCCGGTACCGAGCAATTCCCCAGCGACCAGGTAATGGCGTTCACGAAGATGGCGGCAAATATCGAGCGCCTGCTCGCGTTCACCTTTTCCCGCGGCGGCCGCCATGGCAAGCAACTGGTCGGTCACTTTGGCCATAGCGCTCACGACCACGAACGGCCGCTCGGGTAGGCGTGCTTTCACGATGGTCGCAACGCGATCGATAGCGGCGGCATCTTCCACCGACGTGCCGCCAAACTTCATGACGATCACGGTCTCACCACCGGCGAAAGAAGAAGAAGCTCTCGCGTCACGACAGGAAGCCTTGCACCTTGAGGAGTTCGGCGTTCAGCAGAGCAGCGCCTGCGGCGCCACGGATAGTATTGTGCGACAGCACCGTGAACTTGTAGTCGAGCACGCCGCAGGGGCGAAGCCGTCCCACGCTCACCGTCATGCCCTTTCCGCGGTCCACGTCGAAGCGTGGCTGCGGCCGGTCAGGTGCGGCATCATAGAAGATCGGCTGCGCGGGCGCCAGCGGCAACTTCAACTCCTGCGGAGTTGAGCGAAACTCATTGAATGCCGCGATCAGCTCGTCAGCATCGGCTTTCCGCTTCAGCTTTATCGATACTGATTCGGTGTGTCCGTCCTCCACCGCAACTCGGTTGCAATGCGCCGTCATGCGAAACGTGCCGGCTCGATATGATCGCCGGCGAATTGTCCGAGAAGCTTACGCGTCTCTTCCTCCATCTTTTCTTCTTCTTTGGCGATGTAAGGGATGACGTTGCCAAGAATGTCGAGGGAAGCGACTCCGGGGTATCCCGCGCCGCTGACCGCCTGCATCGTGGTAACGAACAGAGACTCGATGCCGAATTTCTGATGCAGGGGCACCAGCGCTACCACGAGTCCAATTGCCGAACAGTTTGGATTGGTGACAATGTAGCCGCCCGACTGCTCGCGCCAGCATTGCTTCTCGATCAAGGCAATGTGGTCAGCGTTAACCTCGGGGATCACCAGGGGAACGTTTTCCTGCATGCGAAAAGCGCTGGAATTGCTGACCACGGCACAACCAGCCGCGGCAAAGTGAGGCTCAAGACCGCGTGCGATGCCCGCATCCAGTGCGGCGAAGATGACGCGTGGCGCACCTTGCGGAGCAGCGTTCGACACCGGCATTCCCAGCACGCGCTCCGGGATAGGCGTCTTCAAGCGCCAACGCACAGCGTCCCCATAGGCTTGTCCCGCGGAGCGATCAGAGGCTGCCAGCCACGCAACTTCGAACCAGGGATGGGACTCCAGCAATTGAATGAAACGCTGGCCGACAACACCGGTAGCGCCAAGAATTCCGACGGGGATTTTCTGCTGGGACATGATAGTGAAAGACAAAGTTATATCACGTCTAAGGCGCCGCAGTTGCCCGCAGCCAACGCCTGAACCTCATTACAAACGAGGGCACAGCCGCAGGTTCAAAGCAATCGCGCGTGCCAGTTCTTCGGCCTCCTTACCGGTTGCGTTTACGGTGATATCGGCAGTGCGGTAGCACGGCAGGCGCTGGGCATAAAGGGCGTGGAAGGCTTCGGGCGTTGCGACCAGGGGCCTGGGGTTGCTTGGCACATGCTGATCCGCGGCGCGGCACCGTTGAAACAGCTCGTCGATATCCGATTCGAGGAAAACCACACGCGCTCCGCGGCGTCGCAGCAATTCCGCGTTCGCCGTCTGGATAAACGTGCCGCCACCCAGCGCAATCACCGTCGGACCGGATGCCTGTTGCAGCACGGAACGCAAAGTATCAGCCTCGATTTCGCGAAAACCCGCCTCGCCGTGAAATTGGAACAATTCGCCTACCAGCAGCTTCTGTCTCAGTTCAATTTCGTAATCGAGGTCAAAGAACGACCAGTCGAGGAGGCTAGCCAGCGCGCGGCCAACTGTCGTCTTGCCGGCGCCCATAAAACCCGTGAGCGCAATCACATCAGAGCGCTCACGCTGTTGGCCGGCTTGTTCATCTGTGCTCACAATACAGAGGCTTAACGGGGTGTTGTTATAGCTCGGGACGCATGTCGCAAGGCTGTTGGTTGATCATGAATTCTAGCACCCGTGACAGCCACATTTGCAGCGTTTGGCGACTTTCACACGGAGGTTGTAGGACCCCTGCAACCATCAGGGGATGATCAATGTTTCAGCGTCGTCTACTGTGGCTACATGCAACTCATACAGATCGGCGAGACCAAGCAGAAGACGATCATGGACCTGATCCAGGAGATGGCGGCAAATCAGTTTTCCGAGATCGAACGACTGAAAGCTGCTGCGCGAGCCAAAGCGACCGACAGGCGCACTCGTTACGGACGGCCGCGCTGCGGTTCTTCTGATCGTCAGCGGTAGGCGGTCCGACGGCAGTCACCTCCGTTCCAGCTTTAAGGGCGCTCTTCGTCGGTTCCACTCATTCGGCGATTTCACCTGCTTCATCACCATGGATGAATTTCAGTGCCGACGTTTCGGTTGTTTTCTGCTTGTTTGATACTCCACCCCAAAATGTCGAATGCGAAAGACACCTTAGCGGTTCTTGCAGTGATGTCGGAAGAACTAGGTAGAAAAACTAAGCCGAGTTGAGGGATTGACGGGGGATGCATCTGTGTCGGCCGCCTCTATACTCACCCAGTTCTATAGCAGGTCTTCCCAGGGGTCCATTACACCACGCGCGGCGGTAGGCAAAAGCCACGTGTGCCGGAGTGCTCTGATGTCGAAGATGCTCGCCGTTTTTTTTGCGGCCTTCTTAGTCCCATTCACAGTACAAGCACAGGTCAACCACCATCAAGTAGCTCGCTACCAATCCATCGTTCCTAATACCACGTTAGCAGCGGAGACCGGAAATAATACGGCCGCAGCCAATTCGTTCCTTGGATGCGAGGTCACAACCGTTACCCACGGCCAGTGTGTCAATAATGGCGACCAGCGGGCCAGCAACGTCAGCAAAGTAAATATCCATACCCTACTCTCGCCCTCGCAGCAGGGGGCTAAGGTCTACGCCACTTACATTCCATATTGGGGACACGGCACCCATCCCAACATCGGATACAGCTCCCAGGATCCACATCAGGTCGCAAAAGAGATAACCGACCTGACCAGCCGCGGCTTCGACGGCGTCATAGTTGACTGGTATGGGCAGGGAAGTTGGGAAGATGGCGCTACCCAGGTACTGAAGACGCAACTGGAACAACAAGACACATCTGACCTTCGCTTTGATGATCGATCAAGGCGCCCTCGAATGGTTTTCGTGTTACCCCAGCTGCTCTGCCACCCAGGCTCTCTTAAACACCATTAGTTATGCGCGCTCCAAAGGCTATTTCAGCTCGCACATGGCGATCAAGAATAGCGATGGTAAGACGATTGTGACCCAGTTTGGCATGGAAGCCTACAACATCGACTGGACATACGATTCGGAGCGCTAATTCCGACCTGGAATGGGTCTTCGAGAATGCTGGCAGCTTCACCAGTCCCTACACGATCGGCGCTTATGGTTGGCTCTCTCCTAAGGACCCACTGCAGCAGGGCTACGAAGGTCTGGACTATACCCAGCATTTCTTACAGACCGCCAACCACCATCCTTCGATGAAGAACTGGGCTTCCACCTGGAAAGGGTTCAACGACATTGTTGCCAGCTGGGCGCCTCCTGGCGGCCGTCACATCCAACAGCTCTGTGGCCAGACTTGGCTTGATTCCTGGGAGACGATTCGTGGCTTTACCGGCAGACTCGATGCTGTGCAAATCGTGACCTGGCACGATTATGAAGAGGGAACTGAAATCCAAAGCGGCATCGACAACTGTCAGACAATCTCGGCGAACGTCTCCGGCCACCTATTGAGTTGGTATGTAGGCGACGAATCGACGCTCGATCACTATACCGCCTACATCTCCGCCTGACGGGCAGAACCTGATGTCGCTGGGAGACTACTCTGTCGGGACGCACACACTCGATCTATCTACATTCGGTTTTCCTCCCGGAACCTACCAGGTATTCGTGAAGGCTGTGGGCAAGCCGAGCATCGTCAATCATATGTCGTCCCCGGCGAGCTTACAACAGTGGGCCGGCAAGGCTCGCCAACCGTCAACATCACCAGTCCCTACAATGGGCAGCACGCTGGTCCGTACACTAACCTCAATGCCAACGCCTCAAGCCCCAACGGTGCCATCACGCAGTACCAGGTTTTTGTAGATGGCAATTTGGTGACAGTGCTCGCAGGTACACCGTCTTTCCAGGCCTGGATTGGAACCCCCATGGGGGACCACACCATTGTCGTCAAGGCCGAGGATTCCACTCAGCAATGGGGGAACGCCCAGGTTTGGGTGGATCGCACCTACTGAGTCAGCACCGGAAACAGTATCCGTAGGAAGCCGGAGAATTCCTTGCGGCCTCCGCGCTGCTCGACAGTTCATTAGCGCAGTTTCATGGCTAATGTATTCCGGCCTTTGCTTTGAAAGGGCATGGCTTCAGCCATGCCGGAAAACGGCAACCAAAGGTATGGCCTCTAGACCCTGAGGGATTGTCCTCGGCGGCGCTCCGCAACATTCTTTCGATAAATGCTGTAGCATCGTGGAGAGGTGCTGACCATGTCATTTCGTAACGGGGATAAATCACGCGAGAACCGCCTGCGCAAAGCACGGCAAAAGATGCGTCTGAAGAGGCATGACTTGCAAACCAAGCAAGAGGCCAAGGGCCAACCAGCAGCCCACAGCGCCGCGAAAAAGTAACAACTACCGGATCACGAACCCGCCACCCGGACGCCATCACTAGTCTTTGCGGGCTTACCGCTATGTAATAACGCCACGATTGCTTGGTAGAGACGAGTCCTAACCTCGTAGCGATCGTGCGCATGTACGACATAGCGCACCACCAGATTGATGCCCAGGTTCGTGGGCCGCACATCGATCGCCGGTGCGGCCGAAAACGATTGGGTCACCGAGCTGTGTGTAGCGCGACGCCATTCCTGCTCTGCCTCGGTGGCATCCGATTGGGTTTGCTCGGCCACTAACTTCAGCACAGAATTCAGCAGAAAATATGGGTCCTCTCCTGCGGGGATCAGGACATCGAGTTCGTCCCATAGCCACTGTCCCGTGGTAGTGAAGTTAAAGTAGTGACCTTCGATGGCGAAGCTGTTGACGAACGACACTTTTCGTCCGGTGGGATGTCCAGCGTCATTCCAGTTTCCGGTTTCCAACAGAATGGTGCGGAGCACGCCAATCTCTACCACCTCACCGCCAATTCCGTTGATCTCGACCCAATCGCCCTGCCTGATTCCATGCTTGCCAATCAAAATAAACCAGCCGAAGAACGCCACGATAAAGTCTTTTAGGGCG
Source organism: uncultured Acidobacteriaceae bacterium (assembly GCA_963755865.1). Taxonomy (GTDB): domain Bacteria; phylum Acidobacteriota; class Terriglobia; order Terriglobales; family Acidobacteriaceae; genus Bog-257. The sequence goes on along the minus strand of CAVWLY010000013.1, from coordinate 176,705 downwards.
ACGGTCAAGCCAGCGCCCGCCAATGCTAGTACCGTCGAAAGTTGACTCGGCATTCCGAACAACACCAGCAAGATGAACATTACACCAAAGAGCTGCGAAACCAGCCGGAGCACCAGCCGCATTTTACTAAGCTGCCGTCGATCGGGACCCAGACTTATGTAGAAGTGTTCAATCAATCCTTCGGCCACAACCAGGAAGAGAAGTGCCAGAAGGATCCAGAGCAGGGAACGCAAGTATGGCGTGCAACGCCACCCGAACTTGGCCCTGGACAATTGCGTCCCAGCGGCCGTACATGTCTGCCAGTTGCTTCTCGGCCTGAATGCGTTTGTCGTACTGGGACAGCATCCTTGTCTTCTGCGATAGGTTATTCAGGTTGGCGATGGTAGCGGCCTGTTGAGACTGTGCTTGAGGGGCCGGGGCAGTGTCGTCATTGGCACTTGATCCTAAGTCGTCCCCTTCGACGCTCTCGCTTAGCCCTTTTTCCAGAGTCTCGTGTTTGCGGGTCAGCGTTTCCGCGGCCGTATTCGCCTGCTGTTCGGCTTCGCGGAGACGCTTCTGGTTTTCTCGCAACCGTTGCCAGGTGCGGTACTGCGAAATCAGGCTACCTTCCACCTCGAACGACGCCGGCTTTGTCTGCGGGGCAGCAGTGTTGTGATGTTGGAGAACTTCATGCTCATCCAGTTCCTGCTGGATCTGGGCCTGAGGATCGCCGCCGGCCCGGATCAGGTCCTCTTTAGCATCATCGAGCGCGTCTTTTAGAAGCGTAACTCTCGCCTGGGCGATCTCCAGTTGCTGCTGAGTAGCGTTTACGTCAGTTTTGCCCGGATGGCTGGCCAGACTGGTCAGTCGAGTGACGTTATCTTGTACTTGTTGCAGGCGAGTTTCGAGCGCGCGAATCCGGGCATTGATCTGCTGGATCTCGCCCTTTTGGGCCGGAGGGTGCTCCTGCGCCTGTTGCAACGCCATGGCAAACGCCAAATCAACCTCGTGATCGGCGACCCGAATGGCCTCTGTGGATATCTGTTGTTCCAAAGCTGTATTGGCCGCGCTAGCGAGACTTAGTGCCGTCTCCAACGGTGTCTCATTCACCAATTTGGCTTGCATCGCGGGGCTTGCCGTCCCGTTACGTTCAAGGGATGGTGTCGGTGGCTGAATCGTGATCGTAAACCCGATAAGGGCTGCAATGACCAAAACGCCGAGCCCGATGAGGATCCATTTCCTTTTGCTTTTATGCATGTCCGAAAACCAATCTGAGCAACGTAAATATATTCTCATCTGGATTGGCGGGCGAGGAAGATGTGTTTGGAGATGGCCGACCGCAGGATGGCCCGCCTCGCATTTCGCTTACGGAAAGGATTGCTGAAGATAATTTGGCGGAAAACTTACGGAGAGAGCGCTTTCGCCTAGGCGCTCATAGCCCGTTCCGCTCTGGGCGTGGAAATCGCATGATCGCGCTCATCAAAACCGGCAAACTTCTCGCAAGCCCCAAGCTCAAGCACAGATTCAAGGTTGGTCAGAGCGATCAACTTGCGGACGCATGACGAAGGCTGCGCGATTCGTAACGCCTTTTTCTGGTCGCTCGCCCAGCATTGCAACTCCACTAACAATCCCAAGCCTGCGGCATCGAGTGTGTGAATGCCACTCAGGTCAAGAGTGAGACAGTTCTCCGTGCGCGACATCGCCATGCAGCGCAACGTTTCCGCTTCAAGTCCCAGCACAATCCGGCCGGAGCAGCGCAACGTGACATTTGGGGGTGCAGCTTTGATATCAATTCTCAACATGATTCCATCCCGACCCGCACTTCGTTGCATACCTGGCAATATTATTCATCAGTAAGTGACGTAGACGTTAGTGTATTAGTTAGCCCAGTATGCATGAACTTGATTGCGACAAGATGAAAACCGGGACAAATGACTCTGGTTATGCAACAAAAGTCGAATAGTCACGTTGCGCTCGGAATATCCTCCGAGTTGGCATCAATATTCACGTGAGTTGTCGGTCCACTCGCACACGATGTCGCGTTCCTTGGCCGTCGGGCGGGCCCGCCTGTGAAGCAACGCATATTTTCGATCCGGCATCTCGCCGTTCGTGAGTTGCTCACAGATTTCCTCGAGCTTGTCGGTCTTCTTATTCGATGAATAACTGCCCCATTCGGACAGATTCATTGCCTGACGCGCTTGATGAACGTCGCGTGCGACCATCCACGATACGGGAGCGACGTAACTGTACCAAGGCCAGGAGGTTTCGTCGGAATGGCAGTTCTTGCAGGACCGCTCGAATACCGACTTCACATCCGCGGGCATGGGGAGACTCGCGTAAATACTTTGCGAAAGGTCCACGGTGGGGTTATTGCGATTCACCGGAATGAACTGGATGGCGGCCAGCAAAACCACCGCCGCAATACTAATGCGCTTTATCCGCGGCGCAGCCACGCTTATCCTCTCAAGTGCTCCCGGCCTGCTCAGTGCAGCGACTTTACATAGCAGATGACCTGCCAAATCTGAGGATCGCCCAGCTTGATCCAGGATGGCATGCCCTGACTCCGGTTACCGTTCACCAGCAACCAGTGAAGGTCCCCATCGGTGGCCTCTTGCTGCACCCGTGAACTCCTCAGCGATGGTCGCTTCTTGGTTCCCTCTGCGTCCTTGCCATGACAATGGGCGCAGTGATCGAAGAAGATCAGGCGGCCGGCAGCTACTGCGTCCGGCTGGTTACGGTAGGGGTTGACGCGATCGCGATCACGTTGTGGAACATTGGCCATCCATGCGCCATTGGACGTGGCGAATACGGCCAGGGAGGAAACAATAACAAGGATCGCGACAAAGAACGGAACAGGCCTCGTCATTGTCCACTCCGGTGGAAGTGACTGAAGAATTGTTGGATTTCATAAGACACCGAGAAGCGATACAGCACAGGAATGCTGTATCCGTTCAGCCCAAACTGAGGCGACATCGTTATGGTCATCCCATTCGGAGCGGCCCAGTTAACGGTCGGGCCCAGATATTGCGACGTAAGGTGCAATCCAAATCCGTCGGCGTCGCCCAGGCCACCATACATCTCAAGGCCAGCCTGAAATTTTTCTGCGCAAAAAGCGCATTCGTGAGCGCTGGCGGCAAGGCGCAAAGGACGACTCGCCCCGAGTGCATACCCAAATTCCCACGGATCGCCCGCAAAGTTTTTTTCCGCAATGAAATTTTCGCTGATGTTCCAACCACGAACGTTGCTACCTAGAATCAGCTTGAGCTCCAGCTCGCGCTCTATATCCATGCGAGCCAGCCAGTTAGGTACCAGAAAATCAGGTAGGCCATCGTGACCAACCACCTCGCGTATGGTTTTGTCGGCGCTGGTGTCTTCAAATTCGGCATACAAGACAGGATTGATCCAGTGCTCACGAGGAAGCAGGCTAAAGCGATTCTCCCAGCGGAACCCGGTAAAGATGGTGCTTTCGTTCTGGGTCGCCTGTCCGTCGAGATAAAACTCCGTTGTCCACCATCCCTTCAGGCCATACTCAAATTCAATATCCGAGCCAATAAAACTATTTCCACCCTGAGGGTTGCCGACCACGTTGAACATTTCGATGTCCAGGTTCCCCGGCTCCTCCATCTCCTGCGAGTAAGTCACGAAGTAGGGGTATTCCTGAGCATGGAGTTGAACGTAGGAAGGTAGCAGCACACCAACCAATAGCAATGCAATGTAGCTAATTCGCGTTACTCCGGCCCGTACAAACAACAAGAATGTCCCAGCTTGCACGTCAAGCCTCATCGCGGGACCGCCTGCCAGAGTGATTTGTTTGACTTCTGATTTTCGTCTCCAAGGCAGCCAATAAGAGGTCTAACCCGCCCTTTGGGATATTTCTAGTTGCGACTCGGTCGCATCTAGTGTTAACCTATCCATGCTGGCGGTAAGGCTCACTCGCTGTCAAGCAAAGGCCCAAGATTTCGTCGCAGTCTTGTTGCGACCAGTTGCAACACTCGGAGGAATGACTCTATGCCTCTACCGGAAACCGAGATTCCAGGCCGTCTGCAGGCCTACTTCAGCGAACGTGGCATTCGCATCACGCAGCAGCGTCGCGCGGTTCTGCGCGTGATCGAAACCGCCACCAAGCATCTCGATGCCAGCCAGATCTTGCGAAAGGTCCAGCGAGTGGACTCGTCCGTGGACCGCAGCACGGTGTACCGGACACTGCAACTGCTCAAGCGGCATGGGCTGATCGACGAACTCGACTTAATGCATATTCGCGGGGAAGGCCATTACTACGAGCGGAAGATGAACCGCGAGCACATCCATATTGCTTGTTTGCGTTGCGGGAAGATCACGGAATTCGTAACCAGCACCTACGAGAAACTGAAGCAGCAAGTGGAAAAAGAATGCCACTTCAAGATTCTCGTATCGCGGTTGGAGGTTGGTGGCTACTGTTCCGCTTGCCGGCAGTAAACGGAAATAGGCGGTGTGTTTCCTAAAACGGCCCCCGGGCATTTTGAAGATGTAACTAACCTTGCTCCGGGGTATTGTTCTCTTGTCCATGCTTGCCATCGGAACTGCCGGGATGTGACGCAAACCTGGGCCATACAAAGCGCAGCGGCTCCTTCACCGCATCAGCGCACAGAAACCGCAAAATCTGAAATTGTTCCGCCGGTCCAACGTCATACGCCCGCAGTGCGACGAAAGCGGCGATAGTGAAGCTCACAAATAAATTCAGAACAAAAATAACCGCGATGCCTTCCACCGCATGGTAAAACCAGGCCCGTCCGAAGCTCCAGGTTCCGTAACGCGCGGCCGCCAAGGCAAGCGTTCCGGTGGAGAGGGTTACGTGGCGCACATCCAGCGGAATTCCGAAGAAACGCCCGAACACGGGAGTGAAGCCGAGCAAATATCCCAGCACAATGCTGGTGCTCCATCCCCCCAGGTTGTTTTCCAGGACGCTAGCTACCTTGCCCATCCAGGACTTGCCGACCCGCAATCCCAGCGGATGTTGAGCGACCGCATCTGTAAAACGGTAGTAAACGGTGAAGTTCTCGAACCACCCGCCAGCCAGCGCTGCCAACCACAAGATCACACCCGTAACTGCAGCGTAGAATGCCGTACCGGAAGCGAACGGATGCAGCGTCTCGTAAACGTGGGTAGCACTCTCGGGAGCCAGATAGGATCTGGCAAAGATGCGCGACCACAACATCTCGAAGAGTACCGCTCCCAGACTGACGGCGACCACATTTCCAATCGCCGCCGCCAATTGGGTGCTGGTGATGCGAGCGACGAAGTCTGTCAGCTTGCTCGACCGCTCAACGCCACGGTTATTGCGGATAATTCCGGCAAATGTCGCTGCCGTGGCCGCAGGCTGCTTAGTGGCCAGCACCAGCCCGAAGACCTGGAGCAGCACAAAACTGATGGCATAGTTTGTTCCGGCGGCAAAGCCTTCGATGAACGGTGGCAGGTGAGCATCAACGATGCGCATTTTCAGGGCTGCGGTGATGACCGTGAGGAGCCCGCCGCCGAGCGCGGCTCGCCACATCTGCCAATATTCCGCCCGGTTGGAAGCGATGTAGTGCTCACCACTGTGGCCGGTGCGCTCCACCATTTTGCGCGCAATAAGATTCAGGTTCTCGCGGAGTAACGACCTCAGGCTTTGGTCGGATCGCCGTCCTTCGATAAGGTGACCTAAGAGCGTCTGCACCGCCTGAGTTTGCTCAGCCGTCGTGGCGGCGGCCAGCACATCAACCAGGGCCGCCATGCGAAGCAGACGCGCTTCAATTTTCTTAAGGTCGAAGATCAGCTCGACGCTCACACCCGCCGACTCCATGTGGCGATGGACCTGTGCCATCTCTAACCGGCAACCATCAACGACCTCTTTCCAGGCAGCTACCGCTGCCGCCAGATCGGCTTGGGACGCGTGCCCGATCAGGTCTTCTGTACTTTTGACGAGCCGATAAAAGGGCGATTCGGAGATTCCGCCAGACGTGCTGCGGTCTCGCATTTCGGGCTCGAGTCCGATCCCGCTGACGCGGGCAGCCAGGAGACGCAGCGCTTCCTGCAAGTCCCGCTGCTGAGGCCGCCAAAAAGTGGGCGAGTTCTGCGGAGATAACACAGCAATGAGCCGCTGCAGTAGTTCGGCGGGAGTGTCCAGGAAACTGCGGACATCGCGCTCCGATGAATACAGCGTTACTAGTAGCCTCGAGGCGTCCGATTCCGCGCGCGCCGCAGGAATGAATCTTCCCGCAATTCGTTGCGTGATTTCCGACGAAAGACTGTGGTCGGACGGAATGCCGGCTTCCGCGAACAGGGAAATGGAATGCAACTCCGCGAGCAAACTGCCGAACGACGATTGAAATTTGAGCCGTACTGACTCGTCGGCTTCGAGATATTCCACAAACGCGATCAGGCGGCCCACATTTCGGTGGGAGCGTTTATCCTCTCGAGTCCAGTGCACTAGACGGATTAGCCCTACATTGCGATCGCCCAGCGTCGTGGCCGTGCAGAACTCGTCCACCAGTTGGACCAACTCCGGCGGCACGTCCCGTGACAATGCCGTCCGAGGCTCCTTAGATTCTCCTGATAGCTCTATTGCTGGCCCGCCCATCTACGAGATGATAAAACAGTACTGCGGTATCGAGGGAGTGTGATGGACTTTTGGGTGATAACGCCCGTGTTGCTCACGGTCTTGTTCGTCGGAATGATGTTGTTCCTCGAGATCGGCCGTCACAACATATCACACGACGTATACAGATTGCGTAACCTGCTTCTGCCCGTCCTGTTTTTTAGCTCTCTAACGTTTGCACAAACCAAGGACGCAAGCAGCCTTGCTCCCTTTGTAGCCGTCAGCGCACCAGTCTTTGTCATCACGCACGTTCGAATCATCGATGGAACGGGTGCAGCACCGTTGCAAGACCAGGCGATCGTGATTGCAAACGGCAAAATCCAGTCGATCGGGCCAGCCGCAACCGTTAAGGCGCCCGCAGGTGCGCAGGTGTTCGACCGCTCGGGATACACGGTTATCCCGGGCTTGGTCGGAATGCACGACCACCTCTACTACACGGATTCGGTCTCGATACAACGCGGGGCTGATGGCAAGATCGGAGAGCCGGGACTTTACATCGCAGAAATTCCTTACACCGCGCCGCGGCTCTATCTGGCCGCCGGTGTCACGACCTTGCGCACCACCGGCAGCGTGGAACCTTACACCGACCTCAAGGTCAAGCAGCGCATTGACGCGAACCTGATGCCTGGTCCAAAAATTGATGCGACCGCACCTTACCTCGAAGGTCCACCGACGGTATTCGCCCAGATGCATGAACTCACCGGTCCTGACGATGCGAAGCGCCTGGTGGACTACTGGGCCGCCGAGGGCATGACGTCGTACAAAGCCTACATGAACATCACTCGGGAAGAGCTGGCGACGGCCATCCAGCAAGCACACGCGCACAAGTTCAAGCTGACGGGGCACCTCTGCTCCGTGACGTGGCACGAAGCCATCGCCATGGGCATCGACGACCTGGAGCATGGCCCGGTCTTCACCGATACCGACTTTGCGCCGGACAAAAAGCCGGATGTGTGCCCACAAGTGGCCAGCGCACGCGACAGTTGGGCGAAGCTTGATATCAACGGCCCGCAAGTGCAAGCGCTGATTCAGGATCTGGTCGCGCATCATGTTGGGGTGACGTCCACGCTGCCTGTGTTCGAGGCTTACGTGCCTGGACGGCCGAGATTGCAGCAGCGGGTGCTGGATGCCATGTCGGGCGAGTCGGCACAGAGTTATCTCGCTGCGCGTGCCCGCGTGCCCATGGATTCACCCATGACCTCTTTGTTCAAGAAAGAGATGGAGTTTGAGCTTGCTTTTGCGAAAGCCGGAGGTCTCTTGCTGGCCGGCCCCGATCCAACTGGCAATGGGGCAACGCTTCCAGGGTTCGGCGATCAGCGCGAAATCGAACTGCTGGTCGAGGCTGGGTTCACTCCTGTTGAAGCAATCCGCATCGGAACCGAGAACGGCGCGGCCTATCTTGGCAAGCAGGATCGGATAGGAACTCTGACAGATGGCAAAGACGCGGACTTCGTTTTGATCAAGGGTGATCCTTCGAAAAACATCGAAGACATCGAGAATGTCGAGACGGTGTTCAAAGATGGTGTTGGTTATGATTCGAGCAAGCTGATCGATAGCGTGCGAGGCCAGGTTGGAATCCGGTAGTGGACAGCATTCGAACGTGCAGGTCCACGGCATCGAGATTCTTCTAAAAATCCCACCCAAGCAGAACCTGGGTGGGATATCTATTTCCAACCACTAACTTACTGCCCTAAAATCTGGAAGAAGCGAATGATCGACTCGATCCCGCGATAGAAGTTCGGGATGTGGAACTTCTCGTTGGGAGCATGCAGGTTGTCGTCGGGCAGACCCATGCCCATCATGATGCTTGGAATCTTCAGGTCTTCCTCGAACTGCGTGACGATCGGAATGGAACCGCCCGAGCGAATGTACACAGTGTCTTTCCCAAAGATCTCGTGCATGGCCTCCACTGAAGCGCGCGCGTACTTGTTGTCGGTGTTCACCACGCACGCCGGACCCTTACTGTGCACCTTGATGTTGATCTGGATTCCTTTGGGCGTTAGCTTCTTTACGTAATCGGTGTACTTCTTCAGGATGTCGTCCGGGTCCTGCTTGGGCACCAACCGCATCGAGACCTTGGCCGAAGCGCGGGCGGGAATGACCGTCTTTGCGCCAGGCGCCTGGAAACCTCCGATGATGCCATGGACTTCCAGTGTCGGCCGGGCCCAGGTGCGATAAAGCACCGAGTAGCCGGGCTCGCCAGTCAAAACGTCCGATCCGACTTCGGCTTTGCGATAGTCCTCTTCGTTGAAGGGCAGACGCTCCCAGGCCTTGAGTTCGTCATTCGTCGGCTTTTGCACTTCGTCATAAAAACCGGGGATGAGGATCTTGCCGTCGGCATCTTTGAGTTTGCTGATGATCTCGATTAGGCCGAAGATGGCGTTAGGCGCAGCGCCGCCGTACACGCCCGAATGCAAATCAGTCTTCGCGCCCTGGGCGTGAATCTCGGTATAGAGCAAGCCGCGCAGACCAACACACAGCGTAGGAAGATCGGGAGCGAACAGCTCGGTGTCGGTAACCAGCGCGAAGTCGGCCTTCAGTTTGTCCGAGCCGGCATGCTTCTTGACGAACGCTTCGATGCTCTCGCCGCCCACCTCTTCTTCGCCCTCGATCAGCACGCGGACGTTAATGGGCAGCTTGCCACTGCCCGCTTTGAACAGCGACTCAAAGGCTTTGAGCTGCATCCAGAGCTGGCCCTTGTCATCGACGGCGCCGCGCGCATAGATGTTCTGATTGCGCTCAGTCGGCTCGAACGGTGGAGTGTGCCACTCGTCCAGCGGCTCAGCGGGCTGCACGTCATAGTGCGCATAGCATAATGCCGTTGGCTTGCCCGAGACATGCAGCCAGTCGGCGTAAACCAATGGATGGCCTTCGGTGGATATGATCTCGACATGCTCAAAGCCGGTGCGCTTCAGATCGTTGGCCACCACCTCAGCAGCTTTGCGCACATCGTCTTTGTGCTCTTCGGCGGTGCTGACACTGGGGATGCGAAGCAAGTCTTTCAACTCGTCAAGAAAGCGTTTTTGGTTCTCGCGTGCGTAGGAAACGGCTGCGGATGACATAGGGAAAAAGTTCTCCTTCCAGAATTGGACCAGCTTGCCTGCTACTGCTGGCAAACAGTGGTGGGCAAACTTCAAAGTATATCGCAACGGAGGGTTTGAGTTTCTGCGGTGGCGCAGACAGGAACCCATCCCAGGGAGGCATTCTTCAAGTCGAAAAAATCAGCAACTCTTGCCGACGGCAGCCAGGCGAAATGCGCTCATTCCTCATTGTCCTGTGGTAAAGGTAGCGCGTCCCCAGGTTGCAAGGACGCGCACGAAACAGCCGTTGTGTAGCAGTGGGCCCTACTGTTTGACGATATTCTTTCCAAAATTAAACTTCGTTCCTACAGTGACTCGCACGCTGTTGCGACCGCCATTCAGTAAGTTCGAGAAAAAATTATAGTGAACAAAATCGCTGGCTACACGAATACCAAAGTGCGGTGTCGCCTCCCAGGTAATGCCGCCCCCAAAGCCGTAAAACACTACCGTGTCAGAGCTGGACGTCTTCCCGTTCAGAAGGCCGGCGACAATCATTGCTGTAATTGGGTCGCTCGGCTTGGCGGTGAAGTTGGCATGCAGTGCCCCGAGCGCCGGACGCGCGAAGAGGGTAAATTTCTTCAGTTTGCGGTAGTTGAATTGCGGCCCGGCCTCGTAGGTGTAGGTCGAAGAGTTGTATGGGACCTTCAACACGAATCCCGGTGGGAGCAATGGTAGAAACGGCGCCAATTTTGCCTGCGTAGTCGCATTGAGATCGCTCGGCACCAGAGAGCTGTGGCCACTGTTGTAGCTGAAATCGCCACCAACCGTCAGCCAACTCTTCCAGTTGTAGCCAAAGTCGCCATCGAATCCGCGCTGGGTCAGGTTCAACGACGGCGTGCTGAGATAGGAAAACGCGGTGAAAGTGCTGAACTGCAGGATGTCGGTTTGTTGCGAGAAACCGGTTAGAGAGGTAATAAGTACCAATAAAAGCACGAGGGAGAGAGTTCTAGGCCGCATTGCTAAATCTCCTTTTGCTCGCCCCAAGTGGAGCAGGGCGGCCAAATTACACGTTTTCAGCGGGTGGTAAACCGTGGCGTTAGTTCGCCCAACTGGCTCCGCACCAACTGTCCTTCAACTCATTGTGCCCCATAGATTTGCCGCTTCCGCAACAAAGTGGGAATGTTTTGCTGTCTATTCCCGAAATGGTACACGAACGACTAGTGTCAGCAAAGGACCGTTATCACAGCTGCGGTGTGATGGGCTTCGTTGGCAATTTTGAAGGAATGTGCTGTTGACCTGGCATGAAACCGCCAACCACCGGAGAACTATTGCTGCTGCGTGGCGCTCTGCGACGATGTCAGATCAGGTACGCTGCGAGGTGGAGACACTGTTCCCTTGCGATAGAGCAGTGGTGGTGCTTCGCCGAAACGGCGGGAGCGGCAGTATCATCGAACTCATGCCGAATCGATCTGCTTATGTCGAGCCTCGTTGGCCCGGCATTCTTGCGATGGGCGCCGTTGTAGCTCTTCATTTCTCTTTGCCTGAAATATTGAGCCTTGGACCAAACTGGTTGTTGGTTGCTGTGTTTGCCGTGCTCGCCACGTTCGTCTCGATTGCGCATTCCAGAGGGGCTGACGGGGTAGCATCTGTCGGCGGAGTGGTTCTGGTTGCTTCCGTCACGGCTGCAGTCGTCACATCGCTTATTCTGCTGATACGTTTCCTGCCAGCACACAAAGAGTCCCCCGTTCACCTCCTGCAGTCGGCAGCCTCCCTTTGGATCAGCAACGTGCTGGTGTTCGCCGCGTGGTATTGGAAGTTGGACGCCGGAGGCCCCATCCAGCGGGAAAGAACTAAGAGGCATGAACTGGGAGCTTTCCTGTTTCCCCAGATGGCGATTCACGAGCAATCCCCGCTTCGGGCAGATAACTGGCATCCGCAGTTCATGGATTATCTCTTTCTCTCTTTCAATACCAGCACCGCGTTATCTCCGACGGACACGCAGGTTCTTTCCCGTTGGGCCAAGGCCTTGATGATGCTGCAATCCCTCATCTCTCTAACTATCATCGTATTGCTGGCGGCCAGGGCGGTGAACATTCTGTGAACGTCTGTGGAGTTTCCCGAGATGTTGAATTCCCGCTTGCGGTCGTTGATTCCCAAAGTCTGAAGGTCCGGATTCTTTGCGACTGGTAGTGACCGAGACACAGATCACATACTCCTGTGATGTGTTAGAATCGGCCCACTCATGCGGCGCTGTCTTTCCAGTTTGCTGCTGGTGCTTGTCTGTGCGGGGCTGTTGCTGCCCTTGCTCCAAGGATCCTCCACAGACGTTCCCGCGTGCTGCAGACGTGACGGCAAGCATCATTGCATGGGTACCACGCATGCCGACGGGTTCAAATTGGCTGCGATGGCTTGCCCGTACCAGCGCCTCCGTGTCCTCACGACAAGGGCAACGGCGCTCGTAGTAGGAAGCAAGGGTGTGAGACGCTCGGCGCTGCAAGGCTCGATACAGCCACCCGAGCTTTCTCCGTTAGCGTTTCGCGTTTCAGAAAGCTGTCAAGAACGCGCGCCGCCTACCTCCTAGACTCAACTCCTGACCGCAGACGGATTCATTGAGGGTTCCGTGTTTTCGCACGTTTTGGTGCGACCAACTGAGCCTGGAGTGTCGTCCTATCTTCGTTCTCGAGCCACCTCTCAGTTTTCAGCAAGCTCCATCTCCGACGACAACGAGCACCCGATCCATCGGAGGGGAGTGGTTACCGTCTTTGTAAGTCGCCAAAGCAAGGGAGAACTGCTGTGACATGCTTCCGAATGCAGTTGAAGTTCGCGGCGGCTTCTGTATTTTTGACGGTCGCGTTCCTGTTCTCAGGTACCCACCTGTCGGCAACCGTTTTCGGCAGTGTTCGAGGAGTGGTTCACGATCCGCAGCATCGTCCCATTCAAGGCGCACAGATTACGCTGAAGGCTCAGACCTCAGACTGGACAGACTCCCAAGACTCCAGCAGTAGCGGAGAATTTGAATTCCGCTCGGTCCCCATCGGGACATACACGGTGACAGTGTCATCGGCTGGTTTCCTGCAAATGCAACAAGACGTCATTGTGGAGTCCGACACAAGCCCGGTACTGCATTTCAAACTGGCAGTTGCAGGCACGAACGAAAACGTTGTCGTATCGGGAACCCCAGTGGCGGCGCCCATGGATAGCGTCACGCCGACGACAATGCTGAGCCGTCAACGCATCCAGCAGACACCGGGAGCTGACCGCACCAATGGCGTCGAGATGATCACAGATTACGTGCCGGCTACTTATGTTGCACATGACATGCTGCACATGAACGGCGGCCATCAGGTGCTGTGGCTGATTGACGGCGTCTCCATTCCCAATACCAACATTGCCGCCAATCTCGGGCCGCAAATCGATCCCAAGGATATCGACTATCTCGAGGTCCTCCAAGGGAGTTATGACGCCAGCTATGGCGACCGTACTTATGGCATGTTCAATATCGCCCCGCGAACCGGTTTTGAACGCGACCGGCAGTGTGACCTGGTAGTCACGGCCGGCAACTTCTATCAAACCGACGACCAGTTGAGTTGCGGAGGCCACACGCAGCGATTTGCCTACTATGCCAGCCTGAACGGCAACCGCAGCAATTACGGGCTGCAGACTCCGATCCCACAGGTCTACCACGACGCTGAGAATGGCTACGGCGGCTTTGCCTCTTTTATTTACAACCACGATTCGCAGAACCAGTTTCGGGCGGTCGGCTCGTTACGGCAGGATTACTATCAGATTCCGGTCGATCCCGATCCCAATTCCGTAGGCAATCAGATTCTGGAGTCGTCGGGTGAGGTTCCCAGCTATGGTCTGCACGATGCCGAGCGGGAGCCCGACGGTTATGTCCTCTTTTCCTGGGTTCACACCTTTGATCCCACCACGCTGCTGACGCTCTCGCCCTTCTATCACTACAACGCGGCGCATTATGAGGGTAGTCCCGACGACTATCCCGTCAGCACCAACGTAAATCTGGCGGCAAATTACGTCGGTTTCCAAGGGATCCTCAACAAGAGCTTTTGGAGAAATGATCTGGAAGCGGGAGTGTATGGATTCTTCCAGCACCAGTCCAACTATTTCGACAATGTGTTTACGGACGGCACGCCTAATTTTCCGCCGTCTTCGATTAGCGTGAATGGAGGGGTTGCCGAAGAGTTCATCAGCGACCGGTTCAACGCAACAAAGTGGTTGACTATCATCGCCGGCATCCGAGGGAGCGAGTTCCGGTCGTCGGTCGCAGAGAATCAGGCTGACCCCCGCGTGGGTGTTGCCTTCAGGGTTCCACACCTGAATTGGGTGTTGCGTGCCTTCTACGGTCATTACTATCAGCCGCCTCCTCTGGTTACCGCGACCGGCCCACTCCTGGGTTACGCCAACAGTCAGGATTTTACCTTTGCCCCGCTTTACGGCGAACGCGATAAACAGTGGGAAGCGAGTCTGATCATTCCGTACAAGGGCTGGAACCTTGAGGTCGATAATTATCAGACCAAGGCGCGGAACTGGCTGGACCACAACAACATTGGGAACTCAAATCTCTTCTGGCCCATCACCTGGTACGCGGCGCTCATCCAAGGTTGGGACCTCACGCTGCGCTCTCCTATGCTATGGCATCGGGTACAAGCCCATTTGGTTTATGCCAATCAGATTGCGCAGGCTACCTCACCGATCAACGGCGGTCTCATCTGCCCGAATCCCAACGACCAGACTTGCCCACTGTACGTGCCGCCGGGTTTTTCTCCCGCGGACCACGATCAGAGAAATACATTGAATGTCGGTGCTACTGCCAGTTTGCCCTGGCAAAGCTATGCCTCGGGCAATGTGTACTACGGCTCGGGATTCGTGAACGGTTTGTACGGGACGCCGGATTCACAGTATCCCGGACCCTACCTGCCCAGCCACACCACCTTTGACCTCTCGCTGGGAAAGAGCTTCTTGGAGGGGAAATATGCTGTTTCTGTAACCGCGCTAAATGTGGCAAACCTCCGCGTGCAACTGGATAACAGTTTGACCTTCGGTGGGTTCCACTGGAACGAGCCACGGCAAATTTATGCGGAATTTCGTTGGCGCTTCCACTACTGATTCGTCAGGGCCGCACAGTACAATCGAAATACCAGTCCAGTCCAGGCGAAGTCGACGCGGATTGGAGCGTAAACGGAGAAATTTCTTGCGCTATTTCATTCTGCTTCTCGCCATCGCAGGTATCGTGGTTTCGGTGCTGGCCCTGAAAGTCCACTACGACACCGGTTCCGAGCCGTGCAGCATCAATGACAAATGGGACTGCGGAGTGGTAAATCACAGTCCGTATGCCATGATCCACGGAGTGCCGGTGGCAGCCATCGGTATTGCCGGCTATTTGCTGATTGGGGTTCTAGGATTCATGCGCCGCCGTGGTCTGCTACTCATTTGCGTTCTCATCGGGCTGGGATTCGCTCTCTACTTAACGAACATCGAGGCCCACGTGCTGGAGATATGGTGTCTGTATTGCGTCATATCGCAAGGGATTATTGCCATAATCACGGTGCTTGCGCTGGTGTGGCTGGTGTGGCCGAGACCCCGACGAACGGCTGCGTAATCGCACCTCGCGAACGGTCCTGTCCCGTGGGACGGCACTCTGTCTATGGTGTATCTGGACTTCCATTTATGATGTCTTCTTCGACCGATTCGTCCTATTGCCGTTTCGTGTGCTGAACCGGCGCAATCCTCGTTATGGAAATGACCCACATTTTCGGACTGCTGGCCGTATTGCTGATGCTGGCTTACATTGCTAACCGGCTGTCACGTTTGACGCGTGTACCCGATCTGATTGTTTTGCTGCTGATTGGCATTACCTTGGGGCCGATCCTGCACTGGGTCCCGTCCGCTTCCTTCCAGGGCGTTATCGATGTTTTCGGAACGCTTGCCCTTATCCTCATTCTTTTTACAGGCGGAGTGGAACTCAGGCTGCGACAAGCTGCCCGTCATGCTCCCGCTGCGTTGTTGTTGATGGTCCTGAGCTATGGACTGAGCCTGGGATTGATTGCCTTGATGGGCAGGGCGTTGCTGCACCTACAGTGGAGCGATTGCATACTTTTAGGCGCCGCTCTTGGATGTACGAGCGGAACCATCGTCATACCGGCGCTGGAACAGATTACTGCTGCTCAGCCGGTGAAGATCGCCTTGACTTTGGAGTCGACCCTAGGCGAGGTGATCGCCGTGCTGCTCATCGGCAGCTTGCTGTACACCGGAGTAAGCCAGTCGCTGGTGTTCGGCGTGGCTGCCAACTTTTCTCATCACATCGTGATCGCTTTGCTCCTGGGTGTGGCCGCAGGAGCTATTTGGTCGAAGCTGTGGCCCTTGCTTGCCAATCAACCCAACACAACTATTCTGAACTTAGGCGTGGTCTTCGGTGTTTACGCCCTGGCACGCTACTTCAACGGGAGCGGGCTGCTGGCGGTTTTGATTTTTGGCGTCACCCTGGCCAATTTGCCCCGGACGCCCCACACGACTCGACAGGGCGCGCGCTTGCTCGCCTTCCATGCCGAACTTAGCTTTCTAGTGCGATCATTCTTCTTCGTTCTGCTGGGAATCGTCGCCGAATTTGTCAGCCGCAAATACTTACTTCCTATCGTCGGGATTCTGGTGGCCTTACTGCTGGCCCGCTTCCTCGCTGTGCAGGGCAGTCGATGGGCGGTACGGGATGTGACGCGTAAGCAAACGGAGTTGTTGTTCTGGATGCTTCCACGCGGGCTGGTGACCGCAGTGCTCGCGCTGGAGATTGTCAGCGCTCGCGGGGAGGTGTTTGCCTTCCTGCCCGCAATGGCGTTCACCGTCATCCTGGTGACGAATTTGTTTGTGGTGGTTGGAGCCGTGAGATCAGAGCAGGTCTCAGCAGTCCAGCCGGAAGCGACGGAAAAGCCGTTCGTGATGAATGAGTTGAAACCGCTGCCGGTTGATGTCCCTATTCTTACTGATGCCGGCCAGGGCGAAAAATGAAGGGTCGGGCCGCTTCACTCCTAGCGGAGCTGGAAACATCGAAGCTCAAATACGGACCGGGCGCTGCCGCCAAAATCGAGAAGCAACTGGCTTCAATGCGCATTGTCCACTTCGACAGCGCTGAATCGCTGATCCGATTCCATGATGCCCTCCTGTTCCTGCGCGCCTTTCCGCAAAGCAGTAAAGTTTCGCAACTGAGCGAGCAATTGCTAGGCGGCATTGTGCGCCAAGTGGAGACACTTCAATCGTCGGGCGCCGACATGGAGCTATTCGACGATGAGCAATTCTCCGGCATCGCGGGCACCGTGATTAATGACACCTTCACGTATGACGTCGCTTGCTGGCTGGTGCAGCGTTATCCGCAACAGCTCAGTGTCGAGTGGGACTTCGACGAGCAGGGGCGCCAGATGGGGGTGACGTTGCCGCGTTTTATTCCGCTGCTGGCAGATGATTCGCTGGTCGAAGCTGACACGCCGTTCTTTGACTGGATGGCGAATGCAGCAGGCGGTGAAGAGAAAATACTGCCGTGGCTGTTGCAGCGCGTTGCCAGTGCGCCTCTTGGCAGTTTGGAGAAGACATCGCTCTACGATGCGTTGGCGATCAACATCTTGTGGAGGTTAGGAAATTCTGGGGCAAGCCGAACGCGCGCGCGACGAAACTTGTCGATGTTTTATCATCGGCAGCCATTGCTTCGCCGCAATCAGGTATCGTTGGCCGACGAGCTGAGTTCGCCTTCGCTGCCGCTTCGCAAGCTGTCAAGGCGCGAGGGCGAAGAAGTTTTGGACCTGACGCGGGCCGCCCTCACGGTTCGTTATCGCGAGCTCTATGGCACGACACGGGGCGATCTGAATCGTGTATTTCAGGCGGATGTGGGACGAGGTGTGCAGATTTTCCTGTGGGGATTGCCGCCTGACCGGCGTTTGCCGTTGCGCGCCTACCATGCGGGTCTGACCGTGAAGAACGGAGTTCCTATCAATTACATCGAGGGAATTTCGCTGTTCGACTGGATGGAGGTTGGATTCAACACCTTCTACGCCTACCGCGACGGAGAGACAGCGTGGGTTTATTCCAAGGTCCTTCATTTCTTGCATCAGCTTACCGGCGTCACCTGTTTTTCCGTTTATCCATATCAGCTCGGTCATGAAAATGAAGAGGCCATCAAGTCGGGGGCTTTCTGGTTCTACCGCAAGCTGGGGTTTCGCCCCGGACATCCGGAGTTGCTTGCGATCACCAGGAAAGAAGAAGAGAAAATGGCCCGCGACCCGGCGCACCGGACCTCTGCACGAACTCTGCGAAAGTTGGCGGCAGAGCATGTCTTTTATAAATTTGGTGAGGGAGCGCACGGCCAGTGGGACACCTTCTCAGCCAGAACGATCGGGTTGGCCGTGCAGCAACGAATGGCCGAGGAATTCGAAGGCGATCCTGAAAGGATGCGGCGGGCGACGAGAAAAAAGCTATCTCAAGATTTGCAGGAGGATATTGAAAGTTGGGGTCCACTCGATCAGTCCGCGTTCGATTGCTTTGCGTTGGTCTTATGGCTCGCGCCCGAACTCGGGCAATGGACACCTTCGCAGAAGCAGGCGCTGGTGGGTATTATCCGTGCCAAAGTATCCACCGATGAGAGGACGTATTTGCATCTGCTCCAGCAGCATCAGGCGTTGAAGGAGATCGTCCTGAGATTGGGGTCGGAAGCGCTCACGATCAAATCCGCTCGCGTTTGAGGCAAAACTAGGGCGAGTGCAGAGTGGTTGTGTTTCGGGTAGCGCAGGCCTTCAGGCCCGCGTTAAGATGGCCGTGCAATTTTTAGCTTCAGCCGCTGAGGTCTTTAACCTCAGCGGCTGGAGTGATTTTTCTTCCCACCCCGGACCTGGGGCCTGAAGGCCCGCACTACTCCACAATGGCAATTGCTCTAACAGTCACGGCAACCCCTCAGCTGTCGCTGGTCATCATGAAGAGCGGCTTGTCCTCAAAACTCTTGTAGTACGGCCTCAGCCTTTCCGTGTTGTACTGCTCCTTCACGTTGACGACCTTTTTCGACGCCACCACCGCATCGATGGGTACATTGCTATAGCGGCCGTTTCTCAGCACGACCAGCCGGCCGTGCGTCTGTTTGAGCAGCAGGTCCAAGGCAAGATTTCCGTAGGCCATGGGAACGATGGAGTCAATTGCGTCGGGATCGCCGCAGCGGACCAAGTAACCCAGGTTCTGGCTGATGGTGTCCAGCGCCTTGCCGTTGTTGTATCGGGGAGACAGCTCCTTCAGCTTGTCGGAAACGAGATCGCCAATTCCGCCCAGTTTCTTATGCCCGAAGGCATCCATGGTGTCGCGCGCGAAGATCATTTCACCGCTCTCGAACATTGCTCCTTCCGAGATCAGTACCACGGCGTACCGGCTCGGATTCTTGTGCCGGTCGGCAATCAACAGCTCAGCAAGACGTTCCATGTTGAATTTGTGTTCAGGAATTACGCAGCGATTCGCTGCGCCCGCCATGGTGGGCACCATGGCGGTAAAACCCGCATAGCGGCCGAAGACCTCGAGCACCAGCAAACGTTCGTGCGATCCGGCGGAGGTCCGCAGCCGGTGCGTCATCTCGATGGTGCGCGTGACGCATGTGCTGAAGCCAATGCAATAGTCGGTGCCCGGCACATCGTTGTCCATCGTTTTGGGGATGGCGACAACCTTGACGCCTTCCTTGTGCAGCCGGACACCGTAGCTCAGCGTGTCATCGCCACCGATGGGGATGAGATTGTCGATTCCGAGCCAGTCGAGGTTCTTGAGCACCTCCGGCGTGAGATCGTTCAAGTCCGCTGCATACGAGCCGTGCAGGTGAGCTGGAACGGCGGCTCGCCGCACTCGCCCGGGGTTGGTACGGGAGGTGTGAAGAAAGGTTCCGCCCGTGCGCCCGGCACGGTTCACCAGCTCTTCGCTGAGACTTTGGAAGTTGTCGCTGTTGTCGTAGTCCTCCTCACGGATCATGTCGACCAGGCTGGCCCAGCCGCGGCGCAAGCCGATAACCTCGTAGCCTTCGCGGAGGGCCCTGATCGTGACTGCCCGGATGGCCGGATTCAAGCCCGGCACATCGCCGCCTCCGGTGAGAATGCCGATGACGCCTTTCTTCGTGTTTACATTCGCCATAAGAATTGCCTTCAGTATGAAGTCGCGTTACCGCATAAGCCTGTGAACAGTCTAGTCGTTGGACGTCGCAAATGCGCAGGGCAATCCGCGTAACAACACGGCGCGTTGGTGATGGGCGCATTATGAGCCGGAGGTCTACACTAGGATCCATGCTGCAAACGCACAAGAAAGCAATGGCTGCGATCAAGGATGCTCGGCAAAGGGTTGAGAAGGCAACGCGTGAGCGCGACAAGGCGAAAGCAAAGTTGAAAGAAGTCGAGGCTCGGCTGGCATTGGAGAGGGACCGGCTTAAGAAGAGCCAGGAGCAATTGGAGAGCTAGGCTGGTTTCACCAATTCCTAAACTGTCCTAAACGCTGGAATCCGGCATATCCGCCACTCTGATGGTGGCCGCCAAGCAATGCTGCTTTCCGGCAGCGATCTCGACGGCACAATCCAGGACATTGCTGGCTTCGACGCAGAACATCTGCGTCCACTCGTCATCGCCAAGGTCTGGCAAGGCCTTCGCTCCTTCTATCCAGGGATTCCATACGACCGTGGTGCGCGAGTTCTCTTTCGCGATGTAAATTCGGCGGCGCAACGTGGGATCTTCCAACACTACCTCGGACAGTGCGGTCAGGTAGGCGCGGTCGGTTTGGGAGGTGATCACGACGTCCCCATCCTGCACTTTTTCACGATTTCCGTCGGTGTTATCGAGATAGTGGACCTTGTCCAGGCCGCACAAACGAGCCTGCTGAACATGTCCCACTTTGTAGTAGGAATGTAATGCTTCCTGGAAGCGAGCCGCCGTTACACCGTTATTTGTCACCGCAAGTTCGAGGTGCAATTCCGCTCCGAATGTCGCCCGGAGAACGAGGCGAAAGTCCGCCGGCCACCATCGCTTGGTGCTGTCATCGCTTTCGGTAAACATAGTGACGGAAATCGCATTTTCGCGCTGCGCGATCGCCTCCAGCTCCCACGATTTTGTGCGAACAAATCCATGGGCGGGGGCATGGGGATCGTCGGATTTGGCGCGAAACCAGGGAAAGCAAACGGGGATGCCGCCGCGAATGGCTTGGCCGTCTTGCCATTGCGAACGAGAGCTCAGGAAGAAAACTTCCTCGGCAGCAGCAGGCTTCCATGAAGTGACTTGTGCGCCGTGCAAATACATCTCTCCTGCAGCCGCCGGAGATGTGATTGACACCGTCGGCAGTCCTCCCTTACCGGCGACAACCTCAGCAAGGCCAGGGATTCCAAAACGACGATTTAGTTCGGTTACTTGGCTCGCATTAACCATGTAATTACTTCCGGTGATGCCGCGACATTTGACGCTGCGGCCCCACCAAAGACTTCGCGTAGAGGCCCACCAGTCCGGCATTCCATGCCTTCGCGCCAATTCCCGGATCTGGACAGAAAGGCACGCTACTCAGACTATAATAGCCGCTAACTAGGATTGAATTGCGCGGCTTCTGCTGAGCACTGCCCGGACTCGACTCGAGCAGATCCATCATTGCTCCGTTTATCCGTATTCGTCTCCACCATGCGATTTTGGGGCAGAACCGCCACAAAAATTTATCAGTTGTAGGTTTGAGCCGGGGCTGATAATTTTCCAGCGCGGCAATTTGAGGAGAAAACGATGAAGGCGACCCAACTGCTTCATGACCTGGGCCAGAGTTTCTGGCTGGACAATATCACGCGCGACCTGCTGGATAGCGGCACGCTCAAGCGCTACATCGACGAACTGTCGGTGACTGGACTGACCTCGAATCCCACCATCTTCGATCATGCCATCAAGAACAGCGCGACCTATGACCCGGCTATCCGCCAGAAACTGGGCCAGGGCAAATCGGGCGAAGCGCTGTTCTTTGAGCTGGCGATCGAAGACCTGACCCGGGCCGCACAGTTGTTCCGGCCGATCCATGAGCAGACGAAAGGCGTGGACGGCTGGGTATCGCTCGAGGTGTCGCCCCTGCTGGCTTATGACACGAGCAGCACCTTGGCGGCGGCCAAGGACCTGCACGCCCGGGCGGGGCAGCCCAACCTTTTCATCAAGATTCCTGGTACCAAGCAGGGTCTGCCCGCCATTGAAGAAGCCATCTTCGCCGGGGTTTCGATCAACGTGACGCTGCTGTTTTCGCGGGAGCATTACCTGGCAGCCGCCGAGGCATATTTGCGCGGCATCGAGCGGCGGGTCGCGGCCGGCTTGCCGACGAATGTGGGATCGGTGGCGTCGGTATTTATCAGCCGATGGGACGTTGCCGTTGCGAAAAAGGTATCCTGCCGAATTGCTCGACCGTTTGGGGATAGCGATCGCCAAGCGCACGTACAAGGCGTATCGCGAATTTCTGGCCTCGCCGCGGGTCCAGGCGATCGCGAAAGCAGGGTTCAACCCGCAGCGCCTGTTGTGGGCAAGCACCGGAACCAAGGACCCGAAGGCGTCCGATGTTCTCTACATCAAGTCGCTGGCGGCTCCGAATACGGTGAACACCATGCCGGAAGGGACGTTGAAGGCGCTGGCCGATCACGGTGACATTGGCGGGGTGTTGCCGGCCGATGGCGGCGACTGCGAGCAGGTGCTGGCGCAATTTGCCAAGGCGGGTGTCGACATCGACGCGCTGGGCGCGCAGCTGCAGGAAGAAGGCGCGAAGTCGTTCGACGACTCCTGGAAGGAATTGCTGGGGGTAATTGCCTCGAAGAGTGCGGCCATCGCGAAAGGGGCGTCGTAATGGATGTGCTGGCGGTGGATGTTGGCGGGACCCACGTCAAGATTCTGGCCACGGGCGAGGACGTTCCGCGGAAGTTTGTCTCGGGGCCGACGATGACTCCGCAACAGATGGTCACCGAAGCTAAGAAGCTGGCCGCAGAATGGAAGTACGATGTGGTGTCGATTGGTTATCCCGGCGTGGTGACGCAGGGGCGCCCGATCTCGGAGCCGCATAATCTGGCGTGCGGATGGGTGGGTTTTCACTTTGAGAAGGAGTTTGGGCGCCCGGTGAAGGTGATTAACGACGCGGCCATGCAGGCCCTGGGCAGCTACAAAAAAGGGCGAATGCTGTTTCTGGGACTGGGAACCGGTCTGGGATCTACGATGATTGTGGATGGAGACGTGCAGCCCATGGAGTTGGCCCACCTTCCCTACAAGCGGGGAACCTACGAGGACTATGTCGGCCTGCGGGGACTTGAGAAGTTCGGCAGGAAAAAGTGGCAGCGCCATGTCTTTGATGTCGTGGCCCGGCTTCCGCGGCCTTGGAGCCTAACGACATCGTGCTGGGCGGAGGCAACGCTCAAGAAGCTGAAAGAACTGCCTCCAGGTTGCCGGGCGGGCAACAATGCCAACGCGTTTCTCGGAGGTTTCCGCCTGTGGGGAGACGGCGTTGAGCATCTTCCCGGCGAGCTCAGCCCCAGCGCGTCCCGCTTCGGCCTCGCGGTAAAGGCGGAAGTTTGCCGCTGCAAGGCAAGAAGAAGCAGAGCAGCAGCAGGAGAAGAAAACAAGAAGGCAGCAAAAGCAAAAGGAGAATGAAGACATGGCAGGACGCCTGAAATCGCTCACCCGACGGCCCGCATGGAAGGCCTTGGGTGCGCACCACAAGACGATGCGCGACACGCAACTAAAGCAGTTGTTTGCGGATGATCCCCAGCGTGGCGAGCGTTTCACGGCCGAGGCCGTGGGGCTGTTCCTGGACTACTCCAAGAACCGGATCACCGACGAAACCCTAAAGCTACTGCTGCAGTTGGCGGAAGAGTCGGGACTGCGCGAGCACATCGACGCCATGTTCCGGGGAGACAAGATCAATGTCTCCGAGAAGCGAGCCGTGCTGCACGTCGCACTGCGCGCCCCCAAGGGAGAAAAGATTGTTGTCGACCGCCAGGATGTAGTTCCGGCGGTGCATGCCGTGCTGGACAAGATGTCTGCCTTCTGCGATCGGGTGCGCAGCGGCGACTGGAAGGGCCACACCGGCAAACGCATTCGTAACGTCATCAACATCGGCATTGGCGGTTCCGATCTGGGTCCGGTCATGGCGTACGAAGCGCTCCGGTACTACAGCCAGCGCGACATGACCTTCCACTTCGTCTCGAACGTGGATGGCACGGATTTCGCCGAGGCGGTGCGCGATCTCGATCCGGCCGAGACGTTGTTCATCATCTCTTCGAAAACCTTCACTACTCTGGAGACCATGACCAACGCCCATACCGCGCGCGATTGGTCACTGGCCGGGCTCGGTGGCGATGAGACGGCGATCGCCAAGCATTTCGTTGCGGTATCGACCAATGCGGCGGAGGTCAGCAAGTTTGGCATCGATACGGCAAACATGTTCGAGTTCTGGGACTGGGTTGGCGGACGCTACTCCATGGACTCGGCGATCGGCCTTTCGACCATGATGGCCGTCGGCCCGGAGAACTTCCGCGCCATGCTCAGCGGATTTCACCAGATGGACGAACACTTCCGCACGACGCCGTTCGAACGCAACCTGCCCGTGCTGTTGGGACTGCTGGCAGTCTGGTACAACGACTTTTTCGGAGCGCAAACCGTTGCAGTGTTGCCGTATGAGCAATATCTGAAACGCTTTCCTGCCTATCTGCAGCAGCTGACCATGGAGAGCAACGGCAAGCACGTGACGCTCGCCGGCAAGGAAGTCAATTACGATACCGGACCAATTTATTGGGGTGAGCCGGGCACCAACGGGCAGCACTCGTTCTATCAGTTGATTCATCAGGGAACAAGGCTTATCCCTTGCGATTTCATAGGGTTCTACAAGACCCTTAATCCACTGGGCGAACATCATACTTTGCTGATGTCCAACGTCTTTGCGCAAGCCGAAGCGCTGGCCTTCGGCAAGACTGCTGAGCAAGTGAAGGCCGAAGGCACGCCGGATTGGCTGGTGCCGCACCGCGTCTTCGAAGGCAATCGTCCTTCGAACATAATCCTGGCGGATCAGCTCACCCCAGAGAACGCTGGGCAAGCTGGTCGCCCTCTATGAGCACTCCGTATTTACGCAAGGCACGATCTGGAGCATCGACTCGTTCGACCAGTGGGGAGTGGAACTGGGCAAAGTCCTGGCCAAGAAAATCATCGGCGAGCTGGAGAGCAAGACCGAACCGGAGCTGGCGCACGACAGTTCCACCAACAGTTTGATCCGTCGCTACCGGCAAAACATGTAAAGCCTCAACTAAAGCTTCAACAAATATCCGGAACAAAGGGAGTGAGCTATGCAACTGGGAATGGTAGGTCTGGGAAGAATGGGCGCCAACATGGTTCGGCGGCTCATGAAAGCGGGCCACGAATGCGTGGTCTTCGATATGTTCCCTAAGTCGGTGGAAGAGCTGGTGAAAGAGAAGGCGGTGGGATCGTCTTCGCTGAAAGACTTTGCAAGCAAACTGACCAAGCCGCGCGCCGTCTGGCTGATGATCCCCGCTGCCGTAGTGGACGAGACCATCGCCGGAATCGTGCCGTATCTTGAGCCTGGCGACATCCTCATCGATGGCGGCAATTCCTATTACATTGACGATATCCGCCGCGCAAACCAGCTCGCTCCGAAGGGCATCCACTATGTGGACGTCGGTACCAGCGGAGGCGTGTGGGGTCTGGAGCGCGGCTACTGCATGATGATTGGCGGCCCGAATTCCGCCGTGCAACATCTCGATCCAATCTTCAAAACCATTGCTCCGGGCATTGGCGACATACCGCGGACGCCGGGACGCGAAAAGATGGGCGGCACCGCCGAACAGGGCTATCTGCACTGCGGGCCAAACGGTGGCGGGCACTTCGTCAAGATGGTGCACAACGGAATCGAGTACGGAATCATGGCCGCCTATGCCGAAGGGCTCAACATTATTCGCAATGCCAATGTCGGCAAGCAGACCCACGCGGCCGACGCCGAGACCACCCCCTTGCGCGATCCCGAACACTACCAGTACGACTTCAACCTGCCCGACGTTACGGAAGTGTGGAGGCGGGGCAGCGTGATCGCTTCCTGGCTGCTGGACCTGACCGCGACGGCTCTGGCCGGAGATCCTCAGCTCTCGAAGTTTGCCGGGCGGGTGTCGGATTCAGGCGAGGGACGTTGGACCATCAAGGCGTCGATCGACGAGGCCAGTGCCGAGTCCGGTCCTCACCACCGCGCTGTACGAACGCTTCAGCTCGCGCGGCGAGGCTGATTTCGCGGACAAGCTATTGTCGGCCATGCGTTACGAGTTCGGCGGACACCTGGAAAAGGCAGCGGGGAAGTGAGGTCACACGATGAGTAATATCAAATCCGATGCTCTGGTTTTCTTCGGCGCGACCGGCGACCTGGCGCACAAGAAAATCTTTCCGGCGCTGCAGGCCATGGTCAAACGTGGCCACCTCAATGTGCCGGTCATTGGCGTCGCCAAGGCCGGCTGGAACCTTGACCAATTGAAAGCGCGCGCCCATGACAGCCTTACCCAATTCGGCGGAGTCGACCCCGCGGCATGGGAGAAACTGAGCAGCTTGCTGCGTTACGTCGATGGCGACTACCTGGATATCGCGACATTCCAAGCGGTTCGCAAAGAACTCGGCTCAGCGGAGCATCCGGCGCACTACCTGGCGATTCCGCCGATGCTGTTTGAAAAAGTGGTGGAGCAGTTGATGAAGTCGGGCTGCGCCAAAGGCGCACGCGTCATCATCGAGAAACCGTTCGGCCACGATCTGGCCTCGGCGCAGGAA
The DNA here is from genome assembly GCA_963755865.1 of uncultured Acidobacteriaceae bacterium. Lineage (GTDB taxonomy): Bacteria > Acidobacteriota > Terriglobia > Terriglobales > Acidobacteriaceae > Bog-257. The sequence continues at coordinate 150,276 of CAVWLY010000013.1, read as the reverse complement.
CTGAATCGGATCCTGCTCAGCGCCTTCCCCGAGTCATCCATCTTCCGCATCGACCATTACCTGGGCAAGGCGCCGGTCCATAACATAACCATCTTTCGCTTCTCCAATGCCTTCATGGAGCCGTTCTGGAACCGCCACTACATCGAGAGCGTGCAATTCACCATGGCGGAAGACTTCGGCGTGGAAGGCCGAGGAGCATTCTACGATCAGACCGGCACCATCCGCGACGTCATCCAAAACCACCTCTTTCAGGTGATGTGCAACCTGGCCATGGAGCCGACCGTCAGAAACGATAGCGAGTCGATTCGAGATGAAAAGGCCAAGGTGCTGAAGGCAATTCCGCCGATCGATGCGAAGAACCTGGTGCGCGGGCAATTCCGCGGTTATCTCAAGGAAAAGGGGGTCGCAGCGGACTCCAAAGTGGAAACCTTCGCGGCCCTGAAGTTGGAAATCGATTCCTGGCGATGGAAGGGAGTGCCGTTCTATATCCGGGCAGGGAAGTACCTGCCGGAGACGTGTACGGAAGTGATTGCGCGATTGCGCAAACCTCCAACGATGATTCCTGACAGTGAGGTGCTGACAAACTACATGCGTTTCCGGGTGAGCCCGGAGGTGACAATCGCGCTGGGTATGGCGGTTCCATCACCGAAGGATGCTCAGGTCGGCGTGATGACGGAGATGCTGGCAAGCCGTACTCCTAAGCCGGGTGAGATGGAAGCATATGAACGCCTGTTGGGCGACGCAATGGCGGGCGACTCTACTCAGTTCGCGCGTCAGGATTACGTCGAAGAAGCGTGGCGAATCGTCGATCCGGTGCTGAAGGCGACTACGCCGGTTTACGAATATGATCCGGACACATGGGGTCCGAGTCAGGTAAGTCAGGTGGCGCCGCCAGGCGGCTGGCAGAATCCTGCATCGACCCAGGAGGAGCCGTTGGCAGCCCCGGCGAAAGCTGGGTGAGGGCAATCGCATCTGACAAATTAAGCTGACCTTACGCGTGAACGGGAGAAGCTGAATGAAGCTGGAAGTATTTGAGGATGACGAAGCCGTGGCAAAAGCCGCGGCGGCGACCATTGCGGCCGATGCTCGCGCTGCCGTCGCCGCCCGCGGACGCTTCATCATGGCGGTCAGCGGCGGCAAGACACCGTGGATCATGTTGCGCGCAGCTGGCGAACGAAGAGGTTCCGTGGAAAGATGTGCATGTCTTCCAGGTTGATGAGCGCATTGCGCCCGCCGGAGATCCGGATCGAAACCTGAAACATCTGCGCGATAGCCTGCTGGAACATGTGCCGCTGCCTTCCGAGCAAATCTATGCCATGCCGGTGGAATCGCCGACCTGGAAGCGGCTGCCAAACAATATGCGCGAACGCTGGAGCAGGTCGCCGGATCGCCGCCGGTGCTGGACCTGGCGCACCTGGGCATGGGACCTGACGGCCATACCGCCTCGCTGGTTCCCAACGATCCTGTTCTCAACGTCAAGGATGCGGACGTTGGCCTGACCGGTGTGTACATGGGAAGACGTCGCATGACGCTGACCTATCCTGTGCTGAATCGTTCGCGGCGCATCCTATGGCTGATGACGGGCGCTGAGAAGGTTGCGATGCTACCGCGTTTGCTCGAAGGCGACACCACTATTCCTTCCGGACGCATCAGCCGGGACCAGGCCGTGGTGATCGCCGACCGGGCGGCCGCGGCGAATGTGCCCGCGAAATACCGGACCTCGTAGCCGAATGTCGGGTGAGTCAAACGGACAGGTAACGATCTCTCCTCTGGCAGGCAAGCCGGCGCCGAAGGAGATGCTGGTCGATGTTGCGCGACTCGAACGAGGAATACTTTGAGCGTAAGCCCGACCTAAGCGATCCCACCCAGATGGTCAGCTTCGGGACCAGCGGCCACCGAGGCTCGTCCCTGACCGCGACCTTCACCGAAGCGCACATCCTGGCCATTACTCAGGCCATTTGCGATTATCGCCGCAGCCAGGGAATCGACGGCCCGCTCTACATGGGCAAGGACACGCATGCGCTGTCGGCGCCCGCGCAGCGCACAGCGCTTGAAGTACTGGCCGCAAATAACGTTGAGACAGTAATCCAGAAAGACGACGGAGTTACACCGACGCCGGTCATTTCTCGCGCCATTCTGGTTTACAACCGCGGCCGGAAACAGCACTTCGCGGACGGAATCGTCATCACGCCGTCGCACAATCCGCCGGAAGACGGCGGCTTCAAGTACAACCCGACCAATGGCGGCCCGGCGGATACGGACATTACGAGTTGGGTTGAGAACCGCGCCAACGAGTTGTTGCGAGCTTCGAATGCCGGTGTGAAGCGCGTGCCGTACGCAGCGGCCCTCAAGGCTGCTACTACTCACCAGGAAGACTTCGTGCTGCCCTACGTCGAGGATTTGCATAACGTCATCGACATGGAGGCCATTCGCTCGGCTGGATCTGAAGTTGGGTGTGGATCCGCTCGGGGGTGCTTCGGGGCCTTACTGGGAGCCGATCAATTCGGTTTATGGCCTGAACATCGCGGTTGTGAATCCGAAGATTGATCCAACGTTTTCGTTCATGACCGTGGATCACGACGGCAAGATTCGTATGGACTGCTCCAGTCCGTACGCAATGGCGGGACTCGTCGGCCTCAAAGATAAGTACCAGTTCGCCTTCGCCAACGACCCTGATTCGGACCGGCACGGCATCGTTACGCCCTCTGCTGGATTGATGAATCCGAACCACTACCTGGCCGTTGCGATTCAATACCTGCTCACCCATCGCGAGCGCTGGGGAGCGGATGTCGTGGTCGGCAAAACCCTGGTCAGCAGCAGCATGATCGATCGCGTGGTAAATAAGCTTGGCCGCCGCCTGTGCGAAACCCCGGTAGGATTCAAGTGGTTCGCGCCGGGACTATTCGACGGCTCGTTCTGCTTTGGCGGAGAGGAGAGCGCGGGTGCAAGCTTCCTGCGGCGCGACGGCACCGTGTGGACCACCGACAAGGACGGTCTGATCATGAACCTGCTTGCCGCTGAGATTACCGCCCGCACCGGCAAAGATCCTGGCGAACACTATCGCGAACTGACCGCTGAGTTCGGCTCGCCGCTGTACACGCGCATTGATGCACCGGCGACACCCGAGCAAAAAGCGAAATTGGGAAAGCTATCGCCTGAGTCGGTGAAGGAATCGAAGCTGGCGGGCGAGCCAATTGTCGCGAAGCTTACGCGCGCTCCGGGGAACAATGCCCCAATTGGCGGGCTGAAAGTTGTCGCCGCCAGCGGCTGGTTTGCCGCCCGGCCATCGGGGACCGAGAACATTTACAAGATCTACGCGGAGAGCTTTAAGGACCAAGCCCATCTGGAGGCGATCGTTTCCGAAGCTCAGCAGATGGTGAATAACGCACTTCATGTGATCCAGGGAGCATCTTAGGAAGCGGCTTTCAAGCAGGCTTAAGGCATCTGACCGTTCTGGTTGGGGGGCAGCCGGACTTTTTCGTGGCCACCGGCGACTTCTGGCCACCGCCGGCGTCGTGGTATACATCACCACGCCCTAACGCTGGTGTAGGTGAATCCATGCTCTGCCATGGTGGCAGGGCTGAACATATTCCGTCCGTCAATCACGATTGGGTATCTCAACAATTCACGCAAGCGATCGAGATCGATGGTGCGAAATTCTTCCCAATCCGTGAGCACCAGTAAAGCATCGGCGTCTCTGGCCGCTTCCATTGCCGAGGATCGCGTACTGTATGTTGTCGGTGCCCAGCAATTTCACGCGCATTTTCGGCTGCGGCAGGGTCGTACGCTCGAATTTTGCAGCCCTCTGCCCAGGAGGGAACGCACTACCGAAATGGCGGGAGATTCTCTGACATCGTCAGTGCCGCCCTTGAATGCCAGCCCTAATACGGCGAGTCGTTTGCCCTTCAAAGTCCACAACACGCTCCGCACTTTCCGCAGAAAACGCTCACGCTGCTCGTTATTGATGCGCACGACCTCTTCGAGCAGACGAAAATCGTAACCGCATTCTCGGGCCACGGCGCGATAGGCCGACAGGTCCTTGGGAAAGCACGAGCCGCCGTATCCCAGGCCAGGGTTCAGGAATTGACCGCCGATGCGCGCATCGGAACCGATTCCTTCCCGTACCTGGTCCACATCAGCCCCCACCGACTCGCAGATGGTAGCGACCGCGTTGATGAAACTGATCTTCATTGCCAGAAATGCATTGGAGGCGTACTTGATCAGTTCGGCGCTCTTGGCGGTGGTCAAAATGAAGGGGGCGGGCCCAGACCGCGCTTTATGGCAGGAGGGAGTCAGGCCGCCGGTAGTAGCTTCCGTCGAGCAACGGTTCATAGATTAGCCGCAGGCGTTCAGCGCAGGCCTCGTTGTCCGTGCCAATCACGATCCGGTCAGGATAGAGGAAATCAGTAACGGCCGTTCCCTCCCGCAGAAACTCAGGATTCGAGGCGACGTCGAACAGGCTGGCGGGAGCGCCGTTGAGCAGCATGACCTTGCGTACCCATTCGCTGGTGTACACCGGCACCGTGCTCTTGCCGACTACGATTTTGTACTGCTGGATGCAGGCAGCAATTTCGCGCGCGACCGATTCAACGTAGGAAAGATCGGCCTCGCCATTGATGTTGGGGGCGTGCCGACTGCGATGAAAATCGCCTCAGATTCGCCGACCGAATCAGCGAGGGCATCGGAGAACACCAGCCTGGTGCCGCGATGGCGCTGAAATAATTCCGGCACGTACTGCTCATGAATCGGGCACACGCCCCGTTGCAGGGCCTCATACTTCGTGGGGTCATTGTCGACCACGATGACATCGTGGCCCAGCTCTGCAAAGCACGCTCCTGAGACCAGTCCAACGTGCCCGGATCCGATTACTGTAATTCGCATGAATTAGCTCCAGCCAAGCCCTCAGGGGCTAAAGCCCTGTCCTTAAAGCGCCCTTTACGGCACGGCTGAAGCCGTGCCCTTTCAAAACCGAACTACCCTTCAAAACCGAACTACCTTTCAAAACCGAACTACCCCTTCAAAACCGATTTACCCTTTCAAAACCGATCCACCCATCCAAAGCCGATTACCTTTTCAAAGCCGATCTATCAGATGGTACATGGCTTCCAGTAAGGCGCGGCTTCGAGTAAGGCGCACGTCCAGTCGCTACCGCCGCGGCAATCGTGCGTATCTGTTGATGAGGCGCAATAGTGCTCAAAGCTTAATAGTAAGGTTCGGTTGAGTTTAAGGCAATCACGGCGTGCGGCAGGTAGTCGCTAAGTTTTGATGGTCCAGACATTATTTTCAAACTGACCCACTACCGTGTGGCAGATTGCAGTGCCTCGATCTACTGACTGGATTTTCGAGCCGAGCCGCGCCGCGCACCAAGATGAAGAGAATGTCATCTGCACGCTAATGTAATTCCACCTTGTTCCCCTAGAATGGAAGCAACGTCATTGTTATGTCGTTTGAGGGTATCTTTTGAAGTCCGGGTTGGTTGCAACTCGCTCGTCCTACGCCGAACATGTCAATCCGCAATGGGTTCGCTTGTTGGACCTGCTCGACATGAACGTGCAATACCAGCGCTGCCAGGGCGCAGAGTTGTTTGCCGAAAACGGTGATCGATATCTGGATTTCCTCTCGGGTTATTGCGTCCACAATACCGGGCACAATCATCCTCGCATCGTTGAGGCGCTGAAAGAGGAGCTGGACCGGTCCGGCCCCGCGATGTTGCAAAGCCACGTGCCCGAGTTGGCTGGTGAGCTGGCCGAGCGGTTATGTAAGCTCGCTGGCGGCCAGCTCAGCAGGGTCTTCTTTGCCAGCTCGGGAAGTGAAGGGGTGGAAAGCGCCATCAAGTTTTCTCGCGCTGCCACCGGGCGTGACGCTTTGTTATACGCTCAGGGCGCGTTTCATGGCTTGACCTGCGGAGCGCTGTCGCTGATGGACAACCCATTTTGGCGTTCGGGATTCGGCCCGCTATTGAAAGACACGGAAGCCATTCCGTTTGACGACATCGCCGTCGTCGAGAGCAAACTTCAGACCAAGAAGTTTGCGGCCTTGTTTATCGAGCCCATTCAGTCGGAGGGCGGCATCCGGATACCGGCGCCGGACTACCTGCGGCAAGTGCAGGCGCTATGCAAGCGTTACGGCACATTGTTCGTTCTGGATGAAGTGCAGACGGGAATGTTTCGCACGGGTAAATTTCTCGCGGCGCACCACTTCGATGTGCAGCCGGACATGGTCATCCTGGCAAAGGCCTTGAGCGGCGGGCTGATTCCGGTTGCCGCCGTGCTGATGACCAGCGAGATCAGCGACGCCGTATATAGCTCCCTGAAGCGCGCCATCGTACACACTTCGACGTTCAGCGAAAATGGTCTCGCCATGCGCGCCGGGCTCGCGACGCTGGACGTGCTTGAGGAGGAGCGACTGGGGGACCGTGCCACACGTCTCGGGAAACTCTTGCGCTCGCGCCTGACGGAAACACTCGCACCTTACGAGATGTTCAAGTCGGCGCCGGGCCTGGGACTGTTAAGCGGCATCAAATTTAAGCCTCCGTCAAAAGTTTCGTTGCGATTGTCTTTCGAAGCCTTCCGTTCGATTCATCCGGGCATGTTCGGGCAGATGCTGGTCATGAGACTTTTCCGCCGTGAAAAGATTCTGACGCAAGTGTGCGGCAACAACTTCATGGTGCTTAAATCTGCTCCACCATTGGTGGCCGAGGAAGAGCACATTGAAGGGTTTGTGGAAGCGATGGATAGGGTGATCGGCGATATGCATACCTCTACCGCGTTTTGGACCGAAGCTATTGGGCTGGCGCGACGTACCATGGAGATCTGAAGTTCGTGCGGTCAAGCTCTGCGCTATGCTCTAATAATTCTCAAGAAGTCTCTTGTACGGGGAGAATTGTGCGACTGCTTGTGGTGGAAGATGACGCAGCGATTCGCGAATTTCTAAATCGGGGTCTCACCGAAGCGGGCTATCAGACGGACACCGCTGCCGACGCGAAGTCAGCGTTGGCGCTGGCGGTTGAGGAAATTTATGACGGTTTCATCATCGACCTCGGGCTACCCGACATGGACGGCCTCGACCTGATCGGCCGCTGCCGCGCTCTAGGCCATACTGCTCCAGTGCTGATCCTTTCGGCGCGGCGTTCGGTTGATGAGCGGGTACGTGGGTTGGAGCAGGGAGGCGACGACTACTTGACCAAGCCCTTCGCTCTGGCAGAGTTGCTGGCGCGCGTCCGCAATCTGATGCGCCGTGGTGCGGCACCGCAAACAGAAGCGGTCCGGTTGCGAGTTGCGGACCTTGAACTGGACTTGGTTCGACGTGAAGCTCGCCGAGGGCGCGACCTGGTACAACTGACGACCCAAGAGTTCGCGCTACTCGAATATCTGGTCCGCAACGCTGGACGTGTGGTGACCCGCACGATGATTCTCGATCGGGTGTGGCGCATGCGAATCGATCCGGCAACCAATGTGGTGGATGTGCAGATCTATCGTTTGCGCAACAAGGTGGATGCCGAGGGCAAGCGCCCATTGATCCATACGATCCGTGGTGTTGGTTATGTTCTTAAAGAAGGCTAAATCGCAGGGACGGTCGGCGGCGTGGCGGATTGCCATCTGGCCTACCGTAGTTTTCGCGGTAGGAAGCGCGGTGGCTTTCGCGATCATGTATTTGCTGATCGCCCGAGACATTCGCCAGCGCAGCGACGCGTGGCTAAGCGGCGAAGCTGAAGTGCTTGCCGATGTTTCCGCCAATACTCCGCGCGATGCGCTCTATGACCGGCTGGTAGAGGAAGTAGCGGAACTCGCTTCGCGGGAAGTGCCTGACGCCAGCGATGCGTATGGAAAGCACCAGGCTTCTGTGTTCTTCCTGAAGACCGAACCGGGGCAGGAACCGATCTGGGTGGGACCGACTCCAAAGGAACTGTTCATCCCAGCGGTAACGAGCATGGCGCTGGTTCCGGGAATCCCAGGCGATGTTCGTGTGCAGGGATGGAAAAAGGCGTTTCGGGTTGTGTACCACGCCCAGAAGGACGGGGGAGGCCTGTATCTGGGTTTTGCCGACCTCGGTGGCGCGCAGATGCTCGACCGCCTGACCGAGCGCTGTCTCATGGTGTGGGGCGTTACCGTTGCACTGGGGTTCTTGATTACATGGCTGGCCGCACACCGCACCTTGACCCGCGTGGAGCGCATCAGTGAAACAGTGTCGCGCATCGGCAGCGAGGACCTGGGCAAACGGCTCCCGGAAGGCCGACATTTCGATGAGATTTCGCGTCTCTCACGTACCTTCAATCGCATGCTCGACCGCATCCAATCATCCGTCAACCAAATGCGAGTGCTGACTGATTCGGTGGCGCACGACTTGAAGAGTCCGGTCACCTCAATTCGCGGAAGCCTGGAAGTCGCTCTCTCCGATGCCGATCAACGACAGTGGCGTGAGCGGGTTGCCGAGGCCATTGACGGACTGGATCGACTCTCGCAAATGTTGAACACCACGCTGGATTTAGCGGAGGCGGACGCTGGAGCTTTGCAGTTGCGCAAGGAGCCGCTCGACCTCTCCGAGCTGGTGCGACAACTGGTCGATCTTTATCAGCCCGCCATGTCAGAACACCGGCACGAGATATCGACGCAACTTGAGCCGGCACGGATTGACGCTGACGTGTCACTGTTGAATCGCAGCATCGCAAATCTGTTTGATAACGAAATAGCGCATCTTCCGCCCGGTTGTCGCATCCATGTTTCTGTGAGGGTGGCAGACGGCCACGCCGAGTTCACCGTAGAGGACAACGGTCCAGGGTTCCCTCCCGGTTTGCGGGCACGTGTTTTCGAACGCTTTGTGAAAGGGCAGCATTCCACCGGACATGGTTTGGGGTTGGCATTTGTGAACGCCGCTGCGCAGGCCCACGGCGGCCACGTTCAGATCATCGACAGCAAGCACGGCGGCGCCATGATCGTGATGTCGTTGCCGTTGGCTGAAGTGCTGACGGAGAAGGTGTAACGTTTGCGGTTAATTCGACGGTTGTGCCCTTGCGTAGTTCTTGGAGCGCTGGTGCTGGCATTTTCCAGCACGGTCGCTGCGTTGCCTCCGAATGGCGGGTCGCCGTTGCCGTCTCTCGATCGCGGTTTTCAGCAGATGTACAACCTGGATTTCTCCGCAGCGCACGCTACCTTCCGCAGTTATCAGCAAACCGATCCGGCAGACCCCATGGGGTATGTATCGAACGCGGCCGCGTATTTGTTTTCCGAGTTTGACCGGTTACACATACTGGAAGCTGACCTCTTTACCGATGACAAGAAGTTTGATGGACGCCAGAAACTCACGCCCGATCCGGCAGTAAAGACGGAATTCGAGAAGGAGCTGGCGCAGAGCGACCAGCTGGTAGCGAAGATTTTGGCGCAGAAGCCCGACGACAAGAACGCGTTGTTCGCGCAGATCATGGCGAATGGGCTGCGTGGCGATTATGCCGCGCTCATCGAAAAGCGAAACCTTGCCAGCCTCGGCTACATGAAAACTTCGCGGGCTATCGCACAAAAGCTGCTTACGATTGACCCCACGTGTTACGACGCTTACCTGGCGGTGGGCGTAGAAAACTACCTCCTCGGACTCAATCCTGCTCCGGTACGCTGGGTGCTGCGAATGACGGGTGCGCAGACCGACAAGCAGGAAGGCCTGGACCGCCTGCGCCTGACTGCCGATAAGGGCCGCTACCTGGCGCCCTTCGCTCGCCTGCTTCTGGCGGTTGCAGCCTTGCGGGATAAGGACCGGCAGGGAGCGCGAATTCTACTGGCTGGCCTGGCGAAGGAATTTCCTGGAAATCAGCTCTATGTCACGGAGCTGGCGCGCATTCAGTAGGCCAGACTTCGGTCTGTAGCAAAATCCAAATCTAATGCGTGACAGGCGGACTGTTAGTCTGTGTCAAGCGGCCCACCGTCGCGATATTGACAGCCACCTTCTTGTCAACGTGCAAAAGGAAGTTGCCAGGATCTTTCATGCCCCATTCCTGATAGGGCACTGTAAAGCTGGTGTTTGCTTTCACCTGGTTGCCATTGATTGCAATCGCGACCGATAGCCTGAGATCGTGATCGGAGCCATGGATATGAAATAGGCCTTGGACCTGGACGGTTGAGTTACCCGTCTGTGGGACACTGCCAATTACGCGCTGCGGAATGAAGGTTACCTCTGGATAGCGCTGGCTCTCCAAAACTTCCTTGTGCATTTTATTGTCACGCGCATGATTGTCACTGTCGCCGCTGGTTGCAGCCACAATGATCAAGCCGCTTGCAGTCCCTGACTTTGGGTCGAACCTAATCGTTCCACTTTTCATTTTGAAGGTGCCGTGGACGGTGTGCAGAGTGGTGACCAATGTCCATTCGATGGTCGTTTGCGCGGGATCCAGAGTGACCTGTAGCTGCTGGGCGCTTGCTGAAAGGGGCGCCAGCAGCAGCAAAGGGAGGATATAACCTGGCTAGACGCACGCGGCTAGATCGAATTGCGGTTCCCATCCTAAGATCGTGCCCTTTCTGATTCGACCTTCGTTCAAACGGCCAGCAGACGCCATCCCAGAGACAACGACTCTCGCCAGCCGAAGTCCGTGGGCGAGTTGGCCCCGGTATGCATGGCCAGCAATCGGCGGAAGTAATCAGGCTCGGCCGCAAGCGCACGGAACGCCCGACTCCGCAAGCCAGGATGATTGTCCATGGCCAACATCAGGCGCGACATCAACCGGGGAAGCCGAGCGATTCGGCGGTGCGCCACTTCATATCGCAGCAAGTCGCCGGCCCGCATCGCGTCAGCGACTGCAATTGCCTGCCGGAATGCCATCGAAAGCCCTTCGCCGGTCACGGCATCCACCGAACCCGAGGCTTCCCCGAGAAGCGCTACGTCGCCCAGTTGTACCGTGCTGATGTTGCGGGTCACGCTCAGAGCTCCCAAATCCCGCTTCTCCGGTGCGGCATTCTTCAAGCGCTCCGACAGCGCGGGAAAGTACGCAAGCGCTTCGTCAAAACGCAGACCATGACGACGGGTGATCAGCGCCACGCAAATTTCGTTGGCTGACACCGGCGTAACGTACATCTGCCCGCAGTCGCTCCAATGAACTTCCACGAAATCGGACCAGGGCGCGACCTTGTAATGCCGGCGAAATCCGAAACGCCGCTGAGCGGCGGACGGCGCCACATCGAGACCAGTAAGTTTGCGCAGCAGCGAATTGTGCCCGTCGGCGCAAAGCAACCAACGACAAGGAACACGCTTGCCGTTCACCAACACGCCTTTCTCGCATACGCCAGTGATGCGCGCGCCCCAGTGCAGAGAAGCACCAAGCTCCGTCGCACGATCGATGAGCAATTGATGCAGAACGGTGCGCTTAAGGCCGTAACCCACACCTTGCGGGAACACTGGCTTCCACATGAGTACCGCCATTCATGAAGCGAATGCCGCGAAACGGCGCCGCTGTTTCAGGATTCACTGTCACGCCAAGCTGGGCCAGGACTGATAGTCCATCGGGCATGATGCCTTCGCCGCAGGCTTTATCGATTGGCGGCTGAGCGCAATCGACGACAGTAACAGTAAAGCCTGCCAGTCGCGCCGCGATCGCAGCGGCGAGTCCGGCTGGACCTCCTCCGCCGACGAATACTTCAGCTTCGCGGATCGATTCGTGCATGGCCCCTACCAGCGCAGCAGCACCAACTCCGAGCAAAAGCCCGGACCCATGGCAGCCAGAATGCTGTAGCTGCCGGCTGCCGGACGCCGCCGGTTCATGAACTCCTCGAGGACGAGCAGCACCGACGCAGACGACAGATTGCCGACCCGCCGCAAGCACTGCCATGAGGCATCGAGTGAACCCTCGGGAAGTTCCAAGCTCTCGGCGGTTGCTTCCAGAACCTTGGGACCGCCGGTATGCATGATCCAGCTATCGATGTCGCTGCGGTCGAGCTGGTAGTCGGCGAGAAACGCGTCCACGTCATGTGCCAGATGTTTGCGCACCATGTCGGGCACGCCGGGGGAGAGCACGATCTTGAAGCCTTCTTCGGAGATGTCCCAACCCATCACCTCTTCGGTGCCCCGGTAAAACGATGAACGTGTACCGACCACCTCGGGACCAGCAGCCTGGCGTTCGCTGCCCGCAAGGATGACCGCAGCAGAGCCGTCGCCGAACAAGCCAGCAGCGATTAGATTGGCGACGGAGAGATCATTCCTCTGCCACGTCAACGAGCAGAGTTCGACGGAGACCAGCACCGCGCAGTGGTCCGGGAAGGCGCGTACATAGTCAGAAGCGCGCGCGATGCCGGCCGCACCGGCGACACAACCCAGGCCGAAGATTGGGTTGCGCTTGATGTCAGCGCGCAAGTGCATTCGGTTCATCAGACGAGCATCGATCGACGGACTGGCCACGCCCGTGACCGAAACGAAAAAGATGGCATCGAGGTCGGCTTCGCAGAGGCCGGCGCGGGTGAGCGCTCGACAAATCGATTGTTCGGCAAGCTCTTCGGCTACTTCAATCCACGCGTTGTTGGATTTCCCCCATGTTGTGAGGTCGTCATACGCGTCGATAGGCAGCGCCAGATATCTTCCGTCAACGCCCACCCGCGTGAGTAAGCGCTCGAGCACTTTGGGATTGTCCAGTCCGTTGCCCCAGTGCCGCTGGAGGGCTTGAGCAATTTCTTGCTGGCGGTAGTACTGGCGTGGAAATGCGCTGGCCACGCCTGCGATTCGCATCATCGGTGCGCTGCTTCCTGTTCGTGCCAACTTTTTGTGGGAGGGTGAAATCCCTCAGTGTGTCTAGATTAGCGGTTGGACATGGAATGGCAATTTCCCTGGCATGACAAGTTGGTCATGTGTGAATGCGAAAAAAAGCAGGTCCCGACGTCCCAATTACCAATCGTGACGACCACCTGCGAATCGGAATGGCGATTACCCGGCCCGAGATTTGACAAATGAAAACACGCCGGATGGGTTCGTCAATCCGGCGTGTCGGTAGTACTCAGCGTGTTGTTGCCAAGTTTACTGGTCGTCGCTGTCCGATGCTGCTCCCTCGTCTTCGCCTTCGGCGACGACCCACGTCTTATCCGGGCTGTAGGTCTTCATCGCGGAAGCAATCTCAGCAGTCTTCGGGCCCAGATCTTTCTGATACACCACTCCGGTTGCGTCCACCAGGAAGGTCATTACGCCGGAGTTGCGGTACTCAGCCGGATAGGCCACAAAGGCGAAGCCGCCGGTCATCTTGCCATCCACGATGTAGCTCTTGGCGCCGCCTTGGGCGCTCGCACCCTGTCCAGTCAAAATGTGGTAGTAGTAACCGTGGAAAGCCTGCGGGTTCGTGTTTGCCGCCGTAGCCTTCACCAGTAGCGTAGGCTACCAGCGGACCGATCGGGCTCTCGGGCTGTCCTTCCGCAACTTTCCAATAAAGCCCATTTTGTTTTCCTTCATCGCTGATGAATTTCTGCGCATACTGGTGGACGGTATCGCCGTCGTGCGTCTGCTCAAAATAATCCTGCTGCGCATCGGCCAGAACATCGCACACCCGAATGGCCGCCAACTCGTTCTTCCCGATACGACGAAAGAGAATTTCTTGCACTCCAGCCTTGGTATCGAAATACCATTGGCCGGCATTGTTCTTAAGCGGGATAGGAAACGGCCAGTTTTCGGCGCCGATGTAGAGAATATCGCTACCGTTCACCTCTTTCGCCCAGCGATTCATCTGCTCGAAGCGCTTGGTGAAGAATTCGCGATTACTGTTGTCCTGAACCTCGTCGCCAGAGGAGATAATGCTGGCGGAGGACTCCCCCAGGACCGCCTCCATGGCTGGCTTATCGCCAGACTTGACGGCCTCATACAGCGCCTTGCCAGCATCCTGCGGCGTGGCAAAAGTCTTCTGCCCGGGCTCCTGAGCATTTGCTATAGCGGCAACTAGAGTCAATAAGATTGCGAATATTGTCGTTTTAATCAGCCTTGCGTGCCTCTGCATCGAAATACCTCGCAAAATTGTCTGAGACATCAGTTACTCCCAGCGCACGGTCGTGCCAATTCCAGTGTGCGAACCTATCGTCAGCTTTCGGCATGAGGTTAACGTTTACGTCCGCCGCCGCCGCCGCTGCGAGCCGGCGCGCTACGTTGTCCGCCGCCCATACTCGACTGTCCGCGATTGCTCTCCGCCCGGGCATTTCCACCCGCGCTGTATCCGCTGAAGGCGCCAGTCTTAGTTCCGGTCGCGGGCTTCTGGCCGTAGCCGCGGTCGGGGGAAGCCGCGGGGCGAGTGGAGGCCGCATGGGTTGGCATTGTTATTGCCGCCGTGCGTTGTAGGCGATTGGTTCCGTAGCCGCCATTGTTGGTGGGGCGATTGGCGTTGTTCGCGCGATTGCCGTTGTTCACGTTGTTGACGTTGTTGCGATTGCCGTTGTTCGCGTTAACGTTGTTACGGTTGCCGCCATTGACGTTGACGGTGTTACCGCTGACGTTGGTGTTGCGGTTGCCAGTGCGATTGACGTTGGCGGGATAATTCGCAGGACGATTGTTGTTGTAGCGGTTACCGTTGGTGTAGCGGCCGCTGTTGTAGTTGTAGCGATTGCCGTTGGCGTAAACGTTACTGCGCGAAACGTACACGTTGCGGTTATAGGTCACGCTTCCGCCGTGCCAGCCGCAGCCCCAACTATTCCATCCCCAGCCGCAGCAACCGCCGCTGATAGCCGCCCCAACCGCCATTCCCAAACCGAACGAAATCAATCCGGTAGCCACCAACGCACTGGTGCTATAGCCGGGAGGATAATAAGGCGTTCCGTAAATCACCGTGGGGTTGTAGGTGGGGACGTAAACCACGGTTGGATTCGCCGGCTGGATCACGATCGTCTGCGGACTCTGTTGAACCACCGTCATCTGAGAGGTTGATTTCAGGTTGCCAGCGTCCTTGGCCTGTTTGCGCAGCCGCTGGATGGCCGCCATCACGTCCGCCTGCTGGTTGTAAGACACGTCGCCCAGGGCCGAGGTCCAAGACAGATTGTTGGCCATGTTGTCGAGAACGGACGGGAATTCGGTCAACGCTTTCACGCTCGGGTCCCAAGGCTGATTGTTGACAGCCTGCATCAAGGCATCGCCTTTGAGACTGGCATTGTCTTTCAGCCACTTGTCAGCGTCGGTGATCTGGTCGGGATAGGTCGCAGCAGCCAGAATCTGGGCCACCAGAGCATCAGGATAAAGAGCGATGGGCGCCACGATGGCGTCAATGTCGGCAGCCGGAACATTAGCGGGTGGAGCTTCCTGTATGCCGCTGACCGGCGGATACATGGCAGCTGACGGTTCCGCGCTTGCGAGGGACGGGGAGGTCGCGATCAACATCCCCCAAGTTAAGACAAACGCCAGGACCTGCTTCAATTGGACCATAAGTGCTCCAAATCTATTGCAAATGGTTGTCGCCGGGGCTGTTCAAAACAGCATCGGAATGATCGTAGTTGAGTGTTTGGTTGCAACTCAGAATACCATCAAATGGCGACGCTCCCCCATGCGAGGCGCAGGACGTACAGAAACATTGTGCGACTAAAAGTTGTCGGCAACAAGCTGGGCGACAGCTAGGGTTACCTCACCGGCGGCGGCGTGCCCGGTTGCCGCTGCCACCGAAAAAGCAGGCCAGCCCGAATAGGTATCCCAAGTTGTACAAGGCGCCGTTGTTGTGTACTTCGTAGATGCTGAGGTCGCTCTTGAACAGCGAGATCACGAACACAAACGGCGCGATAAATCCCTGCCACAGTCCCAGCCAGAAGCCTGCGACGGAGACTTTCTCGCCCGGCGTGCCTTTCATAATGTTGGGTCCGGGGGCGCAGGCAGCCAACATTGCGAGCAATAGCAAAACGAGAATGAGTGCGGCGAGCTTCATGGTAGACCCTCCTACATCTTGCTACGTGCGAAGGGACGCAAATGTCTCATGGCCAGACTCAATTAAACTAAAAAGCTTGAAGGATTCTCGACCCAGGGAGGGTTCCGATGAAAGCCGCGATCCTTACCGCACCCCAGGACATTTCGAAGCGACCTCTTCGCATCGATGAAGTTCCGCGCCCTGCGCTGGAGGCAGGCCACCTGCTGTTGAAAGTTCGTGCGTGCGGGGTTTGCCGTACCGACCTGCACATCGTGGAAGGTGAGCTTCCTGTGCGCCGGGAGCACGTGATTCCCGGACATCAGATCGTCGGTGACGTTGTGGAAGGCGCCACGGCAGACCTGACGGCCGGAGTGCGCGTCGGGGTCTCGTGGATTGGTGGCACTGACGGAACGTGCTGGTACTGCCGGCATGGCATGGAGAACCTGTGCGACGCTCCGGTGTTCACCGGCTATACAGTAAATGGTGGTTACGCGGAGTATGCGCTGGCGCGGGCCGACTTCGTATTTCCACTTCCGCCGGCACTTGACGACTTGCACGCAGCGCCGCTACTTTGCGCCGGCATCATTGGTTTTCGCAGCCTGCGGGTTGCGGGAGTAGAGCGCGGTGAGCGTGTTGGACTATTCGGTTTCGGAGCGTCAGCGCACTTGGCTATCGGAGTCCTGCATGCGTGGAACTGCGAGGTCTACGTTTCCACGCGGGGAGCCTCGCATCGCGAGCTGGCCAAGTCACTTGGGGCTGAATGGGTCGGAACGGAGACCGAAAGACCACCGGTCGAGTTGGACCGCGCCATTACCTTCGCTCCCAGCGGAGACGTGGTGATCGCGGCCCTCGCAAGCTTGCGCAAGGGCGGAGTCGTTGCCATTAACGCGATCCATCTCGACCACATTCCGCAATTTGATTACGACCGCCTGCTGTGGGGCGAACGCCAGATTCGCAGCGTTACCAACATGACCCGGCCTGACGCGCGCGACTTCCTCAAGATCGCCGCCGAGATCAAGCTTCATCCCAAGGTTACGAAGTTTCCGCTTGATCAAGCTAACGAGGCGTTGCTCGCGATCAAGAACGATTCGATCGATGGCGCGGCGGTGATTATTCCCTAGAAAGGCGGGCGAAACGCGCGCGTATCTTCACATTGACGTGCCCCGGTTCCAGAGTAAGACTGTCGTGGTTCCAATTGTGGGGACGTAGATAGATTAGGACTGCGGAGGAAAACTGTGCCCAAACGTAACAAGATGACGATGGCAGTTGTGTTTCTAGCGTTGACCGCCGGCGCGATCAGCGTCCAAGCCCAATGGGTCATGGTGGCGCGCGCCGTCGCCGGCCGAGTCGAACAGATGAGCGACCGTTCCAAGGATGGTTCGGGCTTCGATGTCGCAACCGTGGTGCTGGAAGCCAATGCCGATAAGGTGTATCAGACCGCGATTAAGAACCTGTCCGCGCGCACCGATCTGAAGATCACCAACCAGGACGCGAAGAAGCGGATGGTGCAATTCACGAATGGTACCCAGGTAGCCAGTTTGCAGGCCACGCCGCTGGGCGACAAGATCACGCAACTGGTGATTGCGTCGAATCTGTTGCCTGCGCCGGGAACGAACTCTCTGGTGGTGGATGGCGTACTCAAGGTTTGCAAGGAGATGAACGTCGAGTGCACCTTAGAAAGCCAGTGAGCAGAGAGTGGTTAGGGAGTGGTGGATAGTGGGTAGCGGATAGAACGGCTGCAGCGAGAATTCTCGCCATCTCCCTCGCGGCCGTCATCCCGTGTATGACAACGCGATGTCGCCATACACAGAATGACAAATCCCTCGGTAAGACTTGATCAGGACCTACTGCGCCAGCTTGGTGTAGTTGCTGTTGGACGTGGTCATCTGGATCTGCTTGGACGTTGCATTGAGCACGGTTTGCGCCGCGTAGTTGGTGCCATCGGGCAAGCTGGCAAACTGCACGGCCAGGGTTATCGCGTCCTTGGCCTCACCCATATAGGTGTTGACGTTGAGGGTCTGAATTTTCTTCGTCGCCATGTCAAAGGCGATCGTCATCTGGTCGCCGGGCTGGGCGTAGTTCTTGAACACCAGCTGCGCCGCGCCACCGCCGGGCACGATTGAGACATTGTGGGCCTGGAAGGCCTTCTGCATGCGTTGAGGGTCAGGAGGAACATACAGGCTTATGATTGACTTTACCTGCTGCATGTAGTCCTGCATCTCCTCAGTCTTTTTCTCGATGACGCGTTCCTTTAACCTGCCCTGGCGGCCACTCTGTTGCGGAGCCTGTTGTTCACCCATCGGCACCTTCTGGACCTGGCCGTTCGGACCGTAACTGCAAAGGAATGACTTCTGCGGCTTGGCCTCGCCTTTGAGAGTGAGTTGTTGAGTTTCCACCCACTGATATTGGTGCAGCCGCTGTTTATTCGTCGCCGCAGACTGTTTCAGGGCAGCGAGTTTCTGTTGCAGTGCCGCGGGGCCCTGATCGCCCATCTGCGCCAGAGCCGGAGCCGACGTCAGCGCCGCCATCATCAGAATTGCAACTTGCAACTTGCAACCACTTTTCATTTTCATAACTTTCTCCAGTTCGGCTTGGTATGCATTCGGTTGAGCTTCGCGACTAGTCGCCGGATGTCGCAGTCGCGGAAGATGGACTTGCTGGAACGGGTATAACGGGCCCGGAACTCTCCTGCCTGGCATCCCACGTCAGGATTTTCAGGTCGAGCACAAAAATCGAATAGAAGACAGGAACCATCAACAGAGTAATGAACGTTGCGACCGTCAGTCCACCAATTTGTGCGTAACACAGCGGCTGCCACAGCGGTCCGCCGTGCATGGCGAGAGGGAACAACGCCAACACGGTTGCCCCGACGGTGATCATAACAGGGCGCAGACGGATAATTCCGGCATCGATGACCGCTTCCTCGAAGGGTTCTCCCAGGGCGTGCCTCTCCTCGATGAAGTCGAAGAGCACAATCACGTGGCTTACAATGACGCCGATGAGGCTGGCAATCCCCAGGAAAGCCATGAACCCGAACGAGGTGTTCATGACCCAAAGCGCGGCGATAGCGCCGGCCACGCCATAGGGGGCGGCGGCAAAAACCAGTAGCGGTTTAATCGCATTGTTGAACTGGAACAGCAGCGCCAAATAGATGGCCGCCACCGATATCATCAGCACCATAGTCAGGTTGCGAAAGCCGTCCTGCTGTTTGTTGTACTCGCCACCGACAGTGATCCGGTAGCCAGGAGGCACATTCTGCTGAAACTGTCGTAGCTTGGGCAACACAACGCTGGTGATCTCCGACGCCAGGTGCCCGGGCGCCGGAAAGGCGAAGATCGACATCTCGCGGAAGTGATCGATGCGGATGATGCGATTCGTGGTCATGCTGTTCTGCAGATCGGAGATTTGGACCAGCGGAATCTTGGTTGCGTCCTGCGACGATGCCGAGTAAACGTACAGATTCTGAATGTCGGAGAGCCGGGCACGTTCGTTCATCTTCAAACGTGCAACCACGGGAATGTTCTTATCGCCGTCCTGCAACGTCGTGACGGTAGTGCCGCTCATAGCGCTGGTAGCCGAGTTCGCCACATCCAGGTTCGTAATGCCGGCCAGGTTCGCTCGATCGGGATTGATGTTGAGCGTGACCTGGAAGCTCTCTTTTTGCCACTCGTTGCGTACGCGATCAGCTTCCGGCGCCGAGCGCACGATGTCTTCCACCTGGGAGGCGATGCGCCGCAACTGGGCGATGTCCTCGGCGCTTTGTGCGGTACCCACATCGGCCTGGCTCACCACCCGAATTTCTATCGGATAGTTGATCGGATTGGTTTGCAACTGGCGGTAATCGCAGCGTACGCCGGGCAGTTTGGCGGACAGCACCGGTTGCACCTGTCCGACGAAGTCGGGCGTAATGTCCTTGTCCGTGAGCTGCACGAGTACTTGCGCGTAATTTAGCTGCTTGGGCTGCGGTGACACGGAGAACCAGAAGCGTGGACTGCCGCCACCAACCCAGCTGGTGACGTATTGCAGGATGTGGGACGGAGAACCGTCCTTCTCGGGATGCTTCTTCCCCCACACGTCAGCCTGCTCGCGAACGATTTGCTCGACTTGCTGGGCCGCCTGATTGGTAGCATCGAAGTTGGCATCGTTGGGAAGCCAGACATCGATATAAGACCAATACTGCACATCGTCGGGGAAGAACGAGGTCTTTAACTGCGAAAAGAAAAATGCCCCCAACAACAAGAATGCCAGCGATCCGACCGCCACCTTCCAGCGATGTTCGATGGCAAACTTGGCCACTGCCGCATACCTGCCGGTGAAGCCTGTGGTGCGGCGCTCTTCGATGGGAGCCTCGGGTTTCTTGTCTGGCCGCAGGATGTAATAGCCCAGCAGCGGGATAAATGTCATGGAGACCAGACGGGAGCAAACCAGAGCGGCGGTCATTACTACTGGCAGGCTGTAGATGAATTCGCCGGTTGTGCCGGTGATCATCAGGAAAGGAAGATAGGCGACGATATTCGTAATCGTCGCGAACATGATCGCAGTAGCAATCTTCGTGGGACCCAGCCAGGGCGCGACGATGCGTGGCTGCCCTTCGGCCAGCATTCGCTTGATGGAGTCACCGGCCACAACCGGATCGTCAACCAGCAGTCCCAGAGCGATAATCAACGACGCCACCGAGACCTGCTGTATGTCGATGCCCAGCACGTAAATGACGCCGAACGTCATGGCTAGGGTGATGGGGATTGACATCGCCATCAACACGGCAGAACGCCATTCCCAGAACCCGATCAGCGAGACGACCACCACCAGCCCGATCGCTTCATAAAGTGCATCCATGAACAGGTCGATCTGCTCTTTCACCTGTACCGGCTGGCTGGAGGTGGGAACAATCACCAGATCGTCGGGCAGATAGTGCTTGATGCCGTCCAGCTTCTCCTGCACATGACGCCCGAACAGGTCGATCTGCTGGCCCGAGCGCATGTTGATGCCGAGCGAAATGGCACGGCTGCGAATCCACTGTCCCTGGGGATCCCGCCATGTCAGGTAGTTGAGAAACGTAGGTGGACTTTGATAGGTCCGCGAGATGTCAACCAGGTCGCGCAGATAGACCGGACTGTTCGACGAGGAAACGCCGATGATGACGTTGCCAATGGCCGGCGCGTCAGGAAACAGGCCCGAGGGATTGATCACTAAGTCCTGCGGCCCAACATCAAGAGAACCGGCCGGCAGGGTGATGTTTTGCGCGTTGAGAATGTCTTTCAGCTTGGAGGGGTCGTATCCGTACTGGGCCAGACGCTGCTGGGAATAGTCGAGATAGATCTGCTCCTGCAGCACGCCCGATCGGGTCACGGTTGACGTCTCGGGTACGCCTTGCAGCGTGCGCTGCATCAGGTCGGTGTAGTTGTCGAGTTGGCGGTAGGAATACTTTGCACCGGCGACCTTGGCGAGTTCCTTCTCCGTGTCCGCCGGATCGCGAATAATCGCCGGCGACCAGGCGTCGGGATACAGCTCCGAGCGGTGAAGGTTGTTCTTGATCAACTGCTCGCCGCGCTGGCGAATGGTGTTGTCGTCGACGCTGCTGCTGGCGTCGAGGCCGACATAGCCGGGCCCATCGAAGAAGTGAAGGTCTTTGAGCGTGCCATTGCGACGGGCGATGTTAGCTATGCCTTCAAAATTGCTGCGCACCGGTCCAGCCGCCACCGAAAGGGGAAAAGCGTAGATGACGCTTATCCGAGGCTGGGGTGCGTTCCTGGCAAGATCGGCGCGCGTTTGTTCGATAGCTTTGCGGATGGCAATCGCACGAAGCGCTACCTCGGTAGGTGACACGTTGGGGCTGGCTACCGTCAGCATCAGCGCCGCGGTGTCGCCGAAGTTGCTATTGAACTGAATGGGCCCAGCCCCACGCGGCAGGTTGGCATTCAGCTGGTTCAGCTTGAGGTTAATATCGCTGAACTCTTTCTGCTTGTCCTTCACGTTGTCGTCGAGCTGGATGTACACCACCGCGAGTCCCGGAAAACTCATGGAGCGGATGCCGAAGTTCGACGGGCTGGGCGGGCGGATGGTCGTGTTCTGTGCGGCGGCCTGCTCGATAGGACGGGTTACGAGCTGCTCGACCTGCTCCGCGGTGGCGCCGGGCCACTGGCACTGCGCCGATGCCACACGCACTGGAATGTCCGGGTCCTTCCGCTTGGGCATGTTGTGATAGCCGTACCAGCCCCAAAAGCAGGTAGCCAACAGCAGAATGAGTGCGACCTGACGATGCTCGGTGAAAAACCGGGCGGTGTTGTGCGTGGTCGCAACGATCTCGGCATCCGATTTGTGATGAGTTGCCATTGCGGTTGTCCGAACCTTAACAGGCTGCAAAAAACTCGACGCTCGGGTAGTGCGGCGCTTCAGCGCCGCTCAACGAACTGACGAGAAATCGGCCTTTAGGCCCCGGATACGTGCTTCAATATTGCTAATTAGTACGTGTTGCACAGCGTCCTCGATACGAGGTACCTCGGCGGCTAAAGCCGGTTCTCATCGATAACTGTTATCGCGGGCCTGAAGGCCCGCACTACCCGAGCGAAATAGAATTTCTACAAAGCCCATTAAGGAATGACCCGAACCTCGTCGCCATTCTTGATCATGTTGGTTCCTGACGTTACGACGCGATCCTTCGGAGTCACCCCATTCATGACGGCGATCATATTGCCGTAGGTGTCGCCCAACGTGACGTCCTGAGTGTGTACTTTCGCGGTGTCGCCACTGGCTTCGGCTACATACACCGCAAAACCATTAGGGTTCGAGAGACTACGAATCACCGCGGTCAGTGGCACTACCGTTACCCGGCTAATCGGCTGTCCGGCGCCGATCGAAATGGAAGCGATCATTCCCGCCTTAAGCAGGTTTTGTGGATTATCGATTTTGACCTCGACGGAGTAAACACGACTCTTCGGATCTGCCGCCGCCGAGATGGAGGTCACGTGACCTGAAAAAGTGTTGGGCAGGGCTTCGGTGGTGACGGTCTGCGGACTCCCCAGCTTGATCCGGGAGATAGCCGTATCTGGAACGCCGAAAACCGCCTTTACGGAACGCGTGTCGGCAAGGGTGAAGCCACTAGTCGCCGCGCTTACCAGCATCCCGACATCAACATTTCGTTTGAGGACCCAGGAATCGAAGGGGGCCTTGAGTTGGCAGTAGCCCAAGGCAATCTGCGCCTCGATAACTTGGGCTTTGGCTGCGTCTACAGCCGCCGCCGTGCTTTTATTCTGTGCATCCGTATCGTCGTAATCCGGTTTGGTGGCAGCGCCCACGGCATAGAGTGCTGACATACGCCCAAAGGACAGGCTGGCGCGCTCATGATCGGCCTGCGATTTGTCGAGTTGGGCCTTGGCCTGAGCAAGCTTCTGCTGGTAATCGTCCTGTTGTACCGTTGCCAGCACGGTTCCCTTGGTGACGTAATCTCCCTGGTCGATATTGCGCATGTGACCGTCGGCATCGCGCACCTGGCGAATACTGGCGAGGTAGCCGCTCGACTTGAAGGCAAGCTCAACCTGCTGGTAGGGCTGGATATTGGCCGAATAGGTATTTCCGACTCCAGTGTCGATGGTCTGTACCTGCGGCGGTGCGCACAGGCACCAGCGCGCTGGTTCCGAGTTTGCCTTACTGCAACCGGCAAGCATCGTCGCCGCCATTGCCGTAATCAGAGCCAGAACCCCGATCGATTCCAGCTTCACCTGTCGAGTTCTGTGCATGGGTTTCACTCCGAGCCAATAGCCTTTTGAAAGTTCGCCTTAGCGGTCCAGAAGGTTGCCATGGCTTCGTTGTAATCGGCGTTAGCCGCCTCAACTGCCGATTGCTGTTGCAAGACATCGCGCAGCAGCGCCGTTTTTTGTCCGTACTTGCTGGTGACTTCGCGCAGCTTCTCGGTCGAAGACTCTCGCTTGGCGATAGCGACGGTCACGGCAACTCTCGCCTCGTGCAGAGAGCGGAACTGGTTGTCCACATTGATCAGGACCTGCGCTTTGGTGTCGTCCAAGCTCAGCTTGCTCTGTTCCACGGCGATGGTTTTCTCGTCGACCTCGTGCTTACGCCGTCCCCAGTCGAACGGCTCCCAGTTGAACTCAAGACCGAGCGCCAGGACATTGGTAGGAACAAAATTTACTCCAAACGGCGAGAGATAGTGGAACGATACACCGAGGTCGGGCAGATACTGCGATTTCGCGAGGCGTCTGGCGTTGTTGGCCTGCTGCACGGCTATTTCGGCTTCTTTCACCTTCGGCTTGCTGGGCCAGCGCCTGGGCTTGTGCGGCTGGCAGATTTTCTTCCGTTGGCGACAGTGTAGTCGCGTCAAGCGCATGAAACTGCGTATTGATGTCGCGACCCAATAAATTGTTGAGATTCTCCTTGGCCGATTGCAGCTTGTCCTGATACTGCAGGAGCTTATACTGCTCGTCCGCCAGTTTGGCCTTGACCTCAAGGTTCTCAGACTTCAGCGCAACTTGTTCGGCGACATACTCGGCGGTGATCCGATCCAGTTCCTCGTACTGCTTGATACTCGCCTGGGTTGCCGCGATAGCGTTCTGGATCTCGACAATCGAGTAGTAAGCCTGGCGCACGTCATCGACGATGGAAATGCGCTCCTCGCGCACGTTTTGCGCGGCCTGCTCCACCGACAATGCCTGTCCGTGAATGTAGAGATTGATCTTGTAGAGCGTGAGGAGAGGCTGAGCCGCGGTCGCGAATATGTACGCTGTGGGTTGGCTGGGAGTCGTAATGTTTGTGTTGGTAGCCGGAATGGGTCCGATACCGGGGTAGGTACCAAACTGCCCGGCTTGCACCGTAAAGCTGATAGGTTCGAGCAATTGGGAGCCGAAGACGTAAGTATTTAGAGCGGGATACCGTTTGGTCTTGTCCGCCAGCAATTTCTGTTTGGAAATATCGAGGCTGAGGGAGACGATCTTCAGATTGCGATTGTTGGCGAGCCCCAATTGGACCGCTTGATCGACAGTCAGAGCGTCGGTGGAGTCAGTTGGTTCCTGGGCCATGCTGCCGATGGCTCCCAAACTCAACAGGAACAGGAGGATGCAACCCAGCGCTGTCCTCCCTGGGGTTGGCCAATTGATCCCTTCCACGCAGACCTCTCCGGTTCGCACGGTAAATCGACGCCAGAAGATGCGATATTCGTCACGGCAGGATATCAGACTATTCGGCCGCCACGAATAGGATTTTTATGCCGAACATGAAGCTAAGAGGGGCGCTAAACCGGTGCGAGTGGAGCTCACCCTTTTCGCGTAGTCTAGTTACAAATTGTGGTGAGGGATGCGAATCCAAGCACCGGGCTGGATAGTTAATTAGAGGGCGGAGAAGCATGGTGGCCACTTCAATTCAGCCGTCCTGCGAAAAATGTCTGCGGAGCCTGCTCGCCTCGCTGCTGCTGCTGATTCTCTGCTACCACTTGCCGGCAGCCGGAGACACGAGCCGAGTTGCAGGGAAAGTTCTTGATCCTCAGGGTGCTCCTGTGGCCGGGGCGCACGTGACTCTCACCAATGCGGCCGGGGACATGGTTCGCCAGACCAGGAGCGATGGGCTGGGCAATTTTGTTCTCGACGCCATTGATCCGGGGCAATACCAATTGACCGCTGAAGCGACTTCATTTCTGACGGTTGTCGCAAATGCTTCCGTCGCTGCGGGGCAACGTGTCAACGTTACGCTCCAGTTTCAGCAGATCGCCTCCTCTATACAAGCCATCACGGTCGTGGCCTCGGAGCCGTCCGTTCTCACTCCCGATCCCGCACAGAGCATCATCATTCATGATCAGGTGCTGGACGCCAATCCCGGCAGACCAGGGGCCCCCATCTCCCTCCCCGGACTGCCCATCGAAACCGCATCGGGTGGAATCAAGGCGCCACAATACTTTGCGCCCGGTGTGGCGGGGGACCACGGAGAACCCATCGCCCAGTTCTTTCAGATTGGGAACTATCTCTTTCCCAACAATCTTCCCGCCAATGCTCATGGAAACGGCTACGCCGATCCGAATTTCCTGATTCCGCTGACGATTGAAGGAGTTACGGTTGACGGCGGCGCATTTAACGTCCGCGAAGGGAACAACGCCGTCGATTTGGCCGCCACGTATATTCCCAGGCAGCGCTTCAACAGCTTCCTCCAACTCACTGGGGATTACCGCGATGCCGACCTCATTGGCGGCTGGAGCCCCCATAATCCGCAGACGAACGCCTGGATCGCCGGCGAGGTAGCTTTCGGCAACGGATTCCTTGAGCGCTTGGAACATCGTCAGCAGTACAAGTTGAACGGGTTTCGCCAGTTCAATCTGGGCCGCCATGAGCTGACTCTCTTTGGCACCGGCTATTATGGCTTCTCCTATGTGCCGGGGCTGATACCGATCAGAGTTCCCGTGCCCGGCGATACCATCGACAGCCGCCAACTTGACCACACCTACAACTTTCTCGTGGTCGCAACCGACAACTGGAAACTCACACCACAGCGCCAAGTGTCCTTCTCCGGATTCTTTCGGAACTACGCTCTCACGCTGCGATCCAATTTCGGCGATGGTTTGATTCAGCAGAGCGAATCGCGAAATATCTTCGGCGGCGAGGTCACTTACATTCAGAGTGTCCGGTCCTGGCTGGCTTTCCTCGCCGGAGCGGATCTGCGCCGCGATGCGCCACGCGACCTGGACTTAAATCATATCGATGACAACGGCATTTTCCAGTTGGTGACCAGCAATAACCTGACCACGTCGTTTGTTGAACCATTTATTTCGGTGGACGGCACGCTGGGCCGACATCTGCACTTCAATCTCGGGGTTCGCCAGGAAGCCGTCTGGATGGACAATCAGGACCTGATCAATCCGCAGAACTCATTCAATAAGCCCGCGACCCTGACGCTTCCCAAGGGAACGATCACTTTCCTACCTCCCGACAATCCGTATGTTACGCAGGTGTCATTCAGTTATGGAGAGGCGTTTCATACGGAGGATCCGCGAATTGGCAACGGCACTGGCGAGCCAACGTTGCTTGCCGCATCGCGTGCATACCAACTGGTGCTGTCCAAAGTGGTCAAGCAGACGCAGTTATACATCACGCTGAAACGAGTATCGAATTCGCAGGAATTGGCAAAGATCGATCCCGATACCGGCCTACAGGAGGTCGTCGGCCCTTCGCTCAACAAGGTGTTCGCTATGTCGTTGCAGCGTAACTTCTCGCGCGGAGCTATCTACGTCTCGTACTCGCAGGCGGATGCCCGAGACAGTCAGACCGGCCAACCTATTCCGGAGGCGCCACGCATGATCTGCGATGCGGTCGGTTCTTACAACCGGCTGCCATTTCGTCTGCGTGCTCGCGGCGAGTTCGAGTTTGTAAAGGCCAAGCCTCTGGGTGACGATTTCGTGGGTGTACCGGTGACGGAAATTCGCGGGGCCGTGCTGAGGCCCTTCCTTGAGGAACGGATGTCGATCGCGACGAACTTCCTCATCGCAAACGGATATACCGGCCAGACCACGGAAGTGCTTTCCTACCCGACCGGAAGCGAACCCATCGAACGCGTTGTGGGGGTTCCCTTGAAGTCGTATGTTTCTCTGAGCTGGACCTACTATTTCCAAAAATAAAGGACCGCTGCGGGCGTTCCAATCATGATCGGCCGACGGACTCGCTCATGGCAGCTTCCAGCGGAACGGTGACCTTGATTTCGGTGCCGTAATTTCGCTTGGACAATATCGCCATGGATCCATTGACCGCATGGACGCGTTCCCGCATGCTGATGAGACCGAGTCCCGTGGCCTTCTGCGCCGCTTGAACGTCGAAGCCCACGCCGGTGTCACGCACCGTGAGATAAAGTTTCCCCGACGAGGCCGAGAGTTCGACCGCGAACGATGTCGAACCGCTGTGTTTTACGGCATTGCTCAAGGTTTCCTGCAGCACTCGAAACAGGCACAGCGATACTTTCTGCGGCAGAGCGGTGGGCACGTCATGATGGACGAAATCAATTTCCACGTGTTGCTGGGATGAAAACTCGGTGCACAGGCCCTCGACAGCAGAAACCAGGCCCAGATAATCCAGTTGCGACGAGTGCAATTTGTGGGAAATAGCGTGAATGCCGCTAGCGATGTCCGTTGTACGGTCGCTGAGATCGCGAAGCCGTTCCAGGAGCTGCTCTTCCGAGAGCGGAAGGTGCCGCTTCAAGGCGCCGATCTTGACTCCTAGCAACGCCAAACGTTGATTGATGTCGTCATGCAGATCTCGCGCGATGCGCCTGCGCTCCTGTTCCTGGGCTTCGATCAAGCGGCGGCTCAGATTGTGAAGCATCTCTTCGGCCAGCTTATGGTCGGTCACATCCATGCAGGAACCCAGGTATCCGGCGAAGGAATTGTCTGCGTCGAACCGAGGTACACCCATGTCGACAATCCAGCGGTATTCTCCGTCATGGCGGCGCAAGCGAAACTCCATGCGGAAGCGTTCCCGCGCGGCAAAGGCGGCCTCGTAGAGTTGGTGACATCCCGGCACATCGTCGGGATGTACCGACATCACCCAGCCAGTTCCCAATTCTTCAGCAAGTGATCGCCCCGTGAAGTCGAGCCAATTCTGATTAAAGTAAGTGGCCCCCATGTTGGGGCCGGCCATCCACACCAGCGCCGGCGTTGTGTTAGCCATGCTGCGAAAGCGCGCTTCACTGTCTCGCAAAGCAGCCTCGGTTTCTTTCAGCGCGGTAATGTTTTTGCGCGACACTACCACTCCACCTTCCACGGTATCGAGAGGGGTAACCGTCAACAGGTACCAGTGTTGCGTGGCCGCCGATGGACTTGCGTATTCGCGTAAAAAGCGCTCAACCGAACGCTCCTGTACAGCCTTGATGCCGGCAACTACTTCCGCTATTTCGGCCGAAGTGTCAGCCAAAGCCTGGTAGGCAGCGAGGTAATTAGCGCCGGAACCAAGGCCATCGGGTGAGCCGGGGTTTTCCAGCCCGAAGCGCGTCCAAGCCTCGTTAACGGTCACGATGCAGCCAGTCTTATCGAGCACGGCAATTTCATTGTCCAGCGACGACAGGATGGCGCTTTGTAGTGCTTCGGTGGACTTAACCTCGCCAATCAGTTCACGGTTATCCAGATATTCTTTGACGAAGATCGCCATCGCGAAGAGGAAAACGAAAACCAATGCCACAACCAGTTGGGTGCGGTGGATTCCGGGCACGGGCTCGAACTGAAACAGCTCAGCAAGGGCAATTAGTAAGATCGCGCCGACCACGACAATGGCGAGCAGCGGAGTGTATTTCGCGTCGCTGGTATCGGGGCTGGTCTTCCTCACCGGATCGGGGGTTAGCTGGCGGGCCCTCAGTAGTGCCCATACGAACCAACAGCGCGACGCCAGCAACCCGAGACCGTAAAGCCTTTCGCCACGATACGAGTTCGCGTCGATGTCAAGGTTTACAAAATAAGAGCAGGCGGCATAGAGTCCCGAGGCAATGAACAGGTGGCCGTAAATAGACTTCCAGGGATTTCTGGTTCGGAATACGAGAATGCCTAGCGCCGCTATCCAAGCCAGAGATTCGAGAAGGTAGAGTCGATCGTAGCGAAAATTGTAGATTGCGCCGTTACGAAACTGCACCTGATATGGAAATACCAGGTATGCGTAAAGAAAAACCCAAAAGAACAGCAACAGGAAGAAGTTAAGCGTGGTGCGATAGGACGTCTGATCTCGCAGGTTCAGATGCGGCCGGGTGGCCAAGGCTGCCATGAAAGGCACAAGGTGGAGGAACAGCGCCGCATCGGCGACCGATCCATCGGGGATGTCTTGTCCGCGAATGGTGGGGTAATACACCCAGAGCCACGCGTCGACGGCCCACAGCCCAAAACCCACGGCTAGAAGCACCCAGAAGGCCCGACTGCCTTGAGTTCTGGACACAGCGTTCAGGGTGGCAATTCCGGCACAGAGGAGCAGCAGAACGAAGACGAGCAGGCTGTTGTAGCCGTCGAAGGCAGTTCGCTGTAACGCGTGCGACAGCATAACGCGCAGCAGCAGAAGGACAGCACTCACACCCGGCCAGATGTATAGGCCGAAGCCAGAGGGCCGATCTTGGGCTATCTCCATGAGATTATACGGGCCGGCTGGGCATGGCAGACCAATATAGCGTAAGCATACCCGGAGGCGCGCCCGAAGACACGCAAAAAGGTGCGGAAGTACCCAGAACACCAGTGGTTACCGCGCCTTCCATACGTAGTTACCAAGCCCGAGAAGCTATGTCTTTTTGCGGGGCATTTCTACGAGTATTCCCAAAATCCACTGCCGGATACCCTTGAGTGTACCGCGACACGGCATTAATCCAACCGTCTGGCTCCCGCTGGACAGAAACCGAATTGTTCCGCAGCGCTTCGGGCTGCAAACGGAGGAATCGCAGTGAAAATCAGTTTCGGAAGTAGAAATTTGCGAGTGTTGTGCTACGCAATATGCTGCATGCTGCTGGGGACCCTCGGCTACGCAGCCGTGGCAACCCATCAGTTCGGAGCCGGAGAGAAAGCCAAAATCACCGGCCGAATTCTGTCCCGCGATGGCGACTTGGTCCAAGTCAGTGACAAGAAGTTGGGTTCGGTTGTCTTTGTCAGCATCACCGACAACACTTAAGATCGTGCGCAAGAAGGGCACAATGGGGTTCCGTCGCTCTGACATGGATGTTACCGCAATGCTTCCCGGTTTGACGATCGATGCCGAGGGTGTCGGCAATGCCAAAGGGCAACTTGAGGCCAGCAAGATTGCGTTCAGTCCCGACGAGTTCGCAATTGAGGTAGCTCAGGAACAACAGATCGAAGCTAACAAGGCGGCAGCAGCAGGGGCCCAATCCACCGCCAATCAGGGTGTAGCGGAAGCCGGCCAGGCGCAGGCTTCGGCCGATACCGCGCAGGCCACTGCCAATCAGGGTGTAGGCGAAGCCCAGGCAGCGGGAACGGTCGCATTGCTGGACGCCGCGGCAATTGGTAAGGTGAACAAGCGCGTATCGGATCTCGGCGAATACAAGACCGTGGTTGAGGCGGCGCTCTTTTTTCCGTCGGATGGCTCGACTTTGTCGGCCGATGACAAGAAGGCGCTCGACAAGCTAGCCAAGGATGCCATGGCGGTCGACAACTACATGATCGAGATTGCCGGCTATGCCTCCAGCACCGGTGGTGCACAGATGAACCAGAAGCTCAGCGATGCCCGGGCGACTGCGGTTGCGAATTACTTGCGCAACACAGCTAACGTGCCGATGCGACGCATTCTTGCGCCAGCCGGCTACGGAGCGACTCATGCCGCCGCGCCTAACTCGGACGCCATGGGCCGCGACATCAACCGCAGGGTTGACGTTAAGATTCTGGTCAACAAAGGTCTCGAACAGGGCATGTAGTTGACGGTTCGAAACCTGCGGTCAACAGAAACGCTTGGAGTCCCACTCTTGTGAATAGCAAAGGGTGGGGCTCTTGTTTTGAGGGTGACTCCACAACCGAGAACGACAAAACCGCAGCCAGCGACCCGCCGCAAAATCCCTCATCAGTGTTGCCGATTTGTCCCGAAGGGCAATACAGGGTTTCCCTGTCTGTTAGATTGGGCCACTTATTCGCTACACTCGTAGCGGCGAATATTTATGCTATATTCCGCGAGACGTCGCGTTGTGCCAGCGCAGACGCGCGCGGTTGCCTGATTTTTTCGCTGTGTATTCGCGCCTTGTCTTCTCAAACCTGGACTTCGCCGCTATGGCGACTACGATAAGTCCGTTGCTAATCCGCAAACAGATACGTGTGCGCGGCATTGTGCAGGGTGTAGGGTTCCGGCCATTCGTCTACAACCTCGCGCGTGAACTCTCGCTGACAGGGCATGTTTTCAACTCATCGGCCGGCGTGACCATCGAGATTGAGGGCACTGACGAGAGCATCCAGAAATTCCTGGACGCACTGCGGCACCGCCCGCCGCCGCTGGCATTGATCGCGGAAATTGCCATGGCCGACCTCGAGCCGCTTGGCGACGACCGACTTTGTAATTCAGCACAGCCATTCGGAAGCCGGCGAGTTCGTCCTGGTGTCGCCCGATATGGCGACGTGCGACGAGTGCTGGCGCGATTTCGGCGATCCTCAGAACCGCCGCTTCGGATATCCGTTCACCAACTGCACCAATTGCGGACCGCGCTACACCATCATTCAAGACATTCCGTACGATCGCCCAATGACGACCATGTCGTCATTTCGCATGTGCGCACTTTGCCAGGCGGAATACGATGATCCGAACAACCGCCGGTTCCATGCTCAGCCGAATGCCTGCCCGGCGTGCGGCCCGGCTTTGGCGATTGCGGAATCGGGATCGGCGTTTCCTGGAGATGTGAACTACAACCCTGCTGGATCTGCCGCAATCATCCGCCAGGCGCGCCAGCTGTTAAGCGAAGGGAAAATCGTCGCGGTGAAGGGACTCGGCGGTTTTCTGCTGGCATGCGATGCGCAGAATGATCACGCCGTGAAACTGTTACGGACCCGCAAACGCCGCAGCGACAAGCCGTTCGCACTCATGGCGCGAGATCTGGAATCCGTCGAGAGTTTTTGTATGGTCTCAGATTCCGATCGCAGCGCGTTGCTGAGCCCACGTCGGCCCATTGTGGTGCTGCGCCGCCGGCCCGAGCGCGAACATCTCGCCGGCCGTTGCCCCGGGCAATAACACGATTGGCGTCATGCTGCCCTACACGCCGCTGCATTACCTATTGTTCAGCGACTCGCCGGACGATCCGCCGGAGTTCACGGCGTTGGTAATGACCAGCGGCAACATCAGCGAGGAGCCCATTGTCACCTCGAATGAAGAGGCCTGGGAGCGGTTGCAGCCGGTAGCCGATTGGTTTGTATTTCACAATCGCGATATCTACATGCGCGCCGACGATTCCGTGGTGCGCACGCTTGAGGGACGCGAGCGCGTGCTGCGGCGGTCCCGCGGATACGTGCCGCATCCGGTGGACCTCGGCGTTCCGCTGAGCGAGATCCTGGCCTGCGGCGCCGAACTGAAGAACACGTTCTGCCTGACCAAGGGCAGCTACGCGATCCTCAGTCAGCACATTGGCGATCTGGAGAATTACGAGACGCTGGTGTTCTTCGAGGAAACGCTGGCGAACCTGAAGAAGCTATTCCGGGTTGAACCTCGAGCGGTGGCCTACGATCTGCATCCCAACTACATGAGCTCGCGTTTCGCGCTGAAGTTACCGCTGGAGCAAAAAATCGGGGTGCAGCATCATCATGCGCACGTAGCCAGTTGCATGGCAGAAAACCACCTCAGCGGCAAGGTGATCGGCGTAGCGTTCGACGGTACGGGCTACGGCACCGACGCGAAGATCTGGGGTGGGGAGTTCTTGGTTGCCGACTTCGCAGGCTTCGAGCGGCGAGCGCATTTGCGTTATGTCCCCATGGCGGGCGGCGATGCGGCGGTGCGCCAGCCATGGCGCATGGCGCTCAGCTATCTGCGACGACACTTTCGGCCCGAAGTCTCGGCCGCTGGGCTTGCAATTTCTGCAGACCATTCCGGAAAAACAAGTCGAACTGGTAGACACCATGCTCGCGCGCGGCATCAACACTGTTGAGACCTCTTCCTGCGGCCGCCTGTTCGATGCTGTTGCGCTCGCTCATCAATTTGCGGCAAGAGGTCAACTTCGAAGGGCAAGCGGCGATCGAACTGGAAATGATTGCGCAACCGACTTCGAACAGCAGTATCCTTTTAATGTGGACGAGGGTGAGCCCGCGCAGGTGGACATGCGGCCCATGATCGACAGCATTGTGCAAGACCTCGCACAGTCGAAACCGGCGGGATACATCGCGGCCGCGTTTCCATAACACCATCGCCGCGGCGATCGTCGAAGTTTGCCGCGGTATCCGTGAGCGTGAGCCACTGAACCGCGTATGCCTGAGCGGTGGTACGTTCCAGAACATGTACCTGCTGCGCCGCGCGGTGGAAGGATTGCGGCGCGATGGCTTCGAGGTTTATCTGCATGCCTTGGTTCCTCCCAATGATGGAGGGATCTCGCTCGGCCAGGCAGTTATTGCCAACGAAATTTTGCGCAGAGGAGACTGATATGTGTTTGGCAATTCCCGGCAAGGTAGTCGAAGCCTTCGATCAGGGCGGTATGCGCATGGCCAAGGTCCAGTTTGGCGGCATCGTGCGCGAGGCTTGCCTGGAATACGTTCCGGAGACCCAAGTCGGCGACTACGTCCTGGTCCACGTGGGCTTCGCCATCAGCCGGGTGGATGAAGAAGAAGCGCAGCGCACCTACCAACTACTGGAGGAATTGGACCAACTGACCGAACTCAATGCGCCGGTGGTGAATGAAGTTGGCGATGGGGGACGCAAGCAATGAAGTATCTGGATGAATATCGCGATGGACGACTGGCCGGCAAGATCGTCGATGAAATCCACCGTATTCAGACCAAGCCATGGGTGATTATGGAAGTGTGCGGCGGGCAGACACATTCCATCGTGAAGCACGGAATTGACTACCTGCTGCCGCCGGACATCGAGTTGGTGCATGGACCCGGCTGCCCGGTTTGCGTCACGCCGCTGGAGATGATCGACAAAGCGCACGCCATCGCGCGGCGTCCTGACGTGATCTTCTGTTCGTTCGGCGACATGCTGCGCGTGCCCGGCTCGGATGGCGATCTGTTCACCATCAAGTCGCAAGGCGGCGATGTTCGCGTCGTTTATTCGCCGCTGGATTGCCTGAAGATTGCGCGCGCCAATCCCGACAAGAAAGTGGTCTTCTTCGCCATTGGTTTCGAGACCACTGCGCCGGCCAACGCCATGTTGGTCTGGCGAGCGCAGCAGGAAGGCGTGAAAAATGTCTCCATCCTGGTCTCTCATGTTCTGGTGCCGCCGGCAATTGCCGCCATCCTGCAATCGCCGCTGAACCGGGTGCAAGGATTCCTGGGTCCGGGACACGTTTGCGCGGTCATGGGATATCGCGAATACGAACCGCTCAGCGCGCGCTTCAAGGTGCCCATCGTCATAACGGATTCGAGCCGCTGGACATTTTGCAGGGAACGCTGATGACGATCCGCCAGCTCGAGAGCGGACGTGCCGAGGTCGAGAACGAATACTCGCGCATCCTGGACCGGGAAGGGAACAAGCCGGCGCAGAAGCTTGTCGCCAACGTCTTTGAAATTGCCGATCGCAAGTGGCGCGGAGTAGGCACCATTCCAAAAAGCGGTTACAAGTTGCGCTGGGAGTTCCGCGATCACGATGCGGAAAAGCTTTTCGACGTGAAGGAGATCGATACCCACGAGCCCGAGGTCTGCATCAGCGGTCAAATTCTGAAGGGCATCAAGAAGCCGCACGATTGTCCGGCCTTCGGCACGGAGTGCAATCCGCAACATCCGCTGGGCGCCACCATGGTTTCAGCCGAGGGCGCGTGCGCTGCCTACTACGCCTATGGCCGGCACCTGCAGGAGAGACAAGGACGACGTCAAGTTGACCGCGATTTCCACGCGGAGGAGCTGCATGACCCAGCCTGGCACTTCCGCGAGCGACACTCGGAATCCCTCGCTGCCGCCCGATCCCTGGCGCGAGAAGGTCATGCACAAGTGCCGGGAGTCGGTGGAAGTGAAGCAGAAGTTCTTCGAGCACTACGCTGGCTCCATCGGCGAGCTAAGCCAGAAGATGGCAGAACGTTTTCGCGAGGGACATCAGCTCTGGGTGATGGGAAATGGCGGCAGCGCCTGCGACGCGCAGCATGTCGCGGTCGAGTTCATCCATCCCATCATCGAAAAGCGGCGAGCCTTGCCGGCGCTGGACCTGGTCAGCCAGATACCGGTACTCACGGCAATTTCCAACGACAAGGACTTCGCCCGCATATTCGTGGACCAGATCGATCTTTGGGGCAAGCCGGGCGACATGGCGCTGGCCATTTCGACCAGTGGCAGTTCGCCAAACCTGATCTACGCGCTGGAAGCGGCCCGGCGCAAGAACATGCTGACGATCGGCTTTTCCGGCAAGGATGGCGGCCGCATGACGGAGGCCTGCGACTACTGCTTCATCGTGCCCAGTTTCAGCATTCATCGCATTCAGGAGTCGCACGTCGCGCTGCTGCATATTCTGTGGGACCTGACCCATGTGGCCATGGGCGAAGAGGACGTGATCTAACCAGCTACTTCGAGGTGCTATGAGCGAAGCCGTAATCTTTGGTTCCTGTCCGCTGCCGATCTTCGAGCACAAGCAGATCGTGCTCGGCCATGGCAGCGGCGGCAAGCTGACGGCCGAGCTGATCGACAAGGTCTTTCGGCCGGCATTCGCCAATCCCATCCTCGACAAACTGGACGACCAGGCTGTTGTCCAGGTGAATGGTACCCGCCTGGCCTTCACCACGGATTCGTTCGTGGTCACGCCGATTTTCTTTCCCGGCGGAGACATTGGGCGGTTGGCAGTCAATGGCACGGTGAATGACCTGGCGATGAGCGGCGCGCGGCCGCTTTACCTGGCTGCGGCTTTCATTCTGGAAGAGGGGTTGGCCGCCGACGATCTTCGCCGCGTGGTGGAATCGATGCGCGACGCGGCCAATGAAGCCAGAGTCCTACTAGTGACCGGCGATACCAAGGTCGTCAATCGCGGCAAGGGCGACCAGATGTTCATCACGACGACGGGCCTTGGCGTGATCGATCGGCCGGTGGAAATCTCGGCAGACCGTGCGCGTCCCGGCGACAAAATCATCCTCAGCGGATTCATTGGCGATCACGGCATGGCGATCATGTCGCAGCGCGAAAATCTGGAGTTCGAAGGCGCCATCGAGAGCGATTGCGCGTCCCTCTATGGACTGGTCAGCGCGATGCTGGAGGTGACGGGCAGCGACGGAGTGCCGGCAATCCACTGCCTGCGCGATCCGACCCGCGGCGGCGTGGCCACTACGCTGAACGAAATCGCTGGCCGGTCGCAAGTCGGAATGCTGCTGCAGGAGCACGATATTCCCGTGCGCGAGACGGTGAAAGGCGCCTGCGAAATTCTAGGGCTGGATCCGCTTTATGTGGCCAACGAAGGCAAGTTGGTCGCGATAGTTGCCGCGGAAGCGGCAGACGAGATGGTCCAGCACATGCGCCAGCACCGGTTGGGTGTGGCGTCCGTCGTGATTGGCGAGGTCGTTGCCGATCATGCCGGCATGGTGCTGATGAAGACCGAGATCGGCGGTACTCGCGTCCTGGATGTCATGTTCGGCGAGCAGCTGCCAAGAATTTGCTAGCGGGGACAACCATCCAGCAAGTGGTTGGCATCGCAGCGGGGTTGAGCCCGAGTTGTGGGGATTCGGACTCAAATTCTAGACGGTAACCATTTGCTTTAAGCGCGTCGGAGTTCAGAGCGCTTCACTCGAACTTCGCCGTGCGTTCGAAATGTGGGGTTAAGGGATGTTGGTTGGCCTGCCAAATCCCGAGGTATGCAGGAGCATCTGCGATATCCCTGCCAGCGCGACCGCAATCTTCTTAAAAACTACACCACGAAATTTTTCCGTTGCAACGCCTCAAAATTTGGAAGCGAGCGTCGCCACCCTCTTAGGTGGTGACGTCGCCTCTGTGTTTGTCACCCTCGACATGCCTCGTTCGAGGCGTGTTTTGCCGCAGTAACGAAAGGAGAGCTTATGCCGGAAGAGCCGACTCCCATACGCCAGGCCCAATCGCAGTCGTCGCTGACGAAAGCCTCGCCGGTCAAGGAAGTTCACATTCTGTGGATAACAGCGGGCCTCGGATGCGATGGCGATAGCGTGTCGGTCACCGCCGCCGAGCAACCCAGCGTCGAAGACGTGGTGATGGGCGCCATACCTGGTCTGCCCAAAGTCCATCTTCACAATCCCGTACTCGCCTACGAAAATGGCGACGAATTCATGAAGTTTTTCTATCAAGCCGAAAAAGGGGAACTCGACCCATTCGTGCTGGTGGTGGAAGGGTCCATTCCCAACGAGCGCATTAAGAGCGAAGGATACTGGGCTGCAGTGGGGACGGATGACCGAACCGGCCAGCCGATCAAGACTTGCGACTGGATCGACCGGCTTGCCCCCAAAGCTCTCGCCGTCATTGGCGCCGGCACGTGCGCGACTTACGGCGGCATTCATGCCATGGCTGGCAATCCCACGGGATGCATGGGCCTGGCTGATTACTTGGGATGGGGCTGGCGCTCCAAGGCCGGCTTACCAATCGTCAACGTACCGGGCTGCCCGGTACAGCCCGATAACTTCATGGAAACGGTGCTGTACCTGTTGTTCCAGGTATCGGGACTGGCTCCCATGATTCCGCTGGACGATCAACTGCGCCCAACCTGGCTCTTCGGTAAGACCATTCACGAAGGCTGCGACCGCGCCGGTTATTACGAGCAGGGCGACTTCGCGCTAGAGTACGGTTCGCCGAAATGCATTGTGAAGCTGGGCTGCTGGGGTCCGGTGGTGAACTGCAACGTCACCAAGCGTGGTTGGATGCGCGGCATTGGTGGCTGTCCGAATGTGGGCGGCATTTGCATCGGTTGCACCATGCCTGGCTTCCCCGACAAGTTCATGCCGTTCATGGATGAACCGCCGGGCGCGCGCGTCTCCACCCTTGGGATTGGCAAATACGGCAAAGTGATACGCATGTTGCGGGGTATCACGAACAATACTGTCAACAAAGAACCGAAGTGGCGGCATCGCGGCGCGTCACTCACCACGGGCTATCGCCCCTCAGCGCATTAGCGCGGAAAGGATGAACGAGATGGGCACAACTACAGAAGTACGGCCGGATATCTCGACCAAGAAGCGAAATCTCGTGGAGATGCACTGGGACCCGATTACCCGTATCGTTGGCAGCCTGGGAATTTTCACCAAAATTGATTTCGACAACCGCGAAGTCGCCGAGTGCTACAGCACGTCGTCAATTTTTCGCGGCTACAGCATTTTCATGAAGGGCAAGGACCCTCGCGACGCGCACTTCATTACCAGCCGCATCTGCGGCATTTGCGGGGACAATCACGCTACCTGCGCGACCTACGCCCAGAACATGGCGTTCGGAGTGAAACCTCCCGCGCTCGGAGAGTGGATCATCAATCTCGGCGAAGCTGCCGAGTACATGTTCGACCACAACATCTTCCAGGACAACCTGGTGGGCGTGGATTTCTGCGAGCAGATGGTCAAGGAGACCAATCCAGGCGTCTGGGAGAAAGCGCAGGGCAAGGCGTGTCCTAACGCCGATAAGCACGGATATAAAACCATCGCCGACATCATGCGCGCGCTGAATCCGTTCAGCGGCGAGTTCTATCGCGAGACGCTTGCCATGAGCCGCATGACCCGCGAGATGTTCTGCCTGATGGAAGGGCGCCATGTGCATCCCTCGACGCTGTATCCGGGCGGCGTGGGAACGGTCGCTACGATCCAGTTGTTCACTGACTACCTGGTGCGGCTGATGAAGTACGTGGAATTCATGAAGAAGGTGGTTCCGCTGCACGATGACCTGTTCGACTTCTTCTATGAGGCGCTGCCGGGCTACGAAAAAGTTGGACAGCGTCGAGTCCTGCTGGGATGCTGGGGCTCATTCAACGATCCCGACAGTTGCGACTACACCTATCGCCGGATGTCGGAATGGGGCAAGGCGATGTATGTCACCCCCGGCGTCGTTGTCGACGGCGAACTGGTGACCAATGAACTGATCGACATCAATTTGCAGATTCGTATTCTCCTGGGCAGCTCTTATTACGATGACTGGGAGAACTCGGAAGTGTTCGTCCCCACCGATCCCTTGGGGAACAAGGTGGACCGCAAGCATCCGTGGAACCAGACGACCCTCCCGCGTCCGCAGAATCGCGACTTCAACAAGAACTACACCTGGGTCATGTCGCCGCGCTGGCTCGACAAGCGCACCGGAGACCATCTTGCGCTTGACACCGGCGGCGGACCGATTGCCCGCTTGTGGTCAACGGCGTTGTCTGGATTGGTGGACATCGGCTACGTTAAGGCCACCGGAAACAGCGTGAAGATCAATCTGCCGAAGACGGCGATGCTGCCGGAGGCGGAGTTCGAATGGAGGATTCCGAAGTGGAGTAACGCCATCGAACGCGATCGTGCACGCACTTACTTCCAGGCCTACGCTGCTGCGACGGCGCTGTACTTCGTGGAGAGGGCGCTCGACGAGATGAGGGCCGGTCGCACCAAGACGTGGTCGGACTTCAAGGTGCCCGAAGAAGCCATAGGCTGCGGCTTCCACGAGGCAGTGCGAGGTGTGCTGTCGCACCACGTCGTGATTCGCGATGGGAAGATCGCGAATTACCATCCGTATCCGCCAACTCCTTGGAACGCCAATCCCCGCGACATCTACGGAACGCCTGGTCCATATGAGGATGCGGTACAGAACACGCCGATCTTCGAAGAGAATGGGCCGGACAAGTTCAAGGGGATTGACATCATGCGTGCGGTACGGAGCTTCGATCCGTGCCTGCCGTGCGGTGTTCATATGTACCTCGGAGACGGCAAGGTCCTGGAGACTCGTCATTCCCCGATGTTCGGAGTAGGACACAAATAGCAGAAGTGTTGGAGCGCGGATGACAGAAAAACGGGAGTTCCACGCACGCACGGAACGAATCGAGGAACTGGTTAACAAGCTCGAGCGGGTCAGTGATCCGGAGTTGCATACGGCTGCGCTTGAGCTTGTCCAGTCGGTTATGGAGCTGCACGGCGCGGCTCTCGAGCACGTATTGGAGATAGTTTCTCAGAACGCCGAGGGCGAGCGCGTCATCGGCAAACTCGTGGAAGATGATCTGGTGGCGAGCGTGCTTCTCCTGCACGGCCTTCATCCCGAAGAGATCGAGACCAGGGTGCTTCGCGGCTTGGACAAGGTGCGTCCCTTCCTGCAATCGAATGGAGGAGACGTTGAGCTGGTCAGCGTCCTGGATGGCATAGTGAAACTCCGGGTGCAAAAAGAAGCCGGGGGATGCGGCTCGACCGCCGCGACCGTAAAGAGCGCTGTGGAGGACGCGGTGACCGAAGCTGCTCCCGACGCGGAGCAAATCATGGTGGAACTCATACAGCAACCCAGCTCGTCAAAGCTGGTGGTGATTACCTGAAACGTTGAAGGGAGGCATTTATGGCGCGCCAACACACGACGCCGGATAGTCCGTCGCACACCCCGGGAGTGCACAAGGGAGAGGAATGGACCCTGAATAAGCAAGAGCCGGGCCGCAAGGGCGAGGGCCGGACCTCGCGGGACGCCACCGGAATTAATGCAGACAAGCGCCGGCCGATCGATCCGCGCATGCCGAATTTTCCGCCCGCATAAACTGCGCACGAAGGGAAAATGGGAATGAGCGATGCTCCTGGTAATGGGGTCGAGCGCGAGAACGCCTTCGCTGTCCTGCGTAAGTTTGCCCGCAGACGCACTCCAGCCGAGCAATGCGAATTATGCAGCGCCGCGGTTGCGCCGGAGCATGCGCATCTATTGGAGACGGCGACGCGGCAAATCCTCTGTGCGTGCGAGCCCTGCGCCATTCTGTTTGACGGGCAAGCCGGTGGACGCTATCGGCGTATCCCGCGACGAGCTTTGCTGCTGAGGGACCTTGAGATCTCGGATGCGCAGTGGGAATCGTTGATGATCCCCATCAACCTGGCGTTCTTCTACCGCGATGGCGCCTCCGACAAGATGGTTGCCATGTATCCCAGTCCCGCCGGAGCCACGGAATCGTTGTTGAGTCTCGAGGCATGGGATGACATTGCTGCGCAACGTCCTGTTTTGCAAGCGATGCAGCCGGATGTCGAAGCGCTCTTGATCAACCGCGTTGGTCCCGCACGAGAATACTTCCTCGCCCCCATCGACGAATGTTATCGCTTGGTCGGCCTCATTCGCATGCACTGGCGCGGGCTGTCGGGCGGAACCGAGGTGTGGAAAGAGATACAGGGCTTCTTTACGGCGCTGAAGAGCAGGTGCGTTGGCAAGACGGAGACCATGCATGCCTGAGCTGAGCTTTCGGATCGAGGGCGCGGAGGCGGTTCCGTACGCAGCGATACCCTTGCTCGCCTTGAAGCTGCGCATCGTCAACCTGCCTGCCGACGAAGCGGTGCACAGCCTGAGCTTGCGCTGCCAGGTGCAGATCGAGCCCGCGCGTCGTGGCTATGCGGCTCCCGAGAAAGAGAAATTGCATGACCTGTTCGGTGAACCAGAGCGATGGGGCAGGACCGTTCGTTCGTTGCTGTGGATGAATACCAGCGTTTCGGTGCCGGGCTTCACCGGCGCAACCATTGTCGATCTGCAATTGCCGTGCAGCTTCGACTTCAATGTTGCAGCCACCAAATACTTCCACGGCTTGGACTCCGGGGAAATACCGTTGTGCGTCCTCTTCAGCGGCACGCTTTTTTACAACGATGTCAACGATCACCTGCAGATGACCCAGATCCCCTGGGACCGTGAAGCCAACTATCGGTTGCCGCTACAGATTTGGCAGCGGATGATGAACGAGCACTATCCCAACAGCGCATGGCTGTGCCTGCACCGCGATGCTTTCGAGCGTCTGTATCGGTACAAGGTGCGGTATGGTATTCCCACCTGGGAGCAGCTTGTCGAAAGAATAGTCCCTGAAGAAAACCTAGCATCCTCGGCGGCCTCGACAAATGAAGACGAGGTCAAGGCATGAACTTCGCTACGGTGGAGAAGATTGCGAGTGCCGTTTTGTATGAGGGATACATCCTCTATCCGTATCGGCCGTCGTCGACCAAGAACCGCCAGCGTTGGAACTTCGGAACTCTCTACCCGCAAGATTTTGCCGTGGCACAGCGTCCTGCGGAATCGTACTGCATGAGCAGCGAATGCCTCCTTGCCGGGAGTGGCGAAGCCCAGCTGGATGTGCGCGTGCGCTTCCTGCAACTGGCGCAACGAAAGGAATCGGCTGCGGGGACTATCAACTGGGAAGAAGGCGTGGAGCGCTCGGCCGATCGAAACGATCTGCTGGTCGCCGACCTGGTTCGAAAGCCGGCGACCTTTGAATTACGATTCGATCCGGCTGCAGCTGAGCCTATCAGCAACCATCTCACCGGTCAGTTGGAGATCCAGGCGGAAGCCATACAGGACGGGCTCTTCAGGCTACATCTGCAGTTGGTTAACCTGAGTGCAATCGCGGATGCCTCCCATGCGGAGCGCGAGCGCGCGCTGGCGTACTCGTTTTCTTCGGCACATTTGCTGCTCGGTGCACAAGGTGGCGAGTTCGTTTCGCTGCTGGACCCTCCGGAAAAGTTTCGTGCGGCCGCCGCTGGATGCCAGAATAAAGGTGTGTTTCCTGTGCTGGTCGGAGAAGAGGGTCACCCCGACATGCTGCTGTGCTCACCCATCATTCTCTACGATTATCCCCAGGTAGCTCCCGAGAGTGCGGGCGACTTTTTTGACGGAACTGAGATGGATGAGATGCTGGCGTTGCGCGTGCTCACCCTCACGGACGAAGAGAAGCAAGAGATGCGGCAGGGCGACGTTCGTGCGCGCGCTATCCTGGAGCGTACCGAAACCCTTCCGGCCGAACATCTGATGAAAGTTCACGGCGCCATCCGCGGTATGCGACGCGTGCCCAATAACGAGGAAGGATCATGAGCGACAACTGGGACCCTTTTCCGGAGCGGCCTGCGGTGGAGAGCATCCGCGTTTTCGGCGTCGACTTGAAGAAAGGAAACCGTGTCCGCCTGTGGCCGCAGAAGACCGCCGACATCATGGACATGGCGCTGCAAGGACAGGTCGCGATTATTGAAGCGATCGAGCAGGACTTCGAAGACCAGATTCAGCTTGCCGTGGTGTTGGAAGACGATCCCGG
Source organism: uncultured Acidobacteriaceae bacterium (assembly GCA_963755865.1). Classification (GTDB taxonomy): domain Bacteria; phylum Acidobacteriota; class Terriglobia; order Terriglobales; family Acidobacteriaceae; genus Bog-257. The sequence goes on along the minus strand of CAVWLY010000013.1, from coordinate 106,689 downwards.
CAGAGACCTCGGAATGCTTCGCCAGCCTGGCCATCGATTCTTCTTTTCGCCCGAGGAAGTTGAACCCCTGGCAATGAGTGAAGACGCCGGAGGACTGGCATGAGCCATCGCACTCTAATTGCGTGCGTGGGAAATATTTTTCTGGGCGATGATGCGTTTGGGGTTGAAGTGGCCCGCGTACTTGCCGGCCGTAGGTTTCCTGAAGGCGTTCGCGTTGTGGACTTCGGCATTCGGGCCTTCGACTTGGCTTACGCGCTGCTCGATCCCTGGGACGCAGTGATTCTGGTGGATGCGGTTCCGCGAGGCGATGCACCCGGCACGCTCTATACGATTGAACCTGATTTGAGCGACATTGCCACGGCCGAAACAACCGACGCTCCGCTGGATGGCCACAGTATGGATCCGGTCAAGGTGGTGCAGTTGGCGCAGTCGATGGGATCCATCACGGCCCGCTTGCTGGTTGTGGGATGCGAACCCGCGGACTGTGGTGGCGAAGAAGGCCGCATGGGATTGACGGAGCCGGTACAAAACTCAATCGCGGCGGCGGCTGACATGGTGGAAGAGCTTGTGGAACAGGTCGCCGCCGCTAAAACGGTGTGATCTGCAAATTTCTATTGGAGGAGAAAACGAAATGTTAAAGAACCTGATTCTGGTTGCAGTTGCAGCGACGGTGGTCGGGATGCTGGTTTCAATGGCGCCAGACCTCAAACGCTACGTCAAAATGAGTGCCATGTAGCTTCCGGGAGGGATGGTCTGATCTTCGCAAAGAACTTCCAGCCCTCGATTGACAAGCACGCGTGATGTGATCGAAGCCCGAATTATTCTTGACGACTTCACGTTTCTGAGGGAACACGGCTTCGGCCGTGCCGTTTACAAGCGTGGAGGGTTGGGCTTTTAGCCCCTGAGGGAAATCGCACTTCAATGCCGAGGTCTTTCAGCGGCCAACGCCGCCATGTCGTGACGGAAGCCGTGCCTCTCAAACAACTGGACAGATGAATGATCCGGTACGTCTGCACCACCCGTACAACCACAGTGGCATACCTCATCACCCCTACCTGTGACCCAAATCACAACATTTTCGGGCATAGCTGATTCAAGCTGTTTCCATCGTGCTTCAGCCGGCACTTTCTTAAATTACTAAACCGCCGGCCCGTGAATTTGAGATGGTTCACGCCACGAAAGCAGTGAGGTGAGCACGAAGCAGTCAGGAGGACCGCTCATGCCCACAACTGAACGCAGCAAGTGGTATCACAGTAATCAGTACAGCGCGGATTCAGCCTGTGAGCACTGTTCGGGTGTCGTTCGTCACGAACCCTGGTGTATCACGCGCAATCAATCTGTTTCCTATGCCTACGAAGCAATCCTCGATCCCGGCAAGTTGACCCTGGAAGACGAACTTATCCTGCACGCTTTAGGCGTTGTGTGGGGCCGCAAGCCCTGCGAGGGAAGGTGCCAGCAAGCGGGCTAAGGGCTCTGCTCGGCTTGATCTGCTGCGCCCGCCAACGTTGTATTGCGTATCAAATCCGTAGTATCGTACTCACACTTAACCTAAGTTTGGGTGACGGATATCATGGCGCAAACTGGCACAGCGAAGAGCAGCGAAGAGATCCGGGAGATCATGGTCGAGGTGGCGCGCACTCAACTGGCGGCTGTGACCGCGGCACTGAAATTCTGGGGCGGATGGGTGGAGTCGGCGGAGAAATACACGCAGAAGGTCAGCGCCGAGCTGACGCGAGTGAGTGAAGGCACCGACGATTCACAGCAGTTCGTTGGACGGCTCACCGATTTCAGCAGGGAGTACCTACGGGAAATGATCACGCTTCCCACTACGGCTGTGGACCACTTCGCCAACGAGATTGAAAAAATCTCTAAGCCGGTGAGCAAGGCGGCACCGCCGCGTACACGCAAAGCCAAAGCAAAGGCTTGAAAGCGTTCAGATGACGCCTTTGATTCGGGGATCCGGCAGACCTTTTCTCATGATGGAAAGGGCATGGATCCACTTGCGCTGAACGTCCATCGTCCAACTGGCATGCCAAAAAGGATCGCTCAAGAGTGATCCCCATGAGTCGATGATCCATCCCGCCGATTCTTGCAGTGTAAGTGCGCCGCCATCTCTCTGGCCATCCACCAACTCCAGCATGCTTTGCGGACCAATGTTGAATAAGCTCTCAGCCGTCTTCATCCACATCTCGGCGAGAACTCCCGCGGGATTGATTTCCATTCCTCCGAAGCAAGCGCCAGCGGTCGCTGCAAATTTCGAATCTTTCTGCGCCAGAGCACAACCACGCTCGAGGGCTTTCTTCCACGATCCCCAATAGTGTGGATTGCGCAGCGTAGCGGCACACAAGTCGACGAAGATCATCGACGGATCGAAGTAATTGCGATACGCAGTTTCGTACGCAGAAAACGACGCAGCATCGAGTTGCTTTTTTGGGAGTGCATCCAGAATAACCCGCGCCGCGATGAGAGCCGACTCCATAGCAGGCGTGATGCCTTCTCCCGTCATAGGATCGACGAAACTTCCGGCATCACCAATTAGCAGCCCCTTATCGAAATAATTAGTGCCCGCTCCCCCGTAGGTCTTGACGATGCCGCCGATCGGCGGTCGCACGAGCTTGAGTTTTCTGCAGCGCGGATGGCTTCGCTTCAGCTTCTCGAAGAAATCACGGAACAGCTGGGGGACGGCGATGCCGTGACGCTGGCAGGTTTCCTTCAAAACGCCAACCCCAAAGTTCACCCGTCCGCCGCTCATGGGGAACATCCATCCGTAGCCAGGGAAAAAATCGCCGTCGAAGAAGAACGCCGCCTCTCCAATTGATCCGTCATAGCCATCCGCATAGGCACGTTTAGAGAGTGCGACATGCCGTGGATCGTCCACCAGCAGACCGGCGTGGCGCGCGACCACAGAGTTTACTCCATCGGCGCCCACGATCAGTCGGCCGCGGTGGACGACGTGATCTTGGCGACAAGTCGCCTCGACCGTCACTCCATTTCGATCAGCGCTAAAACCCGTGACATACGTTTCCTGATGAACGGTCGCGCCAGCCTTAACCGCTGTTTCAAGAATGACGTTATCTAAAATGTTGCGAGGAACGATGTACCCGTACGGCGGCAAATGTTTGTGTACACCGTAAAACGGAATGCGGCCGATGTAGCACCGCTTGGAATCGACGTAGGTCGAAGAGTAGATGATGGGAAGAGGTGCCGTCGCCTCCAGCGTCTGCAAGCATCCCATCTTGTCGAGCACGCGCAGGCCACGAGGTTCAATGTAGTCGCCGCAAACCTTCTCCCGAGGAAAGCGCGCGCCATCCAGGACGAGCGTCTTGACGCCTGCGGACGCCAGCCGCCATGCCAAGGTGCTGCCCGCCGGCCCCGCGCCGACGATGATCACGTCGCAGCGAACGGCATTTTCCGGCGAATGGTTAGCGGTTCTTCGAGTTGAGTATTTTCTCGTTGTCACTCTCAAGAACCGTACCGTCCCCAAAGGGACTCAGATCTTATTTTCCACGTACGCCGTGCCGCATAAGGGTACAGAGTTGGGCTTCAGCCCCTGAGGAAACTCGCACATTGTTTCCCAACCGAGGTCCCTCAGTGGCTAAAGCCACCATGACGTGATCAGTTTACGGCACGGCTTGAGGCCGTGCCCCTTCAAAAGATAAGGTCCTCGGGGAAAGTCCAGCTGAAGTTCTGGGCCAATGTCTTCCGCGCCGGCGGGGCTAGATCTTGGGCGGCTCGTCTGCAGGGCCTACTCAAAATGATTCAGACGGCCTCGCTCTCAGGCCCTGGACAGCAGGCGCGTGTCATGAATCAGCGAAAGCAGGCGCTCCGGGTACTTGCTGTTAGCCAGCGCCTCAGCCTCGGCTTCGGCGGCGAGCTGGTCAAGATAGACTTCGGCCTCAGGCAACGCCTCCACCAGCTTCTGGGTGAGTGCAGCCCGATTCTGCGGGTTCGCATTCCGGAAGAGCACCGCAGCTTCCGGATCACGAATCGCGATCGCGACCGGCAACGTCAAAATCGCGTCCTCGATGTCCTTGGCCGAGCCTCCCCCCAACGCCGTGGTTCCGCGAACGTCGGCCACGTCATCGCACCCGTGATAGAGCATTCCCAGCGTCCTGCCAAACTTCCGCAGCCGGTTGTCCTGAGTACCGAGGCGAGCACAGATTTCGAACATCGAGCCAGTGTCTTCGCCTGCGATCATTCGCCAATCTTCGGTGCCGAGAGCATGACGCCGCAGCCGCCATTGCAGGCACTCGGCAACGCCGAGACGCTGCATCAGCTCTGCCAGCAAGCCGACCGCGTAGGCATCGGAAGCGACCAGCTTGGACGCGGCCGCCATGATGTATCCCGAGGTCATCAAACCGGGGAGAAAGCCATAGCGGCAATGCAATGACAAATTCCCGCGGCGATAGCGCGAACGGTCGAGGATGTCATCGACGATCAGGCTGACATTGTGGAGGAGCTCGAGACCTGCGGCTGCGATCACCACTTCATTCGGCGGAGCCTTGTCGAGCATCGAGCGATAACAGGCAAAAATCGTAACTGGCCGAAAATATTTGGCCCGCCCCGAAAGCTGGGTCTGAATCATGGGGCGCACTTCGGGGTTGGTCTCTGCAATCCAGGTGGAAAGACAGATACGCAACCGTTGCAGGTCCGCGGTCAAGCCGAGGCGACTGGGAAGTTCCCATACCGCGTTGCTTTCAGTGACAGGTTCGGCGGTGGCAGTCATCGTAGGCCTATATGGGGTTGGGGATCTGGCCGGGTTCGATTCCTGACAGCAGAACTCCGGCACTTAGCGTTTACGACGTATGCTTACGCGGCGAGCGCTGGCGGCCAGGAAGCGGTCTTTTCGTGGCGTCTGCGTTTGCTTGACGTTCGATGCCAGCGACAGCTGCTGATTTTGTCTTCGGCACCCGTCTGACGATGATGGGGATACGCGCGCCTGCAATGCCGGGAATACTGATCTCGCCCTGGTAACGAACGCCGGCGGCCAGGCCTCGGTTGATATGCGCGCTCACCCGGGCAACTACTTGCTCGCCGGGCGCCAGAGTGATCACGCCAGGTTCGAAGCGCAACACCGATGGAATTTCTTGGCCGTCGGAATCGACCAACGGTCCAACCTCGACACGGGTGGAGACTTCTTTTGGCAGCTTGTTTTCCACTACAAACAATCCGAAGGCGCGGCTTCCGGCCTCGCCCTCAAGCACCATGGCCGCGGGCGAAGGCGCCGGGGCAGGGGGAATGGATGTCACGCGGTCAACCTCCTGCACTGCAGTTGTCGTTGATATGATTTGCGGGCCCACTTCAGAAACCGCTGTTAGCAGCAACTCCAGGCTTCGGCCTGCCAGTTCGCTGAGCAAAGCGGTGTAACGAAGATTCGCGTCTAACGCTCGGCCCCAGGTTTTGGTAAGTTGCGTTACTTCGTTCATCCACGTGTTCCAGGGACAGTGCCTCGTTCTTCAAGGCAGGGACGTGGGCAATAGAAGTGGTCATACCAGTGGTGGATATAGTCAGGACAATCTTTCACGTCCACCTCGAAGAATGTGTTCGCCCCAATGGATGCCACGGCGACGGTCCAGCGCAGAAAGTGCAGTCTGCACCCCAGGACCCACATCAGAATCTCCCGCTTCGAACCAACTGGAGCTGTCGTTGGGATGAGATGAGAAACGCGAATCTCTCCGCGCTCCATCGCCGCCAAATCCAGGCTGGCGGAACTGAAGGTTAGTCCGGCGTTCTTGGTGGTGGTGAAGACGGTCACCTTACGCAGCGCCATAGTGCAGTTTGTAATCACGAACCCCAGACTTGCGGTGTCGCCCGGGCGGCCGACGCTGGTCACATCGCACAACGGCCTGGGCATCCAGCAAGGTGGTGGAATATCGCAGGGACTGCAGTGAGACAACGGTCCGCCGGCCGAGGTCAGGTTGCCGAGACTTTTCAGGAGCTGTGGCGAACTGCTCGCCAGCGACTCGACAAAATCAATGCCCAATTGCGCGCTCTGCTCGACCAGTTTGGCAAGAGCCTGTAAAGACGCAGTAAGCGCCGCATTGCTGCTGCTCATCGGCCCGCCTCCTCACCATTGGATTCTCCAACGACCTCGATCTCAACGTCCAGACTTGCTGCTGAAACGGGCCAGGTTCCCCGGTACGTGCGTCTCGCCACGAGCCGGTGTGAAAAGTGCAACTCCACCGTTAGCTCGCGGACTTCTTCCGGCGCGAGAAGTCCCGATCCCTCGATCACTGTTACCCGCACCAGTCCGCCGTGCGCCTTGGCAAGTTCATCCATGATGCGGTCCAGCCGCTGCTTGCCATCGCCTTCCTCTTCCACCAACCCGCGATACATGGCGCGCGCGATTCCATCGTCGGCGAAAACGCAGAATGTATCCTCGCGCGGAACCGCGACCTCTACATTGCCTCGATTCAGCAGCGTCAGCTCGGCGGTGATCCGCGCGCCGGGTTTTTCACGGCAGACGATCCGCGAGCGAAGGAAGCGTAGGCTGTTTCGTGATGCCACATCGATTACCACTGGAATGCGTTCCTCGCCCAGTTCGATGTTGCCTTCGTAGCGTCCCGGCGGAGTGAATCGAGGGAGTCGAAAACTTAGAGTGGAAATTCGGGGAGGAGAGGAGCGGAGCTTACGGACGCTGAGCGGCAGCGGACCAGTATCTGGGAAGATCACACGGCAAGCTTTAGCAGGCGGGAACTCGGGAAGTTCCAACGTCGCCAACAACCGGTTTGGTGTGCCGCTGAATCGCAGGGGCCCTGGCTGAGTCTTCATGACCTCACTTGCCCCTTCTCCTTCGCGCCACCGCAATTGTAGGAACACTGGCTGGCGGCTCGGTGGTTGTGGGTTCGGGCACAAGAGCAGGCGGAAGGGTCACGCCGCCGCAATGCTCACAGGGATTAGGCACGTAAGGCTCGGTAATCACTTGAGCTTCCCCACACAAACGAATGCTAGCTACTTGTAATCCCAACACTGAGAATCCCACGGTGAAAGCCGCAGGAACGTGAGCCCGAATTGACGGAATCTCCTTCACATGAACGTTCACGTCCAGCGGCTTAAGAGTGATCGGCTCGATCGTGATGTGGTCCAATGCAATCTGGATTTTGGGAAGGGAAGTGATGTCGAAACTTGATGGAATCCCCATCAGATCCACCGGAGATACCAGATCAAGATCAACGGTATAGTTGCTGGGTATGCCGCCCAAGGGAACCTCCTGCTAGTTGCCATCCGCGTGGAATTGAGCAGAACTCTAACCGCGTCCGATAGGCTTGTCAAAGCAATTTTGTGGTAAAAAACGCCTCTCTGCGGTTCACATGCACACCAACGTGGTGTGCTGTGCGAACCTCGCATTGAGGCTGTGGATTTGTGAAGTGGCGATCTCAGAGGTGAGGGGAGCAATGTTTTTCGCGGCCATAATGGCGAACCGGAGGACGGCACCACATCCGGGGATCCAGAGTCGTTTGGGTGAAGCACGACATGTGTTGTGGTGATCGAAGCTCCGGCATTACCGGTCACCCGAGGCATTAGCGTGCCCGTTTTGCTCTGGAGGACTAAAAGCAGGGTCATCGCAAGCAGGGTCGTCAGGAAGGTAACGGTCTTCATGGTCTCTCGGCTAATGGGATCCCCGAAGACAGTTTCGACGTACCGCGGACATTTCCTCTACACTTGTTGCATTCTTACGGCAGCAATGAAGGCTCGACCGCCGCTCTCGCGCGGAGTGCATCCAAGCCATAAGGAGAACGGACGAATGGCACCTACCGCATCTGCTGAGCACGCTTCAACGCTTCTGACCAGCTTTGATCTTCATCTTTTCAACGAAGGCAAGCACAACCGGCTGTTCGAGAAGTTTGGGGCGCATCTGACCGAGCTCGACGGTAAGCAGGGCACGTATTTCGCAGTGTGGGCTCCCGACGCCGAGCGTATCTCGGTGGTAGGCGACTTCAACGGCTGGAACCCCGACTCGCATCCCATGACTCCGCGGGGAAACTCAGGAGTCTGGGAGGCATTTCTGCCTGGCCTAGGCAAGGGGACGGTTTACAAGTATCACATTCGTTCGCGCTATCACATGTATCAGGTGAATAAATCCGACCCGTACGGTTTCTACAATGAAATTCCACCGCGCACCGCTTCCATCGTTTGGGACCTCGATTACAAGTGGAACGATGACGAGTGGATGGCTACTCGCCACGACCGCAATAAGTTCGACGCGCCCATTTCAATTTACGAAGTGCATCTCGGCTCCTGGATGCGGATTCCCGAAGAAGGCAACCGCTCACTGACTTACCGTGAGCTCGCGCCAAAGCTGGCGGATTATGTCAACGATATGGGATTCACCCACGTCGAGTTCATGCCCGTGATGGAGCATCCCTTCTTCGGTTCTTGGGGATATCAGGTCACTGGCTACTACGCTCCGAGCGCGCGCTTTGGCACACCTCAGGACTTCATGTACCTGATGGACTATCTGCATCAGCGTGGCATCGGCGTGTACCTCGATTGGGTGCCATCGCATTTCCCCAACGATGAACACGGGCTCGCTTATTTCGACGGCACCCATTTGTACGAGCACGCTGACCCGCGCAAGGGTTTTCATCCTGACTGGAAGTCGGCGATCTTCAACTACGACCGCAATGAAGTACGGGCGTTCCTGTTGAGCAATGCCATGTTCTGGCTGGATCAATATCATGCCGATGGTCTGCGCATGGATGCCATCGCCTCCATGCTCTACCTCGATTACTCGCGAAAGGCGGGCGAGTGGATTCCCAACCAGTTCGGGGGTCGCGAAAACCTGGCGGCCGTATCGCTGCTAAAAACAGTGAACACCGACGCCTACAAGGCTTTTCCCGATATTCAAACCATCGCGGAGGAGTCTACGGCATGGCCCATGGTTTCGAAGCCGACCTACATCGGGGGCCTGGGCTTCGGCATGAAGTGGGACATGGGATGGATGCACGACACGCTGCTCTACATGTCAAAAAATCCCATCCACCGCAAGTATCACCACAGCAAGCTGACCTTCCGGGGACTGTATATGTTCACCGAGAACTTTGTGCTGCCGCTGTCGCACGATGAGGTGGTGCACGGCAAGGGCTCATTGTTCGGGAAGATGGCGGGCGACCACTGGCAGAAGTATGCCAATCTGCGGCTACTTTTCGGTTGCATGTTCACTCAGCCGGGCAAGAAGCTGTTGTTCATGGGGGGCGAGATTGGCCAATGGAGCGAGTGGAACCATGACAGCAGCATTGATTGGCATTCTCTCGGATTTGCTCCGCACCAGGGAATACAACGCTGGGTGCGCGATTTGAATGCCTATTACCGCAGCGAGCCCGCACTATATGAATACGACTTCAACCCGGACGGATGGCGCTGGATCGATGCTGACGATTCCGACGACAGTGTCTTGACCTACATGCGCTTGGGGATCGATCAGAATGCCCCGGTGGTCATAGCTTGCAATTTCACTCCGGTGCCCCGGCGGGGATACCGCGTCGGCGTCCCCAAGGAAGGGCACTGGCGCGAAATACTGAACAGCAATGCCTCCATTTACGGTGGTACCGACGAGGGCAACTTCGGAGGCCGATACACAGAGGCAATCCCCACTCACGGACACGACTATTCTTTGCTGCTCGATATCCCGCCGCTGGGAATGGTGATCTTCAAGCAATAGGCGCCAGCGAATCGCGACAAACGCTCGCAGTATTCTGTGCGATGCTGTTGCGATGGCGATCCGATCCCTGCTGTCGATAGGCCTTGGCATGTTGGTGCTCGGCTTTTGTTGCTTGGATTGCCAAGCGCAGGACAACTACGAGATTCAGGTTTACGGGTCAGAGACGGAAGCGCCAAGAACGACTATGGTGGAGTTGCACAGCAACTACACCTTTCAGGGATCGAAGACGACCGAGGAAGGTGTTCTCCCCACTGAACACGAGCTGCACGAGACGGTCGAGATCACGCAAGGCATCACGCCCTGGTTCGAAACCGGCTTCTACATTTTCACTGCGGTGCCGGATAACCAGGGATGGCAGTGGGTGGGCGATCACATCCGGCCGCGAGTGCGGGCGCCGGAGAGTTGGCACTGGCCGGTCGGCGTCAGCTTGTCGGCGGAATTCGGATACGCTCGCCCCAACTTTTCCACGTCAGTCTGGAGCCTGGAGATACGCCCGATCGTGGACAAACAGCAAGGGCGCCTATATTGGTCGGTCAACCCAGCGTTCGAGAAGGCTTACACGGGACGCGAAGCCCGACGAGGATGGGAGTTCGCGCCAGACGCGAAGATTTCCTGGAACTTTACCAAGGCCGTAGCTTTCGGTCTGGAATACTACAGCGGCTTGGGACCAGTAGGAGATTTCGATCCCTTCCCTCAGCAATCGCAGCAGTTCGTGCCGGCATTCGATCTGTATGTTTCTCCGAAGTGGGAGATCAACTTTGGAGTCGGGGTGGGTGTGACGGCTGGAACCGACCACATGTTGGTGAAGGCGATCATCGGACGAAGATTCGATTGGGGCAAGCCGCATTCTCCTGCTCCGCCAAAACCCCAACCGGTGCCGTGAGCGCGTCAGCAGTGGGCCGAAGCTGATAAACCGCGCAGTAACTGCTGAATCCGTTCCGTGCATCCGTGGTGAGAGTTTTTCACTGCCTCTTGATATGCTCCTTCAAAATGCATTTATCCATCACGACGAGGATGCCTGCCTGTCGCGCCTTTTCGGCCGCTTCTTCGTGTACCACGCCTTCTTGCATCCAGATGGCCGGCGCTCTAATTTGGATTGCCTGTTCGACCACCTCGGGTACGGCGTCGGACCTTCGGAAGACATCCACGATGTCGATCTTCTCCGGGACATCGAGCAGCGACGCGTACGCTTTTTCGCCCTCCCATGCAGTGATGTTGGGGTTCACCGGAATGATCCGGTAGCCCTGCGATTGCATGTAGTGAGAGACACCATAGCTTGGCCGGGTGGGGGAGTCGGTAAGTCCGACGACGGCGATGATCTTGGCGGATTTCAGCAGTTCCGTAATGCGCTCGGCTTCGGTTGGGGGCACGTGCATCTCCTGGCATCGAACCTGCGATTGTAACGTGCTCCGCCTGTGCTCGCAGTGACTAGCGTCTGCTCTTGAGCTTGGTAGTCAACCTGCGATGCGGGCGGGGCGAAGCCGCCAACAACCCCGACAGGTGCTCCACCTCGATCACCACGCGATCGAGATCGTCGAGCAGCGGCTTCAGCAGGTGAGTCACGCCACCGGCGCGGTATTCCGTGACCAGTGAGCGGTAATACCAAATGATCTTGGTTTTGGGAGCGGAGAAGCGTTCGAAGGCGGTATCCCCGTTATAGCGCAGGTCGCGCAGAACAGCGCGTGCGTTGTAGAGCTTGTCGGCCGCAGAGACGAAGCGCGTTTCGGCATCCTCGTGACGGATACGACGCAAGTAACGAAATTTTCGACGCTCCCATCCCTCTTTCTTCCTGGGATCCTCGGCATAGGAATCGGTACAGCCATCGACGATCTTGGCCACACGGGAGCCGAAGATCTGCTGGATCATCTTCAGCATGGGCCGGCCGCCATGATCTTCGACCGCATCGTGCAAAAGCGCGGCGATGGCCATTTCCTCATCGCCACCGTAGTCGAGAACGATGGAAGCCACGCCCAGCAAATGCGAGATATAAGGGATACCGCTCTTCTTGCGGTCCTGATCGCGATGGACTTGGGACGCGAAAAGCAGCGCGTGATCGAAACGGGTGGAGAGCGGAACGAACTTGCGGTCGAAGGAGCTTGCCGGTTTGCGCGCCATATGCAAAATCGCAATTACTGCTCGATCCAGAATAGCGGAAAAGCGAAGGAGCAACTAGCGATGAGCAACTGGCAGTTAGCAATTGGCTTTTAGCTCTTAGCTTTCTATGAGTTGATCAGCTAAGCGATGACAGGCTACAGACGCGGATATTGCGTTATCCGCACGTACAGTCGTCGCAGCCTTGGCCGCGCAATCCGCGCACGGCCTCGCGCGCGATGATGGGCGTCATGAACAGAGCAGCGACCGGATCGGCCCACCACCAGCCGAGCAGTGCATGCGCCAGCAATCCGGCGAGCAGAATGGCAGAAAGATAAGCGCAGAAATCGGCCTGCCGCGAATCAGCATGCAGTGCGCGGCTGTTTATACTCGCGGCTACACGGCGCTTGGCGCGACCCAGTAACGGCATCAGCACCACTGCGGCAACGGCGATAAGGATGCCCGCGATACTGCATTCCGGCGTGGCCCTAATCCAGAGAGCCCGGACTGACTCGATGGCAATGTAAGCGGCCAGCAGCAGGAAGCAGGCTCCAACCAGGCGGCGCGCTACGAGTTCAGCGCGCTCGCGCCGCTCCGCGTCATCTTCAGCGCGCAGGCGCCACAGCAGAATTCCCGCAGAAATGGTTTCAATCACCGAATCAAGCCCAAAACCCAGCAGCGCGATGCTGCCCGCAAGTAATCCTGAGATCAATGCAACCGCAGCCTCAAAGGCGTTCCAGGCGATCGTCAAGTATTCCAACCGCCGGCCTCGCGCAACCAAGGCAGCACGGTCAAGCGCGACCGGACCGCTTTGGATGTGTGTATCGGTAGGCTTCATTGCTGAGAAGAGTATAAGCGGAGGCAATTATGCCGGAGGCGCACATGACACGCTGGACGGCGGAGTGAGAATCAATGCCAGGGATTTTGGTCCTTCGGCTCCGGCGTGCAGAAGCGACGCGCCTGCGCTCAGGATGACAGCCGCCAAACTCTGATGGGAAACACTCAGCGAAGAGGATGAGTGCTGAGGGCCGGGCTGAGCCAACTGATAACTGACGACTAGCAACTGACAACTGTTTCTTAGTCCAGCCTTACCAGAAATACCCCCCCCTCTTTCACGTGGGTCTTGCTGGCGACTTCTTGCGCCTTATGTTTGTCGTCGCCTGGAGGACGCAGTCGCACCCACTCTCCGGTGGGCCCGGTGAACTGAATGACGTTGGCCCCTTCATAGTGATCCTGCAGCTTCTCTTTTAACTTGCGCGCTTCGCTTTCGCTCTGGAACGCGCCGATCTGCACGCACCAGCGGCCGCCTTCGGCAATCGGAGCCGGCGCGGATAAGACTTCAACTTTTACTTCCGCCGTGCCCGGCCGCCAAACATCTACCGCCTTCGCTGCCGCCAGCGACAGGTCGATGATGCGGTCTTCGACGAACGGTCCCCGATCGGTGATGCGCACGACCACCGCGTGTCCAGTGGTTTGGTTGGTGACTCGTACTACGGAATTCATGGGCAACGTTCGGTGCGCAGCCGTCAGGGCGTTCTGGTCGTAAATCTCGCCGTTGGCGCCACGGTGATGATGGTAGGGAGGCCCGTACCAGCTGGCCAATCCGGTCTCAACATAAATGGGTTTTGTACTGCGCGAAACCGGCGGTGACTTGACCTTGGCTTCGGTGCTCGCGGATGGCGCAGGTTCAGCCGGACCGACTGTGGGCGGCGGAGGAACCGGATGAGCACGAGCGGTTTTATGCCCGCCACAAGCCGAGAGCAGCAGCAATGCCGTGCCCACGATGATGAGAGGCGGGACTCGCAGGGGTCAGCCCTTTTTCTGCTTTGTACCAGCATCCATCATGTCGGCCGCCTGCTTCAGCTTTTCGCTGGCGACGCGCAGACCGGTGCTGGAGTGCTCGCGAATAGCAGGCACTAGCTCGTCGTTAATGTATGCGATGAGTTGCTTGGTTTCGTCTTCGATACGCTTCGATGCGTCGCCGAATACGTCGTCTAACCGCGCACCAGCCCTCTCGAAGGGACGGTCGGTCTTTGTGCTTTTCTTCTGCACCATGGGGGCCACCTTGTGAGCAGCAAAATTCGTCAGGCACACAGATTATGGGATGGATGATGACGACGGTCAATTGGCAAGGATGGCACCGGGGGAGGAGGTGAGAGGCCAGGGGCTAGGGATTAGGAGCAGCATTCAGCGATCAAGCTTTTTTACAGAAATTTGCGCCGGATCCTTTCTCCGGTGTAACTTTTGCTGCGGCTCGTCAATCTGATTAGAGAGCGTGGCCGTATACAGAGGTAAGTATGCCCGACGAGATAAATGACGAGCAGAGGCCGGCTGAGGAAGAGCCTCAAGTAGCCGACCAGAGCGAAGCGCCTGCCGAGTCTGTACAAGACGCCGTCGAGCCGGACATCGTCGCGCCGCCCGTTGCACTTCGGAATATCGGACCAGCTGGCGAAGAGGTGCGTCGCGTAACCTCCGTCGAACGCAAGCGCATGAATCGCCGCGAACTGTTGAAGCTGGTTCCGGTGCTGGCACTGGGAGCATTTGCAATTCCTAAGCTTCGGGATCCGCTGTTGGATGATGGCCTTCACCTGAGCGATTGGGCCTCGCAACAACTCTTCAGCCGCTACCGGCTGGCGCAAACGTTTCCCGATCGTGATGTTGTCGCTTTCGACCGCTTTCCCTACAACTTCTACGACGTCGCCGACCCTGGAGTGGATCTGGAGAAGTGGACATTGACAGTGGAGGGATTGGTCCAGCACCCAGGGCAGTACAAGCTGACCCAGATTCAAGCATTGCCCAAACTTACACAGAACACCCGCCACGTCTGCGTGGAGGGTTGGGACGTTATCGGAAGCTTTGGTGGCACCCGCGCCTCCGATTTTCTGCGACTGATTGGCGCCGATACCAGCGCTCGCTTTGTTGAGGTTGACTGTGCCGACGAGTATTACGAATCGATCGACATGGCGACGATGCTGCATCCCCAGACGTTGTTCTGTTACGAAATGTACGGCAAGCCGCTAGACCGTGGACATGGTGCTCCGCTTCGACTGCAGATGCCCACGAAGATCGGCTACAAGCAGGCGAAGTATCTGGTCAGCCTCCGCGTGACCAACGTGCTGCGCGATGGCCAGCGCGGATATTGGGAAGACCAGGGATATAGCTGGTACGGCGGACTCTAAGGGAGTGGTGATGGCAGCGAGAGGACGTCATTACTCAGTTTTGAAAGGGCATGGCTTTAGCCGTGCCGAAGAGTTTGGCTTGAATGAAGGGCTTTACAGTTTGCGGAAAAAGTCAGAGAAGCAGATCTCTCGCGGGCTGAAGCCCGCGCGTGATGACAAAAATAAAAGACTTATCGGCACGACTGAAGTCGTGCCCTGACACAAACCAAGTGCCCATCGCGTTTTTCGGCAAACTGTTTAGCCCCTGAGGGTGAATCGCTTTGAACCGTTTACGCAGAGTTTCACTATGACTGCGCGACAACAAAATGGGATCGACCCAACTCCGCTGACCATTGCCCACGAGCATCCCTGGGTGGTGCGCTTCGCTCATTGGGTGAATGCCGTGGCTGTGCTTGGTGTTGATGGGTACAGGCCTGCAGATTTTCCGCGCCTTTCCCAGCTTCGGTCCCAAGATTCCTCAGAAAAACTTTATTGATGTTCCCAGATTGATCACGCTAGGCGGATGGCTGGGTGGGGCGCTTGCAATGGCACTTTACCTTCATGTGGATCTTCGTGGGCAGCGGGCTGATGTACGTGATCTACCAGATTGTCACTGGCCATTGGCGGCAGGTGTTGTTTACCCCGCGCGACATCAAAGGTGTTTGGCCGATGGTGCGCTATTATTTTTTCTTCGGAAAAAAGCCGGTGGTTGACGCCGCCTACAATCCGCTGCAGAAGCTGGCTTACACTTCCACCATTTTCTTTGGAGTGTTATCGACGCTGACTGGCTTGGTGCTCTACAAGCCGGTTCAGTTCTGGTGGCTGACCTGGCTCATGGGTGGATTCCATTACGCGCGCATCTGGCACTTTTTGTCGATGTGCGGATTCCTGGCCTTCATCCCGGGCCACCTCATCATGGTCGTTCTGCACGGGTGGAATAACTTCTATTCCATGGTCACGGGATGGAAGCGGGATCCTGAATATTTGGGATGAAAGGTCTCGTGGCTTGACTATTCAGCGACTGCCTGACGAGCCCTATCGGCTAGGGTCTGCCTCTGGCGCCTCGTCTTCCCAAACCTCGTAGTGGCTCCATTCTGCGGTATAGCGCCCATCGCGGATGCTCGACTGGAATCGAATCCGCAAGACCTTGCGATCCTTCCGACGTAAGGCGAAGATTCCGCTCATCTCTCCATGTTCGAGGTAGCGCTGAAACATCGGTGACACGTGCGCCCCCGATGGCGCGCTGAGATCGTCGATCCGCATGGCAAGGAGTTCCGCGCGGGTGTAACCAAGCAGCTCGCAAGCCGAGTCATTCGCCGAGATATATCGGCGCTCCTCATCAACCTCGACGCGGGCTGGGGGTGAAATTGGCAGCATTTGGCGGCTGATGTTCCGCTTTCAGAATAGGCTCGATTGCGGGGGAGAATCAATCCTCTCCGATACTCTTCCCATTGCTTGGACGTGCTTGCTGGGCCACTACTGCGTCAATCAAAGCGATTAGCTCGATCGTCGTCGGAACCGCTATGCCGTAGCGTTCACCGCCGCGCACGATGGGGCCGGCGATGGCATTCAGTTCGAGTTGCCTGCCAGCGGCTAGGTCTTTCTGCATCGGAGCTGCGCATGGTTGGCGGGAAACTGTCGAACGTTTCGCTGCAGCTTCGAGACGTCAATCTCCGCCCCGTCGGCCTTCGCCACCGCACATGCCTCAGCCGACAGCGGACCCAATTTGTCTTTCCACGCCGGGTCGGCGTAGATCTCGCCCTTATTTTTTCCCGACGCCGAAGTTACCAGCGCAAAAGGCGCCAGGAAGCATAGCTTGCTCCACAGCAGACGTCTTCTCGTTCTGGATGAACTGGCAGGTGAAGCCGAGGTCGGTCAAGCGGCTGACGATCGCCCCCAACAGTCGGCTCAGCGCTGGCGGCGACGTTAAGGCGAACGATATGGCGAGCGCTGAATAAAGCGCCCCGGCGCAAGACGCTCAGCTTCCACCGCGATCGTCGCGGGAATCACCTGCGCGTCTCCGTAGCGGGAGCGCAGTGCCGCATACGTGATCGATGCCATTCAGAAGAGGAACGACGGCGGATGGAACCGATTGCACGGCTTCCAGAGCAGCTTGCAGTTGATAGGTCTTGGTCGCGATCCACAGTACGTCGACCGACTCCGTTAGTCTGGCGACAGCTTTTGCCGAAGCGGTCAGGGTTCCGGATGGCCGTTCCAGCGTCAATTTCGGCGGGATAGTCCGCCAGTTTTTCCGGCCGTACGATCACCGTGACATCTTCACCCAGCGAGGCCAGAGCCGTGCCAACCAGTCCGCCCACGGCTCCGGCTCCCAAGATTGCATGCTTCATTGCAGAGCCTCCCGAAAGACTATACGACACGAAGTCATGGGGCTGCTCTGGTCACGGTTGGTAACGCGATGAAGCTGCCCCGACAATTGGTCCACCGTCCGCATCCTGCACCAACACCGCAACTTTCAGATTAGCGGTGTTCCAGCCCGAATGGGGGGCGACCTCGACGGTCCTGTCGAACGATCCGTTTTTCACGCTTCCCAGGTCGCGCAACTGGCGCACGACAGCCGCATGTTCCAACGTCCGGCCATTGTTCTCGCCGCCAGCGATTGCGGTGGTCAGTCCGTCCTCGGTTACCGCGAGAAGCACATGCGCATGTTTCGTCTCGGGAGCCTGCACAGCAATTTTCAGATGATCGCCTCGCTTCCCACTGAAGTGACACCTGAGCTGTTTTCGCCTGCGCCGACTCCAACTGCAAGTCGTGGCTCAAAGCTGCGGCATTGTTCCCGACCAACTGCAGATGGCCGTCGATTACCATCTGTGGGGTGTATGGCTCGGTCACGTGAAGATGCTTCTCATAATCGATCTGCCGCTGGGTGAACTGCGCAGAGGAGAAGCGGTCGCTCCATCCGTCATGGTTCCAGTAATCGACGTGTTCACCCAGCAGGATGAGATTCACCTCGGGTGAAGTTTTCTGGCTCAGTTGAACCAGAAGCGCGTCGGCCGGCGGGCAACTGGAGCATCCTTCCGAGGTGAATAGTTCAACGACGACCGGGTTCTGTGCCCAGGCGGGCGACAAGTAGCACAGTCCAAAAGCGAGGAACGCGATCAGTATCCGACAGGCTTTTCTTCATGACATAGTGAAGGACGCATAACTTTAGAGTTTGTTTCAACAATTCAGGAGTGGCGTTTAAGTACAGGATATGGATAAAATTCCCTGATTTCGCAAGATACGCTGCGAGCCATGCGAACGCATTTCCAGCACCAGACCTGCGAGCAACACCAGGGAGAGCCTGTAGTCTTCGCCTCCGAGGTCTCGCAATCCGATGGCTCGGCTCTGTGCGTACATTAAGTGTCAATTCCCGTTGGCCATTTGTAAGACGATCGCGCTCCCGATTGACTGGAACTTTCGCGGGAGATGCGACTCTAACGTAATGGAATATCCTCGGGAACGAAGTCCGGGGGAGGAAGGTTATGTCGAAGTCTCGTTTTAGTCTGTTAGTTTCTGGTTGTGTTGCTTTTAGTTGCGATGTTTGCAAGCGCGGCCGAAAGAGCGGTGGTTCTGCCCGATCCCACGCCGCGAACGAGTCTCTGGCGGCGAAAAGCGGCCAGGAGACCGCCGTTTTTGCCGGGGGATGTTTCTGGGGTGTGCAGGCGGTTTTCCAGCATGTGAAGGGCGTCATCAGCGCGACTTCTGGATATTCGGGAGGGCCCCTCCGTCGCCGCGGAATATGAAGTTGTCAGCACCGGAACGACCGGACATGCGGAGTCGGTGAAAGTGGTTTACGATCCGTCGAAGGTCACCTACGGCCAGTTGCTCAAGGTGTTTTTCTCCGTGGCGCACGATCCTACCGAGTTGAATCGCCAGGGGCCGGACACGGGGACGCAGTATCGCTCGGTCATCTTCTACAGCGGCGATCAGCAGAAAAACATTGCGCAGGCCTACATCGCGCAGTTGGACCAGGCCAAAGTTTTTCCGCATAAGATTGTGACCCAGGTGGTGCCGTTGAAGGCGTTTTATCCGGCGGAAGGCTTACCACCAGAACTACGCCACGCTTCATCCTGACAATCCCTATATCAAGTACAACGATTTCCCGAAGGTGGCGAACCTTCAACAGCAGTTTCCCAACCTGTATCGTCCCGTCGATCACGGGAAACTGAGAAACTTGAAACTGGCAGGTTCATCGATATGAGTGACCGTCGAAACTTTCTGAAAACAGCTTTTCTATCTCTGTCTGGAGTAGCGTTTATGAGCGTCTTGAACGATAGGGAAACAAATGCGCACGCGGCCAGCTACGGATTATGTCGAGGTTGTCGAGTTCAAGGATTCGGGGGAAAAAATTGGCCCCGAGCGCGTGAAGAAGGTCGTCAAGACCGATGCCGAATGGCGCGCCCAATTGACGCCCGAGCAATATGACGTGACCCGGCACGCCGGGACCGAGCGGGCCTTCACCGGACAATATTGGGACTTGCACGCCAAGGGAATTTTCCGTTGCGTGTGCTGCAAGAATGCTCTGTTCAGCTCGACGACCAAGTTCGATTCGGGCACGGGATGGCCCAGCTTCTGGGCTCCGATTGCGAAGGAGAACGTCAAGACCGATAGCGACCGCAGTCTGGGCATGGAGCGCTCCGAGGTGCGGTGTGTCGAGTGCGATGCGCACCTGGGCCATGTTTTCGATGATGGGCCGAAGCCGACAGGGTTGCGCTATTGCATGAATTCGGCGTCGCTGGCGTTCGTGAAGAGCTAAAGAGCAGTTAGCAGTTAGCGGTTAGCGCCAGGCGGCGTCCCTGGAGGAGTCTGTATTCTGGCTGGTGTCGCCGCTCCGCCACTGATCTGCTGCCACCCGTCGTCTAGCCTTCTCCCGAACCATCGTCGGCCCAACACTTTTTCCTTTTCCTTGTAGCCTTTCCCAAAGATTTTTCTCCCCTGCCGCATTTCGGTATAGCATATTGCTCCGACCCTATTGCAGCCAAAATGCGGAGGAAGCCCAACATGAGTCCCGTCCCGGTACGCGAGAAGGAAAAAGAGAAGCCAGCTCACAAGTCCAATGCCGTGGAAACGGCCGTCGCAGAAACAGCAGAAGCCAGTGGCGCAAGTGTGGAGAAGATCCGCGAGATCCTCTTCGGTTCGCAGATCAAGAACTACGAGGCACGCTTTTCTCGCGTGGAAGAAGCTCTGGCGCGGGAGACGTCCGAAATCAAGGACACCATGCGGCGGAGGTTGGACTCGCTGGAAGCGTTCTTCAAGAGCGAAACCGAGTCGCTGGCCGCCCGTTTGAAATCAGAGCGCGATGAGCGTGAGGAAACGCTGAACACCATCGGCCGGGAGTTGAAGACGACGGCGGCGCAGCTCTCCAAGAAAATCCTAGACCTCGACAATAAAGCCGCCCAGGACCGCAGCGCGGCACGTCAAGAGCTGATGGCCGAGTCGCGTAAATTGCTCGACGAAATCCGGCAACGCCATGAATCCCTCAGCGGCCTGCTGGAGAATCGCGTTCAGGAACTGCGTCATGCCAAGACCGACCGGTCTGCCTTAGCCGCGCTGTTTGTCGAGCTTGCAGTCCGCTTGAAGGACGAGGGCGACGACAACAAGCCGCGGCCGAAGCCGATTCGCAGTGCCACTGAAGCCTGAGGGTTCCTATGGGTTCGACGCCGGCTGACCTGAAGCGCGATCCTGACTTCGACCAGCACCCCGATGAACTGGCCGAACTCCGAGCCTTACTGCTCGGCCAGCAACTGGTGGAGTTGGAGGCCCTGCGCAAGCGGCTCGACGATCCCCAACTGCGTGCCGAAGAGCTCAGCCAAATCCTTGGCCAGGCGGTTGCGCTTTCCATCAAGCGTGATGGCGGCCTGCAACGCTCGTTCTATCCCATCGTAGAGCGGGCACTGAAGATTTCGATCACCAAGAATCCCGGCATTCTTGCCACCTCTCTTGCTCCCATCATTGGTGACGCGGTTCGCAAGGCTGTCGCGAACGCATTCCGCGGCATGGCCGAATCGCTCAACTTCCTGATGGAGCGTAGCCTCTCGTGGGAAAGCGTGAAGTGGCGACTGGAGGCGATGCGCACCGGCAAGTCGTTCGGCGAGATCGCCCTGCTGCGCAGTCTCCGCTATAAAGTGCAGCAGGTCGTTCTGATCCACCGCGAGACGGGATCGGTATTGCAGTACGTGAAGGCGCCTGGGGAGGGGATCAAAGAAGCTGAGCTGGTATCCAGCATGCTGACTGCGTTGGGCGATTTCATCGCCGATTCGTTCAACGCCAAACGGTCACAAGAATTTGAAGCGGTGGATATCGGCGAGTTCAAGCTCTGGGTACATTACGGGCCGCAGGCGCTACTAGCGGCAACAATTCTGGGGACGCCTCCGCCGGAGTTGAAGAATGTCTTCGCGCGTGAAAACGAGCTCATTCACCAGGAGTTCGCCGGCGCGCTCGCGTCGTTCAGCGGAGATGCCAGCATATTTGATGGCGCCCGCCCTCACTTGCAGAATTGTCTGCTGGGCCAAACGGACCGGCCGCAGAAACAGTCGGCATGGTGGCTGGTCCTGCTGGCAGCGCTGCTGATCGTTTTGGTCGCGGTCGGGTTCTGGGCGAACCGCCGGAACGCGCGCTGGAACGATTACCTGGCACGGCTCGAAAGCCAGCCGGGAATTGTGGTCACAGGCTCGCAGAACCACTGGGGGCATTACACCGTAATGGGCATGCGTGATCCCCTGGCGGCGGATCCGGTGCAGGTGGCCGCTCAATTTGGCATCGCACCCGGCAGTCTGGACGCTCGGTTCGAGCCGTATCAATCGCTGGACGCCGAGTTTTGCGCGCCCGCGAGAATTTGATTCGGACAAGCAACAACTGGAGCAGCAGATGGTATTGTTCCCCGTGAACTCTAGTGCGCTGAAGCCCGAGCAGGGAATGCGTCTGGATGCCATTGACGACCATATCAATCGGTTGCAGGAAATCGCTGGTGAGTTGGGCCGGCAAGATCCATATCACGATCTACGGACGGGCCGACCAGACCGGCGCTGAAACCAAAAATGCTGAGTTAAGCAAGGAACGGGCCCAGCGCGTTTTGGAAGCTCTGCGCGAGCGCGGCATTCCGGCCGACATGCTGACCGCCGTCGGATTGGGCGACAGCGAGCCGATTCGACACGGATCGTCCGCATACCAGTTGGAAGTCAATCGCAGTGTTTCACTCAAGGTGCAGTGGCAACACCAGGGAGACAAGCCATGATTCAGAAGAAAATCTGCATGCTGGGTTCTTTCGGTGTAGGAAAGACGAGTCTGGTGGCACGTTTTGTTCAGGGAATTTTTTCCACTAAATACCAGAGCACCGTCGGGGTGAAGATCGACAAGCGCGAAATGAAGGTTGCGGACCAGGATGTATTGTTGATGCTGTGGGACCTGGCCGGCGAGGATTCCCGCTCGCAGGTGCAAACTTCTTATCTGAAGGGAGCGGCCGGGTATTTCCTGGTGGTTGATGGTACCTGGTCGGAATCGCTGGTTACCGCGAAGAGTATCCACAAGCGAGTGTTGGAAGCAGTCGGCGAAATTCCGTTCCGACTCATCGTGAACAAGAAGGACCTCTGGGACAAATGGCAGATCGCTGCTCCGGACCTGGAAGCTCTAGCCACCGAAGGATGGAAGATCAAGCTGACCAGCGCGAAGAGTGGAGACGGCGTGGAAGAAATGTTTAGCGATCTCACCGAAGAGATATTGCGCCGGCAGCCGATGAGCGAAGCAGCCGGCGAAGTATGAGGTTGGAATTCTCGGAAGAGGGAGACGCTTTAGCGGTTTGCAGAAAAACTAACAAAAGCAGATCCCTCGCGGGCTGAACCTTACCCCAACAAGCGCAAAAACGGCGCTCGTTGGGGACCCCTGTTCGCCCGCTCGTGATGACAAACATAAGGGCTTTCCGCCGGCGCAGCTAAAGCTGCGCCCCTTCAAGATACTGCGAAACCAACTTTCAGCAAACGAATGGGGGCCCGGGGTGCGACCGACTGACGGCGCGCCCCTTCAAAGCCCCGGTTGAAGGCAGTCTTCTAGCGGCGTGTGAATTCGCACCCCTCGACATCGTTAGTCCGACATCGTTAGTCTATTGGTTGCGAGTATCCATTGCGACCAGACCTGACGGACTTCAGATAAGCCAGCACCGCCTCAGCGTCGGCACGGGTCATGTGAAATTCGGGCATAGGCAAGCGAAGCGGTTTGCCGGTAGTCCAGATTCCGGTCATCAGCAGTGTGATCATCTGAGCGTCGTTTGCCGGCGGTAAGCCGCCAATGCGTGGACACAGGAGCGGCCAATCGGTTCCTGGTCGAGCCGGCAAATATGGCACCGGACCGCCAGCCAGCCATCGGCTGTAATCGATTTCTCCGTTCTGAGTGCGCGGAGTGTGACAGTTACCGCATTTCGCAACCTCGGTCACAATATACTTGCCACGGGCGACCGCACCGGCATTGGCGCCAGTCTGGGCGGCTTCCCTTGTGTGCTTCGTTTCCTGCGCGGTTGTGGGATGGGGCCTGCCCATAATAAGCAGTAGAAATGCGGCAATGGATACTCCAGCCATCAAGTACCTGAGAGCGCCAGTAACTCTCCACGATTGAAATGACATAAGGCTGCACCTTTCCTCTTTCTGTTTTGTCGCATTCATCTCGCCTCGCGCCGGGCTCAACGTCGAAACAGTTCAGCACGGTTGCGAAGAAAGCCCATCACACTGCCCCGCGAAAATATCCCTTCCAGTTGACCATTGGAGACCACCGGCAATTGGTTGATGTCCTAGCCGAGCTCATGGTTTCAAGCGCATCGAGCGCGGAAGCATCAGGGGTGACCGTGCTCAGTTGACTGAGCGGCCGCATCACGCTCTGCACGCTGGTTTGCGGCCAGCGGTCCCGCACCACATTGCTGACCTCGTTGCTGGTGATCAGTCCCGCCAGATTACCGTTTTGCACAACTACAAAACACCGGCGTCCACTCGTCAACAGGTATTGGTGGACAAAGTCCTGCAGGCTCAAATGGGCTTCGACCGTGGAAAAATCACGATCCATAATATCGGAAACCTTCCGGTCCCGAAGTCCCGCCGTAATCTCCACCTGAGCATAGCTACTGCGAGATGCATCCAGCAAGAACCAGCCAATGAATGCCATCCACAGACCGCCGAAGTTCTTTCCGACAAAGAACTGGTAGAGTCCCATGAAAATGAACAGGAAGGCGACGGCTTGTCCGACTCTGGCTGCGATTTTCGTGGAGCGGTCGATGCTGTGCGTGCTCCACCAGATCAGGGCGCGCAGTACCCGGCCACCATCGAGCGGATAGCCTGGAATCATGTTGAAGGCGGCCAGCACGAGATTGATGTAGCCGAGCCAGACCAGG
Organism: uncultured Acidobacteriaceae bacterium; assembly: GCA_963755865.1. Classification (GTDB taxonomy): domain Bacteria; phylum Acidobacteriota; class Terriglobia; order Terriglobales; family Acidobacteriaceae; genus Bog-257. Next base: position 82,409 of record CAVWLY010000013.1, on the reverse strand, counting down.
ACTGCGGAAACCGGAGTGCGGGCTTCGCTGTTGGGCACCCATCCCGTGGACTCGCGCCAGCAGCAGGCAAACAACCCCAATTACGAGACTGGATAACGGGCCGACAATGGCGATCCAGAATTCGGATTTCGCATCGGGCGCTTCCGACTCGATCTGCGACACCCCTCCCAAAGCGAAAAGAGTGATGGCGCGCACTTTCAGCCCTCGGGATTTTGCCAACAATGAATGCGCCAATTCATGCAGCAAGAGAGTGACGAAAAAGAGTATCCCAGTAACGATGGCCACCGACCACAGGGTGGTGCCGCTCCATTGCGGCATGACTGACTTGAAGTGATCGATCAGTGACAGCGTGATCAGGAAGGCGATAATAAACCAGCTGTAGTGCAGCCCGATGGAGATGCCGGCGATTCGGCCAAGTCTTATTTGCGCGTGCATGGGTGGTCAGCAACCTCGAGTTCTCGCCGCAGATCGCTGTTCTGCTTCTCCAATCGGAAGCGGCGCCAGATGGGGACAGATCAGCAGCCGCTACCGGCGCGATTCCCTCCACAAGTAAACAAGATGCGTCCTCCCAGCACAAGTTGGCCCGGGGACGTTCGCGTTTCGACGAGCCTCAATACCAGCTAAAACGTCCCCTAAAAAGACTCGTGCTAGTGCCCCGACTTCACTTCGCCTGCAATAGTGTTTTGATCTCCTGCTCGAGAACTGACATGTTCACCTCGCCGATATATTTCGCGTGGATTCGGCCATCGCGACCGATCAGGAAGGCGATCGGCAATCCGAGAACGCCTCTGTACGCCTCCGCGACCTTCTCATTGCCCATAGCAACTGGATAATTCATCCCGACCTTCTGGTAGAACTCGCGCACTGGCTTGGGCCCGTCGTCCATGGAAATGCCAACCACTTGCAGTCCCTGCTGGCGATATTTGTCCTGGAGTTGCACGAAATGCGGAATCTCGTCCCGACACGGTGCGCACCATGTCGCCCAGAAGTCCAGCAGAACAACTTTGCCTATGGTAGTTGGCGAGATTCAGCGGCTGCCCATTCAAATCCTGCAGCGAGAAATCGGGCGCGACCGATTGAGCCGCCGCCGAAGGGCGAGTCTGGCTTGTCAGGTCTGGAGCCATGCCGGCTCACTTCGTAGATGGCACAACGCCACTAGAATCGCGACAATAATCAGGACTATTTTTCTCATCGACGCTATTGGCCTTTGATGGTGGGATAGCCCTTGTCTACCCAGTCAGCGCCGAAGTTGTCGGCGATGTAGAGCACTTTGACGTTGGTGAAGCCCGCTTTGTGCAGTTCGTTGTACGCAGGACGTACGTTGGGACAGTGACTCCAGGGACAGCATCCGCAGTAAAGGACGATGAACGTTTTGTGGGGCAGCGACTTCACACGCCTGCGCAACGAATCGATTCCCTGCGTATCCGAACCGGCCCCAATGTACTCGGCGCCAGGAATGTGCGCCTGCATGTAGAGAAGATGCGGACCGACATTCAGGATCAGCGGTTTTTCGCCTTTGGACGATTGGAGAATCTTAAGCAGATCTCCGGGATCGATCAGCTGCGCGCTGCCCGGCTCGAGATCAGTTGCAGACTGGGTCTGCGCCTGCGGTGTCGCAATTGGGCCAGCCAAACCACTTGCAGCGCGAAATGCGTGGGCAGGAGTAGGGCAGCCTGAGATTACCAAGACGAGGATCAAGAAACGATGACTGTTTAGATTTTTCACAAGGACGCCTTTCCATAAATCAACCATGGCGGAAGTCCGCCGCAACACAGCAGCATAAACCATTGGCAGACGTTTGCAGGCCGCGGATCATCTAGCCATCTCGTAAATCCGTAACGGCTCAACCCGAATAAACGCAGGGCTAAACAGTCTGTGTGTGAGCTGTGCCGTCCCTGACGGGACTTGGATACTTCCCACTTCACCCGGCACTCCGCCTTCGGCTACGTGCTGGGCTATCACTATTCCGCCCTTCGGGCTCGATTGTCGCTCGATCCGTTCCACACGTAAACCAAAACTCTTGTTCTCACACAGACTCTAAAGGCCAGTCCCTAGCTGACCGTTTACGACACGGCAGAACGGTCTGCTAATAGAGTTACAACAGCAGATCCCTCGCGGGCTGAAGCCCGCTCGTGATGACAATAAGAAACTCATGACGGCGCACCTGAAGGTGCGCCGTTTCAAAACGCAGCTTGGCCCGAGCGACCAAGTGCAATGTTTAACATCTAATAAACAGAGGTTAAGAAAGCAAAAAAGAGAAATGCAGCTGTCCGGGTTGAATTGGTTCGCAAGCTTCATTCTGGCAGCGATTCTGTCTGCGCCCGCTTGGGGTGCGACTCCAGCGCTACCAGGAACACTCAATTACGTTGAAGGGCAAGCCTCGGTTGGGACGGAGGCCCTGAATGCGAAATCCGTTGGATCGGTAAGTCTGCAGAGCGGCCAGACGCTTACCACCGAGACTGGCAAAGCCGAAATCCTATTGACGCCAGGCGTATTTTTTCGCGTAGGGGATAACAGCTCGACCACGCTGGTTTCGCCCAGCCTAACCAACACCGAAATCTCGTTAAACAAAGGCCAGGCGATGGTCGAGGTTGCCGAAATTTACAAGGACAACCTGTTACGCGTGCAGGAAGATGGCGCGACAACCCAGTTGCTGAAAAACGGCTTGTACGGTTTCGATGCCAACAGCGGCGACATTCGTGTCTTCAAGGGTGAGGCCCTGGTGCAAGACGGGGACCAGAACATTAAAGTCAAGGGCGGCCGTGAGCTCGATGTGAACAACACGACAGGGAGGCTAAAGCCCGTCAAGTTCAAAAAGTCGCCGTACGAAGAAAGCGATCTCTATCGCTTCAGCAATTTGCGGTCGCAGTACCTGGCCGAAGCGAACGCTAACGCGGCCGGCCTTTACGTCGGCGGTGGTCCCGGTTGGTATGGCGCGGGTTGGTATTGGGACCCAGCTTTCTGGGCCTACACTTGGATTCCTGGCGATGGGATATTTTATAGCCCATTCGGCTGGGGCTTCTACTCGCCGTGGCTTGTGGGATACTCACCGTTCTTCTATGGAGGTTACGGTTACGGTTACGGATATGGCTACGGGGGACATGCCAGACCGTATTACGGAGCTCATCCTTACAATGGCGGTCATCCTGGCGCCTATGCTGGGCGCCCCGGAATCGCTTCGCCTCGTATAGGCGGATCACGTTTAGGCGTGATGGGTGGAGGCTTTCGCGGTGGCGGAGGTTTTCACGGCGGCGGAGGTTTTCACGGCGGTGGAGGCTTTCACGGTGGGGGAGGCTTTCATGGTGGCGGACGCTGAGCGTGACGCCGGTTAGGCTAATACCACGCCCTCAAGCTGGTTCTGCTTGAGGGCTTTGTTTTGGCGGCGATGTTACTCGTTACATCATGAGTCGGTGCGATTTGCTCGGCGGACGAAAGTTACCTACCCCTAACTAAAGGGTTCGCGCGGTGTAAACCAGATACACCGCCAAGATGGTCCCGAAAAGAGCGGCAATTAAGCCTAGAACGATGACGATCGGACCTGCGGGTTGAAAGTCATCGGCGTCCAGTCGCTTCATGGTGGTGCGGTATCGGATCAAGGCCACGAGCGCCATTAATATCCCCATTGCCATGAACCCGACGCCGATCGCCAACGACATCCCGCTCTCATGTTGAGCGTTACCTTGCATCCGCAAGAATTCGCGCAAGGTGATGCCAAACTTCGCCACCACAAAGCCGAAGACGATGATGCTGATGCTCGTACGAATCCATGCCAGAAAAGTACGCTCGTTCGCGAGATGGTCGCTAGCTTTACCGATCTTCGGGGGAATTGAAGGCGTCATAAGAGTTGACCGGCTTCAGAATCGATGTAGGACGACAAAAGCGAGTGGTGCGGCGTTTCACTTGGATCCTTCACGAGCGCACGTAATTTCCTATGTCTTGATAGCAGCTAGAGGGGTCCTTCGACTCGCTACGCTCGCTCAGGATGACAGACGAAGAATAAGCAACGTCCACGGTGCGTCTGCCGCATGCCGCGATGGTGCCCCCCCTTTTCTCCCTCGTCGCACGAAGCCTAGGCCAGCGTCAGTTCAATCTTCTTCGTAGCCACATCCAGCTTGGCAATTCGAAAACTGCGAATCTGTCCGGCGCGGATGGCTTCCGGCTTTGACGCAGCACCGGTCACGCCGCCTTTCCAGCGCGCATTGAGCATGGAGCTCAGCGCCGACAAGTCCGCTTTCGATTCCGCTGGCGTGTCGTCCTTTACTGCACCTTTCGCGATAACTGGGCAAGCGCCCTGGATACCTTCGCCCAGTTCGACGCGCGCCTGCCCATTCGAAATCTCAATCACACGTCCCGAGACCGTGTCTCCCGGCTTGTGCTCGGCGATGTACTCGTCCAGACCCGTGGGGACCAACTGCTTCATTCCAAGCCGCAGTTGACGCCTTTCTTTATCGATCGCCAGCACCTGCGCCTTCACCACCTGCCCAACCTTCAGCACTTCCTGCGGGTGATTGATGCGCTTCTCGGCGCTGATTTCGCTGACATGAATCATCCCCTCGACGCCGTCTGACAATTGCACAAAGGCGCCGAAGTTCGTAATGCCGGTGACCGGCCCCTCGACTACCGATCCGACCCCAAACTTCTCCGTCACCTCGGCCCATGGATCACCCAGCGCCTGCTTAAGTCCCAGCGAAATGCGGCGCTCGCTCGCGCTGACTGTCAGGATCACCGCTTCGACGGTCTCTCCGGGTTTCACTACGTCACTGGGCTGCCTTACTTTCTTTGCCCACGACATCTCTGAGAGGTGGATCAAGCCTTCGACCCCGGGCTCCAGTTCTACAAACGCTCCAAAGTCGGTAACGCGCGTCACGACGCCGCGGACGCGCTCACCGGTCTTGTATTTTTCCGCGACCGCCTGCCATGGATCCGGCTGAACCTGTTTTAGACCCAGCGAAATGCGCCGCTTTTCAGGATCGACCTTTAACACCCGGGCTTCGATTTCCTGCCCCACCGACAGCACGTCAGCAGGGTTCGAAACGCGGCTCCAGGCGATGTCGCTTACGTGCAGCAGGCCGTCCACTCCGCCGATATCGACGAATGCGCCGTAATCGGTAAGACTGCGGACCGTGCCACGCACCATCTCGCCTTCCTTGACCTCCGAGTAGCGCCGTTCCTTCCCGCTGCGCTCCTCCTCTTCGGTCACCACGCGGCGGTCCACAACAACATCTTCGTCGGTCACATCGAGCTTGATAATGCGGCAGCGAATCTCCTGCCCCACCAACTTTTCCATCTCGGCGGCGTCACGGGCTCCACTGCGCGAACCTGGCATGAAGGCGCGCACGCCCACATCCACGCTCACTCCGCCTTTGATTACACCCGTGACCGTGCCCATGATGGTTGACTTGTCGGCAAAGGCCCGCTCCAGTGCCGACCAGTCCTTGGGCACCGCGGTCTTAAAGCGAGAAAGCTCGTAATAGCCGTCGGCATCGCGACCCTTCACCGAGACCGTGAGCTTGTCGCCAGGTTTCACTTCTTCGCCCGCGCTCTGGAATGTCGCCAGCGGCAGAATGCCTTCGCTCTTGAAACCGATATCGAGGAAAACCGAATCGGCAGAGACAGTAATTACCGTTCCTTCGATCTGCCTACTGCCGTCTGCAGCTCTGTGCGAATGGCTGCGCTCGAACTGGGAAAGGAGTTCGCCGAATGACTCGTCGGGTTCGGCAGTGGACTGAGAATCTGGAATCCTTGGGTTGGACATGAGAGTACCGCTTCATTCTGTCATAATCCCGCGCTAGATGACACCCGATGGCGGTTGATGCCATTGAGCGAAAAAAAAACGAGATCTCGCCTCCACGGTCTAGGTTGGAAATGCCGGGAGTGCAGCGGGCTGAAAGATCGTTGGGCAAGAGCTCGTCGAACAGCCCGTTACCCGGGATACTTTCCGGTGATGTAGCCTTCCAGGTGCCGGATGGTCTCTTCGTGGCCGGAGATGATCCATTTCACCAGGTCACCAATCGATACCATGCCAACGGCGGCGCCTTCTTCGACCACGGGAAGGTGGCGGAAATGGTGATGCGTCATGAGGGCCATGCACTCGTCAACCGTGTTTTGCCGAGTTACAAAGACAACCGGACTGGTCATGATCTCGCGAACTGGAGTCTCCTTTGAGGAGCGCCCCTTGAGGATAACTTTGCGGGCATAGTCACGCTCGGAGAGAATGCCGACGAGCTTGCCTTCCGACAACACCAGCAAAGCTCCGATTCCCTCCTTAGCCATTTTCTCGATGGCCTCGTAAACAGACTGGTCGGGTCCAATCGACAAAACCGCATTGCTGGTTTTTTGCTTCAGTAGCGATTCAACTGGGTCATTCGGCTTCATGGGCCACCTGTCGGGTTCCCATGCTAGCACGTTCGACAAGGCCGGGGTTCGCTACGGGCGTAATCACATTTTGGACTGATTGTGTGCCGCCGCTCCGCGGCTTAGTCGTCTTGTGATTCATCACCGCGGGCTCACGCTCACGGCTAACACAAATACCGCCCTTCGGGCTGATCTCGGTTCGATTGTTCTCTTTCCGCTTCCCGGCAAGATCGAGCCCAGGCATAGGAAGGGAGCCCATGCGCACACACCTACGTGACGCACGTTACTGCCTTTCTGTCCGACCGGTGCTTTCATTAGCGTGGCGACGTGCGCTACCCGATTCGTACCATGGCAGACCCGCTTTCTGCCGCCGCGTCGACCGCACCGTAAGGAGAAAATCATGGCTGACAAGAAGGCAGATCTGGCTGGTCCCGGAATTGGCGACTACACAGAACTGAATAAAGTCCTTCCCGAGGATTACAGCTCGCTGCTGTCACCCAAAGAAACCCAGAGAGCAATCTTCGAGGTCAAGAACTATATCGAAGAAAACCTCTGCAAAGAATTGAACCTGATGATGGTCACCGTCCCTCTGATCGTGGATGAGGAATCGGGCGTTAACGACTATCTTGACCGGGACGGGTCCCGCACGCCGATCCAGTTCCACATCTCCAACGATCGCGATAAGCACCCCATCAATGCGCAGGTGGTGCAGGCTGCGACCAAGTGGAAGAGGATGGCGCTAAAGCAATTTAATCTGCAGCCGGGCGAGGGCCTTTGCACCGATATGCGGGCAGTCCGCAAGGACTACTTCCTCGATCACGATCACAGCGCCTATGTTGATCAGTGGGATTGGGAGCGCGTGATCGCGGCTGAACAGCGTAACCTGAGCTTCCTGAAAGGAATCGTCAGCAAGATCTGGAAGGTGATTGTCGGCGCCGAGCGTCATGCCCAGGAGCTTTTCCCCCAACTCAAAAACCCGAGATATCCGGATTTGCCGGAGAACCTCACCTTCCTGCATGCCGAAGAGATTCTTGACATCTACCCCGACCTGCCGCGCAAGCAGCGTGAGACCGCCATTCTGCAGAAGTATCCGGCGGTATTCATCATCGGTATTGGCTGGACTTTGAAAGACGGGTACCCGCACGAGATGCGCGCCGCTGATTACGACGATTGGGTCACAGAAACCAAGGATGAGGGCCACGTGCGGCATGGACTTAATGGCGATATCCTAGTGTGGAACCCGGTCACACACCGCCGTCATGAGCTGACATCAATGGGCGTCCGCGTAAATGCGGAGTCGCTCAAGAAGCAGCTGGAGCTAACCAATCAGCTTGACTTCCTGAACTTCCCCTACCACAAGGCTATCGTGAGTCACGAGATTCCGTTGAGCGTGGGCGGAGGCATTGGGCAGTCACGGACCCTCATGCTGCTGCTGCGCAAAGCGCACCTTGGCGAGGTTAGCGTGACTGTATGGCCAAAGGTCCTGAAGGAGATGTGCGAGAAGAAGAACATCCACGTATTGAACTAACGTCCTAACCCTGGGCGTAATCCCCGGCCGGACCCGGTAAACTGCCGCGTCTTGAATCGAGGGATGTAGGGTTCGCCACGGAGATACCGAGGCACGAAGAGCGCATTCTCAGCTAGAGAATAGGGCAACCAACCCAATCGACTCCGTGCGGTAAGTGTCTCTGTGGCGCATTTGAATTGAAACCATTCGACTTAGCAGGGAATCAGGGGAAGCATCAGCGCGACGGCGCCTCGCATCACAACGGACGTAAGGAAGAAATTGTGACGTTATCGGATGGAACGGCGTAATGAGTACCGCGGGTCGTGTTCCCCCCTAGCTTGAAAGTATTGCTTGAAGTTTTTGTTCAACAATTACCGGCCCCTATTTCCCGCTGACATAACAGCGGAAGAGCAGTTCTGTGTGCACTTGGGACGGGAATTAACTCCCGAGGAGAGACATTACCTGACGCTTTCGGAGATCGCGCTGGGCCCGCTGTCGTGCGATGCGCCGGGCGAACGCAGCTCCAACGTGACAACATTGCCGCTGAAGAAAAGCGCGTAAGCAGGTGTTGGTTGTTGATTGTCGGTAGCCCTGGGCTAATATTGTTCCGCCCTTCGGGCTGAGTCTCCGGTAAACCTAGGTTTTCGAGGCCGCTGGTAGTTTCGGGTTCAAGAGGAACTTCGCGTGCAGCGTATACCTTTTAGGCGGGAGGGGACGGCCAGCATCACGAATAATTCGGCGCAGCTCTTCTTCCGTTGGGCGATTGCGGATGCAGGCAGCTAGTTCAGGAAGAACTTGGTGTACAGAGTATCCCGTTGGGCGGGGCGGAAGCCCGCGTCGCGAATGATGCGCCGCAGCTCTTCTTCGGTGGTGCAGTTGCGCACGCCGGCGGCGCGCACTACATTTTCCTCGATCATCACCGAGCCGACGTCGTTGCCGCCGAAGCGCAGGCCAGTCTGGCAGACCTTCAGGCCCTGCGTCACCCAGCTTGATTGCACATTCTTGAAGTTGGTGAGGAAGAGACGTGCGATCGCCAGTGTTTTCAGGTATTCGACGGCGGTGGCTTCGTCCCAGCCACGTCCCCCCAGTGCGGTATTTTGCGGCTGGAATGACCACGGAATGAAAGCCGTGAAACCGCCGGTTTCTTCCTGTAGGTCGTAGATGTGCTGGAAGTGGTTGATTCGATGCTCGTAGGTTTCGCCAACGCCGAACATCATGGTCGCCGTCGTTCTCATGCCGAGTTTGTGCGCGGTGCGATGCACGTTGAGCCAGTCATTGGTGAGGCACTTCAGGCGCGCAATCTTGTAGCGAACTTCGTCGTCGAGGATTTCGGCCCCGCCGCCCGGAATGGAGTCGAGTCCGGCATCGCGGAGGCGCTGGATGGTGTCTTCGATGCTGAGGCCGCTGACTTCGGCAATGCAGATGATCTCTGACGCCGAGAAGCAATGCAGGTGCACTTGCGGGAAGCGCTGCTTCATGCCGCTCAATAGAGCTTCGTACCACTCAATTTTCAGATCGGGATGCAGGCCGCCCTGCAGCAGAACCCCAGTGCCGCCAAGCTCGACCGTCTCACGCACCTTGTCGTAAATCGTGTCGAACTCGAGCAGGTATCCCTCCTTCGCCATCTTGCCCTTGAGCGGACGATAGAAGGCGCAGAAGGTGCAGTACTCGGTGCAGAAGTTGGTGTAGTTGATGTTGCGGTCGATGATGTAGGTGACCACGCCTTCGGGATGGAGCTTGCGGCGCACCGCGTCGGCTTCCATGCCGATGCCGATCAGGTCATCGGACTGATACATCTCGAGCGCTTCAGCTTTGGTGAGAGCCATAGGACGTCACAATCCTAAGTGACATTCTACAGGAAGCGATACAACGAGGGTGTAGCCAGCAACGGAGCGCAACTGCAGGGGACAGCATAACTCGGAGTGTTCAGCAAGTCGAACCTCAACTTGGCGGTCGGTCGAGTCCTCGTAGCGAGGAATTAAGATTGCCAACAGTTGCGGCTGCGGGAACCGGTGTCCTCTGAACGTCGCTCGATAACGGGAAACAGTCGCCCAAGCGATGTCTGGAGCGACAGATGCGAACCGTACCAGACGGATCTCGGCCGTGGCCAGTGCGAATTCTTACCGAGCTCACGTTGAGCACAACCCGATTTGCTCAGAATGCGATCTGGGTGGAACTTAGGATGTCACGAGAGCCAGATAGCCCCCAGTCGAAGTTGGTTCGTGAAGCACCCTGGCTGATACGTCAGTTCTGACTTGCTATGCTCTTTAGCGAAAAGCGAATAGCGGCTCTTATGCGTGCCCGGGTCTAAACGTGCTCGTCTTGGGAATGCAGCCGTTGATTTCGATGGCTACAATGCGTCCGGCGTGGTCCAGTTCGAGGGTCGCGGGAGCGTTGAACACGGCGTCTCCATTCAGTCCAGGCACTGCGATAAACACCCGGTTCTCGACACAGGCTGCAGTCGGATCACGGTTCAGGAAGGAAAGGGCGTGAGGGTTACGGCACATTTTGGGTACCATGAAGCTGAGGTCGGCCACGTCTCCGGTCTCCGAGACGGAGAGCGCCGCCTCGACGGAAATCCGCGACTCCACCTCGTCTCCCTCGACCTCGGTCGGAGGTTTGAAGCAGATGTAGTACTCGAATCCTGATTCCGGATCGAACGGGCTACGATCGACCTGAAACGCCATACTCCGCCTCCTGGCGTACCCGGCAACAGCTAGGCATTGCATGGTAAATGAAGCCGCGCCCGCAAGCAAAGGGTCGAATCGATTCCGCTCTACCGGCGCCGATGCCGTGGCTGTGTCGCGGTTCGTTTTCCATGTGAACGACCTCCCTGCCGAAAGCTTAGTGAACTCGAAATCGGTGCCAATTCGCCTCCCTCTGATATATTTTCGTTCGTATCTCTTTTCCGGAATCTGATGCCAACTTTCTCGCCGACTGAAATCGCGAAGGAAAATGTCGAGGCGGTACAGGATTACTCCCTGCTTGCCGGTCGCTCGCTTAGCAATATCTTCGCCCATCCTCGCTACTTTGCCGACACCCTGCTACAGGCCGATTCCATCGGGGTCGGCTCCCTGCCCATCGTGGTGCTGACCGGCTTCTTCACCGGTGCGGTGCTGGCCCTGCAAACTTCAAGCACGTTGCAGCAGTTTGGTTCGTTGTCGCTGACCGGCAAACTGGTTTCGCTGTCGATGGTGCGCGAACTGGGGCCGGTGCTGACGGGACTTATGGTGGCCGGCCGCAACTCCAGTGGCATGGCAAGCGAATTGGGCTCCATGAAGGTCACCGAGCAGATCGACGCCATGCGCGCCATGGGGGTCGATCCTTCCAAGAAACTGGTCACGCCGCGCGTCATCGCCAGCATGGTGATGCTGTTCTTTCTGGCCATCATCTCCAACCTGGTGGGACTGACGGGGGGTTTTGTGATCTCCTATGTGCTGCTTGGGCTCGATCCCAACCAGTACTGGACCACGGCTTATCAGGCGCTGCGCTTTGGAGACGTGTTCATGGGGCTATGTAAACCGGTGATTTTCGGCTTCATCATCTCCAGCATTGGTTGTTACTACGGCCTCTCCGCCAAGGGCGGCACGCAAGGTGTCGGACGAGCTACGACGCAAGCCGTCGTGGCCGCCTCAGTGCTTGATCCTGGTCAGCGATTTCTTCATCACGCGCCTGCTCATGGGGATCTTCCAGTACTAATTATGTCGAGCCTCGCACCGCCCGCCGAGCAGCGCCAACCGAACGCCCCGTCCACGGTCGAGCCTGTCATTCGCTTCGAAGATATTGAGATCGCTTTCGATCATCCGGTACTGGAGGGAGTTTCCTTTGAGCTGCCTCGCGGTGAAACCAAAGTCCTGATGGGTGTGGCCGGCACGGGCAAAACCCTGATTCTGAAACTGGCACTTGGATTATTGAAGCCCGACGCCGGCCGCATCACCGTTCTTGGTGAAGAGATTACGCAAATGCGCGAGGAAGACCTGTTCGACCTGCGGCGTAAGATTGGTATGGTCTTCCAGGAGAGCGCCCTCTTTGATTCTTTGACGGTGGAGGAGAACGTTGCCTATCGCCTGATGGAGGAGACGGGAAAGCTGACAGATGAAATTCACAACCGTGTGCTGGAGGCCTTGCGCTTCGTCGAACTGGAGCACACCGTCGATCTGTTTCCGTCTGAGTTGTCGGGCGGTATGCGCCGCCGCGTAGCGATTGCGCGCGCCATCATCACCCAGCCCGAGGTTCTGCTCTACGATTCACCCACCGGCGGACTGGATCCGGTGACCTCAAACACCATCATCGAGTTGATCGTCAAACAGCGCGACGTGTATGGCACAAGCTCATTGCTAGTGACGCACCGGCTGCAAGATGCCTTCACCATGGCGAGCCACTATTTCGATAGGCAGCAGAACAAAATGGTAGCGATCGGCGACGGGAGCGTCCGCGATCTCCACACCCGGTTCCTCATGTTGCGAGACGGCAAGATCATCTTCGAAGGGACCGTCGCTGATCTGTTACGCAACAACGATCCCTACATTCGCGAATACCTGAGCTAGAGCATTTCACACCGGGTCTACAGTGTGGAGCACCGGTTCAGCGCCGGGGTGAGAACTCATTTCAAGTTAGCTCGGTGGAACGAATTTCTCAGGATCGAGCCCCCAAGGGGGAAAGAGTCTAGCCCAGCATAGAGCCGCAGGCGGAATGCTGGGTAAAGGCGAAAATTAACGCGACTCCCGTAGGTGACGACAGATGTGCTCACGCAGAGTCTTCAGCGGTGCAATCCAGATTCGGAAATGAGCAGGCTTCGCCGCTAAAGTGACCGAAAACATCACCTCAGCTTCCCGTCATGAATGGGAAACTGCTTAGCTCTTAAACGCAAACTCCTGCGCATTGGGCACCGCTGAGGTTAGTGTCATTTCGGGAATGTTCCTCTATGCGATTGTGTCATCAACAATCTAGACAAGGGAGGAGTTTTCGAATTCGCGGTAGCTGGATTGCACTACTACCAGCAAACTGTTCATCCCTAATTGGAATGATATTTGCCCGTGTGGGGGGCGCATTGCGCTGATGGCGCGAGTTTTCAAAACCTAACCGAGAGCTTTCTGGAAAGGATGGGAACTAATGCGTTTGAGCAAACTTACGACCCTCATTACCATTGGGGCGTTGCTGATGATTGGTATTCCTGTGTTCGCAGACAGCTTTACCACATTTGCCCAGCCCACAGCTGCCTACACCGGCAGCACTACTAACTACGGGGGAGGCGATGGATCGCTAAACCAGATCACCTCCTTGGGGCCCTTCACCTTCAGCAATCCCCAGACAGAAGTCAATGTGCCCAATAGCTGGGCGACCTGGAATTGCCCTCCATTTACCGAGAGCTGCACTCCTAACGCGCTTTGGAATGCGGGCTTCTCCAGCTTAACCATCACCTTCGCCCCCGAGCAGATCATGGGCTTCGAACTGGAGCCTGACAACTTCGCGCAGGAAGAAGTAACGGCGCAGTTTTACGATGGTGCCAACCTGGTTGGAACTATTGATCTGTTCCCGAACGGCTCCGCCGGTGCGCTGCTATTTGCTGCGCAGACGGATGGACAGTTCACCAAAGTTGTGATCACCGATCTCGCGGGTGGCGATTTCGCAATCGCTCAGCTGCGTTCGGGTGTTGCTACGACGACTCCGGAGCCGGGCACGCTTCTTCTGCTTGGCACCGGTCTTCTGGGCGCGATTGGTGCGATTCGGCGCAAGATGAACTTTTAGTCCAACCCTCCTCCGTTGGTTCGTAGTTAAGAACCACAGCCGGGGCGATAACGCTCCGGCTTTTCTTGTGCATGCCGAGTTGTCGACCATCCAAGGGCACAGAACCTCGCTCCCGGCCCAAACGCAGACTGCGTCCTTGGCTGACGATGGCTTCTGTAACGGTCGGTACCATTTCCCAGACACGAAAGTGCTAATCAAAGGCAAGCGAAAGCGCCTCGCCCGTAAATGCAAATCCATGCGCACCGGCCATCTTCCAACTTATATTTAGGTTCCCAATAAATCTATCTATCATTATTTTTATCAACGAGTTAGGGATAATATGCAGATTCCAATCAGATGGCCGCCGGATTGCAACATTATCATTGACGGGCCCATTGAAGTTCCGCTTTACACGTGTGCGGGGAATGTTTGGCTCGTGGTGCACAAACAAAAAGGAAAGCTTTCTCGAAAGGATAAGAATTCTATGCGACTGCTCAAACTCACGACACTGGTAGCGCTAAGCGCCCTGTTGCTGCTCAGCGTTCCCGCGTTTGCCGACAGCTTTACCACATTCGCGCAGCCTACTGCCGCCTACACCGGCAGCACGACTAACTACGGTGGAGGCGATGGATCTCTAAATCAGATCACCTCACTTGGACCGTTCACGTTTAGCAATCCGCAGACGGAAGTCAACGTGCCCAACAGCTGGGCCACTTGGAATTGCCCCCCGGCAACCGAGAGCTGCACTCCTAATGCTCTGTGGAACCAGGGCTTTTCGAGCTTGACCATCACCTTCGCTCCTGAGCAGATCATGGGCTTCGAATTGGAGCCTGACAACTTCGCGCAGGAAGAGGTTACGGCGCAGTTTTACGATGGTGCCAATCTGGTTGGAACCATTGATCTGTTCCCGAACGGCTCCGCCGGTGCGCTGCTATTTGCTGCGCAGACGGATGGGCAGTTCACGAAGGTTGTGATCACCGATCTTGCGGGTGGCGATTTTGCTATCGCGCAGCTCCGCTCCGGCAATACCAGCAGCACCACGCCGGAACCGAGTTCCATGATCCTCCTGGGCTCAGGTCTTCTGGGCGTAGTCGGATTCATGCGTCGCAAGATGAACCTGTAAGTCCAACCCTCCTCCGTGGCTCAGTGGTAGAGTCCAAAAGCCGGAGCGCTAAGCGCTCCGGCTTTTTGCGCCTGCTTGGCGATGACGGCCGGCATTAGCCATGTTATCGGTCAAGTTCTAGGCCGATGCCTGCCGTTTAAAATGGGAACTGGACTACACCATGCTACCGGCGGGTGATTTGAATCACATACAAAGCCGGTGCTCGCGTGATAACAGAGATTATCGCGTCTGGTCGCGGGAGTCCGGGTCAACTAGCAAGTCCAGAAATGTCGCAAGGAGAAATCATGAACCAGCCCGTTTATATTGCCGCCTTTAACCAGTCCAAGTTTGGCAAGCTCCTGGACATGACCGTGCCTCAGATACTGAGCAATGCCGTCACCGGCGTCTGTCAGGAGATCAATATTGAACCTTCCGTCATTGACACAGGTTCGGTGGGTTCGGCCTGCAACTTCACCTTGAACCAGCAGGGGCTGCTCTCGGGTCTCCTGGCTTCGGTCCCTGGATTGGAAGGAAAACCGCTCGAATCAGTCGAGAATGCGTGCGCTTCCGGCGGCCAGGCGGTTCTGTCGGTGATCTACAAGCTCTTGGCGGGCGTGGGCGACGTAGGAGTTGCGGTCGGCTACGAGAAGATGCGCGATCGGGAAGGGAAGATGGACGGCAAGCTCATAGGCGAAGTCCTGGGATACTATTCGCACCCGGACGAACGGCCGGGCAAAGTTTTTATCTTCCCGCATTTGTTTGCGGAAATCATGCAGTGCTACATGCAGGTCTATGGCGTGACCGAAAGCGATCTCGCGCAGATTGCAGTCAACGAATACGGCAATGCCAAATACAATCCCTGGGCCCAGATGAACAAAGTCCAGATCACCCTGGAGCAGGCTACGAAGATCGAAGGCATCAATCGCTACGTGGTCGATGGCCTCCCGCTCAAGACCTACGATTGTTCGCAGATTACCGACGGCTATGCCGCGCTCATTCTCGCCACGGAACGAGGATTGCAAAAGCTTGGCGTGCCAAAATCCGAGTGTGTGGAGATCGCCGGTTATGCTCAGGCCACCGATCCCTTGCAGAAAGAGGGACGCAATACGCTGGTTCCGAGCGGTGCTTATCGGGCAATGAGAAGGGCTTACGAAATGGCGGGTGCGCTGCCGGCCGATGTAAACGTGGCAGAGATCCACGACTGTTTCACCGTGGCGGCTGCGATTGGGACCGAGGTCATCGGGAAGGCTTCACCTGGTAAAGGCGCACGCTACTGGGTTGAAGGCAAAGCCAAGGTGGACGGAGAGTGCGCCATCAACATGTCAGGCGGTTTGATTGCCAAAGGACATCCCGTGGGGGCAACCGGAATCGCAATGCTGGGCTCGTGCTTCCGGCAACTGAAAGGAAAGGCATCAAAGGAGATCCAAAGGCGAGATCCGAAGCTGGCTGCGACCTTCAATATCGGAGGCGCAATGTGTGCGTCCGTGTGTACCGTTCTGCGCGACCCGGCATGAATTTGAGGCACACAATGTCGCGGCCCGCATACAGTCGCCGAACCATGTAGAACCAAGGCATTCTCGCGGCCATGAGAGAATTCTTAACGCTTGATTCTTCCGTCGTCCGGATACTAGTCTTTACCAGTACAGGAGGAAGATGGAAAACAAACTCGGCTTAGTGATGACAGGAGGCGGCGCCCGCGGAGCCTATCAGGCCGGTGTTCTTAAACGTATCGGCGAGATAAAGCGGGTTCAGAGCCAGGGTAATCCCTTTCCTATTATCGGAGGCGCTTCTGCTGGAGCGGTGAATGGAGCTGCCTTGGCCGCAGGCTGCGACAACTTTGCTTTGGCGACCCAGGTTCTCGCAGGGCTCTGGTCGCGTCTGAAACCCAATGATATCTTTCGCTGCGACGTTTTCTCCCAGGCGCGCAATTCGCATTACCTGGATATTAGACCTCTCCTTTGGGGCAGTTCTTGGCGGAGGTAACGCGCGCTCTTTGTTGGATGCCTCCCCTTTGCAGCGCTATCTCCACGCGCACCTTAATTGCGATCGAATCCAGGACAATATCAAGCGTGGATCGTCTCTACGCACTGGCTGTTTCCGCGACCAACTACAACTCAGGAAAGAGTTACCTGTTCATTCAAGGTGCCAAAGGTCATCCGATGTGGAACCGCAGCCGGCGGGTAACACTGGCGACCAAGATTAGTGTCGATCACATCTGCGCGTCGGCTGCTATCCCTTTGGTCTTTCAGCCGGTGAGACTCAAGACCGCCAAGGGGACGGCTTTTTTTGGCGACGGTTGTGTGCGCCTGCAACAACCCCTGAGCCCGATCATCCGGCTGGGGGCCAGAAAGGTTTTTGCAATCGGTGTTCGCTGTGAAAATAAGGAACATCAAGTTGACCCTGCCATGCCGAAGGAACCCTCCCTGGCGCAAGTGATGGGGGTACTCTTTAATGTTATGTTCTTGGACAATCTGGCTACCGACGTAGAACATCTCGAACGGCTGAACCAACTGCTCGAGGAAGGCCAGATCGGTCAGGCTGGTGTCGAGGGATGCGAAAGAATGCGGCCGCTAAAAACGTGCCTGGTCACTCCTTCGGTTGATTTGTCGGAGTTGGCTGGACGACATCAGCGAGATTTGCCTTATCTTATCCAGTACTTTGTAAGTGGTTTAGGGCGAGATGCCGCATCCTGCTCAGATCTGATGAGCTATTTGCTGTTCACGCCTAAGTACACTAACGATCTCATCGATATAGGTTACAACGATGCCAGCGAGCGAATCGATGAAATCGAAGACTTCCTATATTCAGCTGACGACGAAGACGCTGGCCCGGGTGGGGCGAATAAATCACGACGCTTCGGCTTGACCAGGCGCGCACCTAACCTGGTCAAGTTCCGCGGGTGATTGCACTTGGGTGGTCAATGCTCCAATGCCGGTGAACGATCCTCACGTAGAAAGGGTCAGGCACGCGAGTGAGGTCGAGCGCTATTATGCCGAACGATAGGTCTTCTAGCACAGCTCGTTGCGAAGCACCGGATGCGCTGCTCTGCGCCCAATGGCCAGTTATGGATCCTGGATGCAACCCAGAACAGATTAACTTCGCCGAAATCAGCCCCCGCTCGGCTGTCCAGTGTTACTTACCACTTTGCCGGAGCTGCGACACGCGAAATACTGGTCGCCGTATTGTTCCAAGTCTATTCCACGTGGCCAGCAGTGCCCGTTTGCCAGAAGGCACCCCAACCCCGCTGTCGAATTCACAGTCTGCTACGTTTCTTGGCACCCGTGTTTAGCAGCGCACGATCTTTACGCGACTCAATACCTTTGGTGGCGTTGCGCGTATCCACCACCAGCTTCGACTCCCGCACAATGCGCTGATAGTCGTAGTCGCTATGGTCGGTCACGATCACCACACAGTCATACTGTTCCAAATTCTCCAGCGGCACGCAGGTCATGTTGAGAGCGTAGCGGCGCCCTTGCCCGACAGTCGGAAAGTAAGGATCGTTGTAGCTGACGACTGCGCCGCGCTTCTGCAGCAGCTCAATAATGGTCAGCGACGGTGACTCTCGTAGATCGTCAATGTCCTTCTTGTACGAAAGCCCCAGCACCAGAACCTTCGCGCCGTTGAGTGCCTTCTTCTCCTTGTTAAGCGCGCTGGCGACCGCTTCTACGGAGAAGTACGGCATATTGGTGTTTACTTCGCCCGCCAGTTCGATGAAACGGGTGCGAAAGTCGAACTGCTTCGCCTTCCACGACAGATAAAACGGATCAATGGGAATGCAATGGCCGCCAAGTCCTGGACCCGGATAGAACGCCTGGAAGCCAAACGGCTTGCTCTTGGCCGCCTCGATCACCTCCCAGATGTCAATGCCCATACGCAGGCAGAGCAGCTTCAGCTCATTCACCATTGCGATGTTCACGCAGCGGTAAATGTTCTCCAGCAATTTGGTCATCTCGGCAGCTGCAGGCGTTGACACCGGAATCGTGCGGTTGAAGATAGTACCGTAAAGCTTCGAGCCGAGCTCGGTTGCTTGCGCATCAAGTCCGCCGATGACCTTGGGAATATCGCGCCGTGCGACCGTATCGTTGCCTGGGTCTTCGCGTTCGGGAGAGAAGACCACATGAAACAGGTTGTCGCCGTCGATGCCCGCGTGCGCGGCTCGTAGTCCGCGGGTGTTCGACCGCTCGAGAATCGGCACCAGGACTTCCTCGGTCGTGCCGGGATAGGTAGTGCTCTCGAGAACCACCAGCTGGCCGGCCCGCAGGTATGGGGCAATCGATTCGGCTGTGCTGGTGATGTAGCTGAGGTCGGGTTCGTGGTACTCGTTCAGAGGAGTAGGAACGCAAATGATAATCGCGTCCATGTGGGCAATGTTGGCATAATCCGAAGTCGCGGTGAAACCCTGACTGCGCGCCGCCTGGATTTCGCTGGGCGCGATCCGGTAGATGTAGGATCCGCCGGACTCGAGCACGTCGATTTTCTTGGTATCGATGTCGAAGCCGGTAACGGAGAACTTCTGCTCGCTGAACAGTAGCGCCAAGGGCAAGCCGACATACCCCATTCCGATCACGCCGACTTTGGCGGTCCGGGATTCGATCTTGTGCGTTAGCAGTTCAGACAATTCAAAACCCGCAGCATTCGATGTTAAAGACACGCGCTAATTTCCTTGGGGATGCGCGATTCTAGCACGCGCCACGTCTTCACTGGCGCATGGCTTGTGCGGTGGGCGCAGTCACCCTGTTGCGATACCAGGCGACGGTGCGCCGCAATCCTTCCCGGAAATCCACCAGCGGCCTATACCCTAGCTGTGCTTGGGCGCGCGAGATGTCGGCAAGCGAATGTCGGACATCTCCCGCACGAGCCGGGGCGTGTTCAACCTCACCGGGGTAATCGGTCAATTCCCTCAGGATGGCGACGGTCTCATTCAGAGTGAAGCGATGGCCAGTGGCGATGTTGAAGGTCTGGCCGGCAACCTGCGATTCGGGCACCGTCGCAGCCAGCAGGTTCGCGGCAACTGCGTTTTCGATGAAAGTGAAATCGCGCGACTGTTCGCCGTCTCCATGAATCGTAGGCTTCTCGCCTTGCAACATGCTGGTGATGAACTTAGCGAGCACCGCAGAATATTGCGAATTCGCGTCCTGTCGTGGACCAAAGATATTGAAGTAGCGCAGGCTGACAGTAGGTAATCCATAAACGCGGTAAAAAGACGTCATGTAAAGCTCGCCCGCTAGCTTAGATACCGCATAAGGCGAGATTGGATTGGGAGGCATGTCTTCCCGTTTAGGCAGCGTCGGTGTATCGCCATAGACAGAAGAAGAGGCAGCATAAACTAGGCGTTTCACCCCGGCATCGCGCGCGGCGAGTAGCACGTTCAACGTCCCCTCAACGTTAACTTTGTTGCTTCGTGCCGGATCGGCCACTGATCGCGGAACCGAGGGAATTGCCGCCTGGTGCAGTACGTAATCCACCCCTTGGCAAGCCGCGCGCACCACCTCAAGGTCTAGCAGATCAGCTTCACGAAAATCGATTTGCCCAGCAACTTCGTGAATGTGTTCGCGCTTTCCAGTCTCAAAGTTATCGAAGCCACGAACTTGTTCGCCGCGTTCCAGCAAAGCGCGAACCAGCGCCGAGCCGATGAATCCGGCGGCGCCGGTCACCAAATAAACAGCCATAGAGTGAAGGTTAGCATGTCGAATGGGCGCTGGACAGACGCCGGTGGGTTCTCCTGCGGCTAAAGGACGCCTCACGGGCTCCGGGCGACAACTGCCCTAAGGAAGGGCGGAAGGCGGTGATCTCGAACCGAATCGTCGGCTTTTTATCCACCGCCCCCAGCGTCGCGCACACATACCCCATGACCTTGACCTGCCCCCTGATTCCGCACGCGTGTTGTAGACTAAGAAAATGTGCGAAGGGTACAGTGGAGGGCAATCGGCGACATTGTCTGGAACTGGGACATAAAACGGAAATTCAGCTTACACGTTTGACTTGCTGGCTCAACAGAACCAAGATCCGTTTAGATCGACCATCGTGTTGTCAGGATCCTATGTGCATATTGTTTACACTCTGGTTTATTAATCGTGGCCCTATTTTCCATGTTCGGGAGTTTCTGACCGACTTGCCGGGTTTTCACTTCATCGGCAAGTGACAGCCACTGCGGCATTCTTGGCAAAGTTTCAAGTGCAGAATTGAGCACTGCACGGTGGCTCTGAGGCCCATCGTGAAGTTCGCTTTCGCCTGGACATGAGTCCATCACGGCAGTGGCTGAGCAAACCGTCAACATTCAAGGAGCAAATCAATGGCGCATGCGAGGCAACTTCGGAGTTTGATCTTCGAACTGAGGTTATGCGCGGCCGCCGCGGCGCTGGCGATCGCTTTTGTGCTAATCCTTGTCGTAGCCCAATCGGCGCCGCCGTTCACTACGGGCTGACGACAGAGCACCGCAACTTGATCTTCCTTGTGACGCCGACGAGGCTGCGAGTCCGCGAAGTCGGAGGGTCATGGGTTCAGATCGTTAACCAAACAACCAGTAAATTCTTCGGCTTCTAGCCAATCGATGTGCTCGGATACAACGTCATGACTTCCGAACTGCCAGCCACAGGTTTGACTGGACTAAAGCGGCCGACTATGTCGAACGGATCCGCTCAGGCTCCCTAGCGCGAAGCTTTGGCTGGCTCGTGGATCACGTCGAAGCAGACGTTCGGGACGCGATCCGCGACCGCCTGCTATGCTTGGCCGCGCTACGCCGCAAGACATGGTTCGGAACGGATCCCGCGCGCGGTGGCGTAAGGCAAGGGGCTATTGGCTACGACAAGACCTGGCGCGTGTTCGTCAATGCGACACAGGAAGACCCGCAAGTGAGCGCCGGGCTCGGCTGGCGCAAGGCCATCCATGGAAAGTTAGAGATGCTTACGCACCGCACGTACAGCGGAACTCTGCGGAGTGCGGCATCGCGACCTGGTGATCGCGAAGAAGGAAGTCGTGCTGAAACTCCTGCTACAATTTCTCTCCGCGCACGGCATTCTCGACAGACTGGCTTTTCCAAGGTGGCACGTGTCTTCGAAAAAGGTTTATCGGAAGCCATGGACGACCTTCGACCGATACAGCCCAAGGACGTCATAGGAATTGAGGAGTGTAAGCGGCAGAGCGATACTAGTACTAACAGTTGTAGATAAGTGATAAACTGGATTCCCACTGGGATGTAGTTCTTCGTTCTTTGTCCATGGAGAAGCGATTATCGGGTTGGAAGCGTGAGTTGTTGAGGGCGCCTGGCTTGATGGCGGATCTGTAGGTGCGCTCAGAGCCTCGTGGCCAAGTCTGGCGTATTTACAAGGGCGGCTGTGAGCGCCAGAACGGCTGGCAGCTCGCTGAAGGGATGGAGGAAGCTGCTCCTTATCGCGTGCAGCATCTGTTGGATCCGTCTCGGTGGGATGCAGACGCTGCGCGGGATAAATTGCGCAATTACGTTGTGGAAGAGTTAATCAGCCCCGATACTGTTCTGATCGTCGATGAGAAGGATTTTCTGAAGAAGGGCCTGCACTCGGCGGGTGTCAAGCGTCAATACAGTGGCACGGCCGGACGCCTCGAGAACAGCCACTTCGGCTTATTTCTCTGCTATGGCTCTGACCAGGGCGCGGCACTGTGTACCGCAAACTCTACCTTCCACAGGCGACACGATAGTCGTACCCGAGAAGATCATGGTGGAATCGCAGACTTGGAAGAATGTGCTAAGCACTGAGTTCGCTTGCGATCGCTGCTGCGGCCGTCCATAGCCTTTGAAGGAGCCATCTTGCCGATCAGCGCTCACAACTCGGAGAGCCCCTCCGTCAACCCGGAATACTCGATCGGCGACTCGTTGTCGGCCGGGCCGGAAGATCGAGGCTTTTATCGCGCGGCCGAGCTGCTCTGGGACCAGAGGCTACTTCTGCTTCGCTGGGTGTTGGCTGGCGCTGTGCTGGCTCTCTTATTGACATTCCTGTTGCCATCCAAGTACGAATCCACTACCAGGGTTCTTCCCTCGGACGCCACTTCGGAAGCCGCTATGATGATGGCCGGAGGTGCTTCGGGTGGCGCGGCCATGCCGAGCGTTGGCCTCATGTCGGATTTGCTCGGCGTAAGAACACCGGGGGCTTTCTGCGCGGCCGTCTTAAAGAGCGACACTGTACTGGATGGCGTAATCAACCGTCTCGATCTGCGCAAGGTGTACCGCGTCAAGGACCTCGATTCAGCACGGAGAATCCTTTCGGATCATACGGTTGTGGGCGATGACAAAAAGAGCGGAATCCTGACCCTGACGGTTACCGACAAGGATCCAAACCGTGTCGCCGCCATGGCAAACGCTTATACCGAGGAACTCGACAAAGTTCTGCAGACCCTCAACACTTCCACAGCACACCGTGAGCGCGAGTTTCTTGAGCAGCGCATCGAAGTCGTTCGCCAGAACCTGACTGCGGCTGAGAGGTTGTTGGGCCAGTTCTCCAGCAAGAACTCGGCAATTGACATTAAGGAGCAGGGGAGAGCGGCCTTTGAGGTCGCCAGCAAGGTGGAAGGCGAATTGATCGTAGCTCAATCCGAGTTGCAGGGGTTGCGGCAAATCTATGGCCCTGACCACCCACGGGTGAAGAGCGCGGAGGCTCGCGTCGCACAACTACGGGCTGCAGCCGACAAGTTAGGATCGACATCAGTGGACGGCGACGACGATTTGAAGTTCCTCTCGATCTCCCGGCTCCCGGTCGTAGGCGTGACCTACGCCGATCTGTTTCGCGAGGTCAAGGTGCAGGAAGTGATCTACGAAGCCCTGCTCAAGCAGTACGAGATTTCCAAAGTAGAGGAAGTGAAAGCAACTCCGAGGCTGAAGGTGATTGATGCGGGGAAAGTCCCTTCGCGGAAATCGAGTCCACGACTGCTCCTGCTCGGCGTAATCTGCACTTTGTCCTGCTTTGTCGTCGGCGTGGTATTCGTCCTTGCAAAATCCGAGTGGGATGCCGCGGACCCCGAGAGTCCAATAAAACGCCTGGGAAGGCGAATCGTCAGCGATTTATGGCAACCGGGTGAAGGTAGTACGCATAGATCGAGCCGTCGGATTGAAACACGTCGTTAGCCTTTATGTGTTCTCGCCGGATGTTTCGCAGCGGATGGGGAACGCTCTGCGACATCGTGGTCCGGACGACTGCGGCTATTTCCGTGACGACTCCTTCGGCCTTGATTCTGTGCACCTCCGACTCTCAATTCTGGATCTTCCAGCCGAGGGCCACCAGCCCATGGTGTCGGCCTCCGGCCGTTACGTGATTGTGTTTAATGGCGAAATCTTCAACCTTCAGGGTTAAGGCTGAATTGGAAGCAGTACCGGCACGAGGAGTATCAAAGTTGTATCCTGTCATGATGAGCAAAGCGTGGCCCTGAGGTCTAGACGGCGCTTGCAGTTACATCCCGTAACTTTTTAGCCACTGCGCTCAAAAAGCCGCTCCGACGAGCGGCTTTTATCATCGTTGCGGATTACTTGTTGCGAACTTACTAGCTAGGATTCTATTGAGAGTCTTCAAGCGATGAGAGTTCTGAGTGATGCAGAGAGGTAAGGCGCCTGAGCACCAGCGATAGAATCGGCCGAGCGAAGGCGCGGCCCAAAAACTATGCGTTTTGGACGGCAGTTTGCGGTTGGGGTGTGGCGGGAAGCGGATCGGGGCGACAGCCGGAAATGCCTACATTCGCCAAGGTGGTAGCCAGGGGCGGCCTGAGAGGCCGTCCCTAAATCCCAATGTTCGCCGTTAATATGAGTTAACCCCGAGAAGCCGCAGCCCTAGTACGTGGCTCGCGACACGTTGTTATCGGCTTGGGTGTTGTAGACACCAGAGTACGTCCCGTTGCGAAAGTCGTTGGTAAAGCCCAGATACACCCGGCTACTACCTAATCCGGTGCCTCCGTGCGCGGCCACGCCCACGAAATCCAAAAGACTTTCAGTGCCATAGTAGAGGTCCGCATCGCCACTCCCATCACCTTGCAGGGAATCGTAGGTGGTGGTCATGCTCACCGGGCTTCCCGGCGTAATCGAACCGCTGGGCACCTGGGTCAAATTCATGATCTCCTGGTTCTTATAGCGTGACGACCCGGTACTGTAGTAGGCGATGTTCACGATGTTCTGGCCGGAGTCGTAGGCCACAGAGGGCAGGAAATGGTGACCGGAAGAGGCATTGACGTGCTGAAAAGTCCACGACGGGTTACTTAGCGTGGTGGCGGTCACCATCTGGACCTCTGCGTATGGACAGCTGCTGATCGTATACGAACCCGGTCTACAATCCGACCACACTACGAAGAGGGTTTGGCCGCTGGTGTCCGTCCGGGCTGTGATCACTGGCCACGTCGTAAACTGGAGCCCTACATTGCCGGTGAGATTAGTGTAGAGGTTTGCCGAATCGTTGTAGATCAGGCTGGAGCTTCCACAAGTGGGGGCAACCGGAGCACCGCCAGGCGTACAGGAGACAAACTGGAAGCTGCCGCCCTCGGCGATATAGGAAATCACGATTGAACCGGCATTCGGTCCGCCGCCCACCACGGCAACACTGGGCATACTCGCATTCACATCGCCCGTAGGAACATTAAGAACAACCGGCGCGGAGCAATCGGAAGCAGACGCAAAAGCTCCCTTGCACGCCGATATCAGGATCACCGTGCGCAGAACTCGCCTCGACGCGGCAACCACGTAGATGTCACCGGCGCCGGTTCCGCTGCTGCGAGGATCCTGCGCAATAGCGGGCGTGTCTTCTATGTTGTCCTGACTGGCATCGACGATAATCCCATTCGTCCCAGCGCAGGTTGCCTCCTGGGTACGTGTGAGCGTGCCTGCAGGACAGGTGGTCGTGCTGGTCAAGTTGCTTTTAGCAATTCGTCGCAGACCGATGCCAGAAGTGAGCGCATCAAACCGGAGATCAGCCAGAATGAACTGTGCAGCGCGCATGGAGGTGCCGGGGTCCGCCAATATGCGACCGCCTCCGCCGCCGTTCATCGGGATGCTGTAAAAAGGATCCGCAATAGGCGGATTGCCCATCTCGAAATCCGTACCCCCGTAGCAAGGCTGGGTAGCATCACGATGGACATACATCGCGTCAGCGGAGTCAAACGTCCCCCCAAAGTAACGTGCGTCGAAACCATACTCGGCCACCAAATCTAAGCCCGAGCCGAGGGCGCTCAGCAAGAAATCGACCTGAGGCTGGTATTGTCCGACGGCATTGGTGACCGGCTCCAGGTTCATGACTGTGCCAACGCTCGTGCCGCAACCGGTGACCGTTGCAAACGGTTGAACTATGATATTTGGACCCGGTTGCGAGAATAGTTCCTGCGCAGCCTGGCTGACACGGGGCGAGGCGACGGGACCGCGCTGCAACAGCGGCTGTTGCGGATACTGGCTTTCCTCTTCGGGATGGAACCAATGCAGCAAGGCTGGCGCCGCCGGATTGGGCGAGTGCAGTAAGAGATCTTTGCCGGCGTCGGAGGCCCAAAAGCGTAGCGTGGGAGAGAGCGGAGCCGTGACACCCTCAAAGACTCCGGTGTTTTTTGGAAATCGTGGACCTTGCGCAAACCCGGGTGTGGCGCATAGAACCACCAAGGTTGAGGCTGTGCCGAGTACTATCCGCATTGACAGCTTCATGAGAATTTCCTTTCTTGACCTCGAAGCGGGCGCAATTATACGCCTCGCTGTTTGCGACATTGTGAGACGTTTTCTACATCGGGGTCCGCCAGCGTCTGGTAGAGAAAGCGATTTTTTCCCTTTAAGGCTAATCCAGTTTGTGCTCGTCATTATTGGTTGGCCGCACGTCCGGTGTCTGAGCAGCTGGTTTTGCTCCGTCCTTGACAACATTTATTAAAAAGAACTTCTGCCCGACGGTGCCACAAAATCGCGGAAATACCGTGGAAATTGGCTAAGTCAGCAGGGACGAGCTCGGGAGGAAGCGGCGATGCTGGCGCGAATCGGCCAGCCCAGAAGCGCGCCGCAACTGACGCCGGTGCCGTTGGCAATTTACGTCGCCCAGCTCGACGGAACGGCCGTGCGAACAGTGCAGGAGGCCTTCAGGCACGACGCCGAGTGCGAACATGGACAGCGCAGCGACGATGCCTCTGCGCCAGTCGCGTAACCCCCGGAACCAACGACAAAGCCAGCTAGTCCGAGACGTGCTCGACCCCGTGGTTGATCTGCAGCCTGCCGATGGCCACCATAACGGGCGACCGCCGGCGGTCGGTGGAGATTTTCACAATTGCCGATTGGAAGAACTATCTACCGACTTGACATCCGCTAGATACAGACCATTGACGGGCCTTGCACAGTCTGTTCCAGGAGGACGTCCACAATCCGTTCGGCGGCGTGGCCATCCCACCTCTCTGGGATCGTGCCAAGGCGGGTGAGGCCGGCAAGGATCCCGTTGGCTTCGTGGAGGATGCGCTTGGGGTCGGTGCCGACGAGGATGTTCGTGCCTATCTCGCAGGTGATGGGGCGCTCGGTGTTGGAGCGCATGGTGAGACAGGGGATGCCCAGAACCGTCGTCTCCTCCTGGATTCCGCCGCTGTCGGTGAGGACCATGCGGGCGCGGGCGACCAGGCCGAGGAACCTCAGATAGCTCATGGGCTCTGCAGTGCGGATACCCCGGTGTAGGTTCATCCCATTCAGCCGGGAGGCGGTGCGGGGGTGAACGGGGAAGACCACCGGTATGCGTTCCGCTAAAACGTTAATGGCATCGAGGATCGGCACGAGGCGGTCCGGAGAGTCTACGTTGGAGGGGCGATGCAGGGTCAGGACTGCGTACTGCCCCGGCGCCAAGCCTTCCGGCAAGGGTAGTTCGCGGGCGCGGCCGATGTGCTGGCGCAGGGTGTCGATCATCGTATTGCCGACGAAGTGGATCTTCTCGATGGCCACGCCCTCGTTGCTAAGGTTCTCATCGGCTATGGGGTCGGTTGTGAAGAGGAGGTCCGAGATCGCATCGGTGCACAGACGGTTGATCTCCTCTGGCATGCACATGTCGCGCGAGCGCAAGCCGGCCTCCACGTGCGCCACACGGATACCGAGTTTCTTGGCGGTAAGAGCGCAGGCCACCGTCGAGTTCACGTCTCCCACTACGATCACCCAATCCGGCCGATGTTCCACGCACACCGGCTCAAACGCAAGCATGATCCGCGCAGTCTGCTCAGCGTGGGACCCGGAGCCGACCTCGAGGTTGATGTCGGGTTCGGGGATGCCGAGATCGCGGAAGAAGTCGTCCGACATGTTCCGGCTGTAGTGCTGGCCGGTGTGGACGAGTAGCAGTTCGTGGCCGTTTCGCTTGGCGGAGAACGCCCGGTGGATGGGGGCGATCTTCATGAAGTTGGGTCGGGCGCCCGCGATGAGGAGGTACTTCATTGAGACTCCGCGGAGGGCACTTGGGCGGCGACAACGGCAGAATGCTTAATCCGGCGGTTTGAGAAGGCCGCCATCACCTGCGCATCTACTTCGTCCTTGTGGGCAGGCCTTCCAACTGCTTTCAAGTAGCGCTGATTGTGGTAGCGCACGTCCGTGTAATCCGTAATCAGGCCCTCCTCAAAGGCCTTCTTGATCTCTTCCACACCGTCGCGCAGGGAGTACTGTGCTCGGAACCCGGTCAGCCTCAACAGCTTGTCGAAATTGACACGGTAGTTGCGGCGGTCTGCATTGTCCACATGCTCTACCTCAACGGCCGGGAAGACTCCTCTGATGACCTCGGCGACGTCGGTGAGAGTGTGATTGAGCCGTGTGTCGCCAACGTTGAAGATCTCTCCGCTTACCAGCCGTACCGGAGCCTCCAGCACCAGAACCGTTGCCTCCACCAGATCGCGCACGTGGATGAAGGGGCGCCATTGCTGGCCGTTGTAGATGGTGATCACGCCTTCCTGGCGGGCCTTGGCGGTCAGAAGGTTGACGACCAAGTCGAAGCGCGAGCGGTACCCCAGGCCGAACACAGTGGCGTAGCGAAGGATCGTCGGATGGAAGGTATCGGTCCTCGCTTCCAGGAGGGCGCGCTCGGAGTCAACCTTCGTCTGCCCGTAAAGCGAGATCGGCTGCACCGCCGCGTTCTCGTCCATTTCAACGTCGGTAGCGCCGTAAACACTGCAACTGGACGCGAACAAGACACGGCTGACCCCATGACCTTTGGCGATCTCGATGAGCATGCGTGTGGCGGCGTAGTTGGTTTCGAGCGCCGAGGCGTGGTCCTGGTTGCAGGCCGGGTCGCCGACAATCGCGGCCAGGTGGATGACGGATTCGACGCCGCGCACGGCCCTGACCACGTCCTGGATATTCCGGCAGTCGCCGACGATCAGCTCGAAGTCCCGATGATTCCTGACTGGACGCAGCGCCTCATCGCCATACAGCAGGCTGTCCAAAACCCGCACCCGGTGGCCCTTTTCCAGAAGCCGCTCCACGAGGAGCGAACCGATATATCCGGCGCCACCCACCACCAGGACCCAATCGCGGCGCGGCATCAGCGAAGGAGTTGTCTTCGATTTAATGAAGTAGCGCTTTTCCAGGAAATCCTTAAGTATCCGTATCGAGGCAACGCCGACAGCAGCAAAGACCGTGAACGGCAACGCCACGCTGCGGCCCACTTTCTCATCGCCAAACAGCAGGAAATTCGTCGCGAAGAAGACGATGGCGGCCAGGGTCACCCCGCGCAGGATCACCAGTGCCTTGTATCGGCCGGCGTAAGCGCGGGAGCGCGTGTAGAACCCGTTGAGTAGAAACACCAAAGGAAAGACCAGCGACAGCCCACAGAAGAAGGCCGTGTAGTATCGGAGGAACCCGGCAACCAATGCGCTGGCTGCAACGGCGTCTCCCATCCCGGTCTGATAAACCACCGAGAAGGCCAGTGCGGCGATCATGCTGACGTGCACGATCAGGAAGTCCGCAATCATGCGGGGAACGGCTTCCCGCCATCTAAAGCTCCGCAGGGATCGTAGCATCTAACACTCCTTGCTGAGAGACTGATCAACGTGAAGGCGATGGGTAGCGACAATGTCCCGAACCGCCTCGATGACGTCCGCAACGTCCTGGTCCGTCATCTTGGGGTAGAGAGGAAGCGAGAGCAACCCCCGATAGATTTCTTCGGCGACTGGGAACTGCTCCGGGCGGTAGCCGAAGCGATCGCGGTAGAACGGGTGCCGGTGCAGGGGGATGAAATGGACGCTCGCTCCGATGTTGTGGGCACGCAGTTCCTCAATGAATTCCGAGCGGTTAAGATCCAGCAGGTCCAACTGAAGCCGAATCGGGTATAGATGAAACGTGTGATTCCTGTCCGGCAGCCGGTGCGGCAGGAGCAGCTCAGGAAGGTCCGCGAAAGCTTCGTCGTACATCGCGGCGATCTCCTGGCGGCGGCGGATGAATCCGTCCAGCCGACGCAACTGGTGAATGCCGAGGGCGGCCTGAACGTCGGTCATGTTGTACTTAAAGCCTGGTTCGATGACTTCGTAATACCAGGAGCCAGCCTCGGTGTAGCGCTTCCAGGCATCGCGGCTCATGCCGTGGAGGGAAAGCAGCCGGAGGCGCTGGGCGAGAAGGTCATCATTCGTGGTGATCATCCCGCCTTCCCCGGTGGTCATGTTCTTAATAGCGTAAAAGCTGAAACACACCGTGCGCCCGTGCAGCCCGATCCTGGCGCCGGTGTATTCTGCGCCAGCGGCGTGCGCCGCGTCCTCTATCACGGGAATTCCGTGGCTCTCCGCGAGAGCGAGGATTTCCCGAAGGGAGCAGGCCTGGCCGGCGTAATGCACCGGGATAATTGCTTTCGTGCGCGGGGTTATCGCTCGACATAGCGCTTCGACCGACATGTGGAAGTTCCGGTCCACATCCACGATGACCGGGGTGGCGCCCAGATGGACCACAACGTTGGCGGTGGCGCAGAACGTCAAAGTCGGGACAATAACTTCGTCCCCCGAACCGATATCTAAGGCAGCTAGAGACGTGTGCAACGCGGCGGTGCATGAGTTCACAGCGATGGCGTGCCTCGCTCCGGCGTAAGCGGCGAATTCGTTCTCAAAGCGCTTTACTTTCGGGCCAGTGGTCACCCAGCCGGAGCGGAGGCTATCGGCAACTTCGGAGATCTCTTCCTCGCCGATAAGCGGGAGGCAATAGGGGAGAAATGAATTACGCATCAGAGAATCTTTCGAAACGTGAGACTTGTGCGAGTCATCCGGAATCCGAGGCTCTCGTAAAGGCGGGCAGCGGGGATATTTCGAAGCTGCGTTCCGACCTCGACGGTTTCAAGCCCCTGTCCTTTGAACCAGTGAAGAGCGGCCGAACTGGCGCGGCGGGCGGCCCCCCTCCCTCGGGCCCATCCGGCGGTCGCGACCAGAATGATGACCCCACGGTCTGCGTCGTGGCCCGCCCGGCAGGTCACGTAGCTGGCAACGCGGCCTTCCTCGTCGGCCACAACCACCGCGTCGGCCGCAGTACCGAGACAGCAGTTCCGAGTCCAGCTTTCGTTAACCTGGTCAGCGACCTCAGGCCGAAGCGACGGGTCGGCATGGAAGCGGTCGTAGATGAACGCAGTCCTGCCGATTTCGAGAACTGCCGGCAGGTCGTTGGGCTCGAACAGGCGCGTACCGGGCGGCATGGGACCGAGATTTCCTTTTAGCGAAATGCCGAACGTCTGTATGCCATCGATGAGTTCGAAACCGGCCTCCTCGAGCGCGTGCATCGTGGTGAAGTCTCCGGTATCCACACGGGCAGACAAGTGACGGATGCCAGCTCCCCGGCATTGATCGAGTACCTTGGCGAGCAGTTCCCGCTTTTGGGCGCGAGCCTCGTCGTACGCGCCGGAAGCCTCGAGCACGTCCAGCCGGGCAGCCAGCATGCCGAACTCGCCGGTATCCCAATCAAGAGTTCGCCACACCGCAGTGGCGGACGGCGTTTCAATGCGAGACAGTGGCGCGGGAAGTTTTGTTGTGGCCATCCGTGTTGATGTCTTTTCTCAGAATGACGTAAGGGATTGTTCTTGCGAGTATGGCAAGGTCGAGCCAGAACGACCGGCGATCAACGTATTCGACATCAAGGGCCTTGCGCTGTTCCCAGGTGATGTTGTTACGCCCGCAGATCTGTGCCAGGCCGGTGATTCCCGGCTTAACCAGCAGCTTCCGTTTCTCCGTTTCCGTGTAGAAACGGATCTGGTCGAGCTGGTCAGGACGTGGGCCGACAAGGCTCATTTCGGCGCGAAGTACGTTGAAGAGCTGCGGCAACTCGTCAAGACTGGTCTTCCGGAGAAAGCGCCCGACCCGCGTGACCCGGGGGTCGTCGCTGCCGGTATAGGCAGAGCCGTCGGGGTTGCGGAGGTCCGGGGCGTTATGAATCATGCTGCGGAATTTCAGCAGGTGAAACGGCCGTCCTTGAATCCCCAACCGTCGCTGCCGGAAGAGGATGGGTCCTGGTGAGCTACGGCGAACGGCCAAAGCGCAGGCCAGCAGGATAGGCGAGAACGCCACCAGAAATATCAGTGCGATCAACAGATCACGGACGCGAGACATTCGAGTTGACCAGACGGGAACAAATCACAAGGGGCTATTTCGCTGTGTTGGGGTGCTCGATGACAAAGACATTTCTATCGGGAGATGCGTTGTAGACTTCCGGATGCAAATAGGAGCCGCGTTCCTGAGCGTTTTTTTCCTGTTCGACCGGGATGCGATGCGCATTAGCCCACGGGTCCTCACGGATTCCCGTCACTTGCCACGACACTCTCATACCGGCTTTGCCGCCAGCTATGCTGAACTGGTTGTTACTGACCTCTTGGGAAATATACACCGGTGCGAACCCACCTATGCAGGTCAATTGGTAGCGGAAGTCGCGGTTCAATGCCTGGAACCAGTCGGGCAGTTGAATCGCAGCGTCACCATCAGCATCGAGCACCGCGACGCCATCGTAGATGTTCTTCATGTCGGGGGATTCTACGGAAGAGTGGTAGAGGTATCTGTTTTCGGGATCAACGGGATCGTCGATTTTGAATGAGCCTCCCGCCTGAGAAAGGCTGCCCGAAATACTTACATTGCCGTTGAATTCTCCCGCCAGACCACTGCTGCTGATTCCCAGAACTCCTACGGCTGTCGAGCCGTTGTTCGCTTGGCCGCTGACACCGATAGCATTCGGCCCGTTTGCCATCCCTTGTATGGCTGTGTTTGCAGCGGTAGTATCGGCGGCCTCAACCTGCACCGCGGTGATACCGGCGTCGGTAGCGGTCACAGTCTGGCTGTTGGTGAACGAGTTGGCAGTCGCCAGTCGGGGGACCTCTGTAGTGTCCAAGTTCAGCGTGACCTTACCGCTCGTGCCGCCACCAGTAAGACCGACGCCCGCGGTTACCCCGCTAATACCGCTGCTACTGCGTTCGCCACATTGCCAGTCTGAACCGTTCCAGGTGAGCACCTGGCCCTTGTCGCAACTCGTAATCAGACTCATGGTCGGGCCGTTCGCCTGCAGGCCACTCCCTATCATTGCCCCAGTGATCGCGCCCGGGAAGGTTTGGTTGGGCGCGAAGGTCACCGCGCCATTGAACTTCGCGGTTCCATTGACTTCCAACGTCGTAGTGGGGCTTCTCATCACGACGTTGGCGTTCAGCGTAAGGTACTGTTGGGCCGGTGTAGACCCAAATATGCCGTACATGAGTGCCTGCGATCTCTCGGCGCTCAGATTCGCCCTGGACTGGTTGTCGACGTACAGCGTATTCGACCCAGTTTCCCAAAATCCCGCGGCATAGCCAAGAGCGACATTATTCTGGCCGCTCGTGTTGTACAGGCTATAAGCCCCTACACTAGTATTACTCCATCCGGAAACTGCATGATACTGACCGTAATCTCCGACGTTGACGTTGTAGCTCCCCGTCTGATTGCTTAGGAGTCCATCGTGCCCGAGGTTGGAGTTTTCTATCCCAGAGCGATTGGCTGACAACCCGTTATCGCCAGCATTGGTATTAAAATTCCCGGTCGTGTTTTGCCAGAGGCCGTCAGTACCAACGTTTGCGTTATTGTGACCTATCGTGTTGAACAGCAAACCGCCCAATCCGACATTGGCGTTATCGTATCCGGTGGTGGTGTATTGCAGACCGAACACGCCGATACTGGCATTGCTGTAACCGGTCGTGAGGGAGCGCAGACTATTGAATCCAACAGCACTATTGTTGGAAGCAAGGTAACTGCCTCCGCCAGCGGGACTAAGAGTGTAGTTCCCCGTCCCCTGAGGGGAGGTGCAATGTGAACCGCAACTCAATAGGGCCCCTCCGAGGAACAGATTTCCACCCTGCGATCCTGCGGGATCGAACGAAAACAGGGTCATGCCGTTTGCGGTAAATGTCGTAGTTGGACCGAACAGCATGGTGCCGCTACCCAGGGTCAGATTGCCGTTAATTGTGCTGTTAGTGCCCACACTCAGGATACCGGGAATGGTCATATCTCCGGATGCGTTCAGAGTGCAATTGCTGCAGGGCGTCTGAACGAGCTGACCTCCGTCGCCGGTTACTATGGCGCCGTTGGTCAGCGTTCCGCCGCCAACCATCCCGACCTGACTGTAGGCGGTACTGCTCAGCAGCGTGCACAACAGAATCAAGGATTTCATTTTGCCTTTGCCTCGCCCGGAATCTACTTAGAAGAAAGAATCAGGAAACCCGCAGGCGACCGAGCGACCCGGGAATCGGGTGGAGGCCCCGCAGAGGACATCCATGTCGCCGCCGCACGCATAGCAAGCACCGGAGAGAACAGGATGAAGTCGATCAGTCGCCTTCCGCAGCGGCCAGACTGGCCGCCAACTCCACGTCCACAACGGACTCCAGAACGCGGACCCACTGCGAAGTACGCTTAGACATGCAATAGCGCTCCTGAAATGCGTCGCGCCCGCGCCGGCCCAGCGCTCGTACGAGTTCGGGATCGCCCTTGAGGCTCCGAAGTGCAGATACCAGCCCCTCAGTGTCGCCAGGAGCGATCACAAATCCGCACCGTTCTTCTTGAATAGTGCGGGCGACCTCACTGCCTTCCGGGCCGATAAAGATAACCGGCCGTCCGGAAGCCATAGCACCGTACAGCTTCCCTGGTACGGAGACGCCGCACATCTCGGGACGAAGCGTGATGAGATGGACGTTGGGAAGCGCAAGCGACACTCCCAGTTCTTCCTCGGGAAACAGTGGATGGCAGCGGAGGTTCGGCAGCCCCGCGCGCGCGTGAAAATCTTGTAGGGCACGTGCGCCTGGCCCACCTCCCGCGACAAAAAAAGTGATCTCGCCGCTCAGGCGCGTCGCGGCATCCAGCACGGTCTCAAACTGATGCATCCGGCCCAGATTCCCGGAATACATCGCGACGAAATGTCCCGACAGACCGAGCCGAGACCGTAAGTCAGCCACTTCCGACGCGGTGTCGCGTGCGCTAAGGTCGTCGCGATGCCACATGGGGACCACCAACGTTCGCTCGGCCGGCGCCCCCGATGCGATCAGCTCGTCGCGCATGCACGACCCCACCGCCACAATGACATCACATTTCCGCAAGGCCCACGTGTTGAGATACGACATAACACGCGCCCGTAGGCTATTGCGGCCGACGAGGCCGAGCCGAATGGCGGACTGGGGGTGAAGATCTGCACACCAGAAGACATGTTTGCTCCCGCACAGGGCTGACAGACAGGCGCCCGTCACATGGGCGAGAGGAGGTGTCGAAACGCTCACGATCACGTCGAACTTCCGGCCGCTGGTGAGCACGCCGATTGCCGCCGCCCCGTGAAAGAAGAGCATCGCCATTGTCTTTCGTAACAGCCCGATTCCTGATCGGATCGGTGACCAGAGCCGCCGTACCTCGATTCGGCTCATCTCTTCTGAATGCCCGGCCGCAAGGGTGGCATCGGGTGTGGCCGTGAAGACAACGGTGTGGAAACCGGCAGCGGCGAAGGTCTGGCAGAGTTCGTGAACACGCTGACCGGCAGCTGGTTCTGGGTAGAAGTGCGCCGTCATGAGTGCGATTCTCATGAAACGTTCCGATCAGCGCCCCTTCGCGTTACAGGTGAAAGACTCGCCTGTTTGGTGGGCGTGAACCAGCGCCGGCGTGTGTTCGCCGGCATAGATCTCCCGTGCATTTTCGAAGCAAGCAATTCGTCGTAAAGCGCGGCGTATCTGTCGAGGTTGCGGTCCAGCGAAAACTCAACCCGTGTCCGCTCACGCCCCGCGGCGCCCAGCTTGGCGCGTAATTGGGCCGACTGCAGGAGCAGGCGAAAGGCGTTGGCCAGATCTCCCGGATCACCGATGCGTACTATGAGTCCTTCCTCGCCAGGCCGGATCAATTCACGCGCCGCGGCCACGGAGGTCACGACGCATGCCCGAGCCATAGACATGGCCTCAATCAGCGCCGTGGGGCTGCCCTCCACCAAAGATGTCAGGGCAAACACATCCATGGCCGCCAGAGCCAGCCTGACATCGGACATGTTACCCGCCAATGTGCAGACATTGGTCAAGCCCAATGAGGCGATCAGCGCACGTACCATGTTAGCGTGATCGCCGCCTCCAGAGCCTACCAGCAGCAGACGTGCCCGTGGAAATTCATCCCGAATTGCCGCGAACCCGCGAAGCAGTGTTGGGTGGTCCTTGGCCCTTGTGATGGATGCCACCGATCCGATGACAAGTTCAGAGTCGCTATAGCCAAACCACTTACGTCCGGCCGCGGCCATTTCGGCCGACCACGTGTACCAGCCGGTGTCCACTGCGTTCGGGATTACCCGGATCTTTTCGGGTGCCACTCCTTCACAGTGCACGGTGTATTCCTTCAGGTGGGAAGCA
Organism: uncultured Acidobacteriaceae bacterium; assembly: GCA_963755865.1. Lineage (GTDB taxonomy): Bacteria > Acidobacteriota > Terriglobia > Terriglobales > Acidobacteriaceae > Bog-257. The sequence continues at coordinate 45,943 of CAVWLY010000013.1, read as the reverse complement.
TTGGTGACATAGCGCGTCACCAGTCTTCTGGTGAAGAGCTCGCCAGCCCTGACGAGATTCCAAACCGCACGACCGTGCGCGGACAGGTAATAGTCCCGAGCTTTGGTCTGCACGAGCGACACGATCGGAACCGCATGCTTTCCAGTCATCCGCGCAGCGACCCGGACCGCACATTCCGACAAGCCACATTGCGAGACTTGGAGCAGGTCCGGATCATATCGCCAGATTGTACGGGCGACCTGGGCGATCATTCGCGGAGTCGGCAAAATAGTCCGCTGACCAAGAACCGCACATTCACAGCCGGCGTTCTGCAGTTCATTGAGCAGCCCTGGATCGGCATCTTTGATCACCAGCGCCATCGAATCCCAGTTGCGGGAACGTGCTCGCGAAACGAAATCGACAAGATTCCTGCCAGGCCCGGTCCGCGTCAGGGCACTGACGACATGCAGAATCCGGAATCGCGGCTCTGAATTCACGACGCCGGCTCCGGTACCGGTACGGCTAAGGGGGGAGACCCACCTCCAGCGCGGGCCCTCAGAGAGGACACGTTCGCAAGAGCAAGAAAGACCGCAAGCATTACGAACGGCTGCTTAGCAAAGACGAATACCTGCAGGCTCAGGGAACAAATGAGGAAGTACACGAACACCAAAAAGCCGATCATTTGGGGCGTCAGCCCGGGTTTCGCTCGCGCCGGCTCCCACACGGCCTTCCCCATCAGGAGGAATGTCGTTAACGCCCAAAGTGAGCCCGGAACGCCCATCTCCAGCGCGTAGTCTAGCCAGTCGTTGTGAGCCGAGAGACGCGCGCCAAGACTGTCAAGAAAGGCCATATCACCTGTGCCCACCCCATATCCGAAGGGATGAGTGGTAATAGCATCTATGGCTGCCAACCACACAACTGGCCTAGAGCCAACGTTGATATCCTCCGAAAGGCTAAACTCGAATGCCTCACGTCTGAGGGTGAAGAGGGCGACAACCCCCGTGAGTAAGACGAAACCTATGACTAACAGGTTCGCCTTTGTCAGCCTGCGCATCTTCCATAGGATAGCGAAGAGAACCACCATGGCGAAGGCAAAGATTGCCGTCCTAGTGTAGGAACGCAGCATGCTCCAGGTGAACAGTGCCGAGCAGGCGATTGCCGCTGTTCGCGCCTTCTGACTGCGAGCGCCTTCGGTGAGAGCCAGCGCGGCCAGCGCAAGTCCGCCGCAGGCGATTCCGATGTTGTTCGGATTCCACTCTTGCAAATATTCGATCTCGCCGAACTTAGCGACATACATGTCTTGGTCGAACGTTGGCGAGTCCCCGATTGGTACATCGTAGATCGTATTCGACGCCATCACCGCGATTACCAGGCCAATGCCACCTACCAGACTCGCTGCAAGGAGCTTTTTAGCCGCAGCTTCGGTCCGAACGACGCGATGGGTCACAAAGAGGAACGCCGTGACTCCCATCGCCTTTTGAATCGTGTAAAAAAACACCTCGCCGCTGGGAGCTCGTAGGATGGATACCACCTGTCCGACGAGCAGCCATGCTATGAGCCCTGCGTACATAAACGCGAACCTGCGAGTCCACTTACTCATCGGAGCAGCAGGCGTAGACAGGATGACGCGGACCAGAAGAATAAAGACGAGGAGGTCCTCGGGACGAAGCCCCAGTTCTTTCACGCCAAGGTCTACGGACACGCGGAACAAGGGGACAAACGTCAGAATCACTGCAAGCTGCAAGGCGCGTGTCAGGGACAGCGAAACGCCGCAAACGACCGCGATGATGAAGACTACTATCGAAATCGCCTGATTGTCCAAGATTCCCCTTCTACCGGCTGCGGGCGCCCTGACTCCGAACGGGCGCTTCCGAAGACAGGTTTCCCGCAGACGCAAGGGTCAGCAAAAAACGCTACTCAAGGGATAACCGGATTTGAATCGACGGCTGAAATTTGTCCTGGTTTCCGATTGAACCGGATGTTGTCTGCGTGTTCAAGCGTTACGCGGTCGATTGTGCAGTCGGTCCAGGCTATGTTGCTTGGCCGCGTCTGGGTACGGCCATCCCGCAGCATGGTGACACCATCACTGACATGCCAATCGCGGAAATCCGCACCGATAAGTCCCTGTATCATTATCCCTTGTTTTCCCGCGCCACTGGAAACCAGATTCGTGATGTGGTAGTCACGGCCGGGGAGGTTTCCCTCTGAAAATACGCCGATCAGATAGTTATAAACTTGATTTTTCTCGGCAACCAGCGTGTCAGCCTGCAAGCCATCATCGCCAGTCAGCTCAAAACCGTGCGCAAAATTGTTCGACGCAGTGACGTTGTGAAGCACCACGCCTGTCGAACCTTCAATGGTCATGCCGCTGGACATCGTACTTCCGGACAGATTGGAGTCGCGCAGGGTGATGTTGTGTACCTTCGTTATATTCAGACCTATACCATAGAAGGTTTCCATGTGGAGGTTGGACATATTGAGGTCGCTTGCACCCTGCCAGGCTTGAACCAGGGATCCGATGGCATGATCGGCGGCTACGCCAAAATTCGCGCCGGTCAGGTTCGCCAACGTGAAACCTTTACCGCCGGCGATCAGGACTCCGTTTCTTCTAACGTTGTTAAATTTGACGTTCTTTATCGTGATATTGGAGGCGTTGGAGACAAATATCCCATGGGCGTTATTGCCGGATACGTTGAGGCGATTGCCGTCTATGGTGATGCCGTCAATAGTAATATCGGACGACCCGTTAGGAATATTCAAAATGGCTCGATCGACGGTATGATCCTTCTGTTTGATCGTGCAAGTCCCGGAGATAGTTATATGAGAAGGTAGGCTCACGGTGGTAATGATGTATACACTGCTGCCGGGACATGCCAGAGTTCCTTGCGGCGCGGTCCCTCTCAGGGCGGCTTTCATCGCTTCGGTATCGTCGGTGACTCCGTCTCCTTTTCCGCCAAAGCTCCCGATGTTCACGGTGGCCTGTGGCGTGGCCGCCTGCGGGAAAGCTGTGAACCACGCTCCCGACCCGGCCAACATGGCCGTGATAAAACCGAAAGCCCGTATTGATCTGCTCATACTCAATTATCCTCCGTTCGATCAGAACCTATACCCTTAGAATTTCATAGGGAGGATGTTCTCCCCACGGAAGCACCGCCACCGTGACTACGACACAGGCGCTGTCCCAGCCGACCTCTGACGCACAGATGCTTCGGGTTCCGAGCACATCCGGCCGCCCCGCCCAGCATCCGCAACCAGCTCGAGGTAGGCACGGCCGACCTGCTTTGGCCGGAATCGATCCCCCCAAGTTTGGAGCAAGCGAGCAGAATGCGCATCGGGCTTGTAATGGATAAATTGGTTCAGTCGCCTGACTTGGTCGGGTGTCGGATCGGTTCCTGAATCATGAAGGGTGAGGGCTGCCGGGTAGTCCTGGAGGAGGCACGTCGATTGGTCGCCCTCAGCCGTGCTAACGGTCAATATCTTTTTTCCCATGGCCGCGTACTCCACTATCTTGCTCGGAAGTTGATACGACGTTGTATTTGCAATGTTCACAAGCACGTCGGCCGTGCTCAGGGCGCCGAGGGTCCTCTCGTGAGACTGCACACCGTGAATGAAAATCGTACTGTCTCCGGCACAGGAGCGAAAATCATCCGCGCAGTCCGACACATCGCCGATGAAGTGAAGTTCGCAGCGACGCTCCAGAATACCGGAAAGCGCGCGGTGTAGGGCCAGCAGGAACCGCGGGCTTCGAATACCCTGGTAAAGGCGCCCGGCGTAGACGATGCGAACGGCCCCATTCGTCAGAAAGATGGAAGTGTCTGAGCGAGGGACATCCGCCGGAGCACAGGGAGGAATCACGCGCAGCCTACTTCGCGCATCGGGAAACATCGACGCGTACAGGTCGGACATCGTCTGATTGGTGACAGAAACATAGTCGGACGACGCGAGAACCTTTCTTTCCCAGAGCGTATTGCGGCGGCGATGCAGAGCGTAGTTGTTCGGTGCCTCCTTGTCCTGCAAGGCGAACGGATCGCCAATATCGACAATCCAAGGTAACTCCGGGTGTCTGCGTTTTATGCTGTAACCAACCAGATGCGCGGTGAATGGAAGCGACACGGTAATGATTCCGTCGCAATCACCATCTTTCACGATTCGTTCGACCCTGCGCAGGGCAGCCGGGAACCAACAACAAGCCCGATCGGGCCAGTACACCTTCTTCCACGATGCGTCGTAAATACGACAGGCCATGTTGGAGGCGAACTTTCTAATGCGCGTGCTGACTCGCCTCGTGTCACGGCTTTCTTTCGCCGCCGTGGAACGGATCGCCGGTCCGATGTTCGCACCGAAGACGCCCCCGACGCGATGGATGGTGAGCCCTTCCAATCCTGACGAGGAGGTGGCGCCAGGGACTTCACTCGTGATCACCTCGACCCGGTGGCCTGCCCGCGCGAACTCCTCGCTGAGCGTCTGCCAGCGGATGGCGCGTGGAGTCGGTGTCGGAGCGTACAGCCAGGTGACGACAATCACGCGCATGGGGTAGCCCTGTTTGGGTGAAGCAAGCAGGATTTCATGAGAATCAAGCCTCGCATTCACGACTTGCGGGCGATTACGAGGCCCAGCAGAGCTCCCCACGGGGAACGCAAGCAGGTAAACTCATCGTGATAAGAGTCGAAATAAATGGGTTTACGAACCGGCGTGAAGCCCGCCCTATTGAGCAGAGCCTGGAATTGCCGCCAGTTCCACGTGTGCTTTTGAGAGTCAATATAATCGGTGGTGTTGCGAAGCCGCACGTAACGTCGGAACACAGAGGATACGGCGAAGCTGATAATCAGAACTCCGGAGGGGCGAAGGGCATTGTGAAACCACCGGAGAAGCTTCTCCGCTTCAGTGACATACTCAATCACGCTGGAGCATACCACAGCATCGTAGGCCGATTGAGGGTCGCCGCCCGTGTCGATCCCGCTTGTACGAAACTCGACATCCAATCCAGTCAGAGACTGACTTTGTGCGATCGCAACCATGCTGGGCGAGGTGTCGAATCCGCGAACGCGAAATCCGCAGCGCGCGAGAATTGTGGAGATGCGGCCGGGGCCGCAACCATAATCGAGAATGTCGCCCAAAGCGGGAACCGACGAAACTGCCGCCAGCATGAAAATATCGCCTCTCAAGTAGGTGCCGGTGGCGATCTGCTGGTCCACTGCGCATGCAAACCTTTCGGCGGTGCCGTCGAAAACCGCGATTGCCGTGTCGGTCGGGTTGGCTGTAAGCATTCCTCTGTTTTTCTCCGTGTAGCTGGACACCTTCACTGGGGGCGCCTGCCGAGCGTGGTCGCGTGCTGTCTTGGGACCAGCGCCACAATGTCTTTGGTCTGGGAGGAGCCCGGCGGCGGCAGCTCGGCGAGTTCATAGTGGTAAGCAATCCCAGAGATTCTGGGCGCGCTTTTGATCTCGTAGAGTTTGTATCCCAAGGCGAAAAAAAAGTCTGCAACTTCGCCGGGGGACTTGCCGGCGGCCCGCAGGGACGCCTCGTTCACCTCGAAGTGCACGACCGGCCGAAAAGTTGCTAACGTGTGCAAAGCGCCCGCAAGTACCAGTGGTTCCGCCCCTTCCACGTCCATCTTCACCAGTGAAAGTCGGCAGCTCTCTGCTACTCCGGCTTCCCCAATGAGATCGTCGAGCGTGCGGGTCTGGATGGAAATCGTGCGGGAGACAGCCGTTTGCGCCAGTTCGTTCGGAAACATGCTCGACCAACCCAGCCGCGTCGACAGCGAGAATTCGCACACTCTCGCCGCATTGCCGAGAAGGCAGGAATAGAGTTCCACGTTGACGGCCCGGTTTCGCCGGCAGTTCGACGTGAGGATTTGCATCGCTCGGGGATCGGGCTCGATGCTGATGACACGGCCTTCCCGACCGACCGCCTTTGCGAGATGGAGTGAGATGAAGCCTTTATGCGCTCCAACATCGATGCAGAGGTCACCGGGACGAACCACGGCTTCAATCAGACGAACTAAGGGTCGCTCGTAGAGACCCAGACAAAACGCACGGTCGTCCTGATCGGAGGGATCTATCAACATGGAGAACCCGGCATTGGTTTTCTTCCAACCGATCTGGTTTCCCCAGAGCAGACCCCGACTCCGCTGATAGGTACCCAGAGTGCGCCTTCCGACGTGTCGCATGACAGAGTTCATTCTGCTTGCGAAGCTGTTTTGCATAGGTTGATCAGCTACAGCGAGTCGGATGCCGCGTGTCTACCGACCGCAAAGGAACCCGGGCGCAACACCAGCCAGGTATAGCCGCCGACCAGCACGACATGTACGACATAGGAGATGAATACTGCTTCGGCCAGGCCCATGGCCCCATATCGGGGCACCAGAAGCCAGGCCGAAGAAAACAACACGGGAGCCCAGACGGCGTTGAATGCGAGGCTGGACCACATCTTACCTAAACTCGCGATCGCATACCCAATGACGTTGACAGTGGAACTCAAAACCGCGGCCGAGACCAACAGGACCATCACCCACACGCCTGACGTGAAATTCCGCCCGTACGCTCTGAGAATCCACGGGGACAGCAAAATGACCACAAGGGCAATACCCGAGCTGGCAGCCAGGGTGACAATGAGATTGCCGGTCAGAATCCTCTTAAAAGCCGCGGCCCTCCCTTCGGCCGCAAGATTGGACAACATGGGAAGCAGCGGTTGGGAAAGCAGCGAGGCGCCGAAGATGATCGCACTTCGCCACTGATTGGCCGCATTAAAGACGCCCAATTCAGAATAGCCGTTGGGTTGATTCGCCAGAATGGCGTTTGCCGCCCATGCCACCGGAGCTACCAGAGCGCCGGTGACAACTGCCGGAATGGAGAATGCCCAGAGTACGCGCCGCTCGCTCCAGCTGCCTCTGTACCGTATGGACACACCATGAGCCGCACATTCCTTCCGCACGGCGACGTAGTTGAAGATGAGACTGACGAACTCTGCCGCCGCAAGGCCGCATACGGCTCCGGGCAGTCCCCAGCGCCAGACAGCGGCGATCGCCACCGGAAACGCCGAGACGCCACGTATTATGTTTGTCCGGGCGATTGCTTTGAATGCCTCAAAGCCGCAGAGCGTGCCGGTCTGGGCACCGTTGATTGCGATCAGCATCAGCAGCCCGGCGGCGATGCGGAGTTCGAGGACTAGCGTGGGTGCGTTGAGGACGGTTGCGGCGAGTCCCCTGGAGAAAACAAAAAGTGCCATCGCCAGCAAGAAGCCACTGACCAGGGCTGAGACGTTGCTGAGGCCGATCATGCGCCCTGCCCTTGACGGGTCCGGCCATTTCAGCTCCGCCACATGTTTGTTGGCCGTCATGCCCAACCCCATGCCCGCGAAGATAGCCAGCATGGCCACGGTGCTCTGGATCATTCCAAACTCTCCAAAACCCGTTTTCCCCAAGAATCGCGCGACCACGACGGAGGTTGCCAAGGTCAGGCCCTGGGAGGCCACAGCGCCCAGTGTCGACCACAGAACCCCCCCTACAAACCGCGCGCGAAGACTGTTGCCTTTGAAGGACCGCAGGAAGGTTCGAGCCGTCTCCACGTCGAGAACAAAGGGAAAACGAGTTGCCACTGGATTCGGCTTTGGAGACTCGGAGCAGTCCGGCGACTGAGGCAGAAGCGCGCTTGAGTCCGGCGAATCCGCGATGCTGGCCCCGCGGTTACGCACCTGCCACCGCCAAGAAGTGACCCGTGGAATCCTGCACGGGCGCGTCGTATTGTCCGTGGATGATCTGGCAGCCCGGCGCTCCCAGACCGATCTTCAGTTCCACCGGATTTCCCAGCGCCAGTCGCACCCGAGACTTCTTCTCCGGAGGCACAAACAGCAATAGGAAGCCGCCGTTACCCGCACCCAGGAGTTTTCCCCCCAGCGCACCGGCGGACCGCGCACGATCGTAAAGCTGGTCAATAGCGCCCGAGCTCACTTCCTCATGCAAACTCCGCTTGCACATCCAGCTCTCGTGAAGCAGTTCGCCAAAACGGGACAGATTGCGGTCGGACACCAGCACGTTGCAAGCCTCGTCCACCAGGTGCCTTATCCTAAGCAGCGCGGAACGATTGTGCGATATTTTCCGGATTTGTTTGGCGGCAACCTCGGATGCGGACCGCCGAATGCCGGTGAAGCAGATCATCAGGTGATCACGTAACTGACCTAACCGCTGCGGCGATATCGGAACCCGGAAGACCTGAATATCATCTTCGGCCCGAAATTCGATCAAGTTGAAGCCCCCGACAGCAGCGAAGACTTGGTCCTGGCAACCCACGGAGTCGCGGAACACATGCCGTTCCAGATGGATGGCTTCATAGGCAAGGTCAATGCCGTTGCGATACCGCCCGCAGTAGGCGTGCAGCGCCTGCAGAAGAGCGACCGTGAAGCTGGACGACGACCCCAGACCCGTAAAGGCGGGCAGATCGGCTATGTGGTTGAGCTCGATATCGCGGGCGATACCGCAGCGTTTGAGGGTCTCGCGAAATGGGGCGTGTTCAATCTGATCAACCGACTGAACGAGCTCGACTTTTCGGTACGCAACCCGAATGGAATAATCGAACAATTCACTATGAAATCGGTTGGCGGTGATGTAAATACTCTTGTCAATCGCTGTTCCTAGCACAGCGCCGCCCTCACTGGCGAAGTGCTCGGGATAATCGGTGCCGCCACCGAAAAAACTCACGCGAAGAGGTGCCCGGCTGATAATCATTAGGTTGCGTGCCATGAAAAGTGAGAATCGATGAACGCCGCCGCCGTGAGCAATGACTCTGGAGTGCCCATGTCGAGGAACGGGGCCCTGACCACGCGAACCCGCACGCCAGCCTCACACGCAATCAGCGCCGGGAAGACATCCGTTTCGAAACTGAGCGGAAGCTTCCGGGGGAACAGCCGTATAGTCTCTCGTCGGAATAGGTACACTCCGGCGTTGATCATGCCTGCCCCACGCTGCTTCTCGCCAAAGCGCAACAGCCGCCCCTCTCCGTCCACATCAAGGGTTCCGTAGCGGGACGAATCCTGAACTTCAACGCCGAGGATGACTGCCGGATCGGAGCCCCGGGCTAACTCCTCAAGCGGTGCGCAAACCAGTGAGTCTCCGTTGAGCACCAGCAGTTTCGCGGCGGTGGTGTGATTCCGCGCGTATAGGAATGCCCCTGCAGTCCCCAGTGGTTCAGGTTCCTGAACGACGCTGACCGAAAGTCCGGTCATGGGGTGTGTGCGGTAGTATCCGGCGATAACCTCTCCAAGATATCCGGCGGAAATTACCACCTCCCTAATTCTCTGCTCCCGAAGGTGCATCAGAATCCAGTCCATAAATGGGCGCCCGCTGACAGGGATCATTGGTTTGGGAAGATCGGGATAGAGAGCGCGGACGCGCGTCCCCAGACCTCCGGCCAGGACTACAGCGGCTACACTCGGTGAAGCGGAAGGGTTCATAATTCGCCTGGGGATCTCACAAAATCCCGGACCGTGTCTGAGGTCCCAGGTACGGTGCAGTAGCCGGCCAACCGCCACAGCGAGAGTTCACACCGTACGCGCGGGCTTCCTGGGCGAGCGGTCAGCTGCTTTCCGGCCATACGCGCGGCTTGCTCGACAGAGATCACGCCCTCCCCGCCGACATTAATCACTTCGCGGCGTGCACCACGATCCAGCGCCAGTTCGAATACAATGCGGGCCAAGTCTTGGGTGTGCATGTATTGAAATTCGCTGTCGGCGCTAACCCAAAGAGGCTCGCCCGCCAGCAAATCGTGAATCGGATTCTTTCGGAGGCCCGGTCCGACAAACCCGCTGAGGCGCAGGATTAGCCACTCAGGAGCCTTAAAGCGCACGCATTGCTCTCCCAGATACTTATGAAAGCCGTAGGGAGACTGACAGGCCGTATCGATAGGTGCGTCCTCTAAGGTCGTTGCCGGGAAACTCGAATCGGGATAGACATCGGCCGAAGAAAAATAGACGTACATGCCGAATCGGAAATCCTCGAGCGTTTTCCTGACAGAGCGGACATTCAGATCGAAGTCCTCCAACGGTGCTTCGCGCGCCAGGAATTTTCTGGAGTTGCCGTTGGCGTTAATTAACAGATCACAAGAACCGCCGGCCAGAACCGGATATTCCTGCTGGTCGATCGCGACGTGCTCCCACCCCCGCGCCTCGCAATATCGGACCAGGGCGGATCCAAGAAAGCCTTTTCCACCGAGGATGAAGATCATGCAGCCTGGCAACAGCCCTCAACAGCAGCGTTTCCACTTCGGATTGTTATACCACTACCGTGCTCATAGATGGAACGCATAGACTGAAACGGCGTCATCTGGTTGGCGGTTGCGATCACAGCCGGATGCCGTCGCCGCGGGTGCCGTAGTTTGCCTCCAGCCAGGACACCGTCTTTTGGAGTCCGGTCCGAAGTGGCGTCGGGCACGTCAGACCCATTGCGTTCAGTTTCGTCACATCGAAAATCTTTACCTTCTGTCCGTCGGGTTTGGAACTATCCCACTCAATCGCGCCCCTGAAGCCGGTTACCTCGGCCACGGTCTCCGCCAACTCCCGGATGCTGGTGGTGGTTCCGGACGAAATATTGACCGGCCCGGTGCTGTCGAAGTTCTCGAGGAACCATGGGATGGTGGCGGCAACGTCTCCGGCGTATACCAAGTCGCGCACCGGCGCCCCCGTTCCCCACATCACCACCCGTTCCTGGCCAGTCTGAACCGCTTCGTAATAGCGACGAATCATCGCCGGCACCACGTGGGAGTCGCGAGGACAAAAGTTATCGAACTCACCGTACATGTTCCCTGGAATGATGACGACCGAGTTCAAACCGTACTGACAGCGGTAGGATTCGCTTGCGACAATTCCCATCTTTTTGGCGGTCGAGTAAGCTGCGCTGTCTGGCTGCGGGAAGCCGTCCCACATTTGGCTCTCGTCGATTGGCGATCGGGCTGTGGCGGGATAGGAACAGCCACCCATCGGATAGAGCATCTTCGCGACTTGGGATTTCGCAGCTTCCTGGAAGACCTGGCAAGTGAGTACAGTGTTCCGGTAGTAGAAATCAGCCGGGAATTCCCGGTTCGCCCCGATCCCGCCAGAGTACGCGGCGAGGTGGATGAGAACATCCGGTTTTTGCTCGCGGAACATTCTTGTAACCTCCGCTGGATCCATGAGGTCGTAGTCGCGGCTGGATACGCCAACAACGTGATCACGCCCGTACCGTTCGTGCAACACAGGCATCAAATGCCTGCCCAGGAATCCGGTGGCCCCGGTCACCAAAGTCCGCTTGTTTCTGATCTCCATCAGACGTTCGAGTACAGGGAGTTGATAATGGATCTGTAGCCCTTGATGAGCTCGGAAACCCCGCAGTCCAGCGACCAGCGGGGGCGGAAACCAGTCGAGTAGATGCGCGCGTTCGACACGATGTAGTCCCTTTTGTCGGGGTCTTCGCCAACCGGGGCCTCCAGGTAGACAAAACCAGGAACATGCTTCTGAATTATCTGGCAGAGCTCGACTTTTGAGAGGTTGGCGTCGTCGAGTCCTACGTTGTACGGCCGATCCCGCATCCCGTCGAAGTGTTCGATGCAGTGAAGGAAAGCCTGTGCGACATCCCGGACATGGATGTAGTTTCTCTTGAAATGACCTTCGAAAACCACGAGCGTTCGGTCGGCGACGGCTCGGTACACGAAGTCGTTGACCAAAAGGTCGATGCGCATCCGCGGGGACATGCCGAAGACGGTTGCCAAGCGCAGCGTGATCGAGTTCCCTCGGTCAAGGACCGCTTGTTCGGCTTCGACCTTCGTGGTCCCGTACAGAGAGATAGGCCGGAGCGGGGTGTCTTCGGTACAGTACTTACCGGGCTCGCCGATGCCGTAGCCGCTGTTCGTCGTAGGGTAGATGATTCGCTGCAGCTTTGACAGCACCTTGCACAGCATTAGAATGGCGTCCCGGTTCACGGTGACCGTGCCTACGGCGTCCCGCTGAGAAAGTGGCGCACCGACTAAGGCAGCTAGCGGGATGACGAGGTCTACGTCTCGGGCTAGCTCGGCAACCAGCTGTTCATTGCGGCAATCGCCACGAATAACGTCGAAATCCGCGTGGGCGCAGCAGGCAGCGAGGCTGTTGGCCCGGAAAAAAAAGGAATCGAGGACGGTAACCTTGTGACCTGCTTCGAGCAAGGCAGGGCACAGAATCGAGCCGATGTACCCGGCGCCGCCGGTAATCAATATGTTTTGTCTCTTCATAGCTGCGGGCCGCTGTTCGCTTTGAGGAGCGGCACGATATCGCTGAGGGCGTCGCAGAAATGCACTTCGCAAGACGCTCGGTTTTCTGTCGTCAAACGATGGATCTCGTCGCGGGTCTCGTGACCGTAGCCGGTTAGCACGTGAACGGCCCGGCGCACTCCCGCGTTTATGGCAGCTCCAATGTCGCAGGGTTTGTCTCCCGCGAGCCAGGAATTGCGCAGGTCAAGCGCGAGCTTCGCTGCTGCCTCTTCCAGCATTCCAGGGCTGGGTTTTCTGTAGTAGCTCGCCGGCCCGTCGGTTCCGCCGTTGGGATGGTAGGAACACGCCCAAACAGCGTCGACCCACCCACCGCAGGAGGCCAGACCACGTTCGACACACTCCTGCACGGCTTCAAAGTCCGGCCAACCGTAGTAGCCGCGGCCGATTCCGGCCTGATTTGTCACAAGCACCACCGGAAAACCAAGCTGATTGATGTCGGCGACCGCTTCGGGTGCGCCGGGAATAAGCCGTACGTCCTCGGCGCGATGCAGGTAGTGGGTGTCTTCCGTGATCACGCCGTCTCGGTCCAGGAAAACGGCGGCACGAAGGGCGGCACCAGGTCTTACCGGCCTGCGGATGCGGGAGTAGACTCCATCCATGAAGTAACGACTTTATTTTCAACGGCGGCGCAGATCGCGTGGTAGGTGATCACATGAACCTCCTGGATCCTGGGCGTTTCGGTGAGCGGCACAGCCATCAGAACATCACACCATTGCGCCATGCCTCCGCCGCCTTGCCCCGTAAGGCCGATCGTGGACAACCCAAGTTGGCGGGCCACCTTCAGCGCTTCGACGACGTTTGGCGAATTTCCACTGGTCGAGATGCCCCAAGCAACATCGCCCGGACGACCCAGAGCCTCGATCTGGCGGGAGAACACCGTCTCGAAGCTGTAGTCGTTGCTCCACGCGGTAAGGACTGCCTGGTTAGTTGATAGTGCGATTGCGGCTAGGGCGCGACGCTCGCACATGAACCTTCCGACCAGCTCGCCGCAGATGTGCTGCGCATCGGCAGAGGAGCCACCGTTTCCGAAGACCAGCAGCTTGCCGCAGGCGCGAAGGCATGACCAGAGCGATTCGACCGCCCGACAGACCTCCTCTATGTAGGAGTCCTTGGCGATCGCTTCCAGGTTCCTGGCGGTTTCCTGAAACACGGAAGCTATCATGGCAGCATTGGGAAGATAGTTATCGTTGGGCGGCACTGGCAACCTCGTGCAGGAGCGCGTTCGACCGGTACTGACGCAAGCTCCCCCCTGCCAACTGCGGAAATGTCAAACATTTCCGCGAGCATCGTTTCCCGTGTTTAGGTTTATTAATACACAGTACGTATCGGTACAAAGCCAAACCAAGTCCAGGGTGGTTGTTTTAGGCACTGGCACTTCGAAAACACATTAGACAGAGACTGGTGGACTAGACTAGCTACTTCGCGGCATCGTGCACTGGCCAGAACATCACCTGGAATCCTACGCCCACATTATTCTTGGGAGTCGAACTAATGAATGGAAAGTTCCAGTGTTCATATTGGACTGTCGAAGAAATCTGAAAATCCCGTTTCACGAGCCAGTCCACCGCGGTCGAGAAGTCGGTCAGACCGCCCCCACCAAGAAATATGGGATCATTCCATTGTCTGCGATATCCCACCTGAATCTTGTTCTGAGCCGAAAACCAATAGGTGCTCCATGCCTGAATGGCATCGCCTTGGCGTCCCACCCAGCTACCGATAATCTGCGAGTAGTTCGTATACCCTTGCGCGTAACGGTTATTTTGGTAGTACGGTCCAAGATCCGGAAGACCTGGAACATTGGTATAGATTCCCTCCACGCGAAGATCCAGTTTGGGCAACTTAGGAAGCTTGGGAAAATATAACCCTGGATTGAAGGCCGAGTCTTGGGGATACGCGATGGGATTCGGCTCGTCGTTGGCCATTCCATCGATGTATAAAGTCACCCAGTCGCGGAGCTTAGGGAGGCGATAAGAACAATTGATTCCAGTGTAGCGCTTTCCCGGATCCAGTCGTTGAGCATTTCCCCTACTGCTGAATGTGTGTAGCCAGGTCTCCAGCGTACTGGGCCTTCCTTGTCCGGCCCATACAACAGAAAGAGCAACGCCAACTTCGAAATTTTGGGTCATCTTTAACGCGAGCTTGTCTCCCCACGTGTACGGAATCGGATTTACTGGGTGACTGGGACTTCCATAAACCGGAAAGGTCGGGTAGGGTCCTCGCAACCAGGTATAGGTACCAAGGCGTCCAATGAAAATGGTATTACGAATCTTACCGAGCCAACTAAGTGGCTCAGGAAGTTGGTATGGAGTGACTCTTGAAACGCGTAACATCACCTCCGGTAGCGCATTGTTCGAGAACATCAAAGAGCTTCCGTAATCCGGGCCCCAGTACAGGCTCTGCTGACCAAATGAGGCTTGCCAGTTGTGTACATTCAATGCAACATAGGCTTCAATGGACCGAAACTGATTTACGCCGTTAAACGTGGGAACCGATGAGAGCGGAAGGTCAGGAGCCCCATTAGCCTGACCATTGGCATAAACGATAGCTTGTTGAGTCGACGGACTATAACCCGCGATTGAGCTGGAATGCTGAAATTCTCCCCGAACATAGAAGGCTAGCGGTCCTGCTTCTGCCCTGCCTGATACCCCCGCGATTGCATTGAATCCCTGGCCATACGGTCGTCCATAGTCATCGTAGATAGTTTGAGCGAAGTCATAGCTGTCCCGGAGCGGCATACCGCTGATCTGGGTCGCTCGCGCATAGACTGACTCCAGCTGAGCGCTGACATTCCGGGCCCCTTCGAGATTTGCGAGTTCGATGGCAAATTCCTGGCGCAGCGCTATTACCACCTGCCGCATCTCCGAATTATCCCCTTCAGGCTCCCCCATTTGCTCTTCGGCCTCAAGAACAAGCCTCGCGCATTCCAAACGCGGCCAAGGGCGAATAGCAATTAGCTCCGTCGGTAAATAACCAAGCGCTGCCAGCCGCTCGAATGCGGGATAAATCCAGCTATCGAGTGGCATGTAGGCCGTGCCCATGTAAGCCGGGTTGCGGACTTCATCGTCCGGATCTTTCTCAAATGTACCCCAATTTGCCGCGTCAATATCTGGGCCAGCGGATCGCGCCCGGTAAATCTGTCGTCCCATGTACCACCCGAGAGCGCTGCCGAGGACCGCGTCTGACGTCCAATGCTTCTCTCCTATGACTCGGCCAGCGCTTACCCCGGCTGCAACTCCGTAAGCCAGTAACTTCGTGAGCGTGCCGGGGTATTCATGTGCTAGCACGGAGGCTGCCGCCCAGCTAACCGCCGCCGTATTCGAAGGAAAAGAACTGCCTCCGTCAAAAAATTGCCCGCGACCATTCCCGGTGAACGGCCGCTCCCGCTGGGTGATGTATTGAATAGCGGTGGAGGCAGCGTATGCGTCTATCGCGGCCTCGCCCATCAGGAATCCCGTCTCACGCTTGTGCTCATCGTGCGTCATTTGCCCGATCAAGAAGAGCCCGCCACCAGTCCCAATAAGGGCGGCCATTCCGGCGGTCGATGCATTGGCCGCCTTATTGACGGTGTTTCGCGATGTGGGCAAATGAGACTCTATGGCAGTATCACTGCCAACCAGGAGCGCACTCCCAACGGTAGCCGGCAGGATGAAGGTGAGATCTTTAACACCCAAATGAAGCGGTAGCGTCCAGAAGGCTTTTTGATCAACCAATAAGTTCTTGGGAAGGGAGCGGAGGCTCACGCCGGCTCCTTCAGTATTGAGTGCCGCTGTAGCAGGCTGAATGGCGACGCTGTTTTCCGCTGGTGAATCCGCTTTCGCCGCTACTGGGCTTTCATTTTTCGCCGAGGTAGATGTTTGCGGCGACTCGGAGCTTGGCTGCTCAGCGACTGTCGAACCCCTTTCAGATCCAGCGGTCTTCTCCGCGTCAACAGCGGGAACAGCCGGGGGCTCCGGACGTGGCTGCTCCGTTGCGATGGAGTCTTTAGAGTCTTGATTCTGCGATTTCGCTACGGAGGGCGGCGCCTGCAAACTGCTTGACGTTTGCGCGGCAAGGGCAACCAGCCACTGCGAAGCATCCTTCGCGAATTTTGGATCGGTCTGGATGCGGCTGTACAGCATTTGATTTGTTATCGACTTTTCGTCGGTTTCGTCGCCTTCTATCCTCAGCTGCTGAGCCAGATAACTCTTAACCACAGCGGCCAATTCAGGCCTGCTCCGCAATAACTGCATTAGCCGTTCGCTAGTGTCACCAGCGTTTGGATCAGTCACGGCATTTCGTGACAATTCAGCGCCTGTAGGTCGCTGGGTTGTTGACGAAGAGCCATTGACACTCTGTGCAGATCCGTTTGCGATAGCGAGAAGGAGAAACCAAGCTAACAACAGGTGGATGCCGCATCCTCTTGCAGCAAGCCTCATCGATCAGGACCACGGCCGGATTTTGTCCACTTGATTTGTTGCGACAAGTAACGTTCCACTACCCAACCCAGGCTACAACTTGACCACAACCGCGGCAGCCAGTGCCATAGACGTCAGGAGCTGGGCCACTTCCAGAGTTGTCTTCCAAGCCGAAGACCCGCTGACAAACTTTTCGGGAACCACCAGCACGTCGCCAGGCTGCATTTTAGTGTTCATAACGCCACCACTAAAGAACTTGTCGGTGCCGCTAGACGATACCACCGACCCGTTGGCGCGAATGATATAGATACCCTTCTTGTATGCCAGTTCGGTCGGTCCACCAGACTGTTTTAGATACCATTCCGCAGTCTTACCGGGCTTATAGGTGATGGCATTGGGGTTGTACACCTGGCCAAAGGAAACAACGAAGCCAGGCCGTTTCGGTACGGTTATGACGTCGCCTGGGCGGAGACTGATATCGGCTGGGGTGTTCTCCCATTTTGAAATGTCGCTGGTAATGGTCAGCACCAGTCGACCGGTCACTGGCTGGCTCTTCAGTCTGGCTAAGGTCTGCGTCTGCTGTTGCTGCATCGCCTGCAGGAGAGCAGCCTGGTCTTGTCCCGTAGTATCTGATGAGATTCTAACGGTTGCTGTCATCGTCTCGAGCCGCCGAATCAATTCCTGCCGCCCCTGTTCTTCCAACTGGCGCACTTCCACTCTGTTCAAGACGATGCCAGCAGGATAGGCTGCGCTGGTGAAACCGCCGACCCGCTTGAGCAATGAGCTGAGTTTCTCGCCTTCATTGATTCCGTAATTGCCGGGATGCACCACTTCTCCCGCGATGTTGACGGACCTCCCAATATCACTCCATCCGGTGATTTGCAGAATCGTTAAGATATCGCCGGGCTTAAGCCGAACATCTGCTTGAGTGTCGCCCCCGATCGCGGCCCCTATCCGCACGGTTTGCTGGCTGGTAATCACCTTTTGTCCGTTTTCTACAACGTAGCTGGCCAGAACGGCTGAGTCTCGATAAGCACTCCGCTTGAAGCCTCCTGCCATCTTCACCAGTCCTGCAGCGGTCATTCCGCTGCTCATGGGATAGTCACCAGGACGTA
The DNA here is from genome assembly GCA_963755865.1 of uncultured Acidobacteriaceae bacterium. Taxonomy (GTDB): domain Bacteria; phylum Acidobacteriota; class Terriglobia; order Terriglobales; family Acidobacteriaceae; genus Bog-257. The sequence goes on along the minus strand of CAVWLY010000013.1, from coordinate 28,180 downwards.
GAACATCGCCATAAACTGCGACTCGTGGAGCATCGACTTGATAGCGACCAAAGATTCGCACCGTATCAAACTGCTGCAGAGAAACTGTTTCGTCACCTGCCAGGGCGCCCGCCAAATCAAACTCGATCGTCACGGGATGGAAGTCGGGTGGTTGCAGACGAACGATCTCCGCGTGATTAGTCGGCTCGGGCAGTATGTCTTGATAAGAATGGAGCAGGTCAGTAATCTTCATGCCATCCTGGTAAGGATAGCTTCCTGGCCGGTAAACGTGTCCCTGCAGGTAAACCGTCTTGTCGGTATACGGGAGAATGGGGGCAACCGTAATGCGATCACCATCCTTGACCCAAAAAGATCCCATCGAGTCCTTCAGTGGTTTGTCTCCCAGGACTCGGGACAGTTTCGCATTGAGGAGAATTCGGTTAGTGTGTGCTTCGATACGTTCGACTTTTATCTCTCCGAGGCTGGCCGCGACGGACACCCCTCCCGCCATCTGCAGGACATCTGCAAGTTGCGTATCACCCAGCAGTTCGTAGATTGCCGGACGGCGCACCATGCCGGCTACCGCCACAAGAGGTCCGACGGGAGGAACAAGGATCGTGTCGCCAGGCTGCAGGTGTTCGATGGCGCGGCGGACGCCACCGATCAGCAGGTCGTAAAGGTCCATTTCACTAACTAGTTGTGTTCCCCGATAATGTTTTACGATACGCAGCGACCCTGTCGCTGTTGGGCCTCCGGCAGCATACAGGGCGTTGAGTGGAGTAGAGAGTGAGCTGATATCGTAGGCCCCCGGGCGCTGCACGTCTCCCACGACATAGACTCGGACGGTGCGCACCCGCGTGACCGACAGGTCCACTTTGGCGTCACGATATTGCGGCTCGAGCTTATTCTGAATTAACTTCTGCGCTTGCGCTACGGTCAAACCTGCTACCAGAACTGGACCCGCATCCGGGAGCGAGATTCGTCCCTCGCGATCCACAACCCGCGTCAGCCTTTGTGAGACACCTCCCCAGATGTCTAATGTGAGAGTATCCCCGGTCCCTAAGACATAGTCCGAGCCCGCAGGGATATCCATTGGGAATGTGTTCAGGCCGACCACGTTGGGCCTGAAGATATCGGAGCCAAACCGCTTTAATGTCTTCGGCTGGTCCGGAAATTGTGTATACAGAGCAGTGGTAGAAGGAAGACCAGGATAGGGGTTGTTCTGCCGAACAGTTTTGGGATTCAACGCAGAATCGTCAAAGCGCTGTTCGCGAGTAGGAGCCGTCGGCCTCGACACGGCCGACCCGGTATAGCCCGGCTGATTAGGCATGGCTTCAGGGGCGGCCTCTGACGCGGTCGCCGAAGTCTGTACCTCCGGTGGCCGAGACCTAGCCGGAACGCCCGCTGACTCAGTCGTGCTCATCAGTAGTCCTCTGGCGGTTTCCGGAGAGATAGTTCCCTGATCTACCAGCCACTGAACAGCGTCGTTCCGGAACTCCGGGTCAGATTGCAGGCGGGCGTAAAGCATTTCATCTGTGACCGATTGGTCATCAATCGCGCTGCCTTCTTGATGCAAGCGCTCAATTAGGAAATCTCGCAGCTGCTCCAGAACGTCGGGGCGGCTCTGGATTAGCTGCTGCAGTTGTTGCATAGCGGCATCTGAAGTGGCCGCTGTGCCCGCTTGCGGGGTACCTCCGACGGTGGAATCAGGCTCCTGGTCGCCCGCCTGCGCCCCGGCGAGTGAGACGGGCTGTTGCGCTAAAGTTTGTAGGTCAAGGATCGAGATAGCAAGTATTACGATTAGGCAAGCGCGTGATTTTCGAAAACGATTAATCATGGTTTTGCATCAAAAAAGAAGGAGGGCTCAGCGCCCTGAGCCGCTGTGGAAGAGCAAACACAAGTGTCGTCTTTTTCAGTCTCCCTAACCGCCGCGCTCCGCTGGCGGCTGCTGGGAGAGGTGATTCGCATCCAGAACCGGGGTTAGGGCACCCAGCCAAAACTTGCTGTATGCCATGATGGCCTCTTCTGTCTTTGCATAGGTCTGGCTATTGTGACCGAGCACCGAATATAGTTCCTGGTGCGCCAAAATTGTTGCGGTGAGGGCTATCGTAGTTAGAGAAGCGTCAAGGCTACGTAGGGTACCCCTAGCTACGCAATGCTCAACGTAGTCATTAATTGCCTGAAAGATAGGGTTGAGCTGTTGCCGATAAATCCCTTCGCTGTCGGTGCGAAGCTCCACCAGACTTACCCAAACCAGGCGTGTCAGGTCAGGCTGATACATTGCCGTAAACACCAGGAACTCGATAATAAGCGGCAGCACCAATTCCGGGGCGCTGTCTTGTGCCAATCCGCTCTGTAGCTCTCGAGGAATACGTAACCGTCTTAATCGCGATTCTAGTGCCGCCCAGAACAAGTCTTGCTTATGTGCGAAATGACGAAACAGAGAGGTCTCGTTCACGTCAGCAAGCCGCGCAATCTGCCGGGTAGTAGTGGCCCGGAATCCCTGGTGCGAGAACAGTTGGACGGCAGCCTCAACGAGGCGCTCGACGACGCTGGTCGAGGCGTTCTTCATATGAAAATTGAATTGTTTCCTGACTTCTGAAATGGACTCTGGCTTTGACCGTGACGTGCTTATGCCGTCCGTGTGAATGTGGAGATCGGCTCGAGATTTTCAGCATCGATTTCCATCGCGAAACTTTGATGCGTCAGATCCAACGTGAGCACCACGCGAAGGGCCTTCTTCTTGCGTACAAGTATCCCTTCCATTCCCGCCATTGCGCCATTCTTGATACGGACTCTCTCGCCAACGACGAGATCAGGATGGGGCTCAATCTTTCGTAGCCGGACCGCTTCCCTCAGAGATTCGATACAGAGATCCGGCACCGGTGTCGGATCCCGCTTGGGGCCTACCATCCACAGGACGCTCGGAATCTCTAGTACCCGTACACGCTCGCGGCGAGTGGTCCGGACAAAAATATAACTGGGGAAGACAGGCAGATCGAGTGTAACCCTGGAGCCGTCCTTCCACCTTCGTGGTGTGCTATAAAGCGGAAGAAAATATTCCATTCCCCGCAGCTCTAGGTGCTGAGCTGCCCGCTTTTCGTGGCGAGGGGTAGTGTATACAGCAAACCACCTCAGCGACTGGTCTGTGACCGCCGACGTGTTACAGGTAGGTACATTCTCAATTGGGTCGAGCCGATGCGTCGTTTCGGACAAGGCTTCGCCCTCCTCGCTTGGGAGCAGACTTTTTCACAGGCTGCCCAGCTCGATACTCACCGGTCACAAATTGCAGTCAAACTGGAGCAGCCAACGAGGAATTCCGATTACTTGAAAATCTTCATTCCTTCTTGAGCAGCCGCCTCTTACGAGATTTTTGGATGATGGTAAGTCTGTGCTAAGTTTGGTTTGGTGTCAAGAAGAATTCGCGTAACATGTTGCTCGCTAGCGCAAGTGTTTGCTAGTGTTTGGCGTCAATCCGCTTTCGGTTTGAAGTTTGGCTTAAGCCACGGCATGATGGTCCACCTACCGCTATTGCCTCGTTTCTTAGCGGAGGAACAGAACCTCGCCTAGGTGAACAAACAACGAGGCCACGCTTTCAGTTCCACATCTCAATGGGCCTCCACCTGAAACGCGCCTATACTCCAAACCAAGGAAACCTGCACCGCCGGTCACGAGTATATGCATAGTCGTCATTCCTGGACAGAACTACGGGACGTGGGTTGGAAGTCGGATCTAGCGGACCACGACGGCGACTCCATGCTCCCGTAAACGCACGCGCTGGTCGGCGATGATACTCGCCAAAGTTTCTTCCAACGACAGACGCGGGCGATAGCCGATCAGCCTGGTTAACTTGCTGATGTCTGGAACCCGCCGCCTTACGTCTTCGAAACCTTCCTCGTAGGCCTTACCGTAGGAGACAAAAACGATCTTCGAATGCGATCCCGTCATATGCTTGATCCGCTCCGCCAGGTCGACGATGGCGATTTCGTGATCGCTGCCCACGTTATATACCTCACCGTTGGCGTCTGGATGGGCCGCGATGCCGACCAGCGCATCCACCGTATCGTTCACGTGGGTGAAGCAACGGCTCTGGGCGCCGTCACCGAAGACAGTGATGTCACGTCCGGTCAATGCCTGAACCACCAGGTTAGGGACCACCATGCCGTAACGCGGGGTCTGTCGCGGACCTATGGTGTTGAACAGGCGCGCAATCACGGTGGGAACTTTCTTCTCTTTCCAGTACGCAATCGCGAGAAACTCGTCGATGGCCTTCGAGCAGGCATAACTCCAGCGGCCCTTGTTGGTTGGGCCCATGACCAGGTCATCATCTTCGTGGAACGGTACCCGGTCCCCCTTGCCGTAAACCTCCGATGTGGACGTAATGAGAACTCGTTTTCGCTTGATCTCGGCCAGGGCCAGTACGATTTCGGTGCCCCGAATGTTGGTTTCGATAGTACGCACCGGACTATCCACAATCAGGCGCACACCAACAGCAGCCGCCAGGTGATAAACCACGTCGCAGAGGTCCACAAGTTCGGCCATCAACTGCGTGTTGGTAACGGTATCAATGTGGTAGGTAAACTCAGGATGGATCTTGAGGTGCTGAATATTTGCGATGGAGCCGGTGGAGAGGTCGTCGACGATGCAGACCTCATCGCCCAACGTGAGGTGTCGCTCGGCAAGATGCGATCCAATGAAGCCGGCACCACCCGTGATGAGCACCTTCATTGCCGCCCCTCCGCATCCTTAAGAGTAACGGCCTTGACGCGGCAGCGCAATGTTTTGTGATTTACATTGTCAGATGATATCTCGGGTTGAGAACGTGATCTGCCCGTTTTTCCAGCGACGGCCCCGATGGAGCGGACAACGAAAATACAGGACGTGATCTTACGGGGCCATAGCGAAGGAGATCGCTTGGCGGCGTGCAGGCGAGATTATCGGCATTGGCGACCAACTGATACCAGCAGCAACCCGGGTGGAGCTGTCGCATCAGCTCACTGGCGAGCGCCTGCTGCGACAAGCTTCGCCCATTGCCACACTGCGGCTCGGACCGGACATGAGCAAATGCCTGCCTACACATTGAGCCAGCCGTGCCGCCATCGAGGCTACGCAAAGTTTATCTCCACGTGGAACGGACCTATGAGAGGCCGGGTGTCGGTTCTTAAGTTCATATAGCTGTGGATGCGGGAGACGCTGCTTTTAGCGCCTTCCAAGGACGAGGGAATCCCACCGTTTGGGATTTCGTCGCCGTCATTTCCCTGCAACTTTCCCTAGTTGGTGATCGTTACGGAGTGACCGAGTTTCGTTAAATTGATGGGGGGACATTTTTTCGTTGTAGCCACAAGTCATGTTGACAGTTGCGCGAGCAGACGAGAAGGGAGTAATGTGTCAGGTTTTCGACATCAAGAAGGAAATCCGAATTAACTGCTTGTCGGAAGTCAGGCCAGTTGCAGGCAATTACAAAACCTCTGTACCTGAATGCGCAGCGGCATGGCATGTCGTGCAGAGCGTGATCAAATTGTCCTGGTGAGTCGGCGCCCGACTGGCTGCGGAATTTGAGGTGGTGTACCTGCAGGTTTTGCATGCTCCCGCAGACTTGGCATCGCCAGCTGTCGCGCTCCAGCACCCGCCGATGTAGTTCGCGATAACTCGTCGAATCGAGGCTGAGGCGCGGGCTTTTGGGGCGGATGGTCTTCATGAAACTTTTCGGGTGACGTCGGAGAGAAAGACCTTCTGTTGAGGACCGGGCAAAAAATTGTAGTAGCGCGAGATGGACTGCAGCAGGATGTCAGGTCTGGCGCCATCGATCGAAGCGCCGGCGAGGAAATCCGCACAGATCATCTCCAGGCAGTACCCTCGAGATTTGTCAGACCCCAGCATAAGGGCCGCGGTCTCGATTGCCCGCTCGATTACTGGAATCTGGCTTTTGTAGACTTTGAAATAGATCAGCTCTGACGGCTCGCTGTCCTTGCCGGTTAGCTCCTTCTCCACTTCTCGCTGGAACTCCGCCTTGGGCATCTGCCTGGCTTTGTGCAGCCAGGTTGCACTTTCGAAGCTCTGGCCTTGGTGGCGTGCCAGTTTGGCCAACTCTAAGCCCTTGCTCCATCCCACCTGTTTCAACTCCTTCCGCACCTGGGGTGGAAGATGTTCGTGAATCGACATCAGGTAGTACGCTTTCCTTCTGGACTCCGGGAACCTGCGCTCCAGGAACTCGTCGAACGACTTCAGGGTCTCCAGCCGCCAATACTGGCCAGCCCGGACTTCGCAAAGGTACTTGCCGAGCTCCACGAACTTGGTGTCACGCTCGTTCTCATGCCGTGCCTCCCAGTTCAGGATCTCGTCGATCTTGCTCAAGACTGCCTGGGCCCGGCGTCGATTCAGCTTCGGAGGCATGGGCGGACACCTAGTATGCAAGTTCGTCAAACAGACCAAGATCGGCTCCCGGCTTGTGGATAAGCCCAGCCTCCACCAGATCGCGCTGGTCGAGACAGAGCCCAACGAACGGACAGGTGGTACACGGGTTCTGAGGGAAGCGGATGCCGCTGTGCGGCAGGAACAGTCCTGACTCGATCCTGCGAACGGTGTCGTCGACCAGGGTTGCGAACTCCTGCCGCTGTTGGTCGGTGATGGTGGCCCGCAGATACTGGACTTCCACCATACGCTTGCGAACGAAGACGACTTGAGCGACTTCATTGATCCCGGTCATCCAGGAATAGCAAACCAGCTGCGGATCCAGGGCCGCAATGCCGTCCGGTTCCTCGGAATAGCGGGCCGAGGCGGTCTTCCATTCCAGCACACAGGGTGTGTTGTCCAGTTCACCGACGGCATCAACGAAGGCGACAAAGTCGTTGCCGGAACCCAGGGTGCGTGTGAATCGAATCTGTTGATGGCTCTGCGGCTGGTGAATCTGGACGCGGCCATCCTGAACGAAGCGCTCCAGCAGCTGGATACCTTGCTGAAGCATGTGGTCCCAGGTGTCGTTGCCCGAGTAGGTCAGCTTCAGTTCCTTGCATGGTGCCCATTGCTCAAACAGGACAACCGCGGGATCTTCGTGGCGGAATAAGGATGCTACGGCCTGCTCGAAGCAGCGGCCGAAAAGCATAGGGGCGCGAACATCTTTCTCCTGCCAGCCATCCAGGTAGCGATGCCGGTAACGGCGCGGGCAGGTCAGGTACTGGGAGATCTGGGTGTAGCTGTAATTCATCGTGCTGCCCTTTGCTTGCGTGAGCCCCTACCGTTGCCAGCCGTAGGGATGGGCATGGTAGTGGACAGTTCTCCCCACTGGCTGGCTGGGGCGAAGCCGTCGAAGTTCACCAGCGAGATACCGTTGATGACGGTGTGGCTGATCTTCACGACTCCGACCAGGCCGCGCAGGGCTCGCTCGTCGACCTCGTCCTGGCTCAACAGTTCAGGGTCATAGAGGAAATCCCGAAGAAACCACCCCAGCTTCCACATCGCCTTTGGAGTGCAGTAGAGACGGCTGACCAGGGAACGACCCTCAAACGACTTGGGCTCAAGAACGGAAAGCCTGAGCAAATAAAAGCGCTTTTGGGCTTGCCAGCGATGCTGCGCCCCATCGAGCCGGACGAGAAATATGCCGTCGGGAACCTCGGAGTGCGAATCATGAGCGGTGTCGGAGAGTCCGGGAACATGACGTTTCATCCTGCCACCTCCTGGCTTGGGGGTGCGTAGCTGTCGAGCTGACAGAGCAGGGCATTGCGGTCCTTCTTGGCCGCCTCGGCAAGCTGCTGAACGAAGCTTTCGACCTGCTCACGAGTGGCGTCTTTGAGGACTTTGGTACCGCAGAAGTCGACGGCATAGGCCTTCACCAGCTCAGGATCGAGCTTGTGCTGGCGGATGATCTGGCAGAGCCGGTCACGTACCTTGTGACCGGCGCCGTTGCCGTTCCCGTTGGTACTCTTCGGTGGAAACTTCTGTGCATCGGGAGCCGGCGTCATCGGGCCAGAATTCGACCCGATCTCTTCGACCGAGCAGATCCCGATGCCATATGCCTTACGCAGAGCGCGATTGACCGCTCGGGTCTCAGCGATCCGCATCTCAGCGCCACGGACCAGCAGAGAAACGTTAGAGGGGTCAGCATCGCCGTAGCCGACGAAGCCTGAGGAATCTTTGGACGGATAGACCGTCGCCTTGAGGACGAAACGATTGGCTGCGGAATCACACAGAGAATCGACGGCCTCGACATGGATACCGCGGCATCTCTTGCGCCGCGCCAGCCGAAGCAGACCAGTGTGCGTCACGTACCAGGAATTGGTGAGGAGCTGGAGTTCACCCCTACGCAGAGAAAAGTCGAAATCGCGAGATAGAGTTTTCAGCGACTCGGCCAATCGAATAGGCAAAGTACCACCAATCAGCCGGTGGGCAAACCGCAAGTTTTCCCGTACCAGTGGATAGTTCCTCCGCGGTCGTGCACTGGAGCGTTTTTCTTCAGACTCATTCATAATGCCTCCTAACGCCTGATTTCTTGTTTCCGGACTTTCCTAAGTCACTATGCGGGGCGTCCTCGGATGGGGTACAAGAAGGTAATGCGCTCCGCATTCATAAATGGCATATGCATTATGTGAATATGCCAATTTATGAATACAAAAGTCAAGAGATTTTCATCGCAATGGCAGGCAAATCCAAGGTCGATTTGACGGCGGTAGGTTCTCGGATCAAAAAGCTCCGTGGGACCATGCTTCAAGAAGAACTAGCCACTCACCTAGACGTCAGCCAAGGACACCTCTCAAAGATTGAAAGCGGAAAGATTGCGCCCAGTCTGGAGATGCTCATTGTGCTTTCCGAGAGATTCCACAAGACTATCGACTGGATACTACGGGGAGAAGAGAAGTAAGGAAGTCCATCAAATCACAGCGAAATCCCTCAGCAGCTAGAGCAATAATTTTGTGGTTTTTACGGAACGGAATTATCACCTTCGCAAACCAAACAATCAGATACATTCGGTCTCCCAGCCTAACGTGCCATGATAGGGGTTCTTGGGCGATATAGGACTGGATGTATCTCAGTGGCCTACACGAAACGCTTCAACGCTGACACCTCGCACAACAAAATCTGCCGCTAGGTCCGCCAACGGATATTGCTGCACATGTCCGGGATCGCCGGCCCACAGAGGCTGTGAGGGCCAGCGGTAGCGTGGGCAAGAAAGTACAGCCCGTGGCCGCTCATTTTTTTCGGGGTATATGCATTGCGGCGTTCCTTGTCCGCCTCAAGCCAGAGGTATAGGGCCATCTCGCGGAACCGGTCTTTTTATAATTCTTGGCGCGTCCTGGTGGCAAAAATCCCGAATTGAATTGCGCCAGTTCCCGAGGACTTTAATCCGAAGCCCTACGCGGTCGCTGACCCGATGTCCTAGCTGGCGTCTTATCCTCCATCGCGACCAGCATCTCCTCTTTGACGTTAACTCTCAGCGATCCGTCGCTCGGTACTTCGGTGACGTTCAGCTTCTTGCATTTTGAGGAGTCGAGACCGTGGTGCTTGGCTCGTTGCCCCGCCTCCTCCTCAGCTTCTGCCCGCGAAACATGCCTGCCCCCTTTCAGAACCCGAACAGCGCCGCGAACGTGGCCGTACTTTCGAGTGGTGAATATTGTCGTGTGGCATTTGGTTCGTCGGCCGCTCAGAGCACGGCCCCTCGAAGCCTATCCTGACGTTGCCGACAGGTGAGGGTCCTCACCATCTATATATATATCGTATAATGATATAATCTTCGCTTCCGGTTTCGTTGCTCATACAGGGTAATATTGCGAAACGAAGCCAATAAGTCTTTGTTTATGAATGATACTTGCCTCTGTGCACTCGCGAAGGGAGTGAGATGAATTTTAGGAAGTGTGCTCACCGCCGAATGGCGGGAGTTCCATCCGAGGGTCTACTTGAGGAGTTCTACATTGGGGAGACAGCGAGGAGCATGTGGAGACTTCGTCGAGCAACCCGCGCGGAGACTGGGAAAACGCAGAAGAGGAGATCAAGACGTCTGGAGTGCGGCAGTTGAGTCACGCTTTATGGGATGAGTCGAGGCTGACAGGTCACCCAGAACGTGAGGCGCTTGGAAGACCGATAACTTGCTGATAGACGGACATCATCTTATCAACCACGGGACGCGGTGAGTAACGTTCCTCTACCAGAGCTCGCGCCGCATCGCGCATCTGCTGCCGTTCGGCGGGGCTTTCCAGCAAGCGGCAAACTTTGCTGGCGAGTGCTTCGTCGGTTTCGGCAACCCAGCAATCCCGTCCATCCACGTGGTCGATGCTCTCGACCCCCTCCCATGTCGTGACGACCGGTAGGCCGTATACCATCTTTCCATTACCTCCACTTCCATCCCGCTGACTTGCGAAGGAGCGTAGATCATAACGGCAGCTTTCGCGAAAAACTCCGACGGGTGCGTCAGGTTATTGACTAAGGTGAGATCTGGATTGCGGCAAATATTTTTCCAGATACTTGGCAGCATTCCAGCTGGCAATGTCAAGCCCCGCTCTTGGGATCTAAATCTTCAGTCGTAGATGCGAGAGATCGGTCAGTAGGGTCGCAGTGGGCGGAGGCAGTCGCCGGCAGCCAGCACGATCTTTTGCCAGAGGTGCTTCCCTCAGGAGCGCCGTGACTTGAAACAGCCAGTCCGCCAGATTGACGGGAAGGCGAATCTTGGCTGTGGGTGCTTGAGCCAGCGCGCCCGGGTCGAGACGGGGGAAAGACACAGCGCATTAGCTGGGTTGTTCAGCTCTCGTCGAAACCGAGGATTGAGCCGTCGAGAGTTTGGCAAAGCCTTTTCTCGTGCGCCCGGCGGGATGTCGGATGAACCTTCAATAAGTGCCAGCCAAAGAGCTGCCACCAAAACGCTTCGGCCTAACTTGCGCACCGTCTTTCTTCGGAACGCCAGCCAATTCGCCAAGTCCCGCCGCGCGTATTCAAATCATTCCAGGCCCTAAGGGGAGTTGTGGGCACAGCGTGCGCAAAAAATGAGGGACGCTTGCGCGTCCCCCGGTTGATGGAAAAGCAGCTACTTCTTTTTCTTCTTGGCTGCCTTCTTGGTTGCCTTCTTTTTAGTTGCCATGGTTTCTATTCTCCCTTCCATTTGTCATGGAACATTGCGACAAACGATTTCATCGCAATTTGTTAGTTGTATAGAGTCATTGAAAAAAATAGTCAAGCAAAAAACGCATCGCGAACAGGGTCTCTCGACGGCGGGCGAGCGCGCTGACCGGCTCGGCGCCACGAACCGCTCGTGCGCTGTCCCCATCGTGCTCGCATTGGCGAATTTCGCATATGCATGAAAGGCGCATGAATACTTGTCATTTCAACATTCGCAAAACAGCACCGCTGAACGCGTCATGCCACGCGTGCGCCATCATTCCCGGACGAAGGCTCTTTCGCCACCACGCGAGGAGCCCAAACATTAATCCATAAATTCCGATCAGCAGCATGCGGGCGACGCCTTCGTAGCCGTGCGAAGCACCGAAGATGGCAGCTGACAGCAGCACGCCAATCAGCGTCGAGTTGGTGATCGCGGCAAGCTGCCGCTGCAGATATCCGCGGAATATGATCTCTTCACAAAACCCGGCGGTGGCACTCAGGCAGAACCAGACCGCCAGTTCCAGATGTCGATCCGGGAGTGAGAAAGCCGAGCTGCTTCCTCATGCTTTCGATCTTGCCCGCCTGGTCGAGATGCATGAGCTTGGCGCCGAGTCCGAGGACTCCCAACGCGCATATCCAAAATAGCTGCGGCGTAGATGACGTCGCGCAGGAACTCTTCCGTGGTCTGCCAGCGGCCGCCGATCAACGCGCGCAGCGAAATTCGTTTGCGGATGCCAAGCCAGGTAAAGCCAAGCAGGATCCACTCCCACGCCATGCCCCAGAGATATTGCGGCAGTTTGCTGTGATCGGCCAAGGGATGTCGGCTGCGTGTGCCGTTGAGCGAGGCACGCCAGCAGCACGATAATCAGCAGCAGCAGTGTGCCACCATGGCGCGAGCAGCCGGTTTTCGGAGCGCGGGAGCATTCCGGTTTTCAGCCGGGATTTGTGCGTCGGGGAGCAAAGTAAACCCATCTTATAATGTTCGGCATTGGATCTTCGTTCGACCATTGGCGAGGTAGAGCACTTATGGAAGACGTGGTGATTGTGTCGGCGGTACGCACGCCGATCGGAAAATTTCAAGGCTCGCTTTCGGATTTAGCGCGCCGCAACTGGGCGCGATCGTGGTGCGGGAAGCGGTCAAACGCGCCGGTATCGATCCCAACAGCGTGGACGAATGCATCATGGGCAACGTGGTTTCCGCCGGGTTGGGGCAGAATCCGGCGCGCCAAGCCGCGCTGAAAGGCGGGCTGCCTGACAGCGTCAGCGCGATGACCATCAACAAAGTGTGCGGCTCGGGCCTGAAGGCGGTCGCGCTGGCCCAGCAGGCGATCCAAACGGGCAACTCGGAGATCGTGGTCGCTGGCGGAATGGAGAGCATGACCAACGCTCCCTACCTGCTTCCGCATGCACGCAAAGGTTTTCGCTTGGGCGATCAGAAGGTCATCGATGCAATGGTGCATGACGGCCTCTGGGACGTTTACAACGACTACCACATGGGCAATACCGGGGAGAACGTCGCCGAGAAGTACCAAATCACGCGCGAGGAGCAGGACGAATACGCGCTCAACTCGCATCGCAAGGCTCTCAGCGCTATTCGGGAGTGCCGCTTTAAAGATCAGATTGTGCCTGTAGAACTGCCTTCGAAGAAAAAGGGCGAACCGCCTACTTGGTTCACGAAGGACGAAGGGCCGCGTGAGGACACGACGGTTGAGGTGTTGCGTGAGCTGAAGCCTGCGTTCAAGAAGGACGGCACCGTGACCGCCGGTAATGCGCCGGGGGTGAACGACGGCGCCGCCGCGTTAGTAGTCATGTCCTTGGCGAGGGCAAAGGAACTGGGACTCAAGCCGATGGCGCGCATTGTGGCTCAAGCCACCAGCGGCATTGCGCCTGCGTGGGTAATGATGGCGCCGGTCGAAACGGTGCGTCAGCTCTGGAAGAAAACCGGCTGGAAGAACGAAGACGTGGACCTCTACGAGATCAACGAGGCGTTCGCTGTAGCCGCAATCGCCGTGACCCGCGAGTTGGAGCTCGACCTAGGCAAAGTGAACGTGAACGGTGGCGCGGTTGCGCTGGGCCATCCAATTGGCGCTACGGGGGCGCGCATTCTGACGACCCTGTTGTACGAGATGATCCGCCGTGACGTGCACAAAGGAATTGCTGCCCTTTGTCTGGGCGGCGGAAACGCCGTGGGGCTGGCAGTGGAAAGATAACGGATCGTCTTTACAAAACATTACAGAAATCAGGGAGCCGAACGGCTCCCTTTTTCGTATGCAGGAAGTAGGCCCGACGCAGCACTTGCGCCCAGGCGTGCCGTAGTAGCATCGAATCGAGTACACATGATTTCCATTCCGGCTTCCAACGCGCCGCCCGCAGTGCGAACCTCAGACGTCTGTCGCTACTATCCGATGGGCGGTAGCATTATTCGCGCAGTTGACGGCATTTCCCTCACCATCGATCGCGGCGAGTTTGTCGCGTTGCTTGGGCAATCAGGCTCAGGGAAATCCACTCTGCTGAACTTGCTGGCGGGACTTGACCGCCCCAGTTCAGGTTCGGTGCTCGTGCAGGGCCGCGACTTGGCGAAGATGTCGTCGGAAGAGCTGGCGGCATATCGCCGCAATGACGTGGGCATGGTCTTTCAGGCGTTTCACCTCATTCCGTCGATGACCATTACCGAAAATGTTGAGCTGCCGATGCGGTTCGCAGAAGTCGACCGTACCGAGCGGGGGCAGCGAGTGCGCGAATCGCTGGAGCGGGTGGGACTGGGTAATCGCATGGAGCACCGGCCTTCGGAGCTATCGGGCGGTGAGCAGCAACGGGTTTCGCTAGCGCGGGCGCTTGCCAATCGTCCGTCGCTCCTGCTGGCCGATGAGCCTACCGGAAATCTCGACAGCCGTACCGGAGAAGACATTCTGAACCTGATTCGCGATCTTAGCCTTTCGCTAGGAATGACTGTTGTCATGGTGACGCACGAACGCGCACTGGCCGAGCGATTTGCGCAGCGGCTGGTTTTTCTCGCCGACGGCAAGCTGCTATCGCAGGAGGCGCTGGCGTGAAGGGCTACGATCTGTTCGAACTTGCTGTGCGCAACCTGCGGCAATCAAAGTTGCGCAATGGGCTAACGACGGTCGGAATTTCTGTCGGGGTGGCGTCGCTCGTAGCCATGCTTTCGCTGGGCGTGGGCTTGCAGCAACTGGCGACCCGGCGTCTGGCTGGCTCGGGAATGTTCGACACCGTCTTCGTTACTTCCAAGCAGGACTTCCGCGGCTTTGACCGGGAGGACGACCAGAAGGACCGAGCATCCGGAAAATGCGCCTGTCATTGACGAACCAGCACGCGACAAGATGACGCATTTGCAGTATGTCACCGAAGTCGAACCTGAGATTCGCGTGATGGGAGAGATCGTCTCGGGTGGGCAGACGCACTTCGGATTTGTGACCGGGTTGCCGATGTCGGCGCGCGAGAACGAGGCGTTCGATAACCTGCAAGGCAAGTTTTTCTCCGGGCCCTTGGCAGAGGAAGTCATCCTGCTAAACGATTTTGCGAAGGAGATTGATCCGAAGAATCCCAAGGGGCTGATCGGGCAGGAAGTAACGCTGCGGTACGGAGAACGCCAGGCGCTCGCGCCGGATGCAGAATCGGCAGGTCGTCCGCAGCTCTCAGGCGCGCAAGAGGAAGGAAGCAGGCCAAATTCGGGCGATGACTACGGCTTCTCCGTGGTGCGCAAGACCCAGAAGCTGAAAGTGGTCGGCATCATCGACGAAGAGCCCTACGGCGGCATGCGGACGGTTTCCCGCGGGCGTATTTTTCTGCCGGTTGATCTCACCGAGAAGCTGAACATGGCGCAGTTCACCGACATGCGCAGCTCGTTGCGCGGCGGTGGCGGCAAGACCTACATGACGCTGACCGTGCGGGTGAAAGATCCTGGCAAAGTCGCCCAGGTGCAGGATGCCATTAACAAGATGGGCTTCCGGACATTCTCGGTGCTCGACGCTACCAAGAGCTTGCGCCGATTCTTCACCGTGCTCGATCTTTTCCTTGGGATATTTGGCTCGCTGGCGCTGGCTGTAGCGACGCTGGCGATCATCAATACGTTGGTGATGGCCGTGCTGGAACGGCGGCGGGAGATCGGCGTGATGAAGGCGATAGGCGCCAGCGACGGCGACGTGAAGCGCCTGTTCTTCGCCGAAGCCGGCGCAATGGGCTTTTTCGGCGGCCTTCTCGGCATCGCACTGGGATTCGCCATTGGCAAAGGCAATCAATTTCGGAACGGGAATTTACCTGCATCGGCATCAATTGCCAGTCAGAGGCAGTGTGGATCCTGCCACCATGGTTGATCGGCGCGGCGATTGCGTTCTCGATTGTGGTGAGCCTGCTGGCGGGTCTGTATCCGGCCAGCCGTGCGGCCAAGCTCGATCCGGTGCAGACGTTGAAGTATGAATAACGAATGAGCCCATCCAAATCCAGGTTTCTGTTCACCCCGATTGCTGCCGCATTGCTCACCCTGTGCCTTGCACCGCTGTTTGCACGCGCAAGGCCGCGCCGAGTGCTCCGTCATCAAGTCGGCAATTCTGTCTCATCCGGTGCGCTATTGCGCGTTTCTGCCGGATAGCTTCGATCAGGACAAGACGCGTCACTATCCGGTGCTCTATTACCTGCACGGTCTCGGCGACAACGAGCAGTCGTTGCTGAATTTCGGCGGCTGGGACGTGATTTCTGAGTTGCGGCGTCAAGGCAAAATCGGCGACTTCATCGTGCTTGCGCCCAGCGCAGGACATACGTTCTACATCAATTCGGCGGACGGCAAAGTATCGTTACGAAGACTTCTTCATGAAGGAGTTTATGCCACAGATGGAGAAGAAGTATCGTGCCGAGGGCACGAGGGCGACGCGTGGCATCACCGGAGTTTCGATGGGCGGGTATGGAGCGTTACGTCTGGCCTTCAAATATCCGGACGAGTTTGCTGCAGTGAGCGCACAAATGCCGGCGCTCATTGCCGATCTGCCGAAGGACTTCACCTCTGGCGGGCCGGGCTCTCCCGGATCGCTGATGGGTGATGTTTTCGGTTCGCCGTTTCAATCGTGCGTACTTCGAGCGCAACAATGTCTTCTACTTCGCTCGAAGCGATAGCGCCGCCAGCCTGAAGCGCATGAAGATCTACTTCAATGTCGGCAACAACGACGACTATGGCTTCGAACAAGGTGCGCAGCAGTTGGACCAACTGCTGAATTCGCGCGGCGTTCCGCACGAGTTTCACATCTATCCCGGGAGGCACGACGCGCAGTTCGTGATTCGCCACTTCGGCGACGTGATCGAATGGCAATGGAATACCATTGGGGCGAAGAA
This sequence comes from uncultured Acidobacteriaceae bacterium, assembly GCA_963755865.1. Classification (GTDB taxonomy): domain Bacteria; phylum Acidobacteriota; class Terriglobia; order Terriglobales; family Acidobacteriaceae; genus Bog-257. The sequence goes on along the minus strand of CAVWLY010000013.1, from coordinate 11,776 downwards.
GTAGCTGCTGACCATACCCTGGTTATTCGCGCACTACGGAACGTCCACCGCTCCCGGCGTCTTCAGCATGCGATCGATTGCGACGGCCAGCCCGAAGTAGAAGAACATGATCATCACCAGCGGATCGTCGCCCAGGCAATACTGCACCGTCGAGGGAACCAGATAGCCGACAAAGGCGGCGAGCACACCTGCAACCACGCCGGTCGCAAAGCGGCTATGCTCGCGTGTTCGTCGCAGCAGGCGAAACAGGAAGATCAGGTAAGCCACGACGAACCACAACCACGCTGCCAGGGTGAGCAGTCCGCGTTCCACGGCGATCTGGATGTAATCGGAGTGGAAGTGATAGATCACGCGATACAGCGAGAAGCCGCGGATGTTCCACTCCTGCCAGTGATTGAAGATCGTATCCATTCCAACCCCAAACCACGGATGCTGCCGGATCAGACGCACTCCGTCCTCCCACATCAACACCCGGAAATGTGTTCCGGAGTCGCCCGCACTGATCCAGTCCAGCCTGCGGGTGTGGTGGATCCACAACGTCGCAACGAGCAACAGCAGAACCAGCGCCAGCGAAGGCCCAGATCCGAGTCTGCTTTGCTTCCCAGCAGCCAGAGAGCAACGACGCAACCAGCTGCCAGTCCCGCAATGTCAGCCCGCGTTTGAGTGGCCATCAGCGTCGCCGTCAGCGCCAGGAACACGATGGCGAAGAATGCCCGAATGCCCCATTTCTGCGGTTGCGTGCTCAGGAACATCGCCCATGCCAGGCAGCCAAGTTGCATCAGCATCTCCGCGAAGACGATGTAGTGCCCCAACGTGCCCTGCGCGCGGCCTGGCTTGCCACGAGTCAATGGAAGGTTCGGAGTGCCCAATCCGCTCTTCAGAAATTCTTCGCGAGTGAGAAACGTTTCTCGTTTGTGGAACGGCTCTCCTTGCAGATACTTGATGCGAAGCATGCTTCCTGGTGGGCTCTTGTTCCACCACCTTGGCCAGCTTCTCCGGAGTATGCACCGAGCGGCCGTTGACCTGCGTAATGATGTCCCTACCGCGAATGCCCGCGCGATGCAAGTCTGCTGTCGGCGCGACGTACTTCACGCTGCACGCCCACGCCGTAGGTGTATTGCCAGGCCGTGAAAGCCGCCGCCGCGAGCCCTGAAAGCAGTAACAGCCATACCAGGATGCGCACCTGTGACAACCGTTGCAGATTCTGCGCGACCACGATTCCGGCCAGTACCAGGCACACGACTTTCATGCGTGGCCAGCTCAAGTACGGATCGGGGGAGAGTGCGGTCGAAATTGCGCTCAAAACGATATAGGCCAGAAGTGGTGCGGAAAGGGCCTGCGGAAATGGGCGCTTGCGCTCGATCGCCAGTTTGGCGAGCCACAGGAATCCCGCAGCCATCCAAGCATGGCGTGCTCCTTTGATCGAATGCGGCAGAAGAATGGCGAACAGAATCAGGAAGAAAAAGATGAGGCCTTCCAGCCGCCGTACCCAACGTGCCGCTTCGGGAGATAGGCCTAGGCCCATCCGGACGGCCGCGCGATTTCGGTTATGGAGGGTTGCTGTCCGGGCACCATCGAGCGAAGCTTTCCGGGTTAATCAAGTAGCCTACACCAATGGCGTAAAGCTTAGAAATGCTGCTACAGTAGACAAGAGGCATGGGTCCTTACGCCATTGGTCCCATTGTTCGCTACGCGCTTCGCTGACGTCACTATTCGGGCGCGTAAATTGCCCAGGTCATAACGTCCAACTGTAACCAACGGCAGTTACTGTGTTTGATCGTCGTTCCAAACTTTTAAGCTCGGTCACATTGATGCACGACCTGGGGGTGACTTGCGTCTCCTTCGTGGTTGCGTATCTGCTGCGCACCCTGCTGGTGCACTTCGACTTTTTCAGCCGGCGGTTGCCCGGCATTTATCCCTTCACCCATTATTTGCCGTTGCTGGCCGCCTTTCTGATTACATGGGCGGTGGTGGGATATTTTTCCAGCTTCTACCGCGATCTCGAACTCAGCAATCCGATCCAACTCATCCTGAATATCGTGAGCCAGCTTGGGCGTTGTGCTGGTCGTGATCTACGCAGGTTTGTATCTGTTTCGCCGCGTGGATGTGAGCCGGACCTATGTCCTGCTGATCGGTGCGGTGGATTTTGTCCTGCTTGTGTTGGGCCGGGCGGTCACGCACTCGGGCGTTTCCTGGATGCGCGATCGGCTTAAGCGTTACTACTACTTGCTGATCGTCGGTTGCGGCCCGCGCGCCCGCGAAATGGCGGCCCTGATCGAGGAGAGCCGGGGCATGGGGCTGCGGCTGATTGGCTTTGTCGATCCCAACTCGACCGGTGCTCAGCCTGAGAACCTGGGCGGTTACAGAGTTCATCGGATCGAGGAACTGACTGGCCTTCTGCAACAGGAAGTGGTGGACGAGATTGTCTTTGCCGTGAATATGCAGGAACTGGCTCGGCTCGAACCCGTGATGCAGCACTGCGCTGATGTCGGAATGAGAACGCGCGTGCAACTGGAATTTTTGCCGGCCGCCTACTCGCGAATCTATTTGGAAAAGTTTCGCGAGGTGCAACTGCTCAGCCTGTCGAGCGCGCCCGACAGTGAGTTGCGGCTGTTTTTTAAGCGCATCTTCGATGTCGTGCTTTCCTTCGCAGCGTTGATCGCGTTCTCGCCGGTATTGCTCTGCATCGCGGCCATGATCAGGGTGACCTCGCCGGGCCCGGTGCTTTTTCGCCAGACCCGCTGCGGGTTGGGCGGCCGCCGCTTCATGCTGTACAAGTTTCGTTCCATGATCAACAACGCCGAACAGATGCGCGCCGAGCTTCACCAGTTGAACGAGCTGGATGGCCCGGTCTTCAAGATCAGCGACGACCCTCGCATCACGACTGTTGGACGCTGGCTGCGCCGCTTCAGCCTTGACGAGTTGCCGCAGCTTTGGAACATCCTGCGGGGTGACATGTCCTTCGTCGGCCCGCGTCCTGCCGTTCCCGAGGAAGTTGAACAGTATGAAGACTGGCAGCGGCGGCGTCTGCGCATGCGTCCCGGCCTGACTTGCACCTGGGTGTTAGAGGGTCGCAACCACGTCGACTTCAACCGCTGGATGCAACTCGACCTTACCTACATCGATAACTGGTCGCTGTGGCTCGATTTCAAGATCTTCCTGCGCACCATTCCAGTCGTTCTTTCGGGGCGCGGTGCATACTGAGCTTTCAGTCGTAAGGTTACGATAAGGCCTGATTACAACAGCCGGGAGTTACCAGCACTCTCTGCCGCGGAATTCATCTTTAACTCGTTGTAAGATGAAGGCGTAATGTTTACCGGGCCTAAGATAGCCATCGGCATCCTGTCACTCTTTGGCTTCGCATTTGCGGCCCTACTACTCTTCTGTGCTGTTAATCCTTGGATCGAGCGGACGGAAATTCCATTCTTTGGTTCGAGAGTCCGCGATACTGCTTGGTTTGGCATCACAGCGTTAGTTTCTGTGTTTGCTACCATACGCCTGATTCAAGGCAAGCGATGGGCTTGGTGGACGGCGGCGGCCGTGACTGCGGTCGCCCTCGCACTGGCAATTCTTCTCATTATCTCCGTTTTCCATCCTCGCGACGAGTTTGAGGCGTCGGAAGGTGGATTCGGATTTGGCCTTGCCCTCATTTTGTTAATTCCGAGTGTGCTAAGCGGCGTGCTCCTCAACTTGCCGTCCGTACGACGAAGATTCCTGTCGTAACATCGCCATTTCGTAAGTAACTCGCCTAAACTGAAGCTTACGCACACCCGCGCGCACTGCTACCAATGGTCTCGATCACAATCGTAACCTGGAACTCGGCACAATATCTCGATGAGTGTTTCGCCTCGATCGAGCAGCAGGACTATCGCGAACTCGAGGTGATCATCGTGGACAACGCCTCGACCGATGCCACGCGCGAGCGGTTGCGCCAGATCGAGTCACGATGCCGAGTGATCTATAACGACCGCAACGTTGGTTTTGCCGCCGGCCAAAATCAGGCGATCAAAGCAGCACGAGGAGAGTGGGTGCTGTGCCTTAATCCCGATGTTGTGCTTTGCTCTGATTTCGTTACGCAGATTGTAGCTGGGGCAAAAGCGCATCCCGATGCAGGATCCGTCTGCGGCAAACTGTTGCGCTGGGATACATCTGCCTTGAAAGGGCACGGCTTTCAGCCGTGCCGTCAGACGCCCCAACCCGTGCCTTTAGGCGCCGAGGGCGAGTCTCCTCAGCGGCTAAAGCCGGGGTATTCGCCTGCTCTTTCCGGCACGCCTGAATGCGTGCCCCTCCAAGGCCAGACCCGAATCATCGATTCCACGGGCATCTACTTTACGCGTAACATGCGCCATCTCGACCGCGGAGCCGAGAAGACCGACCGAGGTCAATATGATCGCCCGCAGTACGTCTTCGGTGCCAGTGGCGCCGCCGTGCTGTTCCGGCGCGACTTCATCCAGGATGTGTCTGTGGAAGGCGAATTCTTCGACGAGGATTTTTTCGCCTTTCGTGAAGATGGCGACCTGGCCTGGCGCGCGCAAGTGATGGGCTGGAAATGCTTGTACACGCCTGCGGCGGTGGCATGGCATGTGAGGCGAGTTACTCCCGAGCGGCGAAAAGATTTACCGCTGGTGATCAACTGGCATTCGGTGAAGAACCGGTTCCTGATGCGCGGCAAGAACGCTTCCGGATGGCTATGCTGGCGCCTGTTTCTGCCCGTGGCTTGGCGCGATCTGATGACCTTCGGCTATGCGCTGGTGCGCGATCAACGAATGTTGTCAGCACTGGCTTATCCCTGGCGCGTGCGTGAGAGCATCCGCCGCAAGCGCGCGATCATTCAGTCGCGCCGCAAGGTTTCCGACCGGGATTTGCTATGGTGGTTTAGCGATACTCCAAGGGCAGTGGACGCGGAGTCGGCGGGGCGCTAGCCATCGATAGCTAGTCTTGGCGGCGATAGGAGGTCCTCCGACTCCGGCGCGCAGTACTGAGGCGCGCCTCCGCTCAGGATGACAGTTTGAAATGGTGTGGCTGAGAGCTGACGGCTGAGGAGCGAAAAGCGAAAAGCGGCCTTAATGAAAATTGCCATCGTCGGTACTCGCGGCATCCCCAATCGCTATGGCGGCTTCGAGCGGTTTGCCGAGCAGATCAGCTCGCGCTTTGCCGACCAGGGACACCGAGGTCACCGTGTACTGCCGCAAGGCTTTCGTCCGCCCAGATGACGTGTATGACCGCCGCGTGCGCCGCGTGATCGTTCCCAGCCTGCATCAAAAGCACCTCGATACCTGGGTCAGCACTTTTTTCGCTGCCGTGCGCGTCGCCTTCAGTGACAACGATGTTGTGCTGCTGTGCAATGTGGCAAACAGCCCGTTCGCCTATATTCCACGGCTCTTCGGCAAGCCGGTAGTGCTCAACGTGGACGGCCTCGACCGCAAGCGTGAGAAGTGGAAAGGCCTGGGCGCGCAGGTGCTGCACTTCTGCGAATGGATGTCGTCGTTCAGCTGCGACTCGCCTGGTGACCGACGCAAGGGCGATTCACGATTACTACCTCGCCAAATATGGCAGCGAGTCCACTGTCATCGGCTACGGCTCGGAGGCGCCGGCAAACGATTACAGCTCCGAAGGGGCTGCCAGCGATTACAGCCTGAACGGTTTCAATCTGGAGGCCGGACGCTATGTTCTTTATGTCAGCCGGCTTGAGCCGGAGAACAATCCCGATCTCGTGTTGCGCAGTTGGCGCAAGGTGCGCAGCGACTGGCCACTGGTCATTGTCGGCGACAATCCCTACGATCCTGGCTACCTCGAGCGAATGAAATCCCTGGCGGATGAACGCGTACGTTTCACCGGCGCAATTTATGGCGATGGATATTGGGCGTTGCAGAAGCACGCAGGCGTCTTCGTCTTTGCCTGCGAGATCGGCGGAGTGCATCCCGCGCTGATCGAAGCGATGGCCGCAAACAATGCGGTGCTCTATCTCGATACCCCGGAGAACGCCGAGACCGCGGGCGACGCGGCGTGAAGTACGAGAAGTCGGAAGAGGATCTTACCGCGAAGTTGCAGGCTTGCTCGACGATCCCGACGGCTCGCCAACAGTTGGCCGCACGCGCCAAGCAGCGCGCGGATGCGCTGTATCGGTGGGAAGTTATCGCGGAGAAGTACGAGAAGGTGTTTGAGGAGCTTCTGAAGAAGTAGCTGCCAGCCGTCAGCTTTCAGCCGAACAGAATCTATCCTGTCCCCTCGTCCGGGTGCCCCGTCCTTTCGCACGCGTTGGCGAGAGGGTGGGAGATCCAGAATTCGACTCGCTCGAAACGACACTGAAAGCTGAAACACGAAACTGTCTTCACACCCTCTCAATCTTCACCGAGTTCAGCACCACATCCTTGTTCGGCTTGTCCTGGCGGTTGCGAGGGAGCTTGGTGATTTTGTCCACCACGTCCTGGCCTTCGACGACTTCGCCGAAGATGGTGTGATTGCCAGTCAGCCATTGCGTTGGCGCGACCGTGATGAAGAACTGCGAGCCATTGGTGCCTGGGCCGGAATTCGCCATGGCCAGCTTGCCCGGCTTGTCGAACTTGTGCGGTGATCCCTTGGTCTCGTCCTGGAACTGGTAGCCGGGGCCACCCATGCCGGTGCCGGTGGGATCCCCGCCCTGGACCATGAAGTCGGGAATCACCCGATGAAAGATGGTGCCATCGTACAGTCGGGCCTTGCTCTTGCTCTTGGTGTGCGGGTGGGTCCATTCGCGCGAGCCTTCCGCAAGCTCGATGAAATTCTTCACCGTGATGGGCGCTTCCTGTTCGAAGAGGCGGCACACAATGGTTCCTTCGGACTGGTGTCCAAGGTGGCATAAACGCCGGGTTGCCGGGCCATGATGATTCCTTTCGTTGATGGCTGAAGTAATGACGGCGCCTGTGGGGAGCCGGTACAGCTCTGGCGAGACTGCTTTCAGTATTGTAAACCGGATGAGAGTACTCGCGAGATGGCACGCCAGTGCTCTAGCCTCACCGGCAATCAGGATGTATCTTTCGGTGAACACTGAATTGGAAGCGTTATGGATAAAACTTCTGAAGCCAGACTGCAATTGGTGCACCCGCTGCTTGCAGACAAAGTTCGCCAAATGGCGGCGACTCTGCTGCAAGAGGGAATTGAGATTCGCGTGGTGCAAGGGTTACGTACCTATCAGGAACAAGCTGCGTTGTACGCGAAAGGCCGCACCGCTTCCGGATCGATCGTCACTAACGCCAAGCCAGGGTATAGCTATCACAACGCAGGCTTGGCTGTGGATTGCATACCGGGAATTAGAGGCTCGAATCCGTGGCAACCAAACTGGACGAATCGAGTGAACCACCAGTTGACTCCCGACTACGCCCGCATGGTAGAAGTGGGAAAGTCGCTAGGCCTGTTTTCTGGTTCGGACTTCACATCGATTATTGACGATCCGCATTTTCAAATGGTTGGGTCGTTTCCAGTCGGCTGCCCACCGGCACCTGCCAGAGATCTGATGGCGAAGAACGATCTGAAAAGCATCTGGGCCATGGCAGGATTGCCGGTCAGCTAAGAGCATCTCCATTCCTCACGCGGGGAGCGCCGTGATATCCATTTGCTGTTGAAGAGCTGGTTCGAGTTCCAGCAATTCAGATGTCTGGGGAAATGACACGCTTGCCAGATAGAATGGCTGTTCCGAGACTCTGCCCATGCCTTCCAACTGGCTCTTCTGGGTTCTATTCAATCTGTTTGTGTTGACGCTCCTTGCGCTCGACTTGGGCGTGTTCCATCGCCAGAAGCATGTGGTGGGCTTCCGCGAGGCCATCGGTTGGACGTTGGTCTGGATTTCGCTGGCCGCAAGTTTCGCCGTTCTCATCTACTTTTTCGGCCACACCCTGGTCGGAAGTCAGGCGCGGCCGAATTCCCAATTGTCGCTGGAATTCATTGCGGGATACCTCATCGAGCAATCGCTCAGCGTTGATAACCTGTTCGTTTTTCTGCTCATCTTTCGCTATTTTCGCGTTCCGCGGTCTTTGCAGCACGACGTGCTGTTCTGGGGTATCCTCGGCGCCCTGATCATGCGCGCCATCTTCATCATCGCAGGTATAACGCTGCTGAATCGCTTTCACTGGTTTATTTATGTTTTCGGCGCGATTCTGATTTACAGCGGGTTCAAACTCTTCGGTCAAAAAGATGCAGAGATCAAGCCTGAGGCGAATCTGGTGCTGCGGGGCTTTCGCAAGCTCTTTCCGCTGACGACAGATTTTGAGGGTAGCAAGTTCTTTGTGCAACGCGGACTGGTGCGATACGCAACACCGCTGGCGGTGGTGCTGATCGTAGTGGAGACCACCGACCTGCTGTTCGCGACCGACTCCATCCCCGCGGTATTGGCGGTGACGCGCGAGCCGTTCATCGTGTACACGTCCAATGTGTTTGCAATTCTCGGATTGCGCTCTCTCTACTTTGCGCTGGCAGGAATGATCGAGGTCTTCCACTTCCTGCATTACGGACTATCGTTGATCCTGATCTTTATCGGCTTAAAAATGCTGGCGTCGAGTTACGTGCAGATTCCGATCGGCATTGCGCTGGGCGTGGTTGCCGGGGTTCTGCTGATTTCGATTCTATTGTCGCTGCTGTTGCCCAAGGAAAAACACGAAGCCACGTAGCAGATCTATTGAAAGCGGATCTTTTCGCCGGATACCACGGAATGTTTGTGGAACTTCGCGTCGTTCTTGAGAGGGAAGTCGAGGCGATAGTGGGCACCGCGACTCTCTTCGCGCGCAAGCGCCGACCGGGCGATGAGTAGCCCGGCTTGCAGTATGTTCGCCGCCTCGTGCGAACGACGGTCGCCTGAAGAAGGTTGCTGGCTCTGCAATGCAGCCAGCTCCGCGACTACCTGCCGCAAGCCCTTTCCGTCGCGCACCACGCCGACGTACTGCCACATGAGCGATTGCACTTTCTTGATGAACGCCTCGATTTGTGCCGGCTGTCCGTTAGTCGGCACGGTCGTGCCATTCGCGCCAGCAACGGCCGCCAGGCTACGGTGTGATCCGAAACGCTCGCGCATCGCCTGCGCGGCGCGTGCTCCGTACACCAACCCTTCCAGCAGGGAATTGCTGGCCAGGCGGTTAGCTCCGTGGACGCCGGTACATGCCACCTCTCCGGCAGCGTAGAGCCCGCGTAGGGAGGTCTGTCCTCGCAGATCGGTGCGCACGCCGCCCATGGCATAGTGTGCTGCCGGACGAATGGGAACCAACTCAGTAGCGATATCAATGTTGTACTGCATGCAGGTGGAGTAGATGGTAGGGAAGCGTTTGCGCACGCGGTCGGCATTTAGGTGTGTGAGGTCGAGATACACGGCGGCATCAGGACGCTTAACCAGTTCCAGTTCATGGGCGATGGCGCGCGCCACGACATCGCGTGGGGCCAGTTCCGCCGCCTCGTGATACTTGGGCATGAAGCGCTTAAGTTCGACGTTTCTCAGGTATGCGCCTTCGCCACGCAGCGCCTCCGACAGAAGGAAACGGGGAGCGTTCTTCAGATACAGGGCAGTGGGGTGGAACTGCACGAATTCCATGTCGCTGATCTCGGCGCCAGCGCGATGCGCCATGGCAACACCATCCCCGGTAGCAACGGACGGATTGGTGGTGTCGCTATAAACGTGGCCCAAGCCGCCGGTGGCGAGCAAGGTGGCGCCCGCAAAAATCTCGTGCAACTGGCCCGCCTGGTCGAGAACGCGGACCCCAACCACGCTACCGTCTCGCACAAGAAGATCGGTAGTGAACTCGAATTCCTGGAAGGTGATGGCCTTCTGGGCAGCGGCTTTGAGATAGAGTGCCCGTCCAATCTCACGCCCGGTGGAGTCACCGTGAGCATGCAGCACGCGGTTGCGGCTGTGGGCTCCCTCGCGAGTGAAGGCAATCTTAGTGCCGGCGCGATCGAACTCCGTACCCCATTCAATCAGCTGTTCGATGCGGGGTGGGCCTTCTTCCACCAGGATTCGCGCCGCCTCTTCATTGCACAGGCCATCACCAGCCTTAAGCGTGTCCTCCAGGTGGAGGCTGACTTCATCGTCATCGCTAAGAGCGGCAGCGATACCACCTTGCGCGTACTGCGTGTTGGACTCGGTGACCTCGCGCTTCGCGAGACACAGTACGCGGCCCGCGGACGCGAGTTCTACCGAAGCCCGCAGACCCGCGATGCCTGCACCCACGACGATGAAATCGGTTTCTGACGGAAGAGCTTTCATACTTGCAAGCCGCGCCTATTGACGGGTTCATGGTAGCACGCAGGCAGAGGGTGGAAGGCCGGTATATAGCACGGCTAGACCAAATCAGGAATCGCAAAGGACGAGTGCCGCAGCAACCCTCATCCGTTACACTAGCAGCTTGACTCGCATCTCGGTTCACACCCCATCACGATCCTATGAAGTGCTGGTCGAGCGCGGCTTGCTGCGCTCGGCGGCGGCTGTGCTGCGCGATGTTGTGCCGACGGAATCCCGCGTTTTTGTGATCACGCAGCCACCTGTGCGCAAGCGCTGGGGCTCGGTGCTGCGCAAAGGCTTAGAGAAAGCCGGACGCAAGGTCGAAATTGTTACGATGCCGGACGGTGAGCGTGCGAAGACCTTCTCGCAACTGGAAAAGCTCGCCGCGAAGCTGGTGAGTCTCGGTGCTGACCGCCAGTCGGTGATCCTGGCGCTAGGCGGTGGAGTAGTGGGCGATGTTGCGGGATTCCTCGCATCCGTCTTCATGCGCGGAATTCCAGTCGTTCAGATACCGACTACTCTTGTCGCACAAGTTGATTCCGCGATCGGCGGTAAAACAGGGGTAAACCTGAAGTCAGGCAAGAATCTGGTTGGGACCTTTCATCAGCCGCTCGCCGTCGTTGTGGATCCTGATGTTCTGGCGAGTCTTCCCGAGCGTGAGTACCGCTCCGGCTTGTTCGAAGCAATGAAGTACGGTGTCATTCGCAACCCGGCAATCTTCGAGTTAATGGAAGCGAACAGTGATGCTTTGCTGCGCCGGGATGGCTCACTTTTGGAGGCGCTGATCACGGGATGCATTCGCGTGAAGGCCGACATAGTCAGCGCCGACGAGCGCGAGAGTGGCCAGCGCCGCATCCTGAACTTTGGACACACGATCGGGCACGCTCTGGAGGCGGAAACCGGCTACGAGCAGTTCCTTCACGGCGAAGCAGTCGCCTGGGGAATGATTGCCGCCATCATGATCGGCAGCAGAATGCAAATGACCGAAACTCGCGCCGCGCAACGTATCGTTGACCTGGTTCACAGGTATGGGCCGCTGCCAATGGTAAACGTGGAGAGCGAAAACATTGCGAAGCTACTACTCTCCGACAAGAAGACGGTTGGTGGCGTGCCACACTTCATTCTGCCGACCGGCATTGGCAAGGTCGAAGTGGTGAATACCGTTCCGACGCCGGCGATCATCGAAGCAGTCGAAGAAATCAAGAAGTTATCGAAGGCACGGCTTTGACTCAGCGAGACACATTGGAGCCCGGAGCGACGAATTCTTCGAAGGGTCAGCACATTGTCGGCGCTGCCCCGGCGGGAGCGCAAGACGAAGCATCGGCTGCCGCAGCGGTCCGCGATATGTTCACGTCGATCGCGCCTCGCTACGATCTGCTGAACCACCTGCTCTCGATGAACATCGATCGGGTGTGGTGGAACCGCACCGCGCGGGTCTTCAGCGAGGTGCTGCAACGCCCGAATTCGCAGGTGCTCGACCTGTGTTGCGGGACCGGCGACATGGCCTTTGCGCTGTATCGTCGCTTGAATGGAACG
>CAVWLY010000012.1:0-21717 GCA_963755865.1 uncultured Acidobacteriaceae bacterium | reverse complement strand
TTTGAAAGCGGGATTCACCGGGAGAAACCTAAGTCTCAGAGTGTTGATGAACTCCCCTCGCTAGCGTTAGGAATAGTCCATCCATACCCCACAATTTGCAATCCACCCACTGAAGGGTCATAGTCCGTTTGCGAGCCGCTGTTGTCGCCCACTCGTGAACAGGCCGAGGGACGACCGGAGCCTGACGCAAGAGAACGGAGACCTATCGTCTTGCGCAGAGATATAGGTTAAAGACAAACGTGAAATCTGAGATTCGCTCTTAGGCGAAAGAAGAAGACGGGTCGGGAATCTATCTATCGAAGGTTGGATGAGTATGAGCGGGGCCTCACCTGGGAACGCGAGGGAACACCACTCTCCAATGCTGTTTGAAGAGCTGCTCGAATCCTCGCCCGACGCCATCATCGTAACCGATCTGGAAGGACGAATAACTGGTGCGAATGCGCAACTTGAGAAACTGTTTGGATTCCACCGTTCCGAGTTACTGGGTCAACCGGTTGAGACCTTGATTCCTGAGCGATTTCGAAGCGCTCATCCTGCCCACCGCAAAACCTTTCACACGGAACCCCGGATGCGGCCGATGGGGGTTGGAGTGGAACTCTACGCTAGACGCAAGGATGGAAGCGAATTCCCGGTCGACATCATGCTCAGTCCTGTGGAGACAACAGAAGGCCGAGCGGTGTTGAGTGTCATCCACGACATCACGGAAAAGAAGCGCGCCGAGGAAGCCCTGCGGAAAAGCGAAGAGCAGTTGCGGCGACTAGCCGAGTCAACGGCAAGGCAGCGGGACGAGCTTGCCGAAGAGATTCGATTAGCGGCAGAGGTGCAACAGAACATCTTGCCTCAATCAATTCCCGCAGTACCTGGGTTCGAATTTGCGGCGCGCATGTACCCGGCCAGGATCGTAGCAGGAGACTACTATGGATTCCTCGCAACTGCCGGACGGGAAGATTGGTTTGGTTATCGCTGACGTGTCCGGCAAAGGGGTCGCGGCCGGTCTGCTGATGCCTTCAATCGAAGTGGTCCTGCGCATGGATGCGCCGCGATTCCCGCGCACTAATGATCTGCTCGGAAGCTTTAATAACGTCGTCCACCAGATCACGGGCGCAGATCGGTTCATCTCTCTCTTCTATGGAAAGCTCAGCCCGCAGGCGCGCTCCTTGGAATATACCAATGCAGGCCACAATCCGCCGCTCGTGATTCGCGGCAGCCGAGACCCAATTCCGCTAGACAAAGGAGGTCCCGTGCTGGGTATGATTCGAGGATCGGGCTACGAGAGTGACCAGATCGATCTCCAGACCGGAGACGTGCTTGTGCTGTTCACCGATGGGGTGGTCGAGGCCGAAAATCCGGACGGAGAAGAATATACTGCAAAGCGACTAGCCGGAATCGTGAGTTCTCATCTGCAACAAAGTCCCGGCGAACTCATCGAGACTATTCATGCCTCGGTCATCCAATTTCGGCAAACAACTGTGCTTGCTGACGATTTCACGTTGGTAGTGCTGAAGACGTTGTAGCCTTCGGAAACGTAGGCGCATCGCGCTTCACCGCCTACCGCAGCAATTACGCCGACAAGAAACTCGCAAATCTCGGTAGACGAAAAGCGGATTTTGCTGACATGAGACCGATGACTGCTCAAACGCAACACAATCATCCGCGGCTATTTCGGTTGGAACATCCTAAGTCTCAGAGCATCCGCCCAAAGATGGATGGCTGTTGTGACAAAATGCCCTGGATGACGGCCTAACCGGAAGTTATTTCGGGCCAGAAGTCCGCTTGTGGGGCGTGGCCCACCGTCATGGGTCTTCCAGTCCAAGGTTATCGTTCACCGCTTCGCTGAGTTTCTGCTTGCAGCCGAGATAGCGCTCAGTTGTTTCAACCGATGCGTGTCCCAGTAGAAACTGAATCTGTTCAAGTTCTCCACCAGCCAAATGGCATAGCCGGGCACAGGTCCGACGCAAGTCATGCGGAGCAAGGGTTTTGATACCGGCACGTTTGGCGGACGCCTTCACCACGTGCCAGATTGCCTTGGCCGTGAGTTTATCGCCCCAAACCTTACCCAGCCGACTTACTCTCCGGAAGATTGCTCCGTCATTGATGCCAGCCGACGTGGTCCAGTCATCGACCGCGCATTTTACCCACACTGGAACCGGAACGGTACGGATGTGCTTTCCTTTACCAACCAAGTCAGCGATCACCCAATGCTCTTCACGAATCTGGAAATCTTCCGTTCCGAGTCCAACCAGTTCAGCCCGTCGCAGGCCGCACCCGATGAGTAGCGCCAGAATCGCCCGATCACGCTTGCCACGGAGACTGTCTGACGATCGTTTGTCAAGCAAAGTTCTGGACTGATCGATGGTCAACCAATTGCCAATCCGCACACCCAGGCGTTTTGCTCCCTTAACACGACGGATTCCGGCGGCCAGTTCGGGGCTCAGAAGGCCTGTATCGGAAGCTTCATAGGCGAGCCGCCTGACGGCGGCCAAGCGCACGTTGATGGTGGAGGGAGCGAGGTTCTTCTGTTCCAGAAAAAACCGGTAACGAAGAACGACAGTTCGGTTGAATGCCAAACGCGGCTCGGAGCAATACCAGGTAATGAATTCGTTGATGGCGTGACCGTATGATTCCTGAGAGCTGACTGCTGCGAGCGAGTGAAGAACCGCATTCTTGGACTGCTCCAAGTCGGGCAGCCGAAGTATTGCTTTAGCCTTTGGGCGTCTCGATACCTTTCGATTTGCCATACTGGCGGCCTCCCCAGCCGCGGGCAGTATGGTCGTTCAACTGGACGTTAATGGTCTCGAACGCCGTTACTCGGGACTTGGGCATCTTTCATGGATCTCTATCATTTCGCCGTAAACCGACGGTCTCGTGCACCAAACGTGGAGCCCAATAACTAGCCTTCCGTGGTAGAGAAAAAGTACCGCATGTCGTGATGCATTGGTTCTTACGATCCTGCATCATTTGCCCCGGTCGCTTATTTTAATCTCTCGCCACTTGAGTCTCCGCGCGGCCACATCGATCGAGAGGATCTCGTGTCCGGTCAATCATGGATCGGGCGGTGGTTGGTGGTATGCCCACATGATTTATTCGAAAGAATGCGTCACTTACAAAATGAGAGGAGAACGGTCAATGCGTGCAATATCGACCTTAGTAACCGCTGCCGCCTTCGGTCTTGCCCTGCTCGCCGTCCCCTTTTACGCCAAGACCGGTCCAGTGGCTGAAGACACATCCAATCCGCCCCTTCCACGTCAGCGTTCCGGAAGAACAACTTGTCGACCTCCGCAAACGTATCGCGGAGACACGCTGGCCTGACAAGGAAACGGTCAATGACGAATCCCAGGGCATCCGGTTGGCGGAGATGCAGGCGCTGGTCCACTACTGGGGCACGGACTACGACTGGCGCAAGGCCGAGGCGAAGCTGAATGCCTTGCCGGAGTTCGTGACCACAATCGACGGCGTGGATATCCAGTTCATCCACGTGCGCTCGCGAGAACCGAACGCGCTACCGCTGATCCTCACCCACGGCTGGCCCGGCTCGCCGCTGGAGTTCCTGAAGGTGATAGGCCCGCTCACCGATCCCGTCGCCTACGGCGGGCGCGCGCAAGACGCCTTCGACGTCGTGATCCCCGCCATCCCCGGCTATGGCTTCTCGGGCAGGCCGACCGATCTCGGCTGGAATCCCGACCGCGTGGCGCGGGCCTGGGACGTGCTCATGAAGCGCTTGGGCTACGCCCGTTACGTATCGCAGGGTGGCGATCACGGCTCGGTGATCTCCGACGCACTGGCGCGCCAGGCGCCGACTGGACTGGTCGGCATCCATCTCACCATGCCGGCCACGATTCCCGCGAACCTAGTGAAGGGCATCAACAGCGGCGATCCGGCGCCCGCTGGGCTGACCGCCCCGGAACTCCAGGCGTACAACGCCCTCAGTAGGTTCTTCGGAAGAAACGCGGCCTATGGCGCGATGATGGTGACCCGTCCGCAGACCATCGGCTACGCGCTTGTCGATTCGCCCAGTGGCCTGGCAGCCTTTACATACGAAAAGATCGCCGAGTGGAGCGACAGCGACGGCCACCCCGAACGCGTGATCGGTCGCGACGAAATACTCGACGACATCACGCTGTACTGGCTCACCAACACCGGCGCCTCTTCGTCCCGCTTCTACTGGGAAAATAACAACAACAACTTCAGCGCCGCGGCACAGAAGACCAATCAGATCAAAGTGCCGGTCGCCATTACGGTGTTCCCGCACGAGATCTATCGCGCGCCGGAAAGCTGGTCACGGCAGGCCTATCCGTCGCTGCGCTACTTCCATGAAGTTGCCAAGGGCGGTCACTTCGCTGCCTGGGAGCAGCCGCAGCTTTTCGCCGAGGAACTGCGAGCGGCGTTTAGATCACTGCGCTGATTCGAGAGTTTGCCGCCGGTGTCCTGCGGCACTCT
This sequence comes from uncultured Acidobacteriaceae bacterium, assembly GCA_963755865.1. Taxonomy (GTDB): domain Bacteria; phylum Acidobacteriota; class Terriglobia; order Terriglobales; family Acidobacteriaceae; genus Bog-257. The sequence continues at coordinate 17,280 of CAVWLY010000012.1, read as the reverse complement.
GAGACAGGGCAGGGCACCGGCTCGGAGGAGAGATTCTACGCAGCAGCCACTTATCCGAGCAAAGGGGATACAAGGAGATACAAAAAATGAGCGAAATCAAATCGAACAAAGGAGAAACAAAATGAGTGCCATGAAAATACAAGAAGAGATCAACCAGAATCGCCGTCGCTTTTGTGGCACTGCGACCATGACCATTGCCGCCGCCCAGTTTGGCATTTTCGCTTCCGCGAGCGCTGAAGCCAGTAATGCAATGCAATCGGGCGTGGCCACGATGAAATCAGGGACTCACTCTTCGTTCGACCCGCTGAAGCAAATCGATGCCGGCCTGCTGAATGTTGGATACGCGGAAGCGGGCCCCGCCGATGGTGCCTGCCGTCATTCTTCTCGCACGGCTGGCCATACGACATTCACAGCTTTGTCGATGTCGCACCGCTTGTTGGCGTCGAAGGGCTACAGGGTAATCGTCCCGTATCTGCGCGGCTACGGCACCACGAGCTTTCTCTCCAGCGAAACGATGCGGAACGCCCAGCAGTCGGCCGTCGCCCTCGACATCATCGCTCTGATGGATGCGCTCAAGATCCAGACAGCCATCGTCGCCGGCTTTGACTGGGGCGCGCGCACGGCGGACGTCATGGCGATACTCTGGCCGGAACGCTGCAAGGCGATCGTTTCCGTCAGCGGCTATCTGATCAGCAGCCCGGCGGGCAACCAGGTGCCGTTGCCACCCGAGCCGGCGTTCCTGTTTTGGTATCAGTACTATTTCGCCACCCCAGTCGGCAAGGCCGGCTATGCGAAATACCTCGACCAGTTCAATAAGTTCATCTGGCACCAGGCTTCGCCAAAGTGGAATTTCGACGATGCCACGTACGACCGCACAGCAGCGTCCTTCAACAACCCCGACCACGTTGACATCGTGATGCACGACTATCGCTGGCGGCTTGGCCTGGCCGACGGCGAGCGGAAATATGACGACCTGGAAAAGCGGCTGGCCGCACTTCCTCCCATCACCGTGCCCACGATCACCATGGAAGGCGACGCCAACGGTGCAATCCACGCGCCCAGCGCGGCGTATCGCGATAAGTTCTCGGGCAAGTATGAGTACCGCCTCATCACCGGCGGCGTCGGCCACAATCTGCCGCAGGAGGCTCCGCAAGCCTTTGCCCAGGCCATCGTTGATGTAAACGCCTTCGATTGACCTTAACAGGCGCCGAAATGGAGGTCACGACCATGAAGGGACATTCATTTACCTCAGGTTCGGCGCGGCGCGGACTTGGCGTGGCCGGCATCGTCGGACTTCTAGCGCTTGCTTTGTGTTCCGACGCGAATGTACTCACGAGGTTTCACATTCATGACGACTGCTAAAGCGGAAGCTCGGCGGCATTCCCCTCTTCACTCGGCGACGAAGGCGCCATGCCTGACTTGGATGGCGCCATCGGCTGGCTCAACTCCGCTCCCTTGAACCGCAAGTCGCTTCGCGGAAAGGTTGTGCTTGTTAATTTCTGGACTTACACCTGCATCAACTCGCTTCGACCGCTGCCCTACGTGAAGAGTTGGGCGGCAAAATATAAAGATGCCGGCTTGGTTGTGATCGGCGTGCACACGCCGGAGTTCTCGTTCGAGCACGAACCGATGAACGTAGAAAACGCCGTGCGCAATTTGAAGGTTAGTTTTCCGGTCGCCATCGACAGCAAGTACGGGATTTGGCAAGCGTTCAACAACCAATACTGGCCGGCGCAGTATCTCGTCGATGCGAAAGGGCGAATTCGGTATCACCACTTCGGGGAAGGCGATTATGGCGAGATCGAGCGGGTCATCCAGGAAGCTCCTGAAGGAAAACGGAGCCACTGGCTTCGCTTCCGACATCGACCAGCGTGTCCGGTGATGGAATCGAGGCCGCTCCTGATTGGACGGATGAGCGATCTCCCGAAACTTATATCGGCTATCGCCAGGCCGAGAATTTCGCCTCTCCCGAACGAGTGCGTAAAGATTCGTCCAGGCATTCACAGCGCCCGCGAAACCTTCTTTGAATCATTGGGGATTGAGCGGGTCGTGGAACGTCAATGCCGAAAGCGCGGTGCTTCAGGCGGCGCCGGGCAAGATTGTGTTCCGGTTCCACAGCCGCGACCTGAACCTGGTGTTGGCTCCCACGAAAGACGGTAAGCCCGTTCGCTTCCTCGTGAGATTGGATGGCGCCGCTCCCGGCGACAATTGTGGATTGGATTCCGCCCCTGACGGCACCGGCGAAGTTCGAGAGCCCCGGCTCTATCAGCTCATCCGGCAAAAAGGTCCAATCGTAGACCGAACCTTTGAAATCGAATTCCTTGATCCCGGCGTTCAGGCTCTTGACTTCACCTTTGGTTAAGGAAATCGAAAGAGTGCGTCCGTAAAGACTTGGAAGATCGTGTACTGGCGTCATTAACCTGAAAGGAGTTGCGATCATGAATAGAAGATCGATTCTCAAAGGCGCCTTGCTCAGCACAATTGGGCTGAACGTGTCGCCGAAGTCGTTGCTTTCTGAGGATTCTCAGCGAACCTCCAACGGTGGAAGCGATCCCTACCCAATTCCATGGTTGGATAAGAACGGCAACCACAACCAGCCCGCCGGACCAAACCTCGAGCCTTCGCACATTTTCCACTTCAAAGGCAGAGTGGCACGCAGCAGCACATTCAACGGCACGGGCACGGATAATCACGGAAATCGGATTGCCTTCGGTACGCCAACTACCGACTACGGTCTGATGCAGGGAGACTATTGGGCCGCTCGTAAGCCGCAACAGGGCGCTTTCGCCCACATATGACTCACGCTGTTTCGGGGACCGTTGGTTCCCGCCAATCAAATCCACGACCTCCACCCGCCGATTACCCAATCCGGCCTGTACTGGGTTGTTCCAGTACCGGAAGATACCCTGTCGATATCCAGCGATGGGAAGACCATTGTGCTGCAGATGCACGACGTCGCCATCATCGATCAGCCGCGCTGGCCTGCGCTAGACTCCCTGGCCACGCCAGCCAAGATGAGTTTCAAAATGGCCTGGCGGTCGACGGGACAGTCCGTCGCCTACGACGATCCCATTAAACACTTCCGGTTCACCGGCACTCAGGCAATATGTCAGATGGAGGCAAGCGTGATTGTCCCTTCCATCGATTTTTCCTGGAAGTCCGATCCTCTCGAGACTTCCAAGTGCGATTTCGCAATCATAGGTGAGGAAGTGAATGGGGAATATTATGAGGGCGGGTGAACGCAAGATATAGCAATTCTGGCGGCGAGGCAATGAGGTGGGCGCAATCTTCCTCATAAGCGTGGAGTCGGTTGACAAGGCTACGCCAGCGCCTTGGGATTGCATTTCTTAAAACGCCCGTCACTTGCCCGGTGAGTTATTCCGGACAAGTGCCCTCGCTGGCCGCAAACGTGGTTGCGCGAATCAGAATACGAGGCTCTGGGCGTGTTGTCGGCTAACCGGAATTGATCTGGTGCCGGCTTACCGCGATTAGTAATGGGAAGTCGGCTTGTGTTAGAGCTATCCAGGATGCCGGGTTCGGTGCGGTGTATTCAGACTCTCCTCGCTGTCCACAAGTCCGCTTCGAGGAAGCGTGATGCCGTTCGCCGCATCCGCACTCAAATCTCCTCGAACCCCGTTTCTGGCGACTCTCCGGGTTGCCGGGTTGTCGACCACTCGGAAGTTGGCCCAGACCAGTCAATACAAGAGCGTTTAGCGGTGCTGATTCACAGAACCTCTTGGACCGCTGCCATGAACAGTTTGCCTGGCGCAGAAAGCAGTCTAACTTGAGTAGACAGGAGTAGCGGGCCGAAGATGCCAGGTTAAAGTCACCTGTCAATTCCTGGCACTACGTAGCAAGAGAATGATTCAATCCGACTGATTCTGCCACCGTGCGACGGGCAAATGCCATCCTCGATATATCGCCATAACCCGCAGCCAGAAGCAAAGGAGTGCGCCCACGGTCATCATCACAAAAGCCGGGTAATGCAAAACATATCCGATCACTACTACGACGCCAGCGGCTAGCGCAGCAACAGCATAAATATCCGCCTGAAGCACCGTCGGCGTTTGGTTGACAAGCACATCGCGCAATATGCCACCACCAATCCCGGTTAGCACTCCCATAAAAATCGCCATCACCGGATTGAGTCCCGCGATGAGCGCCTTTTGTGTGCCGGCGACGGCAAACAGGCCGAGTCCCGCGCCGTCGAATAACAACACCAGCCTGCGACGTTTATCGATGTCGGGATACCAGAAGAACGTCACCAATCCTGCCAGAAGAGAGACCCCCAGATAGCGCCAGTCGTTAATGGCCGCTGGTGGCACCGCGCCAATCAGCACATCTCGTGTGATCCCGCCGGCATTACCGGCCGCGAACGAGAGTGCCATTAGACCGAACAGATCGAACCGGCTTTTGACACCCGCTGCCGCACCGCTGAGTGCGAAAACGAATGTGCCAAGCAGATCCACGCATCCAGAAAAGGACCCGCAGTTGATGCCCGTGGATCAGCACGCTGTTCATGAGGCCAGCCACGCGTGCGCCGCAACAACGAGGGCCTTGACCCCTGTCTCCAGAGTTGGATGAATGACTGGTGCAAAGGCGGGGTTATGGTTAGTTGGAAGCGAGCTGAGTTTTCCCTCTTTCTTTGCCTTGGCGTACACTGCTGGATCATCTCCGCCGAAGAACCAGTACACTGCCGGAACATCCCACCCAGCTCCAAAGCAGCCGAAGTCCTCGCTTGCCATAGTGGGCTTTGTCTGTTCGATGGAACCGGCAGGGAAGTTCTGCGAGAAATGCATCGACGAGCTTCTTTGTCGCGTTGGCATCATTCCTTACTGACGAATACTGATCGAGTGGCGTGATCTCTGGCGGTCTTGGCGCTCCTGATGCCGCTGCCTCAGCCTTCGCAATGCGTTCAATCGCTGCGAGCACACGCTTGCGCACGCCTTCGTCAAATGTGCGCACATTCAATTTGATCAATGCCTCGTCCGGAATAATGTTCTCTTTCGTGCCGGCCTGCAGCGACCCGATTGTCACCACGGCGGAATCCGTGGGCGCGACCTCCCGGGAGACGATCGTTTGCAGCCGCATTACGGTCGAGGCGGCCATAACTACGGGGTCGATGCTGGACTCGGGCATCGAGCCGTGCGCGCCGCGCCCGAACATGCGAATCTGCAGGCTATCGGCCGAAGAAGTGACAATGCCCGCACGCCAATCGATGTTCCCGGACGGCAAGCTCATGACGTGCTGCCCTAGCACAACGTCCGGTTTTGGAAATCGTTTGAACATCCCGTCATCGATCATCGCCTTAGCACCTTGCGCGGTTTCCTCGCCTGGCTGAAAGACCGCCATCAGTGTCCCTCTCCAGGCGTCGCGGCTCTTTGCAAAAAGACTTGTTGCGCCAATCAAGCAGGCAACGTGCATATCGTGCCCGCACGAGTGGGCTACGGGTACGGTCTTGCCGCTAGGGTCAGTCCCCGTGACGGTGCTCGCGTACGGAAGGCCAGTCGCTTCTTTGATGGGTAGAGCATCCATGTCCGCGCGCAGCATGACAGTGGGTCCATCGCCGTTACGCAAGATACCTACAACCCCAGTCTTGCCGACCCCCGTGGTCACCTCAAAGCCCAGCGCCTTCAGATGATTCGCAGCAATCCCAGCCGTCCGGGTCTCCTGCATCGACAATTCCGGATGCGCATGTATGTCTTTATAGACGGCCTCCAGTTCTGGAAGCAATGTGGCGAGACTTGCAAGGATTTCTGTCGGCTTGTTCTCGCTCATGAAATTAGTCTCCTTACGGCAGATCGCCACCTGTGGACTTAGTGGCAATTGCTGTTGTCCGCGTTGGCGATTTCCAGAAATGTAATACTAGTCGGTGCGAAACTGATGTGACCTGCGCGCGTTGGCTGACCCAGGAATTGTGGCACGTCGCCATCTCTGTTCAGTTGAAGAGTCTTCCCATTGAGCTGGACTGATGTGTCTTGAAGTTGCTTGGCAGTCAGCGTGTAGCGTTCTGCATCAGACGGCAATGTGATTTCATGGACTTGCTGTCCGGTCGGCATTGATGACCAGAAGCGCGACGCCGCCGGGATGGTTCTGAAGGCAGTGGGCATAAACGTACACATTCGGGATTGGCGATGTGTGTGGATCGAGAACCGTCGCACCCATGAGGCGTCGCCAAAGCAAAGCGGCCCAGTAATTCGGACGTGGTGCGAATGTATTTTCGTCTAACAGGCCGTAGTCGCTTGATGCCAGTGTGTTGTGCATAATCACTTTCACGCCACGCTGGGCGAGGCTTGCATGTTGAACAAGATATCGGAAGGTGTCCAGAAAAGTCGACGCCCAGGGGTTTCCACCGCAGGCTGCATCGGCGGTTTCCGTAATCCAAAGTGATTTGCCTGGCTCGAACCTGTCTCGAAGGTCGGCGTAAAATGCGCCAATCTTCTCCGGGCGCGAGAGCCAGTCTTGAGAAAGTGCCGCTGCCGCCGTTGTTTGTGATGATGCGCCCATGCTTGCGCACCGCTGCGAAGCAGCCGCATAGAGATGGTAAGAAAAAACGTCGAATACGGGACCGGCTGCGTGGAGCAGGTCTTCGGATTTCAGCACTCCGCCACCCATTGGCATTGCGAACGGTCCCTCGCCAACTGAACCTGGACCGAGAAATAGTGTATCGGGCGCAGTTTTCCGAAGGAATGTACGGAAGACCGCAACGTCGCGGCCATAGCTTGCGGCATCGTATCCTTTCGGTGCGCCGCCCATCGCTGCATATGTCGGCTCATTCATGAATTCGCGTTGCGGCGATTCGCCCTCCAATAGATTTCGTGTACTCGAACAATTGCCGCGCCTGGTCCGAGGTCCATACGCCTTGAGCATCACGCGATCCTGGCCCCGTAGCCACCGATGTCACGATTTCGGCATTCACCGCATGAGAAAAATCAATGACGCCCTTCCATTCCTTTCGCGTTAAGACTCCGCTGAATCCTGATGGCGCATTGGCTGGGGCGGCATTTTCCGAATCCTGAAAATAAGCGCTATTGGCCCACGTGCCGCTGACTCGCACATATGCGGGGCCCAATGCCGCTGCCAACTTTCGCAATCGAGGATTTGAAAGATCAATGGGTGCTCGATATTGATAGAGGTTCGGGTCTATGCCTGCCGGGGTGAAACCCTCCTGGGGGGCGGGCTCTTGCGCTTTACTTTCGCTCGTGGTGCTCCCGTATGGTTTCCAAAATCTTCCGCCGATGACCTCCACCATTTCAATGTTGTAGGACTGGAAGCGCTCATCGACCGTGCCAATAGCAGGCATCTTTGCGGGATCAAGCGATACAACCTGGGCGATCAGTTGCATCGCTAGAACCACGACCGCCAGTTGTGCATAAAACCGCCGCCAGGCAAACACTCGAACGATTGCTTCCGCCTCATTCCGTCACCTCAATTAGGTTTTCGCGGCGCGCTTCTATCGGAGTGGGAGTTCAGCTTCTTGCCGCCTAATTCGATAGCACTTGCCGTGCTTAGGTAAAGGGGTCGTTACGCACTCTCTTCTCTCATATTACCGTTGAGAAATCTGTGCTATATCGGACACCTTGTGGAAATCTCCGATGGGACTCATTGCCTACGGTTCGATGCGGACTGGGAGACAGACTTTAAGAGATCGGAAGGATTGATGAAAAGATCGAAAGGCCGAAGGAACAAATGGAAGGTTTGGAATCGAGAGTCGTGCTTTGCAAGCAGGGGGTCACCGGTTCGATCCCGGTCACGTCCACCAACATCACCTGCAAATTCAATCAGTTGCTAATTGGGCCTTTGCGCGACTTCTGAAACTTGGGTCCATTTGGGTCCAATAAGAAGCTTCTCCACTTTTTCAACCGCTCTGCGCTGCTCTTCCGGAATCGCGTGCAGATAAATCTGCCGTGTGACTTCCGGCGAAGCGTGGCCTAAAAGCGCTTGCACGGTGCCTAGCGGTGCTCCCACAGCGTCCAGCAACGTCGCGTGGCAATGACGCAAGGCGTGCCACGTTATTCGCGGCAAGCCGAGTTCCTTGCACGTTGGTCGCAGATGACGCTGTAAAAGGTTTCGCCGGCACAATGGACGGCCTGAGTCTGTTGCGAAGACTAACTGCTCAGGCTCAAGCACATCTTGGCGCAAAGCGGAAAGATTGGAGGCTGCTTCCGGACACAATGGAATTGCACGAACACTTCGCCTTGTTTTGGGTTTGTCGAAGTGCCCTTCGTAAACGGTCTCCGTTACTTGCAGCACCTTGGCGTCCAGATTCACATTCTTCCACCGAAGCGCGAGAAGCTCACCAATTCTTAATCCAGTCAACACCAGGAGCAGTGCGATGGATTTGGCGGGCTCGGGAAGAGCTGTGACTAAACGCTTCTACTTGCTGGGGCGTAACGACGGGCCGCTCCGGGTTGCAATCCCTCCTCGGGAGTCGCGTCTTGCGTACTGGATTGTCGGAGATATAGTCCCATTCCTCCGCCGTACCCAGCACTTTGCTTAACGCACATCGGATATGGTGCACGGTCTCCCACGCAAACCCGTCACGAAGCTTTGCTGCGAGAAAAGTCTGGATCGCTTCACGCGGGATGTCAGGAAGCCGCCGTTCACCGAAAGCAGGAATCAGATGAGCGCGGAGCATGTATTTGTAATGCGTTTGTGTTGCGTACTTGAGTGTCGGGAGCACAACGGGTTCCCAGTCCATTTGCACGAATTCCTTCAACGTGCGCATGGCCTGTGGCCGCTGACTTCCGCTATTCAATGAACGAAGCCGCTCCGAGAGAGCACGCATAGCGAGACGGCGTGTGGTTAGTTCTGCGACGGCACCGATTACGATTGACCGCCGCATCCTTCCCATTGTTCCGTCTGCGTTGATGACATCCTCCCACCAGCGGGCAACCCAAACCTTCTCTCGTTTGCCTCGCTTGAAAAGCGAACCTCGTTGAAACCGCCTACGAACCATCGTTCCTCCTTCGATGGTCCGCTTGGTTTGTTCCGTGTCACTTCTCAGTGTAGTAGGCATGTCAAGCTGCCTGGCGGCCCGTTCGCTGACGTGACACCCAAGCCAACAATTCGTCCTCCCGGAAGCGCCAATACTTGCCGAGCCGATACCCAGGCAAGGGATCAATCGAACGCTTTCGAGTGTGTCCGTAGACCCAAGAAACTGGCACCTTCAAGAGTTTGGCGGTCTCCTGGACCGTTAGAAGTTCAGTGTGGTTTTCATCTCCGCTTGGCATGACTGTGGCCCCCTTTTTCTGGACCTGATTCGATTTACGAATTCTGGTGGTTGCAAACCGTCTTCGACAGTGGTTCTTCTTCCCATTTGGACGCGGACAAAGTACTCTGCGCGATCACCGCGCAGTTGGGCTGGAGCGACCCCACGAATTATTTTGGGCACGGAAACGTGCACAAAAGTGGGGTCGCTCCAGCCCAATCCGGTGTTTTGTGCACGCCCAAATTGATCGTTGCGCCATGCGCAACCTCTTTTGTTTGGGGCTCTTCCGAAAATCCGATGGTGACGCAAAGGGTGACGGAGGGGGTGATCTGTGTCTTTCATGCGCCGTTCACCCTCGGAAGAAGCATTCGCAAAAAGTCGAGGCCATTTGTTAATCCAAAAAGCATCCGAGCGGATGCTTAGAAGAGCTGCATGAGAATGGAGTGCTTCTGGCGCGATAATTTCGTGTGCCTGCCGTGAGCCTGAAAAGCACACTCCATTTCTGGCGTGTGAATCGAGGCCATGGAACGCGGCCACAAAAGACGAGCTGAGAAATTGCAGAGAAACAATGTGTTCGAACGCCGTGCCGAGCAATGGACTGAAAGCTACGCGCATTTCTGAGCGGGAGAAATTAGGAGTCAATTTAAGCTCCCTTTCCAGCGTTTGCTTTCGGCGCATGATTTCACAGCCAAAGAAAACCTGGCGGACCCTGACATCAGCCATGTCTGCTGCCCCCCATCACAAACCCTTCCCCAAGTAAGGGCGGACAATCTGCCAAGCCTCTCCGAGATTCAAAGAAACCGGCGAGAGTGTCCCCTATTTATAAAGAGGCACAAAAGATGGGAAATGTGAGGGGGAAATTCAATTTTCTTGGTCTCGAACAGTTGTATTCGGCCTCCTCATGCTTCTCTTTGACACGCAGGAGAGAAGGCCGCTTTTCGACTTGCCCCATGCGGTTTCTAGGGGCGTGTCGGCTTTCATGGAAAGAAGTGACCATCTATCTCTACTAATGGGCAAGACGTCGGGAAAATCCTAGAAAGAAAAAATGCCCGCCTGATTTGAAAAATATTCTTTGGGGATCGGTGGACTGGGCGGTTGAATACGGGTTTGTAGTTGTTGGCAGCAGTGCTCACCCAATGCGGGCGAATACAAAGAGCATTACGCCTTAAGAAAGGGCGGGAACGACCCCGTGTTGCTTTTCGGGCCGCAGGCCGGGCGAAAAGACGGCGTCGCTCCCGCCCTTTTGACGTACTTGCCCGCGTACCGGTTTTGCGGTCCTGGCTTCGTATCGGTTTGTACGCTCTAGGGTTACGGAATCGAGGACGGAAAACCGACCAGAAAACCGTAAGGAAAACCGAGTTCAGCTCGGTTTTCCGCTAATTCAATCTTTTTACAACACCAGTGAATGCCCGTTTTACGAGGACTTGGAGCGGGAAAGCCTCGTGTGCCGTCAAACCCGCATTGACGAAGTGGGTTTCATCAGGCGGCATGGAAGCATCCTTAATCGGCGAGCCGCTGCGGGTCTTCAAAAAGACGCGCGGTAGCAGCCCCAAAGATGAACCCACCAACGTGGGCTAAGTAAGCCACTCCGCCCGTCTGGACCGTTGCCACCGATCCGGCGTTAATGAGCTGGGTGAGAAACCAGAAACCAATTAGAAGTGCCGCCGGGATCAAAGTGACCCGCACGAACACGAAGATGATGAGAAGCGCACGAATCTGATCTCGAGGGTAAGTTACCAGAAACGCGCCCATCACAGCCGCAATGGCGCCGCTCGCGCCCAGGCTTGGAACCGTGGAACTCGGGCTGCCGGCGATTTGGGCCAGCATAGCCACCACCCCTCCGACAAGGTAAAACGCCAGATACCGGAAGGGGTTCATCGCGTCTTCGATCTCGGGACCAAAGGCCCACAGGAATACCATGTTCCCCAGGATGTGCGACCAACTCCCGTGCATGAACATGGCCGTCAGAATCGTAATCCAATGATGGCCGGCAATCACATTCACGGGAATCGCGGACCACTTGAGGACGAATGCATCACCACCCTTGATTTCAAGATAAAAAACGTAGAAGTTCGTGAGAATGATGCCGGCCGTAACGATGGGAAGATGCGTCGGCTTTCGAGACGCATCCGTTAATGGGATCATGCCTCCCACTGTGTCTCCCTCCATTCCACGACATATCAAACAGCTTCAGCGGCAGGCTTCACCGAAATTCCGGATGATCCCTTCCCGTCGTAACTCCGAGCTGGGTGCAACCGTTTGTATCTGCACATCCCCGCAAGATCCGCTGGCGCGGACTTACTGACGAAGTCCTACGCCATCTTACTCGTGACGCTGCGCGCGGCCATGGAAATCATCAGGCGAGAAGTTCCGCTAAACAGCATGCTGATCCCCACTAGTGTTCCGATGACCCATGCCGTGTTAGACGGCCACGTCCTCCAAATCATCACGGCGAGAATGAGAGTGATAATCCCGTCAAATAGGAGCCAACCTGATCCCGGAAGCGGGCGAAGTGTGAATCCCAAGACAAATTCCAAAGTCGCCTCCAGGAGCAGATAAATCGCCAGCGCAATCGTCAGTGACGCTAGACCGGCCAGCGGATGAATGAGCAGATATACTCCGATGAAAATGTAAACAACTCCAAGCAGCAACTCCCAGAGAAACCCTCCCGTGCTTCGCGTATACCAGGCAAACACCAGATGGGCGCATCCGCTGAAAACGAGCAGCCAAGCGACCAACACGTTGACCGCGACTCCGGCAGCCAGGGGCGAAGCGATCGCTAATACACCGGCAACAATCATGAGCACGCTGAGCCCAATTGACCAATTCACCGCCTTCTTCACAAATGTAGCCGCTGATGCAGCACTCATAACTTTCTCCTTCCATTCTTCGGTTTTTCATTTGGCCTGTAAATCTGTGCCGGTGGCCCTAGGCTCGTTCCCGATTCGCCTGGTCAAACGCATCCTCGAGGTCTTTCCTAGCCTTGTTGAAGCCTTGCCGAATGTCCTTCCAGGCTCGTTCGTCCTCGCGGTTTCTCATGTGCACTCGAGCTCTTAGTTCGGCAAAAGCATGCTGGGCCGCCTTAATGCTTGCTTGCAGTTTGTCGCGTACTTCCGCCTGTGCCAGCGCAGACCGGACGTGCAGATCATCGAACCACTGTTTCGTTTCCAGCAGGCGCTCCTCGAAATTATGCTGTAGCTTAGCGCGCTCCTTATGGAGACGAAGCTCGACGGCCAGAAGATGGTCCTCGATGGCGGCTTTCGCCTCTCCGCTCGCCTTGGCAGCCTTCGTCTTTAGCTCTGTGGTCTCCGTTTTCAGCATGTCGACCTGGTCTTGGATGAGGTTCTCGAGTTCGTCATTATAGTGATTGAGCTGGCGGTGAAGATGGTCGATGCCTGTCGCGATTCCGGCTCTTGCGGTGAGTCCGGCCAATTCCAATCGAAATTTCATTTCTCGAATGTCCGACTTCAACCCGGAATTCATCTCCTGAATGTGGTCTTCCAGTTTTTCACGCCTGGCTTCCAGTTCAGCCCGCTTGGCGGCCACGTCTGCGGCAATCTTGTTTTTTTCGGCTCCTGTGGCAGCCTGAACCTTCGCCAGCTGTGCTTGAATATCATCCTGAATGGACCGTATCTTCTTCTTGGACCGCTGCATATAGGAGTCGAATTCAGCCTCGCGCTCAGCTCGTTTTAGTTCCCTGCGAGCTGTTCGTCCCAGTTTCTGGAGCTCTTCGTCGAGTCGTTCCGCGTAGCGCTCCTCCACAACTACCGCGAGCACAGAGCTGTCAGGCTCAAGGCCCTGAGGGAATCCCTTTAGTTCGGTATCGGTAACAATCTTTTCCATGAAGCGGACCGATCCTGCTCCCGCCAACGCCCCAGCGGCGACTCCAGCAACGGCTCCCGCTGGGCCGCCGACAGACGCACCGATGACGCCACCTGCGACGCCCACGGTCGCGGCAGCCGCTTTCTCCGAAAACTCATCATCCATCTCTCGCTTCGTGCCATGGCCCTTCTCATCTTTCGTGAGAACAACGTAATCCATCAGCTCAATCCAACCATCGCGATCGAGCTTCTTAGCCACATCGAGAGCCTGCACTGCTCCATCTTTCGAATTGGTAGTCAATACGATCAAATTCAAGTCGCCCATGAGATGCTCCTTTCACTGAGTGGAATACTTGACCTCTAACTGAATGTTATCGGCTACGACCGGGGCAATTTACCCTTACTTGCCCCGGCATACTTTGCGTCAGGTTGTCACGAGCCAATCTTCCCCCGAACGGTTGATTTCTGGAGTTCGTCGTCTTGATTCTGGCCCTGATCCCGCGCGGGTGCTTCTTTGTTTCCGACCGTTACCAGATACCAGAGAGCCGCGGCCATAAGCAGCGATTGAAATGTTTGGATGCACCATCATCACTCTCCTGGCCGCGGCCCGTGGGCGTCTGCTCCACTTACGACGCGCTGGCCTTTGCGGCCGCCGCCTTTGCCTTGAGTATTTGGACTTTGGCCTGTGCCTCACGCTCTGCAGCCTGACGTCTTTCTTTGGCGTGCTGTAATTGAGCTTGCAGCTTGGAATCGAGCTGGTTGATCTTTTCCTGGAGCTTTGCTTTGCGGTCAGCATGAGCTTGAGCGTGCTCCGCCTTAAATTGGGCAATGTCGGCCTTTATAGCGGCGACCTCCTTGTCGTTAACCGTTTCCTCGACGGCCGAGAGAGCACGGCGGAACACAATACCTCCGATCGCCTCCATGCGCGTGTCAACGGGCGTCGTCCAGTCCTCGTCAATTGCCGCGACGACTGCGACCTTGCCCGGCAACAGAACCTTCGTCACATCATCGATGAAGTCCGCACCGATCCGGGCATTGTTTAGGTCCGCGGTCGCACCGGCGACGAGTCCGGCGGTAGCGCCGATAGCCAAACCTACCGGGCCTCCTAACAGACCAATCAGGCTTCCCAGGGAGGTTCCAACGAGAGTGCCAAGCGGACCGGAGTCATCGCCTTGCTTCACGTCTACGACTCCATTGGCATTTTTCGCAACCACAGCATAGGCGTACACACCGACGCTGCCTTCGCGATCCAATTGCAGAAGGGCTTTCTTTCCTTCGTATGCTTTGCTTTCACTGTCAAAAACAACTACGAGCATGCGGTCCATGAGTTATCTCCTATCTTGAGTTTCACATCCGTGATGCCGACGAGTTTACGTCGGGGCCTAAAGATCGGAAACTTGAATGCGCCTTTGTGAATACCAAGGGGCCGTATGGATCTGCTACCGACAAACGGCGTTGTTAACCGCTTGCGTTGGGGCTTACGATTGAGTACTACACTTTTCACGTAACATATGAGCTCCCGGATGCCATATAGCTGTGACGGCAATCACGCCCCTAGGTGATAATCATCACCGATTCACTCCCGCCGACATTTCATCTAATACTTCTGTTTTTTTCTTCTGCTAAATATGCCTCTAAAGCTTGAGGACCAAAATCCCTCACGAACTACTTCTTCGGTGGGTGCAAGCGCCTTGCCAAACTGAAATAATGAAACGGACCGCGCAATCCGCGTGCTTTCACGGTTTTAGTCCCCACACAACTTCAAATGCTTTCTCACGCTAGGAGAAGGTTGCCCGCATGTCGGCAGCGTGCCCGGCTGTTTGGGCAATTGGGGCGCCACAGCACAAGGTCATAACGAACTGACCAAGGGAGGCTCTCCAGACACCGATTACCTGAGAGTGTCTCGATATGGAAGATTAGTTCTGGTGGTGCTAGTCTGATGCGCATGCCGGAAAACAACGGAGGCTTGGCGCCCGCCCATAGCAGGTATCGAGCCTTGCTCGATGTGTCTGCCGCGCTGGTCGAGCAGCCGACGGTAAAAGCCGTCCTCCACAGCCTGCGCGAGGTTTTGTCCAGCAGCGTTCGTCTCCATGGAGCCGACCTATATCTTCTGGACAGCGATCGAGAAACTTTGCATCTTCTCGAGTTTGATCGAGCAACGGACGCTCCCGCCATCAGAATTGGCACCAAGATTTCGCGGATTGGCGCGGCGGCAGACGCACTGGCGCAACAAGAACCAGTTTTCCTGCCTGACGTGTCGCAGGAAATGTTGAAACATTCCGAGTTGGCTCCGTTTGCAGCTCAATCTGCTGGCAGAAGCACTTACGTTTTTCCTGTGTTTACCGCCCAGCAACAATACGGCGTTTTGGCTGTAACTAAGGAGCGGGGTCAGGAGTTTGCGCGCGAAGATGTGGAACTACTCCGCTCTCTCACTTCGCACGTTGCGATTGCACTCGAATGCGCGCTGGCTAGGGATTGCGCAGAACAGTATCAGCGGGAACTCGCCACCGAGCGCGACCGTCTTCGGCTCCTCCTCGAAATCAATAATCATGTCGTTTCTAAACTGAATATGGACGACCTTTTTCGCTCGGCTTCGGCTTCAATTCGTTCGTATTTCGGCAATCATTTGACGGGATTCTGGCTTCTTGAAAAGGACTCAAATCGTCTTCAAAGTGTAGTGCTGGATTTTCCTGACCGCAAGGGACTGCTGGCGGAAATCGGCTCAACTGATCTGACCGAAACGGACTATGAGAAGCTTCGCACCCGACGGTCCGAAATATGGTCAGTCCATGATATCGAAAGGCTTCCGACGACGATTGCCGACACTTTGCGAGCCGAGTCCATAACATCGGTTGCTGTCGCTCCGCTTGCAACCGGGAGCGGACCGTTGGGTTTGGTAGCGATCGGCAGCCGGAAGCTCGACGCTTTCGGACAAGAGGACTTAGATTTGCTGACGCAGATTAGTATTCAGATCTCTCTCGCGCTGGACAATGCCCTCGCATACGGGCGTCTGAACGCTTCAGCGGCCCGTCTGGAAGAAGAGCGCCTTTACCTTGAGTCGGAAATTAAGTCTGAGTACAACTTCGGAGACATCGTCGGAAACAGTGCCGCTCTCCGCAAAGTGCTAGACCAGATCGCGATTGTCGCCCCGACTGGCTCAACTGTGCTCTTGCACGGTGAGACCGGCACAGGCAAGGAACTGTTCGCGCGGGCGATTCATAATCGTAGCCCACGTCGCGAGCGAACTTTCGTTCGATTGAATTGCGCAGCCATACCTTCCGGTCTCGTGGAAAGCGAACTGTTTGGCCATGAAAAGGGGGCTTTCACCGGCGCATTGGTACAGAAACGAGGCCGATTCGAGTTGGCCGATCGCGGTACTCTGTTTCTCGACGAAATCGGGGACATCAGTCTCGACTTGCAGCCGAAGCTCTTGCGTGCCTTGCAAGAACGCGAATTTGAACGACTGGGGAGTACAAGAACCATCCAGGTTGACGTTCGTCTGATTGCCGCAACGCACCGCGACTTGCAGAGCATGATACGGAACAACCAGTTCCGCGAAGATCTTTTTTATAGGTTAAATGTGTTTCCGATTGAGGTTCCTCCGCTCCGCGAAAGGCGTGAAGATATTCCGTTGCTGATTCATTTCTTTGTTTTGCGCTTCTCCCGCCAAATGCAAAAGCGCATTAGGTCTGTTCCGAAACCAGCGATGGAGGCGCTGGTGAACGCCGATTGGCCAGGGAATATTCGCGAACTTGAAAACTTCGTCGAGCGCTGCGTGATTCTCACGCAAGGGGACGAGTTGAGTGTCCCGCGCGCGGAGCTGAAGAAAACGTCCAGCCGACCCGTTGTCACGGGAGCATCGACGTTCGAAGAAGCGGAGCGTCAGGCAATTATCGGTGCTTTGAGAAACGCGTCCGGAAGAATATCCGGCAAAGGTGGAGCGGCAGAGCGCCTCGGACTCAAACGCACGACGCTCCAGAACAAGATGCGCAAGCTGAACATCGGTCGAGCCGACTATTCTGGCTGACACTTAGGTATTGAGTTTGTAACCGAACGCCAGTCGTTTCTTCTCTTCAAACAATTAACTGCGGTCCTGGTTCCTCTTTCAGCGAGCGCGACGTGCCCATATCTCGGCGCTGCCCGTCATTGGGCACACCCTAGCCCTGAACCCCTCCTCTAACCTTACGTAGCTTCAGCAACTTACCCTGATGCGTAGTTGGCAAGAGACGTGCAACTTTGGCCTGGAGA
>CAVWLY010000011.1:0-35682 GCA_963755865.1 uncultured Acidobacteriaceae bacterium | reverse complement strand
GGTAAGCGAACCGTTTACCAGGTTGATGCGATCCAGCCGGGCATTCTCCGGCACATGCAATTGGTACCGCACTGAGGCAGGATTGTTGTTGGTACGGCCCTCGGGATAATGGGTCTTAATTTCCACCGAATCGCTCGAGGCGTTGACGTCGATGCGCGCTTCGTCCAGCCTTTGCTGATCGCTCGCGGTTTTCACAGCATCAATCTGCACTTCGTTGCGGTCCCAACCGGTGATCTCGACATTGCCGTTGATGTTGTCCAGCGAGATCCGGCCGTTGGCCGAGAGAGGAACAGTACGATGGAAATCTTGAGTAACCTGGGCGTAGGACGGGGCGGTCAACAGCAGCGTCAGCAAAGATCCTAGAAGTGTTGCCCACAAGGTTGCATGTTTATGAGGACCGAACATAGTTGCCTCCTGTCGCAGGTTAGACGGAGAGGAGGCATGAAGGGTTATGAAATTGTCTGCCGCCTCGAAACGGCCCGCACGGCTCTCTCTATGGAGCAGACCTAACATTTTGGTGCGTGGTATCTGCTACGTTGTCCGCCGCACTGGCCTGCTGACGTTTGCTGCTGTTGAGCCATTTCCAAGCTGAGGCGACAGTATCGTCGAGGGAGAGATTGGCTCTCCAGCCAAGAAGTTGCTGAGCCCGGCTGGGGTCGGCGACCAGACTGGGCGGATCGCCGGAACGGCGCGCCATCATTCGGAGAGGGACGGAATGGCCGGTGATTTTCTCGACGGTGGTTACAATCTGTTGAACCGAATGGCCACCGCCGCTGCCGAGATTCAGTGCCGTGAAAGCACCACCCGCTTCACCTTGCAGAAAGTCGACGGCCATCGCGTGCGCTTCGGCGAGATCGGTGACGTGGATATAGTCTCGGAAGCAGGTGCCATCGAATGTGGGATAGTCGTTGCCGAACACTTCAAGACGCGGCCGCAATCCGGCGGCAGCCTCCAGCGCCAGAGGTATCAAGTGCGTTTCGGGTTTGTGCAGTTCACCGATTTCGCCGCTTTCGTCCGCTCCGGCTGCATTGAAATATCGCAGCGCAACCGCTCGCAAGCCATAGGCGCGGCTGTAGGCCTCGAGGATGCGCTCAAAAAATAGCTTCGTTTCGCCATACGGGTTGACGGGCTGGCAGCGAGTGTCTTCCGTGATGGGCACCTTGTCCGGTACACCGTATACCGCGCAGGAGGAAGAGAAGATGAAATAGCGAATCCCTTGATCTATTGCCGCGTTGACCAGCGCTAAGCCATTCTGTACGTTGTTGTGAAAATATTTTCGCGGATGTTGCACTGACTCCCCGACATAGGCGCTTGCAGCGAAATGCATTACCACGTCCACGCTGGAAAGGGCACGTGAAAGCTGAGGCGAGTCGTCGAGATCGGCAACGATGAGGTTGAAGCCGTCGGCGAGAAAGCTGTGGCCGGTGGACAGATTGTCGTAGACGGCGACCTGATGCCCATGCCGCGCCAACGAGCGAATGGCGTGGCTGCCAACGTAACCGGCGCCACCTGTAACCAGAATTCTCATGTGTGCCCTTTAAGTTTAAGTTTTTACCGGTAATTCACCGGTCGACGGCCCCATGAGGTAGGAGGCTCGATCGAAAGTTCAAGCATGAATACTGTATACTCGGCACTCCAAAACGAGAATTCCAAGGCAATCTTGCTCCGTCACCTGGGACTTGATTGAGCCTGTTTTGCTCTATGGGTCTGTCAGTCGCCATTGTCGCCATGAACGAAGAGGCCATTATCGGCCAAACCTTGGAGAGCGTCCGATGGGCCGACGAAATTGTTCTTGTGGACTCGGGGTCGACGGATCGAACCTGTGACATTGCGCGGCAACACGGCGCCAAGGTCTTGCTGAAAGCGTGGGCAGGATTTTCTTTGCAGAAAACCTTTGCCTTCGAGAACTGTACCCAAGACTGGATATTGTCGCTCGATGCCGACGAGATAGTTGCGCCTGGACTGGCGGAGGAAATTCGGAACGTCATTGGGCAGCCCGACGCGCTAGACGGCTACTGGATACCGCGCAAGAACCTTTTCCTTGGTAAGTGGACGCGTTTCGGAGGATTTTATCCTGATCCCAAGTTGCGGCTCTTTCGCCGTGGTCGCGGATTTATGACGGGCGCTGAGCCGCATCCCCGCATCGACTTGAAACCCGAATTCGACCAGAGGACTGGGCGCCTCAAGAACGCAATGGTCCACGATGCTTATCCCACTCTGTCCACTTACATGGCGCACATGAACAGTTACTCTTCGGCAGGCGCGAAAGGAGCAGTGGCAAACGGCTACCGCGGCTTCAGCCTCATTGACATTGTCGTACGGCCGATGACGACCTTCATTTACAACTACTTTTTTCGCCTCGGATTCCTCGACGGCCGTGAAGGCCTGCTGCTGCATCTTTACCATGCGGTGTACGTATCTAACAAATACGCCAAAGTGTGGGAGCTGACTAAAGCGGGTTCCTCCGCGAAAGACCAATCCTAATCTTCTCAAATTCAATCTGTGTTGATGTTAGGAAGGTAAACTCGCGACGAGCAGTCGACCTCGTGCCACGGATATACTTGTTCTCAGCGGGCCTGGACGAATGCTGCGAAAGCGAAACTAAGCTGAGAATGTCATCGGTTAGCATAATTGCGACAGTACTGAACGAGGCGGAAGACATCGACGGACTGGTATCCAGCCTTGTCCAGCAGACGCTCGTGCCAGCAGAGATCATCATCGTCGACGGCGGATCGACCGACGGTACATGGGAGCGTTTGCAGGCCGATGCCTCGGCGCACCCAAGTTTGAAAGCTATCAGCGACCCCAGTTGCAACTTGAAAGAGTCTGCGGGACCGATCGCCCGCGGAAGAAACGTTGCCATCGCGGCCGCGTCTTCGGAGGTGATTGCCTGTGCGGACGCCGGTTGTGCGTACGACCCCGACTGGCTGGCGAGGCTTACAGAACCTATTCGCAACGGGCGCGCCGAGTATGCACTGGGTGGAGCTTGCCTGGATGCTGATGGCCCGACAACGTGGGACATCGCGTCAGCGCCCTTTTTTGGAATTAAGCTTGACCCGAGCCAAGCGACGAAATCATGCACCGCTCGCTCAATGGCGTTTCGGAAAGATTTATGGCAGCGTGTTGGCGGGTTTCCCGAGACCAGCCTGACGGAAGATGCCCTCTTCGATCAACGACTCCGCACACATCGTGCAGCCAGCCTTTCCGGAACGCGCCAAGGCACACTATAGGCCCCGGCACAGCCTGAAGACTGCGCTCAGAGATCTTGGGCGTTACGCCACCCTCGACGGGGTGATGGACATCAGGCGCGGGCGTCTGTTTCGAAATCTTGCGCGCTGCGTTGCCGAGGTGATCGCCGTTGCGCTTCTGCCTCGCACCGTTATCCCACTCGCATGTGTGGTGGTTCTGGAAATCTATTTCGCGTTTCGCCTGGACTGGAAAAGCTTTCCGGGAAAAACATCCGTCCGGCTGCTGGGCGCCAGGCTACTGTTCTCGCTGATGGTTCCGTGGCTGATCACGCTGAACCACATCATAGGGGCGCTCACTAAGACCAATCAGCCTAACCGGCAGAATGTGGCTGGCTGAGAGCGGGGAGCTCCTGGGCAGGATCACCCGGCTGCGTCAGAGGCACCCTTGCGCCGCTAGATGCGCCAACTCGGCCGTGCGCAAGAAATCGTAGTTGCCCGCGGGGCTTAATTCAATTCCTCGCACTCGCTGGGTGTGCACCAAAACGTTATCGAGATACCAAAGGTTGATGTATGGCAGGTCGTCCGCGATGATGCGCTGCACCTCGTCATAGATGAGCTTACGTTTCGCTTGGTCAACTGGTGCCGCGGCCTTCGCGGATCAGTTCGTCCACACGTGGGTTGGAGTAGAAGGTGCGGTTGGCGCGTTTGGGCGCGAAACTGCCGGAATCGAAGATATGCTCGAAGATGTCAGGATCGAGATTGCTGCCTCCGACCCAGCGCAAAGAATGTATCTGATAGGCGCCCTTTGTGACGTCGGCAAAAAATGTTGCAAATTCGAAGGTGCGGATGTCTAAAGCGATGCCGACTTCACGCAATTGCTGCTGCAACACCGCTGCCAGAAGCCGGGTTGACTCGTCGGTGGAAGTCTTCATCGTGATGTGAAATCGAACCCCGTTAGTTGCAGGGTAGCCGGCATCGTCTAAAATTTGCCGCGCCCGTGCTGGATCATGAGGATACTTCGCAACATCGGCATCGTAGGCCCAGTGCTGGGGTGGTAGCACGCTGTACGCAGGGCGTGCCTGATCTCGAAGCAGGTAATGAATAATCGGCTGAACGTTGATGGCATACGCTATAGCGTGACGCACCCGAACGTCCTTCAAGATGGGGTCGCGGAGGTTCATGGCAAGGTAGGCGTAAATCGTCCCGTCTGACTGCGCGACTGTCAGATCGCTATCTCGCTCGAGAGCGACAACCGTGTCGGCCACCAACGAGTTCAGCGCAATGTCGGCGCTTTGCTTGCGCAGTTCAAGCGCGCGCGTGGTGGCGTCTGGAATTACTTTGAACTCCACGCGCTGCAGCTTCGCCGGCGTAGCCCAATACTCGGGATTGCGTTCGATCACCACGTCTTTGTCCGTCTGCGCCCGCACAAAACGAAACGGTCCAGAGCCTATGGGCTTGCGATTAAAATCCTCGCCACTGCCATATGGCACGATGCCCATGGCGCCGTCAGAGAGATTCCACAGCATCGGCGCAAACGGCTCTTTCAAATGAAAAACGATGGTGTAGTCGTCGGGCGCATCGATATGGTCAACGGGCGCGTAGGTACTCGTTTTAGCGCTGCGGATCTTGCCAGTGAGGAGCGAATCAAACGTCCACTTGACGTCGCGAGCGGTCAGGAGCTGGCCATTGTGGAAGTGAACTCCATGATGAAGATGAAAAATATAGGTCTGCGCGTCCGGTATTTCCCAACTGTCAGCCAGCCAGGGCTGCAGGTTAAAGTGATCGTCCCTGCGAACCAGCGAATCGAAAAGAAGGTCGTCGATCCGTTCCGATTGCGCATCCACCCCGACGCGGGGATCGAGATTCGTGGGACTGCTCTCGATAACCATGACTAGTGTGTTGGGTCGGGCTTATTTGAGCAGCCAGCGAGGAACAAAACCACAGAGACACAGAGGCACAGAGAAACGCTAGATATGAAATGTCTTAATCGCCACTCTTTCTGTTCCGGCCCGAGCTTCTCTATGTGGCATTCGTTTCTTGCTTCAGGTGGTTTTTCTCTGTGCCTCTGTGTCTCTGTGGTAAATGACCTCTGGATTTTCTCCGTGCCTTCCGTGTTCTCTGCGGTGTAAAAAAACCTACGCATAGCTCACTTTGCCTAGTACCGCCGGACGCTCGGCGCCGGTTGCCGAGGGGATATTGGACGGGAGCCGCCGCCAGGTCTGGTAGGCCAGCATTGCGAAAGCGACAGCTTCCTTGGCCTCCGATGGAAGTCCGAAATCGTCGCTAGTACGCACGCGCATCTTCAGAGGCGCCAGCTCTTCGCGAATCATTCGCATCAGGGTCAAGTTTCTTGTCCCCCCGCCTGAGACGTACTAATTCGCGAAAACGTACCGGCGGCTCTACCAGCGGCAGTACAAACTTACGTACGGCGATGCCAATGGATCGCGCAGTAAGAGCAATTGCTGTGGCGACGATATCGTGATCATCAGCGCGCCGGCAAAGGCGCAGAAACTCACGAACGAACTCGCGGCCAAACTGCTCGCGACCGGCGGTCTTCGGCGGTTTCTGCCGGAAGAATGGATTCCGCAGCAACGGTTGCAGCACGCGCTCGAGGGGCTCTCCACGAGCGGCAATTCGTCCGTTGCGATCAAAGGGCCGCTCGAAAGTGCTCGGTGACAGCGTCGATCACCATGTTGCCGGGACCAGTGTCGAAGGCGACCACATCTTCGGGAAGCGCGCGCGGCGGAATTGCGGTGAGATTGGCGATGCCGCCGAGATTTTGCACGATCCGACCGTAGCGGCGATGCCGGTAGAGCACGTAATCGAGAAAAGGCACGAGCGGCGCGCCTTTGCCACCTGCGGCCATGTCGGCGGGGCGAAAATCGGAGACCACCGGCACACCTATCCTCGCCGCGATAACGGCGGCCTCACCGCTCTGCCAAGTACAAGCAATACGGCGGCCAAGAAAGTTCGCTGAAACTCCCTGGTGATAGAGCGTCTGCCCGTGGCACCCGACCAGTTCGCACTCCAGGCGCGCGCGTCGCTGAGCCGCGCGAACGGCATCCGCGTAAAGCTCACCAAGAAGGAAGTTCAGCCGCGAAAGATCGGCGACGCCCGCCTTTCCAGCGTTCATGGTTGCCAGGATGGCTCGTCGAACATTGGCCGGATAGGGAAACTCATAATGTGCCAGCAGCTCGAAGCGCGAGCGAAAGCCACGCCCTTGGATGCGCACCAGCGCGACGTTAATACCGTCGGCCGAGGTGCCGCTCATCACACCGGCGACAATCAAGCTAGCTCCAAGGGCCGTTGAAGCCCAGTTCTGTCGACATCGATATACACGAAGTCTGTATCTTCAAAGGCGAGCCCCGAGAGTACTGGCGCGTATTTCTTCGCTGAACTCCCAAATGTTGCGGCGAAGCTTGTCCACGGTTTTTTGTGTCGGAGTGGACGGCGTGCGTGACTTCAACGCGCGAGACTTCTTCTTCGCCCGCAGTACTCTTTGCGACTTCTCGGCGATGAGCTTGGCAAATCTCTTGTCGCTCTCCGCCTGCTTGTAAACCGCCTCAAAGGTCTGCCAGACGCTCTCTTCTTTCTGGCAGACGAGGAACATGTCGGCTCCGGCGCGAAGCGTTGCAACCGCAGCATCCTCGATTGAGGCTGCCGCCAGCACTCCACCCATGTCGAGATCGTCGGTGATGATAAGCCCACGATAGCCGATCTTCTTGCGCAGGACCTCGCCCATCCATTTCTTCGACAGCGACGCAGGAGTGCGATCACCTGTAACTTGGGGATAGGCCGCGTGTGCCATCATGATGAATGGCAAGTCTCGCCGAAGCTGGCGATAGGGAAGCAGGTCTTCACTCCACAACCCCTTCCAGCCCTTGTCAATCACGGGCAGTTCATTGTGCGAGTCGAGATTAGCTTCACCGAGTCCGGGGAAGTGCTTGCCGCAGCCGAGGATCTTGCTGTCGCTTAGTCCGCGCAGGAACTCGCGAGCGTATAGGATCGTTTCTTGGGGATCGGGCGAAACAGTTCGCGAGGTGAGCACATTTTTCGAAGCCTCAAACTGAAGGTCGAGCGCCGGTGCGAAATCGGTGTTAAACCCTAACGCTCGCACTTCTTCGCCGATGATGCGACCATGCTTGCGAAACAACTTCTTTGATCCTGTGGCGGCCACATCCGCGACGGCTGGCGCGGGAGCGATTACATCGCGCAGGCGATCGACCGTTCCCCCCTCCATGTCCACGCACAGAAACAGGGGAGTGGAAACCGCCTTCTGCACTTCGCGCAGCAGAGCATGGGTCTGGGCGGCCTCTTCGATGTTGCGTTGGAAGAGAATGATGCCGCCGGGGTGTAGTGTGCCCAGCATCGATCGCAGGCGCGCCGACATGGTGGTCCCACCACAGCCCATGATTAACAACTGGCCGACCTGCTGGCGAAGTTCGAGTGTGCTTTTCGAAGCCATTGGAATATAGAAGAGTGTAACGCGAGAGGGCGAGGAATGTAGATATGCAGAGAAGCGCGGGCACGCAGACGAACGGAGTTATGTAAGACGGAGACCTACTGACCTTCGATTCTCTCCAGTCGGCGTTCGTGCGCTTCGGCTAGCGTTGCGAGTTGGGCAACCGTTCCCGCCAAAGTGGCGACGTTCGACGTTAGGCGACCTAAAGCCTCGGTCACGTCTTTCATTTGTTCGGCGTGCATGGAAGCGGCGCGCTGCTGCGATTCCTGCAATTTGACGATATCGCTATACAGCCGGCCTAATGCCGCCCATACCTCTTCGAAATTTTGAAATGCCACAGTCCCACCCCTTCCCCGCTGCTTAAAGATATCTTAAGGCGTTTCGCAAGTCTATCGGTGGAGGCGTTTCCGTTCGTATGCGCTCTTACTCCATCTGCTTCTTGAGTTCATGCAGCAGGGTGAGCGCGTCCATGGGACTAATGCGGTTCAGGTCCGTCTCTCTGATGCGATCTACGATCTTCTGCGACAGCGGAGTGAAGATGGTCAGTTGCAAAGGCGCGGGTTCCTGCGTTGCATCGTGCGCCAAGTGTTTGACGGCGTTGCGCTCAGCGCTCTCATGTTCAGCCAGCACCTCACGTGCGCGATTGACCACATCGGCAGGCAGCCCAGCCAATTTTGCCACCTCAATGCCATAGCTCTTATCGGCTGCGCCTTCTTCCACCTTGCGCAGGAAAACGATTCCGCCGCCGCTCTCCTTCACCGAGACGTGGTAGTTCTTCACACCGCTCAGCCGGTCGGCCAGTTCTGTCAACTCGTGATAATGCGTGGCGAATAGTGTCTTGGCGCGAGTGTTGGCATGGATGTATTCGATAGCCGCCCACGCGATCGCCAATCCATCGTAGGTGGATGTCCCGCGGCCAACCTCGTCGAGCAGGATCAGAGAGCGTGAGGTTGCGGTGTTGAGAATCGCGGCGGTCTCCGTCATCTCCACCATGAACGTCGAACGCCCGCGTGCCAGATTGTCGGCGGCGCCGATGCGGGTAAAGATGCGGTCCACCAGCCCCAACGCTGCCGACCGCGCGGGCACGAACGATCCCATCTGCGCCATCAGTACGATGAGCGCTGCTTGCCGTAAGTAAGTGGACTTGCCTCCCATGTTCGGCCCGGTGATGACCAGGATCGAATGGGATGTGGCGTTCAAATAGAGGTCGTTAGGCACGAAGCGAACAGCAGCTTCCGGAATCTCCATCTGCTCGATCACGGGGTGACGGCCTTCGACGATCTCGATGTCCGCACCTTCTTTGAACAGCGGCCGGCAGTAGCTGCGATTGGCGGCGAGCACGGCAAACGATGCCAGCACATCGATCTCCGCCAGCGCCAATGCGGTCTGCCGGATGCGGCGTGCTTCAGCGGCAATTGCGGTGCGTAGGTCAGCAAACAGGCGCCGTTCGATCTCGACGATCTTCTCCTGAGCGTCGAGCACCTTCACCTCGTACTCTTTCAGCTCCGGAGTGGTGAAGCGTTCGGCGTTGACCAGGGTTTGCCTGCGTTCGTACTCGACAGGAGCGAGGTGCAGGTTCGCCTTCGAGATCTCGAGATAGTAGCCGAAGACGCTGTTGAACTTGACCTTCAAGGAGCTGATGCCTGTCCGCTGGCGTTCGCGCTGCTCGATCTGCGCGATGTACTGCTTGCTATTACGGCTCAGGTTGCGAAGTTCGTCGAGTCCCGCATCAACGCCTTGTCGAATGACCCCGCCGTCAACCAGTGTAAGCGGGGGCTCGTCTTCAAGCGACGATCTGAGGCGATCACGTAGATCAGCCAGTTCGTCACATTGCTCATGCAGAGCCACGAGGCGCTCGGCAGGGAAGTGCGACAGCGCAGCACGCACAGTGGGTAGCTTAGCCAGTGAGGTAGCGAGCGCCAGCAGGTCGCGAGGATTCGCTGTCTCTAGCGTCACGCGGCTCAGCAATCTCTCCAGATCGAGAATGCCTTCCAGTGAGCGACGAAGTTCTTCGCGCCCAACCACGTCCTCCACCAGGGCTTCGACTGCATCAAGCCGATGGTTGATCTCGCTGGTATCAATCGAAGGGCGCAGCATCCAGGCACGCAACAGCCGTTTGCCCATTGGAGTTACTGTGCAGTCCAGACTGCGAAACAGCGTGGCATTGTCGGCGGCGCCGGAGAACAGCGGCTCGATCAGCTCAAGATTGCGCACGGTCACTGCATCCAGTACCAGACAGTTTTGCCGCTCGTAGAAGCCGATGCGGTCCACGTGATCAAGCGAGCCGCGCTGCGTGGTGCGAACGTAATGCAGAATGGCTCCGGCCGCGGTGGCTGCTGCCGATCGGTTCGCCAGTCCAAAGCCTTCGAGCGAGAGCACACCGAAATGGCTTTCCACCTGCGGAATGGCGTAGTCGGGAGAGAACACCCAGTCATCGAGAGGAGTCTCGGCCCAGGAGGCATTCTCCAACGAGGTGATACGCGGCGCCGAAGCGGCTACGGGAGAAGCCGCGTTGCTGCTGGGCTGATCGAAGAGCGGAAGAGACGAGGCGAACAGTACTTCGCGCGGACGAAGCACCAGCAGTTCCTCGCGCACGCGGCGTTCGGCATCGTCTCCCTGAAATTCGGTCGCACGAAATTCGCCGGTCGAGAGATCCAACGCCGCAAAGCCGAAAGCGTTTCCGGCTCGCGCCACGCAACCCAGGAAATTATTTTCCTCTGACCCGAGATGCGCGTCGGCCGCGGTGCCCGGCGTAAGCACACGCGTGACTTCGCGCTTGACCAGCGTCTTGGCCATGCGCGGATCTTCCATCTGTTCACAGATGGCGACCTTAAATCCTTTGCGGATCAGCTTGGAAATGTAACCTTCCGCCGAGTGGTAGGGCACGCCGCACATTGGTATTGCGATGCCCTTTTCTTTATTGCGCGAGGTCAGCGTGATCTGCAGTTCTTGAGAGGCGACTACGGCATCTTCGAAAAAGAGTTCATAGAAGTCGCCCAGGCGGAAGAAGACTAGCGCGTTGGGATGCTCTTTCTTGATCGCGGCATATTGCCGCATCAGTGGGGTGGACGGCTCAGTCATCGGATTGGCGGGAATTGCGCGGATTATAACACTCGAGAGTAACGTGATCGCAGCGCAGGAGTGGTGATGAGTGTTACACTGCGAGGTTTTTGTGAGGCAATCATTTCATGGCAAAGATTCATCGGTTTCGAATGCAGCAAGTGCGGCGCAACTTTCACGGCGGAGACCGCCCAAAATGTCTGCATGAAAGATGGCGGTCCGCTCTACGTTCGCTATGATCTGGCGGAGATTCGGCGCAACACCACTCGCGAGTCGGTCAACGCCGGACCGAAGAGCATGTGGCGCTATGCGGCGGTGCTTCCCGATGCCGAGCCGGTGACGCTGGGCGAAGGACTTACGCCGATGCTGCCGAGCCGCAAGTATCCCAATCTGCTAATCAAAGACGAAGGGCTGAACCCGACAGGCTCGTTCAAAGCGCGGGGCATGAGCGCGGCGCTGACCATGGCGCGGCATTATGGCCTCAAGAAGCTGGCAGCGTCCATCGGCAGGAAACGCCGGAGGATCGCTGGCTGCCTACGCAGCCGCGGCTGGGCTGGAGGCATACGTCTTCATGCCGAAGGATGTGCCGATCGCGAATCGGTTGGAGGTCGAAGCCAGTGGCGCGCACCTGACGCTGGTGGATGGGCTGATCAGCGATTGCGGGCGAATGGTCGCCGAGCGCAAGGAGAAGGAAGGCTGGTTCGATGTTTCCACGCTGAAGGAACCGTTCCGCGTGGAAGGCAAGAAAACCATGGGCTACGAGGTGGCCGAGCAAATGGGATGGAGTTTGCCGGACGCCATTCTTTACCCGACGGGAGGCGGCGTCGGACTGATCGGCATGTGGAAGGCGTTCGAGGAAATGGAGGAATTGGGCTGGATAAGCAAAGGAAAACGGCCCAAGATGATCTGCGTGCAGGCAGACGGTTGCGCGCCAATCCCTAAAGCATTATATGAAGGAACGGCGACGGCGGAAACGTGGCCGGATGCGCATACCCTGGCAGCCGGACTGCGCGTGCCGAAGGCTTATGGCGATTTCATCATTCTCGACATCGTGCGCCAGAGCGGCGGAACGGCGATCGCCGTTAGTGATGACGAGATCATGGACGCAGTAAAGGAGATGGCTTCGACGGAGGGTATCTTCGCGGCTCCTGAAGGAGGCGCTGCGCTCGCCGCCTACAGGCAATTATTGCAAAACGGATTTCTCGCGAGCAGCGACAAAGTGGTGCTGTTCAATACCGGTTCCGGCTACAAATACCTGGACGTGTTTGCGAAGTATTGGGGGATGGAGGCGTTCGCGGCGGCGACTAAACTGCCGGCGTCGCGCAATATGGGAGGGATCATCGCGCCGTACTAGCGGCCGACCGCGACGACGCCGTTCTCGACCGGCTGCACCAGCTGATCGGGATTTTCGGTTGCCGCCTGGGCGATGCGGATCTGCCGTTTGAAGTCGTCCATCATGTTTTCATGCAGGCGAACTTCGGTGGGCTTCTTGGCGATGGTCATCTTGTCGATCTTGTCCTGCAGGCGCAGCAAGTCCGTAGAAAAGATTCTCCGGACGCGGCGGACAGCCCACGACGTACACATCCACGGGCACGATGCGGTCCACTCCTTGCAGCACGGCGTAGGTATTGAACGGGCCTCCGACCGACGAGCAAGCGCCCATCGAGATGCACCACTTGGGATCGGGCATCTGGTCATAGATGCGCTTTACCACCGGCGCCATCTTCAACGTCACCGTTCCGGCCACGATCATGAGGTCGCTCTGGCGCGGGCTGGGGCGAAATACCTCCGACCCGAAGCGTGCGATGTCGAAGCGCGATGTCGAAGCGGCGATCATCTCGATCGCGCAGCAGGCCAGGCCAAACGTCATGGGCCAAATCGCCGACTTGCGCGCCCAGTTGAAAACGTAATCGACCGTGGTGACCAGAAAATTCTTTTCGAACCGGTTGTCAATCCATCCCATGAATGCCTTCTCTCGATCTCAGCTCCACTCCCTGCAAATTGTCATCGCGACCCAAGTCCTCCATCGGAGCGGAGGGACTTGCTTTTCTCGACCCAATATCTTCGCCGATCACTGTACATCCAAGCTGTGATGAGCATCACAGTTGCCGATAAGCCCAGTCTAGGCGGGATCTGGAGCGTATTCAAGCGGATTGCGAAGCCACAGCGACCGGTCGAGCGCGACGAGCAAGCGGCTTGCATACGGTACAATTTGCGTGATTTCCATGCATTTGAAGACCCAGCCGGCGCAGACGGCGCCCACCGTAGGCCCATCAGAATCTGCGCCCCGATCGCGTTGGCATAGCTTCGTGCACTCGGTCGGCTGGATGGTACTGGTCGCGTTTCTAGTGCGCGTGTTGTGGATCATCGTGGCGCACACCTATCGCCTTCGCACCTCGGAAGACAACTGGGGATTTGGCTGGGAGATCGGCCGCCTGGGATATTCACTTGCCAACGGCCACGGGTTCAGCTCCCCATTTGGCGGCGACACCGGCCCCTCGGCGTGGACCGCGCCCATCTATCCTTGGATCGTCTCCGTGGCCTTCCGGCTTTTCGGCAACTACTCGCGCGCCGCGGCTTTTTGGCTGCTGGTGTTCAATAGCGCTTTCGCCGCGCTCACCTGCTGGACGATCTATCGCACCGCTCGCCGCTTGTTCAATGAAACCGTAGCTGTCTGGTCAGGCTGGATTTGGGCGCTGCTTCCCTACACCATCTTTTGGTCGGTGCGTGAGATCTGGGAGACCAGCCTGTCGGCGTTCCTGCTGAGCCTGCTGTTCATGCTGACGGTGGAGATGGAAGGCGACGAGCGGCTCTCGTCGTGGATCGGCTACGGCTTGCTGTGGGGCGTTGCGGCGCTGACCAATCCGTCGGCACTGTCGTTCCTTGCCATTCGCCGGATGCTGGCTGGTCTATCAGTTGCATCGTCGCGGAAAGCGATGGCTCGTGCCGGCTGTGTTGAGTGGCGTCATCTTCTGGATGACGATCATGCCCTGGCTGGTGCGCAATTATGAAGCACTCGGCAGGCCGGTATTTATCCGCGACAACTTTGGAGTCGAACTACGGATCGGCAATAATCCGTCTGGCCGAAGGGGTCTACGTGCTCGCGTACCATCCTGCGAATAGCGTCACTCAATACGCGAAGTACAAGCAGATGGGCGAGGCCGCGTTTTGCGCGGAACAGGGACGCCTGGCCAGAGAATGGATCGCAGCAGCACCCCGGCCGCTTTCTGGTATTGACCGTTTCGGCGCTTCATCTTTTTTTGGGACGGCATGCCGCGAGTCTCCGACGTCGAGGGATTGATTGCGACCAAGAATCTGCTCTTCCTGGCGACTTCCGTGCTGGCGATCTGGGGACTGCTGTTGGCGTGGAAGCGGCGCATTCACGGAGTGTTCCTGTTTGCGGCGCTGCTGATCTTCTATCCCCTGGTTTACTATGTATGTTTTCCCGAGCTGCGCTACCGGCATCCCATCGATCCGGAGCTTCTGATCCTTGGAGTTTATCTGGTCTCCGAAACTCGATCCGCCAAATCGACCCGTCACGACGCCGAAGAGTTTCCCGAGCTCTCGCCAGGCGAGACCCTCCCGCAATTCCACACGCTGTCCGTCATTGTTCCGGTTTACAACGAACGTAAAACGGTAATGCAGCTTTTACAGCAGGTGGCGCGACAGCCGCTGAGTCTGCATAAAGAGCTGATCATTGTGGATGACTGCTCGACCGATGGCACGCGGGAATACTTGCAGGAAAGCGATCTGCAAAAGCTTTTGGGTGGCAACGGGGCCAACACCGTAAAGCTGGTACTGCACGAAAAGAACCAGGGCAAAGGCGCCGGAGTCCGAAGTGGCCTGGAGCATGCCAGCGGCGAGTTGGTGCTGATCCAGGATGCTGACCTGGAATACGATCCTCGCGATTATCCTGCGCTCATCGCTCCCATTCTCGAGGGGCATGCCGACGCGGTCTTTGGGAACCGCTTCCACGATGGCCCGCACCGTGTGCCGCGCTATTGGCGCTATGTGCTCAACCGCGCGTTTTCCATGTTATGCAACGTGCTGACCGGGCTGAGCATTCATGACGTGACCGCCTGCTACAAAGTATTTCGCCGCGAAATTTTCTCGCAGATCCATTTGCGCTCCGACCGCTTCAGCGTGGAAACCGAGATGACGGTGAAGCTGGCGAAGCTGGGAGTTCGCATCTACGAAGTGCCGATTTCCTATCACGGACGCACCTATGCCGAGGGCAAAAAGATCAGCTGGACCGACGGCGTTGTCGCGGTGTACCACCTCGTACGCTATCGCTTTAAAGATTAGAGCGGCCTCTCCTTTGATGGTTGGCGGTGCAACCAGTCTTCACCTGCGTGATAACATCGAAATACAGCATCAATAAAGGACCGCAACCGCTTGCGCATACTCTTCGTCGGTGACATTTTTGGGCGCCCCGGGCGCACTATCGTGCAGGAACGCTTGCCGGAATTGCAACGGCAACATGGCGTTGAACTGACGGTGGCCAACGGAGAAAATTCCGCCGGCGGCTTCGGCATCACTCCGCAAATTGCTGAAGAACTGTTTGAGCTGGGGGTTGACGTCATCACCACCGGCAACCACGTGTGGGACAAGCGCGAGATCATCGACTACATGAACTCAGCAAATGGCAACGAGACGTCGCTGGCCCGTCGGGTGTTGCGCCCGGCAAACTATCCCGCGGGGTCACCCGGCTTTGGTTGGTACGAAGGACGCACGCGCAGCGGCGTCGCCTATTGCGTTATCAACCTTCAAGGCCGCGTGTTTATGGCCAGCAACGATGATCCCTTTCGCTTCGCCGATCAACTCCTGAAACAGATCACCGCCAAGGTGATCCTGGTGGACTTCCACGCTGAGGCCACGTCGGAGAAGATTGCGATCGGCTGGTATCTTGAAGGAAGAGTGACTGCCGTGCTGGGAACGCATACCCACGTGCCCACCGCCGACGAGCAGGTGCTGCCAGGCGGTACGGCGGTGCAAACCGACGTAGGGATGACGGGTCCGTTCAAAGGCGTGATCGGAGTGCAAAAAGAACAGATCCTGGCTCGCTTTCTGACGAATATGCCCGGTCGCTTTGAAGCTGCGACGGACGATGTGCGCTTGTGCGCAACCCTGATCGATTGCGATCCCACGACCGGCCGGGCCACGGCGATCGAGCGCATCATGCTGCGGCAGGAGTGAAGGTAGCATTTAGCACTTAGCAATTAGCCCTTAGCATTTAGCCAAAGAATCTGATTCGTTCGATTCTGCGGCATGAACACGTTCAGCTTGGTCAATACAGCGTGCTTAATCCAACGATCCAAAGGAGAAGTAATCGCCAATCGCTAAGGAGCCTCTGATTAAGTCATTTCGAAGCCCCGCCGGGGCTAAAGCCCTTCGGCATCTTAGGTATTTACGGACGGCCTGAAGGCCGCCCCCTTCAAAACTACGACTTAATTAGAGCTTCCCTAAGTGCTAGTTGCTAACTGCCAAGTGCTAATTGCTAATTGCTAATTGCTGCTCTATGTCTCTCTCCGACGAACTGTGGATGGAAGAAGCGTTGCGCGAGGCGCAGCGTGCGCTGGCGCTGGGCGAAGTTCCGGTTGGTGCCGTCGTTGTGAGCGACGGCCGAATCGTAGGCCGGGGATGCAATCGTCCTGTCACGGCCAACGATCCCACGGCACATGCCGAGATACTTGCACTGCGCGAGGCCGGGACGACCGTCGGCAACTACCGTCTGC
The DNA here is from genome assembly GCA_963755865.1 of uncultured Acidobacteriaceae bacterium. Lineage (GTDB taxonomy): Bacteria > Acidobacteriota > Terriglobia > Terriglobales > Acidobacteriaceae > Bog-257. Next base: position 19,237 of record CAVWLY010000011.1, on the reverse strand, counting down.
TCGACTGCGACCTTTACGTAACGGTTGAACCCTGCTCGATGTGTGCCGGCGCCATCACTCACGCGCGGCTTCGCCGGCTTATTTACGGAGCAGAGGATGCCAAGGCGGGCGCGGTCCATTCCATGTTGCAGGTCCTCAATCACCCTAAGCTGAACCATAAAGTGGAAGTCAGTTCAGGCGTGCTGGCGGCACGATGCATGGACTTGGTGCAGAGCTTTTTTCGCGAAAGAAGGGCGGATATCGATAAGGGTTGATGACCATCTAGAGCCGCTTATTGCCTTAGCGGCATATCAAGGCAGGCTTCCTCAGTCCGGCACTACTCGCTTTACAAGCGGGGTAGAGAAGCGCTCCAGATTAACCTATGCTCCGAGGGCAGCTCCGTTTTTTGCCGCCCGAACCAGCGCCAGGGCAGTGAAGTCATTTTGTGCTGGCGCTGCTCGCATAAACTGCTGCACACCGTCGAGGATCGTGGCGGCCATAGTCTTCGCGCTTTCTTCCGAGGACCGCTCGAATTGCTGCTTGACGCGCTCCAGCCCAAACTCTTCCTTCTTGTACGCAGCCTCGACCACTCCCCGCGACACCAGAAGCAATGACGCGCCAGGTTGTAACGCTGCGGTCGGAGCTTCGTAAGTGGACGCGGAAAATAGTCCTAACGGAAGACCCGTGGCGGGCAATTCGGTGATGCCCGAAGGATCGCGCAACAATCCCGGAGTATGCCCTGCGTTGGCGTAGCAGATGGTGCCGAGTTCTTCGTTGTAGCAGCCCAAAAAGGCGGCACAGGAGCGGACCCCCGCGGCAGCGCGGCGAATCGTCAGGTTCAACTCGAGGCAGAACTCCATCATGGCATCGGCCTCGTTGATCTCGCGGTCGGCAAATCTCTCGCAGCCCAATGTCTGGAATGTCTGCCGTGCGGCCGACACGATCTGTTGGTTCTCTTCGTGACTTCCGGCGACATCGAGCAAGCCAAACACCACCCGGTTCGGATTGGCACGAAGGAAATGGTAGAGGTCGCCGCCCACTCGTTGGCCATGACATATACCGGCGATGTCAGCACCAGAGACGGCGGGAAAATCTGCCTGGGACGGAACAGATCGAGAGGGCGCTTCGCGTTCGCGTTGGAAGGTGAGCTTCATAGAGGCGGTTAATCATAGCCGAAATCCAGCGGCATGTCGCCGATAAACTTGTGGTCGGTTGAAGGAATTGCTGGACGACACGATAGGATAGCTGGGGCCACGGAGGCAGGCGGATTGCGCATCGTTACTGTCGGAGAGATCTTGTGGGATGTAATTGGCGAACACGAGTATCTGGGTGGTGCTCCGCTGAACTTTGCCGCTCACGCCCAGAAACTTGGCCATGAAGCTTTCCTGGTGAGCGCGGTGGGCGACGACGACCGCGGCCGCCGCACCCTCGATCGCCTGCGGCAGTGGGGCCTTTCGACTGAGTTCGTGCAGGTCCTTCAAGGCAAAGACACCGGAACGGCACAAGTCGAGCTCGACCGTGATGGCAAGCCCACGTTTCGGATCGTGCGACCGGCTGCCTACGATTTTGTGACGTCTCACCGGCGAACAACTGCGATCCCTCTCCGAATTGCAGCCAGACTGGATTTACTTCGGCACGCTGTATCACATGTCGGCGCAGGCGCTGGATTCGACGCTGAAGCTGCTACAGGCTGCGCCTTCCGCTCGTCACTTTTACGATGTCAACCTGCGCGAGGGCAACTGGAGCCTCGCCCTGGTGGAGCAGCTGTCATCGCATGCCGACGTCATCAAGTTGAGCGACAGCGAAGCGGAGTTTCTCGATGGATTGCTCAATGCAGACGGCGAAGAGGGATCGATTGAGTATCTTTGCCGGCGATGGGTCGACCGCTACCAGGTGCAAAACCGTTTGCGTGACGCTGGGCGAGCGAGGCTGCGCAATCCTCAACCAGGGCACATACTGCGAGAGTCCGGGCTACAAGGTGCAGGTGGCTGACTCGGTCGGCGCCGGCGACGCCTTCGCGGCGGCCTTGCTCCACGGGCTCGACGCAGCGATGGGACACGCGCCGCCTTGGCTGCTTCGCCAATGCCGTAGGCGCACTGGTCGCGAGCCGGCCCGGAGCGACGCCCGACTGGAACATCAACGAGTGCTGGCCGATGCTGGGCGAAAGGTTCGACAAATAAGCAAGCGTGGCCAACCATGGCCCGCCGCACCGCCCGAATATCACGTTTCTTAGCAGCCCTACTGCCGGAACACGTTGCGCGCGATGAAGATCACGTTGGCCGGACGCTCGGCCAGGCGACGCATGAAGTACGGATACCACTCCGTCCCAAACGGAATATACACGCGCAGCCGTATCCTTCGCGCACCAGTTGTTGCTGCAGGTCGCGGCGCACGCCGTACAGCATTTGGAACTCGTACGCCGAGGCCGGGATGTTTTCCGCACGCGCGAACTGCTTTATCTCGGCGATGATCTTCTCGTCGTGGGTCGCGATGCCGTGAAAGACACCGCTCTTCAGCAGCGTGCGCGCCAGCTTCACATAGTTCGCATCCGCGTCGGCCTTCTTGGGGAAAGCGATCTCCGCGGGCTCCTTGTAGGCACCCTTGCACAGGCGGATGCGAATGCGTTCCGACAGCAGGTCGTTCACGTCCTTCTCGCTGCGGTAGAGGTACGACTGGATGACGGTGCCGACGCGGCCGGCGTGTCCCGGTTCGCGATGCAGCCCGCGGACGAAGTCGAGCGTGCGCTGGGTGTAGGGCGAGCCTTCCATGTCCACGCGCACGAAGTTGTTGATGCGCACCGCGTGGTCCACCAATTCGGTCACCAGCCCGAAGGCGAGGTCCTCGCTCACGTCGAAGCCCATGTGCGTGAGCTTGAGGCTGACGTTGGCGTTCAGCTTGCGCGTGGAGATTTCGTCGAGCATGCGGTGATACAGCTCGGCGCTGTGCTTGGACTCGTCGGCGTTGGTGACGTTCTCGCCCAGGTTGTCGATGCTGACGCCCGCGCCCCAGCCGTTGACGACTTCGGTGGCGCGAATCACGTCGTCAAGTTGCGTGCCGGCGACGAAGCGATGGGAGAAGCGCAGCCCCATCGGTGACTGCTCGGCGAAATGGCGTAATCGTTTGCTTTCGGAAAGCCCGATGAAGAGCGACCTTAACATGCCGCCCTCCGGGGCCATGTGGAAGCGGGAGCAAACTCCCGCACAACGGAATGATGGCTCATAGGATCATAGGAACAAGAAAACCAAACTCACGATGATAACCCTGGCGGATGAGCCCGACAATGGCGAGCGTCACAAGGGGGCAGTGACGGAGAAAGAGAACGGGACAGAACACGGATCAGATATCGGATCGGCTGCAGGTTCGGGATGAGGATCTCTCCTTGGTATGGCTTGACGTTACTAACGCATCGCGATACTATCTGTTGTGATCAAAAGCTTCCGGGGCTCCGAGGCGGCGCGGCTTTGGAGCGAAGAACGCAGCCGCCGCATTCCGGCAAGCCTTCACAAGGTCGCACTCAAGAGACTGCAGATGCTGAACGCGGCGGATGCGTTCGGCGATCTGGCTGTGCCCCCGGGGAATCGGCTGGAGCGGCTCAGAGCCAATCGCGAGGGTCAATACAGCATTCGCATCAACGACCAATACCGGGTCTGTTTCGAGTGGCGCGAAGGAAACGCCTATAACGTGGAGATCGCGGATTATCACTGAGGAGACGGAAGCACATGGCCCAACGGAAAAAGATGATTGCCGCCCATCCCGGGGAGATTCTACGCACAGAATTCATGGAACCTATGGGAATTACCGCGTATCAGCTGGCAAAGGCCCTGCATTTTCCTGGAATCTACGAGATCGTGCGCGAACAACGGGCCATCAGCGCAGATGTCGCTCTTCGTCTCGGCAAATACTTTGGTATGACGCCGCAGTTCTGGATGAATCTTCAAACCGACTACGACTTGCGGCGAGCCGCAGGCAGCGCACCATTGAGCAAGATCAAGCCGCGGTCAGCCGCGTAGGACGGACGTGCGGCACACGGCTGCATCGTCACTGCTCGTCATCCCGATCGCCCGCTTGTTGATGGCCCATGTCACAGAGCACCGCGAGCGTGCGGCGGGTGCGCATGACGTCGTCCTGTCCCACGGATGCCATGAGTTCAGCGTCGACTTTTTCTCGCGCTGCGGTTTGCGTGGCAGCTGCCGCCTTACCACGCTCGGTAAGAGTGACCGTCAGTTTGCGGCGATCCTCTTTGTCAATCGCGCGCTCCAGGTAGCCGCGGGTCACTAGAGCGTCGACCAGCTGGCCCGCCGCCTGCTTGGAGATTCGCAGCTCTTTGATGAGCTGGCCGAGTGGAATGTCGGGAACGCCCAGCGCCAAGCCACCAATCACGTAGAGACCGTTTCCCGGTATGTCGTCATATCCCGCTTTGTCGAGGGCCCTGCGCATGGCGGATCCGTAAGTGTTTCGCCCATGCCGGAGCAGTACGGGCAATGCAACTTGTTCGTACCACGGTTTTTCGTTTGTCATGCAGGGGACAATATCATCAATAAGCGGGACAGTCAATACTAAGGACAGTCAAGTCATTAGATTACATTTGAATGGAATCGTGCTGGAGCAAATTGACTCAATAGAGTTCTTGGCCGCTTGCTACTTGCCCACGCAGAAGGAATGTCTTGGGATATTTCCCGCGACCGCAGATCTTGAACGATCCAAAGTCCTTGTACCAGTCTCCTTCAGGTACACTGGGCCGCAACTCAATCCATTCTCGTAGCCGGTTGAGATCATCCAGCCCAATATTGCGGTCATGCATGCGCTGCACAAGGTGCTGACGGACGGCGGCCGGAACTTGAGACCAACCCGCAATTTGGGGCATTATTCTCCGAACACGAAGCGTCCCAACTGGTCGCCTAACTGCTCCACTTGTGCGGGATCACGGGCCTCACGAAAGCGCTTGGCAAGCTCGAAGAAGGCCTGCTCTTTTTCCTTGTGCGCCTGTATGCCCTGCTCGATGAGTTCGACCAAAACCCGGTTGTCGCTCAGGCGCCGTTGCTTTGAAATGACTTGTACTTGCTTTGCGACTTCCCTCGGCAGAGTTACGCTGCGCCGCACTTGCTTTGTTGTTCGATTGGCCGTCGCCATACGTTACCAATATACACCATTATGGTGCAATTAGAGACGGACATGCGTGTGCAGGTGCTCCCGCTGAAGCGGTTTTCTGTCCGCCTATTTACACAGCCAAGGCCCGCACTACCCGTAGCCATTCCCTCACTCCCACTCGATCGTTCCCGGCGGTTTGCTGGTCACGTCGTACACCACGCGGTTGATGCCCTTCACCTCGTTCACGATGCGGCTGGAGATCGCCTTCAGCACCTCGTGCGGTAGCGGGACCCAGTCGGCGGTCATGCCATCTTCGGAGTGCACGGCGCGGATGGCGCAGGTGTACGCGTAGGTCCGCATGTCACCCATGACGCCGACCGACATCACTGGCAGCAGCACAGCGAACGACTGCCAGACTTTGTTGTACAGTCCGGCGTGCTTGATTTCGGTGACGACAATGTCGTCGGCCTCTTGCAGCAGGGCTACACGCTCGGCGGTCACCTCGCCCAGGATGCGCACCGCCAGCCCGGGCCCGGGAAATGGCTGGCGCTGCAGGACATCTTCGGGCATGTCGAGGTCGCGGCCAATCTTACGCACTTCGTCCTTGAACAAATCTTTCAGCGGCTCGATCAGCTTCAGCTTCATGATGTCGGGCAGGCCGCCGACATTGTGATGGCTTTTAATGGTCTGCGACGGCCCGCGCACGGAGCGCGATTCGATCACGTCGGGATACAAGGTGCCCTGCACCAGCCAGTCGACTTTACCGTGCAGCTGCTCGATGCGGTGCGCCTCCTCTTCGAAGACCGCGATAAACTCGTTGCCGATGATCTTGCGCTTCTTTTCCGGCTCGGTGACGCTGGCCAGCTTGCTGAGGAAGCGCTCGCTGGCGTCCACGGCGTCAATGTTGAGGCCGAGTTTCTCGCGAAGATTCTTCTGCACGTTGACAAACTCATTCTTGCGCAGCACGCCGTTATTGACGAAGATGCAGGTCAACTGGTCTCCGATCGCGCGATGCACCAACTCGGCAGCAACCGAGGAATCCACGCCGCCCGAAAGGCCGCAAATCACGCGGCCCTTGCCAACGGTCTGACGAACGCTGGCGACGGTCTCGTCGATGAAGCTCTGCGCCGTCCAGTTCGGTTTGAGCCCGCAGATCTCGAAGACGAAGTTACGCAAGATCTCGGTGCCCTGCGGCGTGTGGTGCACTTCGGGATGAAATTGCACCGCATACCATTGCTTTGCCGGGTACTGGATCGCCGCCACCGCATTTGACGTTGTGGCGATCAACTCGAAACCGGTTGGAAGCTCCAGGGCCTCGTCGCCGTGCGACATCCACACGGCCACCGGTCCTTGCAGACTCTTGAAGAGCGGAGACTCGTTGCTTAGCAACTCAACCTCCGCGTGCCCGTACTCTCGCTTGTCGGCGGCGCGCACTTTGCCACCCAATTTGTAAACCATGAACTGCAAGCCGTAGCAGATGCCCAGCACCGGCACTCCGAGATGCAGTACCTGCTCGTCGGCCGGAGGCGCGTCGGGGTCGTACACAGACGACGGGCCACCGGACAGCACTATGCCAGCGGGACGGTAGTTCTTGATTTCGTCCAGGGTAGCGGTGCAGGGAAGGACGACGGAGAAGACGTTCTGTTCGCGGATGCGGCGCGCGATAAGCTGCGAGTACTGCGCGCCAAAGTCGAGGACGACGATTGCTTGCGTTTCCACCATTTACTTTGCCAGAGGACGGAAGCAGTGTAAAGGGGAGGAATAGCAGTTAGCAATTGGCAGCTCGGGACCTCAGGGGCTTGAGCCCAGTTCTTAAGGGGCGTTTAAGGCGCGGCTGAACAGTTTGCTGAAAAAGTCAGAAAAGCAGATCCCTCGCGGGCTGAAGCCCGCTCGTGATGACAAAAATAAACGACTTATCGGCACGACTGAAGTCGTGCCCTGACACTAACCAAGTGCCAATCGCATTTTTCAACAAACTGTGAAGCCGTGCCCCTTCAAATCGATCTATGAGTAGCCTAGCAACCAGCGTGGCTCCAACCCTTTCGCAAAGGACGCGACGGTGTGTGGCTCCAGGTCAACAACCGCCAGCCCGCACCCCGCATGGGCAAGGGAATTGATACAGTGTTAGGAATCCGCTATGGAAGACGAAACCCATCGCCCGACGTGGAAGATTCTGCTGGCTTTCGCGATTATCTACCTGGTGTGGGGATCCACATTTCTTGCGATTCGCATCGGCGTCCGTGAGGTTCCGCCATTTCTGCTGGCGGCCATACGGTTCCTGGTTGCTGGACTGGCTCTGTACGGCTGGATGATCACGCGAGGCGAGCGCTCACCAAGCGGGCGCCAATGGATGTCGGCCTTCCTGCTCGCGGTGCTGATCTTTGTCCTCGACTACGGACTGCTCTTCTGGGCCGAGCAGCGCGTCCCCTCAGGCATTGCCGCGGTCATGATGGCGACGATTCCGGTATTCATGGCGCTGTCAGAAATCGCCTTCCTCGGGACCCAGCGCCTAACGGTTCGCTTGGCATTCGCGCTATTGGTCGGCATTGGGGGAGTGGCAGTGCTGATGAGCCATTCCTTGAATCTGGGCGGAGCGCCGATCGACAGAGCAGGTGCGATCGCGCTCATCATTGCCGCGATGAGCTGGTCGGTAGCATCGGCGCTGACGCGCAAGTTGCCGCTACCGCCTTCTAAAGTTATGAGTTCCGGGGCGCAGATGCTCGCTGGAGGAGTGTTGCTGGCTATCACGGCTGCGGCGCTGGGAGAATTTCGTAATTTTCATCCGGCTGCGGTCTCACGCGCGGCGTGGCTCGCCTTGCTCTACCTCATAGTCGCCGGCTCGATTATTGCGTTTACCGCGTATGTTTGGCTGATCCATCATGAATCGCCCACCAAGGTCGGAACCTATGCGTATGTGAATCCGGTCGTGGCCGTGTTAAGTGGGTATTTTCTGGGCGGCGAAAGCCTTGGCCTGCGAACCGTTTTAGGGACGTTGTTCGTTCTGATCAGCGTGGTGGTGATCACAACGACGAGAGCGAAGAAAACGGTTGCGATACTTGCCACGGAAGATATGGGATAGTTTTCGGCATTTATCCGCCGCGCTTTTGCTCCGCGCGGTTGATTAACTGGTTACACGGCACACTCGGATCCACTATGCGATGGGCCTCCTCCGCTCCGCTAACCGGCAACTTCGTCGGATCCAGCAGGCCAATCTGCGCGAGTAACGAGGCCTGGTCCCAATAGATGTGCTCATAGGCCACCTTGTCACCGTCGAAGCCCACAATCACCACGTGGGGCAGTTCGACCTTCCTGCCGGTTGGCGCAATACCGGGCAGCATTGCCGGCATCTCAACGTCGTGGGTAAAGCTGACGATGATCTCGTCTACCACGCGTCCTTGGCCGATCGTTCGCGACACCTGCGTGATCTTAGTGTCCGCCGGCCAGTGCCCGATGAAGTAGTTCGCATAGAAGTGGCGGACCTCATCGCGTCCTGAGCCTCCCGTGAGCACGGGAATGTGAGTGAGTTGGGGATCGTCGGTCATGGTGGCCATGGTCGCGTCGACATCATGGGTAACAAACTCTGCTTTCATGTGCGCGTCGAAAACCGCTCCCAAGTCGACATCAGACGTATTCGCTGAAACGCTCATAGGCCTCCATCTTAATTACCGAATTGCAAGCAGTAAACGGACCACCATTCATCGAAGAGGACAACTTTGGCGAGCTGCTCGGCATTCAATTACTAGCAAGGCCTTGGACAAAGCGCCGATATCCGCCGCATTGACTTGCCTCGGCTTCAAACAACAGAAGTTACGAGTGTTCAGAAGAATGACAGCAAAACAGAAAATTGACCCCGAATTTCTGACCGGCTGGCGCCAAATAGCTGCTTTCCTGGGCCAGCCTGCGTCTGTCGCGCAACGGTGGGCAAAATCTGGAATGCCAGTGGACCGCGTGGGCCGGCGCGTGATTGCTTCACGCCAAGAATTGAATCGGTGGCTGGAACGCGAGTCACACGGTGAGGAGCTTCACATCGCAACCGATGCGGCCGACCTCTCCGCCGACTTGAGCCGGGGTCTTTCGTAGGTTCGCAAACATCGGCGAGCCCAAGCTGGCAGGAAGCGAGCGGCATAGTGTCGGGAAAGGTTGGCTCGCCGAGGAGGACCGCCATCCGCAACGAGGAGTTTGCGGCTACTAAGGTGCGCTGCCATTAGCGGAATAGCTGAGGCAGCAACGGGGTCGCTGGCCGCAAAAAACTTCGATTGCTCGCGCTCTGGCACCTAGGACGCGTTGCGGAGTCGGTCGTTCGACTCAACTTCTTTCGTTAACTTCTTCGATCGCGAATCGCTTAACTTTGCGATGGCCGCACCGGCAACCCCCAGCCCAGCCGCCACCGCTAGCCAAATTGCGTGACTTTCTAACCAGAACTCGACACTGTCACGCCGGGCCCGGTCATCGAAAGCACCGTGCGCGCCGTGATCACCGGGAAGAGGCTCCCATAGATTGTTGGGCCGATTGGGATCTTCAGGCCCATCATATTGCTGAGCGTTATATCCGTTGCGGGCCAGATAACGGTCTGCGTAAGCGGGAGCGAGTTTGTTACCCATGATCGCTTCCACCGCCGACCAGGCAGCATAGTATTCGCGCCGCGCCGGATGATGTGCAGCGTAATAAACAGCCCGTGCCGCCACTTCTGGTTGGTAGATTGGCGGGACGGGTTGCGCTTTGCGCGGCAAGCGGCTCTTCACCCATCCAAATTGCGGCGTGTTGAGCGCTGGCATCTGCACCATGGTTGTATGAACATTGCTGTGATCGTGTAACAGTTCGGTGCGCAGCGAGGTGTGGAATCCCAAAATCGCATGTTTTGAGGCACAATATGCCGCCTGTAACGGAATACTGCGATACGCCAGCGCCGAGCCGACGTGTACAATCGTTCCCCGATTGCGCGGCAACATGCGTTTTAGAGCCGCCAGGGTGCCATAGACATATCCCAGATACGTCACTTCGGTTATCCGCTTGAACTCGGCCGCGGTCATTTCTTTGATCGGAGAGAAGACCGAAGTCATCGCGTCGTTGACCCAGATGTCAATTGGTCCAAGCTCCTTCTCGACCTGCTCGGCGGCCGCCTCCACCTGTGCAGCATCGGCCACATCGGTTGGCAGCACCAAGGCTTTGCCGCCTGCGGCGATTACCTCTCGACGGGCAGCTTCCAAGCCATCCTGTCCGCGAGCCACCAAGCCTATCCAGGCACCGCGGCGTGCGAACTCGCGCACGGTGGCGCGGCCCACACCGGCGGACGCGCCTGTGATCACTACTACCTCGTGTTTTTTCTCCATTTTCCCAAGCTCCCTCATATCATTTCTCTCACTTTGTCGGACGCCACGGTAATAGCGATCTTCTTGCGATTGGGCTCGCCACGCGCTAGCGATTCAGCAAAATGCAGAGCCTGTTCAGCTTTGATCTTGCCAGGAAGAGGAGGTTCAAAAGGATCCACAACTGCCTCCAGGATTGCTGGACCGGGGGTATTCAGGAATTGCTCCATGGTGTCACCGCAATCCTTGGGATCGTCCACGCTATAACCAGCACCGCCGCAGGCGTGAGCGAAGGCAGCAAAATCAATCGGTGTGAGCTGGACACCATACTCGGGATTTCCCAGAAACACCATCTGCTCCCACTTGATCTGCCCCAGCGTGTTGTTCTTTATGATTACGACTTTGATCGGAAGCTTGTACTTGACCGCGGTGACAAAGTCGGCCATCAGCATGGAAAAGCCGCCGTCGCCTACGAAGGCCACGCATTGACGTTCAGGAAAGGCGACTTGCGCCGCCACTGTGTAAGGCAATCCTGGCGCCATGGTGGCCAAGTTACCCGAGACACTATGCATTTGACCACGCTTTACGGGGATATGGCGCGCCCACCATGTGGCGATGGTGCCGCTGTCGCAACTCACGATCGCATTTTCATGCAGGCGCTTGCCGAGTTCCCACGCCACAACCTGCGGCTTCATGGGCTTGTCCATGCGGGTGGCGCGCTTTTCCATTAGCTCCCACCAGTCTTTCATCCCTTCCTGCGCCTTCTCGAGGAAGCTGCGATCTTCTTTGCGTTTGAGAAGGGGAAGCAGGTGTTCCAGCACACAACGACTGTCGCCCACCAGGCCGACCTCAACCGGATAACGGAGTGCAATGCGTTTGGGATCGGCATCGATTTGCACCCCCTTGGCCTGGTCAGGCTTGGGTAAGTACTCGATATACGGAAATGAGGTCCCAATCATGAAGAGGGTGTCGCACTGCTCCATGACTTCCTGGGACGGGCGAGTTCCCAATAATCCAACGGAGCCGGTGGTGTAGGGACTATCGTCCGGAAGGACGGCTTTGCCGAGCAGCGGTTTGGCCACGGGCGCCGCTAACCGCTCCGCCACTTGCTCTACTAGGTCGCTGGCGCCCAGCGCGCCCCGGCCCGCGAGGATCGCAACTTTCTTACCATGGTTGAGGATATGCGCGGCCCGCTGGAACTCGGATCGGTCCGGCAGCCGGTAGCTTTGGGTGCGCACCGCATTTGAGTGGTCGCTGATATTACGCTTGGAGCGGTGGCCATCGCTCACCTCCTGGTCTTGGAAATCGACAGGGATTGTCACATGAGCGACGCCGCGGTAGGAGAGCGCGGTGCGACAGGCCAGATCGACCACATTGTGCATATGTGCCGGGCCCATCACGCGTTCGTTGTAGACGCACACATCCATGAAGAGTTTGTCGAGCGCAACGTCTTGCTGGGTAAACGTCCCCACCAGATCGTGAAACTGCAGGCCGGTGATCGCCAAGACTGGCTGTCCATCCAGCTTGGCATCATACAAGCCGTTCAGCAGGTGAATTCCACCCGGACCTGAGGTGGCCAGACACACTCCTAGCTTGCCGGTGTACTTCGCATAGCCGCAGGCCATGAAAGCAGCCGCCTCTTCATGCCGCACGTGAATGAAACGGATTTTCTCTTGATGCGTACGTAGTGCTTCCATCACTCCATTGATTCCGTCGCCCGGCAAACCGAATACGACTTCGACTCCCCAGTCGATCAGGCATTCCACGAGTACGTCTGACGCGGTCATGATTGCTCCCTTTCACAAAATAACCTTTAGTTGGCGTGGACTGAGCCTGGCAGTTCCAGACTTACTCACATGGATGCCGGGGGCACGGCTGCTGTTTGCTGTTTGCGTCAAACGTAGAAGATTTGGTCGGCAGCATGGTCGAGCGCTCGCTTCAGTCCGGATTGCTACGCTTTCTGTCCTGCCCGCATCTTTTATGTATATCGCTATACGATATATATTCCGTGGTTTGATGAAACATCAGAGCCCGCTGGCAAACTGCCTCTGCTCTCCCACATCTCACTTCATTAAGGGCTTAATTCAGGACATGCGGACCGCTCAAAAGATACATTCTCTTATGGCGCACTCCTCGCATATTGTTCCCATCGAGTTTGTGACCGTTTCCGCCTATACCGTGCCCACTGACCTACCGGAGTCCGACGGCACATTGGAGTGGAATAGCACGACCGTGGTTTTGGTGCAGATCAATGCTGGAGGGAGGCAGGGTCTGGGCTACACTTACGCCGGTACCGTTGCGGCAACTCTAATTCGCGACACTCTGAGCGAGGTGGTGAAAGGTCGCGATGCGATGTCTCCAAGCGGGGCCTACCTGGCCATGTGGCGGCGCATTCGCAATCTTGGCCGCCCTGGCATTTGTTCGACGGCGATTTCCGCGGTGGACTGCGCCCTGTGGGACCTTAAAGCGCGCCTGCTAAATGTCCCCTTAGTAACGTTGCTGGGACAAGTGCGTGCAGGAGTGCCGGTGTATGGCAGTGGAGGATTCACTTCGTACTCCAACCGGCAGCTTGCGGCGCAACTATCAGGATGGGTGCAACAGGGGATCCCCCGAGTCAAGATGAAGATAGGCCGCAACCCGCAGCAGGACCTGGAGCGCGTGAGGATCGCTCGTGACGCAATTGGGCCCAGTGCTGAGCTGTTCGTCGATGCCAATGGCGCGTATACCCGAAAGCAAGCCCAGGCGCAGGCGGAACGCTTCCGCGACTATGGCGTGGCGTGGTTCGAAGAGCCGGTCTCTTCCGATGATCTGCCTGGTTTGCATCTGCTGCGCAATCGCGCTCCGTCGACAATGGAAATCGCCGCCGGCGAGTACGGCTATGACATCTTCTACTTTCGCCGAATGCTGGCTGCAGGAGCGGTTGACGTGCAGCAGGCCGACGTCACGCGCTGCGGCGGTTTCACCGGGTTCTTGCAGGTCGATACACTTTGCCAAGCCCACAATATGCCTTTGTCGGGACATACGGCGCCCGCGCTGCATGCTCATGTAGGCTGTGCCGCCAGTCGGTTACGCAATGTGGAGTACTTTCACGATCACGTACGGATCGAGCGCATGTTGTTCGATGGATTGCCTAGCTTGGTGGATGGTGAACTCCGTCCTGACTTAGCGCGTCCCGGCCTGGGCCTGGAGCTCAAACGGTCCGACGCACAGAAATTTGCCGCCTGAAGGAGAGTAAATGTCCGTCAGTAGAATTCCGCTAATTGCGCCCGAAGAATTGACCAAACCTCTCCAGTCACGTCCAGCCGATTGGCGATCAAGCGAGAACGTGGATGTCGCAAATCTTGAATCGGAGCTACGAAGAAATATCGAGGGAGAGGTGCGTTTCGATGCCGGAAGCAAGGCCATGTACGCGGTGGACGCCTCGAACTACCGGCAAGTGCCGATCGCTGTCGTCGTTCCGAAGTCGAAAGAAGATGTTGTGCAGACGGTTGCTGTCTGCCGCAAGTTTAGAGCGCCGGTACTGTCACGCGGCGGCGGTACCAGCCTGGCAGGCCAGTGCTGTAATGTCGCCGTCGTGATCGACTGGTCCAAATACATGCACGGCGTGCTGGAGTTGAATGTTGACGAACGCTGGGCCCGCGTCCTACCAGGGACGGTCTGTGACGAGCTGCGCGACCAAGCGATGAAGGAGAGCAATAAGCTGCTGACCTGGGGGCCTGATCCCGCTACGCATACTCGCTGTTGCTTTGGAGGCATGATCGGCAATAACTCGTGCGGCGCCCATGCACAAATGTCGGGCAAGACTGACAACAATATTGAAGAACTTGATGCCCTGCTCTACGACGGCACGCGGATGAGGGTGGGATGGACGACGGATGCGGAGATGGATCAGACGATTTCCCGCGGCGGCCGGATCGGCGACATCTATCGGTACCTGAAATCGCTGCGCGACCACTATGCCGAACTGGTGCGCAAGAACTATCCCCCGATTCCCCGACGTGTGTCGGGCTATAACCTCGATCAGCTGATCCCCGGCGAAGATGGCCGCTTCAACATCGCCAGAGCGTTGGTCGGAAGTGAAGGAACGCTAGTTACAGTGCTTGAGGCCAAGTGCAAGCTGATCGATGCGCGAGCCGAGCGCGTCATCCTCATGCTCGGCTATCCCGATGTCTATGAGGCGGCCGATCACGTTATGGATATCGACCCGTTCCATCCCACCGCGCTCGAAGGCTTCGACTATCGGCTCTACGAAAACATCCAGATAAAAGGCGGCCCTCACCGGAACTATCTCGGTCTGCTGCCCGAAGGCAAAGGGTGGTTAATGGCAGAGTTCGGCGCCGACAAAAAGCAGGATGCCATCAATCTCGCGCACGAGGTTATGGACAAACTGAAGAGCAAGCCGGGGGCGCCCAACATGAAACTGCACACGGATGAAAGTGATATGGAGCACATCTGGAATGTGCGCGAGTCCGGCCTGGGGGCGACCGCGTTTGTTCCGGGGCAACCCGACACCTGGCCAGGATGGGAGGATTCCGCCGTTGCGCCGGAAAAGCTTGGTGGTTATCTCCGTGAGTTGCGCGCGCTGTACAACAAGCATGAATACAATCCCGCACTCTATGGTCACTTCGGTCAAGGCTGTATCCATTGCCGTGTCGATTTCGACTTAACCAGCACGGACGGAATCAGGAAAATGCGCTCCTTCCTGGAAGAGGCCGTTGATCTGTGCGTGAAGTATGGTGGCAGCCTGAGCGGTGAACATGGCGACGGGCAGGCACGTGGCGAATTCCTCGACAAGATGTTCGGCAACGAACTGATACAGGCCTTTCGTGAGTTCAAGTCCATCTGGGACCCGGACTGGAAGATGAACCCGGGAAAGGTCGTCGATCCATATCGCATGGATGAGAACCTGCGTCTCGGCGCGGACTACCAGCCGTGGGAGCCGGAGACCCATTTCCAATGGCCGGAAGATCATGGCAGCTTTGCGCATGCGACGCTGCGTTGCGTGGGAATCGGCAAGTGCCGTCGCAAACAAGGCAAGAAGGCCGAGGACGATACCATGTGCCCCAGCTTCATGGTTACGCATGAAGAGCGGCACACCACCCGCGGCCGGGCGCACCATCTGTGGGAAATGTTGAATGGCGAAGTTATCGCGAATGGTTGGCGCGACGAGAATGTGAAAGACGCGCTTGACCTCTGCCTTGCTTGTAAAGGCTGCAAAGGCGATTGTCCCGTTAATGTCGACATGGCTACTTATAAGGCGGAGTTCTTGTCGCATTATTGGGAGGGAAGAATACGGCCTCGCTCCGCATACGCTTTTGGCTTGATCGATCAATGGGCGCGGCTGGCATCGGTTGCGCCTGGATTTGTGAACCTGTTCACCCAGCTTCCAGGGTTGAGCACGCTAGCAAAGAAAGCTGCCGGGATGCCGGCTGGCCGGCGGATTCCGGCATTCGCTGCCGAAACGTTCAAGGACTGGTTTCGCAAGCGTGACGCCCGCAACCAAGGGAAGCCGAAAGTAACGCTCTGGGCGGATACGTTCAACAACTACTTCTTTCCGGAAACTGCCCAGGCCGCGGTGGAAGTGTTGGAGCACTTCGGCTATCAGGTACAGGTTCCTATGCAGCACCTGTGTTGTGGTCGGCCGCTTTACGATTACGGCTTTCTCGGTCGCGCAAAACAATACCTAGATACGGTTCTCCGCACGCTTGCATCCGATATCGATGCCGGCACGCCGATGGTGGTGTTGGAGCCAAGCTGCTGTTCGGTGTTTCGCGACGAACTGAATGGACTGATGCCTGAATCGGACCGCGCCCACCGCCTGATGGAGAGCACCTTCACCCTCTCTGAGTTTCTGGAGAAAAAGGTCAAAGACTACCGGCCACCGCAGCTTAATCGCAAAGCCATCGTGCAAGGCCACTGCCATCACAAGGCCATCATGCGTCTGACTGAGGAAGAAGTGGTGATGAAGAAGATGGGTCTGGATTTCCAGATGCTCAATTCGGGTTGTTGTGGAATGGCCGGTTCCTTCGGCTTCGAGGCAGCCAAGTACGACGTGTCGATACAGTGCGGAGAGCGAGTGCTGCTACCGGCTGTGCGGAAGTCGGGTCTCTCCACCGTAGTAATGGCCGACGGTTTCAGCTGTAAAGAACAGATCGAGCAAGATACCAATAGGCACGCGCTCCACCTGGCTGAAGTAATGGCCTTGGCGCTGCGCGAAGGTCCGCATGGCCCCGACGGAGTGTATCCCGAGAAATCCATGATTGAGCCGCGGCTTCAGGCCCAACGCCGTTCCACCAGGAGAGCTGGAGCACTAACAATAGCTGGGGGCGTGGCTGTGATAGCCGGGCTTTGGTTGGGGTCCAGGTTAATTCGCCGATGATCACCGGTCGCCATAACCGCCTTGTTCGCCTTGAGCCTCGCAGTACCACGGCTTATGTCAGCCAGAACCGGACAGTCCTTGCGACTGGACTCGACGGTTTTGTGTGTCCTCGTCCCGATCAGGGTTTGATCGTCCACCAGACCCGCATGATCAATAAATACAAGTATCTGCTCAATGGCAGCGATTTCGTCCCCGTGGCAATGTCGAATGTCGATCAGCATTCCTGGATGGGCTATTACATCCAGGCCGCCCCAGGTTACCACGTGAAGGATTACGACCGCGGGAGTGGCGAGATGTCGATCATGTCGGAAAAAACGATAGAGCTGCGCGTCACCCGCTTCGTGGGGCTTGGAGTGCATGAAGACCTATACCTGACGAACTACTCTCAAAAGCAGGCGAATTTCGAGCTGCAAATGGAAATTGATGGCGACTTTGCCGATCAGCAGGAGGTGAACCGGGAGCGTAAACAACAAGGAAAACTGACTCGCGAGTGGCGCAGGGCAGACGACGGTCGATGGGAGCTCTTACTCGATTATGCGGCCGAGAATCACTACTCTCATCAGGGCAACGTAGGTTTCGCAACCATCCATCGCGCACTTGCTTATCGGGTGCAGAAATCTCCCACCCAGCCGCAATACAAGGACGGCCGTGTGTGTCTGCAAGTCAGCCTCGCGCCGCTAGAGGAATGGCATGCCTGTATTGAGTTTGTGCCCTTCATTGAAGGCGAGGCTATGCCGCCGTTCTACGACTGTAAAGCTCTCAACGAACGCAGCAGCGTCTTCGACATCATGAGCGATGCCTACCTTAGCAACGCGACCTACTTCACGACGGTACGCTCCGAAGATCTGTCGCAATTGGTTGCCGATACATTGGAGCAGGCGAAGAGCGATCTGGCGGCATTGCGTCTTTTCGATTTTGACCATGGATATAACTCATGGACCGTGGCCGCAGGGCTGCCGATTTACATTGCGCTGTTCGGCCGCGACACGCTGACGGCGTCATGGCAGGCAGCCATCTCCAGCGACCAGATGCTGCGTGGGACCCTACAGGAATTGCCGCGATGGCAGGGAACCGTGGTCAACGATTGGCGCGACGAAGAGCCGGGTCGAATGCTGCATGAAGCCCATACCGGTCCGCTGGCGGCACTGCGATACAACCCGCGTTCGCGCTATTACGGCTCGGCAACCACGAGTAAGTTTTATCCAATCGTCCTCGCCGAGTTGTGGCACTGGACCGGCGATAAGGAAGCCGTTGCTCCACTCATCGATCCGGCGCTGCGCGGACTCGAGTGGTGCGATCAATACGGCGACATCGAACATGACGGTTTCTACTCCTATCTCACACACTCAAGCCAGGGAACCAAAAACCAGGGTTGGAAAGATTCGGGTGATGCCATTGTGGATGCGGATGGCGAACAGGTTGAACCGCCGATCTCGACCGTTGAGGAACAGGGGTTCGCGTATGCGGCCAAACTACACCTCTCGGAAGTGCTGTGGTGGCTGGACCGGCGCGAGGAGGCGAAGCGCCTGTTTCATCAGGCATTGGAGCTGAAGAAGCGCTTCAACGAGGTGTTTTGGATGCCAGATGAACAGTATTTTGCCATGGGGCTGGGGCCTGAGCGCAAACAGATCCGGTCAATCACTTGCGATCCCGGCCATTGCCTTACCACCGGGATTATCGACAGTTCGCTAGCGGAGCACGTCATGCGACGCATGATGCAACCTGACCTGTTCACCGGTTGGGGATTGCGCACGTTGTCGTCGAAACATCCCGCTTTCGACCCATTTAGCTATCATCGCGGGTCGGTATGGCCGGTCGAACACGGTAGCTTTGTCATGGGTTTCATGCGCTACGGATATCACGACGCGGTCAATACTCTCGCGCGTGGCATCTTCGACGCCGCGCAGATGTTTGCCTTTCACCGTTTGCCGGAAGTATTCTCTGGTCATCAACGGGACGAAGCCCATCCGTTTCCGGCGTTGTATCCCAAAACCTGCTGGCCGCAGGCCTGGTCGGCCTCCTCAGTTTTCGCTTTGATGCAGGCGATGCTGGGCCTCTATCCCTACGCGCCGTTGAACCTGTTGATCGTCGATCCACATCTTCCGGTCTGGCTACCTGAGATCACGGTGACCAATCTGCATGTGGGCAAAGCTGTGGTTGCAATCCGCTTCTACCGCGAAGCCAGTGGGCGCAGCAGTTACGAAGTGTTGGACAAACGCGGCCGGTTATATGTGGCGCGCCAGGCAAATCCATGGTCGCAGACCGACGGGGCGGCCGAACGCATTGTGGATTTGCTGACGAGTCTGCTTCCGGGAAAGCATTAGAGGCTTGCAGGACTGGTGCCCGTTGAACTACAGCAATTTCTACGCTGCTTTATGGGATGACCGGCTCTTATCGAGGAAGCCGAGGATCGCACGAATCACGGTTTCGTCACCATTCGCAGTGTTGAGCATGGCATGGTAGAGGCAGCGGTCAGGCCAATTGA
>CAVWLY010000010.1:0-81513 GCA_963755865.1 uncultured Acidobacteriaceae bacterium | reverse complement strand
ACCGAGGAGTTGCTGGCGCTGGTGGAGGACCTCAACCGTCGCGACGAGATCGACGGCATCCTGGTTCAGTTGCCTCTGCCTTTGCAGGTCGATGCCAAGAAAGTTTTGCTCGCCGTATCGCCGGAAAAGGACGTTGATGGATTTCACCCTATGAACGTAGGCTATCTCTCAACGCAGCGCCCAGGCCTGGTGCCGTGCACGCCTGCAGGCATCATCGAGATTCTGAAACGCAGCGGGATTCAGATCGCGGGGGCTGAAGCTATTGTGGTTGGTCGCAGCGACATCGTTGGCAAGCCGGTTGCGATGTTGCTGCTGAACGGCAACGCCACAGTCACAGTTTGCCACTCCAAAACGCGCAACCTTCCAGGGGTTTGCCGCCGCGCCGACATCCTGGTCGCTGCGATAGGCAAGGCAGGCATGATTACACCCGACTTCGTGAAGCCCGGTGCGACGGTGATCGATGTCGGCATGAACACGGTTACCGATCCTGCCGAGTTCAAACAATTCTTCGCCGGAAATGAGAAGCGCGAACGCGATTTCGCAGCGAAGGGATCAACCCTGGTGGGCGATGTTCATCCCAAAGTTGTCGAGGTTGCGGGCGCGATGACTCCTGTACCCGGAGGCGTGGGCCCGCTCACCATTGCCATGCTCATGAGCAATACCGTGAAAGCAGCCAAGTTGCGGCGCGGGCACGCGGTGGGTGTGTTGGCAACTTCTCGATGACGTGTACATATCCATGTTGCGCGTAGGGCTCACTGGCGGCATCGCCTGTGGCAAATCGTCAATTGCCGCCATGCTGGTAAAGCGTGGCGCTCATTTTCTTCAGGCTGACGCACTCGCCCATCAAGTTTACGAACCCGGCACTGCCACCTACGGCCAGGTTGTGCGCACCTTCGGCCGCGAGATCCTCAATGAAGATAGAACGATCGACCGTAGCAAGCTGGCGAACTTGGTTTTCCCTGCTCGCATTGGGGAGCTAAACGCGATCGTGCATCCCGAGGTCGTGAAGCGGCAGAATAGCTGGATGTCGGAGATCGAGCGGAGCGATCCCCATGGCATCGCAGTGGTAGAGGCCGCGCTGCTCATCGAGGCCGGAGCAGACAAAGACTTCGACAAAGTCATTGTCGTGACCTGCGACTTCGAGCAGAAAGTCGAGCGTTTTGCCTGGCGAACTAATCTATCTCGGGAGGCTGCGCGTGCCGAAGTCGAGCGCCGCAGCGCCGCACAGTTTTCCGACGAAGACAAGGCGCGGCGCGCGGACTATGTCATCGACAACTCCGGGTCAGCGGAAGATGCCGAGCGGCAGGTAGAACAGATTTGGCACGAATTACGAGAGGGCGAAAAAGAGCAGCAGTCCTTCTCGTGACCTGTAGCAGTTTCACATCGGGTATATGGGTCACGGAAAACCAAGGCTAGGACGGGACCCCAGAATATGAACTCCCGAGTTTTCTACGGGATCACGTCGCTGAACAGAAAATCATGGGCCCAATCGGTGCCGTGGCCATTCTCGCGCAAGGCCGTTGCGAGTTGAGCCCAGTGTCGAACGCTGTGCAGCATCGAATGGGCAAATATCTTTCGCTTACTGGAGCGCAGCACACCCGCAGTTCGCGTGGGAAATTCCAAGACGACAGCCAGGTCCTCGTCGGTAGCGCGGGCGAGATAATCGCGATAGAGTGCACGCGCCTTCTCTCCAATTCCGAACAACTCGGCCACGGTGCCAATCGGTAGTGATTCGTACTCAGTGATCGGCAAGCCAGCCAGGCGCTCGGCATAACGCAGCTCGACCGCAAAGATGTGTAGCAGGAACTCGCGGACGTCCTTCGCCAGCGCAATGTTCAGTGGCAGATTGAGCAGCTCCGATGGCTGGCGCTCGAACCAACTCTGCCACTTCGCGGTTTCACGCCGGTTGGCCTCGAGCATCTCGGCAAAAGTAAGCTGGGCGGCCGTTGCACTCACGCCTTGTGGCTCTCTTTCAGTTTGCGCGATTTGGCTTCTACGCCATCGGCGAGCTTCTTCTTGTGGGCCTCCAGCTTCTTCGCCACGGAGTCGTCGTAAAGCCCATCATTTGCGCTGCGAGAATACCTGCATTAGTCGCGCCGGGTTTGCCGATGGCGACTGTTGCGACGGGAATTCCCGCAGGCATCTGCACCATCGCCAATAGCGAGTCGAGCCCTAGAAGCGCAGTTGAGGGAATCGGCACTGCGATCACGGGCAGTGTCGTCTCGGCAGCGATGACCCCGGCAAGATGCGCGGCTCCGCCTGCTCCGGCGATGACCACCTTCACGCCGCGCGCTTTCAGCCCTCGCGAATACTCGCTGGTGCGAGCCGGCGAGCGGTGCGCCGAGGTGATGTCGATTTCATATGGAATACCAAGCTCGGCGAGCGCCTTTGCAGCCTCGTTCATGATGTCGAGGTCGGAGTCGCTGCCCATGACAATGGAGACGAGAGGATTAGCCATATTCGAAGGTTTTTGTGATGACCTTTCTGCCGTCCCTGAAGGGACTCGGATTTGATTTGACGCTTGCCCGCCGCTAAAGCGGTGGGCTATCATCTTCCGTCCCGCTAGCGGGACTGGTCCTCTTTGCGATCGACATTCCCGGGGAGTTCTTTGTGTACTGGCTCGCAACTATTTTCCTGCCCGCAGATGCTTCAGCCCTCGCGCCGCGATGTCTTTGCGATAGTGCATGCCGTCGAAGCGAATTTTCATGACTGCGTCGTAGGCTCGCTCCACCGCGTCGGGCAGGTCTTTCCCCCGCGCGGTCACCCCCAGAACGCGGCCGCCGGAGGTGTAGTAGTTGCCATCCCGGCGGTTGGTACCGGCATGAAAAACTCTCACGCCGTAAATCCGTTCGGCTTCGTCTATGCCGCTGATGAGTTTGCCCACCTCGAATGCACCAGGATATCCGCCGGAGGCCATCACGACACAGACTGCCGGATCTGTTGTCCAGCGAAAATCGCCCTCGCTGACGCGTCCTTCGATGGACGCCTCAATCGCCTCGAGCAGATCGCTTTCCATGCGCATCATAATCGGCTGGGTTTCCGGATCGCCAAAGCGGCAGTTGAACTCCAACACCATGGGGCCGCGCGCCGTCATCATAATGCCGCAATAGAGGATGCCTCTGTACTCCGCGCCTTCGGCCTTCATGCCGGCGATGACTGGCCGCGCGATGTGGGTCACCAGCCAATCGCGCATCTGGGCGTCGACCATTTGGTCGGTTGAATACGCCCCCATGCCGCCGGTGTTTGCGCCCTGATCGTTGTCTGCGACGCGTTTGTGGTCTTGCGCAGCAACCAGCGGAACCACGCGCTCGCCGTCGCTCATCACCAGGAACGATAGCTCTTCGCCGGTTAGACATTCCTCCAGCACCACGCGGGCTCCGGCCTCGCCCAGCATCTTGCCGCTGAGCATCTCTTCGGCGGTTCGCTGCGCCTCATCCTTGGTCTGGGCGATGACCACGCCTTTGCCGGCTGCCAGACCATCGGCCTTCACGACGATTGGAGCATGAAATAACTTGAGGGCCTCGCGCACTTCTTCCTTGTTGGTGCAGACCGAGTATTTCGCCGTCGGGATATGGTGGCGCTGCATGAACTCTTTGGCGAAGCTCTTGCTGGATTCCAATTGGGCCGCAGCCTTGGTCGGTCCGAAGACAGGCCAGCCGCGCCTCTGGAACTCGTCCACTACGCCGAGCGTGAGTGGAAGTTCAGGACCAACTACGGTGACATCGGGATTGAGCCTGCTTGCAAGTTGAACCAGAGAATCCAGGCTTTTAAGGTCAGCGGCAACACATTCGGCGTCGGTCGCAATGCCGCCGTTTCCCGGAGCGCAATACAACTTCTTGACCCGCGGCGACTGCCGCAGCTTCCAGACCATAGCGTGTTCGCGACCACCGCTACCGAGGACGAGGACCTTCATGGGAGACGACTCCGCGACTACCGTATCGATTTATAAGACGGATAGCGGAGTGAAAAGAAAGAGTAGGGGTGCGGCGCGTCCAATGTCAAACTCGCCGGCGGCAGCTTCAGTTCGATCGACGGTCGTGTCGCGGTTTATCGGTAGTGCTCAAGGTAATACAGGGCGACAAACGCGACAACCAAAGCAGAGACCGGGAATGCCAACGGCCGTGCGCTTCGAAAAAATCGCTTCCAGTTCGCTGTGGCGAGGAAAAGCAAAATCATCGGTACCAGCAGAACAATTGACAGCTGAAAGATATGTGCCGCCGAGCCCTCATCCGGTTGCGGCGGTTGAAAGTACCCGCTAAGTACCGCAAGCAATGCTATGAGAGACAAGACGATTATGACTTTGCTGCTGACGCGGTTGATTTGCTCTGCACGCATGACATCACTTCGTCGTTGGCTGGTACAGGCGTTGTTAATTAGGAATCATATCGGCTTTTCGCGTTGGTATCTTAGCATGCTCTAGCGAGCAGGGGACACCGTCGCGGAGCTGAATAAGGCCGCCAGAATTATTGCGGTCGTGCCGGCGCAAAACGAAGACATCCAATCACTAACTTGCCCCAAAATTGAGCAGCGGGGCCGCTATACTCTAGCTTTGGGCTGCGGCATTCATGGAGACCGCAGACCGTTCCCTTTGGGTGATTTTTTGAACACGCGACCCCAAACACCGCAGAGCCCGCAAGACCTGGCTCCGCGTGGTATCGAAGCTGCCGACCTCGGCCACGTGTCGTTGGAAGGAATGCACGGCTCTGTCGGAGTACCCCACCATGAGGCGGGATTCTGGCAACAGTGGCGCGCATTCGTTGGGCCTGCGATTCTGGTCAGCGTTGGCTATATGGATCCGGGGAACTGGGGAACAGACCTGCAAGGCGGCGCGCAGTTCAAGTACCAGCTCTTATGGGTGGTCGGTCTCGCGAGCTTGATGGCCATCTTCATGCAAGTAATCTCCGCCCGATTGGGAGTTGTAACCGGGAAGGACCTTGCCCAATGCTGTCGGGACTGGTATCCGAAGTGGACGCGCTGGCCCAACTGGCTGATGAGTGAAGTGGCCATTGCCGCCTGCGACCTGGCAGAAGTGCTGGGCAGCGCCGTAGCTCTCAACCTGCTGTTCCATATCCCGCTGCTTTGGGCTGTCATCATTACAGGATTGGACGTGTTGCTGTTGCTGGCTTTGCAGCAGTTTGGGATGCGCACCATCGAGGCCATCGTCGTCCTGCTGATTGCCACCATCGGAGTGTGTTACTTCATCGAGATTTTTGTTCTTCCGGCAACCCAGCCCAGTTTTCTGGAGATGGGACGGGCGCTAGGTATCGCCGCACCTTCGTCAGGCAGGGATGTTGTATATTGCCGTTGGCATGATCGGCGCGACCGTAATGCCGCACAACCTGTACCTGCACTCGGCCCTGGTGCAGAGCCGCAAGCTGCAAAAGGACGAAGCGTCCATGCGACGCGCGGTACGCTTCAATACTATCGACTCAACCGTCGCCCTCACCATCGCCTTCTTCGTCAATGCGGCGATCATGGTGCTGGCCGCCATGGTGTTCTTTGGGAAGCAAAGCGTGACCGTGACCGGCGGCCAGGTGGTGACGTTCAAGCCTGACAGTGATTGGATTCGAGTTGCGTACCTGACGCTTGCGCCGTTGTTGGGGACTGCGGTTGCCAGCACGCTGTTTGCGGTGGCGCTATTGGCGAGTGGCCAGAGCAGTACCATCACCGGTACGCTCGCCGGGCAGGTGGTGATGGAAGGCTTCATGCATTGGCGAATCAAACCGTGGGTGCGTCGGCTCATTACTCGCACTCTGGCCATTTTGCCTGCGGTCTTCATCATCGGCGTGCGAGGGGAAAGCAGCGTCACCGACCTGCTGATCCTTAGTCAGGTAGTGTTGGCGTTGCAGCTTCCGTTCGCCATGTTTCCGCTGCTGCAGTTTACGAGCTCCAGTAAGCGAATGGGGAGATGGAAGAACGGATGGTTTCTACTGATGACCGGATGGGCCAGCGCAATCCTGATCACCGTGATGGACATCTATGGTCTGCCAGATTCGTTGAAAGCTGCGTGGCAGGTCATAGTTGGGGGATGAAGAAGGGGGCAAGCAACCACGGATTTACGCAGATGTACACGGATCAAAAATTAATTCCGCTCAAGAAATCCGTGTTATCCGCGAAAATCCGCGGTTGAAAAGTGAATAGCTGGGCACAACCATGTATGACACCATACTCGTTACGCTAGACGGCACGCCGACTGATCGGGCGATTATCGAACATATCAAGCAGCTTGCGAAACTTGCGGAGAGCCGGTTGGTATTGCTGCATGTGGCCGATGGCTGGGCAGCTAGAACTTATGGCCCGGACGCAGTCAGCCCCGAGATATCGGAAGACACAGCGTACTTGGAGAAGGTTCGGTCGGAGTTTCAATCCGTCGGCATTCCCACCGAGGCGGAGCTGGCTTATGGCGAGCCGGCGAACGAAATCGTCAAGTGGGTCCGGCAGAAGCGGTGTGATTTGGTGGCGATGAGTACCCACGGACACCGTTTGCTGGCCGACATATTCCTCGGCACCACCGCCAGCCGAGTGCAGCACAGTATTAGCGTGCCCGTTCTTCTTGTCCGGGCAAAATAAATGTGCAGATCAGAGAGGCGATTCCGGGTCTGTCTCTCCTGCGACTGATTTCCCTGCAAGCCCTGGCTCCTGCTGGCTATTCCAAAACAGGAAATTTGGATGACCGTTCTGGAAAGGGCGAAGTGGAAGCGGAGAATACATTGTGCTAGGATTTTAAGTTTATTCAGTTACACCATGTGCGGGTCAGCATGGTGTGCCCGCCTTTTTTGCCTCACCGGCAACCTCGGGGGTTGTGCCAGCACGAAAATCGCGTGCTACCGGGGAACAATGCCTGTGAGCGTCGGGTGGAGCGGCAATAATCACATCGGTTGCTACGGCGCACTTGAAGGAGTCATTGGTGAAGAATTACGAAGGCGCAAACATCCGCAACGTCGCCCTGGTGGGGCATTCACATTCGGGCAAAACCTCTCTCGCCTCGGCGATGCTTTTCACTGCCGGCGCCACTCAGCGCTTCGGCCGGGTCGATGAAGGTACCACCGTCACCGATTATGACGAAGAAGAGGTCTCGCGGGCGATGTCTATCGCCGCGGCCACCGCTTTCGTGGAGTGGGGTAAGGCCAAGATCAACCTGATCGACACTCCCGGCTTCAACATGTTCATCCACGAAGCCGAGATGATAATCCCTGCGGTGGAAGCGGCGTTGGTCGTGGTGGACGCCGTCAGCGGCGTGGAGGTGGTGACCGAACGTATTTGGAATTATTACGACAAGTTCGCGTTGCCACGGGTCATTGTGTGCACTCGCACGGACCGCGAACGGGCCGACTTCAACCGCGTGATGGAATCGCTAGTTTCGGCCTTTGGACGCACCGTTGTGCCGGTGCAATTGCCAATCGGTTCAGAGAAGAGTTTTACCGGCGTAGTCGACTTGGTAAAGATGCAGGCTTACACCTACGAGATGGGAGGCAACGGCAAGTCGAAGACCGGTCCGATTCCCGCCAACATGGAAGAACAGGCCAAGGCCGCGCATGAGCGATTGGTGGAACTGGTTGCTGAAGGGGACGACGCCTTGATGGAGGAGTTCTTCGACAAGGGCACCATTGCCGAGGAGCACATTGTTGCCGGATTGCACAACGCGATACGCGAGGACAAGATCTTCCCCGTTCTCTTTGCTTCGGGATTGGGCAACATTGGCACTGATGAGGTGCTGGACTTCATCGTCGACTACATGCCGACGGCGGTCGAGCGTGGCGAGGTAAAAGCCGCCGCGACCGCGAATAATGGCGAGCCCGCAACCCGCAAGATCAGCGACACTGAGCCAGTCTCGCTGTTCGTGTTCAAGACCATCAGCGATCCGTTCTCGGGACGCATCTCCTTCTTCAAGATTTATTCTGGTGTGCTGAAGAACGACGCGGCCTTACAGAACTTCAGCCGGGGCAGCTCGGAAAAATTCGCCCACCTTTCGATAATGCAGGGCAAGACACCAGCCCCGGTCAACGAACTGCACGCCGGCGACATTGGCGCAGTTGCGAAATTGAAGGACACCTTGACCGGCGATACCCTGGGCGATAAGGGTGCTCCAATCCAGTATCCGCAGGTCACGTTTGCCGAACCGGCCATCACGTTTGCCATCGAACCGAAGACCCGCGCCGACGAAGATAAGTTAAGCAATGGTATTCATAAGTTAATGGAAGAGGATGCTATGCTGCGCTTCTTCCGCGATGCGCAGACCAAGGAGTTTCTCATCGCGGGTACTGGCCAGCAGCACATCGAAGTCATCGTTTCAAAGCTCAAGAACCGTTACCACACCGAAGTGAACCTCAAGGCTCCTAAGGTTCCCTACCGCGAGACCATTCGCGGCAAAGCGGACGTGCAGGGACGCCACAAGAAGCAGAGCGGTGGTCACGGCCAATTTGGCGACTGCAAGATCAAGATGGAACCCATGCCGCGAGGAGGTAACTTCGAGTTCGTCAACGAGATCTTCGGTGGCGCGATTCCCAAGAATTACATCCCAGCAGTCGAAAAGGGCATTGTGGAAGCGGCGCAACGAGGCTTTCTCGCAGGTTTTCCTGTCGTGGATTTCAGGGTCATCCTCTATGACGGCTCCTATCACGACGTTGACTCGAACGAATTGTCGTTCAAGACCGCAGGCCGCATTGCATTCCGCAAAGCCATGGAGCAGGCCAAGCCCACGCTGCTGGAGCCCATCATGAACGTCGAGATCACCATTCCTGACGAGTTTGCCGGCGCCATTATGGGCGATTTGAACAGCCGACGCGGGCGCATCCAGGGCATGGACAATAAGGCCGGCAAGACCGTGGTCAAGGCTGAAGTGCCGATGGCGGAGATGCTGACCTACGGCACCGATCTGACCTCGATGACCCAGGGTCGCGGCAGCTTCTCCATGGAAATGCACCACTACGACTTCGTCCCCGCACTGCAGCAGGAAAAGATCATCACGGCTGCCAAGGCCGAGCGTGGCGAAGAGGTCGAGGTGGAGGAGTAACGCTATTCGCTTTTCGCCGTTCGCTTGTCGCTAGCGAACCTCTAGCCGCGGTAAAGGTGTTATCGATCGTAGTCTTTCATCCGGACCGAGGTCGCCGCAGCGGCGGAGGGACCTGCTTCCTGGCCGTCGAGTGCGCAAGTGATGCACTGTACTCTGGAATCCCTCCTGCGTATAACAGCCGCGCGTAACAAACGGCCCGTAGCTTGCCTTCAAAACTGCGGAACTTTTCTGATCCAGTCGCCGTACCTCAAAACGTAAGCGATTTTCAGTACGCGCGAGCAGCGCGACAAGAAATGAGGCGGGCAATGGATGGACAAATCGTTGGTCTCGTAGCAGTAATCATGATCTTCGGGATTCCGATTGCGGGGATGTACACCTATTACCGTGTGCGCAGATTGCGCAGCGAGGAGCGTCTGGCAGCGTTGGCGCGTGGGCTAAGCATCCCCATGGAGCCTGAGCTTTCTCAGGCAGCTCGTTCTCGCCGGGCGGGCATCCTGCTGGTCAGCGCGTCGATTGGCTACACCATCGCATTCGCACTAATCGCACGTGCCGAACCCGATGCGTGGATCGCTGCAGCCTTTGGCGTCATTCCGTTCGCAGTCGGTCTGGGCTTCTTCCTCGATTCAACTCTGGTGCGCCGGGATCTGCGGGCCTCCTGATGGATTGGGAGCGGGCTGCCCGCTGTTTCGGTGGCGGAAGCAGGTATTGACAGGGTACGACTTGACGCGTGGAAGGTTGGGCTTTCGAGACTGTGTCGAAACTGGTGTCGCCGCTCAGCGGCTGAACAAATTCCCGACTTTATCCGGCGCTACCGCGCCGGGCTAACGTCATCCCGCCGCTTTGCGGCTAGTCCTTGGCGACTTTGTACCGCTTCGCAAACCACACTATCGGTTGCGACACAAACTCTTCAGCCCCTGAGTTATCTGTCGTTTTCTCTCGAAATCGAAGGCCCCTGTGGCTAGACAGTTCGCTAAAAAAACCCACAAAAACAGATCCCTCGCCGACTAAAGTCGGCTCGTGATGACAAAAATAAAGGGCTTCCAACGGCGCACCTAAAGGCGCGCCCCTTCAAAACACTAATAGGCAGGCGTACAGCAATACTGAAACCGCTTTAGTCTTCGCCGCTCGGTCTCATTCTTCCGGTGCGCAGATATCGATTGTGCCAGCCTAGCGACTCGGTCAACAGGTGTGGAGTATGGCGTCCGTACGACAGGCGCTCAGCGCGGCTGAGATAGTCGAGCAGTAGCGGTTTGTACTCAGCCGACGCGCACTTCTCGATGATGAGGTGAGCGCGCTGCCGCGGCGAGAGCCCGCGCAGGTCGGCCAAACCCTCCTGCGTAACGATCACCTGGACATCGTGCTCCGTGTGGTCCACATGTGAGGCCATGGGCACGATCGTCGAGATGGTCCCCTTCTGCGCCGTCGATGGCGCCATAAAAATCGACAGGTATCCGTTGCGCGCGAAGTCGCCGGAGCCTCCGATGCCGTTCTGGATGCGTGATCCCATCACGTGTGTCGAGTTTACGTTGCCGTAAATGTCGGCCTCGATCATACCGTTCATCGCGATCACGCCTAACCGCCGGATGATCTCAGGATGGTTGGAGATTTCCTGCGGCCGCAGCACGATGCGGTCGCGGTAGCTGGCCATGTCGGAATTCACTTCGGTCAGCATTTCCGGGCTAAGCGAAAACGCGGTGGCCGACGCCGCCGTCACCTTGCCTGCCTTCAGCAGTCGAATCATGCCGTCCTGAATGACTTCAGTGTATGAGGTCAGGCCTTCGAACGGGCCTTCCTCAAGACCGAAGAGCACCGCATTAGCGATGTTGCCCACGCCCGACTGCAGCGGCAGCAGCGTCTCGGGCATGCGGCCTTTCTTCACTTCCCAGGCGAGAAACTCGAGGATGTGTCCCGCAATGCGTCGCGAAGCTTCGTCGGGCGCCTTGAACGCGCTGTTGCGGTCGGGCGAGTCGGTGAGCACCACCGCGACCACCTTCTCCGGTGGCACCTCGAGATACTTGCTCCCAATGCGCTGACCGGTATGCGTCAAGGGAATCGGCCCGCGGTTGGGCGGCGGCTGCAAGCCGTAGTAGATGTCGTGCATGCCTTCCAAGGCCTCAGGCTGCCACGAATTGACTTCGATGATTACGTGCTCCGCCTGCTCGATCCACGTCTTGTTGTTGCCGAGGGACGAACTCGGCACCAGGCGGCCGTCTTCGAGCACGGCGGTGACTTCAATCAGCGCCATATCGAGCTTGCCGAGGAAGCCGTACTCCACGAACTGCGCCACGTGGCTGAGGTGGATGTCCATATACTCCATCTCGCCGGCATTGATGCGCTTGCGCGTCTCGGGATCGGATTGATACGGAAGCCGCAGGTGAATACCACCTGCCATGGCGAGCGCGCCATCGAGCTCTGGGCCAGTCGAGGCGCCGGTAAAGATGCTGACCTGAAACTTCTGGCCGCGCAGGTTGGCGTCAGAGATGCGGCGGGCTAAGGCCAGCGGCACAGCCTTGGGATACCCGGAGCCGGTGAATCCGCTCATACCAATCTGGTCGCCTGAGTGGATGAGTGCGGCGGCCTCTTCAGCGCTCATAATGCGGCTGGCAAGCATGGGATTCAGTACGCGAGAACTCGCGGAAACGGTGGCGGAAGACATAGTATGAGTGCCTCTCAGTCGTATGAAAGTCGAAGGTATAACCAATAACGATAGGAGGAATGGTCGCGGGGGTCTGTGAGGTGGGTCACAAGTCGACGCCACTATCTGGCTTCCATCACTCACTGTTCCCACTTCGACATGCGGTTTTTCGTCGTGAAAATTCCCTCGCTCCAAGTGCCCGCCTTGGAGAGATAATGTTGGTATGCGGCGCTGGGTTTTCGTAGCGGCGTTAAGTGCGTTCTTGGTTGCTGCACCCTTGTGGGCGCAACGAGGCGGTCGTGGCGGAATGTCCATGGGCGGCGGGCCTCATGGCGGATTCGTCTCGCATGGCGGAGGCGGGTTTAGCCGGGGCCCAGTTTATGGTGGCGCTCCCCATGGCGCATATTGGGGAGGAGCTCGTGGCGGGGGTTGGGGCCATCCCAACGGCGGCTGGGGCTGGCGACGTCCGTATGGCTACCCCTATCGTTATTGGGGCCCAGGCTATCCGGGCTTCTATGGATACGGCTATTCGTATCCTTGGTGGAGTTGGTATGGAGGAGTCGGCTGGTATGACGACAGCTACTCTTCTTATCCGGCGCAGAGCTATCCGAATTACGTTTACGCGACTCCCGATAACTCGGGGGCCTACGATCAGAACAGCCAGATTCAGCAGGATGAGATTGATCGTCTGAACCAGGAAGTGGCGCGCTTGCGGGACGAACGACAACAGCCGCCGCCGTCGTCGTACGCGGCGCCATCGCCACCGAAGGCCCAGGTCCATGCCGAGACACTGCTGGTGTTCCGGGATCGACACACCGAAGAAATCGAGAACTACGCCATCGTCGGAAAGACCCTATGGGTCTTCACCGAACAGCGCTCTAGAAAAATTCCTATCGCCGAGTTGGATGTGCCCGCCACCACCAAGGCTAATGAGGACCGGGGCATAGATTTCCGGTTGCCTCAGTGAAGAAAACCATGACGATGAAGAATCCGCCGCACCCTGGTGGCTTTGTGCTGCGCCAGTGTATAGAGCCTTTGGGCTTGACCATCACCCAAGCTGATTGAGCGGGGGATTCTGGCGCTTCCTTTGGTTATCAGCTACTGATAATATGCTGGTTGTGGAACGGCATCGGCCCGAACATGACCGCACACTCGAGAATCTGCTTGATCTTGACGGCGACGTCTTTGTCATCGACGAGGCCGCTGCATATTGGGTCAAGTTTGGGGTCAAGCGCGTCACGCCGAGCCCCGAGTATCCTCACGGGATCGAATACTCACTGACCATGCACGATTCCGACAATCGACGACTGGTTGGCTTCGACAACGCCCATCCTGTGGCGGGAGCAAAACGGTGTCCCCGAGGCGGCGGCGTTGCTTACGATCACCGGCATCGATTGGGAAAGGTCAAACCTTATTCATACGAGAACGCCGCAAAGCTAGTTGCGGATTTCTGGGAAGCCGTCGATGAAGTACTGAAGCTGAAAGAGGACAGATCATGACAACGCTAAGAGTGGGAATAGCCACATACCAGCAGATGAAACAGCGGACCCTGGCGGTCGCTCAGGGAAAACTGAAGCCTGGACTGCACGATCCCAAGGTGTGGTTTACCTCAACCGAGAGCATGGCGCGGATTCTCTCCGCGAAAAACCGCGAGCTGCTGGAGATCATTCGTAAGAATTCACCGCAATCGCTCGCTGAACTGGCGCAACAGACCGGACGCAAGAAGCCCAATCTGTCTCGCACCCTGAAGACGATGCAGCACTACGGCTTGGTAAAGGTGTCGCGACGGAATAGGCGGCTCATTCCCAGGGTGGACTACCAGCGCGTAGCGGTTGTTATGGAGCTTAGCGCCTGAGAGGACGCGCGATTCAGACTCGCGCAGTGACGAATGCCCCACCCAAGCTAAACACTGGAACGACGAAGCTGCAAAAGCATGTTCCTTCGACTACGCCGCCAAAACTTAGCGGCTCAGCTGGGGATGACAGCCTGCAGGAACGTACGCTAATGGCCTAGGCCAAAAGCTCAGAGCGAAAACCGAAAACACCAGCTTCCTACCCCAGCAATCCCCTCAACACATACTGCAAAATCCCGCCGTGCTGGTAGTACTGCACTTCCTGCGGAGTATCGATGCGCACGGTGGCGTCGAATTCCGTCGTCGTGCCGTCGGTTCTCTTCGCACGCACCTTTACGGTCTTGCCCGGCGCGAAATCCTTCAGCACGTCAGTCAAGCCGACGATGTCGAACGACTCCTCGCCGCTGAGCCCGTTGGTTTCGGCGGTCTCATCATCGAGATACTGCAGCGGCAGGATGCCCATGCCCACCAAGTTTGACCGGTGAATGCGTTCGAAGCTCTCGGCCAGCACCGCGCGCACTCCGAGCAGTCTTGGCCCCTTCGCCGCCCAGTCGCGTGACGAACCCGAACCATACTCCTTGCCAGCCAGCACCATCAGCGGAATGCCCTCAGCACGGTATTTCTCGGACGCCTCGAAGATGAACATCTCTTCGCCATCAGGCAGGTGGCGAGTGTGTGGACCTTCGCGCTCGGGCACAAGCTTGTTGCGCAGACGCACGTTGGCGAAGGTGCCACGCATCATGACTTCGTGATTGCCACGGCGCGATCCGTAGGAGTTGAAGTCGCCCACCGAGACACCATACGCAATGAGGTACTGCCCCGCCGGACTATTGTGCTTGATGGAGCCGGCAGGCGAGATGTGGTCAGTGGTGACGCTGTTTCCGAGATAGCAGAGCACTCGCGCACCGGAGATGTCTTTCACCGGCGCAGGATTCTTGGGCATGTCGTCGAAGTAGGGAGGATTCTTCACGTAGGTCGAATCGTCCTGCCAGGCGAAGGTCTCTCCCTCAGGAACTTTCAAACCGCTGCCAGCGCTCGTCGCCCTCGAAGACTTTGCTGTAGGCGTTCTGGAACATATCGCCGGTGACGTACTTTGCCAGCACGTCATTTACTTCCTTGGACGTAGGCCAGATGTCCTTCAGGTAAACCGCGGTGCGTTTGCCGTTGGTGCTGTAGCCGAGCGGTTCGTTGTACATGTCGATGTCGGCGCGACCGGCGAGCGCGAAGGCCACCACCAGCGGCGGCGACATCAGGTAGTTGGCGCGGACCTCGGAGTTGATCCGGCCTTCGAAATTGCGATTGCCGCTGAGCACCGACGCCACCACCAGGTCCTTCTCCGTGATGACATTCGATACCTCCTGCGGCAGCGGACCCGAGTTGCCAATGCAGGTGGTGCAGCCGTAGCCGACGAGGTTGAACTTCAGCTTCTCGAGGTAGGGCATCAGTCCTGAGCGCGTGAGGTAGTCCGTGACCACCATTGACCCCGGCGCGAGCGATGTTTTCACCCACGACGGCACCGACAGCCCCTTCTCCACGGCCTTCTTCGCCAGCAATCCCGCCGCCACCAGCACCGACGGATTCGAGGTGTTAGTACAACTCGTAATGGCAGCGATGACCACGCTGCCGTGTGTGAGCGCCTGGTTCAAAATGACGTGTTCTTCCACAACGTCAGTCTGCGAGTCGATTCCGGCGGGATGACCGCCCTCACCTTCCCAGCGCGCTTCCTGTTTCGGAGGAACCCGCTGGCCGGGCTTCAGCAACCCGGGCAATGCCTGCTCGAATGACTTCGCAGCCGCCGACAATGCCACGCGGTCCTGCGGACGCTTTGGGCCTGCGATGCTCGGCTCGACCGTCGCGAGATCGAACTCCAGCACATCGGTGTATTCCGCCTCCAGCGTGCTCTTGGTATGGAACAGTCCCTGCTCCTTGAAGTATGCCTCGACAAGGCTGACTTGCTCGGCACTGCGACCGCTAAGACGGAGGTAACGCAGCGTCTCTTCGTCCACCGGGAAGATGCCGCAGGTCGCGCCGTATTCGGGTGCCATGTTGGCGATAGTGGCGCGGTCGGCGAGCGGCAGGTTGTGCAGGCCGGGACCAAAGAACTCCACGAACTTGCCGACGACACCTCTCTTGCGCAGTATCTCGGTCACGGTGAGGACGAGGTCGGTCGCCGTCGAGCCCTCTCGCAACTGGTTCTTCAGACGCACGCCGACAACCTGCGGGATCAGCATGGAGACCGACTGCCCTAGCATTGCAGCCTCGGCCTCGATTCCGCCGACACCCCAGCCGAGCACACCGAGACCGTTGATCATGGTGGTGTGCGAGTCGGTACCGACCAGGGTGTCGGGATACGCCAGCGGCTTGCCTGACTCGCCATTGGCTCCAACAAATACAACCCGCGCCAGGTATTCGAGATTGATCTGGTGAACGATGCCAGTGTCGGGCGGCACGATGGCGAAATTCTTGAACGCGGTTTGTCCCCAGCGCAGGAAAGCATAGCGCTCTTTGTTGCGCTGGAATTCCAACTCGGCGTTGAGCTGAAACGCCTGCGGAGTGCCGAACTCGTCCACCTGCACCGAGTGGTCGATTACCAACTCCGCCGGCTGCAGCGGATTTATCAGCTTGGGGTCGCCGCCCAACGCCTTCATGGCATCGCGCATCGCAGCCAGATCGACCACCGCAGGCACGCCGGTGAAATCCTGCAACAGCACGCGGCTCGGCATGAACGCAATCTCCTGCACTGGGACGGTCTTGCCCGTCCAAGAGGCGAGCGCGCGCACGTCGTCGGCCTTCACGGATTTGCCGTCTTCGCGACGTAGCAGGTTCTCCAGCAGAATGCGGAGCGAGTAAGGCAGGTGCGCAACTGCGCAGCCCTGCTTTTCGAGCGCGTCAAGACGGTAGATTTCAAACTCTCGCTTGCCCACGCGGAGGACGGAGCGACTGCTAAAGCTATTCATGGATGAGTCCCTTCTATATAGAGGAGCGCTGACTAGCTGCGGCTTTTTAGAAAGCGAAACTAATTATCTTAAACCGCCAGGGTGGCCAGTGGATAGGGCGGGCTGCAAAGTAACCCAGCCGGGAACTCACGCATCGATAATTGGAGCGCCACCAAGCGGCTGGAATGATCGAATGCGGAAGGAGAGTAAGAGGCTGCGGCCGAGTGATCTGACATGGGTAATATTAGCAACGGCGTGTTTGCTATTGCCTGTGCTGGCGACCGGGCAAACACCTAAAGTGCAGCCGTGCTCCAGCGGCATGGCGAACTGCTTTCTGCCGGAGAATGACGCCCCGCCATTGCCCGCTGATACGTCGGAATCGATGCCCATGATGCGCTCGCCGTCGCGCGTGGTGAACCTGTATGTGCGCACGCTGCATGGCGGCCCTCTCGCCCACCACTGGATGGAGGTCGAAAGCTCGAGCGGACCCGTGACGATCGGCTTCGGACCTGCGACGCTGCCTTTCATTGATGCCGGTCAGATATCAATTTGGTATGCCCATGGCAAGGTTGAAAGGCGAGGGGCGATTCGCCTGATTTCAACGGGCTTTAACTACGCCAAACCTCCGGGTGTGGGTTATCCAATCGGCCAGCCCATCAGCTTGACTGTTGCGCAAGCCGACGCTCTGGTGGAAAAAGAGCGCCACCGCAAGTTCATTTTCCCCTACATTCCCATCTTCCACGATTGCCGCACGTTTGTTTGTGCGGTGCAGGCTTCTGTTCGAGGAAAATCAACGCTGCCGTGTTACCTATTGTTCAAAGGCTACTGGTAAGGAACTTCAGTTACGGATTATCTTTCACGAATTCCTTTTGCTTACCTTCGCCCCATGGATCATAGGTCTGCACAAAGATCATGCGATCGCGAATCGTCGGATGGTTCCAGGCCCAGAATTCCGCCAGTTTGCCGACGTAGGGATAATCGAGCGAACGCTCGCCCAAGATTTGAAACGCCTGAGCCGCCGACAGTTGCGTGTCCGGCACCAGTCCGTGGATAACTTCCAGGCCGTACTGGTCGGCCTGGTGCTCGTAGTGCCGCGATACCGCATTGAACGCCGGGGTGGCCAGGAAGGTGAGCACGGAGATAATAAGCATCAGCAGCGGAAGCGAGGCCCAGTCGCTCAAGGCAGGTATGCCCCATCGCGCACCATAGCGCGTCACCATCCAGTTCGCCAGCCGATAGCCTAGATAGAAAAGTACCAGCAGTTGCAGCAGGATGATCGTCATCTCCTTGGGAATATGGTAGAGGACGTAGTGCCCCATCTCATGTCCAAAGACAAACAGCGTCTCTGGTATGGTCATGTGCTCCATCGTAGTGTCCCAAACCACGACGCGCTTGGTAGCTCCAAAACCGGTGACATAAGCGTTAAGTTCGGTGGTCTTCTCGCTGGCCTTCATCTCGAACATGCGCTCCGGGGGAATGTCCATCCCGCCGCGATGCACAACGCGCTCGATTTGTGCGACCAGATCGGCATGATGATCGCTAAGCGGTTCGAATTTGTTGAATAGCGGATCAATCCAAACGGGCTCGATGAAGATGACGAAAACGACGATGGGGATCATCGCCAGCCAGAAGTAGAACCACCAGCGGCGTGGACTGCGGCGCAGCACGGCATACAGTATCCATCCCACAATGCTGGCGAACAAACACCCCAGCAGCAGGCCCTTTCCCCAGTCCCAAAACCACGAGCCCCAGTGCTGCACGGAGAGGCCGTACTTCAGACTGACGTGGTGGTCGTAGCCATCGAATGGAAGCTGAGTCAATTCCAATACAAGTACGAACACCGACATGACAATCGCGGCCTGCAGCACTCGAAACCGAGATGCCTTAGTGGCCAGGTTGCGCAGCCAGACACCGAACCTAGTCCGCAGCATGAGATACAGCACCAGAAAGCCCCACGCCGTGGTGATGAAATAGAGTGTTCCGTTCAGCAAGTAAAGTGCGTAGGCTTTCTCCAGCTTGTCTGGCGGCAGAGTGTATTGCAGTAGCGGGTGGGATGAATCGGTGGCGGCAATGGTCTGTAAGCGTTGCGCGGGCGAAGTGCCACAAAAAAGGACAACTGCCAGCACGGGCAACAGGGCCAGAACAAACAACGCACAAGGCCGCCGTGAAGTCATGAGTCCTCCTTGACGACTTCAGAAGAGGCGGAGTGTAGCACTGGCGGGCGACACAGGGCAATTAAACGCGACTGCAGTAAGCAACGAGCCTCTTCAGGGACCACACATTCAAACTTTCTCTTGCGACGCCGAGTATCTTCTCAGGGACTATTCAGCGGTTTCAATCGCGCTAACATACCAAGCGTGGAGAAGACCGTCTATCTTTCGCTGGGCTCCAACGTGGGTGACCGCGATGCCAATCTTCGTACAGCGCTCGCGAAGCTTGCAGAGCTTGGGAAAGTTATTGCGGTGTCGTCGTTCTACGAGACCGAGCCGGTAGAGACCACCGCACAACCATGGTTCCTCAACTGTGCGGTAGCGCTGCGCACCGAGTTGATGCCGAAGCTTTTTCTGTCGAAAACGCTGGCCATCGAGCAGCAGATGGGTCGTCGCCGCAGCCAGCCGAAGGGTCCCCGCACCATCGATATCGATATCCTGCTGTTCGGGAATTCCGTCATCCACACGCCACAGTTAGATGTGCCCCACGTTGCAATGCATGAACGGCGGTTCGTGCTCGAACCGTTGGCCGAGATCGCACCTGAGGTGCGGCATCCGGTCTTTAAGCGCACGGTGCGGGAGCTGCTGCAAGCGCTCCCTCACAATGTAGGACAGGTGAAGAAGCAGGCCCGGTCCTAGATTCGCTGCAATTCGTGCAGCGTACGCGCGTTGTCGATATTGCCGGTGTTGAGTGTGGTCTTGGCTTCCAGCAACATTACATGGGTTTCCTCGTCGGCCGAGGGAAAATGCTCCGTCCCGCGCGGAATAATGATGAATTCGCCAGGATTTATAAGAAACTCGCGCTCGCCGCCGTTCTCACGCACCTTCATGCGCAGCGCACCTTTCACCACGAAAAACAACTCGTCTTCGTGGTCGTGATGATGCCACATGAAGTCGCCTTGCAACTTCGCCAGCTTGACATAAGCATCGTTCACCTCGCCCACAATCTTGGGGCTGTAATGCTCGGTGAACAGAGACAGCTTCTGCGCAAGATTGACTTTGTCCATGCTGCACCTCTTGCCTATGCCAGATTGTATTCAAAGCAGGAAATAATTGTTGCTATGACATTATGTTAGGATTATGTCACTTCTTCTGGAGCGTGACATGAATGAAGAAACTCGAGTACGGGTCAATGAAAATGGCCGGGTAGTCATTCCTGCGGCATTCCGTAAGGCGCTGGGCATAGAGGCTGGAGATGAGGTCGTTCTAAGTATCCAAGACGACGAATTGCGGATCACGACGCAACAGCGCCGCATCCAGCGCGCGCGGCGGCGCGCACGGCAATATGTAAAACCTGGCATGTCGCTGGTTGATGAACTACTCGCCGACCGTCGCGAGGCAGCGAAGAATGAATAGGATCGTGCTCGATGCTTCCGCGATTCTTGCAGTCATTCAGGGAGAGGCCGGCCAAGAGAAACTCACTCCTGAGCTGCTGGCGGGCGCCGTCGCCAGTACGGTGAATCTCGCTGAAGTACAAGCCAAGTTGGTAAGTCGCGGGTGGACTCCCGGCGAAGCGTGGGAAGATACCACCAGCCCCATTCGAGAAGCCATACCTTTCAATGAGCAACACGCCAAGATTGCCGGCAGCCTGGTTTCGTTGACGCACCATCTTGGCTTGTCGCTCGGAGATCGCGCCTGCCTCGCGCTGGGAATGGTGCTGAAGGTTCCTGTCTACACCGCCGACAAAACCTGGAAAGGGCTCAAGTTGAACGTCCGCATCCACGTCATCCGATAAAAATCCCCACCCAAGCAAGGAAGCTGGAGTGGGATAATCTCTGTACCGACGCTAGAGGCTGCGGAAAAAGTCACCGCGGAAAGAAACAACCGATTCCTCGGGGCTGAAGCCCCTCAGAATGACAACAATAGGCTTACAACGGCGCACCTGAAGGTGCGCCCCTTCAAAAGCGCACATAAGTGAGTTTTTCCGCAGCTTGCCTAGTCTACTGCAACAGCAATCCGCTCTCGCCGTTGCCGTTTTCGCTGACCTCTTCCGGCGGAATGATCGAAGTGGCGGCCACACGGTCGTCCTGCTCCAGATGCAGCAGGCGCACGCCCTGGGCCGAGCGCCCGGATTCGCGGATTGTCTTGGTGCCGATGCGTATGATCTTGCCGAACTGGCTGATCACCATGACCTCCGATTGCTCGTTCACCAGCATGATGGAAACAACCTTGCCATTGCGCGCGGTCGTTTTAACGTTGATGATTCCCTTGCCTCCGCGTGAGGTGAGGCGGTACTCATCCACGCCGGTGCGTTTGCCATAACCGTTTTCGGTAACCGACAAGATGAGGTTGGACTCCTGTTCCTCGCCATTCTTAGCTTGCTTGCGACCCTTCGGGGTGACCGCCATGCCGACAATGTAATCGCCGCGACCAAGTTGCATGCCGCGCACGCCATGGGCCGCCCGTCCCATGGTCCTTACCTTGCTCTCGTCGAAACGAATCGCTCTACCATCATGCGTCGCCAGGAAAATGATCTGGTTTCCATCGGTACAACTGGCGGCGACGAGCTCATCCTCAGCTTCAATAGGAATGGCGTTAAAGCCATTCGACCTAATCGCGCTGAACTCGTTCAGCTCCATCTTCTTCACCGTCCCGTTGCGAGTGGCGAAGAAGACGTCTCTGCCCGCTTCCTCGAGATCGCGCACCGTGAGCAACGCCCGCACGCTTTCGCCGGGTTGCAGCGCCACCAGGTTGGCGATCGCTTTGCCTTTGCCCGCCGCACTTAGTTCAGGAACCTCATACACCTTCAGACAATAAACGCGGCCTTTGTTGGTAAACACCAGGATGTAGTCGTGAGTGGACGCCACGAACAGATACTCGACGAAGTCCTCCTCACGCGTGCTCATGCCCTTACGCCCGGTTCCGCCGCGACGCTGCTGACGATAGGTGGAAATCGGGGTGCGCTTCATGTAGCCGGAATGGCTGACCGTCACCGCAACCTGCTCATCCGCAATCAGGTCTTCCAGGCTAATCTCAACCGCTTCATCCTGAATGACAGTGCGGCGCGCATCGCCGTACTTCTTCTTGATCTCCTCGAGCTCCTTGACGATGACGCCGCGCAGCTTCTTTTCGCTGCCGAGAATTGATTCGTATTCGGCGATACGGCCGCGGACCTCTCCCAATTCCTTTAGGATTTCGTCGATCGACAGCCGGGTCAAACGATGCAACTGCAATTCGAGAATGGCGTCGGCTTGCACGGCATCAAAGGGACGGGTGAGTTGCGTTGGAAGCAGTCCCTTCAACGAGGCCGCCTTGCCCGCTTTGCCTTCGGACACACTTACCGTCTTGCCTGTGAAATAGTCCACCAGGTTGGTTCTGGCCTCGGCGCGGTTCTCGCTGCCGCGGATGATACGAATGACGTCATCCACCCGATCCAGCGCTACTTGATAGCCTTCGAGAACGTGCTCGCGCTCGCGTGCCTTCATCAGCAGGTAGGCCGTACGCCGCCGCACCACGTCGATACGGTGATCGACAAAGTGCTGGATGGCCTGCACCAGGCCCATTTCCTTGGGCTGGCCGTTCACCACGGCCAGGAAGATCATGCTGAAGCTCTCCTGCATCGAGGTGTGTTTGAAGAGCTGGTTCAGCACGATTTGCGGTTCGGCGCTGCGCTTCAGTTCAATCACAATGCGCATGCCGTCGCGGTCGCTCTCGTCGCGAATGTCGCTGATCTCGT
Source organism: uncultured Acidobacteriaceae bacterium (assembly GCA_963755865.1). GTDB lineage: Bacteria > Acidobacteriota > Terriglobia > Terriglobales > Acidobacteriaceae > Bog-257. Next base: position 59,191 of record CAVWLY010000010.1, on the reverse strand, counting down.
CGATCACTTTGTTGTTCACCAATTCGGCAATGCGTTCCACCAGCTTCGCCTTGTTGACCTGGTAGGGGATCTCGGTGACGACGATCGCGTCCTTGTCTTTCGTGAGGTGTTCGATCGCGGCCTTGGCGCGCATCATGAAGCGCCCGCGCCCGGTGCGATAGGCTTCGGTAATTCCGCTGCGTCCGTAAATGTAGCCAGCCGTCGGGAAATCCGGGCCCTGCACGTGCTTCAATAGATCGGCGAGCGTGGCGTGGGGATTGTTCACCAGCGTGATGCACCCGTCTACGATCTCCGTCAGATTGTGCGGCGGAATATTGGTTGCCATGCCGACGGCGATGCCATTTGATCCGTTCACCAGCAGGTTGGGAATTCTCGTCGGCAACACCATGGGCTCGACCGTGGTGTCGTCGAAGTTGGCGACGAAATCGACGGTGTCCTTATCGATGTCAGCCAGCAGCTCTTCAGCAATCTCGGTGAGACGCGATTCGGTGTACCGGTAAGCCGCCGGAGGATCGCCATCCACCGAACCGAAGTTTCCTTGGCCATCAATCAGCGGATAGCGCAGGCTCCAAGGCTGGGCCAGACGAACCATGGCGTCGTACACCGCGGTGTCACCATGCGGATGGTATTTCTTCAAGCACTCGCCGACAACGCCGGCGCACTTCATGTGCTTGCGGTTGTGCAGGACGCCCATGTCGTGCATGGCGTACAGAATGCGGCGATGTACCGGCTTCAGCCCGTCGCGAATGTCGGGCAAGGCGCGCCCGATGATGACCGACATCGAGTAATCGAGATACGACCTCTGCATCTCCTCTTCAATGTTGACGGGTTGCACATTGGCGGCACCTGGGCCGGTATTGTCGAGCGGTAATTGCTGATTTGGATCGTCTGCCATGTCTGACTTTCATCCGCCGGCTTGGCGGCAATTAGCTGATTGATTCCTGAACCTTTGCGTGATTCACGCCGCACGAGGACGTAGCGGCTTCGCCGTTAAACGCAGGAACTATTGCCTTCTTGCGGTGAGCGTCCGGTCGTCCGAATCGGTCGTAAAATCACTGCGATTTCAGGAAATTGTTCGCTTTGGAGAGCAGGTTAATTATATCACCGCCACGACACTTTTGCGCCTAGTTAACTCATTTGCTTTCAATTGATTAAGGGAGAGTCGCATGGCATTTGAAAGCTGGTGGTTGGGGAAGGTATTCGCTGGTAATCGAGTGAGGCGATTAAGGCAGTACAGAGGCCACACTGGTCCCGGGATTTGGAGTCTGCTGCGGAGTGCCATTCGGCTGCAGATTTTTTTTCTGCGCCGCACCTTGGGTCACCGGCACTTTGAACTCCATGCCACGATCATCGTTTGCCTTAACCGTGGCGGAGACGTCGAGGTTGGTCAGTGGAATCTTCTGGATCCGGTCATCCAAAACGTAAACTGTTTGGCCCATGATGGCGTAATTGCTGACCTCTTGTTGGTGGCCATCTCGAAAGACTAGAACTGTGGGCTCACGCGGCGTCGCTTCCCGCTCCGCGGGAGGTTGCTCCGAGGTGATATGTGGCGGCGGGGTTACCTCCGCCTGCACGTCATCTGGGGGGGTGGGCCGGTACGATTGCGTTGGAGGTTGCTCCACAATCATGTGCAGCGCAGAATCGTTTGGGCCCATCGGTGGACCGGAATACAGGTCAGGTCCACCTACATAATCGTAGTCGTAGCCATAACCTCCCAGCGGAATGTAGTAGTACGGGGCGGCATAAGCCCAACCAGTGCCCGAGAATCCACGGCCACGATATAGCTGATTGGAATAGGCCTGATGATGACGGAAGGCATATGTATTGCCGACAGGTCCCATCGACGAAACGCTGGGACGCGGAAACGGCAGGTAATGGGCTCCTATCGAGCTCACCGACGGCAGAGGGTATCCGCGAGCCTGTCCGAATGAAGGTAGGGCGAGCAAAACGCAACCAGCCAACCCAAGAGTCGCGCGCCTAAACCAACTGCAACCCGTCAGTCGCCCGAATTGGCTAGCCTCTCTCACTGCCCCTCAGTGTAATCCAACCCGTTAGATGCGGGGAAGTTTCTATCGGCTTCGCGATGTTAAATGGAGCAGGCTGTAAATATCGATCATGGCGTTGGCGATCAGCACGCCGACAATTACGGCGTTGGCTGCCAATGCATAGCGGCTTTGCAGCAGGTCGGCCGACACTCCGGCCATAAACAAAATGAGGAAGGGCAGTGCGACGAAAAGGAAAATGAAGCCTGCAATGTGCAGCCGCAACGCAAGACCTACCAGCAAGAGTCCCGTCAGCAATGGTGCAGCGGTGCCGAAGAATCGCGCCCGCCTCCAGACGACGAAGGTGACCAGCGTGACCATCAACAAAAGGACCAGGCCGACGCCGTTCTGCAAGAAAAAACTTGCCAGCAGTGGAGCAACTGCGTTCCACGAAAACTGCTGTGAGGAAACTTCCAGCCAGTCTGCGTTCATCAGAGATCTGCCGAAAACCACGGGGCGGAAGCTGTAGAGCGCCCACAACAACCCGAACCCCACGACGCAGGCGGCTGTGAAGATCGCCAGGGCCGCACCGCGCCGCGTGTGACCAACCCAAAGCATGAAACACAGTGCGGGAATCAGCAAAACCCACAGTGAAAACTGCGCTCCCACGCAGATGGCCATGGAGAGTCCCATCAGCAGAATCCGGCGCCAATTCCAGAGTACAACCTCGCGCGGAGCGTAGAGAGTATGCGCTACCGCAATGGACGTGAAGACAAGACCGAAGCCTCCCCAAGCACCGATGATTTCGGCCCCCGCCTGGCTCGTCCAAGCCACCGTTAACGGCGAAAAACAATAAAGTCCGAGAGCGATGTATCCGCCAACGTTGCCGTACAGACGGCGCGCCACGTACCAAAGAGAAGCGCCCAGTAATAGCCCGGCGAGGAGGAATGGCAACCGGATCCAGAAGCGGTAGTGTCCCAGTTGGGAATAATGGCTTTCCGCGCCGCTGATGCGTGCCGCCAACCCAGCCAACAGCGGAACCAGCGGAGAGCGCTCACCGGTACCGGCATTCGCGAAGCGCTCGAGATGAAGCAGTCCAGCTTCGACATAGTTGCCTTCCATCACAGACACGGGCACATGCGACAGGAACCAGAGACACTGCGCGGCGAAGATCAGCAACAAAAGCAATGCCGCTATTTGCGGCGTACCAATTCGGCCGCGAATTTTCGAGGCGGACACGGACTTTCGTTGTAACACGACAGGGTGGCCCAAGTGCGCAACTAGCGGGCGTGAGCGAGAGAGGTCGCCGGTCGGACTGGGATTGACGGGGTTCAAGGGGTAGGAATCGTTATGTGATTGCTCAATCTCGCGCACTCATAATCAGTTATTGTGCGTATGCCGCATTTCGGTTTTGCTCGAGGCGGTAAGCAATTGCTGCGTTATCGCAACAGCTCGAGATGGCTTCAACCTATGGCCTAACGCGGCAGTAGGTCGGTCAGAGCCCCTTCGATGCGGTCCACTTCTTCACGAATTACCCGGATCGCTTGATGATTGGCCGGATGCGGTACAGGCGTGATGGCTTCTACCGCATGGCGAATCTTGTGGTTCCGGTCCCAGATCAAATTGATCCTCTCAGACGTCTCCATGCGGTGCTGATAGATTTTTCTGACCAGCTTCGTAGTCAACCAGGCAAACGCCAGCCCGAACAACATTTCGATGGGCAGACGGTCGGTCGCTCCATCGAAATCAAAGAAGGCGAGTCGGTAAACGGCTTCCCCAGCGCCCAGGGAAGCGAAGATGACTCCCATTCCAATCAAGCCAAGCGTTAAGCGGTCAACAGCCCGAAGTTCCAAAGACGGTTGATGAGTGCCGCGGTTTTGCGCGAATGCCATGGTGCCCCCGAAAAGGATTGGATAATGCGAAGCTCTATTGTGCTACAAACAGCGGGGTTTGTGGACAAAGTATTCGGGCAAAATTTGCGATCAGAGGAAATCGCCAGAATCGACCGTCGTTTGGCGAAAACGGAACACGGCATGGTTACAACTCGGTTGTCGCGGGCCGACACTGGACTCACTGGGAAATTGCGGTATCCCAGAAATTGTAGCGGTAGCCCTGGAGAATTAAGGCATCGAGCTTTTCCGGGGAGTCGACTAGCTCAGGCCAATTCGCGGAAAAAGCGATATATCTAAGTACGTCGATGGCGACACTGTCTGGTTTTTCATGCAGCGCCTCGCTCGTCGTTTCAATTGAGAAGGTCGCAGTGTCGTCGAGCACAGATCCCGCCCTGCTTTCCATCCACCCACTCGTGGCATAAAGCCACGGTACGCCTAGAATCGAGGCGAGGTTTGCTTCAACAAGCAGTGCTCCCGAATAACCCATTCCTTGGAGCATCCTGCCTGCATGGCGAAGGAACAGAAGCACGCAGCCTACAACGTGGTATAGGTGCATGCCAACGCCCTCCGGTGTGTCGCTTTCTAAGTTTGCGCCATAGAAGAGCATTCCCCAAACATTGACTTCAAACAGTGAAAAGTCCCCTTCTGCCTGAAGCACTATCACACTCTCGTGCTGAGAAATGATCGGGTTGTAAATCTTCGGAAAGCCTACCTGACGCCAAGACAGCACACTCTTCTCGATCGATTGTCTAAGGTGCGCCTGGTCGACGAGGGGTTTCGCGGGAAAACGAGGGACGATGCTAAAGGTGAGATTCGCGCCCAACTTCAGTCCTGGCGTATGACCGGCTTTCCCGGCTAATTCCGTTGCTCTCTTGAGAACGTACTTCCGAAATCGCTCCCTAGCCCGCTGCAGAAGGCCCTGCCGACGTTCTTGAATCAGGCTTCTTCGATCCAATAAATGTCGGAGTTCGCTTTCGTCCGCCAAGCGCGCCTCAAAGCGGGAACTGAATTCATCCGTCCGGACGTAAACACCTTTCCTGCCATTCAAAAAATGCGGAGCAACATCGCTCTCCGCCGCATACACGACATAGCAGAACTTTCCGCCACCAGCAGGTACGGGAATCGGATCAGAAACCTCGACTGTTACAGGCGGGTTCGCCCCGGCAAAGCACCACTGCACTACCGTCTGCTTGTAACCGGCCTTCTCGTCCACTCCTGGCAGCTCTTCAATTCGGCCGTCGGTGCTGCTTGCCTTCGCGCCAACGACCATGTAGCCGCCGAATGTATTGGCGAATGAGGACAGCTTCTTTAGTGTTTCGTCTTTGGTTGGGACTTCGAGCTTGAATTCAAGGCGAACATTCTCAACAGCTCCGTCGTCCAGCAATTCCTGTAGGTCGACGGCGTCAAGTTGAGATAACTGTTTCGTGAAAATCGACACAGGTCTCGCCCATAGCGTTAGATGTCCAGGTTCTTGACTTCTAGCGCATTATCTTCGATGAACTTGCGGCGGGCCTCGACGTCTTCGCCCATCAGTGTGGTGAAGATGGTCTCGGTCTCGGTCAGGTCCTCCAGCTTTACCGACAGCAGAGTACGGCGCTCGGGATCCATGGTGGTCTCCCAAAGCTGCTGCGAACTCATCTCTCCCAAGCCCTTGTAACGCTGGATGGTGTAATCCTTACGCCCTTCGTTGAGCACGTAGTCGAAAAGTTCACGCGCCGAGGCCTTCTCCACAGTCTCTGCCTCTGTCTTTCGCTTCGAAGATTTCGGACTCTTCTGCTCGACTTTTTCCTGATCGGCCTTTTCGGCGTCGCTCAACTCTTCCTTGCCGTTCGAGCCAGCCTCTTTCTTCACTGCCTCAATGTAGTACGGCGGCTGCATGTAAGGCTCGATCTGCTTGTACTTCGACATCATCTGCCGATATTCAGGGGTGGACGCGAGTTCCCAATTAATGACGTGCTCGGCGCCCTGCGAGTTCACGAAAACACACTCCCACAGGCTGTGTTCTTCTTCAAAGCGCTGTGTCACTGATTTGATATCGCGTTCCTTGGCGATCCCCTTCAGGGCCTTCTCTAACGCAACAATCTTTTTCGACGGATTCTTGCTGTCACCCTCGAAATCAACCCGCTTCAACAAATCAGCTTTCGGCAACAGCTCGGTGATCTTCTCGTCGCGAATGCGCTTGTCCACCTTGTCGAAGAAGCCGAGGAAATCATTCAGCGTAGTCATGAATTTCGTCAGCGGAGCGCCTTCCAAGGCAGCGGCGCCTTCGCCGTAGCGCACCACGATGCCGTCGGCCGCGCGCTTCACCATCACCTTCACAAACTCCGCGTCATTCTTGATGTACTGCTCGAACTTGCCCTTCTTAATGCGGTACAGAGGTGGCTGCGCGATGTAAATATGGCCCCGCTTAATCAGCTCCTGCATGTGCCGGAAGAAGAACGTAAGCAGCAGCGTGCGGATGTGCGAACCGTCCACGTCAGCATCGGTCATCAGGATGACTTTTCCGTAGCGCAGTTTCGCAATGTCGAAATCGTCCTTGCCGATACCCGTTCCCATCGCCGTGATCATGGCGCGAATTTCTTCGTGGCCCAGCATCTTGTCGTAACGCGCTTTTTCCACGTTCAAGATCTTGCCTTTGAGCGGAAGGATCGCCTGGAATCGCCGATCGCGTCCCTGCTTGGCAGTGCCACCGGCACTCTCGCCCTCGACCAGATAGACCTCGCAGCGCTCGGGATTACGCTCAGAACAGTCGGCCAGCTTGCCGGGCAAGCCTCCACCATCGAGAGCTCCCTTGCGACGGGTCAGATCACGCGCCTTGCGTGCAGCTTCGCGAGCACGAGCAGCTTCGACAGCTTTGTTGATGATTTTCTTCGCGACCGAAGGGTTCTGCTCAAAAAAAGCCCCCAGGCGCTCGTTTACGAACGCCTGGACGGTGCCCGCGATATCGGAATTGAGCTTGCCTTTGGTCTGTCCCTCGAACTGCGGTTGCGGAAGCTTTACGCTCACCACCGCCACCAGCCCCTCGCGAACATCGTCGCCGGCAAGGTTTTCCTTTACGTCCTTGAACAAACCCAGTTGCTGTCCGGCATAGTTGATGGTTCGGGTGAGCGAAGTACGAAAACCCGACAGATGGCTGCCACCATCGACCGTATTGATGTTATTGGCGAAGCTGAACACCGTTTCGGAATAGCCATCGTTGTACTGCAGCGCGATTTCCATTGCCACATTGTCGCGCTCCGCTTCCATGTAGATGGGCTTGTCGTGCAGTACGCTTTTCCCGCGATTCAAGTGCTTGATAAATTCCGCAATGCCGCCGTTGTATTTGAACTCTGCCCGCTTGGGCTGGCCAGTCTTCTGGTCGGTGGTGCGCTCGTCAGTCAGCGTAATCAGCAGCCCCTTGTTCAGGAATGCCATTTCGCGCAGGCGCTGAGCCAACGTGTCGTAGTTGTATTCCGTGGCAGTGAAGATTTCCTTGTCGGGCACAAAGTGGACCTTGGTACCACGCTTCTTGGTGGTACCGGTCTTCTTCAGCTTCGTCGTAGGCTCGCCCTTCGAGTAGCTCTGCTCCCAGACCGATCCGTCGCGCCAAATCTCAAGCTCCAGCAGATGACTGAGCGCATTGACGCAAGAAACACCGACGCCGTGCAATCCGCCTGAAACTTTGTAAGTAGAGGTATCAAACTTTCCGCCGGCGTGCAGCACCGTCATTACCACTTGCGCTGCGGGAAGGCGCTCCCCATCCACGTCCATCTCCTCTGTCGGGATGCCGCGGCCGTTATCTACAACGGTGATGGAATTGTCGATATGAATGGTGACATCGATGTGATCGGCGAATCCGGCGAGAGCTTCGTCCACAGAGTTGTCCACCACCTCGTACACCAGGTGATGGAGCCCGAGTTCGCCCGTCGAACCGATGTACATGGCCGGGCGTTTGCGTACCGCCTCCATGCCGCCGAGAACCTTGATGGAATCGGCCGTGTACTCTCCGTCCGATTTTCCATTCCCGTTCTTCCCATTCTTTTGGGGGGATTTTTGGTCTGGCACTGTGAGAGGCTTGTTGTTCTCAGGTGCCGCAGCAGCGGCCGACTCGGAATCTTTCGGGGACATCCTGCTCCATTCCAAACGGCCACACGTCGAGCGTGCGTATCCGTTGCTCACACCCGACCCGCGGAGGGTCCGTCACCTTCCGGACAACCGCTTATCTAATAGAAAAGTCAATAACTTAAGGGTTCGAATGCGTGTACCCATTTTACCATGGAATTGCTTCATTCACGACCACTTTGACTGGCCGTAAACCTCCTTTTTTCAAGTGTTTGTAGGGAATCAGCCACAGCCTTGAATAGGCAAGCTGCGGAGTTCGAATTTCAGGCCTGAAGGTGCTGTTTGTGGGCACAATTCAACAGAGCCTGTTGAGTGTGTCGACATATCCGCCGAGGAGGCATTTGAGAATTGTGCACTCCAGGACCATTCCAAGGCACGAGCACAAAGCAGCTGCTGTGTTGGCTGCTAAGCGACCTGTGAAGTGCAGAACGCACAGCGGCGAGCGGTAACAGGGATATCACTTTCGCATTCAGGACATTTCTTCTTGTCGGGCAGGGCTTGCTTCTCGAATCGCTTCATCAGCAAATTTACCGGTAGAACCACAAAGTAGTAGACAGCCAAGGCAATCAGCAGGAATGAGATGATGGCATTCAGAAAATCGCCGTAGAGGAACTTGGCGCCATTCACTTCAAAGAGAAACCCGGAGAAGTCCGGCTTTTTGACGATGGCAGCGATTACCGGAGTCAGCAGGTCTTTCACGAATGCGGTGACGACGGTCCCGAAGGCCACGCCGATAACGACGCCCACTGCCAGATCAACCACGTTGCCACGCAACACAAAATCGCGAAATCCCTTAAACATATCGGCCTCCCCAAACGGCGATAGATCAAGGTACGCGACCGAGCAGCCTCGTTTCAAGTGTCGCGCTAAACACAGGTATCGGCAAGCCTGAGCGAAGTGCTCAGGACCCGATACCAATGCTGCTAGAACGGCAATGTCAGCGGCTGCTCGAGGGTTTGCGCAGTGGCATCAGCGACCGTGCGAATCACGATCCCGCTTGAGGATTTCTACCGCCCAACAAAAATGGGGACGGATTGCCCGCCCCCTATCTTGCAAATCAACATCTCTCGTTGTTAGCGATTAACCCACTTTTACGGCTGACTTCTCATCCCGAGCGGCCTGAAACTTACGATGCTCCACTCCGGTGTAGATCTGCCGCGGACGCGCAATCTTCTGCTCCGGGTCCTGGATCATTTCGTTCCACTGCGCCAGCCAGCCTACCGCTCGCGGAATCGCGAACAGCACGGTAAACATCTCCGGACTGAAGCCCATGGCCTGATAAATGATTCCCGAGTAGAAATCGACGTTGGGATAGAGCCTGCGGGTAACGAAATAATCGTCGGCGAGTGCGATACGTTCCAGCTCTAATGCAATGTCCAGCCTGGTGTTGCGTCCGGTAACCTGGAACACTTCGTCGGCGACGGCCTTAATGATGCGTGCCCGAGGATCGTAGTTCTTGTAAACCCGATGCCCGAAGCCCATCAGCTTGAGCTCGCCTTCCTTTACCCGCTTGATGTAGGCGGGAATGTTTTTCACCGTGCCGATCTCGTCCAGCATGCGCAGCACTTCTTCGTTGGCGCCGCCGTGTAGCGGGCCAGAGAGCGCCGACGCGGCTCCTGCCATCGACAGATAGGGATCAGCCTGCGAGCTGCCCACCACCCGCATGGTGGTTGAACTGCAATTCTGCTCGTGATCGGCGTGCAGAATGAACAGCACATCCAGCGCGCGCGCGATGACCGGGCTGGCCATGTACTTCGGTTCGGTCATCTTCCACAGCATATTCATGAAGTTTTCGGTGTAGCTGAGATCGTTGTCGGGATAGACGTAAGGATGGCCAACAGAATGACGATAGGAATATGCCGCCAAGGTTGGCATTTTGGCGATCAGCCGCACAATCTGCTTCTGCCGGATCTCCGGATCGTGAACGTTCTTGGCCTCCGGATATACGGTTGACAGCGCTGCCAGCGTGCTTACCAGCATTCCCATGGGATGGGCATCATAGCGGAAGCCATCGATGAAATGCTTGGTGGTCTCGTGCAGCATGGTGTGGTGGGTGATTTCCCAGACCCAGTCTTTGTCCTGTTGGGGCGTCGGCAACTCGCCGTACAGCAGCAGGTAAGCCACTTGCAGATAGGTGCAATGCTCGGCGAGGGTTTCAATATCGTAGCCGCGATAGCGCAGGATACCTTTGTCGCCGTCAATGAAGGTGATGTTGCTCTTGCATGAAGCCGTGTTCATGAATGCGGGATCATAGGTCATGAGACCGAAGTCTTCGGGATCAGTCTTGATCTTCCGCAGGTCCATAGCGCGGATGGTTCCGTGCTCGACCGGTGCTTCATAAGTTTTGTCGGTGCGTTGGTCCGTCAGGGTCAATACATTCTTCGGCATGACCTGTACCTCCTGTTACTAATAGCGTATGAGATTTAGAAAGCGATACTCGCGAACGAGTGTTCGTCCGCTGCCACATTTTAACGCGAGTAACCCGGCGAACCTACGATTAAAACACCGGATTGCGACGGAGATCACATACGTCTGTGATGTAAAACCGGCAAGGAAAGAAGCAGAAACGGAGCCTTATTTCTTGTCGGTGGTTGGGTTCTTGCTGGGACTAGACGTTTCTTTGGTGGAGGTGCTTTCGCCCTTGGAACTCTCGCTTTCGCCCTCGGCCTTGCTTTCCGAGGTGGAGGAGGTAGAGGAAGGTGCGGACCCGTTGCCCTTCGCGGAGCTGCCACCAGACGACTTCTTGGCATAGTCGCTGACGTACCAGCCGGATCCCTTGAACTGAATAGCGGGTGCCGAGAGCACCTGTTCCAGCTCGCCTCCGCAATGAGGGCAGACAGTCAACGGCGAATCGGAAAACTTCTGGATCCGCTCCGTCAGGCTATGACACTTCTTGCACTGGTATTCGTAAAGAGGCAATTCGAGGTCCCCACGATCTGTCTGCGTTATTGATTCTATTTTTCGCGAATGGTTGCGGTCAATTCGCGGTTTTTGTGACTGCCGCTTGCATCCAGCGCCCATTCCCATGAAACTAGCCGGGTGAAAGCAATCGCAGTTATCCCGGCGCGGCTGGCCTCCACTCGACTGTCCCGGAAAGTTCTCCGAGAGATCAACGGCCGTCCGATGCTGGCTTACGTCTATGAGGCGGCCCGCGCTTGTCCCCAATTGCATGACGTAATCGTGGCGACCGATTCCGAAGAGATTGCAACCGTTTGCCGCCAAAACGGCTGGACGTGTCGACTGACTTCGCCGAAGCATCGCAGTGGCACCGATCGAGTCCACGAAGTCGCGCACGCGATCGATGCGGACGTTTATGTGAACGTGCAGGGTGACGAGCCGCTTGCAAGGCGGGAGCACCTCGACGTTCTGCTTGAGCTGATGGCGCGGAGGGATGTCGAGGTTGGCACGCTCAAAACTCCGTGTTCACCTGAGGACGTAAACAATCCGAATGCTGTGAAGGTGGTCACCGCGTTGGATGGTAAAGCGCTCTATTTTTCGCGAGCGACCATTCCGTTCGACCGGGACCGGGTGGGACAGGTGCGCTACTCCAAGCATCTTGGCTTTTACGCTTATCGCAAGGCCGCTCTCGATGCCTTCTGCGGGTGGCCGGAGTCGGAACTGGAGCGCAGCGAGCGCCTGGAGCAGCTACGGTTCCTCGATCACGGTATCGCAATCCACGTGGCGGAGACGCCATTCGATACGGTGGGCGTGGATACGGAAGAGGATTTGCAGCGCGTCGAAAGAATGGTGCGGGCAGAATCAAATCGCTAGGGACAGTGGGGATAGGCTCTTCTCAGGTCGGCCAGCCAGCCTTTTTGGTCCATTTCCGCCTTCCAATCTTCCCAGGCGAGAGGCAAGTAGTCGCACGGGTTATCACAATCGGTAAATGCAATGAGGCAGTCAACGTTTAAATCGAACGCATGTTCTCGAATTGAGGCTGGTGCGGAGGGAGTTAGTTCGACGAACAAGTAGGGTTTGCCAATCGGCGTTGGGAAGCGATACGTTGGCTGGCGATCACTTCGAGGATTGATTTCCTCCACTATGCCACCGTTATTTCCTGGGCCGCCAAACAGGGACGCTTCGACATATTGCACTCTGCCATCCAAGACGGCAAATGCTGCTGTGAATCTCGCCGGACGTAGAAAATGCAGCGACGATAAAGGGAGATTGTCAACCGTAAATTCGAAGAAGCAGTGATCTGAATTGCACGTGTTCCCAGGAAAGACATTCTTACCAGGATCGGGCGAAGCCGGAACTGACGCGTTGCCCTCAACACGGAATTGCCGATATTTCTGCGCAATGCGAGTCCCATCAGCAAAATCAGACTGTCCGATGGTTAACGCTTTCAAATCCGCTAAAAGAGCCGCGGATGTTTGCTTGAGGTAGTGACGATAACCGAGACTCAAACATACTCCCAAGGCCAGAATGATCCCCGCAAAGAGTATTGCCCAGAGGAATGGCTTGCGGATTCGTGTCACATGTTCTGTAGACACCGTGACGAGTTATGAGGTTCCAGGCCTTAAAAGAGTCACGCCAAACCCGCGTCAGCGTACGACTTCCGTCCGTGGTTGCTTGCTCGCCCAGGACTCGGCCGCGGCGATCCGTTTGCCGATCGAGGGATGCGAATGGAAGAACCACTCGATGAGCTTTGAGGGTTCGCGCTCCGCCAAATTTTGATCCGCCAGCTTTTGCATTGAGGTGATGAAAGGCCCGACGGCCGGAATACTCTCCCATGCGTAACGGTCGGCTTCCCGTTCATGACGGCGAGAGAGCGCGTTCAAGGCTGGCATCAGCAGAAATCCTAAGATCGTCGCGACCAGTACGATGAGAGGCAGGTTGGCAAAATCATAGAGCCGGGTGCCAAGCACGGGGAACCAGTCTTTCGCAATCACGAAGCGCAGCACCTGGTTGACCAGCCAGAATCCGAAAAACGTGATTCCCACCTGCACCAAGATGCCCTTCAGGATATGTCGGTGGACGTGGTGTCCGAGTTCATGAGCAAGTACCGCCTCGATCTCGTCGTCGCTGTAGTGTTGCAGCAGCGTGTCAGACAGAATGATGCGGCGCGTCGAGCCCATGCCGGTGAGCGCAGCGTTCGCCTTTTCTGACTTCTCCGACAGCTTCCATTCATACACGCCACGCACGCGCGTACCGGCACGCTCGCCGAGTTTGGTCAGGCGCTCGCGCAAGCCATCGTTTTCAAGCGGCTGAAATTTGTAGAAGATTGGCATCAGCACAACCGGAGCAAGCTGCGCCATCAGCAAGAAGAGCCCAACAAAGACAGCCCAGGCGATGATCCACCAGCGCTGCGGCGCGATCCGGATAATCGCGTAAACGATTTCCACCATCACGGCTCCCAGCACCAGCCCGACCAGCCATCCTTTGCATTCGTCCCACAACCAGCTCCGCAGCTTCTGGTTGGAAAGATGGTATTGGTGTTCAAGCCGGAAGCCGACGAAGTCGAAGGGCGAGCTCAAGACTTTGGCGATGACCGAGAACATCAGCACGTACAGAAAGACCGCAAGAAAGTAATACTGATGCGCGCCCAGATAAGACCAGTCGCGAAGTTTGCCGGTCCATCCCGTGACCAGTAACACCACCAGCAAAGCGAAGCCGATGACCGCATCGGCCATGCTCAGCCAGCGATGAATACGGTTATAGCGGCGTACCTCCGGCGAATCGGCCGGTTGCGGATTTGAAGTGGTTGCCATCCAATAGGAGTTGGGAGGTCTGAGAGCTAAAGCAATCTTCTCCCGATGCTTGATTCAAGTATGCCAGAAATGCTCGGCGAAACGTACTGCAAGTGCGGGTTCGACTTGGTCCGCGACTACTTTGCGCCCGTCTCTGAAAGCACAGGGTTGGCGGCATGCGTGTCGGCGCCGACGAAGGCTTCTGTTTCCTTTAGAATCTGCGACACCAACTCAGGCGACGCAGCTTCGCTGTAGATGCGCAGCAGTGGCTCGGTCCCTGACGCACGCACCAGCACCCAAGCCTCCGCGCCGTTGCCGTAGGTTGGAGCATCGAGAAAAAATTTCACGCCGTCGAGCGTTTCTACTTTCTGGACTTTGAAACTTCCGAGCTTTGCCGGCTTGGCGCTGACGCGACGCATGGCTTCATCTTTCACTTCGTTGGTGAGGTGCAGATCGAGCCGGCCATAGTGATGCTCGCCATATTCCTGTTGCAGATCGCGCACCAACTGGCCAAGCGGCTTGCCCTCTTCCGCCATAATGTTCGCCAGCAGCAGTGAATTCAAAATGCCGTCACGCTCGGGCAGATGCCGGCGGATACCGATGCCACCCGATTCTTCCCCGCCGATGAGGATGTCGCGTTCCATCATGAGATCGCAAATGTACTTGAAGCCGATGCCGCATTCGTGCAGCTTGCGGCCGTACTTTGCGGCAATGCGGTCAATCATACGTGTGGTATTGAACGCCCGCACAATCTCACCCGGCCATTGTTTACGCTTGAGCAGCCATTCCAGGATGACCGAGAAACACTTATGCGCATCCACGAAGCTGCCATCTTCGGCGACCGCGCCCAGCCTGTCGGCATCGCCATCGGTGGCGAGGCCCGCCTGGTAGTGACCGCGAACGACCGTTTCTTGCAGCATGGCGATGTGGGGCGGTATGGGTTCGGGGTTGATCCCCGGAAACAGCGGATTGAGCTCTCCACGAATCTCCAGGTGATCAATTCCGCTCTCGGCAAAGATCCCCTTCAAGACACCCCGTCCTGCGCCGTACATCACGTCGATGGCAAACTTGAAACCGGCCTTCTGAATCAACTGCAAATCAACAAAGTTTTTGATGGCGGCAATGTACGGAGTCTTGAAGTCCGTGAGAGTCACGCTCCCGCCGCTTGTGTTCCAGGCGAGGCGCATCCAGAGCGCCTTCAATCGACTTCATGATGGCGGGTGTGCCGGATCCGCCGTAGCCACCCTTGTACTTCACGCCGTTCCAGTTGAAGGGATTGTGGCTGGAGGTGATCATCACGCCGCCCGCCGCGCCCAAGTTCTTGACCGCATACGATAGGGCTGGGGTGGGCGTGTAATCGTTCGACAGGCGCACGGCAATGCCGGAGCCAGCCAGGACTTCGGAAATGATCTCAGCCGCGCGCGGAGAGGCGAAGCGCGTGTCGTAGCCGACGACCAGACCTTTGCTGACATCTTCGTTCTGGTGGACGTAGGTTGCGATCGCGTTGCCGACGCGGCGAACATTGTCGAATGTGAAATCGTCGGCAATGATGCCGCGCCAGCCATCGGTACCGAACTTGATTTCAGGTGCCATTAGAGTTTGCTTTCCAGCTTTGTATCAGGCACGACCTTGTCATCATGAGGAGGCCGTCAGGCCGACGAATGATCTGCGGTTACTGCATCCGCATCAGTGCTCCAGTTCAAGCCGCTTTGCCACCTCATCCAGCATGAACGTTCGCTCCCGATCAGACCGCACGCGACACAAGATGCGTTCTGCCTCGTAAACGTCCTCCGCATCTTCTACGTATTGCAGGATAGCCTCACGAGCAAGCTCTTCGATGCTGCGGCCGCTTCGTTTGGCGAGCCTTGCGAGGCGCTTTTCTAGGGATTGCAGAATCCCAATCATAAACGTAGCTCGTGTGCCGCCCCTGAAGGGGCTCAACCATAATATTGCAGGCTACCCAGCGCTGAAGCGCTGGGCTATCATGTGGACGTCCCGCAAGCGGGACTCGGTTCATCGCGTTGTAAACCCCTGCATCAATCGCGCTCGTTTTAAATTACGAAGCATCTGGCTTTGGCTAGTCGCTAATCGCTAATTGCCCCGTTTCACACCAACCGCTTGAGCTTCTTCTCGTCCAGATGCTTCACCACTTTGCCGACGTCCTGCGCATGCTCGCGCGTAGTGATCAGCAACGCATCGTCGGTTTCGACGACAACCAGGTTTTCTACGCCTACGACTGCGACGAACTTTCCGGTTGAGTGGATGAAGTTTCCTTCTGCATTGAGCGTAAAGCTTTGCTCGGCGTTGATGACGTTGCTCTCGATCGTTCATGCCTGCACTGCGATGTTCATAGAGCGCCGTCCACGAGCCAAGATCGTTCCATCCGAAGTTTGCCGGAATGCAATAGATGCCGGAAGAGCCCTCGCCTTTCTTGGAGCGCGGTTCGAGTACGGCGTAATCAATACTGATGTTTTCACACTGGGGATAGAGCTTCGCGAAGGTCTTCTCGAAGCTACGGCTTCCGTAACTTGCTGCGATCTTCTCGAGTAGCGGCGCCGTATTGGGCAGATGTTCACGGAGCGCATTGGCCAGGGTGCGCGCGCTCCAAACGAACATGCCACTGTTCCAGAAAAAATTTCCCGCTTTGACAAATTGCTCGGCCACCTCGGGAACGGGCTTCTCAGTAAAGCGACGCACTTGGAGTACGCCTTTCTGAGATGGACTGCCAACCTCGATATAGCCGTAACCCGTCTCCGCACGCGTGGGAGAAATGCCGATCACGACGATATTTTCGCCACCGGCCGCAATGCGGGCAGCATGGGCAATGTCCTCGCGGAAGTTCTTCTCGTTCGTGATCACATGATCGGAGGGAAACATTCCGATGACCGCGTTAGGATCGTTGCGCTCCAACAGAAAGGCAGCCAGGCCAATCGCAGGAGCGGTGTTTCGTCCAGCGGGCTCAGCAACAATTTGTTTTGTTGGAAGACCCCTGAGTTGGCGGACAATGGCGGGACGCAAGTCTTGGTTGGTGATGATCCAGAATTGCTTCGGTCTTGCCAGAGGGGACAACCGCTCGACGGTCTCCTGGATCATGCTCTTCTTGCTGTTCAATGGCAGCAGTTGCTTGGCCATCCGCTTACGGCTTAGAGGCCAAAACCGCGTGCCGCGTCCACCAGCGAGAATGACGGGATAAAAATTGTTAGCCAAGCCTTTTCACCACAGAGACACCCTTCGACTACGCTCAGGGCAGGCTCCGCACACGGAGTTTTAGATTCTCGATTCTACAGAAGAACAAGAGCGGAGGCGAAACGCGACGGCGAGTTGCTCATGACCAGGTATGCAGTAACTGGGTCAGTTAAGATAGCGCCTGTTCACAAGAGCTAAGCACAGGTTGACGCGGGAACCGTCTAATGCCGAGCGCAAGAACCGCAAAGATCGCTGAGATGCAATTCAGCAATGTTACTTTCACTGCCCAAAACGGGTCTCGTGCATCTGGGTGCAGCAACAGCACCTCCCAGTAACCGTAAAGAGGGCCTAGCATGATTGGAATCGCCAGTAGCGAACGAACAAAAGCTCTTAGCCAGCGAAATCGCCTCCTCTGGAGCCTACGTTCAACAATCTCAGCCGTCACGCCGAGACTCACTGGAATAAGTAGTGCGGCCAATAGCCAAGAGAGCATGAACCATAGGATTCCCATGGCCGGGGAATCATCGTGGGGTGAGATAACGAAGACCAGAAGGCAGAGGGCGATAAATGTAGCGCTGAACGCTGCCGCAAGCGTCACGAGAACATAGCGCAAAATTGTCATGCACCAGAAGAACACCCGATATTATACCGCGACACCGCCGGGGCATTCCTCCCGATAGATCGCCTTGTGACAAGTGACCGTCATCAAGTGGGCGTTAGCTGACGCCGCGCCTTCGGCGCTCTGACCGTTCGGCTGATTTGCTGTCCTGCCCATCCGTGAAATTCCTTCCTTCCCCTGTGTTCTCCGTGTCTCAGTGGTGAATATCTACTTTGCACTCACTGATTGCGGCAGCACGGTCTCCGGCTCTGCCACTGCTTCCGTGGGTAGAGACATTCGCATGACTTCCAGCTCCCACTGCGGTCGGACCGTGTAGTTGCGCACCGCGGCCGGAATCACGACGGCTTCTCCGGTTGCGAAGCTGATGGGCTCCATCCTTCGCGATTCGACGATTCCCGCTCCTTCCACCGCGACCACGATATGAGGAGAAGCCATTGTGGTCTCCGCTTCCATCACTTCGCGTAGTTTGATCTTCTCGACTACAAAGAATGGCGAACGCACCAAAACATTGGGACTGTCACTTGAGCGAAGAATCACCCTGCCTGCCGTCGTTTGAAGCTTCGTCGCCGCCAGCCCTTCGGCGATGTGAAGCTCACGACCGCGCCCGTAATCGTAGAGGCGATAGGTGATGTCGGAGGTCTGCTGCGTCTCCACTAGAACCATACCGCCGCCGATGGTGTGGACGGTTCCAGCGGCCACGTAGAGCATGTCACCGGGATGAACATCCACCCAGTTCAGCAATTCTTCGGCGCGAGTATCTTGGATGGCCTGCCTGAATTGCTCCAGAGTCACGCCGAACTTCAATCCCAGGGCAACTTGAGCTCCAGGCTGGGCGTGCAGCGCATACCAGCATTCTGTTTTTCCGCACGGGGCGCCGAGTTTGCGCGCCTGCTCATCATCGGGATGAACCTGCACCGACAGTTTGTCGCCTGGAAAGAGAAATTTCACCAACAACGGGAAACGATCGCCGAAACATGCCGCCTGTCCGACCAGGTCGCGGCCATATTGCTTCGAAAGATCGCCAAGTGTGCGCCCGGTCAGCGGTCCGTTGGCGACCCGGTTGTCTTCCCAAGTCAGCCAACTCTCGCCGATCGGATCCTTCACAACTTTGGTGTAAATCGGACGAAGATCGCGAACACCCCAAGGCCGCTCGTCGAAGATGGGCATCAACAGGAGTGGGTAAAGTTCCGACATCACTCTATACGTTGGCGAAGAACTCGCGCATGCGCCCCAGTCCGCGCTCCAGGTTCTCGGCTGAGACCGCGTACGAGATGCGGATGTGGTCCTGCGTGCCGAAGCCTTCGCCAGGGACCACCACCACGTGGGCTTCATGCAGGAGTTTGCGCGCAACATCAGATGCCGAATTGAGCCCGCCGCGTTCGAAGTAATGGCTGACGTTGGGATAGGCGTAGAACGCTCCATTTGGCGAGGCGCAGGTGAGGCCGGGAATCGCGCGCAGACCAACGACTACTTTGTCGCGAAGCGAGATGTATCCGGTAAGCATCTCGCGGACGCAATCCTGTGAACCAGTCAAAGCCGCCACTGCAGCCTTCTGCACGATCGAAGTTGGATTCGAAGTGCTTTGGCTTTGCAGCTTCTGCATCGCGCTGATGATCGGCGCCGGTCCCAGCGCATAACCCAACCGCCAGCCGGTCATGGCATAAGTTTTTGATAGCGACCCGATGATGATGAGCCGCTCCTTTACCTCGTGAACACAACCGGCCGAGAACAGATGCCCGGTAAAGTTTAAGTACACGTAGCACTCATCAGACACAACGTAGATACCGCGGTCATGCGCCAGCCTCAGCACCGAGGTCATGTGCTCAGGCTTCATCACCGCACCCGATGGATTGCAGGGAGAGTTCAGAAGGATGACCTTGGTGCGGGGCGTGATCGCGCGCTCGACCATATCCGCCGTAAGCGCGAAATCGTGTTTTTCATCGGTGGCGATGTACACCGGCTCGCCGCCGGCGTAACGGACAATGTCTTTGAACGAGACCCAGTACGGAACCGGCATGATGACTTCGTCGCCGTGGTCCACCAACACCTGGATGGCATTGAAGAGCGCGTGCTTGCCGCCGACCGAGGCGATGCAATCCTCGCGCTTGTAGTCGGAGCCAAAATCGGCTGCATGGCGCCGCACGATTGCATCGCGCAGCTCGGCGGTGCCGCCAACGGCAGTGTACTTGGTGAAGTTATTATTGATCGCATCGATCGCCGCCTGTTTGATGTGCGCAGGTGTGGCGAAATGCGGTTCTCCGGCGCCGAAGTCGACCAGGTCAACGCCTTTGGCGCGCAACTTTTCGGCTTCGGCGACCACAGCCATGGTGGCGGAAACTTCGATGCGTTGAATGCGGTTGGTCAAGAACGAGGAGAGCTGGGTTCCGGCAGCAGTCATGGTTTGGCCCTTCATAAGATATGGGATCCCGTGGCGAACGAATGCTTCTCGGCAATTTTGTGGCGGACCCGTTCCTCAACTAACTCCGGCACGAGTCCAGTCAACGGACCGCCAAACTTGGCGATTTCGCGTACGATGCGTGAGCTGAGATAGGAATATTTCTCAGCGGGCATCATGAACACAGTTTCCACGCGTGGTTCCATCTTGCGGTTCATCAGCGCCATCTGCAACTCGAACTCGTAGTCACTCACCGCGCGAATCCCACGCAACACCGCATTGGCATTTTTCTGGATACAGTAGGCGACCAGCAGTCCCTCAAAAATATCGACGGTGACATTGTCGAGCTCGGAGGTCATGGCCTCCAGCATCTCTTTGCGCTCGGCCATGTCGAACAGCGCCTCGCCCTTGTCGAGGTTGCGCGCAATCGCCACTATGAGGCGGTCAAAGAGCTTGCTGCCACGATGGATCAGGTCCAAGTGTCCGTTCGTAACGGGATCGAACGATCCGGGATAGATGGCGACGATGTCCTTCAAGAGACCTCGGGAGGCGGGAGTTTCTGCCGGATGATTTTATTCTGGGATGCGTCCTGAGGCAATCGGAGAAACGAGGGTGTCGCGAAGAGCCCTCGCCAGGAGGGCCCTTCTTCCACTCGATGCCTTACTTCCGCCCGGCCGGCCCCTTGGGCGTCGCACTGGGTGAGGCTTCTGCATTGGCCGCAGCCGCTTGCGCCTTGTCCTCCACCGAGATCAGGCCGAGCGACTTGCGTACGTCGGTTTCAATCTTCGCGGTGATATCTTTGTTCTCCTTCAGGAACTGCTTGGCATTTTCGCGGCCCTGGCCAATGCGTTCGCCCTTGTAGCTGAACCACGAGCCCGACTTCTCCACCAGGTTTCCATTGACCGCCAGGTCGAGCAGGTCGCCTTCGCGCGAAATACCTTCGCCGTACATCATGTCGAACTCAGCTTCACGGAATGGCGCGGCAGTCTTGTTCTTTACGATTTTTACCCGGGTGCGGGAGCCGACCACCTGGTCGCCGTCCTTAATGGCGCCAATGCGGCGGATATCGATACGCACCGAAGAATAAAACTTCAGCGCGCGGCCTCCGGTTGTCGTCTCCGGGTTGCCGAACATCACGCCGATTTTTTCGCGGATTTGGTTGATGAATACCAGGCAGGTATGCGACTTGGCGACGATGGCGGTGAGTTTGCGCAGCGCCTGCGACATCAGGCGCGCCTGCAAGCCAACGTGGCTGTCACCCATTTCGCCATCGAGTTCGGCCTTGGGAACCAATGCCGCGACGGAGTCCACTACCAGTACGTCGATGGCGCCGGAGCGCACCAGGGCCTCGGCAATTTCCAGCGCCTGTTCGCCGTAGTCCGGTTGCGAGACCAGCAAGTTGTCAACGTCGACACCCAACTTGGCGGCATAGATGGGGTCGAGCGCGTGCTCGGCATCCACGAAGGCCGCCATGCCACCTTGCTTCTGCGCTTCGCCGATCACCTGTAGGGCGATGGTGGTCTTGCCCGACGATTCCGGTCCGAAGATCTCGACCACGCGTCCGCGCGGGAAGCCGCCGATACCCAGCGCCGCGTCAAACGAGATCGCCCCAGTGGAGATCACAGAGATGGGGACGACGGCCCCCTTGCTCCCTAACTTCATGATGGAGCCTTTGCCGAATTGTTTCTCGATTTGAGACAGGGCCAGGTCGATGGCCCGGCCTTTTTCAGTTCTTTCGTCCGCCATGAATGCTGCTCCTTGGCTGCTCCGTCCCGGCGTGGCAACCCGGGAGGGCCGGTTGAGATAAAGTGCATGGGGTCAGTGAGGCAGGCGCCATGAAGCAATAAGAATTTCGTGGTGAGAGGCGCATGGGTCCCGACGGTAGATTATACATCTGGTTTGCTCGTAAAAGCGAATAAAAAGCGAATAATAGGCGGGTTTTGGAGTGCGACACGCCGCAGGTCCCCTATTCCCGTGCGAGAAGGTATGGCACTGCAGGGGCTCCACTTAGTAGCCTAGGCCGGAGGGATATTTTGTCAAGTAACGAAGGTGCAATAGGGGCTACTGCACTTTCGTAAGTATCACAGCAGGAAGCAACTTGCTACCTTCGATCTCATGACACTTTACTGTGACGGCGGTAGATGATGATGTACGGGGATCGCAAATTTTGTCGATCTACTATGCGAAGACGTTTGAGTTCGCGCACCCTGGCTCAATCTGTCCTTATTGAACAACGTTCGCGCGTCAGGAGAGCCGCCCACATGTTCGGCAGCCCCGAGCGTTCACTAAAAGGATTCGTCCAGTTTTCCCCCCTCGCCGTCATAGAGCTCGGCTTAGAGGGGCTGGTCAAGCTGTGGAATCCCGCCGCTGAGCGGATGTTCGGCTGGATAGAAGCTGAGGTGTTGGGACGGCCATACCCCGGTGTTCCGGGAGAAGAGCGGGCCGAGTTCGAAGATGGGATTCGCCAACTCCTCGCCGGCTGCTCCATCCGGGGAAAAGAGGTAAGTCGCCAACGCAAGGATGGCTGTAGGTTCTATGCGAGACTCTGGGCCGCGCCGATTCACAACCCTCAGGATGAGATCACCGGCATCACGGCCATCATCGAGGACATCAGCGAGCAGAAAGAAAGTGAACGGAAGCTGCTAGAGTCTCAGGCACGCCAGGAAGAAATGGAGTCAGAGATTCAGCGCAGGGAAGAAAGAATGCGTCTGGCTTTCGAGGCAGCCAAGATTGGATGTTGGGACTGGAACCTTGAAACGGGTGAGATGGTCTGGTCGGCAGTGGCCAGCAGACAAATGGGGCTGCCGGAAGATTCCCCCACCAGCTTCGCGGTGTTTGTGAATTCGGTGCATCCGGATGATCGGAAAGCTATCCAAGACACGATCGAGGCGGCTATCCGTGACAACAAGGACCCCAACACCGCCTATCGCATGTTGTGGCCGGACGGTAGCGTGCACTTCCGATCGGTAACCGGGCGCGTCTTTCGCGACAAGACGGGACGCGCGGTGCGGATGCTGGGTGTCGGTATGGATCTTGATGATAGTCAGCGTGCCGACGATCGCCTGCAACTGCAGGCTGCGGCACTGCAAGCCGCGGCCAACGCCATCGTGATCACCGACACCACGGGCAAAATCCTGTGGACCAACCAGGCTTTTTCACAACTCACTGGGTACGGTCCAGAGGAGGTGCTAGGCAACAATCCACGCGTCCTGAAATCAGGGGAGATGGAAGGTGACTTTTATACGGAGATGTGGGCGGCGATCACGTCAGGCAAGACCTGGCAGGGGGAGCTGATTAATCGGCGAAAAGATGGAAGTGTTTACACCGAGGAAATGACGATTACGCCGGTGCGTATTGGCGGACGCGAAATCACCCATTACATTGCGATCAAGCAGGATGTCACCTCCCGAAAGATGGCCGAAAATGCCCTGCGTGAAGCCGAGGAAAAGTATCGTTCGATATTTGAGGATGCGGTAATTGGAATTTTCCAGACCACTCCCGACGGCCGGCCGGTGAGCATTAATCGCGCGCTGGCACGGATGCACGGCTACGATTCTGCCGAAAAGCTACTGGCAGACGTCTCCAATGTGGGAATCCAGCTCTTTGCCGATCCCAATTCGATGCCAGAGTTCGCACGCTTGCTTGCAAAAGATCGGGCGCTGCACAATGTCGAGGTGGAGGTCTTGAGCAAGGACGGCGGCAAGAAATGGTTGTCAGCGAACGTGCGGGCTGTAAGTGACGCAAGTGGCAATGTTGTCCTTCATGAAGGAACGGTGGAAGACATTACCGAGCGCAAAGCGGCGGAAGCACGCGTCCAATTTCTGGCATATTACGATGCCCTTACTGGCCTGCCGAACCGGATCCTGCTTCGCGATCGAGTCCTGGTGGCTCTGCCCAATGCCCGAAGGCGTGGTGAAAAAGTTGCTTTGCTGTTCCTTGACCTCGATCACTTTAAGACCATCAACGACTCGCTCGGTCACTCGATTGGCGATCTGCTGCTAAAAGAGGTGGCGGAGCGCCTGAAACGATGGACGCGCGAGCAAGACACTGTGGCTCGCCTGGGAGGCGACGAGTTTCTTGTCCTAGTGAATGCCATAAAGGACACCGAGGACGCCCTCATAGTTGCGGAACGCATCGTCAACTCGATGGCCGCCGAATTTGTCATTCAGGGTCATCTTCTCAACATCACTTGCAGCCTGGGGATCAGCATTTTCCCCGATAACGGTGAGCAAGTGGAGGCCCTGTTCAAGAACGCTGATCTGGCCATGTATAGGGCCAAAGAGGATGGACGCAACAATTTTCAATTATTCACGCAAGAGATGAACATTCAGGCGATGGAGCGGATGACCCTGGAGAGCAGCTTGCGCGTGGCGATTGAGCGGAAAGAGCTATCTCTGGAATATCAGCCACAAGAGGACTTGGCCACCGGTGAAATCACAGGATGCGAGGCCCTGGTGCGGTGGAGGCATCCGGAACTGGGATTGGTATCACCCAACAAGTTCATTCCCATTGCAGAGAATAGTGGGCTCATCGGCCCAATTGGCGAGTGGGTGCTCCGGACGGCGTGCGCCCAGGCTCGCCAATGGCAGGACCAGGGACTTCCTGCAGTGCCGGTTGCGGTAAACGTATCGACCGTTCAGTTCGGCCAGAAGGGTTTCCTGCGACTGATTCAGACGGTGCTGCGCGAAACTGGCCTTGCTCCGCAATACCTCGAATTGGAGCTTACGGAAAGCCTTTTGTTGAGCAATGCAGATGTCATGCTTACCATGTTGCAAGAACTGAAAGCGATGGGATTGAAGCTATCGATTGACGATTTCGGAACCGGATATTCCAGTCTCAGCTATTTGCGATACTTTCCGGTCTACAAGTTAAAAATCGATCGCTCTTTCGTGACCGATGTCGCGTCCGATCCGGACGATGCTGCGATCACCGGCACAATCATCAGCATGGCAAAGAGCCTGGGACTGAAGGTCCTCGCCGAAGGTGTCGAAAACGAAGCCCAGCTGTCTTTCTTGCGGGCGCATCATTGCGACGAGATTCAAGGCTTCTACTTCAGCCAACCCTTGCCACCAGAGGATCTAGCTCACAAACTGCGGAGCTGCCTGCTCGCGGAACTCCCGCCGGCAGCCGAGCCCACCGCCTCGCAGGTCTTCTGAATCGGCACGCAGAGTTTCGCAAATCTCATTCTGCCAATCTGCTATTCTTTTACTCCGCACTCACGCTCTAATGCGTTGTTCAACTCCAAGGTGCCCTATAAGGCAACTATCATGACCACTCGTGCAACAGGAACATTTGACGTCAAAATGACACCGCAGACCATGAGTGGCGCCGCTGGCGCGACGCTTGGCCGCATGTCCTTAGAAAAACAGTTTCTCGGCGATCTCGTGGGCACCAGTACCGGCGAGATGCTGACCGCCGGCACCAGCGTGCAAGGCTCGGCCGGTTACGTTGCCATGGAGCACGTCAGCGGAACTCTACATGGCCGCAGCGGAAGTTTTGCCCTGCAGCATTTCGGCACCATGACGCGCGGCCTACCGTCGTTGAGGATTACAGTGGTTCCCGACTCAGGCACGGATCAGCTGACGGGTCTGGCCGGTACGTTCACGATCAAGGTCGCCGACGGAAAGCATTTCTATGAGTTCGAGTACACTCTCGGCGAGACGCCCTGAAGTCGCCGGCGATACGCGCTATCAACGTTTCAACAGATC
Organism: uncultured Acidobacteriaceae bacterium; assembly: GCA_963755865.1. Taxonomy (GTDB): domain Bacteria; phylum Acidobacteriota; class Terriglobia; order Terriglobales; family Acidobacteriaceae; genus Bog-257. The sequence goes on along the minus strand of CAVWLY010000010.1, from coordinate 33,618 downwards.
CACCGGCTCTCGCACGTCGGTAACACGGAAGTACTTCGCTAGTGCGGGATAGCGTTGAGCCACCGCCTCGTACATTGCATAGGCGACATTCCGATATGAGAAATGACCGGCCGCGCCGGTTCGCAGCTCGCTGATGTAGATCGCTTCGGCAAGGTCCATCTTGAAGAGCGCGCGCTTGCGAAATGCCAATGGGATGACATATTGCGACTGCTCTTCCGCCTCGGCTACCTCGCGAGCGGCAAGCTGCGCCACAGCATCGCGAGAACGCTCCATCGCGGCCTCGTATCGCGCACTCAGCCCCGCCGATTCGATCTCTATCGGCTCGTCGTATCCGTGGGCTGTCGTGTAATCCTGAACGATCTGTACGCAGCGGCGATGACGGTGCATGTCGCGGAAGCCGCCGATATCCATCAGGATGTCGAAACGGAGTTGCTGGCCGGCACAGTAGGCGCGCGAAACCTCGTCGTAGCGACCGCGATGGCGCAGACCAAGGTCGATTACCTCGCGGCGCTGCGATTCCGAAAGGCCTTCCACCACGCTGCGAATCTGCCGATAGGGATGATGCGAATATTGGTAGATCAACGTCGCAGCAAGTTCGACCTCCAGCGGATCGTCATCCAGCAGATCGACCAAAGGCGCAGGCTGGATTTCAGTCGACGCAAGCAGCTCCGTCGCGGCAGCGGTCAAATCGCGACGAGTTTCGATCTCGTATGGGCTGGGCTCCGCATACTTCATCAACGTCGGCGCTACCCTGACATCGCGTAGAAGAAATTCGCTGGCACTCCCGGCAACCGACGGACACTCGCGCTGAATCTCCTGCGCAAGTTCACGCGCGCTGGCATGGCTTACGTTGTAGGAAGCATCGCGTGCTGCCTGCTTCAGCAGTTCACCCAGTCGCCGGACCTCGGCGTGCGTGTCCGACAACAATCGCGACACCTGCGTCTCCAACGTGCGCGCGCTGACGATCTGGCCGAGAGAGGTGTTCGTCGCCAGCGGCAACAGATATCGCGACAGATCAAAGGCGCGAGCCCGCAGTGTTCGTTCGTAAGCGTCCTGCTTCATTTCTTCAGGCTTCGGCGTGAGCTGACGCAGATACCGAAACATCTCATCGGAGAAGTGACGATATTCGGCGAAGAGCAGGTCAACAGTCTCGCGGTAGAGGGCGCGGGCGCGAACATCCCCGCCAAAATTGGGAACGAAGTATCCACTTTTCTGGAAGTCCTGATAGCGGGTGGAACGTTCCTGCCCATCCCAGCGGGGCTCGTCAACGGCGATGGTCGCGGCAAGAATCGACAAGCGTTCAATCGCGAAAGCCACGTGGGCTAAGTCTGCTATGCTGCGATGACCGTACTGAAAGTAGAAGGTGTTGAGAAACTTCTCGGCTTTTTGCTCATTTAGTTCGGCCAGTGATTCCCGCATGGAGAGCGCTGAGCGTGAATACTTCGCCATGCCGTAGGCGAGCACCTCGGGGTCAGCCCCGTGAACGGCATAGACCTCGGTGCTGGGCTCGTGATGGCCGGTAGCCGGGTCAGTATCTTCAACTCGTTGGGAATTTGAGGACATTGCCGTGAATCATATGCGGTATGGAATTTGTGGGCAACCGGTGTAGCTGTGGGAATCGCAGAAATTCCGGAGCGACCGATGATCGCCCCTAAGGGCGTGCCGACGCATGCCGTTTCGCCCGGCATCCGTGACCACTCCGAACATGACGACAGCCGTACGCAGTGGGTCGGTGCGGATTCCATTCTGTTTGCCACTGCCCATCGCCCATGGCCTGCGCCCATGACGCCGTGGATCATGACGCAGCGCTGGAATGACTTGCTTTTTCTGCATTACCCAGTGGCGCCGGAGGCGCTCCGTCCGCTGGTCCCTGAAGTCCTTACGCTCGACACCTACAGGCAACGCGCTTGGGTCACGGTCACGCCGTTCTGGATCAATCATCTGCGCCCGCCGGGAGTTCCATCCGCTACCGTGGCTGTCGCATTTTTCCGAAATCAACGTGCGAACCTATGTTACCTACGACGGCAAGCCGGGCGTGTATTTCTTCAGCCTCGATGCCAGCAACCTGTCGGCAGTTTGGGGTGCACGAGTTTTTTACCGTTTGCCATATTGGCGGGCTTCGATGAAGGTCAAAGGGCGGGGCGGCCCAAAGCTCGACTATGTTTCTAAGCGCGAGCATGGACCCAAGCCGGCGGAACTCCGCTGCTCATACGGCCCGGTCTCGGAGATGTTTCACGCACGGCCGGGTTCGATTGAGCACTTCCTAGTCGAGCGTTATTGTCTTTATGCCTTCAGCCGCAAACGCCTGTATCGCGGCGACATTCACCATCTGCCGTGGGAGCTGCAGCCAGCTACGTTTGAGGTGGAGCAGAATACCATGGCGCAGCCAGCGGGCATCCAGCTTCCTCCACAGCCCGAGGTTGTCCATTTTGCGCGTGAACTGAAGGTTTTATTCTGGGCGCCAGAGCGACTGCTGTAACGATTTTTTTTCTACCCCACGGATTTCTCCTGAACACACCGCGAAATTCCGCGCGACTCAGCAACGGTGGTTATAATCCTGCTTTGCCTTAACAGGGGAGGCTTCATGGCAGGAGTGGAAGGCCGGGTCGCGCTGGTCACCGGAGCGTCGCAGGGAATCGGGCGGGCTTGCGCGTTGGTTCTAGCCGAGTCAGGGGCGAAGGTCGCGCTCTGTGCGCGCAACCAGGAAAAACTGGAGCAGTTGGCACAGGAGATCGGTGGTAAGGGTGCCGAGGCTGCGGTCTTCAAGATGGACGTCGTCAAGGAAGAGGAGATCAAGGCCGGAGTCAAAGCTGCCATTGCGCACTTCGGCAAGATCGACATCCTGGTAAACAACGCTGGCGTCACGCGCGACCAGTTGGTCATGCGGATGAAGCGCGCCGACTGGGACGATGTGATCAACACCAACCTCACCGCACCGTTCCTGCTGATCCAGGCAGTGATCGGCTCCATGCTGAAGCAGCGCTGGGGACGCATCATCAACGTCACCAGTATTTTCGGCCAGATTGGCCAGGTGGGGCAGGCCAATTACTCTTCGTCGAAGGCCGGTCTGATTGGATTAACGATGTCAGTCGCGCGTGAGGTGGGTTCGCGTAACATCACCGTCAATGCCGTCGCGCCTGGGTTTATTGAGACGGCGATGACGGCGGTGCTCGCCCCCGAACTGAAAGAGAACATCCTGAAGAACATTCCGCTGGGACATGGTGGAACCGATCTCGATGTGGCGCATGCCGTGAAATTTCTGGCGTCGGAAGAAGCCGGGTATATCACCGGCGAGGTGCTGAAGGTCAACGGCGGCATCCTGATGGGATAGATCTGAAGCTGAGGAATTTCTCGGGTGCGTTGTGAGCGAGATTGTCGAGGCGACCACTGCAGAGCAAATCGAGCAGGTCCGCCAACTATTTCGGCAGTACCAGGCTGAGCTGCCGCCGCAATTACGTTCGTTTGACTCGGAGTTGTCGGCGCTGCCGGGAGTGTATGGTCCTCCTGCCGGCAAGCTGCTGCTGGCGACGGTCTCAGGCCAGCCAGTAGGCTGTGTCGGCATTCGTCCCTTCCCACGGCCGGTCACCTGCGAAATGAAGCGGCTCTATGTGAGACCTATTTTCCGTGGCGGAAGTTTGGGCCGAGCATTAGCGGACCGCGTCTTGCAGGAGGCGCGGACTCTCGGCTATCGATGGCTTCGGCTCGATACTCATCCCCCGACCATGCAAGCCGCGCTCAGGATGTACCGCAACCTGGGTTTTCAGGAGATCTCTCCCGCGAATCCGGTCGAGGGGCTCTTGTATATGGAACTCGCGTTATAGCGGTTGATTAAGAGATTAGTGTCAGCCATTTCTGCGAGGAGTTCGCCTTCGGAGCATTTTCACCCTTGGTATATAGGGTGGAGCACCGCCTCTGCGGTGCAATTGAGATTCGGTATGAGGCGGCTTTTAGCCGCTGGGTGACGGAAAACATTACCTCGGGTGCTAAAGCGCGAATCCCACAACTCGGCACAATCATGTACGCCTGGAAGGCGCACTCCACCCGTGACCTGTACACCGGGTGTGAACTGCTATAGAGGTGACGGGACGCGCTTTGGTCCGTCGATCGCGTTCATCCCAAAAGAGATGCATTTGCAGATTTCTAAACACGTTACGGCCGCTTGGATACACGTTTCGCAATGTAATCGTGTCACCGCATAAGATTTCACTTGCCAGCGGCTTGCCCCATGATTACTATGCAGTCAACCCCATGGCCGCTTTCTCCTAGGAACGAATCCCACATGAATATTGGCGAAACCATCCGCAATTTCCGGCTGCAGAAAAGTATGTCTCAGGGCGACATCGAGAAGCGCACGGGCTTATTGCGCTGCTATCTGTCGCGGGTCGAGAACGGCCACACCATTCCCTCACTGGAGACGCTGGCTAAAATTGCGACGGCGATGGAAATCCCGCTGGCTAATTTCTTCAGCGGTAGCTCCGGCGAGAATGGCAATAAGAGTTCACCTCAGTTGGCTGAGGATGAGGTCCGTTTCCTGACCCAGATTCGCCGTTACTCACCCAACTTGAATGACAGTGATCGCAAGCTGGTGATCGCGATGGTCAAGAAGATGGCGTCGGGCGCGGGTAAGTAGCTGCGGTCCATACACAGTTCTTGTTGCTATGCAGCCCTGTCGAGATCGCCGAGGGCGAGAATCGCCAACTCCAAACGGTCTCGCGAACCGGTCTTCAGAAAGATACTCTGCAAGTGCCGTTTCACCGTGTTTTCGCTGATCTGCAGGTCCGCTCGCAATGTCGCGATTTTTCATGCCGCGCGCCACCAGATAGGAGATTTCGCGCTCGCGTTCCGAGAGGCGGCCCATTGAGTTGGGGCTGGCAGGCTTATCTGTAGCCATGGCGTTTAGCACGCTCTCGGCCACCTCACTTGAGAAAGCCAGTTCCCCTTCGGCAACGGTTCGAATTGCGGTAAATAATTTCTGCGGATCATCGCCCTTCAGGACCAACCCGCGAGCTCCCAGCCGCACGACCCGCACGTAATCGTTATGGCTATCGGAGCCAGTCAGCACCACGGAAGCTACGCGATTGCCTGCGCGGTCTAACGTGCGCAGCACCTCAAAGCCATCGCTCTGGGGCATGAAAAGATCCAGCAGGAGGACATTCGGATGGTGCTCTTCCACCAGGCGCAAGGCCTGCTCTCCGTCGGCAGCGACTCCCACCACCTCAAAGTCGGGTTGCGATTGCAGCAACGCCGCCAGCGACTCACGCAGGACAGCATGGTCGTCGGCAATTACGATAGCGATTGAATCGTGCATATTCCCATGACTTAGATGCAATCGCGACCATGGCGGGGTTGCGCTATTCTGGATGAGCGGCGCCAATATTGGCCGCCGATCTGCAGGATCAGTCGCGCGGTTCGTCTTCCGGCGTTTAGTGAGTTCCAGGGCTCTCGAACATGCTGTGTAGACTGCACCGCGAGAGGCATAATTCCTTATTTTTCAATCGTATTCCGCCAAGACGGGTTCGGCGGGATAAATGAAGAGGCTTTCATGGCAAGAATTCAGCGAGCAATTCTAAGCGTCACCGACAAAACAGGGCTGGTCGATTTTGCACGCAAGCTCTCAGCAATGCGGGTCGAACTGATTTCAACCGGAGGCACCGCCAAACTGCTGCGCGATTCCGGTATCGCGGTGAAGGACATCTCCGAGCTTACGGGCTTTCCCGAAATGCTCGATGGCCGCGTCAAAACGCTCCATCCCAAGGTGCACGGCGGCATTCTCCACGTCCGCAAAAATGAAAAGCACGTAGCGGCAGTGGACCAGCACGGGATTCAGCCCATCGACATGGTGGTGGTAAACCTCTACGCCTTCGAGAAAACTGCTGCCAAACCCGGCGTTGAGTTCGAGGACGTCATCGAGAACATCGACATCGGAGGCCCGTCGATGGTGCGTTCGGCGGCCAAGAATTTCCAGGATGTCGCCATTGTCACTTCGCCTGGCGACTACGAGGCGATTGCGAAAGAGATGGAATCGTCTGGCGGCGAGCTGTCGCTGCAGACGAAGTGGAGGCTAGCGCAGAAAGCATTCGCCACTACTGCGGCTTACGACTCCGCAATCGCATCAACTCTCGAGCGGATTGCCGCTCCGGCGAACGGCAGCGGAAACTTCGACCTCACCGGCCGCAGCGGCTTTCCCGAAACTCTGCGGCTCACCTTTCACAAAGCTTTCGATTTGCGCTACGGCGAGAATCCCCATCAGCAGGCGGCGTTGTATTCCGACGGCTCGGGCGCAGGAATTGCGAACGGCAAGCAGCTGCAGGGCAAGGAACTGAGCTACAACAACATCGTTGACTTGCAGGCGGCATGGGACTTGGCGCAGGAATTCCAGGAGCCGGTGTGCGCCATCATCAAGCACACCAATCCCTGCGGAACCGCCGCGGGAGCCACCCTGGCCGAGGCTTACAAGCGCGCGCTGGAGTGCGATCCAGTTTCCGCGTTTGGCGGGGTGATCGGCGTGAACCGCCCGATTGATCGTGAGACGGCAACGGAAATGGCAAAGCTGTTCGTGGAGGCCATCGCCGCGGAACGATTCGACCCTGCGGCGCGTGAGATCTTTGCCGCCAAGAAGAATCTCCGCTTAGTCGAAGTCGTTCCTATGGAGCAGAAGTGGGTGCTCAAAAACGTCTCTGGCGGCATCCTGCTGCAAGACAATGATGTGCGCCCGCTGACCCAAGCCGATCTCAAAGTGGTCAGCGAACGCAAACCCACCGAGCAGGAGATGCGGGACCTGTTGTTCGCGTGGAAGGTCTGCAAGCACGTGAAATCGAATGCCATTCTCTATGCGCGCAACGGTCAGACTACCGGCGTAGGCGCCGGGCAGATGAGCCGCGTGGACTCGGCCAAGATTGGCGCCATGAAGTCGGTGCTCGGCATCAAGGGATCGGTGGCTGCCTCCGACGCGTTCTTCCCCTTCCCCGACGGCGTCGAGGAGATTGCCAAGGCAGGCGCGACCGCCATCATTCAACCCGGCGGCTCGGTGCGTGATCAGGAAGTGATAGATGCTGCAAACAAGTTGGGATTAGCGATGGTGCTCACCGGAGTACGACACTTCCGGCATTAGACCGGCATCCAAATGAGCTATGAAAGAGTAGGCGGTGATTTGTGAATGGTCCTGTAGAAATCCTACGTACGCTGGGTGACCGGTTTCAGACCAGCGCGAGCGTGAAAAGCGTCTTTGGCGATCCCATTGTGGTTGGCGACAAGACGGTAATCCCCGTAGCCCGCATTCGCTACGGACTGGGTGCAGGAGGCGGTTCGTTCTCTCGCGACGATTCCTCCGGGTCGGGTACGCCGAGTGGGAAAAGCGGCGGAGGTGGGGGTGGCGGCATCATCGCCAGCCCGAAGGGTGTGCTGGAAGTCAGCACGGCAGGAACGCGCTTCATTGCGTTTGCGGACCGCAAACGATTATCGGCCGCTGTAGCTGCTGGATTTCTGTTCGGGATGGTCTTTGGTTGGCGGAGGAGCAGACGGCGATCCTAAGTGGGCGTCAGCAAAAAACTCCAGAGCGCCCGTACTTCAGCCCTACGGGTTCGTGGGCCTGGCGTTTTGAAATTGAATCGGGGGATCGAACAATTCGTAAAGTCGAGCGCCGCAAGGGAACTATAATCGTTTACCATAGTCTATACTAATAGTATATACTGCGCTCGGGACAGAGCTTATGACGAAGATCGCCAAGTTGTTCCGCAACGGCAACAGTCAGGCCGTTCGTCTGCCTCAGGAGATGCGGTTCAAAGGCGACCGCGTGCGCATTCGAAAGGTTGGCGATACGGTGGTTTTGGAGCCAGTCATCACCAATGTTGAGGAATGGTTTGCGGAAATGGATCGGCACCCGCTGTCGGAGGATTTCATGGCGGACGGTCGTAAACAGCCGAAGGCGCCGAAGCGGAAATTGTTTGAATGAACTATCTGCTCGACAGCAACATTTGCATCGCGCTACTGCGCGACAGATCGACTTCGGTCAAACAGCGTTTTCGAGATGCCATTGCCAGCCGCGCTATGATTTGGATTTCGTCAGTGGTGCTCCACGAGCTGTGGTACGGAGTCCACAAGAGCTCGCGGCCGCTGGAAAACGCTGAAGCCTTGCAGAGGTTCCTGCAAGGGCCGGTGAGCGTTTTGCGATTCGATGAACACGATGCGCAAGTGGCCGGCGAGGTTCGGGCGGAACTGGAGCGAGCCGGGAAGACGATTGGCTCTTACGACACTCTGATCGCGGCCCAATGTTTGCGAAATGATCTGATCATAGTAACGTCGAACCTTTCCGAATTCCGCCGCCTCAAAGGGTTGCACTGCCAGGATTGGGCAAAATAACCCTATCGCCTCTTCGCCGCCACTACCCGCGGGATCCCTTGCAGGTCAGGCACCACGCGAACTTCATCCCACATTGTGGGACTCAGTAAATTCACCACCTATCGCGCATGGAGTAGCCGATCTCCAGCGCCAGCCATCCACCAGATTTGAGCGCACGATGGCCTGCGCAATCAAGCGGAACTATCACATCGGTTCCGTGCAAGCCAGCGAATACAGCCATCGTCGGCTCGAACTCCTGTACTGACTTCTGCACCTTGTCGGCTTCGCTGAAAGCGACGTAGGGTGGATTGCTGACCACGAAATCGAAATCACAGAAGACGTTCAGGCGATCCATAGGGGTCCTTCGACTCGGACTGAAGTCCTCGCTCAGGATGACAGCGCGAAAGGCAGGAATGACAGGAGGGGAGTTCGGCGCCGCCGCAGACAATTCTGAGTCAATTACTGGTTCCAGAACATTGCATTGCAGGAACCGCACACGCTTATCAAGCTGCAGCCTGACGGCATTTGCGCGTGCAATCTCCAGCGCTTCGGCCGAGAGATCGACCGCATAGATTTCGGCATCCCGCAACTCGTGTGCGAGCGCCAGCGCGATGCATCCTGAGCCCGTGCCCACATCCACCAGCTTGGGCCGCTGGACTCCGCGCGCCAATTCCAGCACAGCTTCAACGAGATGCTCGGTCTCGGGACGCGGAATCAGCACCGCCGGCGAGACCACGAAATCCAAGCCCCAGAATTCCTGGTGCCCGGTGATGTACTGCGAGGGCATGCCAGTCGCGCGCTGCGCGAGCACTTCTTCGTATCGCGTGGCTTCTTCCGGAGTGAGTTCGCGCTCGGGATGAGCGTACAGATAGGCACGATCGGCGCCGAGGACAAACATCAGCAACACCTCGGCATTCATGCGCGGAGAGCCCACGTCAGCAGCTTCGAGACGTTCCACTGCGGAGGCGAGCGCTTGCTTTAGTTGCACGGGATCAGGCCGTGACCTCCATCTCCTGCTTCATCTTCTCGGCCTGGAAGTGGGTGATCAGCGCGTCGATCATGGGCTGAATACGGCCGTCCATGAATTCCGGCAACTGGTGCGCGGTGAAGCCGATGCGATGATCGGTAACCCGGTTCTGCGGAAAATTGTAGGTGCGGATCTTCTCGCTGCGATCGCCGCTGCCCACCATCGCCTTGCGTTCTTTGGCCAGCGCATCCTGCTGCTTCTGCTGCTCCATCTCGTACAAGCGAGCGCGCAGCACGCGCATGCCCTTCTCGCGATTCTTGATCTGCGACTTCTCGTCCTGGCAGCTTACCACCGTGTTGGTCGGCAGGTGGGTAATGCGCACCGCCGAGTAGGTGGTGTTCACCGACTGACCGCCCGGACCGGACGAGCAGAAGGTATCAATCCGGATATCCTTCGCTTCGATCTTGATGTCCACGTCTTCGGCTTCCGGCAGGACTGCGACCGTCACTGCGGAAGTGTGGACGCGGCCCTGAGTCTCGGTCTGCGGAACGCGCTGCACGCGATGCACGCCACTCTCGTACTTCATGCGCGAGTACACGCCCTGGCCTTCAATGATGGCGATCACTTCCTTCAGGCCGCCGACGGTGGATTCCGACGTCGAAAGCACTTCCACCTTCCATCGCTGACTTTCGGCGTAGCGCGTGTACATGCGAAAGATCTCGGCCGCGAATAATGTGGCCTCGTCGCCACCGGTACCGGCGCGGATTTCGAGGATGACGTTCTTCTCGTCATTCGGGTCCTTGGGCAGCAGCAGCACCTTCAGGTCGGCTTCCACCTGCAGAACTCGTTCCTCGAGTTGGGTCAGTTCATCCTGCGCGTAGGCGCGCATCTCGGGATCGCTCTCCTCGGCCAGCATGGCCTTGCTCTCCTGGATGCCGCGAGTCAGGTCTTTGTACTCGCGATACTTCTCCACGATGGGCTGCAAATCGCTGTGGGCCTTGGCAGTCTTCTGGAAGCGCGCCGAGTCGGAGACAATGTCCGGCGAAGACAGAGCTTTGTTGAGCTCTTCGTATTTCAGTTCGGTTTGGTCTAAGCGTTCAAACATGGGATACCAGCTTCATTGTACTTTCTTCACGTGTCATCCTGAGCGGAGGCGTCGCCGATTTTGCGACGCCGGAGTCGAAGGACCCCTATTGCAACATGGAATTCTCACTCGAAATAGGGGTGCTTCGACTCGCGCGGCAAAATCAGTCGCGCTCGCTCAGCATGACAACGCGTTGACTTTTCGATTGTTCAGCGGCATCTCTTGCCGCCAAGATTTTCAATAGGTAACGCAGTTCGTCGCGGCGGGCGCCGCTAGGCAATCACCAGTTCGCCGCCGCGCTGTTTCTCCAACTCCATGGCCTCGTTCAAGGCAGCGATGGCGGTCTCGACCTGGTCATCGGCGGGAGGCTGCGTGGTGATGCGCTGCAACCACAGTCCGGGCTTGGTAAGCACGGCGAACAACGATGAGCCATGCTTGGCGGCAAAGCGAATCAGTTCGTATGACACGCCCGCGATCACCGGCAGCAGCGCAATGCGGACCGCGAAGCGCATCCAGAAGGTCGTGGCCGGCACCATCATGTAGATGACCATCGCGATCAGCATCACGGTCATCAGAAAGCTGGTCCCGCAGCGCGGATGAAACGTCGAATACGACTGCGCATTCTGAATGGTCAGCGGATCGCGTGACTCGAAGGCGAACACCGTCTTATGTTCGGCGCCGTGATATTGGAAGACGCGGCGAATGTCGGGCATGCGCGAGATGCCCCAAATGAAGAGCAGAAAAAGTGCGATGCGGATGACGCCGTCCACCATGTTGAAGGCGATCTGGTTGCCGAAAGCCGGATAGGCATTCTTCAGCTTGGTCGCCGCCAGCAACGGCAGAAACTTATACATGAAGATGAAGAATCCAATCGACAACACCACATTGAGGGCAAGCGCCCAGTTCGACACCTCGGTTTTCTTCTCGTCTTCGGCGGTCATCTCGCCCATCGCGACGTTGGCCGAATAGCGCAGAGAACGAAAGCCCAGCGCCATCGCCTGGCCGAGGGTCATGACACCGCGGACGACCGGCCAGCCCATCCATTTGTGTTTTTCCGAGGGGCGTTCGAGTGGCTCCGAGTGCGTCGCCAGCGTACCGTCTGGCCTGCGGATACAGATGCCCCACGCATGGGGCGAGCGCATCATAACGCCTTCCAGCACGGCTTGGCCGCCGACCAGTGTCTCCTCACCGCTCTCCAAAGCGGGCAAAAGTTGGACGGCTGCTAAAAAACGTAGGCGCTGACGCAAAGATGGCATGGTGATTGGATGTTCCTCGATTGGGTACGACGCACAATTGCGCTAGCTTAGGGTAAGGAGGTCGGCGGGAGATGTCAATCCGGGATCATCGGCCAGAGGGGGCAAGTTCATGATTTGCCGACGGTCCACTCCGAATCACGTCGGCTTCCCCGGAGCCGGTTTGTGGCCAACCGGCCGCAGTTTTCACCTCGGAGCCGGCGCGCGCCGTACTTCGATCTGTCCATTGCGCGTGCGGACTTCCAGACACGGCTGCGGATGAACCGCTGGCCCGTCGAGTACTCGGCCATCCTGCAATGCAAATCGCGAGAAGTGATATGGGCACACAACCGTGTCCCCTTCGAGTTTGCCTTCGGAGAGAGGCCCACTGAAGTGGGAGCACGTCTCAGCCATGGCGAAGAGACGATCTCCGCGACGCACAAGTAAAATCGGCGTGGCTTGGTACATTGCCCGGGTAAGTTTGGCGTCCATCAAATCCCCTTCAGGCAGAATCGCGGCAAACTCCTCGGGGAACACCTGGCCATCCGTTCGGTCCACGCCTACTCTGTGCTCATACACCAATTTGCCGCCAAGGTGGGCTGCGTAGCTCATAACCGCATAGCCAAGAATGCCGGCGATGCGTCCGGCTTCGCGGGATTTCTTTTTTCGCAAAAATAGTGACGTCGCAAACAACGCCGTGCCACCCAAGTTGAGGAGACCGTGAACCAATCCCAGACGGCGAGCCGGAGGATCGACATCGGACCAATCCGTCATCCCAGTTACCGCTGCCCCTGCCGCCGCCAGCAGCCCGATCCCGATTGACGTTTCGCACCCCCGTGCAAACTCGCGGCGGTCGAAGACGAGGTCCAGAGCATCAAACGCCATGGCAACGGTCCACGCTCCTACGGGCACGTCCGTGAGGACGACATGTAAAGGCTCGCCGAGCCAGGTGCCGTTCAGGAAATTCCTGACCTTTTGTGCCGACGGGCGGCCTCCGCCGTACAGAGCCTTGTCGAGCAACTTCTGTAGTTTCTCGTCCACCGGCGGGCGCGCTTGGGCGGGCGACGAACCGCGAGTTGGATCGACTTCTGACCCTGTTGCTGTGGTGAGGTTTGGATCTTCCATAAACTCCTTGTTACGCACGGTGCAGTCGCAAGAAATTTGGATGCAATCTCCGTGAACTTCGTCGTGGTCTTTTCCAATGTGCGCGGCTCCCCGGCAACCCAGAAACTGACCCCACAAGCGATCACTATCACATCAGCGGCCCTTTGATCTGCGCCCTAGGACTTGGCGAATATCAAGTCTGCGCCCTGCTCCTGGCTTGCCGCATCCAAGTCGGCTGCGAAACCTATGCTGCGCCTGGCTGAACTGTGCGAGCGAATCGCCGCTACGACCAAGAAGACCGAGAAGGTCACGATGGTGGCCGAATACTTTCGGTCGCGGGAACTGCGCGATGCGGCGATCTCGGCGGTCTTCCTCTCTGGACGAGCTTTCCCGGCATTCGATGAACGCACGTTGCAGATTGGTGGATCGTTGCTGTGGAAGCTGGTGGTCGACTTGGCTGCCCAATCGGACGAAAAGCAGATCCCTCGACGACTAAAGTCGTCTCGGGATGACAAAAATAGGGAGGCCTCAATCGGCACGGCTGAAGCCGTGCCCTTTCAAAACCATCGCGCGAAAGAGGAGAAGCGTGCGGGGGAGGTGACAGCCGCGAGTCGCCATCGTGCGGAGGAGGTGACAGCCGCGAATCGCCGTCGCGCGGAGGAGATGACAGCCGCGAATCGCCCTGGCGCGGAGTCCGAGCTGACGGCGGCATATCGCACGCGCGGCGATCTTGGCTCGGCGGCCTATGACGTCCTCTTAGCGAAGGCGCCGACCTCAGCGACGATCACATTGCAAGGCGTCCGCTCGGCCTTCGACCGGATTGCCGATACTCGCACTGCCACAGCCAAGGCTGCCATCCTGAAAACTTTGTTAGAACGCGCCACCGCCCTCGATGCCAAATACATCCTGAAGATCATCACTGGCGACCTTCGTATCGGCCTGAAAGAGAGCCTGGTCGAAGAAGCGATTGCGAAGGCTTACGACGGACCGTTGGCGCAGGTGCAGCGCGCCAACATGCTGCTGGGCGACATCGGCGCAACCTTGCAATTCGCGGCCGAGCATCGTCTTGACCACGCCCGGATGCGACTGTTCCATCCCATTGGCTTCATGCTCGCCAGCCCGGCGAGCGATGCCGAAGAAGCGTTCCAATATTTCGAGCATGCGCAGGTGGAGGACAAGTACGACGGCATTCGCGCGCAGGCGCATTGTGGAGGCGGGCAGGTCCGTATCTTCTCGCGCACCCTCGATGAGGTGACCCCGTCGTTTCCGGAGCTGATTGGAGGTCTGAGTGAATTGCCCGGTGAAGTCATCCTCGACGGGGAAATCGTGGCTTGGCGCAACAACGAAGATGGTGGTCACGCGATGCCCTTCTCTGAGATCCAGAAACGCCTGGGGCGCAAGCAGGTGAGCCCGAAGATGATCGCCGAAGTTCCGGTGGCGTACGTGGTCTTCGACGTGATCTACGCCGGGGGTGAGCTGACGCTCGACAAGCCGCTGGCGGAGCGCGCGCAGATTCTGGAGCGCGTGTTTGCGGGTGCGAGGCGGGTCTCGCCGCGCCCGGTGGTGAATGCCCAAGGCAGCCTGCTGTTTGAGCCGGAGATCGAGGAGGAAGGCGCGGTGTCGGGATGGATCCTGCGTGCTCCCGCCCTGCGCGCCGACTCTCCCCAGCAGCTCGAACACTACTTCGACGAAGCCATGGCAAGAGGCAACGAGGGGCTGATGATTAAAGACTTGCAATCGCCTTACATGCCGGGACGCCGAGGCCGCTGGTGGCTCAAGCTGAAGCGCGAGCTGGCCACGCTCGACGTGGCGGTGACCGCTGCCGAGTTCGGACATGGCAAACGCATCCACGTGCTGAGCGATTACACCTTCGCGGTGCGCAAAGGCGAAGAGCTGGTCAATATCGGCAAAGCCTATTCAGGACTGACCGACAAAGAGATTGCCGAGTTGACGGAATGGTTTCTAGCGCACACCACCGCAGACCATGGTCACGTCCGCGAGGTCGAGCCAATCATTGTATTGGAAGTAGCATTCAACGCCATCATGCGTTCCGATCGTCACGACAGCGGATTCGCGCTGCGCTTTCCGCGGATCGTGCGCGTGCGCCAGGACAAGCTGCCCAAGGACATCGACACGGTCGAGACGGTGGAGAAGATCTATGCCGCTCAGCATGGACGGTGAACCGATCGCTGAGGTTAGTGGTTAACGCAATTCATATTCAGGCGTGACACTCCGACCGACAGAAAAATATCGTGAACAGCAGTGACGCGGCACTTTTTCCGGGTTCAGAAAGAAAAAATCGGGACTAAAATAATGATGTCTAGTCGCCGTCGGCGCGCGCCACTGGGAGGTATCCAAATGAATCGCCCTAGCATTCTGCGAGTTCTTTTTCTCAGCGTCGTGTTGGTCATGCTCGGATGGTCAACCGGATCGGTCTTTGCCGGTGCACATGGCGGCGGTGGCGGTTTCCATGGAGGCGGCGGCTACGGCGGCGGTTACGGTGGTTGGGGCGGGTATCACGGCGGCGGCTACGGTGGATGGGGCGGATATCACGGCGGTGGCTACCGCGGTGGATGGGGCGGATATCGCGGCGGCTATGGCGGCTGGGGCGGAGGATGGGGTTATGGCGGCTACTGTTGCGGCTGGGGATTTGGTATCGGCTTCAACTTCGGGCCTTCTTGGGGATACTACGGATACCCCTATGGCTACGGGTACGCTCCTTACTACTCCTATTCTCCGTACTATCCCTATTATCCGTACTACCCCTACTACGCCAACCCCTATTACTATGCTCCAGTTGGCGGCTCGCCGGGCTACTCGAGTCCCGCCCCTCAAAACCAGGCGAGCAGTGACCCTCAGTACTACACTCAAACTCAAGTCGAGCAATACAGGGCTCCCGCTCCACAGGCTGCTCCTTCGTCGAATGGCCTGACCCTGCGCGACGCGACGTACCGTCCAATGACGGCAAGCTACAGAACCGCCTCGACTCCCGCGAATACCTCCGGTTCGGCTCGGGCTGAGCGCGAGCTTGCAACCATGCGTCCCGAGGTGCAGAACACCGTTCGTGCTCTGCGTGCCATGCCACCTGGTGCCCGGCAGCGACAAATCGACTCAGGCCGCTATAGCAATCTCACGCCGCAGGAGTTGAAGATTGTGAAGTATGCTGTCGGTCTGCCCTTATAAGTCCGTTTAGCAGACGAGTGGGCCGCGGGCTAATGGGAGGTCGCAGACGCCAGGCCCGAGCCGACACTTAAATGGCAAAAATCTTGCCTTTTTGACTGCTACCTAGATGCTAACTTGCCAAACCACGATTTAGCCATCTGTACGACCCGGCAAGATACCTGATAAGCGGCCTGGCGTGCCCGTAGGCGAGCGTTTAATGGGTGGGACGACTCTGAGTTCCTTCGCGCAAGTTTGTAGGGCTAGAATCGCGTTTAAACGCAACTTCCTCTTTTGGAATCAATCAATCGGTTCCAATTTGGGCCGCGGCCACAGGCGCCCCCTCGAACAGGCGAACAAGCCGAGGCCGCTAGTCATTCACCAGCACTTCGAAGCTCTGCCTCAGATGCGTGCTGCCTTGGGCGGCATCGACCGCCAGGTTCCACTCGCCAGACATGTCCATGTCTTTCAGTGATGCTTCGTAGTCACCATTGCCTTCGGGAGTGAACTTTACCTGGGTGGCTCCCATGTCCATCGATTTCATGGTGAGCACGCCATTCACTTCAGCGGCATTGACCGGCTGTCCTTGTTCATCCGCGATATGCAGCGTGAAGGTTAGCGGTTTCGCCATGCTGGGATGTTCCGGAGAAACCCTTAACGCCAGGTGCCACGGACCTGTTTCGCTAGGAACAGATGATGCAGCTTGTTGCTGCTTTTCCGGCGCATTCGCTCTCTGGTTACAGGCGAGAGTGGACACCAAGCCGGCAACGAGAATTGCGCACGCCATGCGTCGTACAGGAATAGACAAACTGCTTCTCCGCTTCGTCCTCAATGCGAGCGACCGTGTTCGTGTGCCGGACTGACGGGGATAACGCAGCCGTCTGCCACCTCGCAGACCGCCAGTTCGAACTGAATGGTGGTGTGGTGGATGTGGAAGCGTTCGCCCATCTGTTCGCGAACCAGTCGCAGAATTCCTTCGCTCTCCGACGCGGGCATGTCGGCGATGGCGACGTGGCAGGAGAGGGAGTGAGTGTCGCTGCCGATGCTCCACACATGCAGATCATGGACATCGTTCACCCCCGGAATCGCGCGGATCGCATCCTCAATGCGCTGTAGTTCCATACCGCTGGGGGTGCCTTCCAGCAGGATGTTGAGGCTCTCGCGGATGATACCGATGGAAGACCAGAGGATCATGACGCCGATGCCCACCGAAAGCGCCGGGTCAATCCAGCGCTCGCCGGTCAGGGCGATCATAATTCCGCCCGCGATTACGGCCGCCGTGGACAAAGTGTCACCAATCTCGTGCAACAGCGCGCTACGCAGATTAATATCGCGATGGCCACGCATCAGCAGGAGTGCGATGGCACCGTTCATGATGACGCCCGCGGCCGCAACCCAGATCATGATGCCGGCGTGCACATCCACCGGCGTCTGCAAACGGCGAAAGGCCTCGTAGAGAATGTAGAAGGCAATTAGCACCAGCGAGAGGCCGTTCACGAAGGCCACCAGCACTCCCGCGCGGTTATAGCCGAAGGTTTTGCGCGCGCTGGGCGGTTTGCCTTGCAGATAGACTGCGCCCCACGACATCAACAAAGCGACAAAATCGGAGAGATTGTGCCCGGCCTCCGAGAGCAGCGCCAGGCTATGCGCGCGTATGCCGGCGAGGACGAGCAGCACGATGTAGGCCAGCGTGACGATCAGCGAGATCCGCAGGACCTTTGAAGTGGTGGCATTCGTTGTGCTGCTGGAATGCACGTGCATACATCCAGTTTAAGAGCGGGATTGCACTCTGTTCAACACGGAGTTTCGTCCGCGTCCGCGAAGGGCACATAGCGACGCCCGGCGCGGCAACCCGAGGGATCGTGCCGACTGCATCGCGTCGTCCGCCGGCGTCGTAAAACGGGATAGAATTTCTATGGACGTTCGCTTGTAATTCGATCGAATTCGGTGCTCAGTACTTGCTCAACCTCGTCCGAATGCCGCTCGCCACGTGCCACTCGGCTGACATAAGAACGGTCAACTCCAAGTCGAGCAGCAACCCGGCTGTAGAGCCCACATAATGACTGCACGTAGTGATTCAGCAACGGCATCATCATCCTGGGACTGTCTTCTTTTCTCATCTCACTTCTCTCTCTCACTTCGCTATTCGATGCGACCCCTCGGCGCCATGCTGCGTTGGCAGGCAAATCCCCATAGCTCATTTCCCCGGCCCAAGGCATTCACAAATGCCATGGAATTGCAGTGAAGTCCGACGATTGGCAGCATCGGTGACAACCCGCAAGGCTCTGCGATCATCACTAATTGGTAGAACGTTTGTGCGCGCGAGCTGCGCCCCCGAAGACCTGTTGCCGGTGGTTTTCTAAAGACCGCGGGAAACAGTTGCAAGTGATTGAGCCCCTCTAAAGGCTACCTGATGGCGACTGCACTAAGGCGCGACGCTCACGCGTATAAACCGGGACAAATGGTCCCGATTTCTGGTATTTACACGGTCGTACACATTGGACATCGGCCGGACCACGAAGTGGTGGCGGTTCGAGGTGAGGAGTTTCCCCCCTGCCGTGTTTGCCGAACTAATGTGACCTTCTTTCCAACCCAGCCCGTCACTCATATGACTCATGACTTCGATTTGGCCGGTCCCTCGTTCCAAATACTTAAGGGCCGCGCCAAAGCCGCCAAGCGAGGGACGGGGTGAGCGGATTTAATTTCTATCTGAGATCAACGCCCGGAGACGCGCAAACCTACATCCAACCATCGTCGGAGGTCATGCATGAAAAGGCACCTCGCTTTAATTGCATCCTTGCTCTTGGCTGTTGGATTGGCCGTGGCGCAAGTTCCCGCAGCCACCGCTGGAGGTCAATCGGCGGCTTCGCCGAGTTCCGGCAATCTGCCCAACAACAATAATAATGGTGCGGCGTCCCCTGAAACGGGAGATCAAAACGGCGCGGCGTTGCAATCGCAAATTGAGAATGCCCTGCGCAACGACCCCACGTTGGGCAACAGCCACATTCTGGTAAATGTTTCGACTGAAAGCATCGACTTGAGTGGCACCGTAGCTTCCAGCGATAAACACACTGCAGAGCGCATTGCCCAGTCGTTCGACGGCAATCGGAAACTGAATGACAATTTGATGATCACTGGGCAGGGGCATTCCAACCTCGCGCCCGATAACTCAGCTATGAACAATAGCGGTACCGGAAATGCACAGAATCCGAACGCGAGCCAAAGCGGCACCGGGTCAAACAATCCTCCGAATCCACCGCCGAAGAGATAGCGACTCTCCTAAATCCTGGACTGCTGGAGAGCGGGGCCAGGTTGCTGCTTTTTTTGGGCGAACGTGCCTGCCCCTCAGTGATACAATCTCGCCGATTTACGATCTGATGCCACTCTGATTGGTTGCAGCCTGCTCGAAGAACAGGAACGCTGGCTTTTGTCTGCATCAAAAAGGAGACCCATGAGTTCTGCCAGTTCAATCGCGCCCTCGGAGCAACCGCCCCTTTCCCAAGGGGAACGTGTCGTGGACACATTTATCGCGCCGGGCAAAACATTCACCGATATCCGCCGCAATGCCAGTTGGTGGGTGCCCTGGGTACTGATTTCTATTGCCGGGCTAGCGCTGGTTTTTATCGTGGACAAAAAAGTCGGCATGGAGAAGGTGGCTGAAAACTCAATCCAACTGTCGCCCAAGCGTGCAGCCAAACTCGATCAACTTCCGCCCGACCAACGCGCCTCGCAGATGGAATTAGCAGCCAAGATGACTCGGATCTTGGCTTACGGCTCGCCGGTCCTGACCATAATCTTTGTGGCCATCATCGCTGCCGTCCTTGTGGGCACCTTCAAACTGGCGCTCGGCGCTGAGGTGAAGTTCAAACACGGCATGGCGATCAGTATGTACGCTTTTCTTCCCGGGATCATCAAAGCCCTGCTGGTGATTCTGACCATCATGATTAGCGGCGGGGAGAGTTTTACCTTCGAGCACCAACTCGCCAGTAATCTGGGGCCGCTGTTCGATCCCAGCTCACCGTTCCTTTATTCCATCGCCACGTCGCTTGACTTGTTCAACATTTGGACGCTCATTCTGACCGGAATCGGCTATTCCTGTGTATCGAAGGTCAAACGCGGCACCAGTATGGCCGTAGTTTTCGGGTGGTGGATTGTGGTGATACTGGTGGGCGCAGGATTTTCGGCATTGTTCGCCTGAGGAGTACGGGAAGCGGGATTTCCCATCCGTAGACAAGTCAATACGAACGAAGCCGCCGAAGCTTCAGTAAGGCTGTTCAATCGCAGACGGTCAATCCGCGCGTCCCGCTGGCCCTCTTATTCTCCGCCGTGGTGCATGGCTAGTTCTTCTGCTGCCGCCGTTGTTACGCCGCCTTCTCTGAAGCTGCCAATATAGGCGCTGCGCCGTCCATGGGTGCTCCATTGCGAGCCCAGTCCATCGCCTTCAAACTCATCCGTCAAAGCGACCGCAGAAGTCGCGTGTTCAATCTTGGTCAGCGGAGGATAGTAGTTGGTCTCGTTACCGCAGATATGGTCGTGATGGTTAAGCGGGCGCGTCACGATGGTCGCCAGCCGTCCGGCACGCAGTATGGCGTGACCACTTTGCGGGTCGCCGGGCACGTCAAGAATAACTGGGACGTACTCCACGCGAGCGACGTTGTCCAGTAGCTTTCCACCCTCGTGCTTAGCCAGCGCAATCAGCGCCTGGCGTTGCGCGGCATTGGCCGCATCGTCCACCATCAGCACCGACTCGGCGGGATAAGGCTGTCCGTAGGGGTCGCCCAGCGTCGCCCGCGCACGAACCGCGGCAGCGACGGTCAAACCATCAAGTTTCACGCCGTCCCACGAACCTTCCTGTACGTGCCACGCCAGCAAGGCTTGATTGCCGGTAAGACCCGCCTCGCCGTTAGCAAAGCATTGCGCGACATACACGTCGGTCGAACGCGACTCGATATAATCGCCGCGAATTTGTTGGGCTTCAAGAGTGGCGGCGCCAACTAGAAAAACAGTAAGAAGCAGAATGGCTTTACGCATGGCGTGAACTCCTCATCCCCGGTACTGATTATTTTAGATGAGAAGCGCGGGCCAGGGTTTCGGAAGGATCTTCTTGCCTGTCAGGTGATTCTGGCGCCGGATCTCCTACCCATTTGGCTTGATTACTTTGGTATGGCCGGTAGTCTTCAACTTGAAAGCGTCGCCAGGGATTTTGTGGTTGATTTCAATATTGTTGTACTTGGCTATTCGATAGTCGCCCGAAGGTTCGGAAAATTCTTGTTGCACGCTAACCCCTCTGGCTGGATCGATCCACAGCGTGATCGTCTGAAACATGCTCTTCACCCTTTGCGACTTCGGCGTGAGCTCCAGTTTTGCGGCATTCACGCCCTGCACCTGCTCCATCCCGGCATAGCTGACGTCGAACGACTTCTCCAGATCGTGCCCCCGGCCGCCGAAGCCCAGCACCAGGAAGCTTTCGAAATCCGCCTTGTTCTTGCCGGGATTGTATTCGGTGACCTGCTCGATCGAGGGCTGATACACGCTGACCAGGCTGCCGGTGAATAGCACGAACTTCTTGTCGGGCGCGGTAATGTCGGCCGCCATTTGCACGTCAGTGCCCTGGCGGCGGAAGTACATGGTGCCCTTCTGGTAGTCGTGCTCGTCAACCACCTTCTGATACTGGTCCCAGACGAAGTCGCACTGGGCAGTGCGAAAGTTCGCCGCCGCCTGGTCCATCGAGTTCAATGTGGCTTCAAGGTTTTGCGCTTGCAACGCGGCGGTGGTGCAGAACAGGAGCCAAACCAAGGTGGCGATTTTTTCTAGGACGTTCATACGGGGCTAAAGGATGTATGCGAGAACTCGTTGTTGAGTTGGCTGTGGGCAACGAGAGCGCAAAATCGAGCCCCAACCGGGGCGAAAGAGCTGAGCCCAGCGCTTCAGCGCTGGGTAGAGCGGGAAATAAGGCTGAGTCCCTTCAGGGACGGCACAATCTTCACACATTTTTGAAAGCCCAAATAGTTTTAACGTCGTTCGGCACGGTACGAAAGCCGTGCCCTGACAGAAACCGTCTTCTTGTCCGATTGCCTTCAGCGATGCCCCCAAACCTTATACGCGACCACATTGTGCTTACTGTCGCGTACGGCTTCGTATCGATCGATGGTGACATAGCCAGCGACGGGCTCGATGATGTGGACCAGTGACTCTCTGATGTCGGCGTCGCTGTCACCTTTGACCGCCGCCGCGTCCACCTTGTAGAGGAAGCCGTCTCCTTCTTGCTGTACGACGACTTCGGTTTGATGCGGCGGCCGTTCCTGCGGTTTGTCGCGGAAGTTGACCCAGTGCGGCACCAGAAAGATGAAGGCCAGGATGAGCGTGACCATGACGTCGTAACGGACGCTGCCGCGCGGCGAGGTCCACCAGACGTAACCTTTCAAGGCTTGACCGAAATTGCTCATCGCTGGATTTAGTCTAGAGAGCCGCCGGGCGGAGTGCAAGGAAGCCGCGGCGAGCAATTCGCTATTCGCTCTTCGCTAATCGCTTTTCGCTTGTGGCGAATGGGCGCCATAGTTGGGGCCGCGAGATGGCAACTCGCACCGGAATCGGTTCCGATCAATGGACATTAAATCTGGCGAACAGCGAACAGCGAAAAGCGACAAGCGACCCTTACGTCCTCAGCTCCACCACCGTCGCGCCGCCGCCACCCTCGTTCTGAGGAGGCTCACTCACCTTGGCGACGTGTGGATGGCTTTGCAGAAACTGGCGAAGCGCCTTGCGCAGAATTCCCATCCCGCTGCCATGGACCACGCGCACACGAACCGCACCGGCTAGGAACGCGCGGTCCACGAACTTCTCCACCGCCCGAGTAGCTTCGTCCACGGTCTGGCCGATCACATTGATCTCGGTTGCGACGTTGTCGTCTTCGCGCGCCAGACTAATGTTGATGCCGCGGGCACGCGCCGATTCCACCGGGTTGATTCCCGCCCGCGCGATCACGCTGGCAAAGTCGTCGCGCGCCACCTTCATCTTCATCGGACCAACCGCAACCTCGAAACTGTCATCGTCGAAATAACGCAGGACTTTGGCGTCGCGACCCAACGATTTTAGCCGCACCGTATCGCCAATGCTCACCTGTTTAACGACATGCTGCTGCGCGTGTGGATCGCCAGTGTCAGCGCCAGTGGTATGAGCGACCACGGTGGAATCGAACTGCTCCCGAAATTCGCGGCGCATCTTTGCAATGCGGCGCTCCGCGTCCTTCGACAACTTCAGCGCTTGGGCGCGATCCTGCACGGCATTGACGGTTTCGCGGGCACGGTATTCAAAGTCACGCAACACGCTATCCAGCTTCTTCTCCATCTCGCGCAGCTTTTCATGCTGTTCCTTGCGGCCTTCAAGGGCGAGGTGCTGACGCTCGCGCGCCAACTCCTGCTCGCGCGTGCCGAGCGCCACCCGCTCGACGTCAATCTGCCGCAACTCCGAGTGTAGGCGGTCAAGAAAACGCGCGACATCCTGGGCTTGTGAAGTCATCCGCTGTCGCGCCTGGCCGATGATGTCTGGATTCAGCCCAAGCTTTTGCGCAATGTTAATGCCTGCCGAGGCGCCCGGCACACCCATGCGCAGTTCGAACGTGGGCGCAAATGTGTTCTCATCGAAACCAACTGCGGCGTTGAGCACCCCCGGCGTGTTAGCCGCGTAAACTTTTAGCGCGGTGTGATGGGTGGAGACAATGCTGATGCATCCCGCGCACCGGAAGTAGTCGGCGATGGCTACCGCCAGCGCAGCGCCTTCTTCCGGATCAGTAGCTGACCCCAGTTCGTCGAGCAAAACCAGCGAATGCGCTGTCGCCTGGTGAGAGATCAGATCGATATTGGTGACGTGTGCCGAAAACGTAGAGAGGTTCTGCTCGATGGACTGATAGTCACCAATGTCGGCGAACACGGCATCGAAGATGGGGAGCTCGGCGCGCTCGGCTGGGACAGGAATACCCGATTGCGCCATCAGCGCCAGCAACCCGACGGTCTTGAGGGCTACAGTTTTTCCACCGGTGTTCGGGCCACTAATGATGAGCTGACGATGCTGGCCGTCAAGTTCGACGGTGAGCGGAACCACTGCAACCTTCCGCGCCTTCAGGGTCCGCTCCAACAGCGGATGCCGGGCGTTGCGCAGTACGAACGCGTCACACGAGTCCGTAAGCGACGACCCATTGACCGGTGACGGGGCGACCTGAGGCACATCAGCTTGTGATGATCCCGGTTCGTCCGCGGGGTCGCCGTCCGGCAGCAGCGTTACGGCGACGCAGTCATAGTCCTCGGCAAAGCGCGCCTTGGCGAATTGCAGCTCGAGCTCGGAAAGAACCTGCACCGCGTTGCTGAGCGCGTCAGCATGTTCACCCAACCGTGCCGTCATTTCCAGCAGAATGCGATGGATTTCCGCCTGCTCATCTTCCAGCAGCCGCACCAGATCGTTGTTTTGCTCGATGGTCTCCAGCGGCTCGATGAATACGGTCTGCCCGCTCGACGAGGCGCCATGCGCCACGCCTTGCACCCGGCGACGCTGTTCCACCTTCACCGGAATCACGAAGCGTTCGCCACGAATGGTGACCAGCTCATCCTGCACTGCGCCATCTTCTGACAGCCGCCGCAGATACGAGCGCAACGACTCCTGGATGGCGCGTTTCTGCTTCTCCATTTCGCGGCGAATCCGCGCCAACTCCGGCGAGGCTTTATCGTCGAGCGTGCCGTCGGGCAGGATTTTGTTGCGAAAGTAACGCAACAGGAGCGTGAAATCGGCCAGGGTCTGCGAGAGTTCGAGAATTGCCTGCCACTTTTCCTGCACCTCGACCGGGGGATGCAGGGCGATCTCACGCCACTCGGCAGCACGGTCGGCGACCAGCAGCAGGTCGCGGATCTCGATGATCTCCAATGCAGCGCCTCGAATGCGCGACTTGTCCACCAGCGTCGTGGGATCGAGGAGGCCATGAAAATCAAAACGCCCGCCGGCGCGCAGATATCCGCGTAGCTCGGCGGTCAGTTGATGCTGGCGTTCGATCCACTCGCGGTCACGCGACGGCGTGAGCTGCATCACGCGATCATGTCCGAGCGGCGACCCGGTGTAAATGGCGAGCAGTTGACGCAACTGATCGAATTCGAGCACGCGCTCGCTGGAATGATGGATTGGACTGGGGGAACTCATCAGGGCTGGCTCTATGGTACAGCAGCGAAAGCGGCGATTCGCCGCCACCGCCAAGACTGTCCAAACCGCGGGAAATGGCGGCGTGTCGTCGTATCGCCCGTGAAAACATCGTGATCGAGCAGGGCAGCCTCGATTGAAGAAGGCGTTCTTGCGAAGTCGATTAGCGCACGGTTTGTGTCAGGGCACGGCTTCAGCCGTGCAGCTAAGCTCTTTTATTTTTCTCATTCCGAGCGGGCTTGAGCCCGCGAGGGACCTGCTCTTGCGGCTTTTCCGCCAGCTGTGAAGCCCTGCCCTCTCAAATCCAATCTATTGCGAGCCAGTCTGGTGAATCAGAAATTCGTTTAGGGTATTCGTTGGGCCTTCGATTTCTCCTTAGGGCCTAAAGGCCATGTTTTCTTAGCGCATGGTTCAGCACGGATGAAGCCATGCCCTGACACAAAGCTCCTGGTTTATGCAAGATCTTCCAACTCAGCACACTAGTTAAGCTTCAATCTACTGAACTCGATATTGCCAACTACCGCTGCTGCCGTCCTCCAGATAAACTGTTGCGGGCGAGTCGGTGCGTCCAATTAAGTCTCGGGGGCGCCCGGTTCATCTGATTCGTTCCCCCAAAGCGAGAGGACCTTATGGCACCGCTAACTTCCGACGCGTTCGTTTTCTTTGGCGCAACCGGCGATCTGGCCCACAAGAAGATTTTTCCCGCACTGCAGAGCATGGTCAAGCACGGCACGCTCAACGTGCCGGTGATCGGCGTGGCCAAGTCCGGTTGGACGGTTGAGCAGCTACGCGAGCGGGCCCGCGATAGCTTAGTCAAGTTTGGCGGAGGCGTGGACGACGAAGCCTTTCAAAAGCTATGCGAGCTGATGAGCTACATCGATGGCGACTATAAGGACGATAAGACTTATGCGACCCTGCGCGCCAAGCTTGGCGATGCACA
The DNA here is from genome assembly GCA_963755865.1 of uncultured Acidobacteriaceae bacterium. Taxonomy (GTDB): domain Bacteria; phylum Acidobacteriota; class Terriglobia; order Terriglobales; family Acidobacteriaceae; genus Bog-257. The sequence continues at coordinate 7,615 of CAVWLY010000010.1, read as the reverse complement.
ATCGCCAACCCATTACCTGGCAATTCCGCCCAGCATGTTTCCGGTGGTGGTGCAGGGGCTGGCTAAGTCCGGCTGTGCGCAGAACGCGCGAGTCATTTTGGAGAAGCCCTTCGGCCGCGATCTGGTCTCGGCCCGCAAGCTGAACGACACGCTGCACATCGCTTTTCCCGAAGACCGCATTTTCCGCATCGATCACTATCTTGGCAAAGAGGCGGTCGAGAACTTGTTGATCTTCCGTTTCGCCAACAGCTTCCTGGAGCCCATCTGGAACCGCAACTACGTACACAGTGTGCAGATCACCATGGCCGAGTCGTTTGGCGTTGAGGGCCGGGGAAAGTTCTACGAAGAGGCGGGCGCCATTCGCGATGTAGTGCAGAACCACATGCTGCAGGTGGTCGCATTCCTCGCCATGGAGCCGCCCACGATGATGTACGTGGATTCGGTGCGCGACGAGCAGGTAAAAATCTTCCGCACGATTCCGCCGCTCAGTCCAGCCAACATTGTTCGCGGGCAGTTTCGCGGATATCGCGACGAGCCGGGCGTATCGCCCAAGTCCGACGTGGAAACCTTCGCCGCATTGCGCCTGGAGGTCGATTCATGGCGTTGGGCCGGGGTTCCGTTCCTGATCCGCGCAGGCAAACGATTGCCGACCACGGCGACGGAAGTGTTTGTGAAGTTGCGCAAACCGCCGCTGGCCAAGATCGGCGTGGATGGCCGCAACTACTTTCGCTTCCGCCTCGGTCCCGATATCGAGCTGAGTCTGGGGGGACGCGTTAAGCGGCCGGGACCTTTGATGGTGCCGATGCCGGTGGAACTTTCGGCGGTGAAGTACACCACCAGCGACGAGATGGATGCCTACGAACGCCTACTTACCGACGCCATGAAGGGCGACCAGTTGCTGTTTGTGCGGCAGGATGCGGTCGAGGCGGCTTGGGCCATCGTCGATCCTATCCTTGGCGACTGCTGCCCGACCGAAGTTTACGAGCCGGGCACCTGGGGTCCGCCCGACTCGCGTGAACTGGCCGCCGACATTGGCGGCTGGCATGATCCGGAATAGGTGGCGGGGTAGTCTGCTGAAAAAGTCGGCAACTGGCTGCTTTGATGGGGCGTGCCTTTAGGTACGCCGTGAGCCTCTTCATTTTTGTCATCACGAGCGGGCGAACAGGGGTCCCCAACGAGCGCCGTTTTTGCGCTTGTTGGGGTAAGGTTCAGCCCGCGAGGGATCTGCTGTTCGGCCTTTTCAGAGGCCTGCCTGAGGATCACGCAGCCCGCGTTGCTGACACGAACGTGTTCCCGGCAATAACAAATCGCAAGGGACGATCGATCGCCTTGGTAATCCCAACACGTGGCGTGGCCGCAATGCGCTCCGGGCGATAGCCGTCATCCGCAAACCAAAGGTCGGATGACGGCGCAGTCAGGTCCTTGTCATTGTCGCGAAGACGGGTAATGCCGAGCGCTTGCGCCATGCGTCCCGGGCCACTGCAGATCATCCGCAATTGTGCGGGCCGCGGTGTCGCCGTCAACTCAAGGCCGCGAGCTCGGGCCATGGCTTCCAATCCAAATACTGGCTCCATGGCACGTAACAGCACGCCGCCGGCCTCTCCATCTGGCAAGCAGGAAACGTTCAGGCAGTAATGATTGCCGTAAATGAAGTACACGTACGCGTGTCCAGGCGGCCCGAAGAGCACCGCGTTGCGCGGAGTTCGACCGGAATACGAGTGCGCCGCCGGATCGTCGACTCCGAGGTAGGCTTCGTCTTCGACGACTCGGCCGGCGAGAAGTGCTCGTCCTTCGCGGCGGATCAGCAGCTTGCCCAGCAATTCGCGTCCAACGGTCACCGGATCGCGATTGAAGAATTCGCGCGGAAGAATTGGAGCATCGCCGCAGCTCGCAGCCGTAACGGCGGCGCGGCTTCAGTCCGTGGAGCAAACTTTTCCGTGTCATGTGCGCGATTCGCCATTGTAACTAGCATCTCGACGTTCGCGATCAATTTACAATCATCCTGCATGATTGCGCACCTTCGCGGACGGCTCATCGCCAAGCATCCGAATCAGGCCATCGTCGAGACCGCAGGCGTCGGCTATGACGTCACCATCACTGTGCCGACGTTTTCCGGACTTGCCCGCGCAGGGCAGTGAGGTCGCGCTGCACATTCACACTCACGTGCGCGAAGACGCCCTGGCCCTCTTTGGCTTTCTGCGGCGGGAAGAGAAGCAGCTGTTCGAGAAGCTCATCACGGTGAGCGGCATCGGGCCCAAGCTGGCGATTACCATCCTCAGCGGCATGCCTGCGGCGGACATGGTCGGCGCGATCCGCGGCAACGATTTCGCGCGGCTCACGCGCATTCCCGGAATCGGCAAGAAGACTGCCGAACGCATGTGCGTGGAGTTGCGGGACAAGCTGGAAGGATTCGGCGAAGCACAACCCGCAGTGTCCCATTCTGCCGTGGAAGAAGACGTGATCTCGGCATTGTCGAACCTCGGCTACCAGCGAGGGATTGCAGAGAAAGCAGTCGAGCGGGCGGTGCAATCCGCCGGACGGGAGAACTTCGATGCCATGTTCCGCGCGGCATTGGGCGCCTTGTCGCACGGATAAGCGGACTCGGAAGAAACTTGGAAAGCCGAGAGGCAAATGTGTAAGCGCACGACCTCGCGAAACTGTTCCTCCATCTTGAGTCAAATCGCCAGTAGAGCTACTGCGGTTGTGGCGGCTGTCCCTCGACGTTGGCAGGATTCAACTGCTGCTGATATCGCTGTTGCTGTTGCTGCATATTTTGCAGTTCCTGCAACAACTGTTCCGGAGTCTTGCCCCCGTTCAACTGGTTTCCATTTTGCTGGGGCGGTTCATTCGTATCGGGCGAACGCACTGGAACTTGCCCCGGGCGGAATCGGCCTGGCATGGTTGGCTGATTCTCTGGCGGGTTCTCGGCCTCCGGTTCCGGTGGCATATCTTCGTCTTGCGGCTCTTCCGCTTGTGGATGCGGCCCCGGACCATTGTTTTGGGCAGTGTTCACCGCTGCCGGCGCATTCTGCCGAGTGGTCAAAATTACCTTCTGCACGCGGCCGGGATCATCAGTCATCCCCAGAATGATGTAATTAAACTTGGATCCGTTCAACAGCGTATTCAAGATATCCCGCGGCTGTCCCGGACCTAACTGCATGCTGACCCGATCGTTCGAAGCGCTGGATGGCATCTCCATAGATGCACCCGTCTGGGCCTGAACTGAACGCAACACTTGCGACAGCGTCGAGTTCTTGGCGTCGATCGTAAGCAGCCCATTCTGATAGGTGACATGCGGCGGGGTTGGAGCCATTTGCTCCGGCATCAGCGGTACGGGTGCAGGAGCAGGCGCCTCCGCAACTGGTGCGGCTTTCTTGGCATGATGATGGGTCGGTTGCGGATGCGCACCGGCTACCGAAGGGGGGTTAACCGGAGCGGGCGTCTGTGCTGGCGATTCAGCGAGAGCAAGGCAGAGTCCGCATGCCAACCACAACGACAGTCCCAACTTGTGCCAGAGGCGTACCATAATCACTTGGACGGCTGAGCGGGTTCGTCGTTTTTCGATTCCGCCGCCATCCTCATTCTAAACCCGGCCGTGGCGCGACGGTTGCCGATTCGCCGCGGAATCGTGAACAAGCGCGACTAAAACATCTGACCAGGGAACAAAAAGCATCTTAAACATTTTAGAGAGCAACCAGTCATCCACTTAACTTCTGCAAACCACAATAGGCATTCCGATGGCGTTAAGGCTACGAACATGATCCGAATATCGTTTGCTTATCGCACGCGCAACTACTCCCTGCTGCTCACGGTGTTGTTATTGCTTGCGGTAATGATTACTGCGCCCGCAGTGACAGCGCAGACTTGCAGCAGCGGCGCCGATTTGGACGTTCCGACCAGGAACGCAGTCGAAGCAGCGGCGCGCCAATTTCTCGACATGTCAGCCCACGGGGATGTGGCTGGCCTCAAGGCCAACGCCATTCCGGCAATTGCGGGGGATTTTGGCAGTATCGAGCAGGCCGTGGTAACCAACAAACCATATTTTGCGCAAGGTCCAGCAACGGTCAGCGGCACGTACGTACTGGACGCTTCGCAAGCCAAAGGAACGATTCCGCGAGCAGACTTCTATTGTGGCATCTACAACTCGCCCGACCGCCTGGTTTTCTCGATCTCAAACCTTCCGGCCGGACGTTATGCGCTGGTAATGCAGAAGGTCGCCGGCAAAGACCCAATCACGCTTTCCCTGATTCTGCAGAACGTGAATGGCGCATGGAAGTTGGCGGGATATTACCCGCGATTGGACTCGATAGGCGGCCACGATGGGCAGTGGTATCTGACCAAGGCACGCGAGTACAAATCCAAGGGGCAGTTGCACAATGCCTGGTTCTACTATCTGACAGCGTGGGACTTGATGGCGCCAGTGAACTTCATGAGTACGCCCCAACTCGACAAGATTGCCGCAGAAATGCAGGGCGCGCGGCCGAGCGACATGCCGGGCGACGCCTCGCCACTAAGTCTTGCCGCCAATGGCAAGACATTCAAGGTCACCGAGATGGTGGCCGTACCGGTGGAAAGCAATCTTGACCTGCGCATTCGTTACGAAAACCCGCAAGCGTCAGATTCCAGCGTAGCTTTTCAGGACAACATGGCGGTGATTAAGGCGATTGTCGCCAAGTATCCGGAACTGCGCGAGGCTTTCGCTGCGGTGATTGCGCGCGCCATGGATGCCAGCGGGCACGAGTACGGTTCGCTGCTGCCGATGAAGGACATCAAGTAGGGAACGCTCCGCTCCGACTGGGCCGTTCCGTGCTAGCCAGCGACCGGCGCACTAGCTCCTTGTCTGCCACAGAACAAAGTCCACTTTTTTAAATCAGTAATCTTGGCGTGGTCCGGAACAATTTTATCGAAAGCTCCCACGACAAGCTCTCCCTCTTTAGAGTTCAAGAATTGTTGGTACCACACCTGAATGATCTTGTATGCGGCTTTTGCTTGCTCCACTTTATGTTTTGAGGTGTAAGAAGGAACCCTTGTCTTCGTATTCCTCAAGACCCAAACGTCCCAAACGGGCTGCTCAGGATCTAACGTCGCAAGAAGCTTGCTTGAAAATGACGGCTCGTATCTGCCGGTCAATTTACTCATGTCATCGATAATGTCATCGAACGATAACCAACCTCCTTTGTGCGTCTCCATATAGGAGAAATACTTGGTATACCAGTCACGAGATCTTTGCCGGACTCTATAGAAAGCGTTGAACTTTCTCTGGAACTCCCCGTTTTCAGCTACGTTTACCTTTGGAAATGACTCCATGATCTCCAGGTACTGAGAAATTCTTTTTCGCGCATTCTTGATTGCCTCAACAATTCGCTTTTCTTCCATAGGGGATTCTTTATTTCGTACTATGTCACTACGTTGAGCGTTGGCCGACGGCATCCCAAGGTGACGCAAAGACGTTTTCGGCGGCCCCTAACCTATCCTGCGTCTCCCGCCTCGGCCTTCTTCACTTCGGCCGACGCGCTGGCCGGACGCTCAAACCTGCACTCCTCGGGCTTCTTGTCGAAGCGCAATCCCTGAAATACGGGGGCGCGCATCTTGACTCCTCCGCTTTGGCCCTCGTGCGTCCACTCGGTGAACTTAATTTCAGCTACCAGTTCAGGCTTCACGAAATGGACCCGCCTTGTGCTTTCCACTTTCCCGAAGAATGGATTGTGATTGTTTTCCAGCGAGTGCAGACGCTTCCACGTGGCCGCGTGCGAGTCTTCGGTAAAGCCACTGCCCGCCTGGCCAATGGGGACCAGTCGGTCCTGATCGTCGTAAAGTCCGAGCACGACGGAACCGAAATTTTCGCGCGAGCCACGCGGATCGGTGTAACCGCCAATCACGCACTCCTGCCGCTTGACGATCTTGATCTTGAGCCAATCGCGGCTGCGCTTCTGCACATAAGGACTGCTGCGGAGTTTGGCGACAATGCCTTCCAGGCTGCGCTGTTCCGCGGCTTCGAATAGCGCCTTGCCGTTTCCGACGTAATGGTCGGAGTAATGCACCAGATCGCCAGGTGTCAGGATAGACGAGAGTAGCTCCTTGCGCTGTTCCAGTTCAGCTTGCATCAGGTTGTAGCCATCAAGATAGAGTAGATCGAAGACGTAGTACATCACGGGAATATCGTCGCGAGTGCGGCGAATGCGATGGCCGCCTTCGCCAACTCCGGTCCGCTGCTGCATCAAGCTGAAAGACGGCTGTCCCTCTTCATCGAGCGCTACGATCTCGCCATCCAGAATCGCGGTTCGCGCCCTGACGGCATCTGGAATCGAGCGAAACTCAGGATAGGCGGCGGTCAAATCGTTTTGGTTACGCGACATCAGGCGCACCGAACCCCTCTCCACAAAAGCAATTGCGCGATAGCCATCCCACTTCACCTCGTAGAGCCATTCTTGACCGTCGAACGGCTTATCGACGAGGGTCGCAAGCATAGGATGGATAGAGTGGGGCATCGGCGCTTTATGGCCGATGCGCTCCGAGTCGGGGTTTAGGGCCTTATTGTCTGCCGCGCTATGCGAGATTTTTTTTTTACGCCGCTAGCAGCGGTTGTGCGCTTGCCTTTCGATGGGCGCCGTGAAGCTGGCTTTGCTTGCGTGGAATTCTTCGCTACGCGTTTTGCTTGCGGCTTCGCCGCAATCGCAGACGATTTCGAAGCTGCCGACTTCTTCTGGGCCTTCGCTTTTATGGAATCGGCTTTCGCAATGGATTCCGCCAGCCAGTCGTTCTTTTTCGAAGCGCCACCGACCGACGCTTTACGGCTACTCTTCCACTCCGCCGAACCATGATCACCCGCAATCTGATCCATGGTTCGCTTGGTCAGGACCGAGCGGTCGTACTTGTCGATGTCGTAGCCTTCCTGCACGTAGGCATCGCGGTGCTTGATCAGAAGCCACTCGGTCCCCTTACTTCCTGGGCGCCGTGACTTCATGTGCACCAGCGCGAAATCGCCTTTCAGCTTGTCGCCATTGAGGCGAAACTTCAGGTCTCCTTTGCGCAGCATCTCCACGGCATCGCCCTGCGGCTCCCATGTGCCCATGTCCCAAACCATGACAGTGCCCGCTCCGTAATTGCCGGCCGGAATGATGCCCTCAAAATCGAAATACGAAACGGGATGATCTTCGACCTGCATGGCCAGGCGCTTGTCAGCAGGATCGAGCGACGGCCCTTTGGGAACAGCCCACGACTTCAGCACTCCTTCCATTTCAAGCCGGAAGTCATAGTGCAAACGCGTGGCGCGATGCTTCTGCACCACGAAGCGGCGGCGTTCGCCACGTTCCACCTTCGCGGGAGGTTCGGGTGTCTGCTTGAAGTCTCGTTTACGCTTGTACTCTTCGAGCGCCATAAGCCACTTAGATGAACATATTCAAGCGTCGTGCTGCAAGGTTTTTTGGCAAGGATGTCGCGGCATTGCCGCGATTTCGGGAACGGAGATTAGCCGACTAGCTAAAGCCGCACCGGTGCTGGCTCTCGGCTTCATTTGCTACAATCGAGAGACCGCAAGTATGGGCGCTTAACTCAGCGGTAGAGTGCCATCTTCACACGGTGGAAGTCACAGGTTCGAATCCTGTAGCGCCCACCA
>CAVWLY010000009.1:0-12768 GCA_963755865.1 uncultured Acidobacteriaceae bacterium | reverse complement strand
GCCGCGTCACACCTGTTACAAGCCCGCTGCCGGAGAACAACATCGCCATGAATCGCCATCCACCTTAGCTTGCACTGCGCTTAAGACTTTCCGCAGTCGCGGTGTTCTCCTCCCTGAGCTCCATCTCTCAGGCGGCCACAAACGTAAAGGTTTATGGCACCCGAGATGGCGTAAATCCAAGCATGTGTTTTCAACTACTTAGACAGGAGCTGGCACGAGGGGTTTGTGGCTAGACCGAGAGTGTCGAGAACGTCGACGTTTGGGGCGTCATCGCTACGGACGGAGCCGCTCGCAATCGGCCGTTGTCGCGTTCCACATCGGCTTCCCAGAACCCGACTTCGGCCCGGATCACCCCGTCCTCCAGCCGAATACCTGGTACTAGTTGCGACCGTGATCACTTCCGACTGTCCAGGAATGCCGGTGCGGAACAGCTCAAACCTGCTCGTTCAGTCGGTGTTGTTCGAAAAGAACTTTGTAGCCGCGCTGGAAGGACTGCAGGTGATTTCGCAGTGCCTCGCGCGCTTTGGTGGGATTTTGCTGCCGAACAGCTTCCAGAATCTTGATATGGCCACGCAGCGCATTTTCCCTTCCCTCTTCCAAAAGCAGGCTCTTCGTGATCAGCTCCATCGTCTGCTCGCGCACGCTCGAAAGGATCTGGTTGAGGACTTCGTTCTTTGCGGCTATTGCCATCGTAAGGTGGAAAGATACATCAAGCTTTGAGAACTCTTCGGAGTCGTGGACCGAAATCCTCATCTTCTCCACCAGCAGTTCTATCTCATCCAGTTCTTCCGGCGTCACGCGTTCAGCGCACAATCCAGCAACTTCAGTCCCAAGGATCAGACGAACGTCAGCGAATTCGCGCAATGCTTTTTCGCTGGTAAGCACGCCGCTATTCAGCCAGGAGCTTGTGAAGTAGGCCGAAGGCTGCTCGGAAACATAACTTCCCCCACCCGCCCGCACGCGAATCAGGCCAATGAAGGCCAACGAACTGAGCGCCTCGCGCAGGCTGGAACGGCCGATATTGAAGGCTTTGCAGAGCTCTGCTTCGGAGGGGAGCTTAGCACCGGGCTGCCAGTCACCTGCCGTGATACGGGCCGCAAGGCGCTTGGCCACTTGTTCGCTCAAAGTAGCGCGGGGTAACGGATCGAGACTATCCAACAATTTAGAAGGCATTGGCTTTCAACAGAATCAGACTAGCCCGAAAAAACCATCCAGTCAATCAGATTGTCCGCTTGTCAGACAAGCTGATATGTAGTAATGTTTCTCCACTCAGCCAACTCGGTGCCCGCCGGATCCGGCGGCGCTTTGGGGAATAGGGTCAGATCTGACAAGCCCGATCCCTGCTGGCCTGCGACGGAGGTTCCACTGAACTCGTACACTGTTCCACCACCTACAAGCAAAACACCTACACCGTCCTCCAAGTCAGATATACGGGGCGGGGCGGTCGTCTTTCCTGCAAGCACCCCCAGCCCATCCCCCAAGCCTAGCCCCAACTATCTCGTATCTGCCTTGGTGGTTGCAGCTGGTGTGATCGCCGCAATCGTGATCCTGAGACTTCCGGCTCTCTCCACGCCTTGGTCGCAGAGTTACAATCCCACGGGAAACTGGATCTTCTCCACGGTGTTGGCTGCGCTCCCCGTTCTGGTCTTGCTGGGAACGCTTGCCGTCCTTCGCATCAAGGCGCACTTTGCCGCGCTGCTTGGTCTGCTGACAGCATTGATTGTCGCCCTGTTTTTCTTCCGTATGCCGATGCCGCTGGCTCTGAAGGGTGCGGTTTATGGCGCCGGCTACGGTCTGTTCCCGATCTGCTGGATCATCGTTCCGGTGATCTTCATGTACCAGCTGACGGTTCAGTCGGGCCGCTTCAAGATGTTGCAGGAAAGCCTGATGAGCGTGACAGAAGACAGCCGCATGCAGTTGCTGCTGATCGCTTTCTGCCTAGGCGCGTTTTTTGAAGGCGCATCAGGCTTCGGCACGCCGGTTGCCGTTTGCGGAGCCTTGCTGATTGGTCTCGGCTTCAAACCGCTCCAGGCGGCAGGTCTCGCCTTGTTGGCTAATACCGCCCCGGTAGCGTTTGGCGCATTTGGCATTCCGGTGATCGCGCTTCAGGGCGTTACCGGGTTGGACATGCTGCATTTGACCACAACGGTTGCGCGCATCCTAACTCCATTCTGCTTCATCGTGCCGTTCTGGCTCATCTGGGCCTATGTTGGCTTCAGAAAGATGCTGGAAGTTTGGCCCGCTATTCTGCTGGCTGGGGGAACCTTCGGCCTCACTCAGTTGGCGGTGGCGACCTTCAACGGACCGGCCCTGGTCGACATTATCGCCTCGGTCGTCACTTTGTTGGTCCTGATTGTCTTCCTGATGTTCTGGAAGCCCAAGACCATCATCCGGGCCGATGGCAAGGAGGTCACCAGGCACGCCAGAGCCGAACACGGCAACACTCCGGGCAAGGTCTTCCAGGCTTGGCTGCCTTGGCTGGTACTCAGCGTACTTGTTTTTGTGTGGGGCATGCCGCAGTTCGAGCACGCGGTGGCTGGCACTACGGTTAAGTTCCCGGTTACAGGTCTCCATCAATTGGTGCAGCGCATGCCTCCGGTGGCGGCGAAGGCCACCACGGAACCAGCCGTATTCAGCTTGAATTGGCTGTCCGCAACCGGCACGTCGATCATGCTGGCTGCGGCCATTTCCGGTCTGCTCATGGGCATCGGTCCGATTGGTATTGCCAAAACGTTTTTCAAGACACTGTTCAGCGTCCGCTTCACCCTAGTTACGATCTCGGCCATGCTCGCACTGGGCTTCATCACACGCTACTGCGGAATGGACGTGACACTGGGTCTGGCTTTTGCCCGTACCGGCCACTTCTATCCCTTTTTCGGCACTCTGGTGGGCTGGCTGGGTACAGCCTCTACGGGATCGGACACGTCCGCCAACGTACTTTTTGGCAGCTTGCAGAAGATTACGGCGGCGCAGATTGGTGTCGTGCCTACCCTCATGGCATCTGCAAACACGGCGGGTGGCGTGATGGCCAAAATGATAGCGGCACAGAGCATCGTTGTTGCCAGCACGGCGACACAGTCCTATGGCAAAGAAGGCAGCATCCTACGCTTTGTCCTTCCCCACAGCTTAGCTCTAGCCTGCCTGGCGGGATTACTGGTGTATCTGATGGCTTATGTCTCGCCGTTCATTAACTTGGTGGTTCGCTAGACAAGAGAAAGCAGTGTCTGTTGTGTGTTTGGGGATGAATCGCAGTCTCCCTTGGCGGGAGACTGCGATTTCCGGAGACTTATTCGTGGTGGCCTGGAGGTTTCATGAGCGCCGTAACAGAGTGTTCCACAATGCTTGAGTCATTTAAGGCGCGTGCGGAAGCCGTCAGCGCGCAGGTTGAGAAGGTTGCAAACAAGGTGTTGGCGTTGGAACTGATCGTCCGCCTGTTGCACCAGGAGAGTGTGGACGACAAGCCAAACTTGCGTGCCGTATGGGCCGAAAGTCCGATGGTCGGCGATACCGAAAAGAAGTTACTGAAAAGCGCAGTACCGGGGCTGGTGTTCGATGTTACGCGCGAGATGGCGGCTGACGCCAAGGTCGGCATCAGCCAGATGGATTGGGCGATAGCCAACACTGGCAGCTTGGTGCAGCGTGCGGATGCGGTGGACAAGCGCCTGGTCTCTACCTTGCCGCTGTTGCATATCGCCATCGTTTCGACCTCGGCGCTGGTGCCGGATCTGCCCACGCTGCTCAACCGAATTGATCCGCGCGACTCAGCGTATCTTTCGTTCATCACCGGGCCCAGCCGCACAGCCGATATCGAACGCGTGCTGACCATCGGCGTGCATGGTCCCGAGCGTCTCATCATTGTCATGGTGGATGAATTGGAGGTTGCGGCGTGAACAAAGAATTCAAGCAATCCATTCTCGACGCACTCGCCAATCCGAACCTCACTGGCGCGCTCGGACGATTCTCCGAGGCGTATCGAGGCAGCCGCGCCAAGGCATATGAAGGCGTTGACTTCGAAGCCGTGCGTACCCAGATCGCCGGGATCAAGTCTTCCGCCGCCGCGCACTTCGACGAACTCGCAGAGAAGTTTGTCCGCATAGCCGAAGCCCGCGGGACCAAGGTTTTCCGCGCCAGCAATCCGCAGGAGGTAAAGGACTACATTCTCCACCTCGCCCAGGAGCGCGGCGTCAAGAGCATCGTGAAATCGAAGTCGATGGCGTCGGAGGAGATTCATCTCAACGCGCATCTGGAAAAGGCCGGCATCGAGGTAAAGGAGACAGATCTGGGCGAGTGGATCATTCAACTTGCCGGGCAGCGCCCCTCTCACATGGTGATGCCCGCCATTCACATGACCAAGGAAGAGGTTGCCGAGGTCTTTAATGACAAGGTCGAAGAAGGTCAGCAACCCGATATTCCGAAGCTGGTGAAGTTTGCGCGCGGCAAACTGCGCCCGATGTTTCTCAATGCAGACATGGGCATCACCGGCGCAAACATCGCCGTTGCCGAAACCGGCAGCATCGTCATCCTTACGAACGAAGGCAATGCTCGGCTGGTGACCACGCTTCCGCGCATTCACGTTGCGATCGTGGGGATGGAAAAGCTGATCGAACACTTTCAGGATATCGCGCCCATCCTGACTGCGCTGCCCAAGAGTGCCACCGGGCAACTGCTCACCAGCTATCTCTCCATTATCAGCGGCCCCGTGCCCAATACCGATGGCACGCCAAAAGAGTTGCACATCGTGCTGATGGATAACCGGCGTAACGAGATGGCGCACGATCCGCATTTCAAGCAGGCGCTGCAGTGCGTCCGTTGCGCGTCATGCCTGAACGTCTGCCCAGTCTTTCGTCTCGTCGGCGGGCACGTCTTCGGCAAGGTTTACACCGGCGGCATCGGCACCATCCTAACCGCGTGGTTTGATGCGCTAAAAGAATCCGACGAGATCCAGAGCCTCTGCATCCAGTGTGGCAACTGCAAGGACGTCTGCCCCGGTAAGGTCGATATTCCCAACCTCATCCAGGAGCTGCGTCGCCGGCTCACCCTCGAAAAAGGACAGCCCATGGTAGAGAAGGCAATCTTTTCGGTGATCAATAACAGGCGCATGTTCCACACAATGTTGCGCGCGGCTTCGCTCGGACAGAAGCCTTTCGCAAAGCAGGGATTCATACGGCATCTGCCGTTATTTCTCGGCAGCATGACCGAGTTCCGCTCGCTGCCTGCAATTGCCGAGGTACCGTTCCGCGATCGGGTGAAGAAGATCAAACAACCGAGGTGTACGGAAAAAGCCGCGTTCTTCGGCGGCTGCCTGGTGGACTTTGCCTATCCGGAGATGGGCGAGTCCGTCATCGAGGTGCTCAACAAGGCGGGCATCGAGGTGATCTTCCCAGAGGAGCAGACCTGTTGCGGTGCCCCCGCGCGCTATAGCGGAGCCTACGAAGTGGCTGCGCAGAACGCCGCCGACAACATTCGCGCTCTGCTCGCCGGGGACGCGAATAACGACGTGAAATACGTCGTCTCCGCCTGCCCCACCTGCACCATCGCGCTGAAGCAGGACTTCGTCGCCAACCTGGAAGCCGTGGGCCGCAACTCGGAGTTGCCCGCCGCGCGAGAGCTCGCGGAAAAAGTCGTGGACTTTTCAACTTTTGTCCAACAGCTCGTCGATCAAGGCCGGCTCAAGTTCAAGCGCGGTGTTGAGCCAACCCAGTTCACCTATCACGATTCCTGCCACCTCAAACGGACGCTGCGAGCCGAGCAGGCGCCGCGTCAGCTCATGCAGCAGGCCGGATACGAATTAGTGGAGATGCAGGAGAGCGATATGTGCTGCGGCATGGGCGGCTCTTACACGCTGAAACTGCCGGAGCTTTCCGCGCCCATTCTCGAACGCAAGCTGGTGAACATCGAGAAGGCAGGTGCGCCGCTGGTGCTCATCGATTGCCCCGGCTGCGTGATGCAGATTCGTGGAGGTCTCGACAAGCGCCACTCAAACATCAAGGTAGAGCACACCGCCCAACGCCTTGCGGATAGCCTCGAATAGTAGAGCTGTGCTCTACGTGAGAGTGAAAACGGTGAAGTACGCATAAGTATCAAGGAGGGATAAGGAGAGAAGAGAACGTTTAAGGGCACACCTCTGTGCGACAACTTATCTGATAAGCAGATGTGCTGATTGATTTAACGGCGGAAGTGTACTCAGGTGCATCTCCCCTCAATCGCGAGCGAAAGGCTCGCAGCTTCAATGAGAACTCACTATGAACATTCACGAGTACCAAGCCAAGGCCATTCTCTCGAAGTACGGTGTCGCGGTGCCGCGCGGCACGATGGTGGAGTCGCGCGAGGAAGCAGAGCGTGCCGCTAAAGACCTGATGAGCGCAGGGGCGACCGGAATAGTAGTCAAGGCGCAGATTCATGCTGGAGGCCGCGGTAAGGGCGGTGGTGTGAAGCTAGCGAAGAGTTACACGCAGGCCGGCGAGCTGGCAGAAAACATTCTGGGGATGCGACTGGTAACGCACCAGACCGGTCCTGAGGGCAAACACGTGCGGCGGTTGCTGATCGAAGAGACACTTCCGATCGCCAGCGAGATGTATTTAGGCATCCTGTTGGATCGCGCGGTTTCGCGTCCCGTGTTCATGGCCTCCAAAGCAGGCGGAATGGAGATAGAGAAGGTTGCGGCCGAGAATCCGGATGCGATCATCAAGGAGTACATCGATCCCGCGATCGGCTTTCAGGCCTTCCAGGCGCGCAAGATTGCCTTCGGCCTCGGTCTGAAGCCTTCGCTTATCGCACCCGCGGTACAGTTCATGCTGGTGCTCTACAAGGCCTACGTGGAGACCGACGCTTCCCTGATTGAGATCAATCCTTTCATCACCACCACCGATGGCCGCGTGTATGCGTTGGACGCCAAGGTGAACATCGACGACAACGCCCTTTACCGCCGTCTGGAGGTAAAGGAACTGCGCGACATCACCGAGGAAGATCCGCTGGAGGTCGAAGCCAGCAAGTACAACCTCAACTACATCAAGCTGGACGGCACCGTGGGTTGCATGGTCAATGGAGCGGGACTGGCCATGGCGACGATGGACATCATCAAATTTGCCGGCGGCGAGCCGGCCAACTTTCTCGACGTGGGGGGCGGAGCTAATGCCGAGCAGGTGACACACGCATTTCATACTCTGCTGGCCGACAAAAGCGTGAAGGCCGTGCTCATCAACATCTTCGGCGGAATTCTGCGGGTGGACACCCTGGCCCAGGGCGTAGTACAGGCAGCGCGCAAGACCAATATCCAACTGCCGATCGTGCTGCGTTTGGAAGGCACCAACGTGGATGAGGGACGCGAAATCCTGCAGTCTAGCGGCTTGAACTTTATTGTGGCGCAAACCATGAAAGACGCGGCAGAGAAGGTTGTTGCCGCGGCAGCGGGGAGATAAAAGATGAGCATTCTTGTTGATGAGAACACCCGATTGATCGTGCAGGGCCTCACCGGCCGCGAAGGAACCTTCCACGCCAAAGCTTGCGCGGCCTACGGCACACAGGTTGTGGGCGGAGTAACGCCGGGCAAGGGCGGAACCACCCATGAGGGATGGCCGGTATTCAATACCGTCGCCGATGCAATGTCAGAAACTCGAGCCAACGCCAGCGTAATCTTCGTGCCTCCACCCTTTGCCGCCGACGCAATCATGGAAGCAGTCGATGCCGAGGTGCCGCTGATTATCTGCATCACGGAAGGCATACCATCACGCGACATGGTGAACGTGTTGCGCTATATCGAGGGAAGTAAGTCACGGCTGATTGGGCCAAACTGCCCTGGCATTATCTCTCCGGGCAAATGCAAGATCGGCATTATGCCAGCGAACATTCATCGCCCCGGTCACATTGGAATCGTATCGCGCTCGGGCACGCTGACCTACGAGGCCGTCCACCAGCTCTCGCAACTTGGCCTCGGACAGTCAACCGCAATTGGCATCGGTGGCGATCCTAATATCGGCACCAGCTTTGTCGATGCGCTGGCGCTGTTCAACGACGACATGGAAACCGATGCTGTCATCATGATCGGCGAGATCGGCGGCACTGCCGAAGAAACGGCGGCAGAGTACATCAAAGACAACGTCCGAAAACCGGTGGTGAGTTTTATCGCCGGGCAGACCGCACCTCCCGGACGCCGCATGGGACACGCCGGGGCGATCATCAGCGGAGGCAAGGGGACAGCCCAAGAAAAGTTCAAAGCTCTGAAAGCTGCTGGCGTGCATATCGTCAATTCACCAGCGCTCCTTGGCGAAGCCATGTTGGAAGCTTTGGGCGCTACTGTCGGTGTGTCAGCGGAGCGTTTGGCATAGGCGTTGCACCGGAGTACGGCTACGAAAAGATGGCGGGCTCCGTCCTTCCTCAATGCTTGTATGGGATCAATTGTTTTACAAGTTGGTCCCGATTTTTAGGTTGTCCAATTAACAGGTACCGTGAGATCAGATCTCATAAGCGTTTTGAAACAAGGAGTTGAGTGTATGAAGCAAAAAGTCACGATTGATGGCAATGAAGCTGCCGCCTACGTTGCGCATAAGACCAACGAAGTCATTGCAATTTATCCGATTACTCCAAGTTCGCCCATGGGCGAGTGGAGCGACCAGTGGTCCTCGGAGAGCAAGCCTAATATCTGGGGCACAGTCCCTTCCGTATTCGAGATGCAAAGTGAGGCAGGTGCCGCTGGCACATTGCACGGCGCACTGCAGGCGGGGGCTCTGACCACCACTTTCACCTCATCGCAAGGGCTGCTGCTAATGATTCCAAACATGTACAAGATCGCGGGCGAACTCACGCCGTGCGTCATGCATGTTGCAGCGCGAGCGGTGGCGGCGCAGGGGCTGTCGATTTTTGGTGATCACCAAGACGTTATGGCTGTGCGACAGACTGGCTGGGCGCTACTATCGTCCAACTCCGTGCAGGAGGTCATGGACTTCGCGTTAATTGCACAAGCGGCAACCCTGGAATCGCGAATTCCGTTCGTGCACTTCTTTGACGGCTTCCGGACCTCACACGAAGTCAGCAAAGTTGAACAAATTGGTGTTGACGTCATGAGGGCGATGCTCCCTCACGAACTAGTGGAGGCACACCGAAACCGTGCACTCACCCCGGATGCTCCGGTGCTGCGCGGCACGGCACAGAACCCTGATGTTTATTTTCAGGCGCGCGAGACCGTAAATCCCTACTACATTGCACTGCCGGAGATCGTGCAGAACGAGATGGATCGGTTCGCGAGTCTCACCGGGCGCCAATACCGGATTTACGAATACCACGGCGCTCCCGACGCTGAACGTGTAATCGTTCTGATGGGCTCTGGCGCGGAAGTTGCTGAAGAAACTCTCGAAGCGCTGTTGGCCGAGGGCGAAAAGATCGGTATTGTTAAGGTTCGCCTATATCGGCCTTTCGCCTCCGAACTTTTTCTCCAGGCTCTGCCAACAACTGTGAAGTCGATTGCCGTGCTCGACCGTACCAAAGAGCCCGGCTCGGCGGGGGAACCGCTTTACGGCGATGTTCTCACGGCACTCGCCGAGGGCATCGCCTCCGGCAACTCACCAATTAAGTCGTTCCCCAAGGTGATAAATGGACGATACGGCTTGTCGTCAAAGGAGTTCACCCCAGCCATGGTCAAGGGTGTCTTTGACGAACTTGGCAGGGCGACCAGCAAGAATCACTTCACGGTCGGAATTGTGGATGACGTGACTCACACTTCTATTGACTATGATCCGGCATACAGCACCGAGCACCCCGACACAGTACGCGCGCTTTTTTACGGACTCGGCGCCGACGGCACCGTAGGCGCAAACAAGAATTCGATCAAGATCATCGGTGAAGACACAGACAACTTTGCCCAGGGATACTTCGTGTACGACTCGAAGAAATCCGGATCAGTCACCACCTCGCACCTGCGCTTTGGCCAAAACCCCATTCGCTCCAGCTACCTCGTCAACCGCGCGAACTTCGTGGCATGTCACCAGTTCACATTTCTGGACCGATTCGACGTGCTCAAGTATGCCGATACCGGCGCCGTGTTCCTTCTCAATAGCCCGTTCGGTGCGGACGAAGTGTGGAACGAACTGCCGGCGACCGTACAAAAAGAGATTATCGCCAGAAAGCTGCGCTTCTATGTGATCGATGGATACAAGGTCGCGAAGGAAACCGGCATGGGCGGCCGCATCAATACAATCATGCAGACTTGCTTCTTTGCCATCAGCGGCGTGCTGCCCCGCGATGTGGCTATTATTGCCATCAAGAACGCGATCAAGAAGACCTATGGCAAGCGAGGCGAGGCTGTGGTGCAGAAGAACTGGGCCGCCGTTGACAGCACGCTCGATAATCTCTTTGAGGTTAAGGTGCCCGCCTCAGTGACCAGCACTCACGACATCCGCCCGGCAGTTCCTGATGCGGCCCCTAAATTTGTGAAAAACGTCCTCGCACCCATGATTCTGGGCAACGGCGACGACCTGCCAGTGAGCGCGCTCCCTGTTGACGGCACTTACCCAACTGCTACCGCACGATGGGAAAAGCGCAACATCGCATTGGAGATTCCGGAGTGGGATGAAAAGCTCTGCATCCAGTGCGGGAAGTGCGTACTCGTCTGTCCGCACGCGGTCATTCGCGCCAAGGTATATGCGAGCGACAAGCTTGTGAATGCACCGGAGACTTTCAAGTCCGTCGAAGCCAAGTGGAAGAACTTCCCGGGTCAGCGTTACACATTGCAGGTCGCGCCTGAAGACTGCACTGGCTGTGCGCTGTGCATTGAAGCCTGCCCAGCGAAGTCAAAGACAGAGATCGAGCACAAAGCCATCAACATGGTGCCGCAGTCACCCTTGCGCGCATCCGAGGCTAAGAACTGGGAGTTCTTCCTGTCGCTTCCTGAAACCGACCGCACCATGCTCAACCTAGGGCAGGTCAAAGATGTTCAGCTTCTTGAACCGCTGTTTGAGTTCTCTGGCGCATGCTCTGGCTGCGGCGAGACTCCGTATGTCAAACTGCTCACGCAACTTTCCGGCGATCGTTCCCTAATAGCCAATGCAACCGGTTGCTCCTCGATCTATGGTGGTAACCTTCCAACCACACCCTATAGCGTCAACAAGGACGGTCGGGGTGTTGCCTGGTCTAACTCTTTGTTCGAGGACAATGCCGAGTTTGGCCTCGGAATGCGTCTGGCTCTCGACAAGCACGCAGAACAGGCTCGTGAACTGCTTGTCCGGCTCTTGGGTACGCTGCCGGAAGAACTCGTGAAGGGTCTGCTCTACGCCGAACAGCGCTCCGAAGCCGGAATCCGCGACCAGCGCGCCCGTGTTGCCGACTTGAAGAAGTTACTTGCCGGTCAGGACAGCTTTGAAGCCCGCAATCTCCGGGGACTAGCTGACAGCCTTGTGCGGAAGTCAGTGTGGATATTAGGAGGCGACGGCTGGGCCTACGACATCGGATACGGAGGTCTCGATCACGTTCTCAGCTCCGGACGCAACGTAAACATCCTCGTGCTGGATACTGAGGTGTACTCGAACACCGGCGGACAAATGTCAAAATCAACACCTCGCGGCGCTGTGGCGAAATTTGCGGCGGCGGGCAAGCCCAGCGGCAAAAAAGACCTTGCACTGATGGCTATGCACTACGGAGCAGTTTACGTTGCGCGTGTTGCCATGGGGGCGAGCGATTCGCACACGCTCAAAGCGTTCCAGGAAGCCGAGGCCTATGACGGGCCTTCGATCATCATCGCCTACAGCCATTGCATCGCGCATGGCTATGACCTCGTGCACGGGCTTGATCAGCAGAAACTTGCGGTGCAGTCAGGACATTGGCCGCTCTTCCGTTACAACCCAGCGCTGGCAGACGAAGGCAAGAACCCCTTCGTCCTCGACAGCAAAGCCCCAACGGTAGCTTTGGAGAACTACATTTATAACGAAACTCGCTACACCATGTTGCGCCAGAGTGCCCCGCTTGTTGCCGCTGAGTTGCTGGTCGAGGCTCAGCGTGAGGTGGACTTACGCTGGAAGACTTACGAACACCTGGCCCAACAACCAGGGGCCCACATCGCAGCTGCGCTCCGGTCGGTGGCTGCCTCCGAGGAACGGCAAGCGAAGGGGGCTGTGAACAATAGTTGATTTATCTACTAGCTACGCTGGACTTACGCAAAGCGGAACGAATACGGCCCAGCACCCGAGAAGGCCAGCCAGAACAAGCAGCTCTGACTACTTCTCATAATCCTCCGATTGAAGGTCGAGACTCACGTCTCGACCTATTTTATTACTGGTGAAGACCGCGACAGGTGCCGCAGCTCGGAAGCCAATCACAGAACTGTTTTAGGATCCACTTGCGTATGCTCTTTGCCATGGAGGCGGCCTCCAATCGCCGTGGCAAAGAACATGATCCAATCCGTGATGCTTACGATTACAAGTGCGGCGTTTCTGTACCGATACAGCACAAGAGGGCCGATTGCCCATCATGGGGGATCGAGGCCAGGCTTCTGCATAGTGGCGAGATCGTTAATGTTAAGCCGGCCAGGATTCAGGAAACAGCCTTTGGAAGGTCTTTGCGGCGGCCGGGTTGGGTTCACTCCTTTGCCTAACGGAGCGGCTCCGGCGGAGGCGATTATTGATCTTGCTCGTTGAGACAGCATCCCGCTCGCCGTTGCAACGATTGCCAATAATTTCTCGCGGAGTTTGGGATTCATGCACGAGACGCTCATTGTGTTTTGTGGCGTCGCGATCGGGTCGGGTCGAGGACTGGCTCAAATCGGTACCCAATCGGTGCCCCGCA
>CAVWLY010000008.1:0-79527 GCA_963755865.1 uncultured Acidobacteriaceae bacterium | reverse complement strand
GGAAATCATTCCAGCCATTCATCATCCAGAAGACCGTTGGATTTTCGCTATCGAAGCCGAGAATGCCTGGCACACCCCGGGGATTTTGCCTGTTGTCGATTCCAGCGCGAGCGAATGCACCCAGATTGGAAAACAACTGGTTACCAGTTTCACTGCCATCTTCGAGGTAGTAGCCCGAGCCGATGGAAAGATATCCGACATTGCGCGCCAGGGTCACTCCCTGCGAACCGTGAATGGTGTACCAGCGCGTCATGGAATCCCAAACCGAAGAGTCTTTGACGAACGTTCCCGGCGGGGTCTGGCGGGCCATATGGAAGTGGACTGGGTAGTGCATGATGCGTCCACCCTGCCCCATCTGGTAAAACTCCACACCTTGCACCTGGAAGTTCTTGACTCCTTGACGAACAATGGTATGACCACCGAAATAAACACAGGAGTTTGGCTGGCTGGGATCAGGATTGGGACAAGCGGTGCCGGGCTTGTCAAGCGGCATGTTGTCGGTGTCGCCCTCTGAAACGATGCGAATGCTGCGGGTGAGCAGGCCGACGGCAGCGCGAGTGTCGATACAGCGCGTTTGGCCAGGAGAGCAGTTAACATGCGGATCCTGGTCGGGACCGATGCCGGAGGGGACTTTCTTGATGCCGAGATCGTACGTAGTCCCGTTATGCGGAAATTTCACTGCAGGACTAAAGAAGATGAAGGAATAATGACCGGACGAGGTGTCGTTCTTCACTACCTGAACCTGCTCGGAGTGGCCGGGCAGGTAGTCTGTGGTGGTGATGACGACCTTGTCGCCAGGCGCCCAGTTCACGATCCGATCCAAAACCATGGTTGAGGATGTGGGTGAACCTGGACCGATGGTGGAACTGAGCCTTGCCCAACTTGCGCCGGACGACCAGGGCATCTTCTCGATATCAGCCGTATAGGTTGCACCCTTCTTCCCGAACAGTTGCAGTGTCCCGCCATAAGAGACCGCCAGCACCTTGTAGCCGAAATAGCCGACGGCGGGCGGGTCCCCGCTGGTACCGTCGTCATAGTCCAAGGGCATGTAAGAATAGAAGCAGTCGTTGACCTGGCCCGGAAGATCAGACTTAATGCAATCCGTAGGAAACATCGGCATCATTACGCTGCAGTCGTGGTTGGGGCAGTTGGACGTCCATACGACGTCGTCAATACCGCATTGCCCCTTGTTGTCCGATAGGCAACGGATACCGGCACCACCATCTCGCTTACCTGTGCCAACGCCCTGGTCCTTGCCCCAGAGATGGATGGTCAACGAGTGGCTGAACGGCGCAGCGGGACTGCCCGCCACCAGCGAGCCATTGTTTTCGACCAGGATGGATTCTGCCCAGAAGTCAATGTTTCCGTCATCAGCGAATTGCAAGGCGCCGCCGCCGTAGATGTTAACGTTGTGATAATGGTAGGTACCCGCCTTCACGGTGCAGGTGCCGGTATTCACCACCAGGTCGGGTGGATCCTGACTGCTGCCGGGCGGCAGCGCGCCCGTGGGGCAGGTGGAGGTGGCAGCCCGACACATTGCGCCAGCAAAGATCAATGTCAGCAGGAAACCGAGGGAAATGCTTTTGGATACTGTAAAGCGGCCAGAGAACACCCGGGGGCAAGACATACTTTCTCCTGCGCTGCCGAATTGCTTCCGACAGTGGGGTTGGATACCGCGTGAACGAAGTGGCCAGCCGAGCCGGGAGGCGAGCAGAGAAGCGCTTGTTCGGGCAGCTCTCGCTGGACGAAGGTTTAATCTAGACGGCTGAAAAGATGTCCAAATTCTACCCTCGAAAAACGAAATGTCAAGCGGCTCACTCTGGCGTCGTCAATTTTTTCCTTCGGCGACTTGCAGGTCCAGGGCGGAGCGTTCGCCGTTGATGACTACTGTTCCAGAGTCGAGCAATTGCTGGCCAGTACAGTCGTAGCTGGCGAAGCACCGCATCATGCGGAAGGGGAAGAAGAACTCGACGGCTTCGGTCTGCGTTCCATCGCTGAGATGGATCGTACTGCTGAAGTCCACTCCATCGAAGCCAACGTCTTGCGGGAAGAAGTCCAGCGTGGGCCGTATGAGATGAGATAAGTGTTCGTCGAACGCCAGGGCCGCCAGTTTGTAGCGCGAACTTCCGGGCGCAGCGTCAAGCGACGTCTGAAATGACAATTGCAAGTACGCACTCTGGCGGAAACCGATGAAGACGGGCGGTACGTAGGCGATGAAATGCGCCTGGGCGTCCAGGCCCTGGACCATTCGATCGATGGCGTCCTGGTTCTGACGTTGCAATAACGCCAGGGACTCAGGCGTGAAAATTCGCATAGGCGTCGCTGAAACGTTCATCAGGTTAGCGGACACGGACGGACTGTTGGAAGGGGCGTTGCTCGCCACGGCTGCTGGCGGACTTTTAGCCACCAATGGTGGCGCATACTTTTCCTTCCACTCCTCCGAAGGAGAACCTTCCTGGAGCCACAAAGCATAGGGCTGACCATTCAGAAATATGTGTGCGTCTAAGATCGCCGCCTGTTTTTGGTCGTCGTCCTTCGCGTCGATGAGCTTCTGGGCAACCGGAACCGAAATAAGGACGGTGACGTTCTCCGGTTGTTCAGAACTGATGCCCATCACTTTCTGCCGGACGTGGTGAGAAACCTCGACGGCAAATGCCGAAAATTCGGAGTCATCTGGGAAGTGCGGAACTTCCGCCTGCAATATCGGCATGACCACCGATTGAAAGGTTTCCTTCAATCGCGCGTACGAATCCATGCGATCTGCCGAATAAGCAGCATAGTAGTTGCCGGTGACCTCCAGTACAGTTTGACCCTTGTAAATGTCGAAGCGAATGGACCGCTGGTCGGCAACCTGCACCTTGGCTAGATCAACATCCAGAGTTCGACTGAAATAAAAAGGATAAGGAAACTTGTGCGCCTCGATCGCGGTGCCAATCGCCATTAAGGTTTGCAAGTGCCGCTGCTGTAAATGTCGTGCGCTGGGGTCAGACAATTCCATCGGGGTAATCACTTGAGCGCGCACAGGAAGTATGGCTCCGAGCACCAGCGGTAGGATGGCAGCATATCTGAGGAGTAGCTTCCTATGAATTAACATAGCTGCTCATTTCGAGAGCGCAAAATCAGCCTTGCCGGTACCGGCGACATCTACCGATTTCGTTTGCTTCATGCCGTCATGCCAGGCAACTATGGTGTACTTACCATCGGGAATATTCTCGATTTTGTAGTTCCCGGCGGCGTCGGTTTCGGCGAAGTATGGCGTTGGGCTCACAACAATATAGCCTGACATCTCCGGGTGAACATTACACAGCAACGAAACCACGCCAGGGTTGTCGAACTTAAAGGGACGCTTATCGCCCTTCGGCCAGGTGCCCAAGTTATGGGCCAGCTTCTTATTACCGCTGATCGACGGCCAGAAAACATTGTGCTGTACCGAGTCATCGTTCTGGAATTGCACTGTCGTTCCTACCTGTATGACTAGCAGGTGGGGATTAAACATAAGCCCCTTTTGGTTGATGACCGGCTGTTGTGCGGGTGCGGGGAAGGTTTTGCCCTGGATGGTGTCCACATAGACGACGGACTTTCCCGGCGAGACTTTACCTTCTATGGTACCGGCGGCAGCGGTGGCTGCGACGGTCGTTACCAGTAGAACGGCTAATAGAATACTGCGCATCATGAATATTCCTTTCGTTGGTAGTGTTAGAAACTCGTAAAAGCAGATCCCTCGCCGACTAAAGTCGGCTCGTGATGACAACAAATAAGCAACATATCGGTACGACTGAAGTCGTGCTCTGACATAAAATGTCGGCTGTGAAACGAACTTATGACTCTAGGCACTAGATCAAACCGTTCAGTAGACGAATTCCAAACCAGCTACGGCTGTATTCGTGTGGAAAGGGTTTAGCGCTACCGGCAAGCCGGTCAGCGGATTGGTGGCAATCACCACGGATTGCGAAGGGCGGAACTGGTACTCGAAAGACGCCTTGATGTTGGCGTGGATCAGGAACTGTACGCCGGGCGTTATGCGATTGCGCGTCGAACTGAAGGGGCCATTGAAAGGCGCACCGGTAAAGGATGGATTCGTTGCCAGGCCATTGATGCGGTCGGAGGTCGAATTCACCGCGTCGTAGCGAAGCATGACGTACATCCACGGGTAAGCCAGCCACTCCGCGTCCACAAAGCCGCCGCTGAAGGTAGCAGGCGTGCTATGAATGAAGCCCACCGGGACGGCGGTGCTGAGGTTCTGCAGAGGAATTAGCTTGCCGCTGGCATCGATGGGCAGAAGGTTGTAGTCGTGCCCATACATGTACAGGGCATTGAACTGCAGGCAGCAACGATAGTTGAAAGGTCATGTTGCCGCCGACACGGTAGAAGGGCTCGCGTGCGGTGATGACAGCGGATGTACCGTCTGCGCCTGCGCCCAGCAAGCGCTGTACCGAGCGCCCATAGAAGTAGTAGGTACCGAAGTTCAGATACGTGTGATCGCGAGGTCCGGTGGGCCCAGCCGCCTGGATGGCATTGCGGCTTTCTTTATCGTGCTCTAGGTTGAAGCGGTATTGAAAGCTGGCGTAGATGTCCTTGAAGTTTGCATCAGAGGCGACGCCGAGGCCGCCATTGTTGCTGCCCGTCGCTTGCGGTACATACGGACTGCCGGGATTCGCGTCCTGCCCTACTCCGCTGGTGTTCTGATCGATGAAGGCGATGGAGTACTGATAGCCGCCGGTATGAAGCCCGCCGCTTAGCTCGATACCTTTCCCCGCATCCGCCATGGTGAATTGGTTATTGACGAACTGCTGTAGCGGAATGAGCGAGTTCATGGCGCCAATATTGGCCTGGGTGTAGATATCGTACGGACTGATCCAGATGCTGCGGGCCTGGGTGAAAGGCAGTTCGAGTTCAAACTGGCCGACGCGGAGATTGAGCGAGTGCTTCGGCAGCTTCAGGAAACGGCCAACATTGACGAACTTGAGATAACCATCACCCAGGCCGCCGTTGGCATTCGCCCCAGCAACGCTGATGTCGTCATCCACCCAGAAGGCGATGTCGCTGCCGAAATTGCCGGCGGTGAAGATGCTGAATAGTCCGGTCTCGAAATCGGTGGTCGGAACAAAAGGCGGCAGGGTTCCCGCCGGGGTCAGCGCGGCAAACTTCCCACTGCTGGTACCGGTGTACTGGAAGTAATTGTTCATGCGCAGACCGATCGGCGGAATGCCAGGTATGGTTCCCGGCCAGATGGCTTTCGGCCACAGTTCCGCATTGGCGGGCGCGCCCAGCATGACCGGCGGAATCTTGATCATCGACTCGTCGTCTTTGGGGAACTTGAAGCCCGCGTCCTTGAAGGCTTTGCCAAAGTCATTCAGCTTGGGGAAGTCAATGTGGCAAGTACTGCAACTGGTGCCGTACATCCGCGCGAAGGCTGGGATAGCATAGCTTTTGCTCGCCACTACGTGCGGAAATGTCATCAGCATCAGAATGAAAAATAACTTACGAAACGCCTTGAAGGGTTGGCGTAGCATCCTCGGTTCTCTCCTTAATTGTGGTTTTGACAGCCGGACGGGAGACCTGACTCGCCGCCGACAGCCGGTGAAGCTCGCCGATGGTGAACCCGAGCCCTCCGGCAAGAAGAAGAATGACCAGAGCAACGACCATGGAAAGCAAAACAATGTTTTTCACATCAGAACTTGTGTCTGGCTGCTCGGCTGACGATTGGGGCAACACGAATGATCTACTTCCGGCCTTCTGCGGTGGCGGAGCCGCGCCTCCGCCTGCGTCCCCACGGTGCTGCGATAGGGCGATGGTCGTATCGAGAGAAGTTGAATCCGAAGGTGGGTATAGCGAGAGGTAGAGATATACATCCTCGGCCTCTTGCTCACTTAAGTAGTAAAAGACCGGCATCCTGCCGCGGTAGAGCATTGGCTGCGCACCCATCAGGATGGGAGCTCCATGAGTGATTTTCTGGACAAACCCAGGCCGGCTCTTGCGCGTGGTGAGGGTACTCAGAGGTGGGATTGCTCCATCCCAAATCTGCTGTGGGTTGGGATCAGGTCCGGTAGCACCGTGGCAGGTATGACAAGTGGACTTTACAATGTGCTCGCCGATGCGAAGGGGCGACTCGGTAACGGCCACTTGTTCGCGCTCGGCTCCTGGCACACCGACAAGAAGTTTGAGATACGCAAAGAGTGAGCGAACTTCGGCTTCGTTGAGATGAGGAAACGGTGGCATGTTCTCGCCACCCTTGTGCAGACGCAGCAACAATGCAGCGTTAGACTGTTGCGCCAGCTTGACGGCATCGGCCCGGCTGATGTCCATGCCGGACTGCTTCATGCGCTCCATCACAAGTGCCACGGAGGTTGCCCGCACCGGGTTAATGACGGAGTTGATTTCCGGTGGCGCTCCCTGACCTGACTCGCCGTGACAGCCCTGGCAATTCAGCCGGTAGAGATCGGAACCATGCAAGGTCACGGTTTGCGGCGGAAGGCCAGACGAGGACGAAGGTTGCCACCGCGGATCTGTCTCGTCCGGCGCCGCCGCAGGCGGACCCAAGTGTCCGGTCTTACCCATGCTGGTTTCGTTGAACGACCGATTGAGATGCGCGAGGCAGCTTTCGCCGGAGACGGCCGTCACGGAAACTTCTTTGCGTTCGCTGATCTTTTGTGACGGTGTGTCCTGACGATTCACCTGCGCGTAGACGGAATGCCCCGCCAGCAAAATCAATGTGGCAATCGCAAAGGTCTTTGAATTCTCAAGAAACTGCATATCTCCACCGGCCTGCTTCGTGCTTGATCTGAAGCAATCCTAGGGAGAAGCAGCGACGCTGTTGTCAGGATGTTGTCAGCTTGCTGTGAAAAGTTAGGCACACTGTGAGCGGCTTGTCTCCGGGCAAACGTAATAGCCGGATATAAACAGGAGTAGGCGGTGGCGGAGCTTAGTCTGAAGAACAGGGCAATCTATGATGCGATGGTGGACCGACGAAGAGTCAAAGTGCAGACGAAAGGCCATTGCTCAAGGACATGTCTGCGTCCTGGAAGGAGCATCTCAAAGTTGCGTTGACCCGACGTTTTCGCAGCGGTGCTCTCGCTCCCAAGTCTCGAGAGTGCCATCGTGCGCGGAAACGAGTTTGGACGATCCGCATCTCTTGCACGTGGATTGAATAAGCACATGGTCTGCCGTGTGCACCGGTGTATGGGTGAATGGATGTGCGTTTTCAAGGGGGTCATCTGGCATTGGTGGGCGCCTCTTTCGTGGAGTTGACATTATGTTACGCATGGCCGATCAGCGTCAAATCGGCACTGGGCGGGCGTTTCGGGGTGTAGCCCGATGACAAGAAGGTCGACTTTTTTCCCTCGGGTCAAAAAGCTGGAACGGATGGGAGAGTCGAAAGTGACGCCGACTGGATCCTTGGATAATGCGCTCGCCCCAAAACTAGGATGCTGATCCGGCTCTCGCGGCTGCTCGCTTGGAGATGGCCCAGAGGTGGGGATTCCTTATTTCACCAATGACGCGTTTGCCTGATCCAGGGTAAGGGAATTGTCGCCGGTTTTGAGACGGACAGGCATGTTCCAGATCAGAGCCTGGTTATTATGGCGCGCCGCTCAGCTTGAAATCTTGAAATAAGGATGGATGCGTGCCTTTCGCGCAACGGCGCGAATCGGCACGCTCAGAGAGCTCGCGGCGCAAAGGAGGCTTGCTCGGGATGACACAACTGCATCGGTCATTGTCCGCTGGGCTTTTTCGCAGAAGTGTCGGCACGCACGGACGAGCTAGGCCCGTCGTCAGGATTGCACCGGGACCCGGCGCTGCCTTGGCTCCGTCAGGTAGGGACGCCGAGCTTGGGCAGAAGCCATTGCGTGAGCACGACATAGACGACCACAAACGCGACCAGCGGAATCCATGCAGGCATGTTCCTATTACACTCCTCCCGCGGGTTTTAATCCAAGCTTCGCCAGCATCCACATCCCGGGACACCAGTTGGTGAATGCCGATTGCAGCAGGTTCAGTCCCACGAATGCGGTGAACAGATACCAGTAGGAATTGACCCAGTATCCGAGAGCGAGCGAGAGCAGAACGAACACTCCCGCCATCAGTCGCAGACCACGTTCGATTGTCATGCGTGTACCTCCTGAGAGAGTGCCGGGGCCGAGCTGTTGCCCAGTGCCGGTCGCTTGTGCTTTTCCACCATGTAATAAAGGACGGGCACGGCCATCCGCGAAAGCACGGTGGACGCCACCTCGCCCGCCATCAGAGAAATCGCCAGTCCCTGGAAGATCGGATCGAACAGAATCACGCTGGCGCCCACAACCACCGCTGCGGCGGTTAGCAGCATAGGACGGAAGCGCACTGCACCGGCATCGACTACGGCATGCTCGAGGCTCATGCCCTGGTTCCGGCGAAGCTCGATGAAATCGACGAGGATGATGGAGTTGCGCACGATGATGCCGGCGCCTGCTATGAAACCAATCATTGAGGTTGCGGTGAAGAATGCGCCCATCAACGCGTGCGCCGGTAGAATGCCGACCAGCGTCAGCGGGATCGGCGCCATAATCACCAGCGGCACGATGAAGGAGCGGAACCAGCCGACGACGAGCACGTAGATCAGCACCAGCACCGCGGCGAAGGCCAAGCCCAGGTCACGGAAGACCTCGACGGTGATGTGCCACTCGCCATCCCACTTCATCGCCAGACGGTCGGTCTCCGTGGGCGTGGCGATGTTGTACTGCTGGATGCGATAGCCGCCCGCAGTCTTGAGCTCATCGATGGCCTTGCCCATCTTCTGAATGGCATAGACCGGGCTTTCTTCTTCGCCGGCAACGTCGCCTAGAACATAGACCACGGGATGCAGGTTCTTGGCGTAGAGGGTGGTGTCGATGGTTTTCTTTTCGAGGTTGGTCAGTTCGCCGACCGAGACTTGTCCGCCACCGGCGCTGGGCAGGCGCAACGACTGCAGCGATGTGATGCTGGAGCGATCGGCGCGGCCCAGTTGGACGCGAATCGGAATGTCCTCGCGCGATTCGGGAGCGTGCAGCAGGCCGGCGGTGGTGCCATCGAGG
Source organism: uncultured Acidobacteriaceae bacterium (assembly GCA_963755865.1). Taxonomy (GTDB): domain Bacteria; phylum Acidobacteriota; class Terriglobia; order Terriglobales; family Acidobacteriaceae; genus Bog-257. Next base: position 70,483 of record CAVWLY010000008.1, on the reverse strand, counting down.
CCGACCTGCAGAGTACGAGTCACATCGGCTGCAGAGACACCGTGCAGCGCCGCTTTGTCCAGATCAACCTTCAAGTCGTACTTCACTTGCGGATCTTCGATGTACCAATCGACGTCAACCACGCCGGGTGTGGTCTGGAAGATGTGCTTGATCTGCCGGGCCAGCTCTACCTGTTGCTGATAATCGGGGCCGTACACTTCGGCGACGAGCGTTTGCAATACGGGCGGACCGGGCGGCACCTCGGCGACCTTGATGCGCGCGCCATAACGGTTGCCGATCTCGACCAAGCCAGGACGGAGACGCTTGGCGATGTCGTGGCTCTGCGTGCTGCGCTCATGACGATTCAGCAGGTTGACTTGAATGTCGGCTTGATTCGAGCCGTGGCGCAAAAAGTAATGGCGCACCAGCCCGTTGAAGTTGTAAGGGCCGGACGTGCCCGAGTAGATCTGATAGTTCTGCACTTCGGGCTGCCTGCCGAGATACTGACCCAACTCCTGCGCCACGCGCGTGGTTTGCTCGAGCGTGGTTCCGTTGGGCATGTCGATCATGACCTGGAATTCGCTCTTGTTGTCGAAGGGCAGCATCTTGACTTTGACCAGCTTGAACGCTACCAGCGAGCAGGCGAGCAACAGCATCACGACCACGCTGCCAAGAAAAAGCCAGCGGCGGCGCGGGTTCTCGATCAACGGATTCATGATGCGGCGGTAGAAGCGCGTGGTCCAGCCTTCGGTTTCATGTTTGTATCCGCTGCCGGAAGCGTAGTGGCGAAGCAAACGCAGCGCCGCCCAGGGTGAGACCACAAAGGCCACGATCAGCGAGAACAACATGGCCGCGGATGCGCCGACGGGTATGGGACGCATGTACGGACCCATCAGGCCGCGCACGAAGGCCATGGGAAGAATGGCGGCGATCACGGCGAAAGTGGCGAGGATGGTGGGGTTGCCGACTTCGTCCACGGCTTCGACGGCGACATCGGACAGCGACCGACCCTTACTTTGCGGCAAACGGAAATGGCGTACCACGTTCTCCACCACGACAATCGCGTCGTCAACCAGAATGCCGATGGAGAAGATGAGGGCGAAGAGGGTGACTCGGTTGAGGGTGTAGCCAAAGATGTAGAAGATGAAAAGGGTGAGCGCCAAGGTAACGGGAATTGCGATCAACACCACGCCCGATTCGCGCCAGCCCAGCGCCAGCGCGATGAGGAGGGTGACCGACAGCGTGGCTAGAAACAGGTGCTTGAGCAATTCGTCGGATTTGTCTTTGGCGGTCTCGCCATAGTTGCGGGTGACGGTGACATTCAAATCTGAGGGCAGAAGGTATCCGCGCAGGTCGGCGATTTTCTTTTCCGCTGCTTCGCTGATGACCGTCGCGTTGGTGCCTTTCCGCTTGGCGAGGGTGATGGTGACGGCAGGAAAGTCGCCGCGGGACGCGTTGCTGGGAGCGCCGGCAGCATTGGCGTACAGCACATAATCTTCGGGCTCGGCAGGACCATCGACTATCTCCGTGGCTACGTCGCGCAAATACACAGGCTTGCCTTGGACAACGCCAACCACGACCTGCTTCAAGTCTTCGGCGCGACCGAGGAAGCGTCCGGCTTCGACTTGGAACTCCTGATTGTCCTGGGCGAAGCTGCCGGAAATGCTGCGCGCATTGGCCTGTTCGAGATGGGAGGCGACCGCGCCGGCGGTCATTCCATAGGCTGACAGCCGTTGCGAGTCGAGCACCACGCGTACCTGGCGGGGAAGTCCGCCGATGATCTTCGTCTCCGAAACGTCGGGGACCTGCTTGAGCTGCTCCTCGAGTTCACCGGCGATCTGGCGAAGCTGATAACTGTCGTAATGCTCACCCCACAAGGTGAGCGCCATGATTGGTACGTCGTCGATGGAACGAACTTTGATGAGGGGCTGGGAGACACCTTGCGGAATGCGATCGAGATTGGAGTACAGCTTGTTGTAGACCTTGACGATTGCGTCTTCTTCCTTGGTGCCCACGTAGAAACGCACCACCAGCATACTCATGCCCGGTTGGCTGATGGAGTACACGTATTCGACGCCGGGGACTTCGCGCAACAGCCGCTCCATGGGAATGGTGGCGCGCTGTTGCACCTCCGCAGGGGTGGCGCCGGGCATGCGCACGAAGACGTCGAGCATGGGCACGACAATCTGCGGCTCCTCTTCGCGCGGGGTCATGAGAATAGCGAAGGCACCGGCCAGTAGCGCGCCGGCGATGAACAGCGGCGTCAGCTTGGAGTTGATGAAAGCGTGCGCCACCGAGCCGGCGAGACGGAGCGGATTTTTTGGCCCAGCCGCCATGGTTACTGCGCTCCCATTCGTTTGCCGCTGAGTTCGTTTCCGGCCGTATCCGCTACCACACGTTCGCCGCCGTCGAGTCCGGAGAGGACCTCAACATCCTTGGCGGAAGGTTTGCCGAGAGTGATGTAGCGAAGGCCGGCAATCTGGTCTTTATCGATTACGTACACCGCGTCCAATTGGCCGCGACGTACAAGCGCGGTTAGCGGGACAAGAATGGATTGACGCTCGCCGCGGAGAAATTGTGCCCGTCCGAAGAGACCAGAACGTATCAGCGGATTGGCCGGCAACTCGATTTTGACGGTGAAGCTGCGACTCCAGGGATCGGCGGCAGGAACAATCTGCACTACCTTGCCGGAGATCGGTTGAGCGCCGAGGGCATCGATCGCGAGGGGGACCGTGGTCCCCAGGTGGACAGCGGCAATCTGATTTTCATCGACCTGAACTTCAAGGCGGAAGTGACTGGGATCTTCGACGGTGAGCAACGAAACGCCGGGAGCCGCCATGGCGCCTGCGTCAACGAACTTTGCGGTCACGAGTCCATCGAAGGGAGCGCGAACGCTGGTGAATCCGACGGCGGTGCCGGCCTGGGAGACCGCGGCGTCAGCTTGTGCGCGACCGGCATAAGCAGCGTCGCGACGCGCTTTGGCCGCTGCCAGCTTGGTCTTCACCTCGTCGAACTCCTGCGGACTGACGGACTTTTTGTCGTAAAGCATCTGATAGCGCTGCATGGTGGACTCGGCAAGCGAGTAGTCGGCGTCGGCAGCGGCGATGGCCTGTTCGGAGGCCTGTAGTCCCGCGGTAGCGCTTTGGTAGGCGGCATGAGGCTGGGCGGCGTCGATGGTGAGGAGGACTTCTCCGCGACGAACATGGTCGCCTTCGTGCACATTGACACGGGTGATGGTTCCCATCACCTGGCTGGCGAGTTGGGCGGAGTCGACGGCGCGCACGGTGCCCGTGGCTTCGATGTAGTCGGGCACAGTGGTGCGCTGTGCGGTGAAGAGAGCGACGCCGCCAACGATATCAGGTGCGGACTTCGATGTTGGTTTCTCGCTGGAGCAGGCCGATAGAAGGAGAAGTACCAGGAGAGTAAGTATTGTTGGTGTCCCACTTTTTCGCCAAAGGGCGAGGGGATGCAACGGCAAACTTCTCGACTGTATAGGGGTCCTTCGACTCGGTCGCGCAGAATCGGCGCGGCCTCGCTCAGGATGACAAACAAAGATAAATCGTGGGCTGGAAGATGGATGGTTTATTGGGTCACCGCTTCGCCAAAAGAGGGCGAAAGGATGGGTCACCGGTGTTGTTGACGTTATAGGGGTCCTTCGACTTGCCCGCGCAAAATCAGCGCGGCCTCGCTCAGGATGACAAACAAGAATAAATCGCGGGGTCCTTCGACTTGCCCGCGCAAAATCGGCGCGGGCTCGCTCAGGATGACAAACGAAAATAAATCGTGCGCTCGAAACAAGGTGGTTCATTGGGTCACCGCCGGAGAGTTGGGAGTAAGAGTGCCGGCAGCGAGTTCCATTCCGGCGTAACTGCTTTGCATGCGATATACCGCCTGCCAGTATTCGGTTTGGGCGCGGTGGGCCGCTTCTTCCACCAGCAAAAGATCGCTGACGGTGGTCAAGCCGCCGTCATAGCGGTTCTGGTTGATGCGCAGGCTTTCCTCGGCCTGCTGGATGGCACCGCGAGCGACTTCGACTTGCTGGCGGGCGGCGTCGTAATCGTAATAAGCCTTACGGACCTGCAGACGGATCTGGTCGCGAAACGCGTCGCGCAGGGCGGTGGCCTGCTCTTGCGTAGCTTTTTCCATCGCGAGGTGGGCGCGCTTGCTGTCGCCATCGAATAAGTCGAACTGCAGTTCCGCTCCAGCGATCCAGTTGTTGCCACCATTCCATCCGGGAGAAGGGCTATCGGTTTCCCAGGAGCCGAAGACATTGAGCCGCGGAGCGAAGGCGCCCTTGGCCATGGAGATACTCTTGGCCTGAGCGCTGCGTTCGGACTCCACACGTTTCAGATCGGGGCGCTTCACCATCGCCTGCTGCTCCAGATCGGCGACGGTGGTGACGGGAAAGCCGTGCTCGGTGAGACTCTCCTGCGGGTCGTACATGGTGTCGGGCGGCATGCCGAGTGCCAGCGCCAATTGCGCACGCGCCAGCGCGAGCCCGTTTTCTGCCTGTATGACTTCCTGCTTACGCGAGGCCACGGCCACTTGCGCGCTGAGCAGATCGGAGTCCACCGCCATTCCGCTCTCGACCCGTGCGCGGCTGAGCTGCTCGGTGGCTTGCGCCGTCTTCAAGGTATCCTGCGCTACGGCGACCTGCTTCTGCGCCAACAAAACACCGTCGTAGGCCTGCACCGCCTGGTACACCAGTTCCTGATCGGTGCGGTCAAGTTGCTGCTCCGAGGCTTGCTGCATGTATCGGGCACGGCTGACGCTGTACCAGCTTTGCAGGCCGTCGAAGAGGCTCCATTGCCCGGAGAAGCGGCTGGAGAAGTTGCCGATGGGGGTTGGCGTGTTGAGTCGGTTGAGGGCGAAGTCGGCGACGGTGAAGCTCTGCTGGCGCAGCTTGGTGCCGAAGACAAAGACGGGATCATTGCCGCGCACCGCACTCTCGGTAAACATGATTTTGGGGAAGAGCGGCGAGCGCGATTCGCGGACGGCGGCGAGCGAGATTCGGGTGCCCGCCAGGGACGCCTTGTGGAGGGGATTCTTGTCGAGCGCCATGGCGACGGCCTGAGGCAGAGTGAGCGGAGCCGGTGTGTCGCCGGCTGAAGCCGGCTGAGGATCACAAGGAGGGCCAGATACGGAGCAGCTAAAGCTGCGCCCCTTCGAAGCCGCTGTTTCCGCACCCGGCGCGTTTGCAGTTTGCGCCGCGGACAGCATCGCCGATGCGGCGATGACCACTGCGGTCATGAAGGCCAGCCATGACCAAGAACGGTTAGCCGCAATTTGTTCCGGCGAGTGCCAAGACCGTCGCAACACTTACGCTCCAACCAGGACGGGCTCGACCACGGGCACAATCTCGAAGCTGGTATGCAGTGTGGCGCTCTGTTTCACCATTGCACCCACCGAGCAATACTTCTCTTCCGAAAGACGAATGGCATCGTCAACGGCTTGTGGGGGAACGTCAATGCCAGTGACGATGTGATGAATGCGAACCTGGGTGAAGACTTGCGGTGGGTCAGGCGTCTGGTCAGCCTCGACCTTAACTTCGTAGCCCGTTACCTGGAGGCGCTTCTTGCGCAGGATGTTAATGACGTCGAAGGCGGTGCATCCGGCGAGAGCAATGGCAACCAACTCGATCGGCTTGGCACCGGTATTGCCGGCAGCGTCGTCGAGGAGCAGATGATGTCCGGTCCCGCTGGTGGCTATGAATTGCCTATGAGTGCTTAAAGGTTGAGTCAACGTTACGTTGGCAGAAATCATTTCGTTCTCCGTGTCGCCGAACCGTGAAGCCAGGCTCGACAAGCCCATTACATCGGGCTACAGGAAGAAACGCAGTGACCGGCGAACATGTTACAGAGAAAGTTTGGGGTAGGGGCAGAATTCCCGAAATGGGAAAGGAGGTTTGGCGGCAGGCCAGGCTGCCAATTCCTCAGAGTCTTTCAGCAGGAGGGGCAGCCGTTCTTTTTTTCGCAAGTGCAGTGGCCGCCTGCTGGTACTTGGCCACTAATCCGCGGCGGAGTTCTTCGGCGCGGCGGGGTTCGCATTGCGGCGCGTAGGAGCGGCATTGCTGCACCGCCTGCTTCAGGCTGGAGAGAAACGCCTGGCAGGGTTCGCAGTCGTGAATGTGGCGATCCATCTCCTGGCATACGGCGTCGTCAACAATTCCATCCATGTAGTCGGAGAGGGCTGCGAAGAGGCGGCGGCACCGCTGGGGACGCGCCGCTTCGGCAGCGGCATGAATCTCGAAGCCTGCCCGCCCCGGGCGACCGGAGATGCGGGCCAGATGCTGCCGCACGAACAGGCGGGCACGATGCAGCCGGACGCGCACTGTGCCTTCGCGTATTCCCAGAATTTGCGCGACTTCGGAGGTACTCAAATCTTCCATGTCATGCAGTACCAGGACCATGCGATATTGCGGAGGCACGGCGAGCACGGCCTGCTGGAGCTGTTCGCTGGTTTCGTTATTGAGCGTTGCGGCTTCGGGACTGGGCGCCCGGCTTAACAGATGGCGCAGTTCACGGTTATCGGGCATGAGGGCATCGAGCGACAGGTTCTTCGCCGGAGAGTTCTTGTGACCGCGGCGGTTGCTGATACATCGATTACGCGCAACCTTGTACAGCCATACCGAGAGCGCTCGCGAATTTTCAAACTTGGGAAGATGCGGTATCGACTTGAGCAAAACCTCCTGCATGGTGTCTTCGGCATCTTCGGGATGGCCGCAGACTTTCATGCTGAAGGAATAGACGGCATTTTGTAGCAGCGACAGCGCCCGGTCGATCGACTCGGGGCGATTGTCACGGACCAACTGCAGAGCCTGTTCCAACCTGGCGGACACAATTGCAGGTTAGCTGATGTCGGGGGGGGAAGTCACCTGGCCGGCATTGTCTTATGCCAACCCTTCAACCTGGCCAGCAATTGCGATGCAGATCCCAAGCTTGTTTTAAGTACGACTAAAGGACTCTGGCCGATCCACAATCGGGCTGCCAGCAATACCTGGTTCAGCATCCCCACTCTGCCTCTCCCAGCTTTGCGAAGTAATGCCGGGAGCTTTCTTGTATGTGCGCGTTCGTTTCCAATTCCAGAATCGCAAGGCGAGCTGCGGCCACCAGGCGATTGGAATCACTAGACGGAGTAGGGCCTGCTGGCGCACTCTCCTGTTGTGGATCGGACGAGAGAGCCTCAGTGTAGTGATGGAACAATCTGGTGAATTGCTGAACAAACAATTCTTGAGTAGACATATTCTTCTGTTGACGCGCCTTTCCTCTGCTGGTTCATTGGATACTGTCAGGCGTAAAGGGCGAATAAGACGTTCATAAGAAGTTTGTAAAGGCGGGAACTGCAAATAGTGGCTAGGTTTCCTCTAAACGGCGAATGGGAAAGAGGACCTCACCCTAGGGAGGCTCTGATTAAGCCATTTCGACGTCCCACAGTTGTAAAGAGACTGTGTGGCAAGCTGTGCCGTCCCTCCGGGACTCGATCTCATTTCCCACCCTACCCAGCGCTGAAGCGCTGGGCTAAGATCTTTCGCCCCCTCCGGGGCTGGTTCTTGCTCGCTTCACTCCACTGCCGCAAACCGAGCTGAGGTCGCGACACAGTCTTTAAAGTCCTGCGGCATTTTAGGCACTTACCGGACGCCCTGAAGACCCTCCTCTTTTAAACTGCGACTTGAGCAGAGTTTCCTTGGCAGCGGCGTGGCCCAGATCGATTGTTGCTCACGACCTGAAGTATTTGTCTGCTGCAATAGTTAAATGATTCGACTCGAGGGGTTTATAGCGCCAGGCCCAGTTTGGCACCTTTACAAAAAACTTATAAACCCTTTATCCCACACTTACAGATGGGATGATCCAATCAAGAAGCTGAAAACAGCCTAACGTCCGTTCTATCGGAGAGCTTGATGACGACTCTCTTCTCAATAGTCTGCGCAATAAGCGTTGTGTTCTTCCTGGTGTTTCTCGTGCAGTGCTGGGGCCTGCGAGATGGCCTTTCAAAGCTGGAGCGAAAATCCAAACTAGGAGCTGCGCGAAGGCTCTCGCAATCGGAAGCGATGGATAGAGAGGCGGGGCATAGGGTGCTGGCTGACATCGAAAAGCAGATGACAGAATTTCTCTCCACCCATCGGCGGACCGCCGCCGTCTTGCTAGTCGCGATGGTTTCGGTTTCGGTGATAGCGCGCGCGTAACTTTAGGGCGATGTTCTGAGAGTTAAAGCTGGAAATGCAGCCGATGTTCATGAATGCTAATGGCGTATCTGCGGGGCCGTTCCTGGTGGCCAGTTTCTAAGAGCCATTAACCGGTCATCTCTGCGACTCCGAGATGTAACGTTCACGGTGTTGCTCGAGAGGTGACCCGATGTTCAGAAGAAGCGTTGAGTTCGTTATAACCGTGTTCCTCGCGGTCAGTGGTGGCTTGGTCTGGGTTATGCCAATGCAAGCGCAGCAGATGGAAAACACTGCTCAATCAACGGAGACTGTGACGGTATCGGTACAAACCATGGAGCGCCTGCAGCAACATCTCGCCGACCTTGAGGTGGAAGTGCAGGAGTTAAAAGCACAAATGAAGGACATGCAGTCCACGATGTCGACGTCGAGGCCGGCGGTGGATTCGTCGAGCGGCGACTCCGGGCACAGCACTGCAGATAGTGTTGCGCAAAGTGCGCCGCCGTCGCAAACAACTGCATTGCTGTCGGCGGATGATCGCAGTGTGCTCGACTACCTGAAGGGGACGACGGTCAATGTCTCAGTTGATGGCTACTACGCCTATAACTTCAACGATCCCGTCGGCCGGGTCAATCTGCTGCGCGCCTACGATGTCAGCAGCAACGCGTTTAGCCTGAATCAGGCGGCGGTGATCTTCGAGCGCGCTCCCGATGTCGATGCGGGGCGCCGTTATGGAGCGCGACTCGATTTGCAATTTGGGCAGGCCACGGCGACGTTGCAGGGAAACCCCAACAACGAACCACGTCCAACGATCTATCGCAATATCTTTCAAGCCTACGGTACGTACGTCGTGCCGGTTGGCAGCGGTCTTACCGTGGATTTTGGGAAGTGGGCCAGTTCGCTGGGGGCGGAAGGGAACTATACCCAGTTCCAGATGAACTATTCGCGCGGATACTGGTTCAACTTTCTGCCGTTCTACCACATGGGCATCCGCGCGCAATACGCCATTAACAAGAAGCTGGCGCTGAACTACTGGCTCGTGAATGGAACCAACCAGACCGAGCCCACCAATGGCTTCAAGGACGAGATGTTTGGATTCGTCCTTACTCCGGTCAAGTCGGTCAGCTGGACCATGAATTACTACTTCGGCCAGGAGCATCCGAATGCGACGCCGGTTGCGACCTGCGGTCCCGTCCCGGTGCAGCCGGGTTTGTGCTTTCAGCAGATCAGCCCCGCTCCCGACGGGAAGCTGCATATCTTCGACAGCTACGTGACCTGGCAGACCACGCCAAAGCTGACGTTACAACTGGAAGGCGATTACGTCATTCAGCGCCTGTGGCCCAGCTCCGGACCGGGTCAATCTTCGGCGCCAATGCACACTGATGGCGGCGCCGGCTGGGCGAAGTATCAGCTCACGCCAAGGACTTATATCGCCGGGCGCGGAGAGTATCTCTCCGATCGTGGAGGGCTGTTCAGCGGAGTGACCGAGGCGCTGAAGGAGTTCACCGCGACCTACGACTTCACGTTGGCCAACGGATTTGAAATGAAGTACGAATATCGGCGGGATTGGTCCAACCAGCCAATCTTTCTAACCAGCACACAGAATATTTACAGCACTCATCAGGACACGGCCACCATGGGAGTGATCTGGTGGTTTGGCCGCAAGCAAGGACCGTGGTAACGAGTCAGGAGTCGACCCATGCAAGACATTTTATTCGTTGCAATCACCATTGCTTTCTTCGCGCTGTCGCTGGGCTATGTGCATTTCTGCGACCGCATTAAGTGAGAGGGACCCCATGCATACACAATCGGTAGTAATGATGACAGTCTCCGCGTTGACCATGATCTACCTCTTCTACGCATTGTTGCGACCGGAGAAATTCTGAGATGACGATCAACGGCTGGCTTCAAATCGCGATCTTCCTGGCGCTGATTCTCCTGGTTACGAAGCCGATGGGCGTTTTCATGACCCGGGTCTTCAATCGCGAGCGCACCTTCCTCGACCCGGTCATGCGGCCGATCGAGCGGCTGATCTACCGGACGACCGGCGTCGACGAAAATCACGAGATGCGCTGGACGGAATACGCTTTTGCCATGTTGCTGTTCAGCGCTGTCTCGATGCTGCTGCTGTACCTGATGGAGCGCGTGCAGGGATTCCTGCCGTTCAATCCGCAAAAATTCGCAGCCGTGCCACAGGCGCTGGCCTTCAATACCGCAGCTTCGTTCACCACGAACACCAACTGGCAAAACTATTCAGGCGAAGTCGTGATGAGCTATCTGACCCAGATGGGGGGGCTCGCCTACCACAACTTCGCATCGGCCGCGGTCGGCATCGCTCTGGCAATTGCGTTTATTCGCGGCATCGCTCGTCGCCAGATGCAGGCCATCGGAAATTTCTGGGTGGACATGGTCCGCTCCTGTCTGTGGGTATTGCTGCCCTTCTGCGTCGTGGGAGCGCTGGTGCTGGTCTCGCAGGGCGTTGTCCAGAACCTGAAGCCCTACGACACCGTGAAGGTGCTTGAGCCCCAGCAGGTGCAGCACGTGGGCGCTGACGGTAAGCCCGCGGTGGATGCTGCCGGCAAGCCAGTGATGGATACGGTTGCAACGCAAACCATTGCGCAGGGGCCGGTGGCTTCGCAAGAGGTGATCAAGGAATTTGGCACCAATGGCGGTGGATTCTTCAATGCGAATAGCGCGCATCCCTTTGAGAATCCGACTCCGCTCTCCAACTTGATCGAGTTGTTCTTGATTTTTGCGATTGGCGCAGGACTGACCTACACCCTGGGACGAATGACCGGCTCGCAGCGGCACGGCTGGGCGGTCTGGGCGGCAATGGCAATCCTGTTCTTCGTAGGCGCGACGGTTGCCTACTGGGCTGAGGCGCGGGGCAACCCACTGTTGCATGGCGTGAACCAGCAGGTGAACGCGATGCAGGCCGGCGGCAACATGGAGGGCAAAGACGTCCGGTTCGGCATTGCCAACACCGCTTTGTGGGCGACGGTTACCACCGACGCCAGCTGCGGCGCGATTAATGGCTGGCATGATTCGTTTATGCCGCTTGGCGGCATGGTGCCGCTGGTCAACATCATGCTCAGCGAAGTCATCTTTGGCGGGGTCGGCGCCGGAATGTACGGCATGTTGATCTACATCGTGCTGGCGGTGTTTATCGCTGGATTGATGGTAGGCCGCACGCCGGAATATCTCGGGAAGAAGATCGAAGCCTATGACGTGAAGATGGCCATGCTCGTGGTGCTGGTGTTTCCGCTGGTGATCCTGGCGTTCACCGCGATTTCGTCGGTGCATGGGTTCGGCACTTCCAGCATTCTCAATCCTGGGCCGCATGGGTTGAGCGAGATCCTCTACTCTTTCACATCGCAAGCCGGTAACAACGGTTCGGCGTTCGCCGGGCTCAACACCAACACGCCTTGGTACAACGTTGCCGGCGCATTCACCATGCTGATCGGACGTTTCCTGATGATCATTCCCATGTTGGCCATTGCCGGCAACCTGGCGCAGAAAAAATATGTGCCGCCGTCCCTGGGGACGTTCCCGGTAACCACTCCGCTTTTCGCCGTGCTCCTCATGGGCGTGATCGTCATCGTGGGCGCACTGACCTTCTTCCCGGCGCTTAGCCTGGGACCGATTCTTGAGCACCTGCTGATGGCAGCGGGTAAGACGTTCTAAGGACTTTGCGATGGCAACCACAATGGAACCCAAAATCGTTTCGGAGCCAAAGATGGTACGGCTAGGTCATTCACCTATGAAATCTCGCAAAAAGGCAATCTGGGAAGGGAAAATCGTATGGCGCGCCATCCTGGATTCCTTCGTCAAGCTCGATCCACGCCACATGATGGGGAATCCCGTCATGTTTGTTGTCGAGGTGGGCAGCGTCATCACCACCGTACTGCTGGTTCGCGGCGGCACGGCCTTTCTGTTCAACCTGCAGATCACGTTGTGGCTTTGGTTCACCGTGTTATTTGCCAACTTCGCGGAAGCGATGGCCGAAGGACGCGGCAAAGCGCAGGCCGACACATTGCGGAAGGCACGCTCGGAGACCATCGCCAATCGTGAACGCGAAGATGGCCAGATTGAGCAGGTCGCCAGCTCCAAGTTGCGTACGGCCGACGTAGTGGTCGTCTCCGCCGGCGAACTTGTTCCGTCTGACGGTGAAATCATCGAAGGTGTGGCTTCGGTGGACGAGTCGGCAATCACCGGCGAGTCAGCGCCGGTCATCCGCGAAGCTGGTGGCGATCGCTCAGCCGTCACCGGCGGCACACGCGTGCTCTCCGACCAGATCCGCGTGAAGGTCACCTCGAATCCCGGAGAAACGTTTCTCGACCGCATGATCGCCCTGGTTGAAGGTGCGGAGCGGCAGAAGACGCCCAACGAGATCGCGCTCAACATTCTGCTCGCCGGGTTGACCATCATCTTCCTGCTGGCGGTCGTTACCCTGCAGCCATTCGCCATCTATTCCGGCGCACCCCAGACGGTTTTCGTGCTGGTGTCGCTGCTGGTCTGCCTGATCCCGACGACGATTGGCGGCCTGCTGTCGGCCATCGGTATCGCCGGCATGGATCGCCTGATTCAGCACAACGTGCTGGCTATGTCGGGGCGCGCGGTCGAAGCCGCCGGCGACGTCGACACCTTACTGCTCGACAAGACTGGCACCATCACCCTGGGCAATCGTCAGGCGGCGGAATTCATTCCCGCTCCAGGCGTGACCGAGGCTGAAATGGCGGATGCTGCCCAACTATCTTCATTGGCTGACGAAACGCCGGAAGGCCGGTCAATCGTCGTGCTGGCGAAGGAGCGTTACGGACTGCGGGGCAGAGAACTCAGCTCGCACGAAATGGAATTTGTTCCGTTCACCGCCCAGACCCGCATGTCGGGCGTGAACATGAATGGCAACCAGATTCGCAAGGGCGCGGTGGATGCGATCACGAACTACCTGGCCAGCAATGGAAGCGAGATGCCCCCCGAGGTGCAGGCGACAGTGGAAAGGATTGCCCGCTCTGGCGGCACGCCCCTGGTGGTCGCAGAGCGCGGACGGGCTCTGGGTGTCATTTATCTCAAGGACATCGTGAAAGGTGGCATGCGCGAGCGCTTCGATCAACTGCGTGCTATTGGCATCAAGACGGTCATGATCACCGGCGACAATCCGCTGACCGCTGCTGCCATCGCGCGCGAGGCGGGCGTGGATGACTTTCTCGCGCAAGCGACACCCAAGGACAAGATGGATCTTATCCGGCGCGAGCAAGCCCAGGGCAAACTGGTGGCCATGACCGGCGACGGCACCAACGATGCTCCTGCGCTGGCGCAGGCCGACGTAGGTGTGGCCATGAACACCGGGACCCAGGCTGCAAAAGAAGCCGGCAACATGGTCGATCTGGATTCCAACCCGACCAAGCTGATCGAAGTGGTCGCCATCGGCAAGCAGTTGCTGATGACCCGCGGTTCGCTCACCACGTTTTCCATCGCGAACGATGTGGCGAAGTATTTTGCCATCATTCCCGCAATGTTTGCGGGAACGTTTCCGGTGCTGAACGCGCTGAACATCATGCACCTGAAGACACCGCAGTCGGCCATTCTCTCGGCCGTGATCTTCAACGCGGTAATCATCATTGCGCTGATTCCGTTGGCCCTGCGCGGGGTAAAGTATCGCCCCATGAGCGCGGCCACGCTGTTGCGCCGGAACCTGTGGATTTACGGAGCAGGCGGGATCATAGTGCCGTTCATCGGGATCAAGCTGATCGACATGCTTATCACCCGAGTTGGATTGGCATAGAGCTTTTTCACCACGGGGGACACCGAGAACACAGAGGGAGAAAAAAAAGATCACTATGTACTCTGTGCCGCGATGCTCAACGCAAGCGTTTTCGGGAGTTCGGGGCCGAGGCTGCTTGCGAACTGTTCAGTCGAACCAAAGTTACAAATTCCGGAGATAGGAAATCAAAAACTCTGTGTGTTCTGTGGTGAAACGGTTTTGTTTGCAAATGGGAAGGGATTATGAAGCAGAACTTGAAAATTGCAATTCTCATGACCATCGTCACAACCGTGTTACTGGGAATTATCTATCCGCTGGTCGTGACCGGCTTGGCGCAGGTGTTGTTTCACGACAAAGCCAATGGCCAGTTGATCTCGCGAGATGGGGTGGTAGTTGGTTCGCGAATTATCGGTCAGGGTTTTAGCGGGCCGGCATACCTGCATTCGCGGCCCTCAGTTGCTGGCAATGGCTATGACGCCGCCAACTCCGGTGGCTCAAACCTGGGTCCTACAAACCAAAAGCTGATTGATCGCGTAAATAGTGACGTGGCGCGCCTGCACGCGGAAAATCCGTCGCAACCGGTTCCGGTGGACCTGGTAACCACTTCCGCCTCGGGTCTGGACCCTGACATTACTCCGGCGGCAGCCGAGTTTCAGTTGGCCCGCATCGCGCACGAGCGCGGAGCCACAGAGCAGCAGATTCGTGACATCGTCCTGCGGCACACCGCGGGACGCCAACTCGGTTTTCTGGGAGAGCCTCGGGTGAACGTGTTGGAGGTGAACCTCGACCTCGACCGCCAATTCCCGGCCAACAAGCAAGCCATGGCCCGCTGAGCATTGCGGTTTGACGGGTGGCGACATTTGTCGCTGCCGTACACGATAAAATTGCACGACGGACGCATGCACTGTCAGGTCGTCGCATGGCGCTGCCGGAATCAGTCCGACGACGTCGCGCCCGTCGGACTTGAAGCCATGATGACGTGCCCGTTTTCACACCGATAGCTGAGTGCTGCACTGTGGTCTTGCGTGGGTGGTTCTCTGACTAGCTGTCGCCCAGAAGCTTTGAGGTTCTTGTTACCGCAGACGGTGAGTTCCGCTTCTCGCTAGGGCGGCCACGAAGTCGGCTAAGGCGATGCCCGGCTGCGGCCTGTTTCAGCCGTACGGAATCAGGAGGTATCATCTCTGGCGGTCTATCGCTGCCGACAGGGATGGCGGCGTTCTTCGCGACAGATCAGTATCTATGCACCGGTTAAGGATCCAGCGTGGCCGTGATCGATCACCTCAGTAGCTTGCCGGCGAGCCAGTAATCGACACTGAACCTTCCCGGACCAGAGCAGATCAGCCAGATAAAGAAGAGCACATACAGGACTTCCGGAAGGTAGAGGAAATCGTCGAGCCAGTTAAGAGGCGAAAGTCCTTTAGGCATGGTGGAAACCGCGTTGGTCAGGGTGGCGACCGTCATGTCGATCAATAAAGCCACGCAGGCCGGGCTCGAAAGAAACCCCACGGCCAGCAAGGATCCGCAAATGAACTCGACACCCGCCACGAAATAGGCCGTCTGCCGGGGAAACGGGACTTTGGCCTTAACGAGCGTGTCGTAAACAGGTTTTGTGCCGCCGGCGACAAACAATTTGTTTGCCCCGGAGATGGCGAAGAACAGCCCAAGTGAAACGCGTACCAGCAGGATGGCATACTGTTCCAAATCACTGCTACCCAGCAGGGTAAACTGGACCAACCGGTTCCAATCCATCTCTTGTCCCTCCATCGGAGAAAGCTTGTCGGCTTGTCATGGCGCCCCTACATCTAGAGTGATTTTAGGACTCGCGAACCTTTTCCGGTAAGGGCGCCGGCTGACAATAAGCCGCAGACCATGAACCAATTTACTGCCAATCGATTGAAGCCACGCGAAACTCGACCTTGTTCTGGGGTACTTCCACTCGGCGCTGCGGCGAAAAGAAGACCAGACCGATCGATATCTTTCCGCCCCGCGCAATCCGGCAATTAATACCTTGGGACATCCACGGGGACGCATCTATAAGTTTCGCCTTTGCCTGACAGCCGATTGGGATCGCGTCTTGGCGCTTGCGGCTGAGTTGGATAAGGCGGTAGAGGTTGACTGTTATCCGGACCGGCAGGACCTGAATCTCGATCTGGTCAAGCGGGCAAAAAAAGCTGGCTGCCGGATCTCACTCGGTACGGATTCTCACGGCGCATCCCAGCTGAGATTTATTGAACTCGGCGCGGTCACGGCTCTTTTGGCTGGAGTACGGGAGGACCGCGTTCTTAATTTCATGCCTCGGGAACAGCTGGTGGAGTGGTCTAGGGCTGTGCGGGCCAGGAGTGTAAGTGGAAACTCACAGCCGGCATTTCCCAGGCCGAAGCACAATTAATTTGGTTAAAAAAAAGACTTGGTGGAGGCGGCGGGAGTTGAACCCGCGTCCGAAAATGCTGCCGGCAAAGAGCCTACATACTTAGTCACATTCATGCGCCGGAGTTACCCGGCACTCTCGCCAGCCACGCTCAGAACGGACAAGAAACGCAGCCAGGCCAGCCTGATGATCTCGCCGCAAACTCACAGGCGGAGAGTTTGCAGCCAGCTCACTGTGCGACGCCCTTTCTCAGCCCATGAGCAAAGCCGAGGAGGACGGCAACTTAACTAATTAAGCTGCGTATGCCAGGTTTTGATTGGCAATTGTGTTTTTGCACACGATTACGGATGCGTGCACTCCGGTATGCCTCTTTACCGCAATCACTTCCGTCGAAGCCGTGACGCCCCCGAAGTAAGTACGATCAACTTCACTCTAGCACTTGGGGCAGGGAAGTCAATCGCTGCTATATCGATGCGCAGAGGTAAAGGCCCGATTCAGCCGGCAGTCGCCATGATCAGGAAACATCACTCCGCAGCTTTACGCTTGGGTAGTGTCCTCATCACCGCGATTCCGAACCAGCACGTGTAGAACGCCAATGCGGAGAGGTTCGCAATGGTAAGGGTCCAGTCCCAAGGCTTGGAGCCAGCAGCGATTTTTCCAATACCCACGCCGAGCGCGAACACACCCAGCACCATCCCCACGAATCCAGCCTGTGGGGACGGAACCCATCTTTTCTGCTGCAATTGCCCAAACACAGCCACCTCCTAACGATGTCGCTTGGAATCTGGTAAAGGCTCGGCCCTTAATGATGCTGGTCGTGCAGTAGCTTGGTCTATCTCGTCGAATCTGACTGCGATTGTGTGCTTCCTGGTAGCGCAAAGCAATTCATTTCTAAAGTCATTCTTGCATCCCACCGACGGCAGGATCATCCAAACCTTTTGCTCGCCTGTTAGTCTCATACGAGTGGCGCGAATGGCCAAACCAATTTATCAACTGATTGCGTGTGATTGCCGAGAGCCCATGAAGTCTCGGCTCGTGCCCCGCTACTCAATGGGCTGTTGTTGGGAGATGACTGCGTGATTCCCGACTGCATCTCGTTCAACCACATCCCTCACACCACTCGAATTTTCAGCGACTTTCTTTCTTACTCCCCTGAGGTCCGCAAATTTTTCTCGACGCAGCCAGACGTGGAGCACGTCGCCGCATTTGCCAAGTCGGTACCGCGCAATCGCGAACGGCAGGCTCGCGTCGCCGATGCGCTGGACAAGCAGAACCGGGCATGGGGGGCTTCGGAACAAACGCTGCGTAACATTCAGCGGCTGCGCAATGGCGCCTTTGCCGTAGTCACCGGCCAGCAGGTTGGACTTTTTGGCGGCCCGCTGATGTCGTTGTTCAAGGCCGCATCGGTGCTGGCGCTGGCAAAACAACTCGAACAACAGGGCATCGATTGCGTTCCCGTGTTCTGGATGGCATCGGAAGATCACGACCTCGACGAAGTCAATCAAGCTCTACTCCTGACCCACGAGTTTCAACTGCTTCCGTTCGAGGCCGGCACCGCCGGAACGGCCGGTTCTCCCGTCGCGCATATTCGCTTCGCGGAAGGGACCAACGAGATGACGGCCGAAGCGGCGAAGCTGCTGGGCGAATCGCTGGCCGCCGATTATCTGCTCGAAAGCTACACCGAGGGCGAAACTTTTTCTAACGCGTTCGCCAAACTCTGCACGCGCATGTTCCGCCAGCACGGGCTTATCTTTCTCGATCCTGCTGACCCCCAACTCCATCGGATCGCCGCGCCACTGTTTATGGATGCGCTGCAACGTTCCGCCGAACTCGACCAGGCAGTGCTGCAGCGCAATCGTGGGTTGCGCGAGGCCGGCTATCACGAACAGGTTAAGGTCACCGGAGAATCCACGCCACTGTTTACCCTGGTGGACGGCGCGCGTGTGCCCGTCCACCGGACCAATGGGGCTTTCACGATCGCCAGGAAATCCGTTTCCGCCGAAGAGCTGCACAAGCAAATTGAAGACACGCCCGAGAACTTCAGCGCCAACGTTCTGCTTCGTCCGGTGCTTCAGGATTACTGGCTGCCCACGCTGGCCTACATCGGCGGCCCGGCGGAGATCGCATACTTCGCCCAGGCCGCGGTTCTGTACGAGAAGTTGTTGGGCCGAGTTACCCCCATCCTGCCACGAATGAGCGCAACATTGATCGAGCCGCGCATCGAACGGCTGCTTAACAAGTACGAGGTGGAGTTGCCGGAATTGTTTCACGGCGAGTGTCAGCTGCGCGACTGTCTTGCTGCCCGCTCACTGCCCGCCGAACTGAAGCAACAGATCACGGATGCGAGGCAATCGGTGGAAGCCGCCATGTCGCGGATTAGCGAGTCGCTAAAGCAATTGGATCCAACGCTGGTGGAAGCTGCCGGCCGTGCCGCCAGCAAAATGCGGTATCAGGTGGACCGCCTCGAAAAGCGGGCCGCGCAGGCCGAGTTGCGGAGGACGGAGATTTTGTCCCGGCACGCCGCGCAGATCGAGAACGCGCTTTATCCCAACAAGTCGCTACAGGAGCGCGAGATCGCAGGCATCTGCTTCTACGCCAGCCACGGTCCGGAGTTGATTGATGGCTTGATCGAGCTGGCCCAGGCCCGTTGTCCCGAGCACAAAGTGCTGCGGCTGGG
This sequence comes from uncultured Acidobacteriaceae bacterium, assembly GCA_963755865.1. GTDB lineage: Bacteria > Acidobacteriota > Terriglobia > Terriglobales > Acidobacteriaceae > Bog-257. The sequence goes on along the minus strand of CAVWLY010000008.1, from coordinate 51,537 downwards.
CTAAGTCGTCGTTTTCCGACGCAACCCTCTCCCACTTCTCCCCAAAGCAGTGTAAGCTCGTTAACCGCCAGATTAATCGCGAGACATCATTGTGCTGGTAAACATTCTCATCATCATCGGTTGTGTTGTGGCCTCAACGGTGTTTCTTTTCCTGGTCACCCGCAGTGCTGCGGCACACGCGCGTAAAGAGTCCAACGACTTTACCGGCGCCGTGGTCGCCGTGATCGGCACTACCTATGCGGTCATTCTGGCGTTCACGCTGGCCGGCGTGTGGGCAATGTTTCAACAGGCCCAGGCCAACGAGGAGCAAGAGGCCAATGCGCTGGTGAACGTCTTTCGGATCGCCTCGCAGCTCAAAGATCCAAACGCTAAGGCCATCCAGGACCTATGCGTCCGGTACGCTGACAATGCTTTGCAGCGGGAGTGGCCTGCGATGATGAAGGAGCAGATGCCGCCGGAAGGCGGCGCTATTATCAACCAGCTTTGGGCGCAGGCGGGGGAAATTCAGGCGCACGCGCAACCCGACGCCATTGCAGCCTACCAACTGATGGAGGAGTTAAGGGGATTGACCCAATATCGCCGTATCCGGGCAATGCAGGTCCGCGAAGCCCTGCCAGGCATTCTCTGGGCCGTCTTGCTGGCGGGAGGCATCATCACGGTTGCGTCGTCTTGCTTCTTTGGAGTGCCCAGCTTTCGCTTTCACTTGTTGCAGGTGGTGGTGCTCAGCTTCTTGATCGCGTTGGTGTTGGTGGCCATCGCAGACATCGATCAACCTTACCAGGGTAACGTGAGGGTGGCGCCCCAGGGCTTTGAGTTCGCCATCAACACGCTCCACCACCAGCCCAGTCCCTAGGCACTCTGTGTCGTAGCTCGAATAGCAATCAAGCGAACAATCCTCCGGGAATTCGCCTCGAATTAGCCGCGCGGCGGCGACACGAGGTATGGCAAAGACACCTCGCAACAGACGATCCAGTTTTGCTAATGGGCAAATAGGCACCAGCCAATCAAGACGCCAGCGGATCGTTCTTTTCCTTGTTCTGGTTTTGTTTCTGATCTTCCGGCTGCGGACGTTTGTCATCCTGACAGGTGATATCTGTATCCCGCTGGAGCTGGTTTCGGCCTTGCGGCTCGCCGGTATGCTCTTCGTTTTGTCCTGGCTCGGGGAAGTCGCTATCGGAAGACTTGATGAGCGCATCCTGATTGCGATGTCCCATTTCTCCCGTGCGAGAAATATTGGTCGCCTGGCCGGGCTGGTTCTGCTCCACCGCGCCCTTGCCGATGTCTTCATCTCGAGTGTCTGGTCTGTTATGAGGCATTCTCATGCCATAGATGAAGCGCGAGCCGGAGACGTTGCATTTCAGGATTTTATGTTCATCCCAGCTTTAGCGTGTGAGTGATGTGTTTGCCGCGTCGGCAGGACGACGGCAGAATTGCCCTCATAAGAAACGAAAAGCCAGAAACGAAAAGCCGGCGATCTTCTGCCGGCTTTGGTATGAAGTATGAATGAAGCTAGTTTTCGAGGGCTCCGACTGCAACCTGCGATTCTTGTTTCACGATGACTTCCGAAAGCTCCTTCACCCCGTATTCGTACCCCCGGTCGAAGGCTTTCAGGTTCAGCTCACGGTACGCCGGAGGTACGGAATCGCCCACGGCGTTCCGCAGGGCCTCACGTCCAACTACCTGGGTGATGGCTCCGAAGAATCCGACCATCACAATGTTCAGCACCATCTTCTTGCCGAGCTCTTCGGCGATGCGGGTAGCCGGCACGCTATAAACGCGCACGCCCGCCGGCAACTCGCCAATTCGCACCAGGTCTTCTTCGATGATGAGAGTGCCCTGGCCCTTGAGCTGGGGAGCGAACAGCCCGTACGCCTCTTGCGACATCACCACCAGAATGTCGGGATGCGGCACGTAGGGATACAGCACCGGTGTGTCGGAGAGAATGAGCTGGGCGCTGCAGGCTCCGCCGCGGGCTTCCGGCCCGAAGTTCTGCGTCATGGTGGAGTAGCCGGGCTGATAAATGCAGCCCGCCTTGCCGATGATAATGGCCGACAGGATAACGCCCTGGCCTCCAAATCCTGCGATACGGATCTCGCTTACTGACATGAACAGGCCTCCGTTTCCACGTAATCGTCCCCCAGGGTGTCGAGCAATTTATCGTGCATAAGGTCGTGATAGTCGCCGCGCTCACGATCGACAAACTTGCCGACGGTAATCTCGCCGCTCTTGGTTAGCGCGACATCTTTTGTCGCAGCACCGTTGCGGACTTTGCTGACCTCTTTGTAGAACTTCATGGTGTCGAGGCCGTCGCCCATCTTGTTGCGGCGCTGATACAGCGTTGGGCAAGGCGACAGCACCTCGATGAAACTGAAACCCTTCTTGGCAAACATCTCCTGCATGGCGCGCGCCAACTGCTTCACGTGAAACGCTGTCCAGCGTGCCACGTAAACCGCTCCCGCTGCTTCCACCAGGTACGGCAGATTGAACGACGGATCGTATGTTCCATAAGGATTGGTCGATGTGATGACATCGCCGGGCGTAGTCGGCGCCGTTTGCCCGCCGGTCATGGCGTAGATCAGGTTATTGATGCAGACGACCTTGATGTCCACATTGCGGCGCGCGGCGTGAATCAGGTGATTGCCGCCGATCGCGAACAAGTCCCCATCGCCCGAATACACCACCACGTTCAACTTCGGATTGGCCAGCTTCAGGCCGGTGGCGAACGGAATTGCGCGGCCGTGCGTGGTGTGAAACGAATCCTGCTTCACGTAGCCGGCAACGCGTCCTGTGCAACCGATACCAGAGACGATCGCGACATTTCGGGTGTCGATCTTGGCGTCGATGAGCGCGTGCGCGAAGGAGTTGACGCTGGTGCCGATTCCGCAGCCGGGACACCAGATATGAGGAATGCGGTCCATCCGCAGGAATTGTTCTACTGGGTTTTGGACGTTTAGTTCACACAGTTCACTCATCGTGCCGCCTCCATGATGGCCTGCAGAATGTCTTCCGGACGGTGTACGCTGCCCCCAGCGTGTCCAACAAAACGGACCTTTGCTTTCCCGGCGGCGCGTTCTACCTCACGCACCATCTGTCCCAGGTTCAGCTCTACGACAACCAATGCTTTCACCTTGCTGGCAATCTCTTCGATCTGCTTTTCGGGGAAGGGCCACGCGGTGATCAGGCGGAACTTGCCGACCTTGACACCTTTCTTTCGTGCCAGCTCGATAGCCCGCTGTGCCACTCGCGAAGTGATGCCGTACGACACCACGACGACTTCAGCACCCTCTAACTGTTCGGCTTCGTACAGAGTGATCTTGTCGACATTCTTCTTGATCTTGTCCTGTAGCCGCCTGACCAGCTTGTCCTGCGTGGCGGGCGTCATGTCGGGATAGCCCCGCTCATCGTGGGTCAGGCCGGTGACGTGGACGTTGTAGCCTTCGCCCGTCCGCGGCATGTCGGGTACCAGGTCTTCGCCCGGCTTGAATGCAAGAAACTCCTCAGGTGGCAGGGTGGTATAGCGACGCGGAGTAACGTCGATCTGCTCCGGGGGAGGGATAACAACTTTCTCCGTCATGTGGCCAACGACCTCGTCCATCATGACGAACACCGGGCAGCGATACTGTTCGGCGTAGTTAAATGCAGTAACAGTCAGATCGAAGCACTCTTGCGGAGAGTTCGGGCACAGCGCAATCACTTCGTAATCGCCATGCGATCCCCAGCGCACCTGCATCATGTCGGCTTGCGCAGGCAGAGTCGGCAATCCGGTCGATGGTCCGCCGCGCTGCACGTCAACGAAAACGCACGGGGTCTCCGTCATGACCGCCAGACCGATGTGCTCCATCATCAACGAGAATCCCGGGCCGGAGGTCACGGTGAATGCCTTGGCTCCGCCCCACACTGCGCCTTGCAGCGCAATCGAGGCCGCCAGTTCATCTTCCATCTGGATAAATGTTCCGCCCACGGTAGGCACGCGGGCTGCGAAGCGTTCGACGACTTCAGTGGAGGGAGTGATGGGATAGCCGGACGAGAAGCGCGCGCCTGCCGCCAGTGCGCCTTCGCAGCAGGCGTGATCGCCGTCCAGGAAATGTGTTCCGGTCATGACACCAGCAGGGTCAGCGTGCATCTTGGTCCTCCTTGGCCTCGGCTTCGGGGGCTACTGCAGGAGCCGCGGCCTCGACGTTTTCTTTGGGCGGCGCCGCAACCTTGTGTCCGAAGATTGCGAAGTCGGGGCAATACATGCCGCACAAATCGCAACCGCTGCATTTCTCGGGATGAACCATGTAAGGAGTGTGATAACCCTTGGCGTTGAAAGCAGAGGAGAGCGCCAGAACATGCGTGGGACAGAACTCTACGCAGAATCCGCAGGCCTTACAGCGCTCAACCACGATCTGCACCGAACCTTTGGCCATTGCTGCCCTTTCTTCTTGGCGCTACGCCTTGGGAGCGGCAGCCTTGACGGCGGCATTTTCCCTTTAAACTTGGCGGCACCTGGAATTACGTTGCGGCTGAGAGAGGCTCACCCACCTACCGAACGATGGTTCGATTTTTAATCAGGTACGGCCCAAGGCGAAGTGACAGCGGTCACATGACCATGTGAGGTGGAACACGGGGCAAAGCGGATGGCGACGAGCGACAGCGAGCCCGCTGCCGGCCGCTTTTCGGTTGTTCACGTTCCGCTCTTCAGCGCCCTCCCGCTCTTGATGTTGGTTTTCCCACCGGTGTCATCCCGACCGAGGGCTTCCAGCCCGAGTGGAGGAACCTGCTGTGACTTCACAGCGCTCGTCCTATTTAGTGCTTTACATATAACGCTTGCCGTTATACGTTGATAAGGTGATCAAATCCTTCCGGTCGGCGGAGACCGGGCAGCTTCATGCCCGACAGCGAGTCAAACGCTTTCGGGCCTGCGAGCGCGTGGCCCAGCGCAAGCTACGGCAGTTGGATATCGCCGCCGAACTGCGCGATTTGAGGTCTCCACCGGGCAATCACCTGGAAGCGCTGAAAGGCGATCGCGATGGGCAGCACAGCATCCGTATCAATGACCAGTGGCGCATCTGCTTTATTTGGCGCGACGGTGACGCCTACGACGTGGAAATCGTGGATTATCACTAGGAGGACGCATGGCCAAATCTGAAAAACTCCCACCCATTCATCCTGGGGAGATTCTGAGCGAAGATTTTATGAAGCCGCTTGCCATCAGCATGAACCGACTGGCACTCGATCTCCGCGTTCCGGTTACGCGTATCACTGAGATTGTGCACGAGCGGAGGGGTATCACGCCTGATACCGCGCTGCGGCTGGGACGATATTTCAACACCAGCGCGCGCTTCTGGATGAACGCTCAGTCCAGTTACGACTTGGAAGTCGCTGAAGACGAACTAAAGCGCACCGTTGAGCGCGATGTGCGTCCGCGGGTCGCCTAGCGGCGGATTATTAGTAAGGAGGGCACATCGCGATGAAAGGCAAGATTACGCAAACCACCTCGGCGGCGCGGACCAAGGGCAAGACTGACTTCAAGCGCTTGCGTCAGATGCGCGATGAGGACATCGACTTTTCCGATATTCCCAAGCTGGGTAAGTCGTTCTGGAAGACCGCGAAGCTCACCATGCCGGAGCCCAAGGACCGCCTGACTATCCGGATTGACCATGACGTTGTGGAATGGCTCAAAAAAAAGGGCAGCGGCTACCAGACCCGCATTAACGCCATTTTGCGCTCCTACATGAACGCGCAGTCGGATGAAGGAGAAACGATATGATTTTCAATCCGGCACAGCCGGGAGAGGTTTTGAGGGACTACTTGGGCGAGATGAGCGTTGCCGAGGCGGCGTCGCGTCTGGCCGTGACCCGCGTATACCTGTCGCGAATTCTGAGTGGGCGGTCCGGGGTGTCGGCCCCTATGTCGCTGAGGTTTTCGGCGGCGCTCGGCACGTCCCCTGAATTCTGGCTCAAGATGCAGATGCAATATGACCTATGGCAAGCGCAGAAAGCGAAGGGCCGAAAATTCCGTCGGTTTCCGCAAGTGCCAAAGGCCAAAGGGTTGGCAGTGGTATAGTATCTACCCGGACCGCCTAGCCTCCTTGTCTCACTGCCACGTGACCTCCCTCACAGCAATTTCCTCGGACCACGCTCACTATGTTCTCAGGAGAAAAGTGTCCCCACCTCATGGGTCTAATGACGCTTTTTATGCACTATGAAAAGGGTGCTTATCCTGGGAGCCGCTGGACGAGACTTCCACAACTTCAACGTAGTTTTCCGAAACAATCCTGAATTTCACGTCGTAGCCTTTACCGCAACCCAAATTCCCGACATTGCTGGCCGCCGTTATCCCGTGCAATTGGCGGGCGATTTCTATCCCGATGGCATTCCCATCCTGGAAGAAAACAAGATGGAAGAGATCATCCACGACGAGAACGTCGACGTCGTGGTCTTTTCCTACAGCGACATTGCCTATCCCACGCTGATGCACCTGGCCTCGCGCTCTGTCGCCGCTGGAGCCGACTTCTGGCTCTTGGGCGCTGACCGCACGCAATTGGTCGCGAAGGTGCCGGTCATCTCGATCTGCGCCGTGCGCACCGGATGCGGCAAGAGCCCGGTCTCGCGTCGCGTTGCCACTGAGCTTCGAAAGCTCGGATGGAACCCGGTCGTGGTCCGTCATCCCATGCCTTATGGCGACCTGGCGGTGCAGCATGCGCAGCGCTTCGGATCGCTGGCCGACCTCGACAAACATTTATGCACCATCGAAGAGCGTGAGGAGTACGAACCTCACATCATCGAGGGCACTACGGTCTATGCCGGAGTGGACTACGAAGAAATTCTGCGCCAAGCCGAGAAAGAAGGCGATGTTGTCCTGTGGGACGGCGGAAACAATGACACTTCGTTCTATCGTCCCGACCTCGATATCGTGGTGCTCGATCCGCATCGCGCAGGACACGAGCTGGCTTATTATCCCGGCGAGGTGAACTTCCGCAGCGCGCATGTCCTCATCATCAACAAGGTTGACACCGCCGATCCAGATGGGCTGAAGACCGTGCGGCAGAATATCGCACTGCACAATCCCAAAGCGCAGGTCATTGAGACTGCCTGCAAAGTAACGGTTGCCGATCCTGAAGCAGTCAATGGCAAGCGGGTGCTGGTGGTGGAAGATGGTCCAACGCTCACCCACGGCGAGATGCCTTACGGAGCTGGGGTGGTGGCAGCCAATCGCTATCATGCGGCCGCGTTGGTCGATCCTCGTCCTTATGCTGTTGGGTCCATCCAGAAGACCTTCGAGAAGTTTCCCCACCTCTGGCGAGTCTTGCCGGCGATGGGTTACAGCGACGTGCAGCGGCACGAACTCGAAGAAACCATCAAGCGCGTTCCCTGCGATTTGGTGCTGGTAGCCACGCCGATCGACCTGGCCCGCACTATCAAGCTCGATAAACCCAGCGTGCGGGTGTCCTACCAGGTCGAGGAGATCGGCAAACCTGCCATCACCACGATGCTGGAGCAGTTCACCCAGTCGCACAAACCGGCATTAGTCGAAGTTGGGAGGTAGCATGCCGCAAAAAGACTTCCTCTCAATTCGCGACTTCTCGCCGCTGGAAATCCGGCACTTTCTCCACGTCGCCTGCCAACTGAAGGCCCGTCCGGAGGCGTATACGCGTGCTCTGCAGGGCAAAACGCTGGCCATGATTTTCGAGAAGCCATCGCTGCGCACACGCGTTACCTTTGATGTGGGCATCGAGGAACTGGGTGGGCATCCGCTGTATCTTTCGCCGGCCGAGATCAGTCTCGGCAAGCGGGAGTCGGTCTACGACGTCGCCAAGAACCTCGAGCGGATGGTGCAGGGGATCATGATTCGGACCTTCGCCCACGACATCGTCGTGGATATGGCCCGGCATGCCAGCATTCCGGTCATCAACGGCCTCACCGACTACAGCCATCCCTGCCAGGCAATGGCCGACTACCTAACCATGCTCGAGGTCAAGGGCCGAATTGCCGGACTGAAGGTGGCCTATATCGGCGACGGCAACAACGTGGCGCACTCGCTGATGTTTGCGGGTGTGCAACTCGGTGCGCAGGTGTGGATCGCCACGCCTCCCGGGTACGAGCCTGACAGCCAGGCCGTTGCCTGGGCGGCCGAGCACTGCGCCGCGACTGACGCCAGCTGCACCGTTACCCACGATGCGGAAGAGGCGGCTTCCGGCGCCGATGTTATCTACACCGATGTCTGGGCGAGCATGGGCCAGGAGGCTGAGGCGGCAGCGAGGCGCAACTGCTTCCAGCCGTACCAGGTAAACGCCAAGTTGTTCGCCAATGCCAAGCCAGATGCGATCTTCATGCATTGTTTGCCAGCCCATCGGGGCGATGAAGTTACGGACGACGTAATCGATTCGCCGCGCTCATTCGTTTTCCAGCAGGCAGAGAACCGGCTGCATGCCCAGAAGGCCATCATGCTGGAATTGATGAAGGAGAACCGGGGCGTCGAACACGACACGGCACTGGAACGGAGATTAGAGTTGGTGAAGTAAGCCGCCAAAGCACTGGCGGATGGGAGACACAGCCCGCGCAAACCAGCAGCGAGCCGTCTGCCATCCGCCAGGCGGCGCCAGAATCTGCTTTTCGCTCTGGGCCTTCGCTATTTGCTTTTAGTTCGGATTGGAAAGCTGTTGACACTTGGCGACTCCGGACCCTCTGGCGAAAAAGCGAAGGGCGAAGAGCGTTTTGTAAGGACCTTATGTCAAAGACTGCGCTGGTCGCGGTTGGTGGCAATTCTCTCATTCGTGCCGGCGAAAAAGGCACGATTGCCGAGCAATTGGCCAACACTTGCCGCACCGCCCAAGCCATCGTCGGGCTTATCCGTCTGGGATACCACCTGGTCATCACGCATGGCAATGGGCCGCAGGTGGGTGCGCAATTGCTGCGCTCGGAACGCGCCTCCGACGTGGTTTATGGGCAAACGCTGGATGTCTGTGGCGCCGCCAGCCAAGGCGAGATCGGCTATCTGCTCGCCCAATCGCTGCAGAACGAACTTGCCGCAGCCGGCATTGACGTGCCGGTCGTGAGTCTGGTGACGCAAACCATCGTGTCAGCTGATGATCCCGCGATGCAGCATCCCTCCAAGCCGATCGGACCTTTCTATTCGCGAACCGACGCTGACGAGAAAAAGCGTTTGCTGGGATGGCACATTGTCGAGGATGCCGCTCGCGGCTATCGGCGCGTGGTTCCATCGCCGGAACCCATCGAGATACTCGAACTCGATGTCATTCGTTCGCTCGTTGAATCGCGGAGTGCTGGTGGTCTCCACAGGCGGCGGCGGCATTCCCGTGATGCGCGTGGATGGCCGCCTGCAAGGCGTGGAAGCTGTTATCGACAAGGACCGCGCGTCCGCGTTGCTGGCCGCGGAACTGGGAGTGGACCTGTTTGTCATCTCCACCGATACCGACTATGTCTTACCTGAACTAAAGAAGCCCGACCAGTCGCCGCTCACTCGCGTCACCGCGGCCCAGTTGGAAGAGCACTATCCGCGCACGGACACTTTCCCCCGGGCAACATGGGGCCGAAGGTGGAGTCGGTGCTGCGCTTCCTGCAGAGCGGAGGCAGGGAAGCAGTGATTACCTCCTACGAACATTTGTGCGAAGCGGTGCAGGGCCAGCGGGTACGCACATCGTGGCAAAACCCGTATCGAGCAGCAAGACCGTGCCGCAGGAACAGGAAGAGGAACTTGAGGTGCCGGTTATCCGGTGAGCCATGCTTTTGACCGACAGAACCACTAGACTGCAGGAAGCCAAATCAGGGCGTTCGCGTATGAGTTTGAAGCATGTTGTCGAGTCGCAACAGTTCACCGTTCCGCTGCTGATGGAGTTGTTCGACCGCTCGCGGCTGATGGAGCGAATCGTGGCGCGCGGCGGAACGCTCGACTACCAGAACAAAATCCTGGCCAGCCTGTTCTATCAGCCGTCCACCCGCACGCGCTTCTGTTTCGAAGCCGCCATGCATCGGCTGGGCGGACGCGTGCTCTCCACCGAACATGCGCGCGCGTTCTCCTCGGAGATCGAGGCCGAACAGGTTGAGGACTCCATCCGCATCATCGGCAGCTATTGCGATGTTATCGTCATTCGCCATCATGAGACCGGGGGAGCGGGCGGGCGGCCAAAGTCTCGCCGGTGCCCATCATCAATGCGGGAGATGGCGACGGCGGCCAGCATCCCACGCAGGCCCTGCTTGATCTGTACACGATCTACCGCGAGCGTCCGCTCGATGGACTGAGCGTGGCCTTCATCGGCGAGCTTGATCGCGGCCGCACCGTGCGCTCGCTGGCGTATCTGCTGGCGAAATTCGAGCGGGTGAAGGTCTTTCTTCGTGAGCCCGCCCGAGATGCAGATGAAGCCTGACATTCTGCAGTATCTCGACCGCCATGGTGTCCGCTATGAGCTGGAGTCGGACATCGATCGCGTGGTCGGGCGAGGTCGATGTCATGTACCAGACGCGCATCCGGCCCGACCGGCTGCCGCGAGTTGCAGGTACGCTGCGCTATGCCATCGATTCCACGTGCTGCAGCGCATGAGGCCGACGCGATGATTCTTCATCCCCTGCCGCGAACGGTGGAGTTGGACAAGAACAGTGGACGACGATCCGCGCGCGCTGTATTTCCGCCAGGCGGCGAATGGGCTGTATGTGCGAATGGCGCTGCTGACGATGCTGTTGGAATAGCAGTTAGCCACTAGCTAGCACTGCTTGGCAAGGTTAAGGCGCATAGGAGCTGCTAGATCACGTAAATGCCCGTACCTGCTTAAATCGCTAAGTCGCTAACTGCCAATTGCTAAGTTGCTTAATCGAGGAAACCTTATGCCACTCATGGAACAGTTGCAGACCGCCGAATTTATCGCACTGGAAAACCAATACGGAGCTCACAACTATCATCCTCTCGATGTCGTCATCGAGCGCGCCGAAGGCGTCTGGGTTTATGACGTCGAAGGCAATCGCTATCTCGATTGCCTGGCCTCGTATTCGGCGGTCAACCAGGGACACTGCCATCCCAAGATTCTGAAGGCCATGATCGAGCAGGCCCGCAAAGTCACGCTGACGTCGCGCGCCTTTCGCAACGATCAGCTTGCCGCTGCTGTATCAGGAACTGCATCAACCTGACCGGCTTCGAGATGGCGCTGCCCATGAACTCGGGCGCCGAGGCGGTGGAGACCGCCATCAAGGCCGCGCGCAAGTGGGGCTACAAAGTCAAAGGCATTCCTGATGGCAAGGCCGAGATCATCGTCTGCGCCAATAACTTTCATGGACGCACGGTGACCATCATCAGCTTCTCCACCGACGAGCAGTATCGCGACGGTTTCGGGCCGTTCACGCCGGGATTCAAGGTCATTCCCTTCGGCGACGCCAACGCGCTGCGCGAGGCGATTACGCCCAACACCTGCGCTTTTCTGGTGGAACCGATCCAGGGCGAGGCTGGCATCATCATCCCGCCTGCGGGATTCCTGAAGCAGGCCGCGGCGATTTGCCGGGAAAATCGACGTGCTGCTGATCGTCGACGAAATTCAGGCGGGTCTGGGCCGCACCGGCAAGCTGTTCGCCTACATGCACGAAGGCATCACGCCCGGATGTGGTGATCGTTGGCAAGGCGCTGTCGGGCGGGTTCTATCCGGTTTCGGCGGTGCTGGCGTCGAAGGAAGTGCTGGGCGTCTTCCATCCCGGCGACCATGGCAGCACCTTCGGCGGCAATCCGCTGGCCTGCGCGGTTGCTCGCGCCGCGCTGCGCGTGCTGGTGGACGAAAACCTGGTGCACCGCTCCGCCGAACTCGGCGACTACTTCCTTGCCAAGCTGCAGACGCTGCACAGCCCGCACATCCGCGAGGTTCGCGGCAAAGGCCTGTGGATCGGCAATCGAGCTGGACGTTGCCGGCGCGGCCCTATTGCGAAGCGCTGAAGAAGCTCGGGATTCTGTGCAAGGAGACCCACGAGCACGTCATCCGCATCGCGCCTCCGCTGGTGATCACTCGCGAAGAGATCGTCTGGGCCTTCGAGCGGATCAAGAAGGTCGTAGAAGAATTGCGTTGAGTGCGACTTGTGCATCGGTCGCACGGAGGGCTGCCGAACCTGGCGGCCCTCTTTTCTTATTCAATTAGGCGCACGCGGTTAGCAGTGCTTCAAGGCTGGACGGAGCGAGGATACATCCGCGTTTTTTTTTGGCTAATTGCTAACGGCTAATTGCTAACGGCTTCCTAATACTTCCGCATGTGGATTTCGGTGCCGTTGCGCTCGAACTTCACTTCGTCCATCAGTTGATTGATGAGATAAATGCCGCGGCCGTGGTTGGAGAATACGTTTTCTCCGCGGCAGGGATCGGGGATGGCGAAAGGATCGAAGCCGCTGCCCGGATCGCGTACCACGATGAGCATGCCGCGCTCTTCGTCACATCCTACGCAGCACTGGACTTTCTTGGTGGGATCGTTCTTGCAACCGTGAACAATGGCATTAGCGAGGGCTTCACGCAGCGCGGTTTCAATCTCAAATTCTTTTCCGGCGGCGCATTCCAGCCTGCGCGCCATCTCCATGATGCCCTCAACCACGGGGCTTATGGCCGTGGAATCGGCGTTGAGCGTGACCTCAATACGTATCATTAGTTTGCTGCGATCGAAGTCCACCCTTGGTAAACAGCTGGGTTGCTGCATGGCCAATCTCCCACAGGACTCACGCTGGGTTACTGTTACAGAAAAGCGTGATCGGGTCAAGCGCGAATACACAAAACTGTGACATACTCCGGCATTTTCGTGGGGTATGCCGAGGCTCCGCTCGCGTGACGATGCTCGGTTAGTCAAGGACTGTCGCTGTGGATCGAAATTTTTCTCCCATAGTGTCATCCTGAGCCGGCCAAGTTTCCGGACCTGCTTTCGCTCTCCCAAGAGCGCCACGTTTAACGAGATTGCGGAGGTCGGCGCAAGGCAAGTCGAAGATCTGCATGTTGGTGCTCATCTAACTGGTTGTCCTGAGCGCTCGAATCGTTCAGAATCGCAGACAATTCGCGGTTTCGTGTAACCTAACAATGAATTTGGATCCCACTCTCTTGGCGCGGCGATATGCGAACCCTATTGCTATTGCTTCTATGTACGACGATCTTCTGTTCCGCAGTGCATGCGGAAGACATCACCGTTGCCGCCGCCTCCGACCTGAATTACGCGCTCAAAGACTTGGCCGCGGGTTTTGAAAAGAAGACCAGCGATAAGGTAACGCTTTCCTTCGGTTCTTCGGGAAACTTATATTCACAGATTCAGGGTGGCGCTCCTTATGATGTGTTTTTCTCCGCCGATATGGAGTATCCACAAAAGCTCGCCACCGCCGGCCTGGTCGATCGTTCTTCCTTGCGCATGTATGCTGTTGGCCAACTGGTGCTCTGGGTCCCCAACAGTTCCAGCCTCGATCCGCAAAAACTCAAGATGGATTTACTCGTCCAGCCTTCGGTACAACGCATCGCCATTGCCAATCCGCAACATGCGCCTTATGGGCGGGCTGCGATGGCAGCACTCGACCATTTCGGATTGAAAGACAAGCTGGCCGGCAAATTGGTGTTTGGCGAAAATGTCGGCCAGGCTGCCCAGTTCGTGCAGTCGGGAAACGCCCAGGCTGGATTGATTCCGCTATCCCTGGCCGTGTCTCCTCCCATGAAGGACGCAGGTAGATACTGGGAGCTGCCAGCCGATTCTTATCCTGAGCTGCGGCAAGGAGTCGTCGTGCTTTCCTCATCCCGGCACAAACGCGTAGCCCAAAATTTTATTGACTACATTAGATCGTCAGAGGCCGCCGCCATACTGCAGCAGTACGGTTTCCACGTACCACCAAGCAAATGATCCTTCAAGCGCTCACCCTCACGTTGCGATTGGCCATTCTAGTGTCGGCCATTCTGCTGGTCATAGGTATTCCACTGGCCTACTGGCTGGCGTTTTCGCATCGTCGCTGGAAGTTTCTTGTCGAAGCCATCGTCTCGCTGCCCATTGTGTTGCCGCCGACCGTCCTCGGCTTTTACGTTCTGATTGCCGTTGGTCCCTTCACGCCATTGGGACGCTGGTACCACGCGCTCACCGGACACAGTCTCGCATTCACCTTCGAAGGCCTGGTGCTGGGATCGGTCTTGTACAGCCTGCCCTTTGCGGTGCAACCGATGGCCACTTCGTTTGCTGCCATTGACCGGAAATTGCTGGACGCATCCGCGCTCTTGGGCGCATCGCGCTGGCGCACATTTTGGCGCATCGTTCTGCCCTTGGGACTGCCCGGTGTGCTGACCGGAGTGGTTCTGAGTTTCGCCCACACCTTGGGAGAGTTCGGCGTGGTCCTCATGATCGGCGGCAATATTCCAGGCGCAACCCAGACCATCTCTATTCTGATTTACGACCAGGTACAGGCGCTCGACTACGCCACCGCAAACCGCACAGCGCTTATTCTTCTAGCGCTCTGCTTCTCCATCTTGGCAATCCTTTACGCCTTGCGTCGCCACAACGGGTGGAGTGTGTGGGATTGGAGATGAGCGACGAGTCGCGACCTGGCGATATGCTGACCGCACGGCTACAAAAGTCTTTCCGTGGCGAAACCGGCTCCGGGATTCACGCTCGACGTCGAACTCGCCGTGGCGGCCGGCTTCACCATTCTTTTCGGAGCCTCCGGAGCAGGGAAGACCACTCTGCTCGACTGTATTGCCGGGCTGCAAGCTCCTGACGAGGGGACCATTGCGCTCGGCGAATCGATCCTCTTCGACTCTCAAGTCGCGCGTGAATCTGCCGCCGAACCGACGCGCGGTCGCGTATCTGGTGCAGTCGTTGGCGCTATTTCCGCATATGACGGTCGAGCAGAATGTGCAGTACGGCCTGGCCGCTCTCGACCGGAAAGAACGCGATGGCCGCAGTGGCGAAGTGTTGGAATCGTTCCGCATCTCCTCGCTGGTGGAGCGCCGTCCCAGCAGAAATTTCTGCCGGAGAACGCCAGCGGGTGGCCTTAGCGCGTGCGCTGGTAACTCGTCCGCGAGTGCTGCTGCTGGACGAACCGCTCACCGCGCTGGATGCGGTCACTAAAGGCTCGCATCCTCGACGATCTGCGCGCCTGGAACCGCCGGCATCAGATTCCGATCCTCTACGTCACCCATGACCGCGAAGAAGTCTTCGCGTTAGGTGAAAGCGCAATAGTGCTGGACGAAGGACAGCATCATTGCGCAGGGCTCGCCACACGAAGTCTTGCAGCGCCCGCAATCGGAAACCGTCGCCCAACTTGCTGGCTTCGAGAATATCTTTGATTGTTCCGTGACCAGCTCGCATCCTGAGTACGGAACCATGACTTGCCGCATCGCGGGTTCGACCCTCGACCTTGAGGTTCCGCTCACCCGTGTGAATGCTTCGTTGCCGTTGCGAGTCGGGATTCGCGGGGGAGACATTCTGCTGGCGTCCTCCAAGCCGCAGGGACTTAGCGCCCGCAATATCCTTGAACGGGACAATCACTTCGCTCGAACAGCGCGATATGAAAGTGATTGCATGGTGCATTGCGGGCCGGTCTTCGAAGTGCATCTCACGCTGGGCGCGCGAGACGTCTCTACAACTCGAAGCCGGGACACAGCGTTTGGCTGGTTATCAAGACGTACTCGTGCCACGTACTGCAAGGCAGTGGTTAGTGGTCTTAGTGGATAGTGGATAGTTTTACGGCATCTCTCCGGATCTATCCACTATCCACTACCACTAACCACTATCCACTCATCAGGTTCACTCCTCACATTGCGAGGTGATCGCGCTCACTGCGCCCCGGTTTATAGGGTCCATACTGGAACTGTTTATGGCTGCCCAAAGCCAGGCATAGAGAACTATGCCGCTTGCGAAGGCCATCGGCAATTCCTCCCCCAGGGCTTGCCGAGGCATTCGCGGTTGACAGCATGTCCGCATCGGAGGTCTCAGCAATGCCGACCGTCATCGAACCTAAAACCAACGAGGATGCAAAATCGCAACCCGTCACTCCCGTCTACAACGAACCTGAGCTGTTTGCCGCGGAAGTTGCGATGGAGGGCAAGAACTCCGGCTTCATCCCGTTGTTGTTGATTGCCGGACTCATTCTGGTCGTGGGCGGAACCATTTTCTACTTTGTGAAAGGCGCTCGCGACGTCTTGACCGTACCGGTTGCCAGCAGCACCGTCACCAGCATTCTGGACGCCCAAGGCCCAGCGACCATCCGCTTCAGCACCGGGACCGTCGTCTCCAACGTCAATGAAAAGCCGATGGATCCGCACTACAAATTGCTGGCCAAGACCGGCGTGATCGTGACCAAGCCGAAAGGTTACAGTTCGCTGATTGTTGCCCTGACGCCCGCGGGCGAAAAGCTGTTCAGCACTATCAAGGGTGTGGAGAAGGCGAGCAATCGCGATGGGACGGTTACGTACGTGGTTCCGTTGGCCGAGCGCAAACTTGTAGAAGTCGGCAACGTCAACATGATCAAGCCACATCTGGCTCGCGTGGAATATTCCTGGAAATGGGAGCCCAATCGCCTGGGAATCGAGTTCGATGCCTCCGGCGACCTGGTGAAGAGCTTTAGCAGTTGGGACCGCGCCACGCTAATCAAGTCGTATGGCGCAGACTTTTACGGTGCGCCCCCGACCAAGTCCAGCATTGTTTTGATGGAGTCAGATAATGGCGCCTGGAAGCCCTACGTCGAGTAGGCTCCAACGGTGGTGAGTTTGGCAGCAGTGGCAGAGTGACGCTGCAATGCCACGTTAGCCACACGAGAGGAATTCCTTGAGCCGTTGCAGTCATTGAAGATAATGACGGCAGCGGCTCAAGCGTTGTGGCGCTCGTGAGTTCTGAATCCAGCCTGGAAGTTACCGCCGATAAGCCGTTGCTGCGCAGCTTCTCCCAAGCCTGCCTAGTCGCAGCCCTATGCGTCAGTAATGCACAAAGCGCAGCCATAGCAGGCCTATCGTCAGCGTGATCAAGGTCACCGGCACTCCAATTTTCATGTACTCAACAAAGCTGATGTGGGCCTCGGTCCGGGCTTTTTCCACCACGATAATATTGGCCACCGAACCCGTAATGGTCAGATTGCCCGCCAGCGTACTCGACATCGCCAGCAATAGCCATGCACCATGGGCATCGTGAAATTGCGGTACGAGCCCCTTCAATAACATTACCGTGGGCACGTTGCTTGCGATGTTCGACATCAGGGTCACGACCGTGGCGAAAACCAAAGAGTTGTGCAAATTCAGGCGCTCGGCGAAACCCAACAATTCGTGCGTGATTCCAGCCTGTTCAGCTCCTCCGAGAATCAGGAACAATCCCAGAAAAAGCACTAACAACGACCAATCGACGTCCTCGTAGATCGCTCTTGGTTCCCGGTGACGCTGCACCAACAACAGTGCACCTCCCGCGGCGGCAACCAGCGGCGGTGAAAATCCCAATAGGAAGCCCGCCAACACACCTAGCGTGACCGTCAGCGGCCACGCCAGATACGTGTCCGGTGCTTTATTCTGAGTGACGATTTCGTTCGGTAACGGTTTTGCGGGTGCGCTGTCGTTCCGCAGAAAGATCAAATGTAAAAGCGCCCAATTCACGAACAAGCCAATGACCGCCACAGGTCCAAGGTGTGCCACAAAGTCGCGGTAGGAAATGCCCGACACCGACCCGATCAAAATGTTTTGCGGATTTCCCGTGATGGTGGCCGCGCTGCCGATGTTGGAAGCCGTCGCCAGGCCCAGCAGATAGGGCAGCGGCTGCAGCTTCATCCGTTTGCAGATGCCCAATACAAGCGGAGCCATGACCAGGCAGACAACATCATTCACCAGGAACGCCGAGAGGATGCCGCTGGTAAAAATGACACCCGGGAGAAGCTGCCGGGGCGGAAGATGCTCGATCACCTGATGCGTCACCCACTGGAAGAAACCAGCCAGATGCAGGCTGGCGACAATCAGCATCATGGCGAAGAGCAACACGAGGGTCGCAAAGTCTATGCTGGCGATGGCCTCCGCGCCGCCCAGGACACCAAAAACAAACATGAGCACCGCGCCGATGACGGCCATCGCCGGCCGGTCGATCTTCGTCCCCGGCAAGCGGCCCACAGCGAAAACGAAGTAGCTCACCAGAAAGATGGTCCACGCGATGATCATGTGCCCATGCGAAAGGGCCTGGGTAATTGTGGCTTCAGTTGACAATTTCTCTCCGGGCGCTCACCCTCAGGGCCGCCAGCGATCAAAACGTTATGGTAAGTATCCCTTGACATCACGTTAGGGTTTTGCTACTCTGTGGATATTATGAACCGCAGACAAACAATCCCGAAGGAATTGCGGTACACGATCAACGATTTCAACCGTCAATATCCAGACGATAACGCTTGCATCGAGCACCTAAAAGAACAGCGTTTTCCCGGTGGGATTGCGTACTGCGGAAAGTGTCGGCAGGAGCAGAAACACCATCGCATCAAAGGCCGTCCGGTGTATGCCTGCGATGTCTGCCTGACTCAGATTTCCCCAATGGCCGGGACGATCTTCGAGCACAGCAGCACTTCGCTCCGCCTTTGGTACTACGCCATGTACCTGATGGCTTCGACTCGTTGCGGCATCTCGGCAAAGCAGATTCAGCGCGAAACCGGAGTGACCTACAAAACCGCTTGGCGAATGTTCCGCCAGATTCGCTCGTTGCTGTCCGAAACTGACATGCAACTGGAGGGCGAAGCGGTGGAGATGGACGAAACCTATATGGGCGGAAAGCGCAAAGGCGTTCGTGGGCGTCCTCCGGCTGGCGACGGCAAGAAAACGTGTGTCATTGGCATCGTAGAACGCAAGGGCCGCGTCATTGCACTTGCCGCAAATGATGCAACTCGCGAGACGTTGCACGGCCTTGCCAAGGAGTATGTTCTCCCGGAGTCGGTTGTGTTCACCGACGAATTCAGCGCCTATGATGGGTTGGAGTCGCACGGATACGAGCATCGCCGCATCAATCACAGCGCTGGCGTGTACGTCTTGGGCGACGTTCACACACAAACTATTGACGGTTTCTGGAGTCTCGTAAAGCGTGGTATCAGCGGCGTGTACCACAATGTGGGAAAGAACTACCTGCAAACCTACTTGGACGAGTACTCGTTTCGATACAATCGGCGGGATAGAGGGAATCTGATTTTCAACGATTTTTTGCAGCGGGTTTGTGAGAGGGCGGATTCGCGGCCCGTTTCAGTAGGTTCTCAAAATCCCGCTTCCCAAGAGGCTGCATTTTAGCTGCAACCTCTGGCGACGGTTCCAATTTCTTGCTTTTCGCGTGGGGTTCAACGCTTCCAGCTTGGCGGCTCATGAGCGTCTATCCCCCTCCCTAGGCGTAGTGTATCATTTCACGCCGGGGAAGGGACGATGAACTGTGAAGAGCTAAAGTCTCATGTAGTCAGTTGGTTCGGGGCCGAGACGGAATGTCGCGCCAGCGGGAAGGACACTCTGATTGCTACACTGCCGATTCTCAAGCCTAACGGCGATCCCATAGAAATCGGCATTGAGCCGACTAACGGAGAGGACTGGCGTTTGTCCGACATGGGCGACACTTATGCCGTGTTGTATCTGGCCGGAGTCGAGATGTACGAAGAGTACGTCCGAGCTGAGGAATTCCGCCAGATCGTCAAGGCTCACCACATCACGGATGAGGAGCGGGAATTGTCACTCGTAACGTCAACTGATGAACTGGTTGCCACAATGTTCGACTTTGTGCAGGCCATCCAATCAGTTTTAGCGCTGCAAGTCACAGTGAAGCGAAAACAGCCGAGACGTGATTTTGTCGCGATTGTTGCCAAGTTTCTGGCCGAGCAACGAGCTTCGTTCGAGATTCCAGCGGAGCACATAGAGGGCAAAACGGGAAGGTGGAAATTCAGCTTCGTGATGAACCACATCCACAAGGAAACGCTCGTAAAGGCCGTCACCGCGAGCACAAAGGGTGAAGCACTGCGCAACTCAGAACAATCGGTGTTTGAGATTGGCGATGTTAAGGAAGTTAGAGACACCGATGCCGTCGTAATCGTCGATGATGAAGGTGGACGTGAGGACTTCTGGCGTTCTGACGTGATGCGCGTTTTCGAGGGCTACAGTATTCCCGCGCTGCCGTTCGTTGGCGGACGTGAGGAACTGACGAAGTTCGCGTCCAAATATGTCGCTTAGGGGTAGTGGGCGTGAGGCGTTTGTTTGAATTCATATTACGATGGCTTGCCGCTATCCTTGCCGTAGGTGTCTGTGTCGCTTTGGGAACATTCGTTTCTTGGCTGCTGGGGGGATTTCTCTTTCACAAGGGAATCATCGGAGATGCCACACTTTTCATTTTTCCACTGTATGGAGTGCTTCCTGGTTTAGTTATCGGGGGCGTGTGTTACGCGGTGATCTTGATCGGCAGGCCGAATTCAAAGTAGCCCACTACCCGCTTAGGGGAAAATGAAATACTGGTAGTTGTGCGGCAATTCGATGTTCGCCTCTGCCAAGAAGTCCATCAGTGACTGGTTTGGCTCATCCTCGCAGATCGGCGGATTAGGCTTATATGCGAAGCGGTCTATTAGCGACGACGAGAACTTGTGCTTATGCGGCCCTCTGATCTTCTCGCCAGGGTTCCTGTGATAGAGCGCCATGTCGTAGCTGCGAATGCAGTAGCCTAAATATGCGAGATTGAATCCCCAGCACGTCCGATTGTGTCTGCCGTTCTTCTTCCAGTGGCCGGATAGGTCGAGACCCAGGCCGTCTGGCGTGAGTACTTTTGCTTGAAAGATGAGCACGTCTTTCCCCGGCCCACGCTTCCACGCGATATTTGAGGCAATGGTTTTGTGAATAGCGAAAATTTGCTCGCACAGCTCGGGACTGAATTCGCCAAAGGCCATTCTCGTTTACGGGAACGGTCAATCATAACACGTGATGTCAAGGGATACTTACCAACGTTATAACAAAAGGAAGCCGTCCTATGACTCGACTTTCGATTATCTTCGTCGCCGTGTTGCTTTTTGCTTTGATGCTTGTCGCCCGGCCGCTGCAATCGCTTGACGCTACCCAGAAGAAGGCTTCCTCCGTTGTTGTCATCACGGATCAGGACAACGGAAAGGACATTGACCTTCCCGCCGGCGACACGCTGGTTGTCCGCTTGAAGAGCAACCCATCGACCGGTTATACCTGGGCGATAAAGCGTGGTCCTTCAATTCTTCGGCTGCTGAAGACCTCTACCAAGAAGACTGGTCAAACCGCGCACGGCATGGGCGCTCCGGTCATCCAGGAGTTCCGGCTAACAGCGATGTCCGCTGGCCTCTCCGCCTTGATCCTGGAATACCGCCGCGCTTGGGAATACACTGCTGGCCCGGCCAAGACCTTCAGCGTCCAGGTAAATGCGCGCTGATCGCAGCCGAGCCCCGGCCGCCAGAGCCCACGATGGCCCATTTCGGGAGGCGTTGGCGTGGGGTTTCCCCCGATGTTCGCTCGTCACAAACGGCTGTGACTTTGGTCGTTGCCCATCCCCGGAAAAGAGTTAGAATAGATTTGGAATTGAAAATGATTTTCAACTTCATATTCGGCCGCCAGCACAAGCAACCCAGACGCAAGACCGGCGCGCTCGCCGATCTGCGCATGGGAGAAAGCGCCATCTTGGGCGACATCGAACTCGCCCCTCCGGTGGCCGAGCACCTCATGAACCTGGGTTTCGTGCCCGGCCTGGAAGTCACGGTCGCGCGCACCAGTCCGGGTGGCGATCCTCGCGTTTACCGGGTGGAAGGCACCGAAGTTGCTATGCGGCGCGACCTCTCCCGCCACATCCATGTCGAATTGCTCGGGGCACCAGCGTTTGGAGACTGATGCATGGGAGCTACGACAATGAGCTGCCATGCGGTTGCCCGGCCCCGGGATGAATCGCTGGGCGCGCCGTATCGCACCGTAGCTGTCGTTGGACCTCCGAATTCCGGTAAGACCACGCTGTTCAATCGCCTCACTCGCTTGCGCCAGAAGGTCGGCAATTTTCCCGGCGTAACTGTCGAACACCACACCGGATATGTGCGCGATTCCGATGGCCACGAAGTCGCGCTGATCGATCTGCCCGGCGTCTATAGTCTGACTCCCAAGTCGGAAGACGAAAAGGTAGCGGTCGATGTTCTGAACGGCGAGATGCCCGGCACTCCCCGACCCGATGCGATTATCGTGGTTTTGAATTCCACCAATCTGCACAGCCATCTGGTGTTGGCGGGACGCGTCATTGCCCTTGGCCTGCCGACCCTGGTGTTGCTGAACATGGCCGACGAACTACGCAAGCAGGGCGGCCATGTGGATGTGCTGTCGCTGGCGCGCCAGTTAGGCACGCCGGTTGCGCTCGTCAGTGCCACCACCGGCGAAGGCATCGTTGCGGTCCAGAACTTTTTGTCCTCGGCAACTGCCAGCCCCGAGCCCTTGGAACTGCCAGTTGTAGGGGGCACCCGCGGGTATCGCGAGTGGGCTGTCAAGGTAGGTACGAATGCGAAGTATCGCCGTCCCGCCACTCCCGTTTGGACGCAGCGGCTGGACTCCATCTTCCTGCATCGTACCTGGGGCGCAATCATCTTCGGCGTGGTCGTCATTGGTGTCTTTCAGACGATATTTGCGGTTGGCCAGCCGCTTTCGAACTTGTTACAGCATTTCCTCGACGTGAGTGGCTCGCAGATCGGAAATCACCTCCCGCAGGGGATGTTCAGCTCTCTTATCGTCAATGGGGTCTGGAAGGGAACCGGCTCGGTGCTGGTATTCCTGCCGCAGATCCTCTTGCTGTTCCTGGTGATTGGAATTCTCGAGGACTCCGGATACCTTTCGCGTGCCGCGGTCATCGCCGACCGCACCATGTCGCGCGTGGGCCTGAATGGCAAGAGCTTTATACCGCTGCTGTCGGCGTATGCGTGCGCCGTGCCCGCGATCATGGCGACGCGTACCATCGAGAACAAACGCGATCGCATTGCAACCATTCTTATCGCTCCATTTATGACGTGCTCGGCGCGCCTGCCGGTTTACACCATGGTGATTGCGGCGTTCCTGCCGAATCGGCCGGTGCTCGGCGTCTTTCTGGGAACGCGAGCCCTGGCGATGCTAGGGCTGTATGTTCTCGGCTTTCTGATGGCGGTGTTTACGGCGCGGCTATTGAAGTCGTCGATTCTGAAGAGCAAGGACGCGCCCTTCATTCTCGAGATGCCGCCTTATCGCTGGCCCACGCTAACCTCCCTTGGATTGCGGTTGGTGGATCGCGGCAAGGCATTTCTCTATCGCGCGGGAACGGTGATTATGCTGGTTTCGCTGCTGCTGTGGGCGGCGACCAACTTCCCTATGCATCATGGACAACCTCCAGCGGTGCAGGACAGCGTAGTTGCCTGGGTGGGTCATGCCATCGAGCCTGCGATTCGTCCCCTAGGCTTCGATTGGAAAATCGGTGTCGGGTTGATCACCTCGATGGCCGCACGCGAGGTAATTATCGCCACGCTAGGCACCTTGAACGGGATCGATCCTCAGTCCCACGCCGTCGACTTGCAGGCGGCGCTGAAGCATGAACTGACGCCCGCCGGCGCCGTGGCCCTGCTCGTCTTCTTCGCGTTTGCCATGCAATGTATGTCAACCATTGCCGTAGTGCGTCGCGAAACCAATGGATGGAAGTGGCCGGTGCTGCAGTTCAGCTACATGACTGTGGTTGCGTACGTGGCTGCATTTGCGGCCTACAACATCGTGGCACATCTACATTGAAGACAGAACGGGCCCGCCGATAATCCGGCAGCCCGAACATCTCTGCAGCGAGTTACAGGCGAGTGGCTGAAACCTCAAATCTTTTTGCGGGCACCGGCAAGTTCCTTTACCAGTCCCGGCAACACCTCTCCCGCCTTACCCAGCACCACCTCATCGAAGAACTTACTGTTCGCCGGCTCTTCCGGCCCAATATAGACGGCTCGTGCGCGGTTGATGCGCGCCATCCGCACGAAGCTGGCTGCCGGCTCGACCACCCCGGATGTGCCGACGGTTAACAACACGGTGCACATTCGCAGTTGCTCGAAGATGCGGTCCATGGAAAACGGTACTTCGCCGAACCAGCAGATGTGGGGCCGCAGCATCGCACCGCACTCGGGGCAAGTTGGAATTTCCGCGCGCGACAGATACAAGCGCTCGTCGTCGAAGGGCGCGCTGTGGCAAGCCTCGCGCGAGCAGCGGGTCTGCATCAATCGTCCATGCATGTGAATAATGCGGTGCGAGCCGGCCTGTTCGTGCAGGGAATCGACGTTCTGCGTGCAAAGAAAGAAGCGCTCCCCCAGCACGCGTTCCAGGGCTGCCAAGGCACGATGGGCAGAATTAGGAGCTACATTGGCGTGCCGCTTGCGCCGCTCCGAGTAGAACTGCCACACCATTTCCGGGTTGGAATGGAAAGCTTGCGGGGTGGCTACCTCTTTCACGCGATGTCCACGCCAGAGTCCATCAGCGCCGCGAAAAGTCGGCAGTCCGCTTTCGGCGCTGACGCCTGCGCCCGTCAGAACGAATACGCGGTCCTGCGGCGAAAGAGGCCTCATCGCCCAGCCTGTGGGCCCGACGATGACGCGACCCCGCATTTCAGGTACTTATCGGAGCACTCCACTGTGTGGCGGAGGGAATTAATCTGGCTTTCTCGTTTGGGGAATCCGTGACCTTCGGCGGGATAGTAATGCGCGTCCACCGTCCGGCCTTCTTTCTTCAGAATCTTCACCACCTGCTCGGCCTCCTCCTTAGGTATGCGAATGTCATTCTCGCCTTGCAGCACCAGCAATGACGATTTTTCGTTGCGGACGTACTTGATGGGCGATGTGTTTTCGTAACGGGCTTATCTTTCATAGGATCACCGAACAAGCCTCCTTTGCGCCGCGAGGGATCTTGGGCGTGCCGATTCGCGCCGGCGCAAAAGGCACGCATCCTTATTTCAAACTGAGCCTGTATTCACGCCCCACTTGGTTACATAATCCTACCGCGTTTCTATATACTGGGTGGTTCGGTCGCCACTGGTTTCTCATCCGCGAGCCAGTGGTCGCATCCATGCGGCCGATAGCGAATCTATAACTTATACATTTGATACGCAAAAGGCCGAGGCTATCCGCACTCCGGGGCCCGGCCAGGGAGTTTGTCATCCTTGTCCACCGTAACTATATCGAGCCAACCCACCAGCGTTGACGGCGAAAAACTCGACCGAGTGTTCGACGTGTTCCGGCGCTGGGGCTATCTGCAGGCGAATCTTGATCCTCTGGGGCATTTCGGCCCGCTCTCCCATCCTGAGTTGGACATTACTGGTGACGGCGTCGATCTAGCTCGCCGTATCTACTGCGGCAGTATCGGCGTCGAGTTCATGCATATTCCTGATCCGGAGAGACGCCAGTGGATCCAGGAGAGGATGGAGTCGCAGCAACAGGAGCCCGTTGATCGCACCAGAATTCTCGACCAACTGGTGCGCGCCGACATCTTTGAGCAGACTATTCACTCCCGCTATATCGGAACCAAGCGCTATTCGCTGGAAGGAAACACGGCCCTCATCCCACTGCTGGACGAGATTCTCAACTCCGCCTCTTTGCAAGGCGCAGAGCAGGCTGTGCTCGGAATGAGCCATCGTGGACGCCTCAACGTCATCATCAACGTCGTGAGCCGTCCCGCGGCGGAGATCTTCGCAGGCTTTGAAGATGTCGATCCCCGTAGCGTGCTCGGCGGTGGCGACGTGAAATATCACATCGGCGCGACCGGGATTTTCACCGGCGCCAGCGGCGGTCAAGTGCGCATTCACATGGTGTCGAATCCCAGCCACCTGGAAGCAGTCGATCCCGTTGCTCTGGGACGAGCCCGCGCCAAGCAGACACGCATCGGACGCGAAGGCAAGGCCAGGATCTTACCGATTCTGATGCATGGTGACTCAGCCTTTGCCGGACAAGGTATTACTGCCGAGACCTTGAACCTGGCCAATCTACGCGGATACACCGTTGGCGGCACGGTGCATATCATCGTCAACAATCTCATTGGCTTCACCACAAACCCCAGTGACGCCTACTCCGGCCGCTTTTCGTCCGACCTGGCCAAGCGGCTGCCGGTTCCCATCTTCCATGTCAACGGTGAGGACCCCGATGCGGTAGTGCGCGTCGGTCGCATGGCGCTCGATTACCGTTACGACTTCGGCACGGACGTAGTGATCGATCTCGTTGGCTTTCGTCGCCACGGCCACTCCGAGGTCGACGATCCGACCATTACGCAGCCGATCCTGTATCGCAAGATCAAAGATCACCCCATGCTCTACCAGATCTATGCTGGCAATGTTGGTCTGGACGCGCAACCGCACGTGCAGAAATTCCAGGCTGAACTCGATGCGGCGGAGAAGGCCGGCAAGAGCATGGTCAAAAAGCCGGCCATGCGCCAACTGCCCAGTTATTGGTCCCCCTATCACGGCGGTCCATACAATCCGGCCGATGAAGTTGATACCGGGCTCACAGCCGAGCGCCTGCACCAAATCACCGATGGCCTGGTGAAATATCCCGAGGACTTCCACATCCATCCCAAGGTGCAGAAGCTTCTGGAGCAGCGCCGCGAGATGGGCTATGGCAAGCGGCCTCTGGATTTCGGCATGGCCGAGGCCTTGGCGTTCGGCTCGCTGGCGCTGGAAAACACACCCATTCGGATTAGTGGTCAGGACAGTCGCCGCGGCACCTTCAATCAGCGCCACTCCGTGCTGATCGACATCGTTGACGAGAAGGAATACGTGCCGTTGTGCCATCTGGCGCCTAATCAGGCGCGGGTTGAGATTTACAACTCCGAACTTTCAGAAGCCGCGGTCATGGCTTTCGAGTACGGATATTCGCGCGACTATCCCGAGACCCTGGTGGCCTGGGAAGCCCAGTTCGGCGACTTTGCCAACGGGGCACAGATCGTTATCGACCAATTCGTTGTCTCGGGCGAAGACAAGTGGAGCCTGTTGAGCGGGCTGGTATTGCTGTTACCCCATGGTCACGAAGGCCAGGGCCCGGAGCACTCCAGCGCCCGCATCGAGCGCTATTTGCAACTGTGTGCCCGCGACAATATGCAGGTTTGCCAGCCCTCCACCGCCGCACAATATTTCCATCTGCTACGCCGCCAGGCGTTGCGCAAATGGCGTAAGCCGCTGATCTGCTTCACTCCCAAGAGCATGTTGCGTCATCCCGAGGCGATGTCACCATTGACTGAACTGGAGCGTCCGCGCTTCCAGAATGTCATTCCCGATGAGACGGCCCTGCACGCGAAGCGTGTCCTGCTATGCACCGGAAAGATCGGGCACGAATTGAGAATGGAACGCAGAAAACTGAAGATGGAAGGACCAGCGATCATTTCTCTGGAACAGATGTATCCCTTTCCGGACGACGAGCTGCGCGAAATTCTCGGACGTTACAAACATGCGGCTGAATTAATCTGGGTGCAGGAAGAGCCGGCTAACATGGGCGCGCTCACGTTCGTTGTCCCCCGATTGAAGCGAATCGTTGGCTCGAAGCTGCGAAGCATTAAGCGCGCCGCCAACGCAACGCCGGCAACCGGGTCGGCGAAGGCCCATGAACTGGAGCAGAAGACGCTTCTGACCTTAGCCTTGGGCAGGGGAGAGTAGGATTTCTGGGCGCACTTCCTGGAGATGCCCTGGATCGTCTCGGTAACCAGGGCGCCGAACCAGCAGACGGGTCTCCTAGTTTGTGTACTATTCAGTTAACAGTCGAGCCTGGAAAGATAACTTTTATCAAAATACAAAGCTGAGCGCTTCGCCCCTCTTTTCTACAACTTCAGTCGTACGATACTGCGCTTCGTCCCGCATGAATTCTACTGAATCCAGAATACGGAAGCCCGTTTTTCTACAAAAAAAAATAGCCGCAGGTGTTCGACAGCCGTAACCTGTCTGTAATCAGTGGGCGTTTAGTGGTTACCCTCTTGCATGGAGTAATGCGGGGCGAATTCTTATATTCCCCTTTCCAAACAATTTCGTGCGGAGAGTGCGATGAGACGAAACACACTAAGATTGCTATCCCTGCTTGCGATTTTGGCGCTGTTTTCGGTATGGGCCTTTGGCCAGGCCGAAACAGGCGCAATAAATGGCATTGTGACCGATAAAACTGGCGCAGTCGTTGTGGGCGCTAACATAACGGCGACTTCCATCGATACCGGCTTGGTTCGCACCACGACCACGAAGTCGGCCGGCGAATACACCATAACCAACCTGCCTCCTAAGACATACGACGTAACTATTGAGGCGCAAGGTTTCCAGAAGTACACTCAGCGAGTTAAGGTCGGCGTCGGGTCTATGAACGACGTCTCGGCGAAACTTGCCGTAACCGGTGCCTCCACCACCGTAGAAGTAACTGGTTCTGCCGAAACAGCGGTGGTCAACACCGAGAACCAGACCCTATCGCAGGTTATTAACTCCCAAGAAGTTTCGAATTTACCTACCCTGACTCGTAACCCCTACGATCTGGTTGCCACTTCCGGCAACGTTTCGGAGGACAACAATAGCGATCGCGGCGCGGGTTACGCGATCAATGGACAGCGTTCGGCTGATACCGACATTCTGCTCGATGGCGGGGAAAACGTTGACCTGTTTACCGCCACGGTCGGACAGAGCGTCCCGCTCGATTCCGTGCAGGAATTCAGCGTCCTCACCAACAACTTCACGGCTGAATACGGACGCGCCAGCGGCGGCGTGGTGAACGTTGCCACCAAGTCCGGCACCAATAATTTCCACGGGTCGCTGTACGAATTCAACCGCGTGTCGGCCCTCGCGGCAAACACCTATAACAATAATGCCCAGCGGTATGCCGCCTTCCAAAACGGTACGTGCGTCGTCGGCACGCCCTGCGATGTGGGCACCTTCGGCTTCACCCGCAATCAGTTTGGCTATTCAATTGGCGGTCCAATCGTAAAGAACAAGCTGTTCTTCTTCAGCAGCACCGAATGGACCCGGATCCGCAGCAACTCCCAGACCACGGCGGACATTGTTGATCCGGCCTGGTTGGCCTTGCCGCAGGTTGCCCCTGCCACCACAGCGTTCTTCAACCAGTTCGGCAAGATCGGCTCCAATTTCCAGACCATCAGCAAGGTTAACTGGGGTCAGGCACTCGGAACTACCGATCCAAGCATGTGTGCTCCGTTGTCGTGTTCTGCTCCCTTTGGCTTGGCCGGACAGTACGCTACCCCGACAGACTCCGGCGCCGGCTATCCCGCAGAACACCTACAGCACGGTGGAGCGCGTTGACTATAACTTCTCCGACAAGACCACCATGTATGCCCGTTACGCGCTTTACAGCGAGAGCGACTTTGCGGGTACGGTCAACAATAGTCCCTATATCGGATATGACACTGGCCAGACGTATTTCAACCAGAACCTCACCATTAACCTGACTCACGTGTTTACTCCGACGTTTGTCAGTTCGACCAAACTGATTTACAACCGGCTCAATAACCTTCAACCGCTGGGAACCGCACCGGTAAGTCCAACCCTTTATACCTCCAGCACCGGACTTCCGACTCTGCCTGGCACCAACGGTTCATTGATCTATCCGGGATACTCGGAATTCAGTCCCGGCAATGCGATTCCCGTTCGGCGGTCCCCAGAACCTGTATCAGATCTACGAAGATCTCAACTGGACCAAGGGCAAGCATCAGTTCAAGTTCGGCGGAGACTACATTCAAACGCGTGACAACCGCGTGTTTGGTGCTTATGAGAACGCCGTTGAATCGCTTGGATCTGGCGACATTGCCTCCTCGATTCAGAATTTGCTGATTGGTCAGCTCTTCCAGTTCCAGGGAGCCACCTATCCGCAAGGCAAGTATCCTTGCAGCCGGAACTCGGGTGGGCATTATATTGTTACACCCGCGTGCACTCTGACCCTGCCAGCGACCGAACCGTCGTTCGACCGCAACAACCGCTATAACGATGGCGCGTTCTACGCTCAGGACTCCTGGAAGGTAACCCCGCGGCTGACCCTTAACCTCGGCCTCCGTTGGGAGTACTATGGCGTCCAACACAACTCTAACCCGAGTCTGGACTCCAACTTCTATCTAGGGCCCGGATCCAATCTGTATCAACAGGTTCGCACCGGCACCGTGCAGATTGCCAACCAGAGCCCGGTCGGCGGACTGTGGGCCAAGGATGAGGACAACTTCGCTCCCCGTCTTGGATTTGCTTGGGACATGTTCGGGGACGGAAGTACCAGTCTTCGCGGCGGCTATGGTATCGGCTACGAGCGTAACTTCGGCAACGTCACCTTCAACGTGATTCAGAACCCGCCGAACTACGCTGTGGTCAGCATTCAAAGTGGCGTTGACGTTCCAACCTTGCCCATCTTCACCGACAATGCTGGTCCGTTGGCCGGAACCGGAACCAAGTTCCTGCCCAACGCCAGCTTGCGCGCTGTCAATCAGAACATGCCGACCGCCTATTCGCAGTTCTGGTCGATGGCGGTTGATCGCCAGGTCATGCGGAACTCGGTGCTGTCGCTCGAGTACGCTGGCTCTAAGGGAACCGGCCTGTATGACATCGCCAACCTCAACGACGCCGGCTATGGCTCAGCCTTCATGGGCGATGCTCGGACCGCTAACCGCATCAACTACCAGTACAGCAACATTAACTACCGCAGTGACCAGGGCTTTAGCCAGTACAACGGCCTGAACGTGAAGTTCTCGACCAGCAATCTCTTTAACAAGGGCTTGCAGTTGGTCGCGAACTACACCTGGTCGCATTCCATTGACAACCTCTCATCTACGTTCAGCGATGGGTACTCCAGTTTCTATGGATTGGGATATCTTGATGCCTACAATCCAGGCCTGGATAAAGGCAGCTCTGACTACGACATCAGGAATCGGTTCGTCGTCAGCGGCGTGTGGGATTTGCCATGGATGAAGAACGCCAGTAACGCGTTCGCTCGGCAGGCGCTTGGTGGCTGGAGCATGTCTCCCATCATCAAGGTGCACTCTGGGTATCCGTTCTCGATCTATGACTGCTCGAATCTGCAGCTTGGGTTACACCTGCCCAAGGTGGATTCCGGGTGCGCCGGTGTCGGGAACTGGAAACGCGGGTTTCCAGAACATCGGTCCCAACCTGTTCGCCTATATGAACCTCCCGATGACTCCTCAGGGTACGGTTGCTGGAGCCGGCAATGTTCTTGCCGTTCCAAACTGCACCGGGCTGTACGGTGTCGGTTGCTCGTTATAGCAACAACGGTCAGGCGATCCCGCCTCGCAACGACTTCCAGTCTCCAGGCTTCTGGAACATTGATTTCGTTGCCATGAAGAACTTCAAGCTGACCGAGCGGTTCAACCTGCAGTTCCGCGGCGAGTTCTACAACCTGTTCAACCACCACAACAATTATGTTCTCGGCAGCAATCTGGACATCGAGCCGGGAACCAGCCAACAAATCCAGGCCGAGAGAGGCACGCCGTCGGCCGGTTGTGTTTACTGCACAGTGCCTGACGAGCGGCGCAACATCCAGTTCGCTCTGAAGCTGCTGTTCTAAGCAGGTATAGCGGTACTCGGGGAGCCTTCGGGCTCCCCGTTTTTTTTGGCTGTCTGTTAGGCATTGATCCATGGATGCTCCCACGGGAGCCGCGCCGAACCCTGTGCCAACCCCCCGTTACAACCTGCATCCAATCCGTTGTGAAAGAAAAGTACATCAGTCTTCCCGGCGGGAAGACATTCCTTACAGGTCTGTTCGTTTTCCTCTTGTTCTGTTTGACCGGTTGCGGTAGTGGTACGACTGGAAATGATGCCAGCGCTCCCACTTGGGGCTACACTGCCCTCGGCGACTCGCTGGCCTCCGGTGCTCTCGCCCAGGAAGGCTATGTCCCGCGTTACGCTAACTATGCGAATCAAGACACCGGCTCTAATATCAGCACCATCAATCTTGGGGTGCCGGGCTGGCATAGCGCCGATCTACTGAATGCGATTCAGACCGATCAGATTCTCCGCACCCACATCACCACCTCGAAGATCGTCACTTGGGACATCGGCGGTGACGACCTGGCAAACGCCCACGACCATTTCACCCAAGGGACCTGCGGCGGTACCGACAACGAAGATTGCCTCCGTACCGCAGTGTCCACCTTTGAGCAAAATTGGAGTTCCATCATCACCGAGTTGCTAAAGTTGCGTGCTAGCGACAACACCATCATCCGTACCATGGACATCTACAATCCCTACGTCGCTTCAGACATGCAGAAAGGGATATTCACCACGCTTGAGCCGTACCTCGACCAAGCGAACAATTACATCCACACCACGGCTAAGGCCAATAACATTCCCGCTGCTGCGGTTCACCAGGCGTTTAACGGGACTGACGGCACACAGGATCCCAGCGCGCAGAGACTCATTGCTCCTGACGGCTTCCATCCCAACGATGCCGGCCACAAGGTGACTGCTGACCAGCTGCGCCTGCATGCACCCTCACAATGGCTGGCCGAGCTGATCCCGTTGTCATTCCGGTCTGCTGCCACGCCGACCTTCGACCGTTAGTGCCGTGGACTCCTGCAGAATGGCCTTTACGCGGCTGTAAATGAATCCATTGCGACACAGAGCTATTAATAACAAATGACTTATTGGCTTCGTTTCGCAAAAAAAAACGTCGGTTGCCACGGTTGCGCTACTTGCCCTTCTCTTTTGTCCCTTCCACAAAGCGATGGAGGTATCTGGATCCTTCTCTCTCGTACTCGCGAATTCCGCCCCTGAGAAGTAGTTCGCAAACTTGAGCCAAGCTTCGGCCTTCCTTCTTAGCAATCTGCAAAAGGGCGCCTTTGATTTCGCTGGAGACTCTGAACCCAATCCGTTCGTCTTTGGCTGTCATAAGCTGCCGGGATTCTAGAACTTTCATCTACAGCTCGCAAACCGTTTTTTTGGCTTTTCCACTTGACACGTGATCGTGAATGGTGCACGATGTTCAACATTGGTATACTTTGCTGAACATTTGCAAGCCACACGATATCACTGAGGTATTTATGCCTTCCAAGAATCTCGACAACAACCTCCAGCTAATACGCCACAACACTTCCCTAGTCAAGAAGCTTTACCCGAACATCAACCGAGCACGAATCCAAGCCCTCAAAGAGCTGACCAAACAATTCAGCTTCTCTTTCGCCAGTGGCGATGTGATCCAGCTGGAGAATAGCTGGTTCGTAACCCACACCGGCCTTGTTCGGCTGGCACGTCGCAAGAGGTGTCGCGGCATCCATGTCGAGGCTGTCGATTCGCTGTGTGATTCCGCGGCGAGCCGTTACGTCCTCAAGGCAACGGTGTATCCGTCCAAAGAATCTGCCGGCTTTGTCGGCTACGGCGACGCTGATCCCTCCAACGTTTCTCTGCTGGTCCGTGGCGCCGAGATGCGCATAGCGGAGACCAGAGCGGTTAATCGCGCTCTGCGTAAGGCATATGGCATCGGGATCTGCTCGGTCGAGGAGATCGGATCGAATTCTGGCCCGATGACGCCGGCTCCCGATGCACAGAAGTTTCCACCGAAGAGTACCAACGGGAACGGGAACGGCAACAGCAATGGTACCGGTCACAAGATCCGCGACCGGCTCTGCCAGATCATTCGCCAGCACAAGCTCGATCCTGAGCTGGTGAAAGCCTACGCCGTCGACTTCTGCGGTACCAAAGCCCTCAAAGACGCTACTCGGGAGCAAGTCGAAACCTTTGTCCAACAGCTTGCCGAGGCGGCCAAGAAGGACCGCAATGCCCTGCTCTGTCAGCTCAACAGCTACGCATCCCCAAGCCAGGAGGTGGCGGGATGAAACGTCAGGTTCCCGGACTCTCCGACACCGCGCGGGATTCGCACTCCGAGGTTCCCGACGGCATATTCCTTGTCAGGCTGGAGGGGGCGCAGCATCGCTGGCAAGCCCAGAAGCGCTTTTATCTGCTGCGGCTCTCCGTTCTCGAACCCAAGCCGTTCGAGGGGCGCTCCCTGGTCAGCCGTCTTTATTGCACCCCAAAGGCGATGTGGAAGCTAGGTTGGTTCCTGCGGGATTTTCTCTATGACCCTGAACTGTTGAGCCAGGACGAGGTCGACGAGCGAGCCCTGCGCGGGCTGGTCGGAGTCGTAAAGATCAGCCATACCGTGATCAATGGCATCTCGCTGGTGAACTTCGACGGCTTCGCCCCGGCCAGCCAGTGGGAAGAACTGTCCACCGTTATCCCCATCCCTGCGGCTGGCAATGGTAAGAGCTTACGGAAGGAAAGGGCAGC
Source organism: uncultured Acidobacteriaceae bacterium (assembly GCA_963755865.1). Classification (GTDB taxonomy): domain Bacteria; phylum Acidobacteriota; class Terriglobia; order Terriglobales; family Acidobacteriaceae; genus Bog-257. The sequence continues at coordinate 17,357 of CAVWLY010000008.1, read as the reverse complement.
AAGATGAATTACAGCTATACCCAGATCTCCCAGTACCTGACCTGCCCGCGTCGTTACCGCCATCGCTATCTGGACGGCTGGCAGGAGAAAGATGTTCGGGCTGCCATGCTCTTTGGCCGCTGCTTCGAGCAGGCCGTGGCGGCTCTGTTTCGTCACGAAGACCCGGCGGCTGTGCTGTTTGAGCAATGGGCGCCCTGCAAGGAACTGCAGCTGGTCTACTCGGGCAACGATACCTGGGACCACATGCTTCAGCAAGGTGTCCAGCTGCTGGAGCGCTTCGTCCAGGATGGGCGCGTCCAGATTCACCAGCCACGAAGCCATCAACAGATCCGGTTCACCCGGACTTTACCTTCCGGCAACGACTTTGTTGCCTTCGTTGATGCGGTCGGTGAACTGGACAACACACCCTGTGTGTTGGAGTGGAAGACCGCCTCCGCCCGCTATTCCGAGGAGCCGGACGGCATTGCGGCTCTGGACCCGCAGCTGGTTTGCTATTCCTGGATGACTGGGATCAATGAAGTCGCCCAGGTAGTCTTCGTGCGCAAGCGTATGGTGGAAGTCCAGTATCTGCGGGCCACCATCACCGACCAACAGCGGCAGGAGTTCGCAACCCTGGTCGACGACACCGTTCGCAGGATCGAGTCAGGACTGTTCCTGCCGCACAGCGGCATCCGCTTCCCTCAGAACCCGTGTACCACCTGTCCGTTCGTTGGGCTCTGTCTCGACCAGCGCGATCTGGTGGAGGCTGGGCTTATCCACAAGCCGGGAGCCGATCTTGGTCTGTTTGACGAACTTGCATACTAGGTGTCCGCCCATGCCTCCGAAGCTGAATCGACGCCGGGCCCAGGCAGTCTTGAGCAAGATCGACGAGATCCTGAACTGGGAGGCACGGCATGAGAACGAGCGTGATACCAAGTTCGTGGAGCTCGGCAAGTACCTTTGCGAAGTCCGGGCTGGCCAGTATTGGCGGCTGGAGACCCTGAAGTCGTTCGACGAGTTCCTGGAGCGCAGGTTCCCGGAGTCCAGAAGGAAAGCGTACTACCTGATGTCGATTCACGAACATCTTCCACCCCAGGTGCGGAAGGAGTTGAAACAGGTGGGATGGAGCAAGGGCTTAGAGTTGGCCAAACTGGCACGCCACCAAGGCCAGAGCTTCGAAAGTGCAACCTGGCTGCACAAAGCCAGGCAGATGCCCAAGGCGGAGTTCCAGCGAGAAGTGGAGAAGGAGCTAACCGGCAAGGACAGCGAGCCGTCGGAGCTGATCTATTTCAAGGTCTATAAGAGCCAGATCCCGGTTATCGAGCGGGCAATCGAGACTGCAGCCTTGATGCTCGGGTCGGATAAGTCTCGAGGTTACTGCCTGGAGATGATCTGTGCGGACTTCCTCGCCGGGGCCTCGATCGACGGCAACAATCCGGAGATTCTGCTGCAGTCCATCGCACGCTACTACAAATTCCTGCCTAGCACTCAACAGGAAGCTTTCCGATCTGAGGTCACCGGGCAGGCCTCATGAAGAAGATCACAGCCAAAACCCCGCGACTGAGACTCGATGCGGACAGCTACCGCGAACTGCATCGGCAGGCGCTGGAGCGCGACGGCTGGCGCTGCCAGGTCTGCGGGAGCATGCAAAACCTACAGGTACACCATCTCAAACTGCGGAGCCAATCGGGAAGTGATGTCGAGCAGAACTTGATCACCCTCTGCACGGAGTGCCATGAACGGGCCCACCGAAAGTTTGCTACGAGGCCGGCTGATTCTCTGTAAATAGCTGATGCCCCCGATGACTCATATGCTGATCACCTATGCCGGGTTCCACTTCGCCAAACTTAAACCCAGGAAAAGCCAAGAACGTGAATTCCCGGTTAACAATTAGGGATGCCCATGACAAGCCACTAATGCATTCTTCCGCGCGGTACCCGCGTCGAGCAATAGGGCAGTTGCTCACCGAGGGCCGGGCGGGTCGCTCTATTCGGGGCCGAAGTGAGCACTCGCTTTGAACTTTCCGCCTCCGCCTATCGCTTCATTCCTCTTCTGGCTGCTCAAGAATCTTTAGCTGATGCGATTGATTGATTTGAGGCGTTTTTGCTTGACCGATTGAGTAGCTTTGCTTATGCTGGCGAGCGTCGAGCGAAGCCGCGATTCAGCAGCAAACGACGCCAGAAGGTAGCAAGTGTGTGCCTGCTCTTTAAGTGTCACCTGGCAGGGCAGAAAGCGGCAGAGGTCGTGTCCGGCTGGAGCGCGACGGAGGCCTTCGCCAGATGGCTAATTGCATCCCCGCCGTTGGATCTGGTGCAAACACCTCACCTAATCGAGGATGGCGAAGCCTTGCCCATTCCGGGTCCGTTGGAAGTAAATGCGGCCCGGCTACTACAATCAAGCTCCTGCTTCGAGTTCCCCACGTGCTGTCGATTATAAGTTCGGGACGCGAACCGTTCAGTGCCGACGTCTGAGATCGAGTCGCGCCGCGACGGCTCTCCGTAAAGTCGATCCACACCCTTACCTAGTGCTGGGGAATTAGGTCCGCATGAATTCTGGCAGGCTGTGGGCATGGTCGGCGTGCTGGTCCGCAAGAAGACAGCTTCTGGGTAGTGCTCACGGTACCTGACCATGCGCAGCGTCGCCGTCGAAGTTGGCATCGACGAGGTCGAGCCGGTCAACTAATCGTCACCCATCGTACTTTTGAATTTCGCAACTTGAGGACTTAGTGTCGTGAAAAAGACAGCGGGAAGAAGTGTCACGGAAGTGCGCATCGTCGAGGCCGCTGTTCAGCTCTTCTCTCGTCAGGGATACAAGGGTACCAGTACACGGGAGATCGCTCATCTGGCCGAGGTGAACGAGGCCACCCTTTTTCGTTGCTTCGTGCGAAAAGCCGACCTCTTCTGGGCGGCAGCAGAATCGCGATTGAACCGTTTGAAGTTGGGAAGAGAGCTGCAACATGGCCTGGCGACTGACTCAGATCCGGCAATTGTAGTTCCCATGCTGGTGACATTTGTCGTAGAAGCTATGTCCCTGTATCCGGAACTGATGCGTCTTTTGTATGTCGCAGGTTTTGAGCTGCCGGGTGCCGACCGCATGTTTCGCGAACATCTGGGACCGATCTTCGATGCCGTGAATGCCTACTTCACCAGGTGCGCGGCCCGCGGCGTAATCTACGATCTCGAACCCACGATTGCCACGCTCGGGCTGGCCGGTGCGGTGAGCGCTCACCAAAACCTTCACCACCTGTTCACCGGCCGCGACCTGCCGTGGGACGCCGGCGAGGCAGCCCCCGCCTACGCTCAGTTCTGGCTCAACGCTTTACGCCAACCGATTGCCGGGCGCCACACTGCCAATGGTAGCGACTAGCTCGCCGGAGCAGTCTATAACTGCTCCAACTGGATTTCCTTCGGCGGTGGCGCTTCGCATCAAGCATGCACTTCACAAGTGACCCAACCTGGATTTTGCGGAGATCGAGATTGAAAGCTCTTTCGAAAGGGAAGGCAGATATCCTAAGTTTCTGGAAACTCTTTGCTGCTGTACTGTTCGCAACTGCATTGTCGGCTTCACCGAGCGCTCTCGCTCAGGACAGATCTGTTGCCCCCGCAACCCCGGCTTCGCCACCCAGTCAGATGCCAGCGGCAGGACAAACACCAGCCGGGACGCAAACCTCTTCCCCTGCAACGACCGTGGTCCTGGATGACACCAAAACCCTTCCGAGTGTGAGTCAGCCCAAGGCTGCTACGACCTCGACGAGCTCGGCAAAAGCTATCGATCTCACGGATTTTCAACAGATGGTGCTTTCCTCTCTCGGCAAGGTGCTGCCCATCTATGGCCTGGGCCTCTTCGACAATGTGCCAACAACATTCGCGCCCGTGGATCGCGTTCCGGTCACGGCGGATTACGTCATCGGACCAGGCGACGAGTTATTGATCCGGGCCTGGGGACAGATCGACTTGGATGTCCATACTCGAGTCGACCGCAACGGCAGTATCTTTCTCCCCAAGGTTGGGAACCTGAATGTTGCCGGGTTGAAGTACGCTCAGATCGAAGAGTTTCTCAAGTCACACATCGGGCGCATTTACCAGAATTTCGATCTCAATGTGACCATGGGCGAGCTGCGCGCGATCGACGTCTTCGTGGTCGGCCAGGCCCGCCGTCCGGGTCGGTACACGGTCAGTTCCCTGAGTACCCTGGCCAATGCAATCTTCGCCTCAGGCGGCCCTTCGCCTACCGGTTCCATGCGTCACATCCAGCTGAAGCGCGGTTCAACGGTGGTCACCGATTTTGACCTCTACGATTTATTGCTCAATGGCGATAAGACCAAAGATGTCCTTCTATTGCCGGAAGATGTGATCTACGTTGCTCCCATCGGGCCTCAGGTTGCCATTGGCGGACAGGTCAATGTGCCAGCCATCTATGAGCTCAAAGGAGCAACCGATCTAGCCGAAGCTCTCCGCCTCGCTGGCGGGCTGTCGACCACGGCGTCGGGCGGCAAGGTTACTCTGGAACATATCGAGGACCGACAGGTGCACGTCGTGGAACGTGTGGGGTTGGATACCGCCGGCTTGGCCCATCCTATCAAGGACGGCGATGTAGTGAATGTCACCCTGCTATCTCCGCGCTTTGAAAATTCGGTGACCTTGCGCGGCAATGTGGCCTCCCCGGGACGCTATCCTTGGCACGAAGGCATGCGAATCAGCGATTTGATTCCCAGTCGCGAATTCCTTATAACCACGGAATACTGGAAGCAACAGAACTCCGTAGCTCTGCAGGCGACGGAAGCCCAAGGTGCGGCGAGCGATGCTGCCAACGAAGTTAGCCGCAAACCTCTGGAGATCAACTGGGATTATGCAGTTGTGCAGCGGCTGAGTCCGCAGGATCTTTCGACCCAACTCCTACCCTTTAATCTGGGTAAGGCAATTCTGAATAATGACGATGCCAGCAATCTTGTACTTCAGCCAAGCGACATCGTCACCATTTTCTCCCAGGCCGATCTTCGCGTTCCCGAACAAAAACAAACCAAGCTGGTAAGACTGGACGGCGAGTTTGAAGCCGCGGGAATTTACCGCGCAAAGCCAGGCGGGAGGCTTCGCGATCTGGTGACGCAGGCGGGGGGGCTTACTCCTTCAGCCTATCTTTATGGTGCTGAGTTTACCCGCGAGTCGGCACGCGTTGAGCAACAAGAACGACTGGATATGATGATTGCCCAGACCGAACAACAGGTCGCCCGGCAGGCGGCGCAAGCGGCGCTGAACGTAAGATCTAACGATGAGGCGGTTGCCGCCAGGGCTAGCGTGGAGTTGCAGCAAGCCAGTCTTGAAAAACTTCGGCAACTGCGAGCCAATGGTCGTATCGTTCTGAACCTGCACCCCAACGACCATACGGCGGATAACATTCCCGACATCCCTCTGGAGGACGGCGATCAGTTTTTTGTTCCCAGCCGGCCGATCGTGGTGAATGTCGTTGGCGATGTCTACAACCAGGGCTCCTTCATCCAGCAACCCGGCAAAACCGTTACGACCTACTTGCGGAGTGCGGGCGGTCCGACCCGGGATGCGGATAAGGGCAGGATCTTCGTGGTTCGCGCCAACGGATCTGTCGTCAGCAAGGATGCTGCGTCGTACTTCTGGTCAGGAGGATTCGACAGCATGGTACTCATGCCGGGTGACACGGTGGTGGTTCCGGAGCAGACCAACAAAGGCAGTTTGTTACGTGGGATAAAGGACTGGTCGCAGATCTTGGCCAACTTTGGATTGGGGGCTGCCGCTATCAATGTCCTGAAGTGATGGCCCAATGCGCGTTGGGCACGAATGATTAATGTGAATATCGACGATGGAAGCAGGGGAGCAAGAGTAAACACTGACGTTGCTGAATTAGTTGCCGGGCAGAGAAGGTACCTATGATGGAAAGCTCGAGAGTATCGGAAACGGAGGGCAGGAGCGGTGCTGGTGTCGACGAGACTGTCATGTCAAATACCTTAGCCGATACCGAGTATCGGAATAAAACCGACATAATCGAATTGTTGCTGGTGCTCGCAAGAGAAAAGAAGAAGATCTTTCAGACTACTATCGGAGCGGCTGTAGTGGCTACAGTCATCTCCTTCCTTCTTCCTAAAATGTACACAGCGACTACCACGGTTTTGCCACCGCAACAAAATCAATCGACAGCGGTTGCGATGCTTGGGCAACTAGGGGCCATTACGGGGCTCAGTTGGGAAGACTTGGGACTAAAAAACCCTGACGATCTATTCGTAGCCATGCTGCAGAGCCGCACCATCGAGGACCGCCTTATCGACCGGTTTGATCTGCGCCGGATGTACTCGGTAAAGCAGTACCGAGAAGCGCGCAAAACGCTGGAAAGCCGCAGCGACATCTTTGCTGAAAAGGAAGGATTGATCTCCATCTCCGTTACCGACCGTGATCCGAGGCGAGCCGCAGACCTTGCCAATGCGTACGTGGATGAACTCCGTCAGCTCAATGGCAACTTGGCCATCACAGAAGCGAGTCAGCGGCGTGTGTTTTATCAGCAACAACTGGACGGCGAACGCCAAGCTCTGGCCCAGGCGGAAGGTGGCCTGAAGCAGGTCGAGGAAAAGAGCGGCCTGATGCAGCCCGACGCCCAAGCCAGGGCAATCGTTTCGGCAGTTGCCGACATGCGAGCGCAGGTCGCCATTCACGAAGTCCAACTCAAGGCCATGCGCACCTACGCTACCGAAAGCAATCCGGATGTGAAACGCGCGCAGGAGGAACTGGCGGGCCTGCGAGCACAATTGGCCAAGCTGGAACGCAACACCGATGACTTCGGAAATGGCAACCTGCAAGTGCCCACTCGTCAGTTGCCCGCGGCCGAATTGGAGTACCTCCGGCGCCTGCGGGAGGTGAAGTACCACGAGGCGCTCTACGACTTCCTAAGCAAACAACTCGAAGCGTCCCGTATAGATGAAGCGAAAGATGCCATCCTCGTGCAAGTCGTCGACAAAGCAGTCATACCCGAAAGGAAATCCAGCCCCAGGCGAGCGCTTATCGTGCTCGTGACCGCAGTCCTCGCCTTCCTGTTGTCTTGTCTGGGGGTGCTTCTAATGGAGGCGGTGAGGCGCAAGCAAGAAGATCCCAATGAGCGTGCGCGTCTGGCCGAGTTGCGGCATTCGCTAAAATTCTCATCCTGGAGCTCATGAGCGCCGCGACGCAGTTCATTCCGACGTTTCAGCCCGCATCGCAGCCTATGCCAATTACCGCTTTTGAAGTCTTGAGCTATTTGAACGTGGTCGCGATCGGGACGCTATGTTTCCTGTTGGGCTGGCTTAGCCCGAATGGAGCAGCTGTTCTTACAGTACTCCTACTTTCCGTCCTAATTGCGTTGGCATGGCATCGTTTTGATCAAGGGCGTCATCCCTGCTTTCTGTTTCTTTGTACCCTACTACTCTTTCAAGGGGGACGCCTGGTTGGCTATTGCCTGGGAAAAACTGCTCATCCCCTCCAGATCGACCTGCTAAGGTCCAGCCCTTTTGGCATCTCCAGAGAGGAGTCTGGAATCGTATTGCTGGCATTGGCGGTTTCGGCTGTCTGTATCTATGCGCCTTGCCGATGGGGTTACCGATCCATTGTACCCCCCAACGACAATAAGACTCGACAGTTGTTACCTTATCTCTACCTTATTTTCTTTAGCAGTATTCCGTTCCAGTTGGTAAAGAACTACAGTTATTTGAGATATGCTCAGCAGCACGGCGGGTACTTAGTATTCTTTACCGACCATAGCGGTCTGGCTGCAAGCGTTCCTTTCTTTGTTCGCGTAGTTTCATTGCTAACGTTTCCTGTCTTTACAGCTATCTTCGTCTTCGAGGACAGAAGGAAGATATTGTGGATTGTAACGCTCTTGTACTTTGGGACTGCCGCACTCTATCTGTTGGTCGGCTCGCGGATGGATGCCTTCAGCCAACTTCTGGCGCTTTGGTATGTGGCGCGAATCAAGTCGACACGGCGTACACGCGTCATGGTACTAGGGTTGACGGTGGCTGCTCTGGCGCTGCTCGCAGTGGGGGTGGGGGCAACTCGCATGGAGGACGAAAGCGAGACGGCGGCAAGCTATGCCATAGGCCCGGTGGGTTTTGTTGCCCAACAGGGGGTTTCGCTTAACGTTACTGAAGTCGCAGTCAAGTACAGGCAGGTCTTTCGGCCATATATCGCTTCTTATCTACTTCATGAACTGGAGGATGGGTTCATATCCCACGACATCTCAAACTATGCCCGTGGCAGGCGGTTCGACTTTGACGTTCCCGTCTTCCTCAACCCCCGACTTTTCGAGTTTGGATACGGTACGGCGGGCTCTTACATCGCTGAGGCTTACGTGATCGGGGGCTTACTGGGGGTCGTCCTTACTTCGTTACTGATAGGGCTTGGTTTGCGTATTCTCCATAGCTTTAGCAAGAATGCGGGGACCCTTTTCGTAACGGCAACCATACTACCCTTGGTGGTACTAATGCCGAGGGGCAACCTCCTTACGTGGGCGGCGATAGTAGTCAGAAACCTGCTAATGATTCTGCCGCTGATTCCCGGTTGGTTGATTTTTCAATACCTCACCACAGGGAACGACTTTCCAGTCGTTGATGATTCCGCGACTGCTGATTCGCCTGGCAAAAGAAGGCGTCTCTGAGCGAGTGATGCCGACGTCTCCTGAAACCGACCCAACTATACTCCGGGAAGCTCTCTATTTAGTTGGGGCAGCGAGATTTTCGCTGGTATTGGCGACGGTGGGCAGGACCTCGGAGCTGGAACGGTTCTTGCACCATCTGTCCAGGCAATCCTATCGAGATTTCGAGCTCATTCTAGTGGATCAAAATCACGACAACCGGCTGGACATGTTGACCGCTCCTTATCGGGAACAGTTTGCGATACATCATTGCAAGTCGACGATCGGGCTCTCGCGGGCCAGAAATGTCGGACTGGCAAGCGCCTCGGGAGACATTATCGCGTTTCCCGATGACGACTGCTGGTACCCCGATGATTTATTGGAACAAGTCGCGGATCTATTTGCGCGGCACTCAGACTGGGATGTCGTTACTGGTCGACCGACGGATCGAAGCTTTGCCCGCTATCACACAACAAGCGGAGCGGTTGACAAGGCTAACGTTTTTTGGCGATCCACTTCGTATACCATCTTCATCCGTCGTCGCGTTGCCGATGGAGTCGGAGGGTTCGACGAATCTCTCGGACTGGGGGCGGCATCGGGCTGGATTGCAGCCGAGGAGACTGATTACTTGATTCGCGCTCTTTCTGCAGGCTACAAGATCTTTTACAGCGCCAACCTTAGCATCTTTCACGCGGAACCAACAACATTGTACGATGACAAGTTCAACAAGAAGGCCTACGGTTATAACCTGGCATTGGGATATGTGCTCAGAAAACATCAATATTCTGTGTGGTATGTAGCCCGAACTTGGCTGAGGGCCGCAGGCGGCGCTGGTGTCGCCCTTCTCACCCTGAGATGGCTCAAGGCCCGCTACCACTACCATGTCCTCCGGGGCCGAGTCGGGGGCTGGCTTGCATCCCAACGGCCAGACGCCCACGCGCGACGACGATGATCCGGGGATTACCGTGAACTATCGCGATACGGCCCGACTGTTGCTGCGCCTTCCATATCTGTTTCAAAGAATGCCGGACTTTGACCGTCTGCAGATCGGATGTGGAAGTAATGTGCTGCCCGGATGGATCAACACGGACATGCTTCCGGGCAGGGGCATTCCCCGTTTGGATGTAAACAATCCGCTTCCATTTCCGTCAGGTCACTTTCACTATGTGTTCTCCGAGCACCTGATCGAACACATTCCTTTCGAAAGGGGAGTGAAGTTGTTGCGTGAGATTCACCGGGTTTTGGCCCCCAATGGAAAAGTGCGGATCGCTACACCTGACTTCGCCTTTCTTGTCCGCCTATATCAGCGTCCCGACATGAAATATGTTGAGTGGGCTGCTCAATGGTCTTCCATTCCGGCTACACCGCTCCACACGGTCAACAATTTCGTCCGCAACTGGGGGCACCAATTTATCTGGGACTATCCGACGATGGAAGCAACTCTTGAATCGGTGGGGTTTGTGAATATCGTTGAATGTGCGGTTGGAGAGAGTAATGATCCTGCACTTCGCGGTATTGAGTGGCATGGAAGGGTAATCGGCGAAAAGTGGAATGCACTGGAAACGTTTGTTGTCGAGGCCCAAAAACCTGTTGTGCGCAGCGCGGCAATTGCAGCTAGCGAGGCTCGATAAGGGATGAAGCTACGCTCGGGGCATGTCTTGCATAGCGTCTTTCAACTGGGTGTCGGCGAAGCCGTTGCCAGGGTCTGCGGCGTCGCGACCATAATCCTCTTGGGCCACCAATATGGCGTGGTCCTGCTGGGTGTGTTTGCCCTCGCACAGAGTCTGTCTCAATATTTGCAGCCACTGATCGATTTTGGATTGCGGCATATTGGAGCACGGCTCATAGCAGTTTATCCTCGGGCTGGAAATGAGATCGTCGTCCGCGTTCAGCGGCGACGGCTTCTGATGGTTGCGGTCGTGCTTCCATTCGTCTTGGTCTACACACTGTTTGTTAAAGTGCCTGCGGACATGAGAGTCTTCTTGCTTGTCTTTGCCGCCATCAGCGGCTTGTACGCGGTCTCACTGGACTGGGCGGCGTGGGGAAAGGAAGACCTGCACCTTGTTGGTTTTGCGAAGGCTGTTGTTCCCGCAAGTATCTTGGTTTGCCTGGTGCTTGGAACCAGAAGCCAGTACATACTGTGGTGGCTTGCCCTGGGCAACGCCATCGGCTATGGACTGCAAGCCACGCTGTTCTGGCTTTGGTGGAGGAGGCAGCATTATGCCGAATCGGTAGGGCACGACATACCCTCAACGATCCGCGACTCTCTTGCTTGGCATCGTACCAGCATCATGGGACTGGCATGGTTGGGCAATCTTGCCTTTAACACCATCGACATGCTAATGCTGGGAGTCATGGCCAGCCCTGAGCAGGTTGGACTCTATAGTGCCGCCTACCGAGTACTCAATCAGGTTTTGATAACTTATTATCTGGTGACTCAGGCTTTGTATCCGCAGTTTGCCAGGCATGGTCTCACCGACAGGATACGAATGCTGAAGGTTCGCATCCTGTTGCCGCTGGCAGGAGGGGGCATTGCATTGGCGGCGATTCTGGCGGTTTCCCGCCGGATACTGCTCACAATCTTGTTCGGTCACCAGTTTCTGGCGGCCGCACCACTGCTGCTTCTACTAGCATGGGCGATCCCGTTAGATTTTCTGACGTCCTACTTGAGCAATGCCTATCTTGCCTGGCGTATGGAAAGGAAAGTCCTCTTATGCACGACGATCGCCGCCGGCTCGAACGTGATATTGAATCTGATATGGATACGTAGTTACGGCGCCATGGCAGCAGCAGTGAATACAGTGATGTCCTATGTCATTTTCCTCGCCGCGTTGGCTCTTGCAGGACGAACCGCCAAATTACGCTCCGACGACCTGCAACCACAGCCGGAACTAGCAGCTCGATGAGCCATGCGAATTTACTATGATCACCAACTCTGTTCCCTGCAGAATGCCGGTGGTGCCTCCCGTTACCACTATGAGTTGATAAATCACCTTTCCGAGCTTCCGGGCGTGGAAACGGAAACATTCCTGGGGATGAACGAGACGGTCTATCCATACAAGCAGTTGTCGTCGGCGAAAGCTCGCGTAATGGGCTTCGCCGCGCCGCTTCGCAAAGGGGTGATACGATATGCCGCCAATGAACTCATGGGAAACTTCGTGGCTCCGTTCCGGGGCATGTTTGACGTTTATCACCCGACCCATCACCGCATCATGCCCTCAGTGCGAGCGCGACGAATCGTCGTAACGCATCACGACTGTATCTACGAGCGCTTTCCAGTATTTCGCTTCACAAAAGAGGTACTGCGAGCAAAAAAGGACCTGTTCGAACGGGCCGACGCGATTATTTGCATCAGCGAAGCTAGCCGGAAAGATCTGCTGGAATATTATGATGTAGAAGCTGCCAAAACCTATGTAATTCATCATGGTCTCACTCATCTTCCGCGATCACGGCGTGCTGCCGAAAAGCTGCGATCTGTCTTGAGGCGGGACTATGTGCTCTATGTCGGCTCACGCGCCGCATACAAGAATTTCTTTACTCTGCTAAAAGCCTTTCGCGCCGCCAATTTGCAAAAAGAGCTGGACCTACTCGTGCTGGGCGGCGGACCTTTGATTCCTGAGGAGGTGACTATGGCTGGGAAGCTAGAATTGGACGGTACCCTGATTGCCATTCCGAGGGTGTCGGATGAACTTCTGGCAGAAGCTTACGCAGGAGCCAGGCTTTTTGTCTATCCTTCCCTATGGGAAGGCTTTGGGCTTCCTCCTTTGGAGGCCATGTCCCTGGACTGTCCGGTTGTTGCTGGCCGGGTATCATCGGTACCCGAGGTTTGCAAAGATGCCCCATTTTATTTTGATCCTGAAGATGGTGAATCGTTGAACCGGGTGCTAGTCAATGCCGTTACCAATGATGAAGCACGTAAGCAAGCGATTGCGCGGGGCAGGAATATCGCTGCCCAATATACCTGGCAGAAATGCGCGCAGGAAACGTTGCAATTATATCGGAAGTGCCAATAGAGCAGGTTGGGGGTATCCATGATGGAACAGCCACTCGACGTTACGGTAATAATTTCTAATTACAATACGCGCACTTTACTACGCAATTGCCTCGCGTCGATATATCAGCATACCCGAGGTATCAGGTTCGAAGTAATTTGCATTGATGACAACTCTGCGGACGACAGCGCCACGATGGTGACTAGCCAGTTTTCGCAAGTGATTCTCGTTCGAAATAATGCCAGTCAGCTCTATGCGAGGAATCAAAACAACGGACTAAGAATGTCGCGCGCGCGATACGCCTGTTTGCTGGATAGCGATACCGTACTGACCGGCAATGCCTTCCTCGCGCTGGTCCGGTTCATGGACGAACATCCCGAAGCCGCAGCCTGCGGACCCAAGCTGCTGAATCTTGATGGATCTATCCAGCACTGCATTCGGGGTTTTCCCACGGCTGGCGTGTTCTTCCTGCAGGCCCTTAACTGGCACAAGCTATTTCCAAACAGTCGTTTGATGAATCGGTATTACAACACCAATGTTGACTATGGTACAGCGCAACAGGTGGAGAGTATCGGTACAACCGCTTACATGATACGTCGCTCGACTTGGGAGACAGCGGGGATGCTTGATGAGCGGTTTCGATTGGCAGTGGTGGACTTGGCATATAACTACATGTTGAAGCAGAAGGGTTACAAGGTGTACTACACTCCGTGCGCAGAAATTGTTCACCTCGGTAGCCAGAGCATTAACCAGAAGGCTCTTAGCTCACTCCACGATCAATGCCGCGCGCTGATTCAATTTAATGAAGTATATAACTATTTTGGTCCGGGACGCATGATGAAGCTATTGGTGCGCTGGGCTGTAATGGCACGTTACTACAGTAAAGTGCTGGGGTATCACTTGAGCTCGGATAAACGCGTCATCAAGGGCCCGGGTGCTCCTGCTAAAAAGGTCGCGAAACGAGCGGCTATAATGCGAAGCTCTGACTAAGCTCTCTGTGAAGATTCCTGCTCGTGCCTGATCTGCACCAAGTACTTCATTCGCCCTGTGCCGCATCCAGCCTATTTGTTCGAGGGCAATTCTTATGATCGGCTACCCCACTGTATTTATTGACCAAAGACGCTGCCCCAGCTGTCTTTGTTACGGAGTAATCCGATGAGCCGTCCGCTGCGCGTTCTATTATTAAAGCCGATCGTCATAGGTTTTGACGTGTTGCTGATTAATGCTGGGTTTCTGATTTCCTTCCTATTGTGGTGGAATCACCTGTTGACTCGGAGCCAAAATATTTCAGCATACTTGGAGCTCGTAGTGGTGATCTCCTTGGCCACGGTGGTAACGTTCCAACTGCTCGACCTTTATAGGAGCTGGTTGAGACGATCGCTGCGGCACGTTGTCTACTCGATCATTATTGCTGTATGTATGACTTTGCTGACCACGATGGCATTGGGGTTTTGGAGCCGTCACTTTGCTTTTCCTCGCAGTGTACTGCTGACCGCCGGTATCATCCAGATCGGTCTAATTGCAGCTTACCGGATTCAGATGCGTAGGCTCTACCGCCGCTGGTTCGGCAACCGGAAGACCATCGTTATCGCCGACTCTGAGCCATGCGCCTGCAGTATCGCGAAGAAGTTTGCGGAGCACAGCCAGGGTTTGTACTCGATCGAGGGGTATGTCCTGAGTCGCGACTTGGAATTACCCTATGCTGAGCTACAGGATGCTGAGACGATCATTTTGACGGAGGGCCTAGAGGAAAAGGAAGAAATCATCCTGTACTGCTTCAGGGAGCGTAAGGAGTTGCTCGTCGTACCCAACCTCGCCGAGCTTACCTTGTTCGGTGCTGAGGCGCGAGAAATAGACGATGTGCTGGTTTTCGGCATTCAGCCACACCGGTTGAACCCCGCCGAAGAGTTGTTCAAGCGCTCCTTCGACTTAATTGCGTCCTCGGGTGTTCTACTTATCATTAGCCCAATCTTGTTGGCTGTTGCGTTGGTGATTCGGCTAACCTCGAAGGGACCGGCATTGTTCCATCAGGAGCGTGTTGGGAAAGGCGGACAACTATTCCACGTTTTGAAATTTCGAACTATGGTATGGGATGCCGAAAGACACAGTGGCCCCGTGCTGGCTATCGAGTGCGACCCACGTGTTACGCGTTTGGGACGTTTCTTGCGCGCCACCCGGATCGACGAACTGCCCCAGCTATTCAATGTTATCAAGGGAGATATGAGTTTGGTCGGTCCCCGGCCGGAGCGGGTCTACTTCGTGCAACGGTTTGAAAGGGAGCTTCCGGCGTATGACCTACGGCATGCGGTGAAACCGGGCTTGACTGGACTCGCACAGGTGATCGGCCGCTACGGTACTACAGGGGAGAGCAAGCTGAGATTTGACTTACTGTATATCTACAACTACTCGCTGCTACTCGACGTGAAGATCCTTCTGCAAACTGTGCGAGTGGTATTACAGCGCGAACAAGCGGCCGGTTTAAAGATGGGAAAGATACCTGCGGACCGGCGCGCTCGGAACAGTGCGATTCAGCGGATTCATCCCATCGATGGCATCATTGACCAGACGAATTCTCAGACCGATTGAGCGCGCTACCTAGCCGGCTCGCCGCGCGAATCATGCACCCTATATGTTCGCCAATAGGGGCAACGGACTTTTCGCTGGAGCGAGCGAAAGGCGCGGACGAACGGACGCGACAGCAGCCAAGCCACCGAGCCGTTCGCGAATAGCCGGACAACTCCTCGGGCGAAGCTGGTTGGACGTCGCATCTCTTCCGCCGCCAGTCCGGTGGAGTACGTCATCCGGCGATATGCGGCGATTTGTGGATCGAGCTGTTCGGCCCACTGATTGACAATCGATAGGGGTTCCTCGTAAAGCCGGTGCCGTTTTGACTGCGACATGCTGCCAGCGATGCATGCGATACCGGCAAACGGGTTCCTGAATAGCGCGCGCGGTATATCTTCGAGCCACGGCGACATATAGGTAGTAGTCGGGAACAGTTTGAATCGTATCAGGAATCGGGCCAACTTCTTCCACGGCGGAGCGGCGCATCACGGCCGAGCTCATGGCGATGAAGCAACCGTGAGTGAAGAGTTGAGTGAAGATATCGCCTTCGGGTAAGAGCTGAAATTCGTGAGCGTAGTCGTAGTCCCGCTCTCTACCGTTGGGATAAAACTGGATGGCGCGCCCGTAAATAATGCCGGTATGATCGTCCGCTAAGGCCATCTGCTGTTGCAATTTTTGGGACAACCAGACATCGTCCTGATCGAGGAAGGCCAACCACTCCCCCTTGGCCTGCCGGATGGCGTTGTTCCTGGCTTCACCCAACGGCGTGTCTTCGGGCGACAGAAAATAGCGAATCCGTTGGTCCTGATACCCCGAAACAATTCTGGGGCTGTCATCCGTGGAACAGTCATCCCAGACGACCAATTCCCAGTCCTTGAAGGTTTGTGCCATCACGCTCTCCAAGGCTTCGCGCAGGAAGGAAGCCCCGTTACGAACGTTCATGATGATGCTGACCCGGGGCATAGAGTGTTGGTGGTCTTCAGCCTCGAAGTATAGCTGAGACAGTTTGCCGAGGAGAGCAACTAGAAACACGAAGCGCCGTTGAAATGCGCCCGAGATTCCCCACCCTGATGAAGATCAGAAGTGTTTTCTTCTCATTTGCCAGGCTGGCTACTGGCGAGGTGTTCGGGAGGATGGCCACGTTTGCGTTATTTGCCTACGTGTCGCGCCAGTTTGGGGTGCAGATTCTTGGAGTTGTGGCCGTCGCCCAAACCGTTGCCGCTTATGTCATGGAGGGCTCCGATCAGGGCCTGAAACTCATCGGTGCGCGGCTTTTGGCGCGCAATCATGCGTTAGCCACATTCTTGGTTCCATTCGTTCTGAGACGCCGTTCCGCGCTCACTGCAATTGCGATTGTGTTAGGCGCGATTTATGCAGTCATCGGTCCTATGCCGCTGGTCGCGCGCGCTTGTGCCCTGGTGTTCGTAGTCGCGGTCATCCCATACGCTTTCGCGCTCGATTGGGTAGCCTGGGGACTAGGCCACTTTGGAGTGCTGTCAATCTGGCGCAGCGGAGTCAGTATTCTCTACGTGGCAATAGCGATCACGGCCATGCGTCTCACTATGCGACCGATTGCGTCGATATCAGGCGCAAACATTCTGAGCGCATTGGCAGGAGCCGGGTTTTTGTGGATGATGTGGCGGTTTCGTTGGAAGAAGCTCAAGACCGGCGTGTCCGTGGAAGACATCAGGGCAGCTGCCGAGGAACTGGGGCCATCCCGAGTTGCAACGCTCGGAATGTCCAATTTCTTGAACGTGGTGTTCATGAATGCCGACATCCTGCTGCTGGGGTCGATGACCAGCACCGCTGAGGTCGGACGTTATAGTGCAGCCTGCAAGCCGCTCTACATCATTTTCACGGGGTTCTGGCTTCTGACGGACGTACTTTATCCTCACCTCGCAAAGGTGGAAGCTGGCGTGCATGCCTACAGAATTCTGCTGATCACATTGGTCGTACTGGCAATGGTTGCGTCCGCCGCTGCACTGGGCATTGGCCTGCTCGCTCCGCCAATCCTGACGCTGATCTATGGATCGACTTTGGGCGCGGCAGGGCTCTTTCGAATTCTGTTGATCGCATTGCCCATCGACTTCTGCTTCTCGCTGCTTTGGACTGTGCTGGTGAGCCGGGGCTACGAACGGCCGGTCCTGTATTCGCGGGGTGCAGCCGCAGGCGTCAATGTGTTCTTGAACCTCGCAT
>CAVWLY010000007.1:0-18053 GCA_963755865.1 uncultured Acidobacteriaceae bacterium | reverse complement strand
TCCTTAAGTAGCAGCGGCAAAAAGCGCCGTGGCCCTCCGGGTTCCATGAAATATCCATTCCTACACTAAAGCCGTAATTCATACACCAAAGTGAGAATTGGCTTTGCCGTTCCAAACCGTATGGATCGCCCTCGTGTTCAAAATCATTGTCCTCCACATTTTCAATCCGTCAAGTCAACACGGACAACATGAGCAACGGAAGGTTCTAAATACGTTCATGACGCTTCGGTTGATACATCTTCCCGACCACGAGGATTCCGAAGACACACACATGAAGAGGAACGAAATGAAACAGCGAGAACTGAGAACCACACCCGAGAAAGATGTGGTCACGACCAGACGAGACCTTCGACACAAAAGTGAATCCAACATCTTTCGCATCATCCGTCAGGGTGGCGCGAGGACGACATCATGAAATCCATACTCGATCAACTTGCACGCAGCGGCCTACTGTTCGACGACGAAATGATCGCAGCAATTCTTTCCGGGAATTCGCCGTCGATGGAACACTAAGTAATTTTCCTCGATGTCATTTTGGGCGTGATGGATTGCGAAGCCGTGGTCAAGGGCGATCCGAAGAGCACCTGGAACGAAAAACGAATTGCCCGACAGTGTTTGGCGCTTTATTGCGTTTCTCTCGGCTCCATCGCAGTGCCTCCGTGAACAGGAGGTCGCATCGTGACCTTCACGGACATCGTTATCCGGCTGTCCGACGAAACGTTGGAGGAGATCGACGAGGCCATCGAAAATCACCCTGCGCTCACAGATCGCCAAGAGTTCCTGGAACAATCTGTTGATTGGGCGCTTTCCAGCCTGAAGCAAGAAGCGGATGAAGGAAGACGATGATCGATGAAAAACGATTGCTGGACAAACTGTTCGACCTGACCGGCGAGGAAAACGATCTCCTGGAGTGGTGCTTCTTCACGCTAAATGAAGAGCAGATCGAATCCTGCCGCAACGACGCAAAGGTGCTCGCCGCCGCTGAGATTCAAGCCGATGACGCCGCCGTGTTGCTTACCTCCTTGTTTGTGAGGGTGATTGTTCGGGCACTTCGATGGACACGCTTGGAACGGAAACGCGGCGAATCGTGCCCCGCTGTTCCCGGATTGGAAGAATGATTGTGAACCCGTCACCGTGCGATCCTACTAGCCTGGGTTTTGGGCTGATGCCGCCACGCCCCACTAAGCTGGCATACTCGACTTCATGGACCAGTACGCAAAAATTGATCACGCAACGCTCGTGCGAAATCTGAACGCCGTCTGCAAGGAACTCGGAAACATCAGGAATGGACTGCTGACAGGGTTGTTCCCAGACCGTCGCCCCCTTTCCTACTCGGACCTTGAGGGCACATTCCGTTGGCTCTTTACAACATCGCCGTCGCCTGCGGATGGATCGAAGGGCAAACCGAACTGGACGATGATGAGTATCACCGCAGCAAGGACGCCGACCTCTTCGGTGGTTCTTTGTTTCTCACGGCTTCATTCAAGGAGTGGTTCCTCGGCTTGGTGGCAGAAACTCTTGCCGATCTAGAAGCGAAAGCATCCGAAAATGACGAGGCCCGAGAAGAGCACTTTCAATTCAAGATGGCGCACCCGGAAACGTGGCCTCAAAGCAAAGGTTCGTCTGCTCCCAAAACAACGCTCGAAGACGACAATCCAGCCAAGAGAAAGATTGACGAGTTTTATGACTGGAAAACGTTCAAAATTCAGGCACTCGCTAACCTTGCAAACGCTGTTGGCGCTCAGATGAATCCTCCAGTCGTTGTTTCTCGTGAATCGGTCAGCCGCATTTACAACGCCTTGGGCTACGTGGGACCCGAAATTCGTGAGGCGGTAGCCAGTGTGATCAGGACAAAAGTTCCCTGTACACGAGACGACCTCATTGCGCCTAAGCCGAAAAAGAAGCCACAGGCGTGAGCGTTTATTCTCGTGCACAACCGTGCCGCTTCACTCACCAAAAAGGGTGAACGAAGATAAACGCTATCTATCTGAAACTAAACGGTCTATGTGCGTGTTTACGTGCCATCATGCTTGTGTAGCCGGAAGTAATCGGCTCACCAAGAAAAAGGACGAAACAATGCAAAATACCAAAATAGAATGGTCCCACAACACCTTCAATCCGTGGTGGGGCTGCACCAAGGTGTCACCAGCATGTGACCACTGTTACGCCGCAACATTTGCAGGGCGTCACACGAAAACAGAGGATGAACTCTGGGGTAAGGATGCTGTACGACTGATAAGCAGCGATGAATACTGGGAGGAACCTCTCCGTTGGGATGCCAAAGCTGCAAAAACCGGCCTTCGTGAGCGAGTGTTCTGCGGGAGCATGTGCGATGTGATGGAACGCCGGATCTGGATGCACCACGTCAGCGCCTTTACAAATTGATCGAGGCGACACCAAATCTTGACTGGCTCCTGCTGACAAAGCGACCGCAGGAATATTCCAAATTCCTTCCGAAGGCTTGGCTGGCGAAACCGAGACCGAATGTATGGCTGATGACCACCTGCGAAAGCCAGGAATACGTATGGCGCATCGAGGCATTGGTGAAGGTTCCCGCTGTCGTCCACGGCATCAGCGTCGAGCCAATGCTGAGTCCGATTATCCTTCCAGTTGAGTTCCTGAAGCTCGGCTCTTCCGCCTGGGTGATCGCTGGCGGTGAATCCGGCAACAGAAAGACATTGAGACCAACGCCGATCCAATGGTTCCGTGACCTTCGAGATCAGTGCCAGCGTGCCCATGTCGCATTCTTTTTCAAGCAGTGGGGTGAACACGTGAATCTAATCAAAATTGGAAAGAAGAAGGCGGGCCGTCTCCTGGACGAGCGTGAGTGGAACGAATTCCCGTACCCGTTATCCGAAGACTACGTACAGAAGCGAGAAGAAATTCTGTACTTCGGCCAAAGAGAGGTAGTGGCCGAACGCTAACCAGCCCAGGGTAAGTCCGCACTCACGGCTCTGCGACCGCAGTGGCCACCCCTTAAAAGATTGGCGAACGACGACGGGCGAACAGCCCAAACGGGGGTCGTGTGTGCGGACCAGCCGGGAAGACAACTGGGAAGAAAGGAAAACACAATGAAGAAAAACAAATCCGATTTCCGTCAGGAAGTCACCGACGACGTAATAAAGTTGATCGAGGCTGGCATTGCGCCGTGGATCAAGCCGTGGCAGACGGGCGAGATCGCCGCCGCATTCAATCCTACAACAAACCTGCCGTATCGTGGAGGCAACATTATTGCCTTGATGTGTGCGTCATTGCGGAAGGGATACAGCGATCCCCGGTGGATGACGTATCGCCAAGCCGATGTAAAGGGCTGGCAGGTCCGCAAAGGTGAGAAAGCATCTCTCATCGAGTTTTTCAAGGATGAGCTTATAGAAGATAAAGCGACGGGCGACAAAAAGCAGAGAGTGATCGCCCGCCACTACCCGGTCTTCAACGCACAGCAGATCGATGGCGTTCCGAAGCTGGATCTGCCGAAGAGAGAAAGCTGGGAAGCCATCAAAGCTGGTGAGCAGATTATGAAGAAATCTGGCGCTGTTATCAAGTTTGGCGGCGATATAGCCTGCTACCACACAGTTCTGGACTATATCCAATTGCCAAAAAGAGAAGAGTTTTTTAATGCGTCGATGTTCTACTCTACGTCTTGTCATGAGTTAGCGCATTGGACCGGACACAAGAACCGTTTGAATCGTGCAACTTGCATGTATGACCGCAACGGTGAAGACTACGCCCGAGAGGAACTGGTTGCGGAACTCGCAAGTCTTTTCATCAGCGCCGAGACTGGATTGCCTTTCGATCCATCGCAGCATGCCGCATACATTAAATCGTGGCTGCGTGTTCTGAAGAAAGACAAGAATGAGATTTTCCGAGCGGCATCGGCGGCATCAAAGGCGGCTGACTATCTCCTGCAAAAGAAGGCAGCAAAGCCGAAGACGCCAATCGGAAACCGCAAGTTGGTTCGTGCGGCGGCGTAGTGGCGAAGTTGGGCGTGGGCTGTTACTTTGCGGATTGCTGGCCTCTGAAGCCGTTACAGATGGTCAGCGCCGTGAAGGTCAAAATTCCGTTGCCCTGGGGCAGAGGCTGGCATAACTTCGACTTTGAACGTCCCAAGTATCCACTTCCACATTCGAAGCCGCCACATCTTAATCGAAACAAATTGTTGTTTATCCAAGTTGATACACTTATATCGGTCGCAAATCGACTTACCCCTTTCCTTATGAGGCCATCTTTATCACAATAGTCTAACGTTTACTCTTGACTTGTCAGGGTGCGGCTGCTATCCTTAGAGAGTAGTTGGTGTGACGCAAGGCCAGGAAACGAGCTTCCAAGCGGCTTAGTACTGGCAAAAGGAAATACACGATCCGCTAAGGGTCGCTGCATTATTCCCCCGCCATCTTTTCAAAAATTCAACATTTGAAGGGGAGGTGTGTTTATGCACAGCCACCAAGAACAGTACGACAACATGACGCCTGCTGAACAAGAGGCACTTGTAAAAAAGATATGCCAACTAGCTTGGAAGGCGCACGACCACGGCAACTTAAATGAAGCAGCCGAAATCTATACCGACTTCGAGCGGTACGTGTCCTTTAGAGCTACCCTCCGACGCTATCCCACGCTAAAGACTTACTGTCATTTCCATGTGTTTGAGGATTTTGATTGTTCGGTGTGCAAGGCTTCGCACATGGAAATGTTCTTGCGTGACATCGGCGTTTCTGAAAACAATCCCCGCCAATATGAAGAGATGGCCTACTGTGCCGATTGTCTCGAATTGGATGAATGCTTTGGTGGTCAATGTCGCTATTGCAGTACGGAAGAAGAGCGACCGGAAGAATGGCGAACGGCAGTGGGAACTCCCACCACGATTAACTAGGACTGACCATGAAACCACCATCCTTCATCGTCCACAACTGTGATGTCCTGGAGGGCCTAGCAAGCCTCCATGACGAATCAATCAACTGCTGCGTCACCAGTCCACCTTATTATGGCCTTCGAGATTATGGAGTCGAAGGCCAGATTGGATTGGAAGTGACGCCGGAAGACTACATTCAAAAAATGGTCGTAGTTTTCCACGAAGTAAAGAGAGTGCTCCGCAACGACGGTACTCTGTGGCTGAATATCGGCGACAGCTACAGTCATGGCACAGTCGGGCGCAAGGATGGGAACAGAAGCGCACCAAATTTCAATTCTCACAGTGTAGGCTACGGAGGAAAAGTGGCAAGCAGAAATGCAGGGGCCGGAACCATCCACTTGAACCGGGGAATACCTGAAGGTCGAGTGCTAACCAAAGATCTGGCTCCAAAAAACTTGATCGGTATCCCTTGGAAGCTGGCGTTCGCATTGCAGGCCGATGGGTGGTTCCTGCGGTCTGAGATCGTCTGGCACAAGCCGAATCCCATGACGGAGGCGATGAAAGATCGTCCTACTAGAGCGCATGAAAAAATTTTCCTGTTGAGCAAATCAAGAAAGTATTTCTACGATGCCGATGCGATTGCGGAGCCATGCGTTTATCCAAAGAAGCTCGACCGCAGAAGCGACAACAGAAAACTTGTGCCGACTGCCAAGATCAATGGCATTCGCAAAAGCGCCACTGACAAAATGTACGAGACCCGGAATTGTCGAGATGTCTGGACGATCACAACGAAGCCACTTCGGGACGCCCACTTTGCAGTCTTTCCGCCAGAGCTACCTCGACGCTGCATCTCCGCTGGATGCCCTGTAGGTGGAATGGTGCTAGATCCTTTCAGTGGCGCAGGGACGACAGGACTGGTCGCAGTCGAGCTTGATCGCTCCTGCATCGGAATCGAATTGAATGAAGAGTTTATCAACATTACTCAAGATAGATACCACCGAAAGAAGGTTGCTTGACATGAAAACCGTAATCATTACGACCACCAAGAAAGAAGACCCCATGAAGCCAGCAGCGACAGCACCACCAATGAAGAAAGACATCCTTGAACAGATATCAGGTGTGAAGTGCGCCGGGTGCGGAAAGCATAAGACCATCGTCACCCACTCGAACAAGTTGAAACAGCCTTTTTGTGGTGCGTGTAATATGCGCTTGATTCGTGCCTTCGGTCAGGACTATGGCGAGACCCTGGACAATTCGGCGATGTCCCTGCGTACTCTCATCGAGCGCAAGGAAGCGAAGAGAGATGTAAAGGCCGTCCGCAAGATCAAGTACACTTTGCTGAACCTGATGGACGATTGCGATCTTGACAGCGCACGAAAGGCCCGAGTGTTGGCAGAGTTCAGCGACGTGTTCAGCGGACTGGAAGAGAGCTTTTCACATTTCACAGCGAATGCGTAAAATGTGCAATCGGTAGTCGAGAGAAGTTTCGCATTTGAAGGGATCGTTGGCCTCGGGAGCCGTTCCAGATCGCCAGCGCCGCCAACATCAACCAACTCCGTGGCCTCGGGCGGCGGAGCAGCCCCGAATCGGGAGACGCAGCGCTCGGTGGGCCTTGATGAAGCTGCAAATCAAATTTGAAAGGAGATGCGCTGTAATGAGCCGTGACCACGAGTCAAAATTTGTTCGTCGTAGCCAACGACGTGAATGAGAAATGGGTTTGAAAGAGTAAGCACCGGGGGCTATCCTGGACCCTTAACGGAACTACAAGTTTCGATGTTTGAACCGCTAATCGAAGAAGTATCACGGCGCACCGCTTTGAAGCTTCTGGACGAGCTACGCCGGAACCCGATTGTGAGACCCAAGTGGACGGACACAGAAGGGGCAGCACAGTATCTCGCCTTGACCGTGACTGCGTTACGCCAGCGGAAGCACTCAGGGCAAATTCCAGATGAATGCTACACCAAGATAGGCAACTCCGTTCGGTGGGATTTGGACGCCCTCGACCGGTGGATGGAATCTATGAAGGAAGCCGCTTAACTTCCTTCGTGGTCTTGATTGGGGCGGCGTGAAGCAGTTTCGTTTTCGCCGCCTCGAACTCCGTGGGTGTCAGCCAACCTTTTTCGTACCAAGTCATCAGCTTTTCGAGACCCGGCATATCCAGCGTCGATTCAGTCTCGGCTGGCAGCTTCGGGTTGTTCTCGCCGCCGCTGAGATAGGTATTCAACTGTTCTCGTACACGCTTCGCCGCTCCCAAATCTTGATCGTATTTGCGATGAACGTCAAGATCATGATGACCCGAAGTTCGCATGGAATCCGCCTCGGTCACCCTGGCTTTGCCCTGAGTCGTGATGGCAGTTCGCCGGGTGTCATGGAACTTTACCAAGTTCTCAAAAAGCGGCTTACCGTGCTTGCTCAACTTCGGCGTGCCATCCGGGTTCAACCGAGGTCGCTGCAGTTCCGATCTGCGACAGGCGTTGTTCCACGCTGTCTTCCAGGCAATGATCTGACTTCCGTTGTAATGAAATAGCCAGATGCAGTTCGGATAAAACTCGTCGGTGACCTTCATCCACTTTCTCAGGGATTCGACGGCAAGATCGACAATCGGTACGTCTCGGGCATCGCCGTCCTTGGTCTCCCCTTTGCGAAGATGAATGACCATGTTTTCCCAATCGACTTGTTCTCGCCGGATGAACTTCAACTCCTTTTCCCGCACCCCGGCATACATGACGAAAGGCAGAACAGGCTTCATGTGGTCTGCAAGGTGCAGCATCAGAAGTTCGTATTGAGGACGGCTGACGGTTCCCGTCCGTGCTCTTGCTTTTTCGGCCTTGTGGTCAATCGGGAATTTTGGAACGAACGAAACCTTCCTCGGTGTTGCGTGGTAGCCCCGGTACATGGCGGCACGCAGGTAGGTCAGTTCCCGGTTGATGGAGACCACCCAACTTCCTTCCTCAGCACCCACGGCTCGATACTCGGCGATGCGAGAATCCCAGTATGCATTCAGTTCGCCGGTTCCTAATCTGTCCGCTCTCTGCTTCTTGAAGTAGGGGCGAACGTGCTTATTTACCGTATACCCGGTCTTCCTGGCGCTGTTGCTGGCGTACACTCCCCGGTTCGCCTGTTTGCGTTCGAGATGATTTAGGTAGTCATCCAGAAGTTCAGGGATGAGAACGAGTTTTTTAACGGCGGCTACTTTGTCGCCCTTGATGAAACCGGCCTTGAGGCGATCCCGTTCCTTGAGCGCATCTTTCCACTTGTCGGTGCCCGCTGGATGCCGGGTGACTTTACCGTGGTGAGAGATCACGATCCAAATGTGGTCTCTCTTCTTGCTGTCCTTCCAGTACAGACCTTGCCCTTTCGGAAGGCCGTTCGCTTTGATCTCGTGAGCCAATGAAACTATTCTAGCAGCGAGTGCGGCCCTTGGAGCGTGTTTTTGTTACCGCATAGTAACAAGAATCAGGAACAATAGGGCGACATTTAGCCAGATCAGGAGACACTCCAACTAGGTGGAAAACATTGTAGATAGACGGACATAGCTGCCAGCAGATTCGGCTGGAGTTGATTCGTAATCAGCAGGTCGCCGGTTCGATCCCGGCGGGTGGCTCCATTTCTTTCAAGCAGTCAGCGGCGCGGACCGTTCACTGGATCACTCCCGAAGCCTCGTTCTCGAGGCCGGGAGCCTTCCAGCGGTTCACCGCCGATGTCTTCCAATTCTCGCGCTACGGTTTCACCCTTCGCAGCACATCCGTATTCGTGGCGCTGTCAAGCGGGTGATATGCCGCGCTCAGCCATGAGCTTCTTGTAGCGCCCATCATGCAATTCTTTCGTCGCGAACATCGGCATGAGCGTTTCTCAAATCTTGCAAATCCGCTCGTTGATCTTATGACCTACGAAGCGGCAGTATGCCTGTAACTCCGTTATCAGGCATAGTAGGACGGTGGCCGCGCGGGCCATGTGCATCGAAAGAAACGACCCGTAACTTTCTTCAATCTTCGGCCTTAGCTCATGGGGAAGCAGCTTCTCTGCGTAGTACGATCCGACCGGCATGTCGCCCAGAAGGCCCGCAAATGCCTCGAACGCCCCATGCGAGAGCGCTGAATATTGTCGCCAATCTTTATAAGTGAACTTCTGAAGAAATTGTTGATGGGCCGTAAATGTGCCACCCTTCCGGGGTTGCAGCGCGTAGGCACCGAGTGTTGGCCATAGATCTTGCTTTTTCATCGCCTTTATCTCAGCGAGAGTGAAGCCCGATTGCCGTAGCTGAAACTTAACAACCTTTCGCCGACCTGCCACATAAGAACTCCACTTCCTCTGCCCCGCATATCGTTGCTGGAGCTCATCAAGATCCGTTAGAACCTTCTTGAATCCGCTCTTCCTATACACCGGCCAGACTTTAGCGGGGTTCTGAAGGATCGCTGTTACGTTGTACAGGCAGTCGATCAGAGACCGCACCAAGACCATTCCCGTCGCTCCGTAGTCGGTTCGCCACTCCGGTTCGGCACGATGAGAATCCGCATTGATGTACAACAGCAATCGGTAGACGCTGAGGGCGTAGTTGAGGATCACCGCGA
The DNA here is from genome assembly GCA_963755865.1 of uncultured Acidobacteriaceae bacterium. Taxonomy (GTDB): domain Bacteria; phylum Acidobacteriota; class Terriglobia; order Terriglobales; family Acidobacteriaceae; genus Bog-257. The sequence goes on along the minus strand of CAVWLY010000007.1, from coordinate 8,636 downwards.
TGTCCTGAGACACGAATATCGACCAGCCGCCCTTTTGAACTCCCTCAGTGAACACCTGATTGACAATCGTCTCAGCCAGTCCGGCCAGATCCTCCTGAAAATCCTTCGCGTTGACCAAAACGCGCCTGGCCCGAGACTTCATTTTGACATTTTACTCCCACATGCCATACTGGCGGCGGCTCCTGAATTGCCCGACGGAACTCGTGTAGGGTCTGCGCGGTTTGGCGTCCAGTGTTGGGGGCGCCAAAACTCTAACCGCCCGTCGCGATCCCAGCTTGCACCCATCAAGTGGCCGATTATTCCGGCCGAGGCCCACATGTTGTGCGTGGTTTTGACCATTGGTTGACAAGTGGTTAGCATTGGCATAGACTTCTGGTGGAGGCTAAGTAGACAAGCGATGAAGATCAGCGAATATCAATTTGAGGGAACGCCAGAAGAGTTCTTGAGGGTCGCCAACGCTCTCAGGGGCAAAGGCCCCCAAGATCATTTAGGTGGTGGTCAACCAGAAGCTGACTACGTGGCCGTTTCAGGACGCGAGTTCGGTAACAAGCGGTTTGTTACAAAGGACGAGGCGGTTCACATCATGCGGCGGCGCAAGCTGTCAACGCATTTGGATAGGTTCCTCCGCGAGCTGTACAACACGGGCGACCAGAGGGTGAAGAGTGAGCATCTCCAGAGCGTGCTGGGCTTCAAAGGCAAGCGCGGTGCTGATCAATTCCGGGGACTGATGGGCGCGTTCGGGCGTAGAGTCAAGCACGATGTCGGCCCGGACGTTGGTTTCTTCGATGACAACTGGAACGCTGACGCGGGACAGAAGGAGTGGAGGTTGCCGGCGTCGGTCCGCCAGGCAATCGAGCAGTTGGGCTGGTATCGCTGATTTCGCAACAGCGGTAAACGGGCGTGCTCTCGGCAAGGAACTGGGAAACCGCGCCAACTGCAAAGGCGTATTGAGGGTGCAGCGGCTCGACGCTGCGCAGCAGAATGTTGGTATCGACGGGAACGCTCATCTACCCGCGATCCGAATAAATCGTCTCACGGCTGATGGCTTGGTCGGAACAAAACCGGCGTATTGCGGGGATGGCTCGCGGCCCAAAACCGGAAGGCGGCGGCGCGTTCAGCGGGGGACAGCGCGGGCTTGACGGCTCCAGAGGGTTCGATAGAATGAAACGCTTCATCCAAAGCCTGCTCCACGGATTGAAAGCGCCCCTGGCGAAGGGCCTCCGGCAAGATTCGCTCCTGCTCGGGCTTCAGCTCAATTGTCATTGCCATACCATACCATACCCCGGCTCGCTCCCGGCGTCAGTTCCATGATCCCACGCCTTTATGCGCCTTCCCAAGGATTGGACAACTCAACGCCCAACTCGGCGAAGTCTGCCACGTTGCGAGTAACAACCATCAGATGGTGTTCCAGTGCCGTTGCAGCGATTAGACCGTCAACGCTTGGAAGGGGTCTCCCCCGATCCAGGGCCTGCGCGTTCAAAACTCCCCAACGCTCCGCGATGGATCTTGTAATCGCCAGGACGCGTTCCTCAAACCATTCGTCAAGATCGTGGTTGAGCCAATGCTCCAATTCGCTCCGCCGTTTTCCAACAGCGAGCCGCTCGATTCCCTTGCGGATTTCTCCGAAGCTCAAGACGCTCGCCCAGAGAAGATCCGGATCTGTAGTGCTTAGCCATGCAGCAACACGCGGATCGGGATCGCCGCGCCGTTTGAATTCCGACAGAACGTTGGTATCGAGCAGGAAGCCAACCACGAGTTAACTCAGGTCAATTTCCCGTGGGTAGTCTCTTTGCCTTTCAATCTGCAACTCTGACCCGTGAAAGGGTGACTCCAATAGAAAGTCAGCCAAGTTCTTGCGCGGCTTTCGAGGAGCGGCAGCGGTGGGCTGGATATGGTGCTTTTCACGCCAAGCGGAGACGCTTTGGACAATCAACTCATCCACGGAAGGGAAGTGGCCGTTTTGCAGCTCTTCCTTCACCAGACGTTCGGTTTCGGGTTTAATGTTGATCGTCATTGCCATACCATACCCCAGCTCATTCAAGCCGTCAACTCCATGATCCCACACGCGCCCCGTCATTGCCTGAACGTCCCGACCAAGGCCGACTGGAGCCCCGAGTTTTTTGTCAGCAGTTTTGTCAGCACGAGGCTACGTCTCATGCGGTTCAAGTCGTCGCCGTCCGTTTTCAGCCGTTCCGCAAGCCCTTGAAAGTCACGGAAGACGAAAATATTTACGCATGGGACTTGACGCGCATGGCTTCGTAATCAGCAGGTCGCCGGTTCGATCCCGGCGGGTGGCTCCATTCTATTTGCTCCCGTACAGCTAACGCGATCTCGCGGAGAATCCGATCGCACACGTGAGATGGCAAGAAAACACGAGATCCCCTGGCTGGAGTACGAAGGGCAGGACACAGCGCATATTCTCGCCTGCAAGGACACACACCGGATCGACTCCCTGCTCTGCACCCTGGAACAGGCGATACAACTTCGGCAGCACCGGATTCCCAACGTCGCCACCACTCCGGAAGAACGCACTTTGCTCGCCATCCTGACTTTGGAAAGAGAGGTGAATAACGGAGGCTATCGCCAATTCTTCGGCAATTCGTCCTGCAAATATGCCCTGACCGTTGTGCCCGCGCTCGAAAGCATTAGCTGCGATGCGACCGCTGCGCTCACGCAAAGAGCCATCGACGCCCTGAACCTCCAGCCCTTAACTCTGGACGCCATCAAAGACTCGATTTTTCAAACCCAATCCGGAGCGCGATCAAGCTCTGGATGCGTTGGACAAGCAGTTTTACCAGATTTTCGAAATCGAACCCAAGCTGTTTGCATTCGTCAAATCCCGTGCGCACGCGTTTGTCGTCGGAAGAATGTCCGTCGCGCCCCGCCCGCCCAAGCGAGGCAACCGCAATCTTATTGCGCTCGGAGTCGGCCTGGATTTCGCCCCCAAGACCGAGCGCACATTCGATGCAGTCCGGAACCTGGCGGCCGCGATCGCGATCCGAAAGGAACTCGATCCGACAGACTTAGAACTCGATGGCTCGGCTTACCTGTTTCTGTTCAAGTCATTCCTAAAAGCCGGAGACCCGGAGCGTTGTGAAACCTTCGCTGGCCCCGCCTTCGATCTGACCCGCGAAAACACCGGCCATTGCACCCTCCAGAGGAGCTGGGTAGAGAAACTGGTCGAACTGGGGAACTTCACCCGCGCCGATGAGGTGACGCTCCAGTACCTGGAATACCTGAGTGGCGACGACACCTCCATTGACTTCATCAAGAATCGGATAAAGTGGGCCGATCCGCTGCGAAGGCGTGGCGCTGAATTGCCCAGGTCCAGCGAGTTTTTTCGCGCCAACTTCCCTGAAGTGGGTCTGACTGACCCTCCGGCTCCCCGATTCCAGTGGGTCAAGGGAAGGCGTAAGCGTGCCTGAACCCACCGCCTCCCTCATAGCGTATGATAAAGGACGCTCCGGAGCCGCGAGCGTCCGCAAGAGGTTTCCTTGATCGAACCCTTTTAGAGGAATTATGCAACTTGCACAACGAATGACCCGGATCGGGATCGAATCCGCCTTCGAAGTCCTGGTGAAGGCTCGCGCGCTGGAGAAGCAGGGGCGCAGCATCGTTCATCTGGAAATCGGCGAGCCCGATTTCCCCACTCCCGCGCACGTGGTCGAGGCCGGCCAGCGCGCCTTGGGCGAAGGTTGGACCAAGTACGGTCCCACCCAGGGCGACCCGGAGCTGCGCGAAGTCATCGCCGCTTATATCTCCCGCACACGCGGCATCCAGGTCGGCCCCGAACGCGTGTGCGTGGTCCCCGGCGGAAAGCCGATCATGTTCTTCACCATGATGGCGCTGCTGGAGCCGGGCGACGAAGTGGTCTATCCCAATCCCGGATTCCCCATTTATGAATCCATGATCAATTTCCTGGGCGCGACCCCTGTGCCCATTCCGCTGATTGAGGAGCGCGGCTTTTCCTTCGATCTGAACACGCTGGAAGCCCGGCTCTCGGATCGCACCAAAATGGTGATCCTGGTTTCGCCGGCCAACCCTACCGGCGGCCTGGTCCCCGCCGAAGACATCCGCCGCCTGGCGGAGCTGCTGCGCCATCGCGACGTGATGGTGCTGAGCGACGAAATCTACTCGCGCATCATTTATGACGGCGATCCCGTTTCCATCGCCAGCTTCGATGGCATGCTCGACAGGACCATCGTCCTGGACGGATTCTCGAAAACCTACTCGATGACCGGCTGGCGTCTGGGTTACGGAGTCATGCCCACGTTTCTGGCCGAAGCCGTGGTCAAGCTGATGGTGAATTCCAACTCCTGCACCGCGAGCGCGACCCAGCGCGCCGGCATCGCCGCGCTCACCGGGCCGCAGGATGCCGTCACCGCCATGGTGGCCGAGTTCCGCCGCCGCCGCGACGCCATCGTGAACGGCTTGAACCAGATTCCCGGGTTCCGCTGCGCCCTTCCCGCCGGAGCTTTCTACGCCTTCCCCAACGTCAGCGCGACCGGTGTGCCGTCCAAGGAGCTGGCCGATCTTCTGCTGAACGAAGCCGGAGTCGCGTGTCTGAACGGCGGAGCTTTCGGCGCGCACGGCGAAGGCTATCTCCGCTTTAGCTACGCCAACTCGCTGGCCAATATTCAGGAAGCCTTGAGCCGCATTCACAAGGCCTCCGCGCGATGGGCAGGGAAGCCGGTGCCGGTTTAGGAGTTGGCCTCTCTAGGCGCGAGTGTAGTGTCCACGAATGGACTGGACAATCGGATTTGTGGGGCGGACCCCCTGGTCCGCAGCCGGCCCCCCGGCCGGCTTCCCGCAATTCTCTGAAGTATTTCGGTCGTCGGGTAAGGGCCGACGAGGGCGTCGGCCGCCTAGCTAGCTTCAACACGGACCATCTATTTCGCGGATACTACACCAACAGGCAGCTTATCCCGGCGGATCGGGGATCGAAAGCTTGCGGCAGATCCTCGTTGCCAGAAGGTTCGGGATCTCAGCGTGGCGGGGACGGCCTCAGCGTGACCGCTCTGGGGGTTCTCCCAGAGCGTGGCTCTTTCCCCCTCTCGGCGCAACACGCAACCGTGCCGGCGAAGGTGCCGCAGGAGCCCTTCGCGTTTCATCCAACTACTCTTATCCGACTACAACAAGTTCCTGAATGGCATCGGGGGGCAAAGCACGCAAGGATTCTTCCCGTCTGTGTTCAAGAATGAGGGCGATCGCCCCTCTCAGATTCTCCAGACATTCCTCGCGCGTCTTGCCCTGGCCGTTCGCTCCAGGCACTTCGGCGCAGTACCCGACGTACCAGGGGCCGTCTTGCTCGACGATGGCCGTGAACTCGTTGCGCATGCCACATTGTACCGCCCGGCGGTGACCGCAATCATCGCCGAGGCCATCGGCTCCAGGCAGGGGGTGCGCGACATAGAAGTGGAGATCAAGCCGCTTGGCGCGCCTCCCAGTAGTCCTCGAAGCGTCCGTTGAGATGGCAGCACCTCAGGGCGATGATAGCGTTAGCACCGCGGACGGTCCAGAACATGCCGGACTGTTTGAGACGAGAACCGATTACGGTTTTACACCCGGCTTCGATTACGCCGGATCCGACAAAGAGGTGCTGGCGGCGGAAGGCGGGGTAGCGCATGCGGGCTGCGTTTCTCTCAAAGTAGTCAGCCTCGGTGCGAATCTTTTCGAGGACTTCGGCATTGGTTGAATCGATGGACCGCAGCGCACTTACCAGTTTCTCGATTTTCCCCTTGTCGAGCAGGCGCTTTTGGTGGGCCTTCATCCAGGCTTTCTGAGCGGCCACGTCGTTGGGATGCAGCCTGCGCGCCAACTCCCACAGGTGCTGGCGGGCGTGATACAGATCGACGATCTGCACCGCGCCCGGAAAATGTTGATCGGCAAGATTCCAGATCCATTCGGCTCCATCCCCCACGACCACCTTCTTTTCCGCGCGACTCCAGCCGCGCTTCCAGGCTTCCACGTAAATTCGCTTGCCGAACTCTTCCGCGGTCTCGATGGCGCCGGTGTAGGTAGTGGAATCCGGATCGCGGATCGCGTAGCCCTCTTTGTCCCAAGTGGTCTGGGTGAACACACAGCCCAACTTGACTTCCCGAGTGTGGGCCGGTTGGCCCTCGGTCTTGCCTTTCCGGCCTAGCAGCCTGTGGTAATAGTCGTGAAGCATGTGACCTGGGAAATGTTTCGGACGTTTATACTGCATGGCCATGGGAACCAGCAAGGAACGGGAGCGACAGGAAGACTTCTGGGTGGTCAGTAGCGAGGTCGTGGGGGCGCCGGCGCATGCCTTTTACGATCGGCTGAATGAAGTTCTGGAGCAGCACCACTTCAACCGCAAGGTGGAGCAGCTGTGCCGTCGTTATTACAAAGGCCGTTTGGGGCGGCCCAGCATCACGCCGGGGGTCTACTTTCGTTCCCTGCTTCTGGGGTACTTCGAGGGGATTGATTCGGAACGTGGAATTGCCTGGCGGCTGGCCGACTCCCGGTCCATGCGCAAGTTCATTGGCTACGCACTGACAGAGGAAACTCCGGATCATTCCACGATCTCGCGCACACGGCGATTGTATTCGGTGGAGACGCACAAAGCGGTATTCGGGTGGGTCCTGAAGATCCTGTGCGAGGAAGGTCTGGTGGAGGGCAAAACGGTATCCATCGACGCGACCACCCTGGAAGCCAACGCGGCCCTGCGCTCGCTGGTGCGACGGGACAACGGACAGAAATATGAGGACTATCTGAAGGAGTTGGCCAAGGCGGCGGGGATCGAGAACCCCACACGCGAACAACTGGCGCGGTGGGACCGCAAGCGCAAAAAGAAGGGATCCAATAAGGAATGGAAGAACCCCTATGACCCGGATGCCCGGGTCGCCAAGATGAAGGACGGCAGTACCCACCTGGCCCATAAGGCAGAGCACGCGGTGGACTTGTCCAGCGGCGCCCTGCTGGCTGTTACTCTGCAAGGAGCGGATCAAGGAGACACGACGACCCTTCGCCAGACGCTGGTGGAAGCGGGCGAAGCGGTAGCGGAGTTGATTGAGCACGAGGCGGTAACGGCGCCCGCGGAAGAGCCGAAGGTTAGCCTGGGAGGCGTCGAAGAGGTGGTGGCCGACAAGGGCTATCACAGCGGCGCCACCGTGCAGTATGTAGATGCAGTAGGCTGCCGTAGTTACATTCCCGAACCGGACCGGGGGCGGCGGAACTGGAAAGGAAAAAAGGAAGAGCAGAAGCAGGTGTACGCCAACCGGCGGCGTGTTCGCGGCGCGCGAAGCAAGCGGCTGCAGCGGAAGCGGAGTGAACTGACCGAACGCAGCATGGCCCACATGTACGAAACCGGCGGAATGAGGCGCGTGCATCTGAAAGGAAGACAGAACATCCTGAAGCGCCTGCTGGTGCACGCCGGCGGTTTCAACTTGGCGCTGATCATGCGGAAACTCGTAGGAATTGGCAAGCCCCGGCGGTTACAGGGGGCTTTCGCATGCATTTTTGCGCGCTTCGGCTCGCTCCTTCTCTGCGCCTGGTCCGCTCTTCGAGCGGGCGCCAGACTTAACATTGCACGAAGGGTGGAAACGGTAACCTTTGGACGGGCGGTAACGTTACTTAATCAACTCCCCTCGTGCGCATTCGCAGCGGCATCCGTTTAGAAAAACCCACTTTTACCACGGGCTGCTAGGGTCTCTTTCCTCACTACCGGCACTCCGGTCCCATCCATTTGCACATATAGGATCGGAACCGGTTGGCCCACCACCATGGGCAGATCCAACTGCACGGCCCGCTGGATCTCCTCCTGCTCGTGTACGGCGACATTCTCGCCTACGGCTTCCGCAGTTCGCTCCACGGCTTTGGTGGTCACCTCCAGATCGGCGAGCAGTTTCATCTGCTGGCGGCCGTGGTCGAAGGGCGCCCCTTGGCCTACGACGGCCTGCATGCGACGCACCCCAGGAGAGAACTCCGTATTTACGATGTCCAGTTCGACATCGGCGGGGAACTGGCCGGTGTGGCAGTGCGAGCACAAGTAGTAGGGGCGGGATACTTCTATCCGCCCCACCGCTGTGAGCACAGGCTTGGAGCGCAACTCGCGATACTGAGCGGAGTGGCCACAAGAACAAGGAATGCTCCGCTGGTCAGCCGCCGGGGCTTCCCCTTGCAGCAGCCTGGTCAAAGCCATGGCTCCCGCCTGATGCATGGCGGATCGCACCGCCATCTCGGTGGCCTCCAGATCCACATGTCCCGACTTGCGGCGACCCTGGAAGATGATCCGCAACAGTTGGCCTACTTCGCGCGCGACCTCTTGCTGGATGGCCTCCGCCGTTTTTTTTCCTCTGGGGAGACAGCATCGGCGATCGGGCGTGCCTGGCAGATCCTTTCGTTCACCTCCAGTAACTCCTGGCCGAGTTGCCGAAAGCGATGATACGCCGCTACCTCGCGCTGCGCCTTGCGCAGTTGGATCGCCGTAGAGAAGCTCTCGCTCACGGTCTTGCCGTTGACTTTTCGGGTCAAACGGAAGTTGGGACCGTGGCCCGGCTCATTCGGCTGATGACAATGGCAGCTTGGTTTTCCACAGCGGCCGTTAATGGCGGTGATGGAACCGCTGCGAAAATCACCCAACTCCAGGATCTGGGTCAGGATGCGGGACCGCT
>CAVWLY010000006.1:0-5850 GCA_963755865.1 uncultured Acidobacteriaceae bacterium | reverse complement strand
CTTGTTGATCTGTCCCATCATCAGCTTGGCCTTGCGCGGGTGAACCAACTGCGGCACCAGCTGCGCCTGCTCGAATCTCATCGGTGATCCAATACCAGTTTCCGGTCGCTTCGATCGCCACCGGCGTCCCTGGCTCGCAGCCTGCCAGTGCTTGGCGAATCGCTCCGGGAACATGCTCGAGCCGGTACTGCTTCACCTTCCCTGTGGTCACCTGCTCGTGCTCGACCCACGTATAACGCTTGTGACTGTCGAATGCGATATATTCCTGCATGCGCGGCTCCTCTTCTCTCTTGCAAAGGAACTTCCACCGCCAGCGTACACTGACGGCAGCCGTCGCGTTTTCATATCTTCATTCCGCTTGCCCCGAGCGCAGCGAAGAAAGCCAGTCGGCCGCCTTTCCCGAACAGCGATGAGGACGCTACTTTTTCGCAAACGGAGCGCTCCTATCCGCAGTCCCCGAGTGGCGCACCGCCTGCTCACAAACCTCATACATTTCCTTCGCCCAGTCATCCCAGCTCCGGCTCGAGCACGCCACAATATCCTCCTCATTCCAAACGCGATCCAGCGCTTCCACCAGCCCCGTCGCCAGCCGACCGACATTCCCGGAAGGCACCAATATCGCGGATTTCGAATTCACCAGCTCCGGAGTCCCGCCCACGTCTGTAGCCACCACGGGACGGCCGCACGACAACGCCTCGATCACCACATTCGAGCAGCCCTCTGAGTGGCTTGGCAGGCAGAACACGTTCGCTGCCGTGAGCCAGTGCGCGACTTCGTCCGGCAACGCCCCGCCGATAAACCGGACGTGCTCTGCGAGATCGGCATTCGACGCGCGCTGCCGCAGCTTCCCTTCCAGTGGCCCCTCTCCAATGCACACAATCTGCAGGTTCGGACGTCGCGTAGCGACCAGTGCCGTCGCTTCCAACAGTTCCCGGACCCCCTTAAGCGCTTTGAGGCTCCCCACAAACAGCACCAGCTCCGCTCTTTCCTCAACTTGGAGTTGGGCTCGCGCCGCCGCACGGTTCCCCCGGTGAAAAATCCCCGCGTCGCAAGCGTTGTGAACCGTCCGGCACCTTTCCGGCCGCGCTCCCATGGCAATAGCGCGTTCCCGCAATTCTTTACTGACCGCGACCACAAACTCCGCGTTTTGTAACGCTTGCGCCGCAAGTCGGCGTGTCCATCTGCCCGTCTGACGCAGGTCCGATCCCACCGCCCCAATAATCGTCGGTACCCCCAGCCTTCGCCCGGCCTGCAGCGCCCCGAACCCGATGGGATAAACGAAGTATCCGATGACCACATCTGGGCCAAAGTCACGTATCCGTGGTGTCAGCACCTTCGCGGCTGCCCGACCGTTCACCGTCCGGGAGAGAAAAGGTAATGCTCTATAGCGCAAGCTTTCCACAGTCGCTCCTCCAGCGGCTGCTATTGCCCCATCTCCCTGGTGTACCAAAACCGGGCCAGCGGAGGGAGCCTTTCGTGGCCATAACAATCTCATGGGCATGTACCACGGCTCGACACAAAACGCGCGCACATCTGCCAATCTTGCCAGCGCTTTCACACGCTGGTAATTTGCCCTCCCGCGGTGAGGATGTTCTGGAGTCGGCAGGAAATTCACGGCGACTGCGATTCGAAGGCGCTTACTAACGTTCATTGGCGGGGAGAACAGCAAGTCGGGTGGGAGACCAGCTTGGGTTTTCGGCGCAACACGCGCGAGTGCGTTGCCGGTGCCAGCTTGCGAGGGACAACGTAGTTTCCGGCGCCACGTCTTGACTTTCATCCATTGGCGGGTGTCCACAACGAGTTGCGGGGGCCAGCCGCTTGAGTGGGATGCGGCGGACGTGTGGGATCATATCCAATTCGGGGATGCTGAAGGACAATACAACGTGCGTCGGGTACACTGTTAAGCTCAAGAGCTTGGTCCTGCAAGAAAGCCGCACAACTATAGCACGCTTAGAGCAGGGGTTCGATCGCGAGTGAACAGATGAAGATCTTGTTCTGGATGTCGGCGATTGCGATCGTGTACGCGTATGTGGGATACCCGCTCGTACTGCTTCTGCTTCGTGTGTTCATCGACAAGCCGGTACCTAAGGGCCCGATCGAACCCTTCGTGAGCGTAATTATACCGGCATACAACGAAAGCCGAGTTATCGAATCGAAACTTCGCAACATCACGGGCTGGGATTATCCGGCCGATAAACTTGACGTAATCGTCGCGTCAGACGGGTCAACGGATCATACGGTCCAGCTGGTAAGGGCCTTCCGGACCGCGATGCGGATTCGAGTTCTGGCATTCACTGAAAACCGCGGGAAGATGTTTGTCCTGAATGATGCCGTTCGGGAAGCGGCGGGCGAAATCCTGCTGTTTTCCGATGCTGCAGCCATGCTGCAACCGGATTCGCTTCGGCACATGGTTTCGAATTTTGCCGATCCGAGAGTGGGCGCTGTGTGCGGGGTTTATCGATTGCGGAGAGCGTCAGAAGCTCAACTCGGGGTTCAGGAGGATTTGTACTGGAAGTACGAAACCTCTCTGAAGGCGATGGAATCGCGGTTGTCATCCACCATCGGGGCACATGGCCCAATTCTGGCGGTTCGGAAGAGCCTATATCCGTTTCCTGCTCCGGAGGTCATCAACGACGATCTCGTCATACCGGTGCGAGTGCTTGCGGGCGGCCATCGGGTGATCTACGAGACAGAAGCGTCGGCCTTTGAAGAAGCCAGCGAGATGACGGGCTTTCAGCGGCGAGTTCGCATCATGTCGGGCAACCTGCAGCAGATCAAAGAGATCAAAGGTCTGCTTTGGCCGCCACAGGTGCTGTCCATCGTATTTTTTTTCTCGCGCAAGATTTTGCGTTCTTTCGTGCCGATGCTGTTGATACTGCTTGCGGTATCCAACTCATTCTTGCTGCGGGATCCATTTTATCGAGTGACTGAGTATTGCCAGATCGCGTTCTATGCATTGGCTCTTGTGGGCATCCGGTGGAATTTGCGGCCGGGTTTGCTGCGGCTGCCGTATTACTTCTGTTCGGTCAATGCGGCGTATTTGTGGAGCGCCTGGCGCTACGCACAAGGAACAAAGAAAGTGAAATGGGAGTAGAGTGAAGCCGACCTCACTGCGCGAGGTTTGCTCGGAAAAGTGAAATGGGAGTAGATTAAATGCCGAGCAACCTCGGCGCGCGAGGTTTGCTCGGTTGTACGTTAACCGATAAATCGATCCGTATGCACGGGTGTGCTGCCAGCATATTACGCAGTTCACGGCCGCGAATGCGGCGCCCACTAGGGCTGTTGGAGCAGAACCAGTGGTGGCCGCTCGAGCGCATACGGGAGTTTCAATGGCAGGAACTCCGACGGTTGCTGCGGTATGCATTCGAAAAGATCCCTATATTATCAGCGCAAATACGCGCGTATCCGATTTGAGGATATCCGCTGCATGGAGGATTTTCGAAAGCTGCCGCCGCTCTCACGTGCCGAGGTAAACGAAAACGGCAAAGAATTGCGTGATCCAAACGGCAAGGAAAAGCTTATCCCGCGTGCGGTTCGAGCCGCCTAGCAAGAGCTTTGGCCTAGCAGGCTGCTGAAAAATTGAGTTGGGGCGGCAATTTCTTTCCGCCGTTGCGTTGTCGGTGAGTTGCGAGTGGCCCTTGGCGCAGTTTTCGGTGCTGCCGAGCGCCCCATCAGGGGTTTCCGGGCCGTGCAGAGACACTACGGCCCGGACTTACTGCGCTACAACCGCGGCGGCCATCAGGTTTCGCATGCGCACCAAATTGTAGGCCGCGCACGCGAACGTAAACGTCCAGTCCACCTTCAAGGTTCCGCGATGACGCACCTGGCGCAACAGAGCAATGGTCTTCAGCCAGCCGAAACATTCTTCGATACGCTTCCTCTTCTTCTGGCTAATCCGATAGCCCACGTGCCGCGTCGTTCGGCTGTCGATGGCACTGCCACCTCGGCGTCCCAGATTTTGCGCTACGTGGGGCGTCATCTGCAGGTTCCGGCACTCGCGCACAAAATCGGCTGTGTCGAAACCTTTGTCACCGCCCACGGTCACGCGACCGATTCCCGGAATCTCCTGCAGCATCTCCAGCGCCGCATAGCGTTCGGCGATGCCCGTGGCTTCCCACACCCGGCTCGACACGATCAGCCTGTTGCGATTCTCCACCAGCAGATTTCCGCTGTAGCTCAATTTCGCCTCCTTGCCCCGGCCCTTGCGCGCCAGCTGGGCTTCGGGATCGCTTTTCGATTCGTGCGTCTGGTTCGAGCGCTTCTCCCCATGAAAATCCACCGTGGGATTTCCCGGATCGTCGGGCGGAGAACAATCCCCTTGGTCCTTCCGCTGAAAGCTCTTCAGGCTGGCCCAGGCTTCCAGCAACGTGCCGTCGACGGTGAAGTGTTCGTCCGACATCCATCCTTGCTCTCGCACGTGCGCCACCACCCGCGCCAGAAATTCCTTGGCCACTTCGGCCTCCAGCAAGCGGTCTCGCGGTTCTTGGTAAACACCGTCGCGTCCCACACCGCATCATCCAAATTCAGCCCCACAAACCAGCGGAACAGAATGTTGTAGTCCATCTCTTCCATCAGCAGCCGCTCGCTGCGCACCGAATAGAGCATCTGCAACAGCTGCGCCCGCAAGAGCTGCTCTGGCGGAATCGACGGCCGACCCACTTTCGCGTACATCTTGCTGAACTGCGGCGAAAGCTGCTTCAGGATATGGTCAACCATCGTGCGGATCGGACGCAGCGGATGATCTTTGCGCACCCGCTGCTCTGGCGAAAGATAGCTGAACACGTGACTTTGCTGCTGATCGGTTCCTCGCATGCGCATTGGACGCATCACGCGCTGCTTCGTTGCAAAAATTCCGAGTTTTTCAGCAGCCTGCTAGACTGGCGACGGAGCGCTACCGACGCATTGACTCGTGAATCGCAACAGCCAGCATCAGTCGAGGCTTGATCGCCAGTTCACGTTGAGTTGTGTAATAGAAATGGATATCAGTCCACCGTTGCCGTAAGGTTTGTAGGCGGTGCGGGTTTTGTAGCCGAGGACGATGCGCCGCCCCATACCGGACCATTTGCCGTATATGCGATGGACTCAACGTTCGTGGGCAAGCTGACCTGGCCTCCGCCAGCCACGCTGATCGTGCCGCCAGTCGAACATTCACCGGCACCGCTGGAACACAGCGACTTCGTGAACACGACGGTCGTGGCTGTTCCAGGCGTCGAACATCCTGATCCCGAGTGTGGAGTCAGCGTCACCGTGAACGTACCACTGGTCGGATCGCTCGGATTGCTGTCCACGTTGGTCGCCGTCAGGGGGCAGCCGCTTGTGCCGTCATAGGCTTGGATCACGTCTAGGTCGTAGCGTATGGCCGCACCTGAGTTGTCCACGTCGATGCGGTATTGGCCTGCAGTGCTGCAACCAGTGCAGGATTGCTCGTTGATGACCCGGTGTGTTGGGGATGTGGGTTCCAGAACTGTCTGTGCCGCGACTTGTCCGTGGTCATTGCAAGTAAAGTGGTGTGAATCCACCACCGTCGGATTCACCTCGCAGTGGTTGACAAACGTCGTAATCACTTGGGACGCCTTCAACGAGCCGCCCACTGTCTGGTTCTGTGTAAGGATGCGGTCGAGCACGACCAGGGTTTCTAGCGGGCGGACGAAGATGAACTCTCGCTCGACATGGCCAACGACTCCGGTGTTATCGGCAGAAAAGGTAGACGTGTAAAGATAAGCGCCGGTCAGGTCTGTATCCCCGTAGAAATAGCTAGGAGTGTCTATAAGACGATTGACGACGCCTGGGCCTACCCATTTCCCTAGCGTTGGCATGGTCTGAAGCGCGTTCTCTTGCATGCCCAAGGCA
>CAVWLY010000005.1:0-97398 GCA_963755865.1 uncultured Acidobacteriaceae bacterium | reverse complement strand
CACAATTGCTCGCCGTGTCACTCAAATTTCGAGTTCCAATCCAGCCTCTTCATGACCCGACGCGAGCAATTCTGACCAGCTTTCGGCTGACTGATCGTTGGATACTGATCGAGGTAGAGGAGTTTACGGCAGCCAAGGAGACCTTCCGAATTCAGCCTGCCTGTTCGCAGACCCTCAAGGCGTAAAGGAGTTTTCGATGAATATCAATCTGATGGATCCCAAACTAATTGCTCTTGCGGCGGCAGTGGTTCTTGTAATCGTAATTGCTGTTGCGATGTATATGCGAAAACGCAAGAACACCACGGCAGAGCTACGCGACCGTTTCGGACCGGAATATGACCGAGCTGTACTACAACATGGATCCGAACGTAAGGCTGAAGCAAAGCTGGCGGACCGTGAGACACGGGTTGACATGCTGAAGATCCGCGATCTCGATGTTGCCGAGCGTGAACGCTATCTGGCCCAGTGGCAGGCAGTGCAATCCCGCTTTGTCGATTTTCCGAAGGGTGCAGTGACGGAAGCCGATGAGTTGGTGTGCTCGCTGATGCAGACGCGTGGCTACCCTGTCACCGATTTCGATCAGCGGGCGGCGGACATTTCTGTCGACCATCCCCGAGTAGTGGAGAACTACCGCTCGGCGCACGACATCGCATTGCGGCTCGGCAGAGACGAAGCCAGCACGGAAGACTGCGCAACGCGATGATCCACTATCGCTCACTCTTCGACGAACTGGTACAGATGCAACCAGTCGGCGACAAGAGAGTGGCGTAACCCGAAGAGTCTGCGACTGTCCAACATAGGCGTCAATTGAAAGCCACCACCGAACAGAGGAGAAAATCCATGATGAAACCGAGCACAGAGGACAAAACAACGGGCAAGCTGCACGAAGTCAAAGGGACAATCAAGGAGACTGTCGGCCAGCTTACCAAGAATCGGGATCTGGAAGCCGAGGGCAGAGCTGAAAAGAATGCCGGCAAGGTTAAAAACTGGATCGGCAAAGTTGAAAAGGCTGTCGGAGAATAGGCGAATTAACATCGAATCCGGGAACAAGAGAGGTCAAATGACGCAATCAGTATTGGAACGAACGGCTGAACAGGCTGCCGAGTCAGCACGCAAGGCTTCTCGGGCGACGTCTGTCATTGCAGATGCAATCGAGGATGGGGTAGAAGCAGCGAGACGTGTCGCAAAACAAGGCGGCGATGCTGCTGAAGAGCTTCTTGATGACACGACCAAGCGCCTGCAGCGACATCCCATTGAGACAGTTGTCGTAACGTTTGCAATAGGAGTTTCGGCTGGAATAGCGATCGGGTGGATGATGAAGCGAAGATAGCTTTTACAACACACCGGATACTTAGGGGTCCAGTACGCTGGACCCTTTTTCGCTGGATTCGTAAAGTGCATTTGAGTGCTACGAGATAACAGCGACTATAGGAAAGACTCCGCCGGCGAGATCAAGATACCGATTTGGGCATTAATTGTGACATTCATGAAAGGTGAGCCGTAGTGCTCAGACTAGCAAGAGCATCCGTGGAATCCTCGTAGATAGCACGCCGGTCACTCCACGCAAGCCCGCAGCAGCAATGTGACAGCGCGGGCAATCGAAGGATGACCTGGGCAAGAGGATTCCAAATGCGTACCATCCGTTTGTTGTTGCTTGCACTTCTGATCTTGGCCATTCCGGCCACCGCGTTCGCGCAATTCGTGGTCTCTGTCGCGATAGCTCCGCCCGCGCTACCTATCTACGCGCAACCTGTGGTCCCCGCCGCCGGTTATTTATGGACGCCCGGCTACTGGGCCTATGGTAATCAAGGCTACTTCTGGGTGCCGGGTACCTGGGTGATGGCTCCCGCAGTCGGTCTGCTATGGACGCCTGGTTATTGGGGTTGGGGCGGAAATGCCTATGCCTGGAATGCCGGCTACTGGGGTCCGCAGGTCGGCTTCTACGGTGGCATCAACTATGGCTACGGTTACGGCGGCTCCGGCTATCAGGGCGGATATTGGAACAACGGAGCCTTCAATTACAACCGCTCGGTGAACAATGTAAACGTAACGAACATTCACAATGTTTACAACAAGACGGTAATCAACAACACGACAGTGAACTATGTCAGCTATAACGGTGGCGCCGGCGGAATTAGCGCCCGCCCGACCGCAGCAGAAGAGACAGCGGCACACCAGCAACACAGACCGCCAACGGCGCTGCAAACCCAGCACGTCCAGGCTGCCAGTACCAACCATGCACTCCTGGCGTCCGTGAACCAGGGCCGGCCGGCGATCGCGGCAACTGCGAAGCCTGCTGAGTTTGGCGGTCATGGGGTGGTAGCCGCCAGGCAGGCGGGGGCACCCTACAAGGCTGCTGAAAGTCATGCTGCCGCACCGTCAGCGGCAAACAAAGCGGTCCAAGCGCCACGGAAGAGCGCCGCCAGTCCGCAGACAGCCCGGGCCACTCCCGCAGCGCACCCTTATAACGTGCCTCGTCCGCCCACCGAGTCGAATAAGGAGACTGCGGCTCGCCCGGCGCCTCCCGCCCATACGCAGCCCGCTTCTCATCCGACGACTGCAGTTCGTGCCCAGCCCGCGCCTCGTCCCCAGACCGGACCTCGGCCTGAGGCCAGCCCGGAGAGCGCACCTCGTCCGGTGACCGCGGCTCATGCGCAGCCCGCGCCCCGTCCGGCACCTGCGGCTCATGCGCAGCCAGCTCCTCATCCAGCACCTGCGGCTCATGCCCAGCCTGCGTCTCGTCCGGCGACTGTAGCTCATGTGCAGCCTGCCCCTCGTCCGGAGCCCGCAACTCACGCAGAGCCTGCTCCTCGCCCGTAACTCTTGTGACGTGAGTCCACTCGGTGGGCTCGCGTCAATCTTTTTATGGCGATACAGTGATCGACATGTTCTACGGGAGGCTTTCTGACTGAGACCCTGCACTATCCACGCAATCGAAATCTGCCGAAAGCATTCATCAGCGTCATGCGAATACTGGGGAGGATGTGTCCTCACGCCAACGTAGGTTGGCCCATCCGCTGCGGTGGAGAAATAATGCCTTCACAGCATTGTTTTGATTGCGGAGCACAACGGACATACATGCTTCAACCCCGCATGCAGAAGGGTCCATGGAAGTATGCACAACCGTGCTCCACTTCCCCCATCGAGGCTGTCTCTCCCTCGCTTACCAAAGCGGGCCAGAGTTCGCATAAATCAGAGGTTTTTCCGCAGCCTGCTAGTTGTCGCAAGTTCCGATTCTTACCTACTACTGAGGGCAGAACTGGATCACACCTGTTCGGGATGGCTCAAAGTTTTCTAGCTGCCGAAATTCAAACTGTCTCCCGTTGCCGTCGCCAGTCTCACACCCAAGTTGTACCGCAATCGTGACCCAGGTCATCGCCAACACTGCGACGCTGCCGTACAGTTGGCAAATGCAAGTCCAGAAATCGGACAATCGTTTCGCTCACCGCCACGCCGCCAATGGTGCAGTTGAATCAATCTGCCTGAAATGCTTTCTCACGGTGTGCCGTTGCAAAACAGAAGAGGAAGCCGAAAGACAAGAGGCCGAACACGTCTGCAAGAATAATCCCGATCCGGCCCCGTTCCTGTTTCTATAATCCAAACTGCATTACTCCGCAGAACCAGTACCGTTCCTGTTTCTCTAATCAAGCGTACGGATAGTCAATGACAACAGGCCAACTCACTCTCTATCGCGAAGCCGGGGCTCTTCTTGCGAATCGCGTGTGACTTGGCGATTTAGCGCCAGTGTTGCGGCGGTGTACGTTTACGGGTGCTACGCGCTAGGGACGGATGCTCGCGGCCGCTTTGCGGGAGTTAAGCCAATGAGGGTGAGGCCTATGACGCCGATAATGGCGAAGCCGATCAGATCACCCCGCAGGTCGTGGTATTGAATGCCTTGCACGATCATGACGCCGTCGTGAGCAAGGGTGGACCAGCCGGCGAAGAGGATGAGGCTGCGATGCTCGCGGGGCTCGCGAGCCGCGATTAGCAGGAAGACGCCAAGCGCGATGTAGATGCTTAGGATCATCTGGTCCTGCCGGTTGATCGTCGTCGCGGTGCCGTCTCGGAGAGCGCCGCTGAGCGGGTAAAGACCGGCCAGGCAAGCTAATCCCGTTAACACCAAGAGGATCTTAAGGGCGCGCTCTCGGATCATGCGAAGCCTCCGTTCTCCAGCGCCTCATGCGTCCAAGGACTTTTCGTGCCGCCAAGAGAAACTAATGCAGAGGGAAAAGAGGACACCGAGGCATTGCGTATCTTACCAAGTTCTGCCCCCTATCGAAGGCGAACGGGTAAGTGGCGAGAACAGCCCATTTCGCAAGTAATCAGGATTGAGGCCGCCCTTGGGCCCGAGGCACCAGCCACTCGAACAGTTAATGCTCTTTCCCTGGTCCTCTCGGAAACGATTTACCGCAACTCTTGCATTGAAAGGTTTTCGAGTCCAGGCGCATGAGATCGGCGGCGGTATGGAGGAACCGGGACATGACCGAACTCTTCAGGTGGCGTTCGCGGCGTTCACTGCCTCTAATGCTGCCGCACACTCCTGATCGCCACTCCTCACGAGGGTCACCCGGCTGCTGACGGGAAAGCGTTTCATCGCCCATCTCCAATATAGGCTGTAGCCAATGCGCCAGCCCAGGCGATGTGTTTTTTTCATGGCGTGACGTGCCGAAATGGCGTATTGCTGGCGAAGACAGTGGTGTATGTTACTTGCCACTTCTGAGATCAGAAGAAGACTGTCGGTACAGGTTATGTGGAAGTCATCGGGAAGGGAAGACGAGGTCTCGACACGTGATAAAGAGACGAGCACGCCTTCTGCCGCGACAGCTCCGCGCGTGGAATGCTTTCTAATGGGTCGGTAGGTATTGGCATAACAGACGATCTCTTCCTTGGCACGAAAACAGTCTCTACAGCGCTTCCTGACAGTGGATTTGCGACTCGAGTAATTCTCAGTGTTCTACTTCGCGTTCTACTTCGCCTTCTACTTCGCCTTCTTCCTCTCCCACCTAGCCTTCATCATTGCCGACAATTTCCTCCGCATGGCGGCACTCATCGGGCGGCGACCGGTCGACTTCGTGGGGACAGGAGCAGCCTTCTTGGCTCCCGCCTTGCCCTTCTGTCTTGCCCACCATGCTTTCTTTGCAGCCGATTCTTGCTCGCGCTGCCGCGCTCATGCGGCGACGTTTCAAGCCGCTCGCTGGCTCGGCCTGGCTCACTTTGGGCGGGCGACCCCGGCGTCGGCCGGACTGAGAAAGACTTTCAAGCGCGGCTATGGCTCGGTCTAGGCGGTTGCGTTCGCCACTAAGCTCGGCAACTATTTTCTGAGTGTCCATGGGTTCCCTTCAGTTGGTGCAGGGGATTATACCCGTTGGCATGACCTCAGATTGCGACGATGGGCGCCTTGCAGCCGGAGTGTGCAGCAAGGTTATGGATACTCTTTCGCTGTTCCGCTCGCAAACCGCTTGCAGTAGGTACGGCCCCACCCTCGCGAACCGTTCCAGGGTCTCGAACGATGGAGAGTTGATTCCCCTCTCACCAGGCTGAGAAAGTCCACCGACACAATGGCCGCCTCCGCAACTTGCTCTTGAGTCATATCGCGGGCCAAGCGTAATCGTCGAAGGCGCCGCCCGAATTGAACTCTGAGACTGGCCACAAAAGTGTGTTCCTGGTCAGTCTCCCGGACCCGCATCGTCGGCCCATGACCCAGCGTATAAACTCTGGAGCGACTGTTGCACAATGCTCTGCGCGGCGAGAATGGCGACCTGAGGGTCGCGAGCGCATCAAACGCATGGCAAAGCCCCAGCTTCTGCCGGTCTAATACGGAATTCATCATAGAAGCACGGGACGGCCTGAACCCGTCCGGAGACGACTGCCGATGAACGTACTAGACCTCCTAGTTGGGAAGCCCATTCGGACCACCGACGAGCGTGCCGAGCAGGTCGGTCCTACTCAGGGCATCCCGATCTTTGGCCTCGACGCGCTCAGCTCGGCTGCTTATGGTCCAGAAGCTGCCCTGAGCCTGTTAATTCCTCTAGGCCTGCTCGGCGTTCGTTATATCGTTCCCATCAGTGCCGCCATCATCACGTTGCTGGTCATCGTGTACTTCTCTTATCGCCAGACCATTGCTGCCTATCCCTCCGGCGGCGGCTCTTATACCGTTGCCCGCTTCAACCTTGGCGCCCGGTCCGGGCTGCTGGCCGCGGCCGCGCTACTCGCCGACTACATCCTTACGGCCGCAGTGGGCATTTCCGCGGGGGTCGGCGCCCTGATTTCGGCCGTTCCGTCCTTGCTGCCGCACACGGTTTCTATCTGCGTCGGCATTCTGATTGTCATTGCCATCCTCAATCTGCGCGGCGTGCGCGAAGCCGGCGTTATCTTTGCGGTCCCCACCTATCTTTTTGTCGGCACACTTCTTATTACCCTCATTGTAGGAATTTTCCGCGTTGTCCTAAGCGGCGGCCATCCTATACCCGTCGTTTCCCCGGCTCCCCCGTCGCCTATAACAACAGCCGTTAGTTACTGGCTGCTGCTCAAGGTATTTGCCAGTGGTTGCACCGCATTGACCGGCGTAGAGGCGGTCAGCAACGGGGTAAAAGCCTTCCGCGAGCCCGCGGTGAAAAACGCGCAGCGCACTCTTACAGTCATCATCTTTCTCCTGGCCGTTCTGCTGGCGGGCATTTCCTACTTGGTGAAGGCATACGGCATTGTTGCTACGCACCCCGGCCAACCCGGTTACCAGAGCCTGCTCTCCATGCTCAGCGCCGCGGTTTTCGGCAAAGGCTTTCTCTATTACCTGACGATCTCGTCCATTCTTGTCGTTCTGTCGCTCTCGGCTAACACCGCCTTCGCCGATTTTCCGCGTCTGTGCCGCGCCGTCGCGCAGAACAACTACCTGCCGCATGTCTTCGGGTATCGCGGAAGGCGGCTAGTCTACACCTACGGCATCGTCGTACTGGCGGTACTCTGCGGCGGCCTGCTGATACTTTTCCGCGGAGTTACGGACCACCTCATCCCGCTCTATGCGGTGGGCGCCTTTCTGGCATTCACGCTCTCTCAATCCGGCATGGTCATGCACTGGTGGAAGAAGCGCGGGCCGCACTGGCGGAGGAAGGTGCTGGTCAATGGTCTGGGCGGGTTCGTCACTGGCCTCACCGTCCTGATCGTGCTGGTTGCAAAGTTCCGTCAAGGCGCATGGATTACCCTTGTTTTCATTCCGTTGACGATCGTTTTCTTCATGCTGGTGCGCCGCCACTACCACTCAATCAGGGTGGTTACCGCCTGTAAGGATCCGGTTGACGTGGTAGGCCTCAGCCGGCCGCCCATCGCCGTAGTTGTCATCGACCGCTGGAGCAGCATCACCCGCCAGGGCATTGAATTTGCAGCCCGTCTCTCCCCGGAGGTCATCGCCGTACATATCGAACTCGCCGAGTACAATGAGGTGCTCCACGAGGAATGGAAACGCTATGTTGACAAGCCCTTCCGCGCGGCCGGCAAAGAGCCTCCTAAGCTTCATCTGGTGCCTTCTCCATACCGTTTCGTCATCATTCCCATCATTCAGTTCATTCTCGATATTTCGAAGAAATATCCGGCGCGGAACGTCATCGTGGTCATACCGGAGCTTGTGGAAGATAAATGGTACGAATACTTCCTCCACAATCAGCGGGCCCGCCTTCTGGAATGGGTGCTTCTTGCCCGCGGCAATGAACGCATCTTCACGGTGAGCGCGCCCTGGTACGTCGGGAAACAAACTTGATTCCTTCTGGAGCGGAGGATACTGATTAAGGGGTTCCAGGGGATTGCGCGCGCGTGAGGGTAAGAAAGGAAGACCGGCAATCTTCGCGCGTTGCGGATAGACCAGCCATAGCGGGTACCTGGGCTAACGCCTTCGTCTGTACCTGCCGAATACCAAGGGTCGGCCTGTACCCTTTGGTTCCGCCGTCTTGTGCAGATAATGGATGTATGCTGAAGTCAAATCCCCCTGCTGTGCCATTGCCCTGCACTGCTCGTGCAGCACCAGCTTAGCGGGCTTTTCACTGGCGGTGATGAACGAGTAGACTCCGTAGCGTGCCGCGTCCATAGCGTCATCCAGCGGGTCGCCGCCCAACTCCCGCGGCGCCCTCTACGAGATCCTGAAAAATCGTATCTACTTGGGTGAGATCGTTCACCGCGACCAGGTGTATGCCGGGGAGCACGAAGCGATTGTGCCACGAGAGCTTTGGGATCGAGTTCAGCTTCAGTTGAGAAGCGACAATCAAGGACGCAGAACTGGTATCCGGGCCACTTCGCCAAGCCTCCTGGTCGGGCTGCTGCAGGACGCCCACGGCAATCACTTCACTCCCTCCCACACCTTGAAGAATGGTAGACGGTATCGCTACTACGTTGGTCAGCCGGTGAAAGACAATTCAGACGACACACCTAGTCGACCGGTTAGACTGCCGGCTCACGAGATCGAAAGCCTGGTTCTTGCGAAATTACGATCTCTACTGCAATCTGACCCCGAAGTCATGGACCAACTGGGTCTCCCGACCGACCCTCCTGAGCTGACGCGGCAACTGGTGGTTGCTGCCAGGAATGCCTCAGTCGAACGGCTCTCGTCGGCGGCAGAGAAAGTCTGTGACGTGGTGGGAAGGGCGATCAGACGCGTGGTGGTCCACTCGGAGAGAATCGAGCTATACATAAGCCGGTCTGCACTTCGCCATATCCTGGTCAAGAATGGTTCAACCAGCCAAATCTCGAGTGATGATCTCATCGTTCTGGAAACTGAAGCGAAGCTCAAACGCTGTGGCGGCGAGATGAGACTGGTATTGCCGCCCGACGCGCACGGCGAAGTTCCAGGGCACGCAGCCCCTTCCTTGCTGAAGGCTATCGCCCGCGGCCACGACTGGCGAGAGCGCCTCATGAACGGCAGTGCACACGACTTGCGATCCATCGTCCAGCAAACGGGATTTAGCCAACGCTATGTGAGCCGGATCCTACAATGTGCCTCCCTAGCCCCCGACATTGTTGAGGCAATACTCGACGGGCGTCAGCCCCACAATCTGACCGTGCAAAAACTCTGGCGCAAACTACCCACGAACTGGCACGAGCAGCGTAAGCGACTTGGATTCCCTGATCCGCCTCAATAATTCCCTGATCCGCCCCTGATAATTCCCTGTTTTTATTCATCCCAAAATTGGCAGACTGCCCAGGAAGTTGCTCTTAATGAGTTGCTTACACCTACGACAGTCGAATTAGGTCCACCGAATTCTGTTAAATTCCCTGTATTTTTCCCTGTTACCAGGGAATTCAGCCGGAGAAGGGTTCGCAGCTGACTGCGTCCTCCGCCATCGATCTTGCAATTCCAAACACCTGGCACGCTATTGCATCGCGTGTAGCTACGCGGCCTGACGTGCGGTCCACCGGTGCGGAATTTGTTCATCGAGCCGAAACCCTGCGAACCTCTATCTAGGGAGGGCTCGCTATTATAATGAATTTGGAAACTGGATCCAGGACCACGTTAGGATTTTCGGCGCCGTCCCGCCCTCGAGGAGTGCATGGCCGCATTAATTGATGCCATCAATATCAAGCGCAAGACGTTCTTTGAGTTTGAAAACACCCCATTCCACTGTCTGGAAGCCGAGGTGACCACGCCTTCCGCCCGTGGTGCTCAGACCTTGGTGCGCCTGAAAATGCGCAACCTTCTCACCAGCGCGGTCTTTGAAAAGACCTTCAAGGCGAGTGACAAATTCAAGGAGCCCGACCTCCAAATAGGTCCTGCCTCGTACTTGTATAGCGACAAGGACGGTTCACACTTCCTGGACCAGGAGACCTACGAAACCCTCACCCTTAACGACGAGATGATTGGGAATGCCCTGGACTTCCTGGTGGAGGGCAGCTTGATCCAGTTGCACAGGTACAACGGCAATCCCATCGGTTTACAGCTGCCCGCACAGGTGGAGTTGAAGGTCACCTACGCGGAACCCGGCGCGCGCAGCGACTCGGCCAGCGGCAGTGTGACCAAGCCAGTCAAGTTGGAGACCGGTCTGGAAATCCGCGTTCCCCTCTTCATCAAAGAAGGCGAGAAGGTCAAGGTGTCAACTGAGACCAGGGAGTTTGCCGGGCGCGCATAAATCTCTGCAGTAGACCGGCAAATGGTTGGGTTAGGGGCAGAGAGCCCCCCTTTACCTTTCACCCATGGGTTCGATCGTCTTATCAGTTCCGCACGAAGCTGTGATTCACATTGTTCCCGTCCACGTAGAATTCCGGGCTTTCCCTGCGCAAGGTTGGGCACAAGGCAGTTGAGTGCCGGGCGTGACAGGCGTCACAGACGTACATGGCCATGCCTGAGAAACTTTCAGTTCCCACAAGATCGCATCGCTCGCGCCATGGCGCCAGAGCACCAGGAAGCAAGATGGCGAGTTGGACGGCACCCCATCGAAAGACTCAGACAGGCGTCTCTTAAGTCAAGAACAGAGGTTTGCGCAGAGATATTTGGATCCGACAGACCGATTGGAAGAAATCCTGTGTGGCCTGATCATGGTGCTCGACTTCACCCTTATCGGAGGTGTTACGGCGGGCGAAGGAAAACAGGGAGTGCGCCACCTACTGATTGTGCGCTCGGGCTGCAACATCGCCTGGGGCATCATCGATGGTGCTCTGTACGTGATGGGCAACTTAACTGCCCGCCGCCAGCGTCTGCTCTTCCTCACCGGCCTGCGAGATGCCGCCGACGAGAGCGCAGCATTCTCGGCCATTAGCAGTCATCTCGATCCACTGCTTGAACCGGCCACGAGCGCGGAAGAACGCGCACGCATTTGCCGCGACAATGCTGCCCGCTCGTGTCACGGATCGAATTGCCTGAGGCCGGTATTACCAAACATGATATTTATGGCATGGGCGCCATCTTCTGGATCGATTTTGTGTCGGTAATCCCGGCGGTGATCCCGTTCCTGATCTTTCACTTCCGATCCCCACTTCGCTCTTCGGGTTTCGAATAGCCCTGCTGATCGCGTCGTTGTTCGTCGTGGGATATATGTGGGGAAAATTCACAGGCTTAAACCGCTATCATGGTGGGATGCTGCGCAATGCTGATTGGCTTGGGACTCGTCGGCGTTGCCATTGCGCTGGGCGGATGAGCGGCCAAATCGGTCACGATCATATTCGAAAACCCTGCAACAATTCGCAGCGCTCTCGCGTGGTTGTCCTCATTGGCGGCCACGCGTTGGGCCAGGGATCCGCTGGCGCTACTCCGACTAAGCCTCGCCGATACCGGCAACAACCCGTGGGCATACAACCTCACGGTTGATGGCTACATTGTTCCGAACGATCAGTCCTACGTGGATCCAATTTTCACGGCGGACCGCAATTGGCTGCACCTGGAGGCACGCTATAACTACGAGAACCTGAGGACGGGCTCATTGTGGGCAGGCTATAACTTCAGCGCCGGCAAGAAGCTGGTGTTGAACGTCACGCCGATGATCGGTGGCGTTTTCGGAAGGAGCACCGGTATTGCTCCCGGGTGCGAGGCGTCGCTGACGTACAAAAAAGTCCAGCTTTCGATCTCGAATGAATATGTATTCGACACAACACGTAAGTCCGGAAATTTTTATTACAGTTGGCCGGAGCTAACCTACTCGCCCTGGGACTGGTTTCGTGTGGGCTTGGTGGCGGAGCACACGAAGGCTTTCCAGACCAGCCTCGATGTGCAGCGTGGATTCCTGATCGGTGTGTCCCATAAGCAGTGGGAGTTCACGACGTACATCTTTAATGCGGGCTTTACGGATCCCACAGTCGTGCTCGAGGCTGGGGTCAGTTTTTGAGCGCCCGCGGTTTTCCATCGTGTCGCAAAAGGCGCGACAGGGTTGGGGCTCCTGGCTGAATCCTGTCTCAGGGCTTTCCCAAAACAGGAATAAAATCCGCCACCAGTAGAAGGGAAACGGAAGAAAATCGCTGACTTTTGCGCAGAAGCAGCACACAATCGATTCGACTGGGCCAAAATGGAAATCCCAGGTTGCGCAGTCTGACAACATCGCCAAATATTCGCTAACGACTCACGTTGTCCAACCGTGCATAGCCCTCGCGCTTGCGCCCAGAATCTCGGACCAGTCCAGTTGACCCAAATTTGAACTGGGAGTGATCGAGATGAAAATTGCGCTACGCTTATTCGTGTTTTCCGTGGCCTTGCAGGTCGCGGGTTACGCGACCTCGTACTATTTTTCCCAAAGCCTGGGTTCAGACTCTAACAATTGCAGTTCCGGCTCGCCTTGTAGGACGTTGGCGAAAGCCAATGGCCTTATCCTAGCCTCAGGCGACAGCATTCTCCTGATGTGTGGTGACACCTGGATGGAAACCCTGACTCCTCAGCAATCAAACATGAACTACGACCACTGGGGTTCGTGCAACACCACTGCCGGGGGCAATCAGCCGCCCGTAGTGATGGGCGATACGGTGGCGTGCGGGTATCCTACCTTGATTCCCAGCCGATGCACGATGAATATCAACAGCAAGTCAAATATCACCGTCAAGCACATTGACTTCAATGGTTCCAATCAAGGCGGTGTGGGTGGACAGATCTATGTTCAGGGCACATCGTCTGGAATTCTTTTCGACTACCTAAAAATCCATTTCTCCTACGAGAATGGGGGAATTGCGTGTGCCACAAGTAACAACGTTCCGCACACGCTGACGGTGGCCAACTCTCAAATCTCTGGCAACAGCTTTGAGGCCACCTATGTGCGCGGCTGGGGTAACGGATTCTGTAACATCGATCTCATTAACAACATCGTCGTGGGAAACACGGTTCGCTATGATCACGATCTTCCCAACGACCATAGCTATGGGCTGACTTGCTTTACCGGCTCGACTTGCACCCTGCAAAACAACCTTATCGGAGGAAATGGGAGGTTGATCGAGTTAGAGAAGAGCCCCAACTGGATTGATCTTGGAGGCAATCTTCTCGATACCTATGTTCCATCCGTGGTCAACACAGGATTTAACGAATGGTACTTCATGGGCACCAACGATGGAGATACCGCCGACACAGGCGACAACGAACGTGGCATGCTAAGTTACGCCATCGCTCTAAGCGACGCCTTCGGCGGTGCGGCAAAGCTAACCTATCAGCTGGTTGTGGGACACTCAATTTATGCCAGCATATGGCAATCCTGGACCCAGGCGGTATCTGACATTCACCTCGGAGTTAATACTTATGGTGTGGACATCACTGACCACACCTTTAGTCATGGATCCATGATCTCGGTAAATGGTTTGGCGTTCAACCCGGGAAGTAATACCGGTGCCTACTATAACAACAACGTCTCCACCAGAACGCTCATCTTCGGCGACGCGAATGGGCATACCTTCACAGTTACTTGGTCGGCACCCTCGCAAAGGAAATTCTTTTGGGATGCTCGCAAGCAAGTCTGTGGCAGCAATCTAGGTTACAACGCAGGCACAACGGGGCCCGGTGTTTGGGATGTGTGCACGGGCCCGAGTGGGTGGACAATAGCGTCAGCTGCAATCAATGGTTTTGGCCTTGACGATCTTACCGATATGCGCGTCCTCCCAGATTCTGGCGGTCCGGTTTCAATACCCTCGAATACTTGGACGCTCACTGGCTTGGATAAGAACGAATATTTTCAGGTAGAGCTGACCGAAACCAAGAGCTTGATCGAGAATACCGGCACCGACATGTGGGGCAACCAGCAACTCGGCTTAGGACAGTTGAAACGGGTTACCTTCGGCGGCGGGACAACCGATACAACCGCGTCCGCAGCGGCCCAATCCATCGGATTCTATTCGATGATGACCGGAAGCTCGGGAGGCGCAACGGATCTACTGCACTTCTACAACTACTATGGAACTGAGGCTCCCGCAGTAGAGGAGTTACTTCGTTACGGTGGGGATGAAGCAAGCGTGCGGGCGGCCATGCGGTTCTACGTGATGGCCATTCCTTTCTCCGGTTCAATCTACGGCATCTACTGGCACACCCCGGCCGACTTTCAACAGCAGATCGTTTGGGCGGAGGATGAGTTTCACAAATGGACGGGGCGGTATTGGGATACTTACAACGGGGCCTATTCCGCTTTGGAAACCACGCACAATTGCTATGGTGTAGTCCCATACGCCTATTGCGATCCGAAAACTCAAGTTGTGGACACCAGTGATTTTCACCCGGTTGCGGGTGGAGTCCAAATCGACACTGGACTCAACCTTGGCTCCGGATATGACGTGGATATGGATGGCAATTTACAGCCAGCAACTGGCATGTGGACGATTGGGCCCTACGCGGTCCCTTCAAGCGGCGCGCAAATCAGGATCTCCCCCACCAGCCTCGACTTCGGTCCCCAAGGCAGCAATCGTCCCAGCACTCCGCAGGCAATCACCCTTACTAGCACTGGAACCGCGGCGTTGAGCATCACCGGCATCAACATCACGGGAGTGAACGGTCAGGACTTCTATCAGTGGAACAACTGTCCGTTAAGTCCCAACGCCATAGATCCCGGAGCCTATTGCACGATTAACGCCCTGTTTGCACCGTCCGATACCGGAGTCTTGAATGCAAACGTCAGCATTACCGACGACGCACCGGGCGGCCAACAACTGCTCCCCATGACTGGCGTCGGTGTAGGAGGCAAGCCGGGACCGAAGTGAATGATTCACCTTAGGTTATGGGAGTTCGCTAACCGTCCGCGCAAGGCAGCGGTGGAACAGACTGGTTATGCCGGAATTATGCCCCGGTTTTATGGGTGTTGCGGTCCAGCTCTGCCAGCAGGTTGTCCACCCGCGCCTCCAGGATGTTGCGGATGGAGCAAATCCCCAGAACTTTTCCGTGGTCGTCCACGATTGGCATATGGCGATAGTGCCGCTCTAGCATCACCTGAAGCGCCTCGCTGGGAGTGGTCTCTTCGGTGGCCATCTCGACCATCGGGCTCATGAGCTCGTGTACCGGCGTGCGTTTGGGATCGCGCCCGCTGAGGGCGAACTTTGCCAGCACATCGCGTTCGGTAAACATACCCGCCACCACCTGCTGCTCGTCGATGACGGCCACCGCGCCCACTTGCTTTTCCAGCATCGTGTGGATCGCGTCTTCCACCGTCGCTTGCAGCGACACCGTCGCCGGGCCTTCGTCACACCATTTTAGGAGACTCATGATTGTAAGATTCCTTCCAACTATTCGGTTCGAGGTGCCGCTTTTCGCTCTTCGCTTTTCGCCCCGGACGAGTGGGGATAATGAGTGTGCGGTAATTGTGCCGTCCCTCAAGGGTCGCTGGTTCCCTGCCCCACCCTGCTCGCGCACGCATTAGAGGCCACAGCTCATAGCGAAGAGCGAATCGCGAACAGCGGCCCTTTACGCATTAATCGCCATGCCAAACACCGCGTTCGACGCATCCAGCATCGCCTCTGACAAGGTCGGATGGGCGTGAATAATGTTAGCCAGCTCCTCCGCGGTGCATTCCATCTCCAGCGCCAGGACAGATTCCGCAATCAACTCGGTCGCATTCGGCCCGATGATGTGCACGCCCAGAATCTCACCATACTTGGTGTCGGTGACGATCTTGATGAAGCCTTCATGCTGTCCCACGATGCTGGCACGCGAGTTCGCGGTGAAGGGGAACTTACCGATCTTTACAGTATGACCCTTTTCTTTCGCCTTGGCTTCGGTGAGGCCCACGCTTCCGATCTCCGGATAAGTATAGGTCGCATTGGGAATCCGCAGCGAGTTGATAGCCTTCGTCGGCTTCCCCGCAATGTGCGTGACCGCCACAATGCCTTCCATGGCGCCGGCATGCGCCAGTTGAGGAAAGCCCACGACAATGTCGCCGATGGCGTAGATTCCAGGCTCGGCGGTGCGCATGAATTGGTCGATCTTCACGAAACCGCGGTCCAGTTCGATCTTCGTCTTTTCGATTCCGACGTTCTCCGTCATCGGCGCGCGACCCACCGCTACCAGCACCTTCTCGGCTTCCAGCTTCTGTTGTTTGCCATCGACGGTAAAGGTGACGGCGACTCCCGTCTTGGTCTTCTCTACCTTCTCAACCTTGGCATTTACATAACCATTGATGCCGCGCTTACGATATACGCGCATCAACTCCTTCGATACCTCTTCGTCTTCGACCGGCACATACCGCGGCAGCATCTCGAGGATGGTCACGTCGGCGCCGAACGACTTGTATATGCTGGCGAACTCGACGCCTACTGCACCCGAGCCAATCACGATCAGGGACTTGGGAATCTGATCCAGACTGAGTACCTCGATGTTGGTCAGCACCTGCATGTCCGCTTGCAGACCGGGCAGCATGCGCGCCGACAGAACCGGTGGAAAGGATGACGTTCTTCGCTTTGATCGACTTCTGCTCGCCGCCCTCCAGCGCGACGGTGTGAATGCCGTCCTTCGCGGGCCCGGTCAGTTTGCCCCATCCTCGGATGACGTCCACCTTGTTCTTCTTCATCAGGAACTGCAAGCCCTTGGCGTGCTTGTCCACGATGCCCTGCTTGCGTTTCTGGATCGCCCCCCAGTTCAGCGAGACGCCGGCGGTATTCTCCAGTCCGAGTTCCATGCCTTCCTTGACGTGGTCGAAGACCTCCGCGTTGAAGAGTAGCGCCTTGGTCGGAATGCAACCGACATGCAGGCAGGTGCCGCCCAGGTAGGGATCTTTCTCGATGAGGGCGGCCTTCAAGCCAAGCTGTCCGGCGCGAATGGCGGCGGTGTACCCGGCAGGTCCGCTGCCGATAATGGCGACGTCATAAATTGTCTCTGGCAAATTCGTGCTCCGTTCTAGAAGGGTTATGAGTGCCGAGGATCACCCGGCTTGTCGGAATAATGGCGACAGGCGAATAGATGATTGTAAAGCATGTGAAGAAGCAGGGGGCTGCTCCCGGTCTCTCGGGTAGCGGGGTCATAGTCCGGTTCCACCTTGGTGGGAGAGCCGATTGTGGGCTGTGGGCCTATAATTCCGTCGGCATGCCTGACGTTGGGAACGATCCCCATTATTCGACTTTGACCTTTCGAAGGGTGTTGTACGCGGTAGTGTTGGGTACTCTTGCTGCCTCAGTGTTTACATCCAGCGCAGGTGCTCAACGAAGGGGTGAATCCACAGCCAGCGTAACTGCGAGTGTCGTCGATGCAGCCGGAGCAGCCTGGGTGCGCGCCGATGTCGCACTCATCGACACGCGCACATTGGAAGACAAGCGAGGGATAACGGACGAGAAAGGCGTAGTCCATTTCAATCGCATTAAGCCCGGCAATTATGTGCTGATAGCTGCCCCGCACCCTCCGATTGATTGTGCTGATTCAGGGATTAAGCAGTTCACGCTGAAACCGAGCCAGAGCTTGGATGCGAGGCTCACGGTGCGAGTGGAACACTGTGGAGTTGTTGAGTGACAGGCTGACTAGCTCATATCCACACTAAGGCACCCCTACCATCTCTCGCGTATCATCCTGAACGGAGTCGAAGGACCCCTCCTCTGCTCGAAATCCGTGGCTAAGCCGCCTTTGAGTCTTTTTCTCGCCCTGCCTCGTATATCCCGGTAGTATGGTCGCCACCGCCTTCAGTTCGCTGGTTCCGATGGAAACCGAAGAGTCCCAAATCGCCCATGGGCTCCGACGTCGCGATCCTGAACTGCTCGACGCCCTGATTGAGCAGTATCAGCACCGGCTGCTGCGCTACCTGCTGCACCTGACCGGCAATCGCGCCGTCGCCGAGGACCTGTTCCAGGAGACCTGGCTGCGTGTGCTGGAAAAGGGTCATCAGTATGACGGCCGCAACCGCTTCGTAGCGTGGCTGATGTCCATCGGCCACAACGTGGCAATCGATTATCTGCGCAAGAAGAGTCCCAGCAGCCTGGACGAACTAAAGGACCCGGAAGATGGCGCGCCCTTTGAACCGGCGGCGGCGGGCCCCTCGCCCTTCGACCTAGCGCTGGCGCAACAGCAGCACGAGATGTTTGACGAGGCGCTAGGCCGTGTCCCGGCAATATTCCGCGAAGTCCTGGTGCTTCGCTTTCAGGAACAGATGAAGCTTGAGGAGATCGCGCAATTGATCCACATTCCCCTTGCGACCGTAAAAACCAGAATTTATCGCGGCGTGATGGCCTTGCGTCCCGCTCTGAAGGGAGGCGCTCAATGACCGACCAAAACCATGATCGCGCCATAGATCTCATCACTCGCCGCAGCGTGGAGGATATCGCTGCCCAGGATACGGAATGGTTGGAGTCGCACCTGTCCGGCTGCGGCAAATGTGCCGAATACGCAACGCTATCCGAGAGCACTGGCCAGCTTCTGAGGTCGGTTGCGATTACGGCCAGCCCGGCGCTGGTGATGAAAACGCAGGCTCGGCTGCGCGCCCGAGCGACCTATTTGCAGGAGCAGCGGTCGCGCATGGTTCTGATCGCGATTTCGTTTTGTATCGGAGCTATGTCTTCGGCGCTTTCAGCATGGTTGTGGTGGAGATTCGGCGGCTGGGTGGCGCGACACGTGGGACTCTCAGCCGCAATCGTCGAACCGGGAATCCTGCTGTTTCTGTTGTTGCCGGCCTTCGTGATCGCCGGCTTGCTGCTAGCGTTTCCTCATCCCGTATTTGAAGGCTCACTCATGCTGGCGTTGGCGAGGGAGCATGAAGGAGAAAAGCGATGAATCAACCAAGGTCCCACTTTCGCAGCGAAGTCGCAATTATTCCGACGGTAGCATGGCTTATTGCAGTGTTGGCGTTCGCCGTCATGCAGATCTGTCTGCTGGTGCTCGTGCCTCAATATGTAAGGCATTCAGAAATACCCCCGATGCCGTTTTTGGTGCTGATCAGTCTGGGAAGCGGTATTCTCCTGGCCGTCATCGTCCTGATGGTTGGCTACGTGAACGCCGACTCCAAGCGTCGCGGCATGAATTCGCTGCTGTGGACGCTATTGGTAATCTTCATCCCCAAGGCGCTCGGTTTTCTCGCGTACTTCCTGCTGCGCAAGCCCCTGCTGGCGCCTTGTCCCAAATGCCAGGGGCCGGTGGGATCGGATTTCACCTACTGCCCGAAATGTGGCTATGTGCTTGCTCCAGCTTGCGCCAACTGCGGCCGGCCGATCCAGCGCGACTATATGTGTTGCCCGTTCTGTGGAAAGCCGGTGGCAGTTCCGGCGTCGAGTTCTTAACCAGGCCTCCGGTAAAAGAGATTGTTATGCAGTTAAGAGAAACCGATTCCATGCGGAAGCAACCAGTAAACCCACAAGCGGCTTGACCTTATACTATATTTCTGCAACCATAGAAATATCTTACGGCTGCGCAACTGCTGCAAGTGCACCGCAGCTAAAGGACCAGGATGCCGCAACATTACAACGTATTGTTTTTGTGCACCGGTAATTCGGCGCGGTCGATTATGGCGGAGGCAATTCTGAACTTCAAGGGCCGGCCAAACTTTGCCGCCTTTAGCGCCGGCAGCCATCCGGCCGGCGTAGTACGCCCGGAAGCGCTAAACCAGTTGCAACTGGCGCGCGTTCCGACGCAAGGTCTGCGCAGCAAATCCTGGGAGGAGTTCTCCCGGCCGGGCGCTCCCAGGCTGGACTTTGTCATCACGGTCTGTGACAACGCGGCGAAGGAAGTCTGCCCGGTGTGGCCGGGACAGCCAATATCTGCTCATTGGGGAGTGCCCGATCCGGCGGCGGTTCAGGGTGGATCACCGGACGTGGAACGCGCCTTCCGGGACGCATTCTTCATGATCGAGCGAAGAATCAGCTTGTTTCTTTGCCTTCCATTGGCGAGCCTGGACAAAATGTCACTTAAGAGAGAACTAGACGACATAGGACAAACGTCCACAGCTCTGCACCCGTAGTAGCCGTCTCTCGGCGAGCTGCGGCCACAACGATACTTACAGCTTTCAACGGTTCACAAGGTTCACCATGCAGGACAGACGTCGTCTCAGTTTTCTGGATCGTTATCTCACCGCATGGATTTTCGCGGCCATGGTGTTCGGCGTAGTGCTCGGGTGGCTGGTGCCGGCGGTGGTGCCATTTCTCAATCGATTCAGCCTTGGTACCACTTCGATCCCGATTGCGGTTGGCCTGATCGTCATGATGTATCCGCCGTTCACCAAAGTGCGATACGAGGAGCTGCCGGAGGTCTTTCGCAACAAGAAGATTCTTGGCCTGTCCCTGTTGCAGAATTGGGTGGTCGGGCCAGTCTTGATGTTTGTATTGGCCGTGGTGTTTCTGCGGGGCTATCCCGAATACATGGCCGGCTTGATCATGATTGGGCTGGCGCGCTGCATCGCGATGGTTATCGTGTGGAATGAACTGGCCAAGGGCGATACCGAGTATGCCGCCGGGCTGGTCGCCTTCAATTCGCTGTTTCAGGTGTTCTTTTATTCGCTCTACGCATGGATCTTCATCACAGTGTTGCCCTCGCATCTGGGACTGAGAGGGGCCGTGGTGAAGGTCTCAATCGGGCAGATTGCGGGGAGTGTCTTCATCTATCTTGGCATTCCCTTCCTGGCAGGGTTTGTTACCCGCACGCTGCTGGTGCGGGCGAAGGGACAGGACTGGTACGAGCGTAACTTCGTGCCACGGGTCAGCCCACTAACTCTGATTGCACTGCTCTTCACTATCGTCATCATGTTTTCTCTGAAGGGACAGTACATCGTCAGGTTGCCGCTCGACGTGGTGCGAATCGCAGTGCCGTTGCTGGCCTATTTCGTGATCATGTTCCTGGTGTCGTTCTACATGGGCCGCAAGTTAGGCGCCGACTACTCGCAGACCACAACCCTCGCGTTCACCGCTGCTTCCAACAACTTTGAACTTGCGATCGCGGTTGCAGTTTCGGTCTTCGGCATCAACTCCGGAGCGGCATTTGCCGCGGTGATAGGACCGCTGGTCGAAGTGCCGGTGATGATTGCTCTGGTGAATGTGGCGTTCTATTTCCAGCGAAAATACTTTCGAGATCCGCGGGCAGCGCAAGTGTGTGTGTGATGGGTCGCCGGGCTTCGCACCACGAATTCCCGCACCGACGCAATTTTAGAGCTTTGCCTTCGCCAATTTCTTCACGACGACAACATGCTCTGGGCGGCTCACTTCGATCCGGAGGGCAGCCCTCCGCATATCTCTTTGGAGGACCGGGGTCACCGCTAGCCGTGATACTGACTACCGTGCGAGACTTGCCCCAACTCGGCTCGACCTCTAGAATCGCCTAGAGTCTTAGGAAGTGTGAGGACCGAATGGCAACTTTGAACGTTGGTGATGAAGTACCGGATTTCGAACTCCCGGCGGTCGTAGGAAGCATCAAGCAGCAATTCAAGCTGAGCGATTACCGGGGAAAGAAGCACGTAATTCTGGCTTTCTACCCAGCCGACTGGACCCCGGTTTGCGCCTCGCAGTTGCCTTCCCTGAGTGCGGAGACCGAGAAACTCGCCGGTTATGATGCCCAGGTTGTGGCTATCAGTGCAGATTCCATCCCCAGCCACACTGCATGGCAAAAAAAGGAGATCGGCACCCTCAGCTTTCCGCTGGCCAGCGATTTTTACCCCCATGGGGCGGTGGCCAAGATGTTCGGAATTCAGCGGGAGGGCGATCCGCTCCCCGGTGTAAATGAACGGGCTGTATTCGTCGTGGACAAAAAGGGAAAGCTGGCGTTTGCGAAGATTTATCCCCTCGGCCAGGTACCCAGCAACGAGGACATATTTGAGGTGCTGCGGAAGCTCTAGGTTGTTCCCGGGGGTAGTTTGTGCGCGGTGCTGGTTCGCCAGAGTCGCGCCGCCTACTCGTTAACTAGCCTCAAGGATTCGGTCTGCTCCCCGCGCAGGGCCGGCACCAATATTTCCAGAACTTTTCTGATGTCGTCAAAATTGTAATTGGCAACAAACCCCGAGCGTTGGGCTACCACTTGATCGCGCAACAGTCCTTCCGTCATTCCCAGGAAGGCAGCGCGGACCGCTTGCAGGTTAATATCCGAGCGGACTTGGCCTCGGTCCCTCATCTCGCTGAGGATCGCATCCACTGCATCGGAGAAACGCTGGAATCCCTGGCTCAGGAGCACATCCCGGTTGTCCTTGCGCACGCGCCAGGCCTCGAGCAGCATGATTTCCTTCAGATCGGAATCACTGTTCATCTCGATTGCTAAGGCCTCTAAAACACCGATAAGCTGTTCGGCGGGCGAAGCGTTCGTGGGCGATATTTGCATACGTGCGCCGATAGTCGCCCAGCCGTGGTCAAAAATAGCAACCAGCAATCCCTGTTTACTCCCAAAATGCTTCATCATCTGCGATTCGCTAGTGCCGGCTTCGCGGGAAATCGCGACCGTGCTGGTGTTTTCGTATCCATTGCGCGCAAATAGGCGCTTACCCGCCATCAGAATACGGTCGTGGGAGGAGAGTGGCGGCATCGGTTGTACGGCAGCTTTGTCGGGCATATCGATTCGCTCATAGCAACCCGACGAGACGCCGAAAGTTTCGAGGAACTGGCAGAATAGATCGGACCTGCACCCCAACGGAAAAGCTCGCCATGCAGGCGAGCTTTCCGGGCGTGCGCTGTCATTATTGGGCGTGAGCCGGCTTATGGGCGCTTGCCGTCTTGCTTGGCGACGGGTTACTGGCGGTCTCCTTCATCACTTCGTCGATCAACTGGTACAGTTTGGACCGATCGACGACCTCGATGAAGGGTTGGCCGCGTACCGTATCGCTCACCACGTAGATCGTGGGGGTGTGATCAAGAGGAATGCGTTGGCCAAGCTGGTAGTCAGCCTTGACCTTTGCGGCGAGGTCCCCATTGGGATCGACCACAAACGGCAGAGCTACTTTGTGCTCCTCGGCGAATCGCTCCGTCATACCGCGAAGATTCTGCTTGGTAATCTCCGGTTGGTTCTTAAAGATGTAAAGGCGATAGTCGTCACCCAGTTTCAGCGATTTGGTGTCGAAATAGCGGGCATTAACAGCGGCTTCGAACGACCAGGCGTGCATGGGCAAAGGAAAATCATGTTGCACCAGCGGGATGTTGTATTGCCTAGCCGCATCATGCAGAAGCGGCGCCGCCCGCGCGCAGTCAGGACATTCCAGATCTTCAAACACGATGATGGCGACCTTGGATCCCTTGGGAGGCCGCAGCATTGAGGTATCGGAGCCCCACACTGCCATGCTGCCAAATAGAACCGTCGCAACCAGGGCGAGTTGCCAAATCAAAATACGTTTCATTCCAGGTTTTTCCTTGTGCGCGCCGAAGCGGCGGCAGCTTTTAGACGAAATACCATAAATATAGTAACGGATAGAACGCTCGCTAGTCTCGTGGGCACTATGCTTTGAAAGGGCACGGCTTCAGCCGTGCCGTAAGGTGCTGTCATTGCGATGGCTTTATAGCCACTGAGGGACTACGGTATCGAGACAAACTGCGAGGGCCCCTAAGGGGCTGAAGCCCCAATTTCCCGCGCGCACGAAAGGGCACGGCTGAAGCCGTGCCCTTTCAAAGATTTCTGTATCAGCTACCTAAACAGGTGGACACTGCAGCTAAATCGCTGCTTACCCTTCAACCGCTTTATCGCGCGACCGGCTTCCACTTATTCAAAAATTGCAAAACATCTTCCGGACTGAGCGCGCGGGCTTTCTCAAACTCGCCGCCCTTTTGGCTGTAGAGCAGCTTGCCGTCGCTATCCAGGACGGCGATGGCTGGAATACCCCGCTTCATCGGGACCTGGTACTTTGCCATGAGGTCCTGATTCTTGTCGCCTTCGCCGACATCCACGTGTACCACTTCAAAGCTGTGCTGCAGCTCACCCGCGATATCAGGACGTTGAAAGGCAAGATCGAGCACGTGGCAGTCGTAACACCAGTTCGCGCCGAAGACCACCAGCACGCGCTTGTGCGCTTTGGCGGCAAGTGCTACAGCGTGACTGATCTCGGCATGAGCGTCCACGCCGGGAGCATAGATAACTTTGCTGGTGGAGAGTGGCTGTTGCAGCTTCGTCGCATCGGAGCGTTTCGTGCCGGCCACTCGCCAAGTCTCGCCCTGCTTCTGCCATAGCTGACCTTCGATTACGTAGAGGGTTTGCCCAGTATTGGTGTGGACCTCGGCCTGGAAGACCACCTGCTGCACCCCCGCCTGCGGCGATTGGGACTGAATGACATTCAGCTTCATGCGACGCGCTTTTAACCCGGTCCAGAAGGCGACTTCCGACGTCACTGTGGACGCGGCGGTGGCTGTAGCGACCTGGGCCGGAGGGTTGATGCTGTAAAGCGCCTGCAGCGCCGCCACGTTGCCGCTAATTACGGCTGCCTTCCATTGCTCTAAAGGCGCGAATGCCGCAGCCGATTTAGACGGCTCCTCTCCCACGCAGTACGGCCCGAAAATCGTGGCTGCAAGTATCGGGATCATGCAGGCGGCAAGTCGCCGCTGAAAGCCCATGTCTCTCCTTCTAATGCCCCCCATGGTACGGATGGCCTTTCAAGATGGTGAATCCCCGGTAGAGCTGCTCTAACAGCACAACCCGCGCCAACTCATGTGGCAGGGTTACCTTTCCGAAGGACAAAACATTGGACGCTGCGGCGCGGGTTGCGTAACTCCAACCGTCGGCAGGCCCAACCGCAAATAGCAATTCCTGGGTGTCGTGCGATTGGTGATAGACCAGAAAATTGGCGATTTCCTCGGAGGTAAGCTGACGCCCGCGCGAATCCAGCAGCACCAACATAGGTGGTTTACGGCTTGTGCTCTTCTCCACCAGCTTGAGCAGCGCCGCTTCCGATGCTAGCTCGTGCGCATCACAGGCGGCATAGCGAGAGAGGCGCTTCAGGTATTCCGCCGTCAAAGATTGAATGGGCGAACTACGGGTCCTGCCGATCCATACGATGCGAAGCTTCACGGCTCAGAAACTCTTGCGCGGGCGACTGCTGGACCTGCGCTTCCGCGCAACTGCCTTGGCTGCGGATTTCGCTGGCGATTTTGTCGCCTTGGCGCGTTTGACACCGGCAGGGGTCTTTTTCGCCGCGGGTTTACGGGTAGCCTTCTCCAGGTCAGCGAGTTGCAGGCGCGTTGCTGTCTTCCACAGCCGCTCCAGGTCGTAAAACTTCCTCGCGCTCTCCGAGAAGATGTGTACCACAAAATCCACATAGTCGAGCAGTACCCAATCGGCCTGGTTGTAGCCCTCGCGGTGTGAAGGTTCTACTCCTGTGGCGCTCAGTTTCTCGTCAACCTCGTCGGCGATAGCTTGCACCTGCCGCGGATTGGCGCCGGAACAAACCACGAAATAGTCAGTGAAACCGCTGGCTTGTTCGTCAAGCCGCAGGATGCTAATGTCCTCCGCCTTCTTCTCCTGACAAGCGCGCACGGCAATGGCGACTTGTGCCCTCAATTCATTTCTCTTCATAGGTTCGGCTCGGTTTGATTCCCAGGTCTCTTCTTGCTGGTTGGATTTCGATACAGTTGCTCCTTATGAATGTATTCCGCTACCGTGTCGGGAACGAGACGGTTCAATGCGCTGCCGCGACCCACTGCTGCACGAATCTGGGTTGCTGAAACATTTTCGTGTGTCTCGGGCAGCATGTGCAAGGTAGCGCCAGCCAACACCAGCGGTCCCTCCATCTTCTGCTTGCGAAACAATTTTGTCACTGGCGCCGCCGGCCGCAACTTTTCTGGCAACGATGAAGCGACATCGGCCAGCGAGTAACCCGGACGTGCGGCCACAATGAAATCACACTCGCCCAGCAGGGTTTCGGCCTGGTGCCACTTAGCTATGTCTTTGAACGCATCCATCCCTATCAGGAAGTATAGGTGGTCGCTCTTGCCGAGCATGATTTTCACGCGACGAACCGTGTCAATCGAGTAACTCGGCTTACGGCGACTGCCGGCTATCGCGGGATCGGGAGCTTCTAATAGGGAAGGCACGAAAGGCTTTTCTCCGGCGAGCGCGAGCGCAACCATGGTGTAACGGTGATAGAACGACGTAAGCGGCGTCTTCTGTTTGTGCGGAGGTATGTCGGCTGGTACGAACCATACTTGTTTCAACGCGAACTTGGCGGCAGCGGCCCGCGCCACGATGATGTGTCCGCGATGAATGGGATCGAAGGTTCCGCCAAACAGTGCGATGTTCATTTATCAGGGGCAATCAACCAGGAGCAGTCTGGAACAGCAAGAACTTAATGCGGTTGCTTGGGATTATCCATGTGCTGCATGTTCTGCGGGTTTTGCTGCTGCGAATTGTCTTTCATCTGGTTAGAGTTCTTGATGAAGAGGACCGTCTTCCAGATATCGTCATCCGACAGCACACCGTCCCAACCTGGCATTGCGGTATAGCGAATCCCATACTTGACGACATAAAAGAGATTTCCATCAGGGTCGTCTGGGGTTCGTGTCATGAGTTGAGGTACCGAGGGATAAAAATTGTCACGAAGAGACGAAGTAGGCTGTTTCAGATTGCCATGACACAAAGCGCAATTCTTGTCATAAGTCATGGAGCCATCCATGATGTTGTCCATGGTCGGCTGAAAAGGATTGGCTTGTTTGGGAGCGTGACCATCTACCCACTCGTCAACCGACTTCATGGCTGTTCGCCGCTCGAAGGTACTGGGCGTGTTGCC
Source organism: uncultured Acidobacteriaceae bacterium (assembly GCA_963755865.1). Classification (GTDB taxonomy): domain Bacteria; phylum Acidobacteriota; class Terriglobia; order Terriglobales; family Acidobacteriaceae; genus Bog-257. The sequence goes on along the minus strand of CAVWLY010000005.1, from coordinate 70,891 downwards.
AACGGCACGGGTATCGAAGTGTCCGGTGGTCGCGTAATAGTAGCCTCCGCAGAAAACCGCCAACAAGGTCAGGATGATTCCCAGAACGAATCCGCGCATGCTTTTCCTCTGAGGTTGCTGTGCCGGCCCCTCGCCGGAGGATTCACTATCGTACTATGATTCGCCCCTCGGTTCCCCGGTGCAAATCGAACATCACAGAAGTGTCATCCAGAGTGTAATCTGTGTCCGATTTCAGCCATCCTAGTGAACTCGTGCGGCGTTCAGTACCGGCGCAGCCTTCGCGCATCGCGCACCACATCTTCTACTTTGGGGAGAAACGCCTCTTCCAATGGCGGGGAAAATGGTACAGGACTGTCGGCGGAGGCGATGCGAACAATTGGAGCATCCAACGCGTCGAAGCATTCTTCATTGATGATGGCGGCTACCTCGCCGGCGATGCCACCGGTCTTGGTGTCTTCGTGCAGCACGATTACGCGATTGGTCTTTTCCACGGTCTGACGGATGGCCTCGCGATCCAGCGGTAACAGCGTGCGCAAATCCACCACTTCCAGGTCGATGCCTTCTTTCGCCAAGATTTCCGCGGCCTCCAGCGCCACATAGACCATTGCGGCGTAGGTGATAACACTCACATCGCGCCCTTGGCGCGCCACCCGTGCTTTACCAATCGGGACCGTGTAGTCGCCGGTGGGCAGTTCTTCCTTGATGCGGCGATAGAGAAACTTGTGTTCGAAAAAAAGCACGGGATTGTTGTCACGTATGGCCGACTTAATCAGCCCTTTAGCATCATAGGCACTCGCTGGGCAGATGACTTTCAGGCCTGGTGTGTGTGCAAAGTAGGTTTCCGGATTCTGGGAGTGGAAGGGGCCTCCGTGGACGCCCCCACCCGACGGCCCACGCAGCACCACCGGAACCGGTGCTCCCCACCGGAAGTGGGCTTTAGCCAGCATGTTGGTAATCTGATTGAAAGCGCAACTGATGAAGTCCATGAACTGGAATTCAGCCACAGGTCGCATGCCGGTCAGGGCCGCCCCGAAGCTGGCGTTGACGATGGCCATCTCCGAGATCGGCGTATCCACCACACGTTCGGGGCCAAAGCGGTCGATCAATCCCTCGGTAACTTTGAACGCCCCACCGTAAATGCCGATGTCTTCTCCGATACAGAAGACTGCCGGATCACGTTCCATCTCTTCCCAGATGCCTTGGCGAATTGCTTCCAGATAGGTAACTGCGGACATGGGAACAAATTCTAAACTAACTGGAAGACATGCTGCCTGTAGCCGTAACAGATGCTTGCTAACGGCTAGGTGCCGTGCTTACTGGTAGGTAACCCGCTTCTCGCCTTTTACGATGCGGCCGATGGTATAGCCTTTTTCGCCGCAGCGCTCCAGGATGGTTTGCACCTTCTTGAACTTCTTCGCGGGCACGATGAGGATCATGCCGATACCCATGTTGAAGGTGCGCAGCATCTCGTCCTGCGGAACGTTGCCGATTTTTTGTAGATGTTCGAAGATGGGCGGCACAGGCCACGAGTTGATCTCGACAATCGCGCCCACCCCTTTGGGCAAGGGTCGCGGCAAGTTTTCAGTAATGCCGCCCCCGGTGATGTGCGCCATCCCGGAAACCGCATCGGCTTCGATCATGCGCCGCATGATCGGCCAGTAGCTTTTGTGGGTCTTCATTAGTTCAGTGCCGACTTTGCCCTTGATCTCATTGACATACGAATCGGGCGTGTAATGTGCGATGTCGAAGAAAAGTCTCCGGGCCAGCGAATAGCCATTGGTATGCAGTCCCGTGGACGACAGACCTATGAGAACATCCCCGGCCTGCACTTCTTTACCAGTAATGAGTTTGTTGCGGTCCGCGACGCCGACGATAAATCCCGCCAAATCGTACTCGCCGTTGCCGTAAAAACCGGGCATTTCGGCGGTCTCGCCGCCTATTAGGGCACACCCATTCTGCTTGCATGCATCGGCAATGCCTGCCACAACTTTTTCGGCAATTTCCGGCTGCAGTTTGCCGGTGGCAAAGTAGTCCATAAAGAACATGGGTGCGGCGCCCTGAACTGCGATGTCGTTCACGCAGTGGTTCACCAGGTCAGCGCCCACAGTGTGGTGCAGGTTCATTTCGAAGGCAATCTTTAGCTTGGTTCCGACGCCGTCCACGCTGGAGACCAGCACTGGATCCAGGTACTTTTTCTTGTCGATAGCGAAGAGCCCGCCGAAGCCGCCGATTTCGCTCAATACTCCGCGGTTGAACGTTTTGTGGGCGAGGTACTTGATGCGCTGTTTGGTGCGATGGGCGCGCTCAATATCTACGCCAGCATCGGCGTAAGTGATGATTCGGGGTTCAGTCATCTGTTGTGCCAAGGGTCGGGGTTCCAGTTCAGAGGGCGCGTCGCCGGAGATTTTTACGGGAAGAGGCATTGTATCATTCCGCGTTTCCGATGGCTCGCATTGCGTATTTTCTGCGGAACGACCGGCAAATGAGGTAGTTAAGAGCACGGTGAAAGCCCCTTACTGCCAACATGGATGTCACGACCGGGGGCAGACGAGTCCGACGGGAGGAACCGAAGTGAGGTGCGACGAGCCCCGGAAGCGGAAATTCGTGATGTGAATCACGAAATTCTGTGATAGCGGGCCCCTTATGCCATCCGTGAGGGCTTAAACTGGAGTTTCATACCATGAGGAAAAAATGACCTCGACTGCTACCAAACCTGCAAATACAAGCGTCTTTAAAGCCGATCCTTCATCCGACGTTTACCGTTCTGAAACGCATCCTCTCGACTCCTTGTTTCTGCCCCACAGCGTTGCTGTAATTGGCGCATCGGAAAGAGCCGGGAGTGTGGGCCGCTCCGTACTCTGGAACCTGTTAAGCAGTCCCTTCGGCGGTACCGTGTTTCCAGTGAATGCCAAGCGCTCTAACGTATTGGGAATTAAGGCCTATCCCAGCGTCAAAGAGCTTCCCGACAAGGTAGACCTGGTAGTGGTGACGACTCCAGCCGATACCGTCCCTGACCTTATCGCAGAGTCGGTGGAGCTCGGCGTCCCGGCAGCGATCGTGATCTCGGCCGGCTTCAAGGAGCATGGTGAGCACGGGAAAGAGTTGGAGCGCCAGATTTCGCAGCTCATTCGCGGCAAGATGCGTCTGATCGGTCCTAACTGCCTGGGGGTCATGAATCCCGTTCGTGGTTTCAATGCGACCTTTGCCCACACCGTCGCGCGGCCGGGAAACGTGGCGTTCATCAGCCAGAGCGGTGCGCTTTGCACGGCCGTGCTGGACTGGAGCCTGCGTGAGAATGTCGGCTTCAGTGCGTTTGTGTCCATCGGTTCCATGCTCGACGTGAATTGGGGCGACTTGGTGGATTACTTCGGCAATGATCCGCGTACCCACAGCATCGTCATCTACATGGAATCCATCGGTGACGCGCGGTCCTTCCTCTCGGCCGCCCGTGAAGTTTCGCTGACCAAGCCGGTCATTGTGATCAAGGCTGGACGCACCGCTGCAGCCGCCAAAGCAGCCGCCTCCCATACCGGAGCGCTCACCGGCAGCGACGAAGTGCTGGATGCGGCGTTCCGACGCAGCGGCGTGCTGCGGGTGAACAGCATCGCCGACATTTTCTTCATGTCCGACGTGTTGGCCAAGCAGCCGAGGCCCCGCGGCAAACGGCTGTGCATCCTGACCAACGCTGGAGGTCCAGGGGTGCTGGCCACCGACGCATTGGTCGCGGGCGGAGGCGAGCTGGCTGAACTGTCCGCCGAAACCATGAAGGCCTTTGACCAGATCCTGCCGGAGCAGTGGAGCCACAACAACCCGGTCGACATCCTAGGGGACGCTGAGCCTGAGCGCTATGCGAAGTCGCTGGAAATTGCCGCTAAAGATCCCAGCATTGACGGCATGCTGGTGGTACTGACTCCGCAGGACATGACTAATCCGACCCAGATTGCGGAGAAGCTGAAGCCATACGCCAAGGGCCTTGGCAAGCCCGTGCTGGCAAGTTGGATGGGCGGCGCGGAGGTCGCAGCGGGTGAGCAGATTCTCAATCAGGCGGGCATTCCGACCTTCCAGTTTCCCGACAGCGCGGTACGTGCCTTCAACTACATGTGGCGATATTCCTACAACCTGAAGGGGCTGTATGAGACTCCAGCGTTGCCGCAACATCAGGACGCGGGCGTGCAACGCGGGAAAGCTGAGCACATCATCCAGCAGGCTCGGCGATCAGGCCGCACCATCCTGACGGAGTATGAGTCGAAGCAGTTGCTTAAGGCCTACGACATTCCAACCGTCGATACCCGGATAGCGATCACCGAGCAGGAAGCGCTGCAGGTGGCGGAGGAGATTGGCTATCCCATAGTGCTCAAGCTGTACTCGCTGACCATCACGCACAAGACGGATGTGGGTGGAGTGCAGCTGAACCTGCGCGATGCGAGCGCGGTCAAGGCGGCATTCCAAGTCATCAAACAGGGGGTTACGGAGAAAGTGGGCGCCGAACACTTCCAGGGCGTCACGGTCCAGCCCATGGTGAAACTCGATGGCTACGAATTGATCGTCGGCAGCAGTCTCGATCCACAGTTTGGTCCGGTCATATTGTTCGGGACCGGAGGACAGTTGGTTGAGGTTTTCAGTGACCGTGCCTTGGCCCTCCCGCCTTTGAATTCCACGCTCGCTCTCCGCATGATGGAACAGACCAAGATTCTCAAAGCGCTAAAAGGTGTGCGCGGACGACAACCGGTCGATCTTGGAGCTCTGGAGGATCTGCTGGTGCGATTCAGTCAACTTGTTGTTGAGCAGCCCTGGATCAAGGAGCTTGACATTAACCCGCTGCTGGCTTCACCGGAACGGATCCTCGCACTGGATGCCCGTGTGGTGGTTCACGGTCTGGATATGGCCGAAGACAAGCTGCCTACCACGGCCATCCGCCCTTATCCGATCCAGTTGGTCGGGTCTTGGAAGATGAAGGACGGGAAGGATGTGATGATCAGGCCAATCCGCCCGGAAGACGAGCCCATGATGATTGAGTTTCACAAGAAGCTCTCAGAGCGGAGTGTGTATCTGCGATACTTCCAGCCGTTGAAGCTGACCCAGCGCACCGCCCACGAGCGCTTAACCCGCACTTGTTTCATCGACTACAACCGCGAGATGGCGCTGGTGGCGGAACGCAAGGACGAGGCGGGTGAAACTGAGATCCTGGCTGTCGGTCGGCTCAGCAAGTTGCACGGTCGGGACGAAGCTGAACTTGCCGCTGTGGCGACCGACGCCGCCCAGCACAAGGGCCTGGGAACGGAGTTATACCGCCGCCTGATTGAATTTGCCCGCAGCGAACGGCTTAGGCTGGTCGTCTCCAACATGCTTCCCGAGAACCGTGAGATGAGGGCCTTGTGCGTCAAACACGGCTTCAAGATGTTCTCCAACCTGGAGGACAACATGATCCGGGCGGAGTTGGAACTATAAAGCTAATTTTTATCGCGCCCTCGAAATAGGCCGCAGGCGTAGCCCGGCACGAGGAAAATTGAGGGAACTGGTACAGTCGTATCATGGCGCTCGCGGCTGCCATGTTATGATCGGGAGCTTGCAGGAGTGTAATCGGCAGCGGTTGCCGTGGTCACCGGGTACCCAACGAACGCGGACTTTGTGTTTGTGGGGCGGTTGGCGGCACGCGTGTCTAAGGGGCGATCGGTAGAACGTGCCAAGCGAAAAGCAGGTGAAATGGTCACAGCTCCGGGTTGGACTGACCGTGCTTGTCGCGCTCATAACCCTCGCCGTTCTCATCTTCGTCATGACCGGCACCACCGGTCTCTTCACTAAGAAAATCCTGATTCGTGCTTATGTGGACAACGCCGGAGGCCTGCGGGTTGGCGCTCCTGTGCGCCTGGAAGGCGTCGACATCGGCAATGTCACCGGAATTCGCGTAGTCTCCGATCCCAAGCGCGTCCTGGCCCCGGTGGAAGTCACGATGAAAATCACCACCAAGTACGAAGACACCATGAACAGGGGTTGCGAGGTTCAACTGACCACGGCCGGTGTACTGGGTGAAGTTTTTGTGGACATGGATTGTCGTGGAGTCAAAGGCGGCCCCATCCAAACTGGCGACGAACTGCCCACGAAGGATGTGCCGCAATTGCAGGACGTGGTGCGTGCCAGCCAGGGAACGCTGCAAAATGTTGACACGCTGGTGAAACGGCTGGACAGCATTCTGTCCTACATCCAGAGCGGGCAAGGCTCCATCGGCAAGGTCATCTACGATCCCTCGCTGTTCAATCGAGCTAACGACATGCTGACCCAGTTGCAGCAGGTCGTGAGCCAGGTCAACTCGCCAAACGGAACCATCGGCAAGCTCATCAACAGCGACGAACTCTACAACAAGGCCAATGCCGCCATCGACAACGTCAATAAGATCATCGATGAAGTCAACAGCGGCCAGGGAACGATCGGCAAATTCCTTAAAGATCCCACTCTTTATGACAATGCCAACAAAGCCGTCGCTCAGTCCAACGAACTTATCAGCGGTATCAACGCCGGCAAGGGCACGCTGGGCAGGCTCGCCAAGGACGAAGCGCTGGCGAACAAGATCGACAACACCATCACTCGCCTGAATAGCATCGCTGACCGGCTCGACAAGGGCGAGGGCACCGCTGGCAAATTCCTGAAGGATCCTGCTCTGTACAACAATGCCAACGACCTGCTGGTGGAAACCCGCAACCTCATCAAGGCCGTCCGCCAGGATCCCAAGAAGTATCTGACTATCCATCTGAAGATCTTCTGAGACAGATCGCCACTTTATTCCCGCTCGCCCGGCACTAATTTCCCAGTCTAACCGCCGTTGTAGTAGTGTTTTGTGTGGAGGCCGCGCCCTTCTCGTCTCCCCGGGACGCACCTCGTCCCAGCTCTCATTGCTACGCCTTGCAAGCCCTGACGCGCAGCGGGGCGACATTTCATTTTCGAGGCCATCATGCGGATTCGCGATCTTTGTGTTTTTCCGCTCCTGCTGGCGGCGGTATTTTCCGTGGCCCAGACATCACCTTCAACCTCTTCATCTGCTGAGTCCCCTAAGCAAATTCCCAACTTCGATCTGACGGCCATCGACAAGACAGTCGATCCCTGCGTGGATTTCTACCAATACTCGTGCGGAAACTGGATGAAGAACAATCCCATTCCGGCGGACAAGACAAGATGGGGTCGCTTCAACGAACTGGACGAGCACAATCTCTACATCCTGCGCGACCTCCTCGACCAGGCACAAGCGCCCGGAAAGCACAGCGCCATCCAGCAGAAAGTTGGCGACTACTATGCGGCGTGCATGGACGAGAGCACGGTCGAGAAAAAAGGGACAGCACCGCTGCAGTCTGAAATGGAGCGCATCGCAGTCGATCAAGACAAAGCAGGAGATCATTCCGCAGGTCGCCTACATGCATCGCAATGGCATCCCGGCGCTGTTTAGCTTCTATCCCATGCCGGACATGCATGATTCCAGTGTGACCATTCCGAATCTTGACCAGGGCGGAATCACCCTGCCTGACCGCGACTACTACCTCAAGGACGATGCCAAGTCGGTGGAGACGCGGCAAAAGTATCAGGAGCACGTGCAGAAGATGTTCGAGCTGGCAGGCGATAAGCCGGACGCCGCTGCCGCCGAAGCCAAGACTGTGCTGGCGGTCGAGACCGGGCTGGCAAAGGCCGCCATGGACCGCACCGAACGCCGCGATCCGAAGAAGCGCGACCACATGATGCAGACGACAGAGGTCGTCGCTCTGGCGCCGAACTTCGAGCTGACCCAGTATTTCGCCGATAACGGCTCGCCTAAGTTCACCAGCCTCAACGTCGGCAATCCCGATTTCTTCAAGGAGGTGAACGAGCAACTCAATGCGGTGGCGCTCGACGATTGGAAGACCTATCTCCGCTGGCGCACCTTGGATATTTACGCTCCGCTGCTCACCGCGGCGTTCGTGGACGAAGACTTCCAGTTCAACCGCAAATACATGGCCGGGCAGAAAGAGATTGAGCCGCGCTGGAAGCGCTGCATCCGCTCCACCGACCGCAACCTGGGCATGGCCCTTGGCCAGCTTTATGTGGACAAGGTATTCGGGCCCGACAACAAGGCGCGCACCGTCAAAATGGTGCAGGCCATCGAGCAGGCCATGCATAGCGACATCGGGCAGTTGCCCTGGATGTCGGATACCACCAAGCAGCAGGCATACGTGAAGCTGGCGGCGATCGTCAACAACATCGGTTATCCCGACACCTGGCGGGATTACAGCACGGTAATCGTCAAGCGTGACGATTATGCCGGCAATGCGACGCGCGCTGCCGCCTTCGAGACCCATCGCCAGTACAACAAGATGGAGAAGCCGACCGATCGCAAAGACTGGACCATGACTCCGCCGACGGTGAACGCCTATTACCGTCCGCCGATGAACGACATCAACTTCCCGGCCGGCATTCTGCAGCCGCCGTTTTACGGCATGAACATGGACGATGCGGTGAATTTTGGCGGCATCGGAGTGGTGATCGGCCACGAACTGACGCACGGCTTCGACGATCAGGGCCGCAAGTACGATGCCCAGGGCAACCTGAAAGACTGGTGGACCCCGGCGGACGCCAAGGCCTTTGAAGAACGCGCCAGCTGCACGGCCGATGAGTATTCCAGCTTCGTCGCCGTGAAGGACGACAAAGGCGAAGTGCATCTCAACGGCAAACTGACGCTCGGCGAGAACACCGCCGACAACGGCGGGCTCAAGCTGGCTTACATGGCGATGACCAATATCATCGGCAACACGCCGGTAAAGCCTATCGACGGTTACACGCCGCAGCAGCGCTTCTTTCTGGCGTACGGCCAGATCTGGTGCCAGAACGTGACCGACCAGCAGGCGCGAGTGCTGGCCATCACCGATCCGCATTCGCCGGGACGCTGGCGGGTGAATGGGGCGGTGCAGAATTCGGCTCGCGTTCCAGGAAGCATTTGGTTGCAAGGCGGGTCAGCCGATGGTGAGCGAGAACGCCTGCCGGGTCTGGTAGCGCTATAGCAGAGCTATAGGAGTTCTTGCAGTTGTTCAACGCTGATGTCGGCATCCCGCATGATTGCCTTCAGCAGCTTCGGGTGAAGTATGGTTGGGCCGTGGAAAGGAACAGTAACCCGTTTGCCGGCGAGTTCTTGTAGATCATGTGGCTTCCGCTCTGCCGGGCGAGCGAGAAGCCCGCCTTCTCCAGTGCTGCGACGATTTGACGGGCGTTGAGGCGCGGAAGCTTCGGCATTAGACTGCTACTTCGACCGTCGAAAGACTTACAGAGACCGGCTCCGGAATCTCTTCGCCGGCGGCGAGTCGGTCCTGGATGTGAAGATGAATAGCATCCTTGATATTCTCCACCGCCTGTTCGTAAGTTTCTCCCTGGCTGTAGCACCCCTGCAGTGTTGGGCAGGAGACAAAGTATCCGTCTTGGTCGGCTTCGATCACTATTGGCAAGGTCAAGTGCCTCATATGCGGATTATAGAAGATGACAGCTCTTGGGTGGTTGATGATAAGCCATGAGACCCTGGGAGGCAGCGGCATGCTGCACTGAGACCGGGCTTGTTCGCGCTCACGCCATGGTTGGCATACAAACTTTGGGGCACCTATTCCAATACGAGGTCATACATGCGACATCTCTCTTCATGGCTTGTCTCCTGCTGCTCGCCGGAATCGCGGCACAAGCGCAAACCCCTGCTCCTCCTGCTGCAGCAATTAAGAACGTCCCCAGCTTCGACATGAATGCGATGGACAAGACCGTCGACCCTTGTGTCGATTTCTACCAGTACGCCTGCGGCAACTGGATCAAGAACAACCCCATCCCTGCCGACCAACCGGCTTGGGGCCGCTTCAACGAGCTGCACGAACGCAATCAGTTGATCTTGCGCAATATCCTGGAGAAGACTTCGGCCGACAATGCCAGCCGTTCGGCCAACGACCAGAAGATCGGCGACTATTACTACTCCTGCATGGACGAGACAGGCATCGATGCCAAGGGCACGGCCCCGCTGAAGCCGATGATGGACCGCATCGCCGCGCTGCAGGACAAGTCGCAGCTGCCCGCGCTTGATCGGCGAGTTGCACAACAACGGCGTGCGAGTGCTGTTTGATTTTGGCTCCGAGCCCGACGCGAAAGACTCCATGATGGAGATTGCCGGAACCGATCAGGGCGGACTGGGTCTTCCCGACCGCGACTATTACCTGAAGACAGACGCGAAGTCAGTCGAGCTGCGCAACCAGTATGTCCAGCACGTGACCAACATGTTCCAGCTGCTGGGCGAGTCGCCGGAGAAGGCTGCCGCCGATGCCAAAACGGTCGTTGGGCATCGAAACCGCGCTGGCGAAGGCCTCGATGGATCGAGTCGAGCGGCGCGATCCCAACAAGGTCTATCACAAGATGACCACCGCTCAGCTGCAGCAGCTGAGTCCCGCCTTTACCTGGAAAGAGTATTTCGTTGCGATTTCCAGTCCCAGCTTCGATAGCCTCGATGTTTCCGTGCCCGATTTCGTGAAGGGCATGAACCAACTGGTTGCGACCAGCAACCTCGATGACATCAAGACTTACCTGCGCTGGCAGACGGTACATCACGCCGCGCAACTGCTGCCAATGGCGTTTGTGAACGAAAACTTCGCTTTCTACGGGAAAACTTTAACCGGGGCTAAAGAGATTCGTCCCCGCTGGAAACGTTGCGTGCAGTTCACTAACTCGGACCTGGGAGAGGCTCTAGGGCAAGGCCTATGTGGCGGAAGAATTTCCTCCTGAGAGTAAAGCTGCGACTCTGAAGATGGTTCATGAGTTGGAGGCTGCGCTCAAAACCGATATCACCGAGTTGTCGTGGATGACCGACGACACCAAGAAGCAGGCTCTCGACAAGCTGGCGCACATTGAGAACAAGATCGGATATCCCGACAAGTGGCGCGACTACAGTACGCTGACCGTCGTCCGCGGCGATGCCCTGGGCAATGGGCTGCGTGCCAATCAATTCGAGTTCAAACGGCAGCTGAATAAGATTGGCAAACCGGTCGACCGCAGTGAATGGGGCATGACACCACCCACGGTCAACGCTTATTACAATCCGCAGGAAAACAATATTAACTTTCCGGCCGGCATTCTGCAGCCGCCGTTCTACGATCCGAAGGTTGATGACGCGGTGAACTTCGGCGCGATCGGCGCCGTCATAGGCCACGAGCTTACGCACGGCTTCGACGACTCGGGCAGCCAGTTTGATGCCCAGGGAAATCTGCGCAACTGGTGGACTCCCAAAGACCGCGAGCAGTTCGATAAGTTGGAAGCCTGCTTCGTCAACGAGTATGACAGCTTCGTTGCGGTGGATGACGTTCACGTTCGCGGACAGTTGACGCTGGGCGAAAATACCGCCGACAACGGCGGACTGCGCATTGCCGACATGGCCTTGCTGGATGTGCTGAGCAATGCGCCGCAGAAGTCAATCGACGGCTTCACCCCCGAGCAGCGTCTGTTCGTTGGCTGGGGCCAGATCTGGTGCGAGAATGAGCGTCCTGAGTACGCCCGCATGATGGCGGGAGTTAATGAGCACTCGCCGGGAAAATTCCGCGTCAATGGCGTGGTCGGAAACATGCCCGAATTCCAAAGGGCATACAGCTGCAAGCCCGACGCGCCCATGATTCGCAAGCCGGCCTGCCGCGTCTGGTAGCGATAGGTTGCAAGCTACACCACGAACGCACGGAGAAGATAATTACCCCTCCGTGCGCTCCGTGGCCTCCGTGTTAAGGAACCCTGCGCATCAGGCTTGCAACTAGCCTCTCGCCACCCGCCCCCTGGCCACTGGTTTATAGTGGTCTGTGCTGCCGGTGAAATCTCTCCCTTCTCATTACACTCGCATTTCGCTGTTTGCTCTTGCGCTAGTTTTGATTGCCCTCAGCTCCGCCTGCAAGCGAGGCGCGCTGGCGAAGCACGAGTACATGTACGTCTCGGCGCAGGAAACGAGCCTGCGCGACCGCGTGGCCACCATGTACAACAAGATCGGCACAGTACATAGCGGCGACCGCGTCGAAGTGCTGGAGAAGCAGCGGCGTTTCCTGCGGGTGCGAACCGACAGCGGACAGGAAGGCTGGATCGAGGAGCGCAGCCTGGTTCCCCAGGATATTTACGATGCCTTCCAGAAGCTGGCCAGTGACAATGCCAGTCAGGAAGTGCAAGCCCACGGAACGACGCGCGCCGAACTCAACATGCATGTGACTCCCTCGCGCGAGGCGGAGCACCTGTATCAACTCAAGGACGGAGAGAAGGTTGACATCCTGAAACGCGCCACGGCGGAGAAGAATCCGCCGAAGGCCGCGGCCGTCACACAAAATCCAAAGGCTGGCGCGACCAGTCAACCGACGAAGTCAGCGACTGCACCCGCCAAAGCTCCGCCCATCGCCGGGAACTCGAAACCAGTGCCTGCCAGCGGTTCGGGCAATCCACCACCGCCTCCGAAGCCCGTGATGGAAGACTGGTACCTGGTGCGCAACTCAGCCGGGCATGTTGGCTGGGTACTGCTGCGCATGATCGACCTCGACATCCCCTTGGACGTCGCGCAATATGCCGAAGGCCAGCGCATCATGGGCTACTTCGTGCTGAACACGGTGCCAGAGGAAGACAAAGACACCAAAGAAGTCAAACAGGTGCCGCAATACCTGGTGCTGCTGAACGAGCCCAAGGATGGCCTGCCATGGGACTTCAATCAGATTCGCATCTTCACCAGAAACCGGGCGAAGCATCGCTACGAAACTGCTTATCGCGAGCGCAACCTTGAGGGCTACTTCCCGGTCAAGACTGGCCATCAGGATTTCGGCAAAGAAGGCGACCTGCCGACCTTCACCATTCGCAAGAAAAACGACGACGGGCAGATGGTCGACATCACCTACAAACTGAATGGCCCCATTGTGCGACGAGTGCTAACGCCGGAAGAAGAGGCTGCGGAAAAGGCCAAGCATGACGCGGCATTAGCCGCCTATTATGCACAACGCAAGAAGCAAGGCTTACCTGCGCATCCGCACCACAAGCACAAGTGAGCGGCTGTTCCTATCGGCTGTAGAACTCGGCGACAGCAGCCACCACGCGTTGCTGCTCGTCCTCCCGCAATTCAGGAAACATGGGCAGCGCCAGCACTTCTTTCGACGCACGCTCCGACTCCGGAAGGTCGCCCGCTTTATATCCCAGATAAGCGAAGCATTCCTGCAAGTGCAGAGGCACCGGATAGTAGACCTCCGTACCGATTCCTTGCTGGGTCAAGAAAGCCCGCAATTCATCCCGTCGAAACGCGCGCACTACGTACTGGTGATAAATGTGGTAAGCCTCCGGCATCGTCGCCAGCAGCGCAATTGGCGCCTGCGCACTGACCGACTGCGCGCCGCTCTGCACCAGACCGGAGCTGCCGAACAGACCGTGATAGCGGCAAGCCAACATCCGGCGCGCCTGGTTCCAGTCGTCAATATGCTTCAGCTTGACCCGCAGTACCGCCGCCTGCATGGCATCGAGGCGGCTGTTCCAGCCGATCTCTTCGTGGTAGTACCGCTGGCGGCTTCCATGATTGCGCAGACGTCGCACGTGGGCCGCCAGTTCCGCATCGTTGGTGGTGACGCATCCGCCGTCGCCATAGGCGCTCAGGTTCTTGGTGGGATAAAAGCTGAACGCCGCCGCCTTGCCCAGCGCACCTGCTTTCCTGTCGCGCCACTTCGCGCCAAAAGCCTGGGCCGCATCTTCGATGAGGATGGTGTCGTACTGCTCGACGAAGCGGTCGAACTTGTCCATATTGGCGCATTGCCCGTAGAGGTGTACCGGCATCACCACGCGAAGCTTGTGCGAACGCCCCCGATTGAGCGCCCTTTCGGTCGCTTCAGGATCGAGATTCAGCGTAGCCGGATCGATGTCCGCCATCACCGGCGTGGCGCCGCAGCGCACAATCGAACTCACCGAAGCGAAGAAGCTGAATGGCGTGGTGATCACGCACGCCTCCGGTCCGACACCGGCGGCTTGCAATGCCAGCCACAAGGCGTCAGTACCAGACGCACAGCCAACGCTCGCGGTCACTCCCAGATAATTTGCCGACTCGCGCTCGAAGCCCTCAACTTCCGGGCCTCCGATGAAGTGCTGGCTAGTCAGCACACGTTCGATCGCTGCGTGAACGTCGTCCTTGATGGTCTCGTACTGACGAGTGAGGTCAAGTATGGGGACGGGGCCGCGCTGGACTGCGGAACCTGAATTAATTAGCGATTGCGGCGAAGTCGAGGTCATAGCGAAAAATCAATTCTATAGCGGATTGCCGGTTGGCGTCGGCAGGTTGAAGTGGATAGCAACAAGCACAGAGACTCCCTCAAAGTTCAATTATGACCTGTTGAAAGTGGCGAACGCCGCATGGATGTCGAGGTAGAGCGGGGCCAGAATCGATGCCAGGTTTTGGGTAAGGGTGATCACGTCCGCCGGCCGTGGAGGAAGCGGGGAGCCAAAGTGTTTTTGAATTTCCTGCCGTAGCTTCCTGGCCGACTCCTGGACATCAGGCGCTGGATACGAAGGTTTTCCGCCGATCTCGGCAGCTATCGCGCGCATTACCAGGGCCATATTTTCTTGGAAAGCAAGCTCCGCTGCTGCGATCGGGGGCGGCAGTTTGTCCGAGCGGGTCTCCAGTAGGTACTGCTCATACGTAATTTGCACTTGCAACAGAGTGCCCAGCGTGGGCTGCCAGCGTCGGATATCATTGCGGATTTTTAGCTTGCGTGCGCGGCTCGGACCGAACTCGAAAAGCACCGCATCCGACTGCGCCTTCACCGTATTGAATCCATTGTTGATCTGATCGCGAAGCTGAAGGAGTCGCACGGTTGCCGTCTTGGGATCGTCTTTCCGCGGCTCCTCCATGAGTTCCGACAACATTTGCAAATTGTGGGAAAAAGCTTCCTCCATTTCCTGCAGCGCGTCCTTTACCCACAGGCGATCAAAGATCAGCCACATGCACATCAGCCCGAGCAGCACCCCAACCACTCGGTCGCGGGCAATCGCGAGTGAGGTCTGGATGGTGAATTCCTGCAAATTAATCAGATAAAAAGCCAGCGCCATCTGCACGCCAAGGTACGACAGGCGAGGCGTGGCCGTCGAGATCCAAGCGGAAATCGCAGTGACGATGGCGAACAGCACCGTGAATCCGGCGATGGAATTGAGGTACGGAAGCACGAAGACCTGGGCGCCCATTCCAAAACCAAAGCCGCCGATCATCGCCCCCGCCAGCCGTAGAAACTGCTTTTGCCGCGAAGCGCCAATCGTCGACAGCGCGGTAATTACACAGGTTGCAACCGCAGTACTCAGTCCCGGCCAACTGATTGACGTGTAGATGAGATAGGCCGCCATGGAGGCAGCCATTCCCCGCAAGGCGAACTTGAGGTGCCTGGGACTGCTGAATGCATCCGGCACGAGCAGCGGTTGCCGTCTCATCCAGGGTAGCCGCGCCTGGCAGGTCGCTTGAACCATCCGAACTGGAGAATGCGTGCGGTATCAAGGCGACCGTTCTCTCCATTTCCGGCAGAAGCGGCAGCTCCGAGGGCTGCGTCTGCGTGGGAATCTCGACCAGTCGCGGGGTGCGGCGTTGTTTGAGATCGTCGCAAAGCTGGGAGATCTTATTGGCAAGAACAAGGCAGCGCCCGCGATCTTCTTCGCTGGTGACAGAGAATTGGGTGGAGCGGGCAATCTGCAAGCTGGCGGCAAGGTCCACCAGACGGCCCAACAGGGCGATGGCTGCATTCATCTGGGCCGCCAGCTGTGGTGCGTACCCCGAGCGCACTACCATGCGGCGCAAACGTGAAGTACCCACGCTCGAATAAAGAGCGATGTGTTTCTCGAACTTGAAGGACTGCTGAGCGTCGGCGATCTGTCGCAATAGCTCTTCAACCGCTTCGAGCCGGGTCTCAATACCTAGGTTGAGATCGGTTGTGGGGCGCACCCGGCGAAAAATGTATTCCACCACGACCGTGACCGCCGTCCCAATGACCACCGAAAAACCGATCCACAGCGTATTCTCGGTGCGCACATTCACGGTGAGTGTGGTCTGGTCCCACAGCGGTATCGCTCCGGCAACCGTGAAGCCGAAGCCGATGGCGGTGAAATAATCCGGAACAATACTGATCACGTAAAAGGCGATGAAAAGCGAAAGCACGATCCATAGAAAATGGGTCAACGGATCATCGATCAGGGTCATGACGCTGATGATCGTATAAATCCCGGCTAGGCAATAGACAATCGTGGTCCGGATTCCAGCTACCAAGGTTACGTTAGGATTTTCGCGGCTCAGAAAGAGCGTGTAGATTGCCCCCAGAAAGCCATTGGGGATTTGGAAGGTCATGACCAGCAGCATCACGATGCTGGCTGAGATGACCATGCGCCCCACGACCCAGGCCCGGCCGGGATAGGGAGACAGTTCACTCTTGAGAAAACTCCAGAACCATGTCCCGGCGCTGTCGAGCGTGCGCGAGTGAGCGACCGCCGGAAGTGCGTCATCCCGGGCTGACATCAGCTATTGTGTCCCGCCGGACGGACCGCGCCGGATGACGACCACCGCCGATTCGCTGAGTCGGAAGGGTTCTGTCTCGGGTGCCTCAATGCGCACCCGCACCGGATAGCGGGTAGCCAGGTGCACCCAGTTCAGGGAGCGTTGCACGTCGGGCAGGCCGGGCCCGAAGGTACCCGACCAGGGTTGCGTCCGGTTGCACTCCGAATCCAACGCTGTCGACCACTCCGTCGTAGCGCACACCGGGGCGCGAAAGCACGTACACGTCAGCGTGCATGCCCGGCTTCATACGCCTCAGTTGAGTTTCGCGAAAGTTTGCTACGGCCCACCACACTCGGGTGTCGATCAGCGTAAACACCTGCTGACCGGTGTGGGCGTAAGCACCTTGGGAGATCGTCAGGTTCGTGACCCTGGCATCGAAAGGAGCATAGACGCGGCAATTGTTCAGGTTGTACTCGGCATCGCGAATGATGGCGGCTTTGCCCTCGCGCTGCGCGGTTAGCGGCTCGAGCGTCAGGACGCTGTGCTGTGATTGCGCCAACTGCGCATGGCTTTGCAACATTACGGCTTTCGCCTGGTCGTATTGTGCTTTGGCGGATAGCACCTGTGCCTCGGCCAGCGCCACCTGCGAGCGTGCTTGATCGACGGCCTGCTGTCGCGCAGTTACGGCCGTCCGCGCTTCGTCCACTTGGTCGACGGTTACAAACTGTTTGGCCAGCAGCGGCTCAATGCGATGGAAATTATTCGACGTGTATTGATATTCCGCCTGCGCCCGGTCCAGCGCGGCCTTGGCGCTGGCGACATTCGCCTGGGCTTCGTTGACCGTCGAGGCCGCGCGGCTGACATTGGCGGCGGCACTGTCTGTGTATGCCTTAGCGGCGCCTACAGCGCTTTGTTGCGAGGCGATGGTCCTAGTCTGGTCAACGATCTGGCCTTCCAGCGTGCTCAAGTCGGAGCGCGCTTTTTCCAAGGCATATTGATACGGCCGAGGATCGATCTCGAACAGCAAACCGCCCTGCTTGACGAAGGCATTGTCCTGCACGGCCAGCGTCGTGATGGGCCCGTCAACTTGCGGAGCGATGCCAATAAAATTGGCGAATACCTCGGCGTCGTCGGTGCGGGGGTAGAGCGTCGTCTCGCTGATGACCAACGCGCCGGTGATCAGCGCGGCGGCAATAATCGCCACGCTCACAATCTTCCCCAGAGGTTTACGCTGAACTGGAGCGTCGGTGTCGGGCATGGCATCTCCTCCCAATTCAGCTAAAGAACAACAACCATATCGAAAACGTGAAGAACAAAGCCAAGCACGGATAGACGAGAATCAGAGGGGAAAGCTCCTTCTCGAAGTTTGCGCGCACAAAAAGTAGCCGCACCAATACGGTCAGCACAATGCCGATAACTCCGCAGAGAATCCAAGCCGGGAAAAATGACCCCAGAATGTTGAAGGTCGGCGCTCTGGAGCATCCCGCCGTCGACAGGATAGCGGCCCCAATCGCGGCAATTGCGAACAGCCGAAACTTCTTTGGATTCGTAATAAGCTGCAATCCCGATTTATGGTGTTTTCGCATACAGTAGATCGCCAGTTTGGTAAGACAAGGCCGCCAAGCCGGTTAGAAGTTGAGTCCGCGCGGTCACGTCGGCCGTGCGCGCGTCCGCCAGGGTACGTTGCGCCGAAACGACATCGATCTGACTCCGTACTCCGTAGTTGTACGATTCCAGGGCAGCATTGTAGGACTCCGTGGCCGCTTCCAGCAGCGCCGCTGCCGCCTTCTGTTGACGAAGGGCGGTGATCGCTGTTGAATAAGCGGACCAGACCTGGTTCTCCACCTGATCGCGCGTCGAGTCTACTGTTGCGGCAGCTTGTTTTCGATCCGCTTCTGCCCGCTGCAGGCGCTTTTCTCGCTCCAGTCCATCAAATAATGTCCACGACAGGCTGAGCTGCGCGTTCCAGGGATTTATGGTGGGAGAATATGTTCCCGGCATCTGCCCCTGTTGTCCATATGAGCGGGCAATGCCAGCGTTGCCGTCTATGCTCAACGTGGGAAAGAAATCTCGTTGCGTCGCTTTCACTTCCGCGCCGGTAGCCCGCAGGTCCGCCACCCGTTGCAATAGGTCGGGACGCTGCGCCAGCGCCTTGTCAATGGAAGTTTCCACGGTGTCGCCGATGGTGTCAGGCATCTTGATCGTCCCGATACTTTCTACCTGAAACTTGACGGTCGGCGAGATACCGAGTGCGGTCGCCAGATCGCCATGGGCGATCTCTGTCGCGCCGATGGCCGCTTGTAGATTGTAATCGGCTTGCGCCGCTGCGCTACGAGCTTCCAGAACGTCGGGCAATGTCGCCAGTCCCAAGTGCAGCCGCGCCTCGGCCGCTTGGTCCACCGTCTGAGCGTTCTTCAGGTTCGCCTCGGCTGCTTCCTGCAGCCCCTTGGTATCGAGCAGGCGGTAGTAAGCCTGCATCACCCCAAAGATGACCCTGCGATGGATGTCGTTGAACTGGAAGTTAGCAGCCAGAAGATTGTTCCGGCTGATGGATATTTCCTCCGAGCGCCGGCCAAAGTCGAAAATAATGTAATCGAGAGCTAAAACCGGCGCGAACGTTTCCACCGTCTGCCGTTCAAAGAAGGCGCCAAAGAAAATGTTTTCTCGCGTCGTGCCTGCCAACACCACCGCCGCCAAAGTAGGATACAGAGTGGATTTGGCGATACCCAGATCGGCCGATCGTGCCTTCGCGTTCTGCCAGGCCACCCGCGTCTCCGGGTTGTTCTCTTCAGCGATGTTCACTAACTCGGACAGCGTGTACACCTTGGCTGGATCCAAAATAGCGGTCGATGCGGGTCGCGGAGGAACGGTTAGTTGCTGTTTCGCCAGCGAACTATCCCAGGGATGGTCGGGAGCGGAGGGCGGCTTTTGCGCGCAAGCGAGCCCTTGCGCAGCCAGCACGCAGAGTATGAGGATGGTTCGTCCACGAAGACCAGACATTCTTCAGTTCGGATGCCCTACTAGCTGCTTTGATTGAAAACAAAGGGATCATAACACGCAACACTCAGCGACCCACTATTGCCATGCAGTCTGTTCTAGTTTTGCCTTTTACCGCAATGCTCTCGCCTGACTGACCATTCCGCCTTACAATCGGACTTCCGCGAAAGCGGGCGCGACTCGTTCCGACTCCATGACCACGCCGCCGTCTCCAGACATGGTTCTCCGTTTGCCTGTGCCCAATGATTTCCCTAAGGGGCGGCTAGGCAGGTTCTTCGCGCGGGATGATCTGTCAAGATCGTCGCGGGGGCCAGAGCGTACCTATCCGTGGTACCAGGTGCTTTGGCTAACTGGCGTCGACTACTTCTCCACCTTGGGCTATCAACCGGGCATCGCATTGCTGGCCGCCGGGGCGCTGGCCCTGCCTGCGACCGCGGTGCTGGTAGCGGTGACCCTGTTCGGCGCGGTTCCCATTTATGCGGCGGTAGCCAAACGGTCCTACGCTGGACAGGGATCCATCGCGTTGCTGGAGAATTTGCTTCCCGGTTGGACGGGCAAGATCATGGTTCTGGTTCTGCTGGGATTTGCCGCAACCGATTTTGTCATCACCATGACGTTATCTGCCGCGGATGCCGCCCGCCACGCTATCGCGAATCCTTATCTGCATCCTTTCGCCGGCGACTCCCGGATGCGGGTGACGCTGATCCTCTTGTTGCTACTGGCGGTCGTGTTCATGATCGGGTTTCGCGAAGCTATCCGCCTCGCCGACGTTGTTGCCATTCCCTACCTTGTCCTGAACTTGATCGTGCTGCTGTGGTGCGGCTGGAAAATCTCGCAGCATCCGGAATTGTTTTCCCACTGGCACGCTGGGCTCAGTACGCATGGCGATTGGACTGCAGTTTTCATCGCTTCGGCGTTGGTGTTTCCCAAGCTGGCGTTAGGCCTAAGCGGATTCGAGACCGGCGTTTCTGTAATGCCCTTGGTCTCGGGTGCCGAGCCGGGAAAGACCGAGGACACAATTCCGGGTCGCATCCTTGCGACGCGAAAACTGCTGGTCACTGCGGCCCTCCTTATGAGCGTCATGCTGTTGCTTTCCAGCTTCATAACCGGCGCGTTGATCCCCGAGAGCGCCTACAAGATCGGAGGACCCGCGGACGGACGGGCAATCGCCTATCTTGCCCACCTCTATCTGGGAAATGTTTTCGGTACGGTCTATGACCTGTCAACTATTCTGATCTTGTGGTTTGCTGGCGCCTCCGCCATGGCCGGACTCCTCAACTTGATACCGCGTTACTTGCCGCGCTTCGGGATGGCTCCCAACTGGGTGGCCTACCAACGCCCACTGGTCTTGGTACTGTTGGCAATCGACATCGTGGTTACGGTGGTCTTCCGAGCTTCAGTGTCGGCGCAGGGAGGCGCCTATGCCACTGGCGTCTTGGTGTTGATGTTGTCGGCGGCTGTGGCGGTCACAATTTCTCTGTGGCGAGAATCGAGCGTACGAAAACCCGTAACTCTCTTGCCTCCGTTCTACTTCTTGTTGGTGACGTTGGTCTTTGTGTACACGGTTATCGCCAATGTGTTTGAGCGACCCGATGGCGCCATCATTGCCAGCATCTTTATTTTCTTGCTGCTGACCGTCAGCGCGTTGAGCCGTCTCATGCGGTCCACCGAGATGCGGGTCTCAAGGGCTGTCTTCTTGGATCATGAGTCGGCCGAGGTATGGAAGGCCATTAGCGGCAAAAAGGTCAACCTGATCCCGCACCATATCGCGACGCCAGAGCGCCGGGCGTCAATGACCCAGAAAATGCGTAAGCGTTACCGCGTTGAAGGTCACCTTGCTTTCCTGCACGTCAACCTTTTAGACAATCGCAGCGAGTTCCTGGCTCCTTTGCGGCTTCATGTATTCGAGGAGGGCGATCACGTTGTGATTGAAGCCTTCGGGGCGGTGGCGATTGCCAATTCGATCGCCTACCTCAGCGAACTGCTGGATCCCATCAGCCTGGTGCTTGGCCTGACACGCCGCACACTGATGAAGCAGTCGCTGGAATACTTGCTTTTCGGAGAGGGCGAAACCGGATTGCTGGTGTACTCCATCCTGGTGCGGTACTGGGAGGCGACCAAGGAGGTCACCGGACAGCCACTAATTCTGCTGGTAAGCGAAACGGACTATCTTGGTCCGCTCTGAGGCTGTGGAGCGAGTGAGAAGCTATTTACCCTCCCCCAAACATGATGTAGTGGCTCGACGCGCCCATGAAGAACAGCATGGGGAACGATATCCAGAAATTGAGGCGTGTACAAAGTAGAGAGATTCTCGCCACCTTGGCCGCTTCGGGCGGCATTGCCGCTCCTTGGCTAGCATTGGCCTCGGTCCAGCGGATGAGCTTCTTTTGCATGCGCCACACCACGCCCCAAACGTTCAGCAACATAAACCAACCCAGCCCTCCGCCAATGCCGATGGACAGGGCCTGGTTGCTCTCCCAGCCGTGCTGATTCAAGCGCACAAACATGTAGGCCGCACCAATAACCGCGATTGCGACGATGACACTCAGCACGGGTCCCTTCCTGAGTACCTCCGCCGGGGACATTAGCGCCCCCATCTCTACGACGAACGCCAACGTCCAAAGTCCAAAGAAGCTGCCGAAGATCATTCCGGTAGAAGCCGGTTCTCCCTGAGCCACCGCGTTCCGAGCGTCGTTAGCTACGATGTGCATCCAGTAGGCAATACCGGCTAAAACGGTTACCACGGCGCTCCACCGAAACCACCACAACGCCCGTGGCATAAGCTTGGGGATCACAGTTCCTCGGGATTTGGCGTCGAGCTCCTGCAGGAAGGGCATGCCCACCAGATTAAAGAAGTACAACAGGCCAATCCAAGTAATTCCCGCCACGAAATGGATCCAGCGAACGACAATCAGGCCCGTTTGTTCGCCGCCCGGGAAGTGCATCTGAGGCGTGAAGAGTAGTGCCACTAGCGAAATGATCATCTGGTCCGCCTGTACGTCAGAGGGATAAACCTGCACGCGCTTCCGTTTAGGAGCATGTGCGCGAATTCTACATCACACGGTCGTGTGCTTGTTGTAGTTGAAATCGCGTCGCTGCCGCCTTATCGTAAAGTGGCTTATGATTGCTTCCGCAGCGTGGTTAACGTACAGGTGAACAGCTGCGCACAATTTCTACAGGTCCGGAATCGTGAGGGGGCCGACGAATCTGGGGCTGTGCTGTTTTTTGCATTGTTGCCAGGGAGGGACATATGGAAAACAAGGCAGCACAGAACATACAAGACGGGTTTCTCAACACTGCCCGCAAAGATAAGTTTGTAGTTACCATCTACCTGATCAGCGGGGTCAAACTGACCGGAAGAATTCGTTCCTTTGACAAATACTCTGTGGTGCTGGATACCAACAACCAGGAGCAGTTGATTTTCAAGCACGCCATTTCTACTGTGGCGATGTCGCGTTCCGCTCATTCCGCGCATTCCGAACGTCACTTTGAACACCGCGCGCCAGCGGAGCCAGCCGGTCCACCGGATACAGAGACCGCGACACAACCACAACGTCTGAGGGCTGATCTATTTCTCGCGCGGGTGGAATGAACTCCAGAGCGAACGGCCGCTCTTGGCAAACCGGCCAGAGCAGGCCGGAGCGAGCCTTCCTGGTGGGAGTGGAATTCTCGTCTCGGGCAGGCGAGCGCGAGCAGTCCGTCGAAGGGTCGCCAATCGGCTGCCGAAGACTCCCCCGTTTCCCGTTCCCGGCAGGAACCCACCGGAATGGTTCCGCCTAGCGCGCGTGAGGCACGCAATGCCGCCACAGCCCACCTAAGCCCGGATACATCGGAAGTTCGTGGATTTTCGGCTGACGAGTCGCTGGCCGAGCTGCGCGAGTTGGCCGCCAGCGCAGGCGCCACCGTTATCGGCGAATTCTTGCAGCGGCGGCAAAAACCGGATCCCGCAACCCTCATCGGCAGCGGAAAGCTGGAGGAACTGAAGGCGCAGTCGCCTCCAGTTCGCCCGACCTGGTCATCTTCGATCACGAGCTGACGCCCGTCGCAGCAGCGCAACCTGGAGCGCGAGCTCGACGTGCGGGTCATCGACCGCACGCAGCTCATCCTCGACATCTTTGCCCGCCACGCCCGCACCCGCGAGGGCCAGCTCCAGGTGGAGCTGGCGCAGCTGCAATACCTGTTGCCCCGGCTGGCAGGACGCGGCGTGCAGATGTCGCAGCTCGGCGGCGGCATCGGGACCCGCGGTCCCGGCGAAACCCAGCTGGAAACCGATCGCCGCAAAATCTACCGGCGCATCCGCCATGTGAAGGAGCAACTGGAAAATGTCCGCCGCATTCGGGGCCAGCAGCGGCAGCGGCGCGAGTCGGTGCCCATCGCCACGGTCGCGCTGGTCGGCTACACCAATGCCGGCAAGTCCACCCTGTTCAACGCGCTCACCAAGGCCGGCGTGCTGGAGAGCGCGCGCATGTTCGCCACGCTTGATCCCACCCTGCGCAGCGTGACGCTGCCTTCACGGCGCCAAGTGCTGCTGTCCGACACTGTGGGATTCATCCGAAACCTGCCACACACGCTGGTTTCGGCGTTTCGCGCCACCTTGGAAGAAGTGCAGCGGGCGTCGCTTGCTGCTGCATGTGGCCGATGTCACCAGCCCCACCGCGGCGGAGCAGCAGGCGCAGGTCGAAGAAGTGCTGCGCGAGCTGGAATCGCAGGACAAGCCGCGACTCTACGTGATGAACAAGGTGGATCTGCTGCCGGAAAAGAAACGAGAGAGCCTGCGCGACACCGACAGTGTGATCCATGTATCGGCGACAAAGGGAATTGGACTGGATAAGCTGCTGCAGCGCATCGACGAACAGATCGCCGAAGATCCGGTGCGACGGGTCCATCTGCGCGTGCCGCAGTCGGAAGGCAAAGCGCTGGCCACGCTCGACGCCAAGGCGGTTGTATTTGCGCGTGAGTATCGCGACGGATATGTCGAACTTGATGTGCAAGCGCCGGAATCGGTGCTGCGCAGGATGAAGCAGTTCGTCGCGGAATAGGCTTATCCAATTAGCATTGCTCTATGGCTTGTGTTGCGGTAATGGCAGTATCTGCAACCACGGCACTTTCTTGAAGTCCTTTACGTCGGCCGTGACCAGAACATTGGCCTTTCCGGTAATTGCTGCGCGAAACAATCCGCATACGGTAGTCCATAACCGGCCTTAAACTTGGCTGCGGCCTCGGTGATCGGCTCATCCGCACTTACTACGCTCAAGGGCAGCAGCCGGACCTCCGCCATGAATGCTTGTGCTTCGGGATTCCCCTCTTCATGGCAATGTTGTAATAAACTTCTCCCCAATTGATGACGGACATCAACAGCGTCGTCTTGGAATCGCGTGCCCGCTTAAACAAGTCCTCGACGAGGTCTGCCCCCGGTTGGTCCATGAGAAAACGGTACAAAGCGTTAGCATCAAGCACGTGACCCTTCATGCAAATTCCCGGTCTCGCGAACGTTCCAACTTCGCCGGCATACCTCGCTTGGCGAGACTGCCGCGCATGCTTTCAATGAAGGCGTCGGTAACAGGTTGGAGGAACAGCCGACCTTGTTCCTCGACGAAGGCGATCTTGGTGCCTTGCTTGATGTCAAGACGTTCGCGGATATCGGCGGGGATGACGACTTGGCCCTTGGCATTCACAGCCGAGTACTCTATGTTGCTCATAGTAGTAGATTATAGCGCACAGGGATACTACGCTGATGTAGTAGGATCAGGTTTTAGGTGTAGTACCTCTGGAATAGTCTCCCACCAATCTACACGGGCCTTACGCCCGCGTCGGCCTGCTCGTCGGCATGATAGCTGGAACGCACCAGCGGACCGGATTCCACATGCCGAAAACCCATCTTCAGCGATTCTTCCTTGAGGAACCGGAATTCGTCGGGCGTATATAGCCGAGCGACGGGGAGGTGGTCCTTTGAAGGCCGCAAATACTGGCCAATGGTGAGAATGTCTACGTTGTGGGCCGCTAGATCACGGAAGACCTCGAGCAATTCGTCGGTACTCTCGCCCAGACCAACCATCACGCCACTCTTGGTCGGAATCCGGCGATTCATTTCCTTGGCCCGTTGTAGCAGCCGTAAGGTGCGCTCGTAACGCGCTCCTGAGCGGGCTACACGATACAAGCGAGGCACGGTCTCGGTGTTGTGATTGAGGATGTCCGGCTTGGCGTCCATTACGATACGCAGCGGCTCTTCCAATCCCTGAAAGTCGGGAATCAGCACTTCTACGCGGCATCCGGGAACGCGCCGGCGAATCTCGGTGATCGTGTCGGCGAAGACGCGCGCCCCGCCGACGTTGTCATCGTCGCGATTGACGCTGGTAACCACCGCAAACTTCAGGCCTAATTTCTCAACGGCTTCGGCGACACGGCCAGGCTCTTCGTAGTCAATCGGCTGCGGGCGTCCTTTCGGAACAGCGCAAAAACCGCAGCGACGGGTGCACAGATTGCCCAGTAGCATGAAGGTCGCAGTGCGATGGTTCCAGCACTCACCGATGTTGGGGCAGTGCGCCGACTCGCACACGGTGTTCAGTTCCAGGTTACGAGCCAGTGTCTTAAGGTTGTGGTAGTTCTCGCCCATCGGGGCACGCGCCTTCAGCCATTCCGGCTTGGGAGCCGGACGGCGCGGGCCAATCTCGATCTGGATCAGTTCAGGAGCGGTGGCCATGTGACGTAACTATTGTACCCCGTGGGGAAGTCGCTCTTCGCTGTTCGCGATTCGCCTTTCGCTATTCGTATTTCGCTGTTCGCCTTCCGCTTCTACCTTTCACACCGTACAACTTCGCGGTTTGACTGCTAAAAGCTGAGAGCTAACTCAGAGCTAACAGCGAGAAGCGAATAGCGAAAAGCCAAGAGCGGCCAGCGCTCACAACGTATGCAGATACGCCATCAGGTCGTCCAGTTGCTGCTGCGTGAGCTTCTGCTGGAAGGCGGGCATCTTGGAGCGGCCTATGAGGATGATGTCTGTAACTCTGTCGTCATTGGCAGGGATTCCACTTTTCATGAACGGCTTTTTGAACAGTCCATTCAAGCTTGGCCCACGCAGGCCATGTGTACTGTAGGCGTAATGACATTCGGCGCAGCGCGCATCGTAAACGCGGCGGCCTAGCGCCTGCTGCGTAGTTAGTCCCAGTTCAGCGTCGGTCTTGCGAGGCTCGGAATCGCAAGCTAGAAGGATCGTAATAATGAACAGAACGATTGCAAAGAGGAAGGCGAGAGGCGCGCGTTTTGGTATCGACATTCTTCCAGGTTTCCGGCGATCTGTACTCGCGTGAGCCTGCACTGAGGCTCCCGCAGAGTTAGAATACACCTCGCATGACGGTTGCCCTCAAACGCGTTTACGCGGAGCCGTCGCCGCAAGATGGCGCTCGTGTGCTGGTGGACCGCTTATGGCCCCGCGGATTGAAGAAGTCGGACGCCGCGCTGGATGCGTGGTTGAAAGAGGTGGCACCCTCCAATGAGTTGCGTAAATGGTTTCATGCGCACCCACTGCAGTGGAGCAAGTTTCGCGAGAAGTATCTCAAAGAGCTTACTTCCGAAGCGGCGAACGACGCATTACAGCAACTTTACGAGCTGCAGAAGCGACATCGTCGCCTGACTTTGTTGTTCGCGTCCCGAAACGAGGAGCAGAATAACGCTCTGGTGCTGAAGCAACTGCTTGATGGCGGACGTAAGCCTCCCACTGGAACTGGCCCTATTCGCGCTGTGGCAAGTAAGCGCGGGCGCGCTGCGCGGGCGAGATAGTTCGTATGATTCTCCGTCCCGAAGCCAAACCTCAGCCCGTTAATGACGGGTTTGTCCCATCGTGGGAGGCCGTGGCCCGCGCTCAGAAGGCGAGGTCGGCAAAGTATTACCTCGTGCGGCAACCTGATCACGCACGAGTTTCGGGCGAAATCGCTCGGCATCTCGCGATCGCCGGTGGGCCTCCAGTGGAAGATGACATCGTGCGCGGCATCAGTCTGCACGATGAGGGCTGGAAGGAATTCGACAACGGCTGCGAACGGCTCAGCGCAACTCCTGCGACATATTCCAAAGACAACATCGCTCTGAAAGCACAAGGCCGGCCGCTGTCGTTCCTGGATATCAAGGCAGGTGATTTCCTGCGCGCCTGGCAAGGGTCGATTGATGCAGCCGAAGCGGTTGCACCGATCGCCGCGCTAATCGCCAGTGGGCACTTCGTACGTCTGGGCAAGTTCGGGATGGAGATGGGCGTCTACTCGGGCGACGATTTGCGAAGCGTACGCGAGTTCCTGGCGGCCGAAGAGCAACGACAGGAGCGCTTGCTGCGCCTGCAAAATCGCAGTGAAGGCGAGGTGCAGTACTGGACCGACGTACTCCAATTCTGCGATCTGCTTTCGTTGTATTTGTGTTGCGGCTCGGAGGAGAGTGTCGAGTTTCCTCAACAGATCGGGCCAGGTGGCCAGACCATCAGGCTGCAGCTACGAAGTGGAGCTTTCGAGTTGTCTCCGCCTCCGTTTGCGAAGGAAGCCGAGTTCGCGGTTGAAGCGCACGCCTATCCGACGGATCTGCGCGCGGCGTCAGCGAAGCTAAGCTGGCGGATGCGCTAGATGGCGAGTTTGAGAAATCCCCGAGAGCGAGAGCCCCTTCGACCTTTCCAGGCAAACCACGGCGGGCTGGTTCAGGGTCATAACCCATATCCATCGAGTGCAAAACCAACCAGTAACGTAATCCTTGAGAATGTCGCCGTCTAACGGGCCGGATAGTCACCACTATTCATCCGGATAGTCCGATCAGATGAGCGATCTTTCTGAAGTTGCGCCCTGCTCTGTATGTCATTGCAAATGTGGCAACAGTCAAAATGGTCGTCTCTGGCCCCAGTTGGCACGTGTTTTGCAATAACCCAGTGCGTCGCTACAAAGCTCCCTAGCAAAAATGCCAACGGAGTTTCGCGGCAACTAAATCCAATTGCGGAGGACAGGAGGATTGATTATGAACCTGCAGAAACTTATCGCGATCGGAATCCTGGTTTTGCTTTCGGCGGCAGCTCTGTCGGCACAAAATGCTCTGCCGAACCCGAACGACGACGCCTGCTGGTCGAGTCTGGCTGCATTGCGAGCCTGCGAACTTCAGGCGTATAACCGGGCCATGGACCAGGCGCAGCGTTGTACTTCCTATCCGGAGTATCAATGCCTGCCTGCTGCGGGGCAGCCGGACCGAACGGTTTCAGAAAAACATTCGGCTAGGGCGGTCTCGACCACAGCCAGCAAGACTCCGAGTACTGAAACTCCGGCAGTCATTGCCGATACGAACATTCCGGCGAGTGATTCCAAGTGAGAACGACTACAACCGCCGGATCGCGCCCCATCGTTCCGCCAAGCGATGGGGCATTGCGTTTGATCATGTTGGACAGCAGTAAATCAGGAAAACCACTCACGCTGGTGAATTCGCTCTAGCTGCTATCCGCTTCCTGCTGCCTCCGAAGCCTTCGCGTCTCCGCCAGCAGGGCCATGCTGTGCATCAGGTTTTGCATGGTCACAATGCCGATCAGCCGTTGCTGATCGACCACCGGAATCATGCTGAGGCCTCGTCCGCCTAGCTTGCGGAAAGCCGACGCCAGCGAATCGCCGGCCTGCGCGATTTCGAAGGCCCGCACCATTGCCGACTGCACATATCCATTGCCGCCAACACGCAGCGCCTGCACAATACGCTGCTTACTTATGACTCCGATCATGTCGCTGCCGCGAACCACCGGGAAGTCGTCCTGCAACGTGTGCACTGCCTTCTGCAGCGCGTCCTCCAGAGTGTCAGCGGGGGAAAGCGTTGAGAAGCCCGTAAGCATTACATCTTCCATGTGGACGCTTTCCAACACCGACTGGAAGACGACCGAGCGATCCTCGAGTTGCGCGCCAACAAAGAGGAAGAAACCAATCAGCATCAGCCAGGTGTTCCACACACCGAGGAAGATCAATACCATGGCGAACGCTTGCCCGATGGCGACAGCGCGTCGAGTAGCGCGCACGTAATCCATACGCTCCACCAGAAGCGCGCGCAGTATGCGGCCTCCGTCCATGGGATAGGCAGGCAGAAGGTTGAAGCCGCCGAGGAAGACGTTTGCCCAGAACAAACTACGAGGCAGGTTATTGGCATGTACGAACGGCTGTGCCCATAAATTCACCTGCGGTAGAAATGCCAGGATAAATGCGCCGGAGAGAGCGGCGATGACTAGGTTGACCACGGGGCCTACGCCAGAAATGCGGATATCGCGAGCAGGATCGGCGTTGTGGGCGCCCATGTCTTCCATCAGCGTGACGCCGCCGATAGGCAGCAGAGTGATGGAGCGCACGGCCACGCCATTGCGTTGTGCCACCACCGCGTGTCCCAGTTCATGCAAAACCACGGAGCCGAAGATAATTCCAACCAGCGCCAGGCCTCGCATTGCGCCCGTAGTCCCCATCGTCACCGACTGGGTGAACCATACAAAAGCCAGCAGAAAGACAAACGTAAGATGGATGCGGATGTCCACTCCAAACAATCGTCCCGCAGGAATTGACCAGCTTCTCATCGCTCCGCGTCAGCCTCCAGTTTCATTCTATACACTCTAGGACATGCGCATCATCGCCGGTCACTTCAGAAGCCGTCCCCTGCGCTCGCTACCGGGTCTCGATCTGCGTCCCACCAGCGATCGGCTGCGGGAGACCCTATTCGATGTGCTGGGTGCCGCAGGCAATCTGCAGGACAGCGTGTGGCTCGATCTTTACGCAGGAACTGGAGCTGTAGGCATCGAGGCGCTGAGTCGTGGCGCGCGCCAGGTCTATTTTGTGGAATCGGCGAAAAGGCACGCACGACTGTTGCGGGAGAATCTCGGTTCGCTGGCAATTTCCGATGGATTTGAATTACATGAGCGCGAGGTCGCGCAAGCGCTTCCACTGTTGGAGAGTACGGGCGTAGTGTGCGATTACTGCTTTCTGGACCCTCCGTACCGAGTGCGCGGCAGCTACGAGTGCACGCTCGGATACTTGGCGCAATCTCGGTTGCTACAGCCGGCAAGTCTGGTCATCGCAGAGCATGAAAAGAAGTTTGACCCGGATGAGCGCTTCGGCGCGCTGGTGCGCTTTCGGCGACTGGATCAGGGCGACGCATCGCTTAGCTTCTACAGACTGGCGTGAGTGGAAATGTTAAAGACTGTGCTATCCCAGGTTCAGGCGTTATTCGATGTACCGCCGGGGTACGCGCTTGGTCAGATTGCACAAGGTCTCGTAGACTACAGTACCCTCCCACCGCGCCAGATCGCATGCCGTGATTTCCTGAACGCCGCTGCGACCGATGAGGGTTACCTCGTCGCCAATCGCCACGGCAGGAATGTGGGTGACATCGACCAGAGTCAGGTCCATCGAAATGCGCCCACGCATTGGGGCGCGTTGTCCGCGGAGAAGCACTTCTCCCCTTCCAAAAAGTCTGCGCGATAGTCCGTCACCATAACCGACGGAAACCGTGGCGATGCGCGCCGGCGCCGGAGTTACATAAGCGCCGTTATATCCTATCGCCTGCCCAGCCGGAACATCGCGAATTGCGATCACGTGCGTCTTCCATGCTAAAACCGGCTGTAGCGGCAACGCGGAAGTAAATGCCGGCGAGCCGTTGTGATAGCACGGTTGCTGCTCATATCCATAGAGTGCCAGGCCGGGCCGCACGAAGTTATGCCGGGTGTCGGGGCGTTCGATAGCTGCGCTGGTGTTGGCGAGATGGCGCAACCGGGGACGCAAACCTCGTGCAGCAAGCATTCGCAACGCAGCCGAGAAGCGCTCGATTTGCCCCTGCGTGGCTTCGTCGTCAAGCACTTCCGACGAAGCAAGATGGCTGAATACGCCTTCCAATTCGATTTGCGGCAGGCGCTGGACGCCCTCGGCGAAGGACTCGAGGTCGGCCAAAGGTAATCCCAGACGGGCCATGCCGGTATCGATTTTCAGATGTATTCGCACCGGCGAAGTGAGACGCTGGCGAATGGCGGCTTGTGCCAAAGCCTTCGCATCTTGCAGGCGGAACACCGCCGGAGTAAGCCCGAGCCGCACGGCGTCGTCTTCTTCTCCGCGGTACACCCCGCACATGACCAAAACGCGCCCAGCCACGCCGGCATCGCGCAGAATGGCACCTTCGTCGGTAGAAGTCACTCCGAACCAGGTCGCGCCTTCCTGCTCAAGCGCCAACGCGCATTCCTGTGCACCGTGGCCGTACGCGTCGCACTTCACCACGGCACAGATGGTGACGTCGCTGCCCAGATGCTTTCGCAACACTCGGAAATTGTGACGCAGGGCCGGAAGAGAGACTTCAGCCCAGTTAGGTCGCGTCTCGATGCGTGAAAATGTAAGAGTTGAGGCCACCGGCTACCTGACTTCGATCATACAAGCCAGCGTCGGCAGCTTGCCAGCGCCGGGGTAGTAACTGAAATAGTTCCATGGCGCTCCATTGTTGCCTAAGTCTGAACCCAGGTGCGAAGCCGCCGGTGGCGGGTACATTTGTCGTCAAGTTAACGTGGCCGTTGTACCACCTTGGTATGACATACTTGTCATCGATAGTGACTAAAAACCTATCTTTGGCCGTACATTCGTGGTATAAACCTGAGTCTGGCGGGTCTCTGTCCGAAAGAGGCTTAGCTGTCCCTCTGAAGGTTGCATTCGGGCTCACGCTGGAAAAGTAGCACGCTCAATCTATGATCAACGTTATCATCGCTGACCATCAAGCAATCTTTCGCGCCGGGATAGCCAAAGTTTTGGCGGTGGAGGAAGACATTCGTATTGTGGGTCAGCCGCAGTTGTCGGAGCAATTACTAAACGCGCTGGAAAAGCTTCGATCACACGTCCTTATCCTCTCGACCAGTTTTCTCTCGTCCCTCCCAGAGATTCAAGAGATTGCTTCGGCACACCGCACGGCAGTGCTTATCCTTGCCGAAAATGCGGAGAATGCATCTGACTTCATGCGCATGGGAGTTCAGGGCGTCATCTATCGTTCAGCCTGTGGCAACATTGCCGTCGAAGCTGTAAGGCGGCTCTCGCGAGGACAGTCATTTCTGCAGAGCCCGAATCCCGAAGATGCCGATGTCAGCGAGGACCTGGTCGGCGCACGTGTACGAGACCGCCTCTCCGATCGAGAGCTGCGTATCGTCGCCGCTGTGGTGCAAGGATATAAGAATCGTGAAATCGCGTTACAGCTCTACACCAGCGAACAGATGATCAAAAACGCGCTACGAAATATCTTCGACAAAATCGGGGTTTCCGATCGCTTGGAGTTGGCCTTGTTTGTGGTGCATCATCGGATCCTGGCGCAGGCAACCGCATCCGTCGCCGTAGTGCCCGCCCGCCCGCGGCTATCGCAGAATGGCAGTGAGCATACCGCAGTGCCGCCAAGTCGGTCCTCCACCGTCCACTAGAGAGCCCTCCGGTTCCTAGGCCGCGCGATCTTTCGGCCGCTCATGCCCACTAGCTATTGGCAGCGAAACAAAAAACCTCGTTCCCTTTCCTGGAGAACTTTCGAAGCGTATCTCGCCGCCTTGCGCTCGAATCGCCTTGCGCGCCCCCGACAGTCCAAGTCCTGTACCCTTCGCTTTGGTGGTGAAGTAAGGCGAGAAGATCATCCCCTGGCTTTCAATCGGGATGCCAATACCGGTATCTTCCACGCTCACGATTGTTCGGTCTTCGTTTCGGGAGCAAAGGACGGTCAGCAATCCGCCTTGCGGCATTGCATCAAGCGCATTGAGAACTAAATTGGTGAAGACGCGGCGTAGCTCTGGAACGCTTGCATAAACCTCGCAGCCGTCCTGGATGTCCTGGATCACCTTAATCTCGGGATGCATTTCGAGCACCGGTTGCACCATCTGCAGGACTTCGACGAGAAGCCGGCGCATGTCAACCCGCGTGCGCATCTCCCGAGCTCCACGTAGGTATCCGCGGATGTTATTCACAATCTCAGCTCCCCGGCGCACCGCGTTGTTGATGATGGTCAACATGGTGCGGTCGGCCTCGGAGCGCTCCGGATCCATCTCCAAGACGTAAACTGCTTGCGAGATTGTCCCCAGAACGTTGTTAAAGTCGTGCGCCAGACCGGCAGTCATCTGGCCGACCTCGAAGTGCCTTTCGCTACTGGCAACTTGCTGTTGCAAGGCAGAAAGCTCGCTAATATCTTCGATAACAATCAGCGCACCTAAAGGGCGCCGAGATGGGTGGTAAATCGGGTTACCGGAGACTCGAGCTTCGATCACCCGCCGGTTCGGGCCGCCATGGAGAATCTGTGGCTCATGGCGAACGTACTCACCCTGCAGGGTGCGGGCTACGATTGATTCCAGGCTGACAATCGCTTCTGCGCTCAGAAGCCGGCCGGACAAGGCAGCTGCATCCATTCCGAGAAGTTTATCGCGGTTCTGCGCAGTCAATTCTTCCGCCACTTTATTTACGTCAATGATGCGCGATTGATCGTCGAATAAGAAGACCGCCTCGGGTAAGCTCTGCAGAACCGATTGCAACTCGATTCCCTTTAGCGGAGTTGCATTTTTTCGCCGCCGGCCGCCATCGATGACACTCAACAGTGTGCCACCCACCAACGCTGCGCTCTGCCAGGAAAGCACTATCCAGTTTCGCCCGGTTTCTATTGCCAGCCACATGATCCCACCTTGGTATCCCGTGTTAACCCACCGCAGCTCAACGCTCGGGCTGGCAGTTAACCACTTTGTTACCCGTTGGATGAGTCAATCTGGATCACGGGATGTGTGGGAAACCAGTATTTAAGAGTTATTAATAACGAGTAAGGTGGCTTCGCACTTACGACTTCCATGAAGAGATCATCAGCATCTATTGCGGATGGGTGCCGGTCTTCAGGAGTTCATTTACGATGGTGACCAGTTCTTCAGGATTGACCGGTTTTTCCAGGTAGAGATCGGCCAGCGGTTCAGCCGCCTGGAAGGCCTCGGCGACGTAGCCCGACACGACGACCACCGGCATGGTGGAATTCATTTTGGCGGCCTGAACAATGGCGCGACCATTGGAGTCCCCAAGGCGCCAATCGGTCACCACGGCATCGTAGCTATTGAGTTCGAGTTTTTCAATCGCCTCGCGGGCCGAGGTGGCGGGCGTCACCTGGTGCCCGGCAGCCTCCAGAATCGCACACTTCAACGTGACAATGTTCGGTTCGTCATCGACGCAGAGTATCTTGGCCATTGGATTGTCTCTAGATATTCGGCGTTGGGGGGCGCCATCGCCAAACTGGTAGGCCTGTGCCACTGCCCAACTACTAACGTGCCCGCTATTGTTGAGCATGGCTGTCCCGATTGTCAAATGCTGACCATTTACGCCTCCGTCCAATCCTTTCAGTCGCGCGATACAATCACTTGTCTCTTTGCAACTCCCGGTACGCAGCGCTTTTAGATAGCCCGAACTCCTTGGCCGCCTGCTTCAGTGCGGCCTTCTCATCGAGCTGCTCAGCCGCCATCAGCTCCCGAACCCGTCTTGCAACGCTGTGGATTGACGGTTGCGCGGAAACCCTTTCGTCCGCCTTACCGATCAGCAGCGTGATCTCACCGCGAATATCTCCGCGCTCTTCCAATTGGGTAAGCACTCGCACGGCATGTCCTCGAAGGAATTCTTCGTGCAGCTTGGTCACCTCGCGCGCGATTACAACGTGGCGCTCTGGTCCTAGAATCTCCACAACATCATGCAATGTTGCGACAATGCGGTGGGGCGCCTCGTAGAAGATCTGGATGCAAGCTGCGAAACGAATAGCCTCCAGTAGGGTGCGGCGTGCGCCCTCCTTGGACGGCAGAAATCCTCCGAAGTGGAATGAGTCAGTGGGCAAGCCGCTGGCGACGAGGGCCGACAGAAATGCCGATGCCCCTGGAATGGGTACGACGCGTATATGATGCCGTACCGCCAGCGCGACCAACCGATATCCCGGATCGCTTATGCCGGGCGTGCCGGCATCACTCACCATGGCGATGTTGTCGCCTCGCTCCAGATGTACGACCAGCTCAGCCGCGCGCGTAAGCTCGTTGTGCTCGTGGTAGCTGACGGTAGGTTTTCCGATGCCGTAGTGGTTCAGCAGCTTCATCGTTTGCCGGGTATCTTCGCAGGCGATGAGGTCAACTTCTTTTAGCGTTCGCACGGCGCGCAGCGTAATGTCTTCCAAATTGCCGATCGGGGTGCCGACGAGGTAAAGCGTGCCCGGCGCGACCGCTTCGTCGTCACTGGCAACTACCGAACTTTGCAGTTCTATGGTCACTGCGCGAAGTGTAGCACCGGAAGGCGGGTGAGTTGTCAGAGGACGGTAGCCCATCTACCACACGAGAGGTCGTGACTTGCCGTAAATCGGCTCAGTCAGGTATCATAGGTGTTTACCCAGCCAGATCGGCAATTTTCTGGAGTTACTCATGGCGCAAGTTTGTGAAATCTGCGGCAAAGGGCCGCAATTCGGTAACAACATCAGTCACGCGCACAACGTCACCCGGAGGCGATGGAACGTCAATCTGCGCCCGGTGCATGCCAAGACGAAGACCGGCAACAAGCGCATGCGGGTGTGCGCTAGCTGCCTGCGCAGCGGAAAAGTAACCAAAGCCTAGCTTTCGGAGTAATTCGCATTTTCACCCTCTCGGATTCGAGAGGGTTATTTTTTGGCCCGCGCACTGCCATCGTGCAGTAGCTCTGGCGCCGCTCTTATGTACGCCCATATGATCTGCGCGTCGCGTGGCCTGCGAACGTCACTCCCACCACAATTCCCAGCAGGGCGCCAGCGATCACGTCGCTGGAGTAGTGATATCCGTCATAAACCGCTCCCACACACATCAGCAGAATCGGAAACAAGAGCCAGGGGGCGGAGCGCGGCAAGAAACGGTAGGCAAAGACCAGGACGACGAAAGCCAGCATGATATGTGCACTGGGGAAGGCATTCCCGCGCACGCCAGCGTGGTTTTGGATCAGTCCAACCAGGTCGTGGAACAGTCCCGTGGGCGCGCCGCTGAATTGTTGCACTCCCGCGCTGTTGGCCGGACTGCGAACGGGGAAGAGCAAGTACGTCGTGTAACAAATGACGTATCCTACGCTAGCCGCATCGGTCAGCCGGCGGAATGCGTTCGCGAATGAGGGCCGTTCACGCCAACCCCAGAAGATCCCTCCCACAACCGGATATAACGGATAAAACGCGAAGTAGCCGAATTCCAGGAACTGCACCAGCCATGCAGCGGCCCGACCGTGCATCCACAAAGCCGGCGGCAGGGCGAACAACAGCGCTTCCAACGCATTGACATGCGGGTTCTGCCAGCCGCTCCTAAGTGAGAGTGACAGAAACGATACCTCTTCGAACACAGTCATGAAGAAGACGGCGGGTAGCCAATCGTGGGCGAACTCCCAGGCAACGCCGTCGCGGCGCTTATGAGCTAAAAGCAGGATGATAACTATTGCGCAAAGATTCCACACCACGTACCACGGCCAGTGCTGCACGCGTTGATAGCGTGCGCAGACCAGCGCGGTCAGGACAAGGTGAACCGCGACGTAAACGTGGTCGGTGAGATTCATTCGCTCGGACGAGCATATAGCACAGGCCCAGTAGTCTTAGAAAGCTTGGAAGACAGGCACTCCGCCCAGGCCGGTGTCGGCCGTCGGGTCGCGACGGAAACGGTATTTCCAGGAGATGGGCTTTGGCTTGAACCAACTGGGCACGTTGCTTGGTATATCCCCCCGCGTAACTTGTAACGAACGAATCACCATCAAGTCCAGCGCCTCGCGAACGGTAATGTTGTGATAGATCGGCTCGCGCCGATGGCTGGCAGGCGAACAGTCGCCCATGAAATCCCCCACAATTCCCGGCGCGGACTTGCCGTGGGCGTGATACCACGCTTCCTTCACTTTCCATAAATACACACTCAGCTCCGGCGTATAAGAAAAACGAAATGAGGGATGATCCATGGAATTGTCGATCTGTTGCAGTACGCAATCGTCGGGCGGCAAGAAGAACTCGTGCAGCCGAATCCCGAGCAGCCCCGCGGGATCCGCTGATCGATGCGCTGGGTGGACGTAAACCAGCCCGCCCTTCAGCAGTTCTACCTTGTATTTCGGGTCAACATGCCGAATACGGGCCAGTACTTCTTTCAACGTCGCATCGCTGGGACCAAGATCAATGTGTGGTTCCGACTCAGGACGCGGCTCGAAAAGTTCTTCGAAGCCGATAACGATCCGGTTCGGAAATCGCTTCCTTAGTTCATTCAGGGCCGCCTCCATCGGCGTCGATGGAAGGTGCCATGCCTCGATAGCGACAGCCGCAGGCTCGCCAGCTAACACAAGCAGCTCGGTAGTTGCAGAGGTGATATACAGCGCCGCAAGGATGACAATTGCGAGTGCCGCGATCGTGAGTGCTCTCCTCATGTTCGACCGATGATGAACAGACACCGCCGGAGAGCAGATGGTTCCGTGAAGCTGAGTTATCCGAGCGCGATGGCGTCGATCTCCACCAGCACATCTTTGGGCAGACGTGCTACTTCGACGGTGGAACGCGCGGGAGGAGCTTCGGTGAAGTAGCGGCCATAGACTTCGTTCATGGCGGCAAATTCCGACATATTCTTGAGGAACACAGTAGTCTTTACAACCTTTTGCAGCGAGCTTCCAGCGGCTTTTAGGACACCCGCGAGATTTTGCAGTACACGGTCGGTCTGTGCCGCCACATCACCGGCAATGAGTTGCTGGGTTGACGGATCGAGCGGGATCTGTCCCGAGAGGAAGATCAAACCATTCGCCTTGATGGCCTGGGAGTAAGGCCCAATCGCCTTGGGCCCGTCGTTGGTCGCGATCACTTCGCGCATGCGTCCTCCTGATTTGCGTCACGGATGAGTGCGCTTTGATTCTCGCACAGCGGATAGGTCACTGGTTCCGACACCCGAGCTGTTGGAAGGCACGTCACAGCTGCCAAGTGCAATTCGAGTTTCTGCTTGCAAAACAAAACCCCAGCCCGAACTGGGGTGTAGTTTTATGCATTCAGACGGTTATCCTTGCGGCTCGGGAGTTCCTTCCGCTGCGGCCTGGACGTGGGGATGCTGGTCCACGTAGCTGTTAACCATGTCCTTCAGCTCTTTGCTGGGCTTGAAGAATGGAATCTTCTTGGCGGGAACCTCAACGCGGTCTCCGGTCTTGGGATTGCGGCCCACACGGGATTTACGTTGGCGCGTACGGAAGCTACCGAAGCCCCGGATCTCGATCTTGTCGCCAGCACGCAATGAGCGCACGACGCTCTCGAAGATCGTCTCGACAATGACTTCGCTGTCTTTTCGAGTGAGTTCGGCCAACCGCGAAACTTCATCGATCAAGTCTGCCTTGGTCATCTCGCACGCTCCCTATCGCGAAACCAATCGCCTGCTCACCCGCACATCGGATACTCTCAAATTTGTTACAGGGTTGGCAAGCCTAAGTTTTCGTTGGACTTCCGTGGCTGCCTGCCACCGCGAAAACGCTATTTCCAAAGGTAATAAAATCCGACATTGGTTTCCATCAATTTTGCCCGGGTCGGCAGATAGTCGGAGACATCGCCAAAAAGAAGGTCAAGCACGCTCTTGCGGTCCTTCTCGGGGCGCACCAGTGTCGGCTCGCCCTTGATGCCGACCGACTTTGCGGTATCCGATATCGCCGTCTGGAAGTCGCCAATCTGGTCGATCAGTTTCAGTGGTATAGCCTGCTCCCCGGTCCAAACCTTGCCATTCGCCAGCACCCGTACGTCGTCGTCCTTCATGTGCCGCCCCGTGGCTACATTGTGGATGAACTGGGTGTGCATGTCGTCGATAAGCCCTTGCATATAAGCACGCTCGACCGGAGTCATGTCGCGAGTCGGCGATCCTGTGTCTTTGAACTCCCCGGCTTTCAGGGTAATGGCCTTCAGCTTGGCCCACTTAATCAGCTCCTCGTAGTTGTACCATTCGGCGATTACCCCGATGGATCCGACGATGCTGGCATCGTCCGCAAAAATCTTGTTAGTGGCCGACGATACGTAATAGGCGCCGCTGGCTCCCACGGTTTCAATGGATGCGACTATCGGCTTCTTCTTTTCATTGCGAATCCGCAACACCTCACGATAAATCTCTTCCGAAGCCGCTGCTCCTCCGCCGGGAGAATTTACGTGCAGAACAATCGCCTTTATGGAGCTGTCGTCGGCAAATTTCTTGAGCTGGTCCACGGTATCTTTTGGGCTGATGATAACGCCGTCTAAATCGACTATGGCAATCTTGTCTCCAAAGCCGCTAAAGGTAGATTTCTGCTGTGACCGGACGGTGAAGTAAACCAGAGCAAAGATGGCAACCAGGAACAGGAAGAATGCCCCGCCACCCAACAGAACCCAGAGAAACATGCGGGAGCGCGGTTGTTCTGTCATACGGGAAACTGTAAGTTTAGCAGAAGTGGGCCACTGGACATTCAATATCCCCCGATTCAAGAGATGTTCGAGGCTGACTCCGGTAGAACTCTGCTGCTAAAATCGCTCATCATGATAAGCCCAGAGCTGTTGGAAGTGATTGCATGTCCGGTTTGTCGCAAGCCACTTGTGCCCCGAGCCGAAGACGGACTGAAATGCAATGAGTGCAAGCGGGTTTATCCCATTCGCAATGGCATCCCGATCTTGCTGGAGCCGGAAGCCACCATCGAGCAAATTTGAGGCCGAGAACCGATGGGATCGGAGGCAGCCGTGATGGGTTTACGGTATCCACAGGGGCGGCTGTAAGCCTTCCCATTGGTGGAAATCGCCCAGTTTTCCCGAAACAACACGCATCGGCAAAGTACCAGAGAGCATTTACCCTCCGAATCTGCGCAAATTCTTGCGGCCTCCGAACTCCGGGCACCTCGCTTTTGTCACAGAAAAGCCACACCGACTCTCCTTTGGCGCAATTAACCTGCAACTATTGCGGCATCAAGGGGTTGGATTTATACAAAAAGCGCCTGAGACGGTGGACTGGGTATCAAGTTCGGAACGTGAATTGCCTGCAACTTAATAGCTGTCTGATCCGTCTAACTAGCAAAGCCCGTAAGGGTCGGAGGTGAGGTGACATGATGGCAGAAAAGTTTTCCGTCCCCGAATTAACGGCGCTGAGGAGCGAGTTGCTCCAAGGGTTCGACTCGAAGGATGCAGTCGAGTTGATCCAGATGTTTCTTGCTGGCCATGGTTACGGAGTATCGGCCGAAGAAGCCCGCGACGCGGTAAGCCGAGCGGGAATTCTGGGTGGAACTCTGGAGTCCTTCCAGCGTGAGCTGGAGAGCATCGCCCTCGTGATGTAGCGGCGGATTGACGGTGACAAGATTCGCTCGACCTTAAATGGAAGGGACGCCAGCCACGCCAGAAACAGGACGTCGGCAAGCGAACCCAAGCGAAAAATGAAGGGCCCAGGCTAAACGGTCTGGGCCCTCCTGTTTGGTACAACGGCATGGATTCTAGCCATGCGGTCCGGCGCGCCACGCAGAGAGTGCATTACAGCGCCAATTGGCCCAATGTGCGCCGGCACCGGCAATCTCCAGCTTGAATTTCAGAATCGTCACGTAAATGACATTTTCTCGCAAGGTGATCGAGTTTATATAATGATTGCGGCTATAGCGCCCTGGACGAGCGTGGCGATTCGGCGGCAGAATAGAGAACACCGCCTAAAACGTCGTAAGCGCCGTTCCTGGTTCACGCCAGGTGTACGAGCCCAGCATCTTGAGGTAATTGCCGCGGAGGAACGCCGTCGGGTTCTCGATGTTCACCAGGCTCATGCTGCCCCGCATCTGCTTGATCGAGACTGATACTCGTGCTCTTCCATCCAGCGCTCCATGCCCGCCAGCACCACGCCGATGTGCTCG
Source organism: uncultured Acidobacteriaceae bacterium (assembly GCA_963755865.1). Classification (GTDB taxonomy): domain Bacteria; phylum Acidobacteriota; class Terriglobia; order Terriglobales; family Acidobacteriaceae; genus Bog-257. Next base: position 29,566 of record CAVWLY010000005.1, on the reverse strand, counting down.
ATGCCGTACTTCAGCAGCGCCGAAGTCATCATGGCTACGTGCGCGCCCGCCATCATCGACTTCAGCACGTCGCTGGAGTCGTGCACGCCGCCGGTGATGGCGATGTAGGTTTCGACCTGGTGATACAGGATCGCGGCCCAGTGCAGCCGCAGGCGCAGCTCATGCGGGCTGCTCAGCACCAGGTTCGGAACTGACCTCCATCTCCTCCAGATCGAAGTCGGGCTGATAGAAGCGGTTGAAGATGACGATGCCGTCCGCGCCGGCTTCCGACAATCGCTTGGCGAAGTTCGCCACGAAGTGAAGTACGGCCCGAGCTTGACCGAGATCGGAATCTGCACCTCCTTGCGAACCGCGCGAACCAGTTCGCAGTAGCCGTGCTCCAACTGTTCCGCCGTGACCGACGGATCAGTGGGAATGTCGAAGATGTTCAGCTCCAGAGCGTCGGCGCCCGCCTCCTCCATGTACTCGGCATAGCGCGTCCAGCCGCCACGGGAGTTGCCGTTCAGGCTGGCGATGATCGGAATGCTCGACTGCCTTCTTGCGCCTTGTGCAGCAACTCGAGATAACGGTCGGGGCCGATCTGGTACTTCGGCATGTCGGGCAGATAGGTCGTGGACTTCGGCATAGCTGTTGGCGCCGTACTCCATCGCGCGTCGAGGTTCTCGCTCTCGGCTTCGATCTGCTCTTCGAACAGCGAGTACATGACGATGGCCGAGGCCCCGGCGTCTTCGCAGCCGCGTCGAAGTTTTCGAGCTTCTCGGTCAGCGGCGAGGCTGAGACGACCACCGGGTTCTTCAGTTTCAGCCCAAGATAATTGGTTGACAGGTCGATCATCGGTTTCTTCTCCTCGCTCCTTGGCGCTATTTCTCGAAGCTCATCGCGGCCATGTGCTGGTACAGCTTCCAGCGCTCGTTGACGTTGTCCTGCGCCTGGTGCAGCAGCATCTTGGCTTCGTCGGGGTCGCTGTTGACCAGCATGGTGTAGCGCGTTTCGTTGTAGATGTACTTCTCCAGCGGAATGCTGGGCGCCCGCGAATCAAGCTGGAACGGGTTCTTGCCTTCCTTGGCCAGCGCGGGGTTATAGCGGAACAGCGGCCAGTGTCCGGAGTTCACCGCGTTCTTCTGCTGCTCGATGCCGTACACCATGTCGTAGCCGTGCGCGATGCAGTGGCTGTAGGCGATGATGAGCGACGGCCCGTCGTGCGCCTCGGCCTCCACAAACGCCTTCATGGTCTGGCCTGTCGTTGCCGCCCATGGCGATGTGCGCCACGTAGGCGCGGCCGTAATTCATCGCCATCATGGCGATGTCTTTCTTCGGGATGCGCTTGCCGCCGGCGGCAAACTTCGCCACCGCACCCAGCGGCGTCGACTTCGACATCTGCCCGCCGGTGTTGGAGTAGACCTCGGTATCGAGCAGCAGGATGTTGACGTTGGCAGTCGGACGCCAGCACGTGATCGAGGCCGCCGAAGCCGATGTCATAGCCCCAGCCATCGCCGCCGATGATCCACACGCTCTTCTTGACCAGTTCGTCGGCTACTGCCAGCAGGTCGCGCGCCGCAGGCGACTTGTCGCCGGCCAGCTTCTCTTTCAGTGCCTTCACCCGCTCGCGCTGGGCGAAGATGCCTTCCTCGGTCGACTGATCGGCGCTCAGCATGCCGACCGCCAGCTCTTCGCCGATCAGCCGACGCCATCCGCTGCAACCAGTTCTTTGCGCGTATTCGTTCTGCTTGTCGACGGCCAGGCGCATGCCCATGCCGAACTCGGCATTGTCTTCAAACAGCGAGTTCGACCAGGCCGGGCCGCGGCCTTCCTTGTTCACGGTGTAAGGCGTAGTCGGCAGGTTGCCGCCATAAATCGACGAGCAGCCGGTCGCGTTGGCGATCAGTGCGCGGTCGCCGAACATCTGCGTCATCACCTTGATGTAAGGCGTCTCGCCGCAACCCGAGCACGCGCCGGAGAACTCAAACAACGGCTCCAGCAACTGCGCGTCCTTCACCTGGCCGTGCGCCACCTTCTCGCGCGACAGTTCAGGAATGGACAGGAAGTACTCCCAGTACTCGTTGTACTTCTCGCGCAGCGGAGGCTGCGGCTCCATGTTGATGGCGCGGTGCTTGGCCTCGCTCTTGCTCTTCGCCGGGCAAACCGCCACGCACAGCCCGCAACCCGTGCAATCTTCGGGCGCGACTTGCAGCGTGTATTTCAGGTCCGAAAATTCACGCCACTTTGGGAGCCGCTGTCTGGAAGCCGTCCGGGAGCATGATTGATGCGTCGCCGTCGTAGACCTTGGCGCGAATGACCGCGTGCGGGCAAACCATGACGCACTTGCCGCACTGGATGCAAAGCTGCTCATCCCACACCGGAATTTCCAGCGCGATATTTCGCTTCTCCCACTGTGTGGTACCGGTGGGGAAGGTGCCGTCGATCGGCATCGCGCTGACCGGAATCAGGTCGCCGTCGCCGGAGATCATCAGGCTTTCGACGTTGCGAACGAACTCGGGCGCGTTGGCCGGCACCACCGGGCCGCATCTCGAACTTCGAGGTAATCGCTGGTCGGGCACTTTCACTTCATGCAGGTTCTCCAGCGAGGAATCTACGGCAGCGAAATTCTTGCGGACGATTGACTCGCCACGCTTGCCGTAGGTCTTCTCGATCGAGTGCTTGATGGCTGGCGATAGCTTCGTCGCGCGGCAGCACGCCGCTGATGGCGAAGAAGCACGTCTGCATGACGGTATTAATGCGCCCGCCCATGCCGGCCGCTCGCGCCACTTCCACCGCGTCGATCACGTAGAAGCGCAGCTTCTTCTGCAAGATCGTCTGCTGTGCTGAGCGCGGCAGATTGTCCCAAACCTCGTCGGGACCGAAGGGGCTGTTAAGCAGGAAGACCGCTCCTGGCTCGGCCGTCTTCAGAACGTCGAGGCGCTCCATGAAGCTGAACTGGTGGCAGGCCACGAAATTCGCTCGCGAGATCAGATAGGTCGAGTGAATCGGCTGCTTGCTGAAGCGCAGATGCGACGTAGTCACCGCGCCAGACTTCTTGGAGTCGTAAACGAAATAGCCTTGTACGTTCAGGTTCGTCTCTTCGCCGATGATCTTGATGGTGTTCTTGTTTGCGCCCACCGTGCCGTCAGCGCCCAGGCCGAAGAACATGGCACGCACCGTCTCGGCTGGCTCCGTGGAGAACGTCGCATCGTAGTTGAGACTGGTGTGGGTGACGTCGTCGATGATACCGATCGTGAAGTGGTTCTGCGGAGTTGGCTTCTTCAACTCCTCATAAATGCGCGCCACCATCGCTGGAGTAAATTCCTTGGACGACAATCCGTATCGCCCGCCGACAACCTTGGGGAATGTCCGCCATCGGGGCTTTGCCCGCGGTGAAGCCTTCGGTCAGGGCTGTGACCACGTCTTGGTAGAGAGGCTCGCCGATGCTGCCGGGCTCCTTGGTGCGGTCGAGTACGGCAATGCTCTTGACCGTCGCAGGAAGAGCTTGCAGGAAGTGTTCGACGGAGAACGGACGCATCAGGCGCACCTTCAGCACGCCAACTTTGCGGCCTTTGGCGGTGAGGTAATCCACAGTCTCCTGCACCGCTTCCGCGCCTGAGCCCATGACGATGATGACGTGCTCGGCATCCGGGGCGCCGTCGTATTGGAAAAGCCGGTATTCACGGCCAACGAGCTTAGCGAATTTATCCATCGTGTTCTGCACGATCGTGGGACAGGCCAGGTAATAAGGGTTCACCGATTCGCGGCCCTGGAAGTAGACGTCAGGGTTTTGCGCCGACCCGCGCAGCACCGGATGATCTGGCGAAAGGGCACGCTCGCGGAAAGCACGCACCAGATCGTCGTCGATCATGGCGCGCATGTCATCCAGGCTGAGTTGTTCGATCTTGGAAACTTCATGCGAAGTGCGGAAACCGTCGAAGAAATGCAGGAAGGGGATGCGCGACTCCAGGGTCGCGGCGTGCGCTATCAGCGCGAGGTCCATTGCTTCTTGAACTGAGTTCGACGACAGCAATGCGAAGCCAGTTTGGCGCGTGGCCATGGCATCCTGGTGATCGCCGAAGATGGACAGCGCCTGCGCTGCTATGGCGCGTGCGGCAACGTGAATCACGGTCGGCGTCAGTTCGCCCGCAATCTTGTACATGTTGGGGATCATCAGCAGGAGGCCCTGCGACGAGGTGAAGGTCGTGCCGAGTGCGCCGGCCTGTAACGCGCCGTGCAACGCGCCGGCCGCGCCGCCTTCGCTCTGCATTTCGACGACTTTGGGGATCGTGCCCCAGATGTTCTTGTCGCCCGATCGACGCCCACGCGTCGGACGACTCGCCCATGGGCGAGGATGGCGTAATAGGATAAATGGCGGCAATTTCGCTGACGTGGTAGGCCACGTAGGCGACGGCCTCGTTGCCATCAAGGGTGACTTTGGTTCTCGACCCTTCACCCCTGACAAGTTCCTTGTCCTCGGGCGAAGGTTCCGCGATGTTGGTTCCACCGCGTGCCTGGGCAGTGTTTTCGTCATTGATGGCCGCGGCAGCAGGAATTTCAGTTGTCTTCACGTCTTTTTCTTCCCCCGGACCGGCGAATAGGCACGGTCTCTGTACTTAAATCGATAGTCTCAAGATAGCGGTCTGGGTTGCAGGGGGCTGTGATGCGGGCACTTACAAGTCTGTGACCGGCGTCACATACACGTGTTTGTCGCTGTGGATGAAGGAGAGCGATTTCGGCTGCTAGTCACACTCCCATGGCGCTGGCGTCACAGAAGCGCAGGCCATACCTGCCTAGAATCGAGATTGCACGAAAGTGCGCCGTCTCGGGAGGGCATTGTGAAAGCTGGCAGACTACTCGTGATGCTGCAGGGATTTCTTGTCGTCCTCATGCTAGGTGGTAGCGCGCTGGCGCAGACCGCTCCGACGGCCCCCATCGTGCTCAAGGGCGCTCCCATGGGCGCGGTTACGTTCGACCACGCCGCCCATCTGAAGGTGGCTGGCAAGTGCGAAGTTTGCCATCACGCGTCCAAGCCGCAGAAACCGCTTAAAGCCCCGCAAGAGGCTTGCACCGATTGCCATACCAACCCCGCAACCCCGCCGGTCACGGTCAAGTTGCAGGCGGCCTTCCACAATTCCAGTGCAACTGCCGGACTGTGTATTGATTGTCATAAGGCGGAAGACGCGAATGGTAAGGCAGCTCCGCTGAAATGCGCGGATTGCCACAAAAAGACAGGCACGTAATTCCTGGCAGGATAAAAGCTGATAGCCGAGACAGGGCGCCCAGCGTGCGCGGAACAGCCCGGGCATTACTCGCGCGGGGGAAAGAGAAACTTCAGCATAGGGGCGACGCGCTGCGCCCACGCAGCCTCGTTGTGCTGTCCGCCCTCAATTTCCGAGTAGCAGAGATCTTCGCCAGCTTTCCAACCTTTGCTGATCAGTGCTTTATTCAGATCACCAGCATCCAGAAGCGCGCGTTGGCCCTCATTGGTCCCAATGTCGAGCCAAATGCGCAGATCAGGTTTTCTCTTGATTCGGGCCACGGTTCTCAGGATTGCCCGCTTCCTCCACCATACGGAGGGTGACATCGCTGTCAGCTTGCCGAACACCCAGGTGTACTTCAGGGCAAGATAGAGGGTAACCAATCCGCCTAGAGACGATCCGCCAATGCCGCAGTTCTCAATTCCGGGGAGCGTCCGATAGTTGTGATCCACGAATGGCTTTAGCTCTTCCACCAGCATCTGGCCGTAGGCATCGGCCTGTCCGCCACCAAGACGCTTGTCCTCGACGGGCGTGTACTCATCGATGCGATGTTTGCCAGTGTTGTAAACGCCGACGATAATGAGCGGTTCAATTGCACCGGTCGTGATTAGCTCGTCCGCGGTTTCGCCCACGCGCCAGTAGTTGCCGGGGATGAAAGACGTGTCGGGGTCAAACAGATTTTGGCCATCCTGGAGGTACAGCACCGCATAGCGCCGGTCGGGCTCGGCCTCGTACAGGGGAGGAAGGTAAACGATGAAGTCGTGCTTCTCGTCCATTAGTTCGGAGGCGAACTGCTGATGCAAGCGCAGACGCGACTTCAGGTCGCTGGGGGTGGCAGCTGCCGTATTGTTCATGTCGGTCAAAACAGACATCGGATAATGTTGCCTAACCTAGAATTTCCCGCAAGCGATACACCGTAGAACTCCCTGGATTTTGCCTGGTCTCTTACGGTCAGAAAGTGGGTGACGAAGAACCCGTCTTGAGCAATCGGAGCGTACGGTAGATTCATAGGCGGTTCCGCGCTGATTCTGTAGAATTGTGGTTCCTTAGATTACCAAATGCGCTTTTGATCCAACCCTATCTCAGACGAAAGAGGCCGAAAACATCGTGAATCGTGAATATCATCGTTGGTGGTCACATGACCTGCAACGCAATATGGAGTTGCTCGTCTTTGGGCACGCTGGCACCAAAGTCCTCGTCTTCCCTACTTCGATGGGAAGATACTTTGAGTACGAAGACAACAAGATGGTTGCCGCGGTTGCCGATCGCCTGGATGCCGGGCAACTGCAGATCTATTGCGTCGACAGTGTGGACGGCGAAAGCTGGTACAACAAACAGGCGCATCCCTACTGGCGCCTGCGACGGCATCTGCAATACGAGCGCTATATCCTCAACGACGTGATTCCGCTGATGTGGAACAAGAACTGGACGCCGCGCACCATCGTGACCGGGTGCAGCTTCGGCGCCTACCACGCCGTGAATTTCGCATTCCGCAATCCCGACAAGGTCACCGGCTGCGTTACCATGGGCGGGTCATTCGACATCAAGAGCTTCCTCGACGGCTGGTATAGCGAGGACGTGTACTTCAACAATCCGCCCGATTACCTGGCGAACTGCACTGACGGCTGGCGCTATAACCACATTCGTACCGTGCTCGCTACGGGCGAATGGGACATGTGCTGGAATAAGAATGAAGAGTTTGCGGCCATCCTGCGGGGACGTGGCATCCGGCATGAGCTGTATGTATGGGGCGATCAGAGCTATCACGATTGGCCGTGGTGGCGTCCGATGGCGCGAACGTATCTGGAATAGGCTGAGGTTCGCAGAACGATATTCTTTGAAGGACCGCTTCAGAGGCTGCTGAAAAAGTCATTGCAAGGCAGAGAGACAGCAGATTCCTCGGAGCTGAGGCCGCTCGGAATGACAAAAATAAAGGGGGTTAGTGCGCCGCACCTGAAGGCGCGCCCCTTCAACGGCGCGCGCATTCGAGTTTTTCAGCAGCTATTTCGTTATTTCGTCGCCGCCGCCGATCGAACCTGCGACCGGTGCCTGTGGGCCTCCACAGCCTCGCGTGCCAAGCGAATGTAATCGGGCATCCGGCGGTTGGCAATCTGCGACATCTTCTGGCCGAGATCGAACGACCATCCTGCCAACGTGATGCTCATCGCAAACGGCGCATCGCCATATAGCTGTTCGGCAGCGGTCAGAAGAGACGATGGAGTGAGCTGGTGGCTGAAACCGCATGGCCCCGGCTCCGGCGAGACGGTGGTTCGCGTGATGGTTCCGGGCGCGTCGCCGAACGAGGCATCCAGAAACAGCACGAAGTCGCGCTGCGATAAGTCGTCGGCCATTTCCGGGTTGAGCTGCTGGGCGGCGATCACTTCCACGTCCGCATCGTTCCAAAAATGCTGCTCCAAGGCGCGAGCGGCATGACAGCCAATGGCGTCATCTCCACGCATGGGGTTTCCATAACCAATTATCAGGATTCCAGGCACGTAGTCCTCTCCAGGCGTGGCGCGGTGGCCTGGCCTTCCTATTCATAGGCATAAACGTTTCCCGCCGCGAAGGATGTGAGACGCCTCACCATGTGCCGTGATGAGGACTTCCCGATTGGAAAATCAAAAAGACAACCGCGGATTTCACGGATGAACACGGATCAGTCATTTTCAGTTCCGGAGGTTGCCGTCGCCTGAACGGGTTTCAGCATTTATTTATTTTTTCCCGGTAACCCCGCTGGGTTCTCGTGCGTACGTTCGCGGAAGCGCGCTTTCATGCCGGCGTTAAATCCCGTCCAAAATAGTAAGGGAATAGGAGCACTGTCGTCGGCTGGAAGCCGACTCAACACCGACAAGAATAGTCAGCCTTGCCGCGGACCTGAAGGTCCGCACTACCCGAGCGTCGCAGCCTGAAGTCCCCCCTCCGAGCAATCACCCTTTTAGCGAGCCGGCGCTCATTTTTTCTTCCCGGGCAAGCCCGCCGGGTTCTCGTGCGTACGTTCGCGGAAGCGCGCCTTCATGCCGGTGGCCATGGAGACCGCGTTCTCGCCAAACTTCTCGCGCATCCGGTCGGCGGCGGAGAGGGCCTGGTTCCACTTCTGATGGGTGGTCCTGCCTCCCAGGCTGAGCTGCTCGCTTTCCGCATCAAAATGCGACGCGCAGACCCCAAGCAGCCTGACCGCATAGCCATTCCAGTTGGCGCGAAACAGTTCACGAATCGTGGCCAGCAGCTCGGCATCCACAGAACTCGGCTGTTCCATGGTGTGGGCGCGGGTGAGGGTGCGGAAATCGGAATAGCGCAGCTTCAACTGCAATGTGCGCGCGTGCAACTTCTGTTCGCGCAGACGACGACACACCATCTCGGTCAGGCGCGCCAGTGTTGCCTCCAGGGCTTGAGCTTCGTTGGTGTCCACGGAGTAAGTGTGCTCGTGACTGATCGAGCGCGGCCCATCGTCCTCGCCAATATCGCTGTCAAACCATGCGCCGGCGTCCAGGCCGCGCGACTTGCCCGCAAGCGCCACTCCGAGCGCGCCAAAATTCGTCGCTAGCCAATGCTCGTCATGACGCGCAAGATCGCCGACTTTCTGGATGCCTTGTTCGTGCAGGCGCTTCTCCATCACCTTGCCGACGCCCGGAATTTTGCGCACATCCAGCGGCGCGAGAAACTCCGCTTCCCCGCCCGGCACAATCCACAACACGCCGTTCGGCTTGGCCTGGTCGGAGCAGATCTTAGCCACGAGGCGCGACGTCCCAATTCCGATGGAGCAATTCAGTTGCGTCTCCGCTTTCATCGTCGCGTGCAGCGCGTGGGCGGCGCGCATGGGCGGACCATGCAGGCGCTCGGTGCCGGTCATGTCCACGTAGGCCTCGTCGATGGAAACCATCTCCAGCTTTGGGGAAAACCGGTCCAGCACCTGGTAAACCTTGGCGGAGTAGTCGCGATAGCGCTCGGGATGTCCGTCCAGGAAGACAGCGTGCGGACATAATTTGGCAGCAGTGCGCAGCGGCATGGCGGAGTGCACACCGAACTTGCGAGCCTCGTAGGACGCGGCCGACACCACGCCGCGCTCGTGGCGTTGCCCGCCCACCACTACCGCCTTGCCCTTCAGCGTAGGGTTGAACAGCTCTTCGACCGACACGAAGAAGGCGTCCATATCGACGTGAAAGATGGTGCGCTGGGCCGGTGACATGCTGTGGGCGATTCTATTCCAACCCGCCTCGCAACATCACCTCGGTTCCTGGGCGTGCTGCGCATATTCCAACCTCTTCGCCGCAGGCGCGGCCGGGTTCACTTGACATGAGGACCGGCCGGGGCTGTACAATTCAGCCGCTTCTTTCACACCACAAAAATCTTTGAACCGCCGACGAGGAGACCTGCCAGATGTCCTTACGCATTAATGACGAGGCGCCGAATTTTACTGCCCAAACCACGCAAGGCGAGATCAACTTTCATGAATGGATAGGCGACGGTTGGGCTGTCCTGTTCTCGCATCCGAAGGATTTCACCCCGGTTTGCACCACAGAACTGGGCTATATGGCCAGGCTCGAACCGGACTTTGCCGCACGCAATTGTAAGATCATCGGACTGAGTGTCGACCCGGCGAGTAGTCACGGCAAATGGGCCCTGGACATCGAAGAGACCCAAGGCCACAAGGTCAATTATCCGATGATTGGCGACCCTGAACTCAAAGTGGCCAAGCTTTACAACATGCTTCCGGCCGACGCCGGGGCCACCTCCGAAGGCCGCACTCCCGCCAACAATGCTACGGTACGCACCGTCTTCATCATCGGCCCGGACAAAAAGATCAAGCTGATGCTGAGTTACCCGATGACCACCGGCCGCAATTTCGATGAGATCCTGCGCGTGCTGGATTCGATGCAGCTTACCGCCAGGCACAAGGTGGCGACCCCGGTGAATTGGAAGAAGGGGGAAGATGTGATCATCGTTCCCGCCGTGTCGGACGAGGAGGCAAAGCAAAAATATCCCGGCGGCTGGAAGACGCTTAAGCCTTACCTTCGCATCGTCGCCCAACCCGACTAGGCTCCGTCCGGCGACTCCCCGATAAGCGGAACAAAGGCCCGGTATTGGTCTCTTCACGACCCAATCACCGGGCAGCTTTGTCCTCCCAGCGCCGCATCCACTCCGTTTACAATCTTTGGCAACATCCTCGTGCCGGAGGTATCGAACATGAGCCAAACGGAAACTCCCACTCGTAGCTTCGGATTTTTTCTGAATGGAAATTGGAGCGCTCACGGGCGTGAAGTCGTGGTGACTTCACCCTACGATCGCAGTGTACTGGCGGTGGTCTCGGAGGCGGAGCGCGAAGACGTCGAGGTGGCCATCGAGTCGGCGGTGCAGGCCTTCGCGGTCACGCGCAAGATGACGTCGCATCAGCGGGCGGACGTTTTGCGCAAAGTCGCCGAGGGCATCACGACGCGCCGGGAAGAATTTGCCCGCACCATCTGTCAGGAAGCCGGCAAGCCGATCAAGACGTCGCGCATCGAGGTAGAGCGCGCCATTAATACATTCCAGATTGCCGCGGAGGAAAGCACACGGATTTATGGCGAGTACATCCCGCTGGACACATTGGCATCGACCAGTGGACGCTGGGGCCTGGTGCGGCGCTTTCCGTTGGGACCGGTCTTCGCCATCACCCCGTTTAACTTTCCGCTGAATCTGGTGGCACACAAGGTGGCTCCGGCCATGGCGGCCGGATGTCCGCTGATCCTGAAACCTGCGCCGCAGACGCCCATTTCGTCCTTTCTGCTGGCCGAGATCGTGCAGGAGGCGGGATGGCCGGAGGGAGCGCTCGCGGTCATGCCGCTGTCCAACGACAACGCCGGGTTGCTGGTGGGCGACGACCGCATCAAGCTGCTTACCTTCACCGGCAGCGCCGCAGTGGGCTGGCAACTGAAGTCGCGCGCCGGAAAAAAGCGGGTCACCCTGGAGCTGGGCGGTAATGCCGGTGTCATCGTGCATAGTGACGCCGATCTGGAGCACGCGTCGCAACGCTGTATTGCCGGCGGGTTCTCGTACGCGGGGCAGACCTGTATCTCCGTGCAGCGCATCCTGGTGCATCAACCGGTGTATCAGAAATTCATCGACTTGCTGGTACATGGCGTCCGCAAACTCAAGCTGGGCGATCCCATGCAGGAGAGCACCGATGTGCCTCCGTTGATCCGCGAGCAGGATGCGGTGCGCGCCGCGGAATGGATCGACGAGGCAGTGAAGGGCGGTGCCAAGCTGCTCTGTGGCGGCAAGCGCAACGGGGCTATGCTCGAGCCTGCGGTGCTCACTGGGACGAGTCCCGAAATGCGGGTCAACTGCGCCGAGATTTTTGCCCCGGTGGTGACGGTCGAACCATATGAGTATTTCCCCGAGGCGCTACACCAGATCAACAACTCGGCCTACGGGCTGCAGGCCGGGGTGCTCACGCGCGATGCCGGACTCATCCAGATGGCATTTGAAGAGCTCGAAGTGGGAGGCGTGATCGCCGGCGACGTTCCCAGCTTCCGCGTTGACCAGATGCCCTACGGAGGAGTGAAGGATTCAGGCCAGGGCAGGGAAGGCTTGCGGTATTCGATTGAGGACATGACCGAGCGCAGGCTGCTGGTGATGGCTGTGCGATAGCAGAAAATTAACCATGGAGACGACATAGAGGATTTACCACCGAGAACACGGGGCGCACGGAGAGAAGAAAAAGCAAGAGAGAATCGATGATCCCGTGTCCCGTGAGCGAAAAGGAACTTTTTTAGCCGCAGGAGCTCTTTCGTAAAGGCAAATGCAAATCGACCACAGAAACACCGCAGGGACACAGAAGCACAGAGAAAGGATATTGTTACGATGGAGAACGCGGAGATTTCTTATCTTTTATCTTCTGTTTGACTGTGAGCCTGTATGGTTCGATCTCTTTGGCTTCCCCGTGCTCTCCGTGTTCTCCGTGGTGAACAGTCGTTGACGGGTCGACGCGTCCTCAGCGAGCACCGAGACACAAAGAAGAAAGCTATAGAAACTCCGTGATCTCCGTGCCCTCCGTGGTGAAAAAGGAATCTATTTTCTTCTCTGTGTTTCTGTGTCTCTGTGGTGAATAACTCCGGGGCCTAGAAGACGTGCAGCCGCGAGCGCATCTTCTCGGCCATGTCCTGCACCATACGAATCTTAGCCACTACCTCGGCGGGGATGGACGGCTGCCGCAAGGCCAGCTCGGAGGTGAGCAGAATGCCGGTAACCTCGCCGCGCAACTGGTTGCGCAAGACGCGCTCCGCCATGCTCATGGCCCATTGCTTTTCTTTCTCGGCCCGCCGCAGTGCAACCTGCACCTCGCGCACCACCCGGTCGGTATGATGCAGCGCCAGGTTAACGTAAATCGGCTGGGCCGTGCCGGCATGATTCAATAGCGTATCTAGAGCGCGGAAATCAGCCTCCAGCAGGGATTGATCAATCGCCAGAGCGTCGTATTCGGTGGTCTGCAGCCGCCTGACCGCCTGCGGTACCGAGTTGGCTACCTGGGTGGGATGTCCGCTACCCTGTTCCAGGGCTGCGGCGCATTCCGTGGCGCGGGAAGAGATACTCACCAACAGGATCATACTTTCCTCCTGCCGCTCTGCGGGCACACTCCTACAGCGGCGCCAGCGGCGGCGTTTGTCAGTACAAGGGTCTTGCCTCGAGCTTCTTCGAGCTACCCAATTCGCGCCGCGTGGCGCGGAAGCGATGGGACTCAGAGGGCCGAGCCGTATTCCTTCAATTTGCGGTAAAGCGTGGTTTTGCCGATGCCCAGCTGGCGCGCGGCTTCCAGCTTGTCGCCCTGCAATGCCTCGATCGCATGCAGGATGGCTTGTTTCTCCAACTCGGCGATGGTTGTAATGCTCTCCTGATCAGAGACTGGACCGGTAGTCTTGACCGGGACGTGGAAGTTGCGCAACTGCGTGGGCAGATCGGTAATGTGGATGGTGGGAAGCGAGCAGGTGGTGCAGGCGCGCTCCACGCAATTCTCCAGCTCCCGCACGTTGCCCGGCCAGTCGTAGTTGAGCATCAACCGTAGAGCATCGTCCCCGACGGTGTGCTGCACTTCGGTTGCGCTGTTGATCCGTTCCAGTACGTTACCGATCAGCAGCGGGATGTCCTGCTTGCGCTCGCGCAGCGGAGGGATACGCAAGGTGAGGACGTTGAGCCGGAAGTACAAGTCGCGGCGGAAGGTACCCTGCTGCACCGCGACGTCCAGGTCGCGGTTGGTGGCCGCCAGGATACGCACGTTGATGGGTATGGAACGGGTGCCGCCTACCGGGCGCACCTCCTTTTCCTGGATGGCGCGCAATAGTTTGGCCTGAAGGTCCACGGGTAGTTCGCCCACTTCATCAAGGAAGACCGTTCCTCCTTCGGCGGTGGCCAGTAGTCCATCCTTGGCCCGTACCGCGCCGGTGAAGGCACCGCGCACATAGCCGAACAACTCGCTCTCGATTAGCGTGGGCACCAGAGAACCGCAATCCACTGGAATAAAGGGGCGGTCACGCAAGGGGCCGGAATAGTGAATGGAACGCGCCACCAACTCTTTGCCGGTTCCACTCTCTCCCAAGATCAGAACGGGATGGGTGCTGTGCGCTGCCTTGGCGATGATGCGGTACAGCTTCTCCATCTCCGGCGCATGCCCCACCAGCGAGCCGAAGCCGTGTTTCGCCTTGATCTGCTCCCGCAACAGCCGGTTCTCGGCGGTGAGCTTCAAATGGGCTGACGCGCGCTCCAGCATCAGGCGCAGCTCTTCAAAGTTGAACGGTTTGGTGACGTAGTCATAGGCACCCAACTTCATCGCCTGCACCGCCGACTGCACTGTGGCAAAGCCAGTCATCACCATCACCAGGACCTCGGGGCGGCGCTGCCTGATCTCACGCAGGACCTCCAAACCGCTGTTGCCGGGCAGACGAAGATCGAGCAGCACCAGATCTGCGCTGCTGGTTTCCAGAATCTGATAGGCGTGCTCGGCGGTTTCGGCCACCTGGCTGTGAAAACCGAGTGCGTGGGCGACCTCGCGGCACGAATCGCGCATGGAGCGCTCATCGTCGACGATCAGTAGGTTCAGTCCATTGGTTGCGCAACCCGGTTCGCTAACTACATCTGGCGCAATAGCATGCACGTGGGACATCCCTTCTCCGGCGAGCTCGCCGCTAAACGGCGGCGCCGCATTCGTTTGGGCTCTTGTACTCATTACCATCATCCCTTTTTGGGAAACGTGCTAGTGCAACCATCACATGGCGCTGTGAGTTCGTCTTCCTGATCGCAGGAAAAAACAGGAGCCGGGCGCGGATTTATCGGGAGAGGCAGATTCGCCGCACTCCCGGAGCAAGCCTCCGGCTCCTGGGCCGTCACCGTGTGCGATCTGGAAATTTGTTGATAGGAGGCCGGGTCAGGTGAATCTGTGCTCAGCTGGCTCAACAGCCTTTTCATCAATTCCCCGCCACGCTGGGCATTGCGTTCGATTTCGTGCAGTGGACGTTTCAATCGGCTGTAGGCCGGCAGCTTCCATCCCAGCACCTGGACATTCACTAAAACCGCGGTAGTGGTGTTGGCCAGCTCATGAATGAGATGTGCGCAGTCGGCACTTAAGGCGCGCGAGGAGCGCTGGTTTTCCTGTTCGCACTCCTCGCGTGCTTGCCCGGCGGAGGACATCTCGCTAGTTTCTTTATCGCATGGGATCGGAAGGCAGTCTGGTTGGGCGGCCGAGGGATTCGGTTGTCTTGCGCTGCCGGTCGGGCTGTGACTGGCGAAATCCATGATCCAGAGCCGCCTTATTTCAAGTTGCAGACGCATTCTGTGAAGCACGACCGATGCCAAACTCGCATGAGGTCTAAGCTGCTGATTCATGGGAGGATTTCCTGATCGCGATCAAGCCGGGGTTACATCTGCAATCGCCTAAGTTTCAGAATGGAACTTAGGCGGGGATGGGCGAATCCTAAGCGCCTGTAAAGTGAGTACTTTAGCGATTTCCTGGTTTGGGGCAAAGAGAATGTGTGGGATCGAATCGGGAAGGGAATCCAGCCGTTAGCAACTAGCTCCGAGCAATTAGCAACTAGCCATCAGCAAAAGCTCAACAGCCGGTGAGGGCCGAGGGCCGAATATTAACTCTGACCGCTGGTTTGCTAGTTGCTGGTTGCTAATTGCTTCCTACTGCTGGCTTGCCGCCGGACTACGCTCGCCGCCACGGACCGCACCTGACGCCGACTCCACCGCATTGCTCTGTTCCAGCAACAGGCCGTTGTACGACGAGGCGGCAAGGAGCCGGCCTTGATAATTCACGGCGCTGCGAATGGAAACTCCCGCCTGCGGAGTCTGTTGCCAGCTGCGTCCACCGTCCTTGCTCTCGAAGACCCCGTGAGCAAAAAGCGCGGTCGCTAGCAGACGCTGTCCAGCTGGGTCATACCACACGGCGAATACGTTGCGCGGAGGCAGGCCACCGAGCAGGTGCTCCCAACTCTTGCCGCCATCGGTAGAGTGCAGAGCCCCTTCGCGGGTTCCCAGCCACAGCGAACTATCCGGACCGACCGTCAGGTTATACAGTCCGGTGACGTACTGAGGATAGGAGATCTCAGCCCAGGATTCGCCTTCGTCCTTGGACAGAAAAATATGCTTCGGGTTGACCAGCGTGACACTGCCGTCGGCAAAATGGTTCACCACGATGAAATCGCTCTCGCCGTTCACCGGACCGCCGTACCACTGGCTTCCCTGATCGACGCTGGTAAACAGGCCCTGATCGGTGGCCGCATACCACACCTTATCGGCGATCACGAGCGAGCGTACCCGCGGCGCTTTGGCAGTGGGGATCGCCTCTGCCAGCAGAGCCTTGGGCAAAGGGTGAGTCACAGACTTGTGTTTTGCGCTGACAGCCGAATGGGCACTCTTGGAGCGGCTGGTTGAAGGCGTGGTACTCTTCTCGACTTCCGGCGGCCGCTTGCCCAGAATCATCGTCGCCGGCAGCCAGGTTCCCTTCAAGGAAGGCAGATAAAAGATGCCGTGATTGGTGCCGGCGAAGATGACTCCGCTGTCGGCCTGTTGCAGGCTCAGGATATCGCGCTCATCGAGACCGCGCTCCGCCTGACGCCAGCTCTGCCCCCCATCCTCGGAGAAGAAAAATCCACCGTAATCTTTATCGTTGACCACTCCCGCGTAGATCCGGTTGGGATCTTTGTTGTCGACGACGACGCCGCCAATCACGCGATGGGAAAAGCCCCGGTTTGAACTGGTGTAATGGTCAAAGCCGTCGTCACTGGCCAGCACGCCACCGCGATCGGTTGCTAACAACACCCGTTCGGGCTGGCGCGGATCGATAAGAATGTCGTTGACAATTACGTTCGGCGCCGAGTACAGCTCCCAGGTGGCGCCACCATCAAAGGTCTTCCAAAGGCCGCCGGTGGTGCCGGCATATACAATCCCTGGCCGCTTCGGATCCTGCTTCAAGACCCGGGTACGGATCGCCGAATGCGGTATGCCCCGAATGCGAGAGAACAGGATACCGGCATTTACGCTCTTGTAAATTCCCGAACAGGCGCTGAGGAAGACTGTGGAGGGAGCTTTGGGATCGATAATAATGCTGAACACGTCGGAATCCAGAAGCATTCCCTCCTGGATGCTGTGCCAGTTCTTGCCCCCGTCTTCGGTCTTCCACGGCAGGTGAAAGGTGCCTGCGTAAATGATGTCGGGGTTTACGGGATCAATCGCCACCGACTCAATGTTCTTAATCTCGGCGTGGTTCTCCGGCGAAATGCGCTCCCAGGTGACGCCGCCGTCGCGCGAACGGAAGACGCCGTCAAGGGCGCCGAGCACCAGGGTATTGTGATCGCTGGGCGCCATGGCCAAGGCCCGGACAGACTTGCCATGCACAGCCGACAAGGTGTGCCAGGTGCGTCCGCCATCGTCGGAGCGGAAAATATCACCCGCATCATTGTTGTACAAGCTCCAACCTGCAACGAAGATCGTCGCTGGATGCGTAGGATCGAAGATGATGTGGTCGAGGACATAATCATCGCCGACGCCCAGGTGAACGAAAGGCGCCCAGGAATTTCCCCCATCCTGGGAGACAAATAATTGTCCCGCGCTAGTGCCCAGAAAAATGTGATTGGGGTCACCCGGATCATAGGACAAACTGCGGACATCGCCACCTTCAGGGCCGATCAGGCGCCAATCGGACGCATACGAGCCAAGGGTGAATAGCACGGCGACGCAAAGGAGGAGCTTCACGATAGACGAAATGGTTTTACGCATGACAGGAACAGGTAAAGGAACAAGCATTGGCTTTCGTTAAATCATAACGCTGCCTTGGCAGTATGGATAGATGCCACCGATACCCGGTACCCGGGAGGTAAAGTGTGGGGTCAAACGTTTGCCCGCGGTGGTGCCAGTTCGGGGAAACTACCACTTTTTTTAGATGCTGTCGCTATGCAAATCGAAAAGCAAATTGACTCGGCACACCACGGCGGGATTGCCAGCACGACCGCGACCTGCTCCTTACCTTAACGCTCGCCCGCTTCGCCCTCCACATGAAAAACCGGTGAGAGCATGGTGCTCTCACCGATGTGGAGTGTAGCTGAGTTACCGGCTTACTGGGCTGCCGGCGGCGGCGCTGCCGCCTTCTTGTGATGATGCACTGGAGCCGCCGTCTTCGGTTTCGGATAGGCGTTCTCGCTCGGCGTCACCACCGACTCGTCAACTGGCGTGGTGCCTTGCAGTACAGAAGCGGTGGCGGTGTCCGCGCCCTGCGGTACCCAGAAGATATCCGCCACGTGGTCCTTGCCCGTGCCCTTGCGTACCTCGATACGGCTCGGGTCGATACCCTGCTGCTGTACCAGGTAAGCCTTGGCATTGACCGCACGCTGTGCTGCCAGATCCATCGCGTGCCTGCTCTTGCCCTTGCCGATCATCGGCTGTGGTTCGCCATCGGCGTAACCGACGATGACCAGCTTGGCATTGGGATCGTTCTTCAACGCAGTGGCGTCGTCGTCCAGGATCGCCTTGGCTTCGTTATCCACGCGCCATGGGATGTACTTCTGATGCGGACGCTGTATGAACTGAATCGGCGTACGCGGGCTCACCTGCGGGGCCGGAGGCGGAGCCTCGACCGTAACCATCGTGGCGCCGGTGCCGGTCAGTCCGCGCGAATCCGTCGCCGTGACGTTGACATTGATCGTCCCCGGTTGTGCGCCGGCCGTGTCGAGAGTCGCGGTAGGACCGCTTCCACTAATCACACCAGCCGAAGCCGTGTATGCGTAGGTGGAGATGGTCACGCCCGGATCTGGGCTGGTCGCGTTCGCGGTGATAGTGGACGGAGTGCCCGCCTGCACCGTGGCCGGATTGGCCGTCGGGCTCACCTGTGGCGGATTCATCGGCTTCGCCTTCACCGTAAACGGCGCGCTGCACGTTGCCGAGTTCATCCTTTTCATCTTGGCATCGGTGAGCGTGGCGTTGGCGGTATGCGAACCTGCGGACGCGCCGGTGGTGTCGATATGCGCCGACTGCGCATTCGCGGTATCGATCTTGCCACCATCGGTGGTCCAGGCATAGGTAATGGTGTGCTTCGGATTAAAGTTCGTGCCGGTAGCCGTAACCGTGACCGGCTCGCCTTCCGTCACTTCGGTAGGCTGTGCCGAACACGTCGCTGCCAAGGCGGGAGCATAGTAGTTGCCCAGGTTGACAACCACACCGGCAGCCAGACGAATGCTGTTCCACGTGGGATCGCCCTCGGCTATTGTGCGATAGCTGGTGTGAATGTAATCCACCTGGGCCAGGCGGATAGCGAACCTGTGAGTTATATTCAGGTCGAAACCGCCGCCCGCGCCTACGGCGAGCTTCCACTCAGGGACATACGTCGGGGGATCGATTCGTGCGCTGCCGACGAAAAATCGGGCAAACGGGGAGAAGGTGTCAGTGTGATACTTGTACTGCAACCCTCCCAAGATGTAACCAACCTCGGTGTCGTAACCGAAATGGCCACTCCCGTCGACCAAGATGCCCAGGTTATGCGCAGCGGGAACGTAATAGACGTTCGAGACGTCAAATCCCTTCGCGATATCCGGGACTTCGTAGTTGTAGTCAACTCTGCCGTTAGGGTGCAGCCACGAGTAACCGCCAAAGACCTCGTCTTTAGGCTGGATATCTGTCTGCGCGGAAGCGCAGATACCCAACAGGCATAGCACGGCAGCCACCGCAATTAATGTCCCAAGCAGGTGTCTCGGGACTACTCCAATACGAGAAGACATTCGTAATCCTCCAGAACTCTGGCAGCAGCGAGGTGAGGTGCCGGTTTCGATTCAATTTCCCCGTCACGTTCAGGGCAAGCGATCATCCTGCTTCACAACCGCAACCATCGGCAATTTCTCGCATAGCGAGAATAGACACGATCATAACCCCGTCCGTGCGGCCTGTGTAGTAGTTGCCAAGGATACCCCAGTATCCGAGAGAGAAGTGCGCGGTGGAAAGTTAAAGCGTGTTTTGCGCTCGGATGCAATCCGGTGGCGACCCAGAAAACCGAATGCACAAAGCGCCACACTTTTTGTGGATCTCTGTTCGCGTTTCCGGGGAAGCCACTTAGCCTCCCGACTGTCAGTGTGGTTCAGATTCTCACTGCGCGTCTAGTTCGTCAAGTTCCTGAATCAATCCGCGGTGATGAGTTTTGAATCGGCAGGCAGAGCTTGCCGAGTTGCAATCCCGCTTGACGTTTTCCCGCCTGCTCCGCGCACAAGAAAAACCGGTGAGAGCATGGTGCTCTCACCGGTGTGGAGTGTAGCTAACTTACCGGCTTACTGGGCTGCCGGCGGCGGCGCTGCCGCCTTCTTGTGATGATGCACTGGAGCCGCCGTCTTCGGCTTCGGATAGGCGTTCTCGCTCGGCGTCACCACCGACTCGTCAACTGGCGTGGTGCCTTGCAGTACAGAAGCGGTGGCGGTGTCCGCGCCCTGCGGTACCCAGAAGATATCCGCCACGTGGTCCTTGCCCGTGCCCTTGCGTACCTCGATACGGCTCGGGTCGATACCCTGCTGCTGTACCAGGTAAGCCTTGGCATTGACCGCACGCTGTGCTGCCAGATCCATCGCGTGCCTGCTCTTGCCCTTGCCGATCATCGGCTGTGGTTCGCCATCGGCGTAACCGACGATGACCAGCTTGGCATTGGGATCGTTCTTCAATGCGGAGGCGTCGTCGTCCAGTATGGCCTTAGCTTCGTTATCCACTCGCCATGGAATGTACTTCTGATGCGGACGCTGTATGAACTGAATCGGCGTACGCGCGCTCACCTGCGGAGCCGGAGGCGGAGCTTCGGCCGTTACCGAGGTGGTGCAGGTTCCGGTCAGTCCGCGCGAATCCGTCGCGGTGACGGTCACGTTGATCGGCCCGGATGCGCCGGTCGTATCCAGGGTCGCGCTCGTACCAGTTCCACTAACCGTTCCAGCCGAAGCGGTGTAGGCGTAGCTGGAGATGGTTACTCCTGCATCCGGGCTGGTCGCGTTCGCCGTGATGGTGGACGGAGAGCCGGCCTGTACCGTAGTCGGATTGGCCGAGCAGGTAACCTGCGGCGGATTCATCGGCTTCGCCTTCACCGTAAACGGCGCGCTGCACGTTGCCGAGTTCATCTTCTTCATCTTGGCATCGGTGAGCGTGGCGTTGGCGGTGTGCGAACCTGCAGATGCGCCGGTGATGTCGATATGCGCCGACTGCGCATTGGCGGTATCCATCTTGCCACCATCGGTGGTCCAGGCATAGGTAATGGTGTGCTTCGGATTAAAGTTCGTACCGGTAGCCGTAACCGTGACCGGCTCGCCTTCCGTCACTTCGGTAGGCTGTGCAGTGGCGGTGCAAGCGAGGGCCGGGGCGTAGTAGTTGCCCAGGTTGACAACCACACCGGCCGCCAGACGAATGCTGTTCCACTGGCTGGTTGAGCCGAGAACATGCGGCTTGTAGTTGGAGTAAATGTAATCCACCTGCGCCAGGCGAAGAGCGAAGCGGTGGGTGATGTTCAAGTCGAAACCACCACCACCGCCCACAGCGGCGTTCCACTCAGACTGTGTAATCGGCGGATTAATTTGAGAGACGCCGACAAACGCCCGCACAAACGGGGAGAACGTGTCGGTATGAAACTTATACTGCAATCCTCCCAAGATGTAGCCCACCTGGGCGTTATCGCTGGCACCGAAATGGCCGCTGCCGTCGACCAGTATGCCCAGATTGTGCACCGCGGGAAGGTAGTAGACGTTTGAGACGTCAAATCCCTTGGTTATGTCTTTGACTTTGTAACCAAAGTCTACACTGCCATTAGGGTGTAACCACGAATAACCGCCAAAGACTTCGTCTTTGGGCTGAATATCAGTTTGCGCTGAAGCAAAAACGCCTAACATACAAAGCGCGAACGTCAGCGCAATCGTTGTTGCAATAAGGCGTGTCGGGACTACTCCAATACGAGAAGACATTCGTAATCCTCCGGAACTCTAGCACTACCGTAAGCAAAGTGGCGCCAGCCTGGGCAGCGTTTTCAGTCTTAATTGTTTTAATGCAAGTGCGGCGCCAGTTAGGAAGCGATCAACCAACCCGCAACCGCAAGGTGAAAGAAGCCGCTTTTCGAATCATAACTCGAACTGAGCAACCTGCGCCGCCACTCAAATAGCCAGTATCTGCCGGGTTTAAGTCTCTCGTCAACAACCCGGCCGCGCTACCGTCGAAACGATTTGCGAGTAGTCGCGCTGGGTACTACTACTGCTGACTTGCGGATGGAGCCCGCTTGCCCGCATGCGCCGAATCGGACGCTGACTCGACCGCACTGCTTTGCTGCAGCAGCAGACCGTTGTAGAACGATGCGACCAACAGGTGTCCCTGGTAGTTCAGGGCTGCGCGAATCGGAACGCCCGCATCCGAGGTGCTCTGCCAACTCTTTCCATCATCCTTGCTCTCGAATACGCCATCAGAGTGAAGTGCGGTGGCCAGCAGGCGATGGCCTTCGGCATCATACCGGACCGCCAATACTTCATTCTTGGGAAGTCCCACTGCCCCGAGATAACGCCAGCTCACGCCCCCGTCAGTTGAGCGCAACGCACCCTGCCGAGAGCCGATCCACAGAGACGAATCGGGTGTAAGGGTCAAGTTGTAGACATGGGTAGCCCATGGGGGAAGGACGACCGCATTCCAAGTCTTGCCGTCATCGCGTGAGATGTAGGCGCCCTTCGGGCCGGCCAGCGTCACGGTGCCACTATCGTAGGCGTTCACCGCGCTGAAGTTGGTCTCTCCGTCAACGGGCTGACCGTACCATTTCTTTCCCTGATCTACGCTGATGAATAATCCTTCATCGGTTGCCGCATACCAGGCGTTTTCTCCAATCCGTACCGAACGCACTCGAGGTGCGGTTTCCGCTGGTATCACCGCTGCAGCCGGAACCTTGGGCTTCGTCTGGTGGGCCTTGTGTTTGGAGGCCGCAGTCGCTTTGGAAGACTTGGGCTTGACCACCACCGGCTCCGGCGTCACTTCCTTCGGCTGCCATTCAGGCACCGGACCGTTAATCATCGCCGCCGCCACCCAGGAACCGCCTACCGATGCCAGCGAGAAGATGCCGTGATTGGTTCCGGCGAAGAGCACTCCGTTCTCCGCCTGCTGCAAACTAAGAATGTCGCGCTCCGCGAGCCCTTTACTGGACTGCCTCCAACTTTTTCCCGAGTCATCCGAGACGAACAAGCCGCCCATGTCCTGGTCGTTGACCACTCCCACGTAAAGCTTATTGGGGTCTTTGCGATCGGCAATCACGTCTCCGACGACACGGTGAGAAAAGCCGCGATTGGAAGCGGTATAGGACCTGAAACCATCGTTGCTGACCAGCACTCCGCGCATGTCGGTGGCTACCAGCACGCGGTCAGGATTACGAGGATCGATCATTACATCGTTTACGATGACGTTAGTCGCGGTCACCAGCTTCCAGCGGACACCGTTGTCTTCCGTCTTCCAAAGTCCCCCGGTGGTGCCCGCATAAACAATCGCGGGGCGTTGCGGGTCTTGACGCAACACCCGGGTGCGAATCGCCGAATGCGGAAGTCCCTGGACCCGGTGGAACAGCTCTGCTCCGTTCTCGCTCAGATAAATTCCCGAACACGCACTGGCATACACTCGCGAAGGCTTCTTCGGATCAACGATGATGCTAAAGACATCGGAATCGTCGAGTATCCCTTCTTTCAGGTTGTGCCAGTTCGCCCCTCCGTCGGTGGTCTTCCACGGCAGATGTCTGGTACCGGCATAGATGATTTCGGGGTTCTGCGGATCAATAGCAACCGAGACAAAGTTCCTCAGCGAGGAGTGGTTCTCGATGGCCTGAGTGTTTTCCGGCGTAATGCGCTCCCATGTCGCGCCCCCATCCCGGGTGCGGAAAACTCCGTCCAGCGCGCCAATCACCAGCGTGTTGTGATCGCTCGGAGCCATGGCCAGGGCGCGGATTGATTTGCCATGGGCGCCCATCAACTCGCGCCAGGTGTGGCCGCCGTCGTCGGAACGAAAAACCCCACCGTCGTTGTCGTTGAATAGTCCCCAGGCCGCCGCATATACCGTAGCTGGATTGGTAGGGTCAAAGACAATGTGATCGAAAACGTAATCGTCGCCCGTGCCGAGGTGCGCGAACAAGTTCCACGAACTCCCCCCGTCCTGGGAAATAAATAGCTGACTAGAACTGGTTCCGAGCAGGAGTCGGTTAGGATCGCTGGGATCGTAGGCGAGACTGCGCACATTGCCGCCCTCCGGCCCAATCAACTGCCAATCGGAGGCGAAGCTACCAACGGTGAAGATCAGCGTAACGCAGAGAAACAGCTTGGCCAGAAAAGCACATTGCTTACCCACAGTAGACAACACTCCTGCCTTTTGATATTGCGTGCGCATGCTGCGCAGCTTGAAAACGAACACCTAGATTTGAATCATAACTCGGAGTTGCCAGCGATGCACTCTTCTAAGCAGCCCCGTACCGGCCCAGTAAATCGTCGCCTCACTGTTTGCCATAAGCTTCGGGTTCGGAACCCATAAAGAAAAAGCCGGTGGGAGACGAATCTCCCACCGGCCTGAGTTAGCTACCGCACGAGACTATTGAGCGGGAGGAGCCGCCGGCTTAGCCTTGTGCGTTCTCATCTTCTTCTTAGCAGGCGCATTACGCGACTGCGGTTGCACTGCGGTTTCGTCAACTACGCTACCCTCTTCTGTCTGCCCGGACTGCAGGCATCCCTCAGGCACGTAGTAGAAGTGAGTGGCCTGACCCTTGACGCCACCGTCACGAGGCTGGACGCGGCTGGCGTCAACCTTGTTCGGACCATCCGTAGTCAGGTAGTACTTGACGTTGACCGAGCGCTGCGCGCCCAACGTCTTCTCGGATACGACTTCCTTCTCGTTGGTGTAGCCAACGATGTCCACCTTGCCGGAAGGCATCTGCTGCAACCGCAGAGAAAGTTTGTCGAGCGTGTCCTTGCAATCGTTGTCTACACGCCACGGTTTCTTGGGGTTCTTCTCGAAGGTACACTCACCCCAATCCTCGATGACGCCGCACTTCTGTACCGGCGGCACGGTAACCGACGCCGTGCAAGTACTGCTCTGAGTAACCGGGTTCCCACCGGTGCGATTAGTCGTCGCCGTGCCGGTCACGGTGATGGTGTTGCCCGCGTCCGCATTGGACGCCGTCAGTGTGGCAGTAGTATCGGTGCCGCTTATCTGACCACCGGTGGCCGACCAGCTATAGGTCATTGGCCACCCTTGCGGGTCGGTGGCCGTCATCGTGATGGTGGACGTCTCACCCACCGCAATCGTGGTTGGACTGGCCGAGCAGCTGACCACTGGCGGCTGCGGCTGCTTGATGGTGAAAGCTGCCGAGCACATCGCCGGCTTGACTGGGTCCGGCCTGCCCAGCCAGGAATGGCTGCCGGAGTCCATATGGTTCAACTTGAGGTCGGTGAGAGTCGCATTCGCCGCATAGCTTCCTGCCGCCACACCGGTGGTGTCAATCGTGGCAGTCTGGGAGTTGGCCCCGTCCAGCTTGCCACCACCATTGGCTAACCAAGAGTAGGTGATCGTGTGCTTCGGGTTGAAACCGCTGCCCGTGGTGGTCACCTTCACCGGATCTGGCGCAAAAACCTCGGTCGGCGAGGCGGACGCGGTGCAGGAAAGTGGCGGTTGGTAATAGGTACCCAGGTTCACCACTACACCTGCGGCGAGACGGATGCTGTTCCACTGGCTGGTACTGCCGAGAACATGCGGTTTGTAGTTGGAGTAAATGTAATCCACCTGCGCCAGGCGAATGGCGAACCGGTGGGTGATGTTTAAGTCGAAACCACCGCCACCGCCGACGGCGGCGTTCCACTCAGCCGCCGTTATCGGTGGATTAATTCGGGAAGCGCCGACAAAGACCCGCACAAACGGGGAGAAGGTGTCCGTATGATACTTGTACTGAAAACCTCCCAATATATAGCCCACTTGAGCATTGTCGCTGGCACCGAAATGGCCGCTGCCATCGAGAAGTACGCCCACATTGTGCGCCTCGGGAAGATAGTAGACATTTGAGAAGTCAAAACCCTTGGTTATATCTTTGACCTTATAACCAAAGTCTACCTGGCCATTGGGGTGTAACCATGAATAACCGCCAAAGACTTCGTCTTTGGGCTGAATTTCAACCTGCGCTGAAGCAAAAACGCCTAGCATACAAAGCGCAAACGTCAGCGCAATCGATGTCGCAATAAGGCGTGTCGGGACTACTCCAATACGAGAAGACATTCCAAATCCTCCGGAACTCTAGCAGTACCGTAAGCAACGTGGCCCAGCTCGAATTCAATTCAATTGTCTAGTACAAGTGCAGGTAAAGGTCCTGCTCGCAACCGCAAATGATTGTACCGCAACGGGGAAGATTAACAAAGTTATGCCGTTGTCTCCAGTTTATTTCGCATCAGGTGTTTACTGATTTTGTGCCATGGGTACGGTTTTCTTGCCATCCGATTGCACAATTTGGCCTCCGGAAACAACCAAGCCACCTGCCTTCGGCCGACGTCATTGCTTCACCCAGTGATCGGGAAGGAAAGTCCCGAACAGCGGACCCGATTTGGGAATCGGTAACTAAAGAGTAACTATAAAACAATGCTTTCCAGTTAATAAATGCTAACCATCCTACTCAGGCTCAGAGGAACCTGCGCCAGCGCTAGCCTCCAGTTACTCGCGATGGTTTCAGCCCTTCGCTAGACCGTGGGATGCCGGCTACAGATCCGGCTTCAGGCGAAAGTGCTTAAAAAGTGGTAGGTTAATGGCAGCCTGTCGTACGCGCCAGTTTCCGGATAACCAGAGACCGCTCTGCATTTTCAACGCAGAGGCCTTGCCTCGCATCTAAGGTGGTCGTTGGCGTTGACGGCGAGCCCGCAGATATTCGTCACTGAAGTGGTAAGAGGCCTTTTTCCTCATGCTGCGAGAAAAAATCCTGATCGTCGAGGACGAGGAGAACGAACGCACCGGTATGGCAGAACTACTGCGCAACTGGGGCTACGACACGGAAACCGCTGAGGATGGGGTGCAAGGGCTGGAGAAGGTCGAGTCGTGGAACCCGGGAATCGTGATCACCGACCTGAAAATGCCCGGGATGGACGGCATGGAGCTGCTGCAGCACATCGCGGCCCAGCCGCAGGCTGTCGCGGTTATCCTGCTCACGGCTCAAGGCAGCGTCGATGCCGCAGTCAGCGCAATGAAGATTGGCGCGTTCGACTTCATCGAAAAGCCGGTGAATCCTACCCGTCTTCGTAACATTTTGCAGAACGCTTCGCGCATCCGCGGCACCGAGCGCGAGTTGGAAGCCAGCCGTCGCAAGCTGCGCGACGTTGGCGTACTGGGCTCGCTGGTTGGTCCCTCGAAGAAGATGCAGGAGATTTTCCGGTTGATCGAGATGGTAGCTCCCAGCACCGCATCGGTCCTTATCACGGGAGAAAGCGGTACCGGCAAGGAACTGGTGGCTCGCACCATCCACTCGCTCAGCAATCGCAAAGTTAAGCCGTTTGTGGCCATCAATTGCGCGGCTATTCCGGAAACCCTTATCGAGAGCGAGGTTTTCGGACATGAAAAGGGCGCCTTTACGGGCGCGTTGGAACGACGCACCGGCTGTTTCGAACTAGCGGAGGGCGGCTCACTACTGCTCGACGAAATTGGCGAGATGCCGATTGGCACCCAGGCCAAGCTTCTGCGTGTGCTGGAGGACCGCAAACTGCGCCGCCTGGGCAGTAAAACCGAGACCTCGGTGGATGTGCGGGTCCTGGCAGCCACCAACAAGCCTCCGGAAGAAGCGGTGGCGCGCGGGCAGTTGCGCAACGATCTGTTTTATCGTTTAAACG
Organism: uncultured Acidobacteriaceae bacterium; assembly: GCA_963755865.1. Taxonomy (GTDB): domain Bacteria; phylum Acidobacteriota; class Terriglobia; order Terriglobales; family Acidobacteriaceae; genus Bog-257. Next base: position 1,986 of record CAVWLY010000005.1, on the reverse strand, counting down.
TTTTCAACATTCATCTGCCGCCGCTGCGCGAGCACAAGGACGATCTTCCCGACCTGGTGCAGTCGTTGCTGGCCGACATGAACGAAAAGCATAATCGCACGGTTGCCGGTATCAGCGATAACGTGGCCAACGCATTCCATGCGCATGCCTGGCCCGGCAATGTTCGCGAATTGCGCAACACACTTGAACGGGCCGTCATCGTATGCGATGGCGCATTGATTGAACCGAGACACTTGCCGCCAGGATTCGGCCATGTCGCACCACGCGCTCCCGTGCAGGAGGCCAATGCGGTGCGTCTTGGTGTCGGCACAACCGTAGGAGAGGCTGAGCGTCTGCTCATCTTGAAGACTCTGGAATCGACCAACAATAATAAGACGCGTGCTGCCGAGATTCTCGGCATCAGCCTGAAGACTCTGCACAATAAGCTGAAGGAATACGGGGCCCACGGCGCCAGCGAAGCCGCCGAGGCAGCGAGCTGAGAAGCCACCTTTCGCTATTCGCCTTTCGCTATTCGCCTTTCGTTATTCGCCTTTCGTTATTCGCTACTCGCATTTCGCTTATCGCCTTTCGTTACAGGCTATTCGCTATTCGCTAGAACCAAGAATGGTCGACTCTTATTCTGGCGCTTGATTCCGGAGTATCCGGTACGGAGATTTCAACGGACACGAAGAGCGAAAGGCGAATAGCGATGAGCGAAGAGCCGCCGATTGCGAATCTCTAGCGGCCGCCTGTACAATAATCATGCTTCCCGATCGCGAGTTGCAGTTCTCACTCGCGTCCACTCGCCGAAGTGGCGGAATTGGCAGACGCGCATGGTTCAGGTCCATGTACCCGCAAGGGTGTGGGGGTTCGAGTCCCTTCTTCGGCACCAGATTCTCTAACGGGGTTCTACACGTCGCTCAGGATTTCGCCTGCGGGCTCCCGTATGGTTTTCAGTTCTTCCTACACATTGGCTTACACGTCGAGATGTGTAATAATTGGTTGGGAGCGTCCCCGTGGCGACAAATCTTGCGTTAGACGACCGGCTGATTGAGGAAGCCCGTACCGTTGGCGGGCACAAGACGAAGAAAGAAGCTGTTACCGCGGCCTTGGCGGAATATATTCAGCGCCGCAAGCAAATGGGCATCATCAAGTTATTTGGCACCATCGCCTACGATCCACATTATGACTACAAAGCTGAGCGGCGGCGCAAGCGCACATGATGGTTCTTGTAGATACCTCCATCTGGTCTTTGGCCCTTCGCCGCGTTCCACGGCAGCTTTCCGCCATTCAAGCTAAGCAACTTCACAGACTGGAGGAAACGGTGACCGAAGGGAGGGTGCGGCTATTAGGTCCGGTTCGGCAGGAGATCCTGTCGGGGATCAGGTTTCCTGAGCAGTTTTCCCGTTTGCAAAAGCAGCTGCGTGCCTTTCCGGATGTTGCCGTTGAGACGGAGGACTATGAAGACGCCGCCGAAATGAGCAATGCGTGCCGGACACACGGCATTATCGGAAGCCCCATCGACTTCCTGTTATGCTCGGTCGCCGTAAGGAGGGGCTGGACCATCTACACCGCCGACCGAGACTTCGAGCGCTACGCAAAACACCTGCCTCTTGCGCTATACGACTGATCCCACTGAGCGCGCTTCCGATTTCAGCGCCGCGCGCATTGCCGGCGCATACTGAATCGCCAGCAACGTTTCATCGTCGGCTTGTTCCGCACCTCCACGAAACGCGGCCACGCGCTGCTTGCAGGCCTTTACCAGCGCGGCCGGGTAAAAGGATGGCGGCTGTTCTGCAATGAGCTTACGCAGGGCTTCCACGCCATATTCCTCGCCGCTAATATTGGCTGCCTCACTGACTCCGTCGGTGTAGAGGACAACGGTATCGCCAGGCGACATCACGGTCGTCATCACATCCACCTTGTCGTCGGAGAAGAAGCCCAGAGGCTTGCAGTTACTTTCGAAAACCGTGACTCCCGATGGCTGCGCCAGCAACACCGGCAGGT
>CAVWLY010000004.1:0-6764 GCA_963755865.1 uncultured Acidobacteriaceae bacterium | reverse complement strand
CTTTTGCCGGAGGACGTGAGAAATGAGGAAGTCGAGGGAGGAGGCCGCTGAGACACGCAAGCGCATCGTTCGGGCGGCCGCGCGCGAGTTCCGCGAGAAGGGGATCGTGGCCACCGGGCTGGCCGACCTGATGAAGGCCGCCGGGCTGACCCACGGCGGGTTCTACAAGCACTTCGCGTCGAAGGACCAGCTCGTCGCGGATGCCACCGTCGCGGCCATGGACAGCATCCTCGAGGAGCTGGCCGCTCACCCGACCGTCAACTCCGCCGTGGCAGCGTATCTTTCGACCCGCCACCGGGACAACCCGGCCTCTGGCTGTCCACTCGCCGCGCTCGGGGGCGAACTTGCCCGGTCCGACAAGAAGGCGCGCGCAGCAGCCACGGCGGGTTTTGTAAGGCTTGTGGACATCCTGGCGGGGAAGGCCCGCACCGCAGATGTCCGGCGGCGAGCTCTGGTCGCGGCCGCGACGATGATCGGCGCGGTGACGATGTCGCGCGTGGTGAGCGACCCCAAGCTGTCGGCCGAGATCCTCGCCGCGGCTGAGAAAAATTTAGTGGCAGATCAGCCGTGACGAGGACTTGGCGTACGTAAAATTCCGAATCTTGAGGCGAACCCGACAAGCTGGCGCAGAGCATCGAATCATGCGTCACCAAGGGCGACTCGCAATTTCTGTCGGGCGCGATAGAGTCTGCTCAACACGGCGCCCGCCTTAACGCCTATATGCCGAGCGATCGCCTCAGTAGAGTAGCCCATGCGCACCTAGGGTGAAACAGTGCTCGGCTGGTCGTCCGGGCTCAAACTTGCTGAACTCGGCTGGCTGCGCCTCCCGAAGGAGACGGCATAGGCGGCAGCGCGCACGCTCGGCAGCGGATCGTCGGAGAGCTCGATACCGGCGGTGAGGGCGGTGGGCACGAACAGGAGCTTCTTTTCCGCCTCCAAGCTGTTGGGCACCACTTTGTTCAGCGTCAGTACGCCGAGCTCGACGACTTTGCGGTCATCAGGCCAAGGTTGGCTCCCATCCTTGGTCTGGTCTCCGTGGAAGGCTCGGAAGCCCGGATGCGAGCCGTTCAGCTTGCTCGCCAAATCGACGACCTGCGTCGGCAGCGGCGGGTCGTCTGCGGGGGCCGCTGCGGAAGCCAGCAGAAGTGATACAGCGATTGCGATGCTCTTCGCGGCCTTTATCGAGGAGGTCACGTCTAGATCCTCCAGTGAAGGTGTTTCATTGCGGGTTGCCAGGCCATATGCGGTGAGGCGCGGTGTCAGTCGTGTTGCATTGTCGAACCTTGCGTACACACTGAGTAGATGGGAAAGCCGGGTTGATCACGTGTCGAGGTTTGGTGTTGCATCTAGCCCGCTGTCATGGCGATTGCCATGGCCTGCGTTAGCGCCGGATAGTCTGTGTACCCTGCGGGCCCCGGCGTGTAAAACGTGCTTGTCTTCGGCGCGTTGAGTGGAGCGCGCTTTGCGAACCGTGCCGGCAAGTCGGGATTCGCCAGAAAGGGCCGACGGCTCGTCATAATGAAGGCTCCTTCAAGTGCGGTAGCTCCATGAAGCAGAGGTGTCATGGATGCGGATAATCAATGGCCAAGTCCCGTCACGATGCTATTCGTTAGAGATAGATCGGCGGCTCGGTCGTCAGACCGCGTTTGACCGTCCGGGCGCGCTCGTCGGCGAGCACCTCGCTCGCGCCGGCTTCCAGCGCGTCGAAGGCGGCGATAACGACGCTCTGCGGGGAGACTTTGATGACGTCCAGTCCACGGGCCAGGTCGGTATCGACGAAGCCGACGTGCAGCCCGAGAACCTGCGTTGCCTGTTGCCGCAATTCGTTGCGCAGGCCATTGGTCAAACTCCAGGCGGCTGCCTTGGAGACCGCGTACGCGGTCAGGGCGCCGCTGTTGATCCAGCTGGCGGCGGATAGCACATTGAGGAAGGCACCCCCGCCGTTCTTGGCGAGCACGGGGGCGAAGGCCTGCGTCATGCGCAGTATCCCGAAGACATTGGTGTCGAATTGCGCGTGGGCCGCTTCAGTGGCCTCAGGGTTGAGCAGACCACCCGGTCGTGCAATCCCTGCATTGTTGACGACGAGGGTGACGTCACTGCAGATTCGCGCGGCGGCAGCCACGTCCTTATCCGAGGTGACGTCGAGTTTCACGGGAACGACGCCCGGAGTGGTGATGGACGAGGGGCTGCGAGCGCCGGCATAGACCTTGCGTGCACCGCGCGCCAATGCAGCTTCGGCGAAGGCGAGTCCGATGCCGCGATTGGCACCGGTGATGAGCACGATGGCACCTTGCAGTTTCATGTTCGGATCCTCTCCATTTCACAAAGACGGTCGCCATAGACGCCACCGATGCCTGCCGAGGCGCCGGTGATGAGGCCAGTGCCCCCTGAGCGGGAATCACTCATATCCTCTCCTTGGTGAAGACGAGGCACGTCGTCGTCGCGGTGGCGCAAAGGGTGCCGTCCTTGTCGAACAGCTTGCCTTCTGCGAAGGCGGCGCGTTTTCCATGGGAGACAACCCGCCCCTCGGCGCGGACCGGTCCGCTCGAGTCGGTAAGCGCGCGATGGTAGGCAATCTTGAGCTCGAGCGTGGTATAGGCCTGCCCGGCATTCAGGCGCGAATGCACCGCGCAGCCCATGACGGTATCGAGCAGAGTCGCCGCATAACCGCCATGCACGGAGCCGATGGGATTGTAGACCGCCTTCGTGGGCGAACCCTCGAACGCCACGAATCCCTCCTCCGCCGAGACGGGATGAATGTCGAGCGTCTTGACGATGCCTTCATAGCCGGTTCTACCGGCGAAAATCGCACGGAGCTGCTCGATGCCCGAAAGGTGCGCCGTGTCTGGAACGGCATTCATTGTAGGGTTCCTCCCGGTAGTGCGGCATCGCCCAGGCCAAGTTGTGCCTTGATGCTGGTGCGCGCGGACTTCAAAAGTTCATCAGAGAGCCGGCGGTCGGATACCGCCCGGGAGACCGCGACTGCGCCAGTCATTGCGGATTGAACCGACGCTGCAAGAGCTTCACTGTCGCTGATACCGGCGGCCTTGATCAGGTCCGTGAGCCTGTTCAGGAGCGCCCTCAGTCCGGAGTCGAAGGTCGCGCGAAACTTTTTGGATTGTCGCGGCAAATCGGAATTAAGAGCGACGATCGGGCATTCTTGCGAACGATTGTCTCGATGAGCGGGCGATACGTAGAGATCTATATATCGCGCAAGCGCATCGCGCGGCGGCAGACCGTCGGTCACACCCTGAAATGTCCGCTTCGAGTCCTCAAAAACACCTTCGAGCGCTTCAACCAGCAACGCACCCTTGGAATTGAAATGGGCGTAAAAGCCGCCATGCGTGAGGCCCGCCGCCTGCATCAGCTCCGCCACGGCCAGTCCTTCAGGTCCCTTTTCCCGCAAAGCCCTGCCGGCAAGCCTCACGAGCTTTGCATGAGTCTCGCTCTTGTGCGTATCGCTGTAGCGCATCTGATAATTCTCCTCGCACCCATTATATGACGACCATCATATGATAAGTCAAGTAGGCCAATTGATGCACCCGCACACTTCCCATAACGCAGAGCATTTTCTAGCCTATCCGCGCGGCACCATGTTCAAACACGCCGCGTGTCGCGTCTCGCAAATGGTAAGGACTAAAGCGAGGAGGGATTTGCGCGATTTGATTAGACGCGTTGGCATCCTGGCTCGAGCGCCGTTCTTCGCGGCGCGCACGGCCGAAATCACAAACCCCTGGCGAGCTCGCGCAGCCGCTGCGACTACGGAGTATTTGCAGACCCGCGTCACGCTGTCGAGTTTGGGCGGCCCGGCGATATCGTCACAGAAGCTTGGTCGCGGTTCGACTCCTGCATTGATCTTTCCATATGTCGATTAGTAATTTGCAACTGCCAATAGCACCCCCATGTTCGCTCAGCCACTCGGCACAACGGCCATCGGAGACCGAGCAACCCGTTGCTGACACATAGACAGCAGGCGGCCCTTCTTGGAAAGACTGCGTATTGGAGGCGTCTATGAGCAAATCACTTATCGTTCATACCAATGATGTGGCATTCGACCGTGATGTCCTGAAGTCAGCCAAACCGGTGCTGCTCGATTTCTGGGCCGAATGGTGTGGACCCTGCAAAGCGATTGCGCCGATCCTCGACGAGACTGCCAACGTATACCAAGATAAGATTCGCATCGCGAAGCTGAATATCGACGACAACCCAGCCACGGCGGCTAAGTTCAGTATTCGGAGCATTCCAACACTATTCCTGTTTAAGAGCGGCGCAGTGGCTGCACAAAAAGTAGGTGCCATAACGAGATCTCAGCTTGCCGCTTTTCTGGACACTCACTTGCAAGAGCTCGCCTAGCCCGTCAATTTCGGCCGAGACCCAAATTGGAGAGCTGTCCATTGCGAGGACTACGCCGCCAGACGGACTGAAGTAGAAACTGATTGGAGCCGCGCGTGCCAGCGCTCGACACCCGGCGCAGCTGCGGATTGAGCACGCGGGTTCTGATTTGCAGCAAATAGGGGCATCCGTTTGGAGCCCGCAGCATCTGCTGTTCTTTCCTTGCCGAGCACATCGGGAGGCGGAACCGAGTGCTAGCGTGGCGGCTGAAGGTACTACACAAGGCCAGTGCCCCCGGACCGTGGCCCAGACCTAACGTCACTTCGCTCCTTGCGTAGCGCGACCTTTATTCATCGTCGAACCCGAGCGCGAATGACACCGCAGCCGCTGCCTCTTTCATTCTCCGCGACGTTAATCGCGTAATGCGATCGCCAATGTTGCTCTTGGGTACGGTCTGAAGATTATCGAAGTTTGCTGCGCAGATGTGAGGCACGCCATCCTGCTTCGTCAACAGCAGCTCGGTGGGAATGCTGCGGATCGTCGATGTGATGGGCGCGATGGTGACGGAATTGAGTACCGAAATTGCGGACTCGCGAGTGAGCACTAACACTGGTCGCTTCTTGTCCGGTGCCTTGAATGTGTACCAGCAGACGTCACCCCGATTCATGACGCGCCCCAGTCTTGCTGGTTGAGCCAGACGTCGAACTCACCTGGCTCGACTGGCTTGCGCGTGTAGCCTTCGGCGTGGCGAACTTCTTCCTCTCGAATTCGCTCTCGCCGGATCTTTGCCTCGAGTGCGTCGCGAATGAACGCCGAGCGGGTGGTCTTCCGCGCTCGGCTCATCTTGTCGACAAGCTTCAGCAGTCGCTCATCGATAGTCATTTGGATGGTCTTCATGAATGTGGAGTGCAATGTGGGTATATATACACATAATACACCACATTCCCAGGCTCGAGCAGCGCAAACTGGCCCGTGTCACTTTTCGTGCTCCCGAAACGGCAACCATCGGGATAAAAACGGGCGAATATGGCCCTTATGACGACAATCGTCGATCTATGTCATTGATTTAGTTTGGGGACCTGGCCGCACTTCCGTCTCACAATGCCGAGGTCGAGGGTTCGAGTCCCTAACCTGCTTTCCTCTTTCGGCGGTGTCCCGTTTTTCTCAAGGAACTGCTGAGCGATGAGAGCTACGCAGAGCTGCAGTGGTTTCTGGCGACTCAGCCCAACGCCGGCAATGTGATTCAGGGAACTGGCGGCCTACGCAAGGTACGCTGGACCCTGCACGGAAGGGGGAAACGAGGAGGGGTTCGCGTGATTTATTTTCACGCCTCCAGAGAGCAGCAGATACGCATGCTCCTGATCTACCGGAAAGGCGTCAAAGACGACCTGAGCGCGGCGGAAAAGAAAATACTTCGGGAATTGAATGAGAACTGGTAGGAGAGTCGAGTGGACAAGAAGCTGTTCGGTGAGCTGGTCGAGAGCATGAAGCAGATGAATGAGATGGTGCAAGGCAATCGCGCGCCTTCGCGACGGTTCGTGGTCGATGCTACCTCGGTCAAGAAGCTCCGGTCCAAACTCGGCCTCAGTCAGCCGAAATTTGCTGCGTTACTTCACGTAGACGTCGGGACGCTCCGCAACTGGGAGCAGGGACGCCGTGAGCCGACTGGACCGGCAAAGGCGCTACTCACTGCGATCAGCCGTGATCCCCCGAGCACGTGCTCAAGGCTTTGGCCGCATAACGCTCGCGCGAATGTCTAAGCACGGGTTGTCTCCCGCCGCAGAGACCGATCTGGAAAGCACCTGAGCGTGGATGAACAGCCACAGCGATGCACCGCGAGCGCGGTGGATCAATTCATCCCTTGAAGATCCAATGACGCGCGTTCCGGGCCACTTCCGGACCCTGCCGCCGTCGGAAAGGTTGCCAGGAAGCGGCCGCTCGCGACTTGCGTCAGGCCGCGCTGCGGCCCGGCGTAGTCTAAGGTACCGTTCGGGATTCGGGGGTCATCCTTGGTATCAGAAAGAGCCTGGTGGGAAATACTGTTGCTGGCAGTGGCAAGCGTTGCCATGAGTGCGAGCAACGCACAGGAGCAGGGCGACCTCGGCATTCGGTGGTAAGCGCACCGTAAGCGCAAGAATCCGTTTTTGATTGAGCATCGCCACGGCTTCGCGTCTCTGATCAGGCGCTAGGTGCGCATGGCGGAGCGACATCGCGATCGAGCTATGGCCCAAGAGATCGCGCACGGTATTGAGTGGCACGCCGAGTTGCGCGAGGCGAGAGGCGAAAGTGGCGGCGCAGATCATGCTCCGCCCGGGGAGATCCCAGGCGCGGAGCTTCGAACGAACCAAGACAACGACGGAATGACCTTTCGCTAGGCGTCGCGGACGATCAGCCGTTCATGTTCGATCTCGATCTTCATTGGTGTGAACATC
>CAVWLY010000003.1:0-101660 GCA_963755865.1 uncultured Acidobacteriaceae bacterium | reverse complement strand
ATTAGTCGGCAATTATATACGTTATAAGTATTGTAATTGTAATCAATATTCGCTGGTGGGTTAAAGAAAATTTAAAGTCCCTGAGTTTTATCCCTGAAGATACTGCCGGATAAGAAGGACTTCTTGTCTTGCCCGCGAACGCAAATCCTCTCGCTTTGGCATGACAAAATGGCCGAATTGGGACGATAACTCCTTCTGATTTAATGAAATCGGCAAACACCCGAGTACAGGAACGGAATCCGCGCGGGGCATCAGCTTTCTTAGGTATTCTTAAAGGAGTTTAAAGGGATTGATCAGAGCAACAACGAACGACAGCTTTTGCAGATGGTGGAGACCGCTCTTGACCGGATCCGGGAGGGCACATTTGGCGAGTGCATCTCGTGTGGCGCCGAGATTAACCCTAAGCGCCTGGAAGCAGTTCCGTGGACACGGCACTGCATCGAGTGCCAGGAGAAGCTGGAAAAGGGATTGCTGGAGCAAGCCAGCACGTAGCAGCAAGGTCGTTTTCCGCAAAATTAAGCCGCCCATCGCGGGCGGCTTTTTGCTGCGAGTAATCTCGCAGATTACTTCTTTTTGCCGCCCAGCAACTGATTCAGCGCGTCCCCAAGCGGGTTGGCCTGCTGTTTTTGCTGGGCAGGCTGGCCAGGTTTTGCCGGTTGCTGCTGGCCGCCCAGCAACCCACCCACGAGGCCGCCGAGATTGTTCCCGCCACTGCCGTTCAGCAGTCCACCCGCCGTCGGCAACAGGTTCTTCAACTTCATCTGCGCGATCTGTTGCACGTCGGGAGCGACAATCGGATGGTTCATGTTGCCGGTGATGATGACCGGCAGTACCAGTTCGCCATTCTTATTCGCCAGCGCCGTATTCAGATAGCCGCCAACCCCGGTGCCGCCCACCGACTGGCTGAAGCTCTTGTTGAGCACGGCAGTGACGTGCATATTCAGGTCCTGATTGACCAGATTTACGATGCCGTTAGCCGCCATAGTACCCACATCCAGCGCGGCTTTCAGATCGTTGGTCTGGGCGACGCCACTGTGGACGTTGAACGTTCCGCTCATCTGCGAGACGGCGGTATAGCCCTTGGCCGCGCCTCCTCCGAACTTACCGATCTTCGACAATTCCTTCAGCAGATCGAGCTTGGTGATCTTTCCGTTAGCCAGATTCATCGCGATCACGCCATTCAAGGTCTGGACCACATCGCCCGATGGCGGAGTGGAGAAGGTGATGTTGGCATTTGACCCGAGCGTGCCGTACACCGTGTCCTTCACCGACGAGATTGACGACAGCAGCCGGTTTGCATCCACCCCGCTGAGCTTCGCATTCACCGCGAACGCCATGTTTGCCGGCCGGGTATCGACGGTGATGCTACCGTTCTCCTGTCCACCATCAATCTGCGCGGTCAGCGGGTTGAGCTGAATGACCCCATGATTGAGCGTGACGTTGGAGTGAACATTGGTCAACTGGATTTGCTGATAGAGAATAGTCCCCACTGCGATGGTGCCCGTCCCAGTCGCGTTGGCAAGCAAACCCGGCTGCGCTGCCGGTGCAGGCGCTGCATCGGCGGCAGGAACCAGACTCCAAGTGGCTTCCGCTTTTTTCTTGGCGGGAGCGGCCGTAGAACTGCCGGTTATTTTCTGCAGTTCGTCGACGTTTAATTTGTCGGCTGTCAGCGCAAACGTCAGTCGCGGAGCCTGGAAGTTGGCCACACTGAGATTGCCGCTTGCATTCGTGGAACCCAGCGATGCCGCCAGATTGGTCAGGTTCACGGAATTCTGCGTGAACTGCATGTTCACGTTGCGAATATTCACGGGTTGGGTGAGCGATGGCATCTTCAGCGACGCATTCTGTAAAGCGCCGCTGCCGCTGAAGGTCATGGCGTCGGTATTCTTGATAGGACCAACAGCGTGGACATCGAGCGTGATGTTGCCAGTGCCGGTAAAGCCTTCGACGGCGGTAACGCCGTAGGCTTTGGCAATGCCCAGTAGCTCATTCACTTTGCCGTTGACGGTCTTGAGCGTCGCGTCGACATTCGGCGAATTGCCGGTATATTGCGATACCGTCATCTGCGCCGCCAGCGTGGTCGCGCCAGAAGTTGCTGTGAAGTTGTTGGACTGAATCTGCTGCGGGTTCATCGTCAGGTCGATCGAAGGCACGCGCACCGGCTGGGGGATGTCGCTACCGGTGACCTCAAGGTTGCGTCCATTGACGTTGCCGTTGAGCGCCAAATGATCGGTTGGCCCCTGGGCATGAATGTTGAGCGTCAACTGTCCGGCGATTTTGGTGTTGGGACTGAAGGCCACGCCGAACGCCGACGCCAGTCTTGCCACCTCTTGAATGGAAGCATTCGAGGTGCTCACGTTTACGTCCACTACGGACGGATTGGGCCGGGTGTTCAACGTTCCATTCACTGCGAACGGGGTCGAACCCAGCTTAAGCGATCCCTTCCTGATCTGGATCACGTCGTTGGTAAGATCGTCGGTCACATCGAAATCGGCGGAGATGGGATAGCCGGCCTTAACTCCATGAATGACAGCGTTCTCCAGCTTCAACGAGCCATCGGCGGTCATCTTTCCATTGGAATTGGTGAGGTTGGTGGAACCGGAGATCACCGCGTCCGTGCCTTCCAGGGCGGCGGCTGTTCAAGAACTTCTGCGCTGCCTGAGAGCGAAACCTGATCCAACTTCAGGGTGCCTTTGAAAGGCGTACTGAGGAAGTCGGCATTATTGACGGGGCCACCGTCTCCAGTCAGGCGGAAGGTTTGCGAGCCGTTGCCCGGCAAATGCGCCGTAGCGTCAATGGAGAACGGTTTGCCCGGAGCATAATCCTTGAGGGTTATATCGATGTGGTCGTAAACCGCGCGCGACTGGTGCTTCTGATAGTCCGTGACCGCGATTTGGCTGTCGGTAATCTTTAATTCACCGAGGGTGAACTGCTTCTGCTCGGAGGGCGCACTCGGGGCAGCCTGCTTGGCAGGCTGCGATGGCGGCGCTGTGGTGGCCGGAGGAGCGGCTGCCGGAGCATTCCCGGCCGTCGAGAAGTTCCACACGCCCTGGGCGTTGCGGATCAACTCGATCTTCGCCTGCTTCAGATCCAGGCTGTTCACCTCGACATTGCCGCTCAGCAGCGGGAACAGGCTTCACGCTGACGTCGAGTTCACCGACCTGGGCGAATGGCACATTGTTGTGGAAACTGGGATCGTCCCCAATGACGACGTTATTCACATCCACCCTGATAGGGAAAACCCCGAGCGACATCTCTCCCAACTGTACGGGACGGTTGAGCCGCTGCTGCAACTGGGCCTGAACCTGTCCGCGATACTTGTTGACATCGATGAAGTGAGGCAACGCCAAAAGCAGGACAATTACGATAACGACGATGACTCCGATTACGATAATGAGCTTTCGCATGGGTCCTCCTCGGTTCTGAAGTGGCGGGTTGGGTTAATTGTATTGAAATTCCGCTACTGTAGATAGAAGCGGCGCCGTAGGACCAGTTGCCTTGCTGAAGGCTCTGTTTTCGCCGTCGTCAGTACTTCGGCATCTTTGGATCGACGCGCTCGGCCCAGGCGTTAATGCCGCCCGCCAGGTTGTGCACCTTGGCGAAGCCGGACTGGCGCAGAAAATCTACAGCCTTGGCGCTGCGCCCACCTAGTTTGCAATGGACGACGATCTCGCGGCTGGCATCGAGCTCGCTGACGCGCTTAGGGAGATCGTTCAGCGGAATCAGATGTCCGCCGAGGTTGCAAATCTGGTATTCGTGAGGCTCACGCACGTCGAGCACAAACAATTTCTCGCCGGCATCGAGCCGCCGCTTCAATTCTTCGGGTGTCATCTCTGGCATGGTAGTGGTCGCAGCTTTTTCCTCTCTGCCAATTCCGCAGAACTGATCATAATCGATCAGTTTGGTAACGGTGGGATGATCGCCGCAGACGGGACAATCAGCATTCTTGCGCAGTTTGAGTTCGCGGAAGCGCATCGCCAGCGAATCCACCAGCAGCAGGCGGCCGATCAGCGGCTCGCCGACTCCGAGGATCAGTTTGATCGTCTCGGTCGCCTGGATCATTCCCACCAGCCCCGGCAAAATGCCGAGCACGCCACCCTCAGCGCACGACGGAACCAGTCCCGGCGGGGGCGGCTCGGGATAAAGGCAGCGGTAGCATGGGCCATCTTTGACGGCGAAGACGCTGGCCTGGCCTTCGAAGCGGAAGATTGAACCGTACACGTTGGGCTTCCCGCTGAACACGCAGGCGTCGTTGACCAGATAACGGGTGGGAAAGTTGTCTGTGCCATCGACGACAATGTCGAAGTCGCGAATCACTTCCATCGCGTTGGCGCTGGTCAAACGCATCTCGAACTTGCGAACTTCGACGTTGGGATTGATCGCCGTGATACGTTCCGCAGCCGAGTCCAGCTTCTTGCGGCCGACGTCGTCGCTGCCATGCAGGATTTGCCGCTGCAGGTTAGTCAGCATCGACAATATCGAAGTCAACGATACCCAGAGTACCTACCCCGGCGGCGGCCAAGTACAGCGCCACGGGCGAGCCTAAACCGCCAGCTCCAATGCACAGCACACGGGCGTGCTTTAGCTTGAGCTGTCCCTCTACGCCGACCTCGGGCAGGATGAGGTGGCGCGAGTAACGCAGCGTCTCATCGTTCGTAAGCGCGCTGGTTGGTGTTGGCGATTTTTCGGCGATATCCATGGTTCTTACGTGGCTCGATTTTCTAATGCCCTCCCCCATGGCGTTGTCAGGAGGGTAGGCGAAATCCTCATGACGCAGAATACCAAGAAACCGGCTGGCGCTGGAGTTGGTTGTATACACAATGGCCAATAGCTAGAGCATTAATGACTATTTTATAAGCGAGAAAACTGATACGATATTAAATAATTTCGGTGGTAACGCGTTAATCAGGTTAATCAGGTAGTACTGCCATCCTGCCGTAACTTCCACCGCATCAACATCTTTGTTGGCCCAGAAGCCTATGTCTCCGTTGCTGCCCATGAAAGAATCTTCGCGCGAGCTGGTGGTCGAGGTGACTCGTAGCCTGCAACCGTACTTTCCGGAGATTACGGCCGCGTGGCGGCAGCAGATGTTCGCCGAATTCGACTGCGACGGACGGGCCATGGCGGCCTTGGAGCGGCTGACCATCGGCACCGGTTTCTCCATCTTTTCGCAGACCGATTTTGCCGCGTTTTACGACAGCCTGCAGTATTTCGGAAAGCGCCTGGCCAAACTGAGAGTTAATGCACGGACCGTCTCGCGTTCGCTGCAGATTTATCAGGAACTGATCGATCCTTACCTGGAAAAGATCTTCCAGCCCCAGCGATTGGGTGAAGCGCTGGCCGCCATGGAAACCCTTTCGTGGGCCAGTTACGTAGCGGTGTCGGGGGCCTACTTCGATGCCCAGAAAAATGAGTCGGAAGCGCTTGTTGTCGGTGCTCGATGCTGAGCTTTCGGCGCGCAACCTGAACGCATTGCTGGATCGGGTGCTGGAAATCGCTACTCACACTTTTAGTGCCACGGTGGGATTGATTCTGCTGAAAGAACCGGAGCAGCAGATTCTGCGAGTGCAAGCACAGGTGGGCTTTGGCGACGATCTTGATGATCCCACGCTGGCCATTGCTATCGGAGAGGGATTCTCCGGCAAGATTGCCGAGACCGGCGAGCCGGGAATTTTGCCCGACTTGAACGTATCGCACGGGACATTGCAGTCCCATGCTGCAGGGCAGAGCAAAAGCGCTTTGGGGAGTGCCGCTGAAGTCCAGCGAGACGGTGATTGGGGTGCTGCTGATTGGATTTTCCGATCCCCATGATTGGCTCCCCACCGAACGGGAGTTGCTGAGGGCGATTGCCGACCGCTCGGCGCTGGCCATTGATCGCGCCGGCATGACCGATGCCCTGCGCGAACGCGAGATGCGCATCGCTGAACTCTCCGGCCACCTGTTGCGGGTGCAGGAGGAAGAGCGTAAGCGCATCAGCCGTGAGCTGCACGACGAAACCGGACAGGCGCTGATGGTGATCCGGCTTTACCTCGGCATGCTCGAGGGCAGCGTGGGGACGCGCAACGCGCGCGCGAAAATTCGCGAAACCCTGGATGTGGTGGATCGGACGATCGAAGGTATCCGCCGCATCATTGGCCGGCTGTCGCCCCTGGTATTGCAAGAACTGGGACTGATCGCGGCGGTCCGCAAAGAAGCCAAAGATTTAGCCAAGAGCAGCGGGGTGAAGGCGCGAGTCACGGTTTCTCCGGAGTTCGGCCGGCTGTCTCCGATTGTGGAGACCGCGGTTTATCGCGTGGTGCAGGAAGCCTTGCATAACGTCGCCCAGCATGCCGCCGCCAGCACGGTAAACATTGAGATGAGACGTGATGGAGAGTCGGTTTGCCTGGTAGTCGAGGACGATGGGGTCGGCATTGTTCCCAGGCCAAACCCCGGGCGCCAGACCTTTGGCCTGGCCGGAATGCGCGAGCGCATCGGAAATATTGGAGGAAAGGTGAAGGTTACCTCTGCGCGAGGCAAGGGCACGCGCATCGAAGTAAATGCGCCCATTGCAACCGGCAGCGGATTTGGACAGCACCGCGGGCTTCCGATGAGCGACGAAGGCCGCCGACGCCGTAGTGGCGCGAGGGGCCTGATGAGAGCCTTCCAGTGAATTACGGGGATAACAAGAGCTCGTTGAGACGAGACTTATTGATGGAGGCCGACCCGCACTCCTGCAGGATGCGGGCGACCCGGCCTTGGGTGAGAACATGCCGAAAATCAGATGTGTATTGGTGGATGATCATACGTTGTTCCGGCAGGGAGTACGTCGCCTGCTGGAGAGCGAAAGCGATTTTGAAGTGGTGGGTGAATCGCCCGACGCGGGCGAGGCCGTCGAGAAAGCGCGCGAGCTGCGTCCGGATGTGGTGCTGATGGATATCGGAATGCCCGGGCTCTCGCCATTTGAGGCCGCGCGGCAGATCAAGAAGAACCGGCCCGAGACCAAGATCATCTTCCTGACCATGTACGAGGATGAAGACTACCTGGTGCAATGCCTGGAAGTTGGCGCTGCAGGATACGTGTTGAAAGACACCCCGGCGCAACAGTTGGTGAGTGCTGTCCGCGACGTCTACAAGGGCGGCAAGTATTTGAGCTCGCGGGTGCTGGGCAAGCTGGTGGAAGATTTCCGCGCCCGGGTCAAAGATGCCAGGATGCGCCCGCGGATGTCCACGCTTACGCCGCGCGAACGTGAAATCCTGAAGCTGCTGGCGGAAGGCAACTCGGTAAAAGAGATTGCGGTGCTGCTGGGGTTAAGCGTGAAAACCGTCGAGGCCCACAAGTTCAATCTGATGCGCAAGCTCGACATTCACAACAAGGCGCAACTCGTGACTTACGCGATCCAGAAGAAGATCATCAAGATTCCCATGGCGCAGTAGGGGACGGGCAGCACCTTAAGGCTTCCAAGCCAGAACCGGTCGATTTCTCATTCCCTTGTGAGCGGGTAACTCTTCTCTCGCCATTCGCGAATACCGCCATCCATGGACACGACATTCGTGTATCCCATTCTTTGCAGGGCGTCAGCCGCCAATGCAGAGCGGAATCCGCCTCCGCAATACAGAACCATGTGGGTGCTCATGTCGGGCACGCGCTGCTCAACGTCGCGTTCCAGAATTCCCTTGCCCAGATGTACGGCCGTCGGCAGGTGGTCTTCTGCCCATTCGTTGTCTTCGCGAACGTCGATGAGAAGAAAATCGGCCTTGCGGTCCAGCATTTTCTTAACATCGTCCACAGTTACTTCGCGGACGCGTTGCTTCGCTTCGTTAACGATGTCGAGAAATCGTGGCGAGTGATGATGAGCCATGCGGAACATGATAGCGCGAAAAATAGCGTCGACGGGCAGGCTTTTCTATCGCGAATCAGTGTTCCGGGATCGCGTGCTGTTCCTCGAAGCATGACTGCAGATTCTTGAGGTCAACCGGAACGCGGGCTTGTGAGCCCTCCGGGGCAGCCCGGAGGTATTGGACGGGCCACGAAATTGACTGTCCCAACTCACGGGCGGCGCGCAATGGGAAATAGGGGTCGCGTAGGAGCTCGCGTGCCATGATGACCGCATCCGCCTGGCCGCTTGCGACGATATGCTCGGCCTGGCCAGAAGAAACGATCATTCCCACCGTCCCGGTCATGATTCCGGCTTGGCGGCGGATTTGCTCGGCAAATCGGGTTTGATAACCCGGACCCACGGGAATTTTGGCGTGCGCCACATTGCCGCCGGAGGAGCAATCGATCAGGTCCACCCCGATGTCCTTCAGCATCCGGGCCAGTTCAACCGACTGCTCGATGTCCCAGCCGCCATCAACCCAATCGCTGGCGGAGATGCGCACGAACAGCGGTGCTCCCTCTGGCCATGCGGATCGCACCGCAGTCACCACCTCACGCAACAATCGAGTGCGATTCTCAAACGGACCCCCGTAATCGTCCTGCCTTCGATTACTCAGAGGCGACAGGAACTCATGAATCAGATATCCATGCGCCGCGTGGATCTCGATCACACGAAAGCCGGCTTCACAAGCGCGACGTGCAGCCTCCGCAAAAGCGGCGACCACCTCCTGAATGCCATCGCTGGTAAGTGCTCGCGGCATGGGATAGTGATCGGCGAACGGCACGGCGCTTGGGGCCACAACGTTAGCCCATCCGCCGGCGTTTTCGGGAACTGTTCCCGGGCCTTCCCATGGCCGGTAGGTACTGGCTTTGCGTCCGGCATGGGCCAACTGCATTCCGGCTACACTTCCCTGCTCATGAATAAAGCGGACGATCCGGGCCAGCGGCGCGATGTGATCGTCGCTCCAGATGCCTAGGTCCTGCGGGCTGATGCGGCCTTCGGGAACAATGGCGGTCGCTTCGGTGAACACTAATCCAGCGCCGCCGACGGCGCGGCTGCCGAGATGCACGAAATGCCAGTCGTTGGCGTATCCGTCGGTGCTGGAGTACTCGCACATGGGCGAAACGAACACACGGTTTGCAAAGGTGACATCTCGAATCGACAGCGGATCGAACAGGTGCGCCATGAGTCTTGCAATGCCTCTCTGGTCTTAAGGTGAGTCTGATCGGCATTGGCCCGAAGAGCCGGCGCAATTAGAGATCCTCGTCTTCTTCGTCAGCCAGTTCTTCGCCGGGATACTGGGCCTCGTAATAGAACTCCAGGTCCTTATCCAGCTTAGCCCAAAATGCCGCATCCTGGACGGGAGGCGAGTCGTTGCGCAAGGCATGCTCGCGCGACGTAGCTCGGAGGGTGAGCATCTGGTTCAGCGCATCCAGCAGGCCCCAGTCGTCGGCCCTCCAAGCTCGCCACTGGCTTGTTCTTGTAGGCCATCATCTTCCTGGCGAGCTCGTCGGTCTTGATGTTGCGCAGCACAGGATACAACTCGGCCCAGAGCCGTGGGGTGTAATCGTTCATCCACAAAACGCAGGGGCATCTCCATCGATGTCATTTTGCTTGCCCTCTCGCGAAGACGGCAAGCTTTATGTTGGTCCTCGCGCCTTTTGCGACAACCGGGCGATAAATCGTGTCGGAACAAGCCGGAGAACCAGCAAGTCAGAACAAATAGATCAAGATTGATGGCCGATGTGAACTGATGGCCGACCCAAGTGTCCCCGCTTTGGAACACATCCTTGTTCGACAGGTCGAGACGAACCTCTCCGCGAACCACGAACTTGCCATCCAGCTTCTTCAGACGCTGGTCGATGTCTGAGAGCTTCGCGACCATGTCATATTCCGGAGTCAAGGTATATCCCCGGAGAGTCTGGGGCACGCCGGTGCGGGTACCTCCACTGTCGTTGAAGACCTCGCCGCGAAAAGCCAGCGAGAATGGTTTGCGTCAAGTTGTACTTGACGTATCCGGCTACACCCTTCCAGATGGCGTCATGGCCGAGAGCGACGCCGTTCTCCTCGTGCGCGTAGAGCGCGTCAAAACCAAGGTTCAGCTTCGGCGTTGTTTTCCAGCTGCCCACCATTTCGTCGGCGCTGCGCTGGTCGTGATCGTCCTTGGGGCGCGCCGGGCCATGAATAAAATTGAAGTACAGCGCTGTGGTCTTGGTCGGAGTCACCGTGATTTGGCCGCCCAGCGAATAGCCATGATTGAATCGCTGAAACTCATCCCATCCATTGGTCACCAGCAACATCGCCGGAGATCTTGCTGGTAAACGCGTAAGTCGCCTTCACTCCGGTGTGGGTAAACGGCACGCCGAAGCCGAAGATGAATCCGCGGCTGAATTCGTCGTTGTAGCCGTCATAGCCGCCGATGACCTCCGATCCCATGTGGGTGGCAAACTTGCCGGCATCGAAGCGCAGACCCTTTCCCAGCGGCGCGATGTAGCTGAGGTACATCTCGGGAATATCGACGTGGTGGGCAATCATCGTCTCGCAGTTGCGGAACAAACCGTAAGCCGCGGTGACCTCGGGAACGCCGGAGCCGGCGATCAGGTTGAAGCGGAAGCCGAACTGGTTGGGCTTTTCGATGGCCCGCTGGATCACCAGTTGCGCCATGTCCAGCTGTGGCTCGTTGTCGTTGAAGTCGAAGACGCGGTACTGGTTCTGGTGAGAATCGGGCTGGTTGGTGTTGTAGCCGTACGATAGCGACAGGAAGCCGTTGGTGGTGATACCTCGCCACCATGTGTGGGTCTCGGCGAGCGCCAGCCGGATTGGCGGATGCCAGACCGGTAGTTACGGGGTCATCCTGTCCGCGCAAAAGCAGGGGTGAGATAGTATCACCCCTGCCAATGCAATGCTTCCCAGGAACCGGCCCAACGCCCTGAGCGGCGCCGCCATCGCTACTCCCTGGCGCCGACCAGCTCGTTCCTTCTCGTCGACCCGCTCGATCAGATCGTGACGGCTCGCCGTTAAACAACTCCTCCACTTCGAGGGTCTCGTAGGCGTGCTCGCCGTGGATGGACTCATCCAGGCCGATCTCCTCGCTCATCTCGGTCACTTTGACCGGAGTGAACAGGTTGATGACGCACAGCATGCCGTAGGTGAAACCGAACGCCCATACCGACGAGAAGAGCACCGCGACCACCTGCTTCAAGAAGAAGACGGGATTGCCGTAGAGCAAGCCGTTGGTCCCGGCAGGATTGAAGGCTCTGTTGGCGAACAGTCCCAGCATCAGGATGCCGAGGAAGCCACCGACTCCGTGCACGCCCCAGACATCGAGCGCGTCGTCCCAGTGCAGTTTGTTCTTCATCTCGACCGCGAAGTAGCAAACCACGCCTGAGACCACCCCGATGATGACGGCCGTGGTGGGCGAAACATAACCTGCGGCAGGAGTGATGGTCGCCAGTCCGGCGACCGCGCCGGTGAGCAGGCCGAGGAACTTGGGCTTTCGCTCGCGGAACCACGCCACAGCCAGCCAGGCCACGGCGGCGAACGACGCGGCGATATCGGTGTTCAGGAAGGCGGTCGCCGTCACCGAATCCACCCGCATTTCGCTGCCGGCGTTGAAGCCGTACCAGCCGAACCACAACAGTCCGGTGCCCAGGGCGACCAGCGGAATGCTGTGCGGGCCGCGATCCAGTATCCGCCGCTTGCCGACATAGAGAACCGAAGCCAGGGCGGCCAGTCCGGCGATGTTGTGCACCACGATGCCGCCGGCGAAGTCCTCCACGCCCCAGCGCTGCAGGATTCCTCCGCCCCAAACCATGTGCACGAAGGGGAAGTAAACGAAGGTCAGCCATGCCGGTCAGGAACAGGCAGTAGGCCTTGAAGGTCACGCGGTTGGTGAACGCGCCGGAGATGAGGGCCGGAGTGATGATGGCGAACATCATCTGGTAGGCGATGAAGACCATCGCCGGAATGGTGTTGTTGGGCCCGATGGCGGTCGTGAGATTGATGCCGTGCAGGCAGGCATTGTGGAGGTTGCCGATGATGCCGTGCCAGTCGCCGCTGAAGCACAGCGAATATCCGTATAGGTACCAGATGACGGTGGTCCAGCCCATCGAGACGAAGCTCTGGATCATGATGGCGAGGACGTTCTTGCGTCCTACCAGGCCGCCATAAAAGAAGGCGAGGCCCGGGGTCATCAGCATGACCAGGCTGGTACACAAAATCATGAAACCGGTATTACCGGTGTCGAGGTGAAGCATTAAAACCTCCAGGAGATGAAATGCGGCACGGGATGCGCCCGTCGTCCCAACAGCACCGGGACTCGATGGCCGTGCTAGCGCAATGAACGCCGGAAAATCGGAGACCGGAAAGAAAGTCTGTGGCCCTTTGGTGAGGCAATTCCCTCTTCACCTTCGCGACGATGAGGTTGAATGCCATCTTGTATGAGGATGAGGGTAGCGTACCGTGCCTCGTAGCAACGTCCACAGAGCGGCATCAAACGACCGCCCTGT
This sequence comes from uncultured Acidobacteriaceae bacterium, assembly GCA_963755865.1. Taxonomy (GTDB): domain Bacteria; phylum Acidobacteriota; class Terriglobia; order Terriglobales; family Acidobacteriaceae; genus Bog-257. The sequence continues at coordinate 89,297 of CAVWLY010000003.1, read as the reverse complement.
AAGTTTCTTCTTGTCGAGCAATAGAATCTGTGTGACACGTCACACGATGGGGTGACGAGTGTACGGAATGGCTAAAGGGATAGAGTCCTTCGACTCTCCTGTTTGGCTTGCTCAGGATGACAGCGGAACGTTCTGCCCGTCCGATACGGCCAACCCCGCCAGCTTAGCCAGGTCGGGCACTTCAAGGTCAGGGTGGGCCTCGGCCAGCTTCGTCGCCGCGGCGTCTTTGCCCTGCCGGCGATTGACCCAGACGGTCGCGATCTCCAGCGCATGCGCGGGTACCACATCGTGGTACAGGCTTTCAGCAACGTGCAGCAGACGGTCACGCGGAATCTGAAAACGGCGTAACAGCGCCTCGAAATTATTCAAGGACGGTTTGTAGCTGTGTACCTGTTGCGCCGTCACCACAGCATCGAAGCAGACGGTCAGCTTCGTCGAGGTGTGAGCGAACAAATCATCGTCAATATTAGACAGAATTGCGAGCTTGTAGCGTGACTGCAAACGGCGCAGCCCGGCATCGGTATCGGCGAAGGGCTGCCAGCTGCGGATGGATTCGGCCAGCCCATTGGCCTCAGCCGTGCTGACCGAGAAGCGCAGCTCGCGCGCGAAGTCACGCACCACTTGCGCCAGGACTTCGCGATAGGGGCGGTAAGGGCCGCTCTGGGCGCGCGGCTCAAACTGCGAGTAGAGGTTCAGAATCCGGGCGTCGGTGAGCGAGTGGCCCTTGCTCATCAACAACGGGCGCAGATAACCCACCAGGCCGGTCTCCCAGTCAATCAGAGTGCCGTAGCAGTCGAACGAGAGCCATTCAAAGCGGGCAAAATCCAGCATCAGGAGGACGACGATTTTCCAGTGACGGGCACGGGCGTCACCTTGTGCGAGGCGAACTTGCGCTCCAGAGCTTCCAACGGGGACAGTTCGGGCTCTTTTTCAAGCGGTTGGACCGGAACCATGCGTTCAGGTGCGGCCAATAGGTTGTCGGCTGCAGCAGGTTCCGCTGGGACATGGCCATTACCCGCCGCCGTAGCGGTTTTTTGCAACTCCACCTCGCGCGCCGCTACGAACCCCTTCTCCAGAAATTTCTTCGTGTTCAGCAGTGGACGTGCCAGCGATGGGTTGTAACTGGTCCACGGGCTGTCGAAATCGGCCTCGCGCTCGAACTGTGCGCGCATGCTCTCCATCTTGGAATCCAGATCATCGAGATAGTGCAACATGAGTGCTTCGGGAAACATAGGCAATTTGGGCGAACCGAATTCATAGTGCCCGTGATGGCTGATAATCATGTGCTCGATCAGGATCTTCAACTCGGAGGGAAAGCCGGGCAGATGCGTGAGCTTCTGGTGCAGCATTTCCAGCTCAATGATCATGTGCCCCAGTAACTGGCCCTCAGTGGTGTACGAAATCGAGCGCTGGTACGCGAGCTCGTGCAGCTTTCCGATGTCGTGCAGGAAGGCGCCGGTCAACAACAAGTCGCGGTTCACATAAGGATAGTTACGCGCGGCAAGGTCGCAGACGGTAAACAACGAGACCACGTGATCGAGCAGCCCACCGACAAAGGCATGATGCAGCGTCTTGGCCGCGGGCGCATTCTTGTACGCGGCAACAATTGCCTCGTCGGCTATAAATTCCTTGAGCAGCGATTTCAGCCAACGATTTTCGAAGCTATCGACGAAATCACCCAGCGTGCGCCAGAGCTGATCGATGTCCTTCGAGGTTTTGGGAAGGTAATCGCTGTAGTCGATCTCCGAATCCCCCAGCTTGCGCATCTTGTGGATGGTGAGCTGCCAACGACCGTTGTACTTGTGAATGACGCCCTTCACTTTGACGAAGTCGTCCTGTTCGAATGCGTCGAGGGTGTCGGCAACGTTGTCCCACATATTCGCCTGGAGTTGCCCGCTGCGGTCGGCCAGAGTAACGGAGAGGTAGAGTTCACCATTCTTCTTCGACTTCACCTGCTTGGCGGCGACAACGAAGAGCGAGGTGATGGTCTGGTTCTCCAGACGGGTGCAATCGCAAATGTAGAATTCCTTCATAGTGGAACCGTGGACACATCGCGGCAAGCAAATGCGGCCAGGAGTTCATGGTATCGCACTCTTTGAACGAGCGCTAAGCATAGATAGTCGGGGTAGATACGGCCTATCTGGCTCGCGCGGCATTCTCGTTCCTTCTGGAAGTGTCCAACAAGTTCACAATTTCTTGACAATGTTGTGACACAAATCGCGCGTTTCTTGCATACCTTCGTGGAGGTGCAGGCACTAACCTGCTTTTGGTGGAACGCACCGCGAGGAGAATGACATGCGGAATGGAAGGGATCAATCCTCACTCTTAGCTTCTGGCCCTGCATCGACAGCCGGAGCAACGCTTAGCTCTAGTTATTGTTCGTCGCAGGCCCGGCGTGGGTTGTTCTGTTTGACCCTTCTGCTGTTCTCCAGTGTTGCTGTATTCGGGCAGATCGGCGGTGGCAAGGTCTTCGTCCACAGCATGTTTGGCGGACAGATTTTTGGATTCGATATCGACCAAAACGGCACTGAAGGTGTACTTAGCGAGGCGCTGACATCCGGTAGCCAGATCCTGGCTGCGGTGGAAACGTTTGACCAGACCACCGGCAGGATTCTCAATGTGGTTGTCAGGACACAATCGCAAGATGACTTCGTTACCCTCGGGGTCGTTGGCAATAGCGTCGGATTAGTCGAATACGAACACGAAATCAGTTTCGATCATCTTCTGCGCACCTTCCAAGTCATGAACCCGCTCAGCTCAAACCGTTTCACGGGCTTATGGTCACCGCCGATAGGAACGCAGCACATCATCATGCCGACGGGGGTTAGCCGCAACCAGGGCGTGCCAAACGTCGCCGTATTCGCCTACGATAACAGCGGCCAATTCATCCCCTATGTATTCAGTTCTAACGTCGCAGCCAACACCTTTGGTCCAGTTGTGAGAATCACGGACTCCTTTAATTTTGCCAGCGTGCCCCCGCCAATCGCGCTCGATACCGCGACCAATCAGGCGATCCTAGGTGGCGGCCCGGGATGCTTCGACTGCCTCCCGGTCATTGGGGTGGTTGATCTCACGCAGGGCACGTTCACAGAGTTTACGGGTATCGGATTTGGTTTTGTTAACGGTTTGGCCATCGATTCGGAGGATGATATTGCGTGTACGACAACCGAAGATGATGCGAATGTAGAATTCTACAATCTCGCCAGCCGGACGGGTTTCACGGTTCAACTACCCGGATCGGGAGGGCAACAGTTTTACAGCGGCGCCGATGTCGAGTTTGATTCCATCCACAAGCTGTTTCTGATCGCCCAGCCGAATTCGAGTTCGGCTTCCCACGGCAGCTCCATCTACGTTTACGACATCCACGGCAACCTCAGGGAGACACTCAACGGATTCAATTTCTCCAACACCTCGGACGTCGTTCCGGTACACATTGCGCTGCATCCAAGCAGGCGCAGCGGATTTGTAGATGGTCCAGACCTGGGCGTAACCGACATTGAGTCCTTCACGTACTAACAGAAGGAAATTCTGCCGGGTGCTGTGAAAGGAAAGACATTCTTTCCTTCGACTGGTGCCGAACTCATTCGCCAGGTTTGCGAATGAGGCGCCCACCATCTGACGAAGCTCATCCACCTCGCGTGGAAAGCCCTGCACTCGAAACTCATGCCTGCTGGCGCTTGCGCAACATCTCGGCGTTGAACTGCTCGCTTTGGCCTTTGGGAACGCTCAGCGATTTCCAATCTGCGCCCTTCCAATGCTTGGCAAGGTAAACGATCTGCCCCACGTGATACGCATAATGGGTGACTTGGCGATGGATGGCCTGCAGCACGGAATGGGGCTCGCCGCGGATGGTAATCGTACGGCCGAGATCCTCAGGGAGCAGCGAGTTGACGGCCTGAAAAACCAGTTCCCAATTCTCTTCCCAGGCGGCTAGGACTTCGTCACGCTTGGCGTCAGGAGCCATCACAAATTCGCTATCGCGATTGCGATCGGGCTTCTCGCCGTCGGTGGTAAGAAAGTCGGTGAAGCGTGAGCGCATGTTCCCGGCGATATGCTTCACGATGACGGCGACGCTGGTGGATTCGGCGTCGGGCGTGGCGAAAAACTGCTCTTCGTTAAGCTGGGCGATGGCGCCATCGGCGAGACGCTTGTAGCCCCGCAGGCTGCGGAAAGCTTCGTCGAGGTAGAGACTGTAAGAGGCAGGCATAGGTTTTCATCCGTGAACCCGGAGGTACGACGATTCACTTGCGGCGGCACAAAAATAACACACGAACTAATTTCAAAAGGCGCGCCGCAGCACGCCTTTAGTCAACTGCTTCTGAAGTTAGAAGAGTCCGAACTTCTTCTTCTTTTTGGCCTTCGACGAACCTTCGGTGGTCGCTGTCGTATATACCGGCTTAGTTTCGTTGGGACTGGCGCCAGTGTCAACGTAGCCGGCCTTGATATCAATGTAAGCATCCTCGCGCAACTTTGTCAGATAGTCGCGCAGCGCAGGTTGCATCTTGGTCATGTAGATCTGTTCCTGGATCCGGTTGTCCACTTCCTTTAAAGGGGGAACCCCGGCGGTCTGATGTTCGGTGACTTTCAAGATGACCCATCCCTGGTTGGTGCGAACCGGCTCAGTGTAGCCACCCGGGTTCATGGCGAATACCCGTTCTTCCAGATCTTTCGAAAGGGTGCCACGCTTGAAGTATTCCAAGTCCCCACCAGCGGCGGACGTGGGACCGTCAGAATATTGCTTGGCCAGTTCGTCGAAGTTTCCGCCTTTTTTAAGCAGGTCGTAAACCTTGTCCGCTTTGGCCTTGGCTGCGGCGACCACCTCCGGACTCGGGGCCTCAGGCAGTACCTCCTGTCCCTTCTCAGTCTTTACTGCCGGCGTCTTCTGCGTCGAAATCAGAATCTCGCTCATACGGACCTGTTCCGGGCGCTCCATATCGGCCTTGTGCTGGTCGTAATATTGCTGAATCTCCTGCTGCGACACTGTTATGTGGCCGCCCACTTCCTGGCTGATCACGTGTTGGGTAATGATGCTGTTCTTCAGATTCTGCTTAAATTCCTCCCACGAGACACCTTGCGCTTGGGCGGCCTTCTCCAGGTCTTCCATAGACTCGGCGTGCATTTGTTTGCGCAGTTCGTCGAGCCGCTTGACCACATCAGTGTCGGCCGAGATTCCCAGCTCCTCGCCTTTTTGCAGCAGCAGTTGCTGATCGATAAGATCGCGAAGCAAGTCCTGCTCTTTGGGCCCGGGCGCACCAGCGGGGTCGGGCTGGCGGGAGTCGGCCTGCAATTGTTCGCGGCTGCGGCGCAGGTCGGCACGGGTAATGATGTTGTTGTTGACGCGGGCAACGATCTCTTCGACGACTGTCTCGTCCTGCCCAGCCGCCTGGTCAGATTGGGCAATCGCCAGGGGAGCACCCAGGAGTACAAGTAACAACAGAAGCACAGCAAATTTCTTCATCAAATACCTGATCAGGCGGGCCTACCGTCGCGACGTCTCACCTGAGATCAAAATCGCTTACTCGTTAGGAATTATTCTACCGCGTCTAGCCCTATTCTGCTGGAGCGAAGCAACCGTAGAAAAATGCAGCACCGCATTGCTGGCGCAAGTTGGTTCGCCGAACAGGACCGCACCGGGTTCGCTGCTCCCTGATTTATCATAACCTTTGCAGGAGATTGATCCGATGAAGTATCTTGCTTTTCTCGCAATGGTCATGATGATAGGTTCGGTTCTGGCATCGGCCGTCGATCAGCTCGCCACTAAAGTCCCCGATCTGACGCAACTGCAGAAAATGACCGCCCGCTTCGCGCCCACGGAGCTCAACGTGGACATCAGCGGCCTATCCGAGGGCGACCACCGGGCGCTGGTGAAGCTGGTGGAAGCGGCGCGCATCATCGACGACATCTTCATGATGCAGTATTGGAGCGGCGACCTCGCGCTCTATGCCAAGCTGCAGAAGGATTCGACTCCACTCGGGCATGGCCCGCCTGCACTATTTCTGGATCAACAAGAGTCCATGGTCGGAGCTTGACAATAACACGGCGTTCATTCCCGGTGTACCGGAACACAAGCTGCCGGGAGCGAACTTCTATCCCGAGAACATGACCAAGGAGCAGTTCGAAAGCTGGGTGAACACACTACCCGCAAAACAGCAAGAGCAGGCCAAGGGATTTTTCACCGTCATTCGCTCAGACGGGAAGGGCGCATTCAATATTGTTCCTTATAGCGAAGCCTACAAGGCAGATCTCACGCGCGCGACCAATCTGTTGAAGGAAGCGGCGGCGCTCACCGACAATGCCACGCTAAAACGCTTCCTGAACAAGCGTGCGGCCGCCTTCCTCTCCAACGATTACTACGAGAGTGACGTTGCCTGGATGGATCTCGACGCGCCGCTCGACATCACCATCGGCCCGTACGAGACCTATAACGACGAACTCTTCGGCTACAAAGCGTCGTATGAAGCCTACGTCAACGTACGCGATGAGGAAGAGAGCGCCAAGCTGGGCGCGTTCTCGAAGAATTTGCAGGAGATCGAGAACAATCTTCCCATCGATCCGAAGTACCGCAATCCGAAGATTGGCACACAGGCACCCATCCGCGTGGTCAACGAAGTGATGAGCGCGGGCGACGGAAACCACGGCGTGCAGACCGCCGCCTACAACCTGCCCAACGACGAGCGCGTGATTGCCGAGAAGGGCAGCAAACGGGTCATGCTGAAGAACGTGCAGCAGGCCAAGTTCGACAAGACCCTTATTCCCATTTCGCGGGTCGTGTTGGGCGGCGACGAGCAGAACCGGGTCGAGTTCGAGGCGTTCTTCACGCACATCCTGACACACGAACTGTGCCACGGGCTGGGACCTCATCAGATTACGCTGAATGGAAAGCCGACTACCCCACGCGAGCAGCTGAAGGAACTCTACAGCGCGATCGAGGAGGCCAAGGCCGACGTAACCGGCCTGTTTGCGTTGCAGTACATGCTCGATCACGCACAGGCGATGGGCCTGGCCGACATTCTGAAGCCGAACCGCAGCTCAGAAAAGCAGTTGTATGCCACCTATCTGGCGTCGTCATTCCGCACATTGCGCTTTGGACTAAACGACGCACACGGCAAAGGCATGGCCGTGCAGGTGAACTACCTCATGGACAAAGGCGCCTTCGTGATGCGTCCCGATGAAACCTTCGCTGTGGACTACTCGAAGATCAAAGATGCGGTGCGCGAACTGACGCATGACTTACTGACGCTGGAGGCGGAAGGAAATTACGCCGGCGCCAAGAAGATGCTTGATACCTTGGGTGTGCTACGACCTGAGTTCAAGCGAGCCCTCGACAAGCTAGGCGACATTCCGGTAGACATCGAGCCGATCTTCGTGACGGCGGAGAAGGTCGCACCGCACACTGCGGCGCCGGCAGTGAATTCGAGCCGACAAGGATGAAGAGGGCTAAACGCCGGCGCTATTCGACCTCTACCTGAAGCATCATCTGCGTGCCGCTCTCCAGACTCACATTTTTCCCGCCGGAGATGAGCACGGAATTCTCGCCTAGTTCAAGATTGTGAATCCCGATAACGCCTTTCGACTGCGCATTCAGCAACGGGCGGCCCGTTTGCTGACTTGCGGGCGTGCTGGGCGCTGCCGGAGCCGTTGTGCCCGCGCCCGAACCGTCATGTCCGGGCATCATACCGGGATAATTGACGCCGCCACTGTCTGCTGTTCCTGCATTTGGATTCGGAGCTACGGCCTGGATCTCGCCCTTAATGGCCATTTCCTTGCCACCTGGCAAACTGATCTGGTCGAAAACGACTCCGAGCGCCGACTGCGGATCGCCCTTGGAGCGGGACTTCGCCTCAGTCACATGTCCTGTCACCTTGCTGCCGCGCGGAATGTCCGTTCCGTCCTTCATTCGCAAATCGGCGGCGATGCGAGCCGTTACTACGTCCCCTTCCTTCAGTTTCTTCGAGTCGAGCGACTTGGTTAGCTCAACCGGCATGACGCCGTGGCCTTTGGCACTGCTCGATGGAGCTGTCATCTGTGACGGTGAAGTTTGTTCGGTAGTTTGCGTCGGCTGGGCTGTACTCATACTTTGTCCCAAACAGAGTGACGCGGTGAGCATTACAAAGTACAGAGAGTTGGCAAGTCGGGCCATGATTTCTCCTCTTGGAAGAGGCGGGCGAATGCGGCCTCGAGGTTCGCGCACCTCGCCTCTCGGTTGAAGTTTATCCCCATCCTAGTGTGCAACCAATACTTATTGTCCTATTGCGGCGATTGTTAGTTTGTGAACCGAAGTTCATTGGCTGTTCAAGCGCTCATTTTCGCTACATCTCGCGCGCCTTTCGACAGCAAGCTGGAAAGGCTGCCTGAATAGTAGTAGTGAAATTCTCCAGAAAAATGGAGATCGCGAGGCTCGAAATCTGTGAAAAGTAGTACTTTCGTGCCGGGAACATGGCGGCAATTGTAGTAACTCGTTTATATACATAGCAATACAGACAAACTCCTGAACGCTTAAATGGCAGGATGCTTGCACTACTTCTCTCCAGCAAGCTGCTAGTGACCCTCAAGTTGGGGTCTTTGGCAATTCGATTAGCTAGATTCTTAGTGCGAGGAGACGAGGTTCGCAACATGAAAAGATTTAAGACCTTTTATGCGCTGATGGCGTTCCTGCTGGCGGCGTGTCTGATGGCGCCAACGGCCTTCGGACAGTCGCTGGTTTCAGGCGATCTGGTCGGTACCGTGACAGATCCCAGTGGCGCGGTTGTATCGAATGCCACGGTAACGCTAAAGAGCAACGCTACGGGCGAAACCCGCACCACCACGAGTAGCTCCAGTGGTCTCTACCGGTTTTCTCTGTTGAGTCCGGGAAGCTACACGGTTAGTGTCTCCGCCCAGGGCTTCACCACTGCGTCCAGCGTATTTTCGGTTAACGTCGGCCAGTCAACCGTCGCTAATATGAAGATGGCAGTAGGCGCCAGCTCAACCACCGTGGAAGTGACCGGTGCTCCGCCTCTAGTACAGACGGATAATGCAAACCTGTCCACCAACTTTGACCAGAACATAATCCAGAACCAGCCGAACGGCGGTAACGATCTCACCTACGTGGCGCAGACTGCGCCTGGTGTGACCATGAACACCGGCCAGGGATATGGCAACTTCAGCGCCTACGGTCTGCCTGCTACTTCCAACCTGTTCACCGTCAATGGCGAGAACGACATGGATCCGTACCTGAACCTGAACAACTCGGGTGCGACCAACCTGACTCTCGGCCGCAACGAAGTGCAGGAAGCGACCGTCATCAGCAATGCCTATTCTGGACAATACGGCCAGCAGGCCGGCGCCCAGGTCAACTACGTAACCAAGTCGGGCACCAACCAGTACCACGGCGACGTCTTCTACCAGTGGACCGGTCGGGCCATGGACGCCAATGACTGGTTTAACAATCGCAGCGGCACGGCGCGCCCCTTTGCCAACAACAATGCGTGGGGAGCAAATTTTGGCGGGCCGGTCAAGAAGGACAAACTGTTCTTCTTCATCGACTACGAAGCCGTCCAGTACATTGTTCCTTCCAGCGAGCCGGTATATGTACCGTCACCGACCTTCATTAGCCAGACCATAGCCAATCTACAGGCCACCGCGCCAGCCGAGGTGGCAAGATACCAGCAGTTGTTTGGTATCTACACCAACGCCAAGGGTTACAACGGCACCAACTATGCGGCGTATAACGGGACTAACCCGGCATCGGCAAACTGCGGTTCGGCGATAACTTTGGTCAATCCATTACTCAACGGCAACTGTTTCTCGTCATACCAGGCGACACCAGCGCTGCCCGGAAAGGAATGGATCCTGCCTTTCAGGATCGATTGGAACCAGTCGCAGAACAACCAGTTCTACTTCCGCGCCCGCATCGATCATGGTATTCAGGCAACCCTGGCCGATCCGTTCAGTCCCGATCTTAGTGCGGCCAGCAAACAGCCTGCTTATGATGGCCAATTTGGTTGGACTCGCATCATAAGCTCCAATATGACCAACCAGTTCAGCGCGGACCTTAGCCACTATGACGCGATCTTCAATCAGGTCAACCCAAGTGTTATGCCGTTCGGCATCATTTCCACGGGCTTCAACCTGGGCGATCCGGGCGGAGTTACCGGCTACTCGTGGGACTTCCCTCAGGGACGTGACGTCACCCAGTACCAGTTCATCGATGACCTCTCCTGGACCAAGGGCAAGCACAACCTGAAGTTCGGCGCTAACTTCCGTCGCTATGACATCAGCGACTTCACCTTCAGTGTGCGCAACAATCCTGAAATCCTGATCGGCGACGTCTCCGGCAACGGTGATGGCGGCGTTCTTGACTTCTATAACGGACTTGCGCTGCAGACCCGTCAGGCATTCCCGTCTGAGGCGGAGCAGCCGGTCGCTCTGTGGGGCATTGGCATTTATGGACAGGATGAATGGAAGGTCGCCCATAACCTGACCCTCACTCTCGCCCTGCGTTTGGAGAAGAACTCCAATCCAGTCTGCCAGAACAACTGCGGTTCTTTGACGAAGGGTGGGGCGTCGTTCAATAACCTGCTCGCTGCGGGCTTGCTTAGTCCGACCACTCCCTACAACTCCATCATCAACGGGCATAACCACCAGCTTTACAACGCCACCGACGCCATTGACCTGGCGCCCCGGTTCGGCTTTGCCTGGTCGCCGTTGGGCCCCAACACCGTCTTTCGTGGCGGTTTTGGAATCTTCGACGATGCCTTCCCGGCTGTCGTGGGTGATTCCTTCATGACCAACCTGCCTGGCTTGGTCAACGTTCGAATCAACGGCACGCCTTGGGGCGATACCACCACCGCTGCCAGCCCCTACATTCAGGGAGCAAACAGCGCCGCGGCTATCATGTCGGGATTCGACAATGGGGCATCCTATGCAAGCCTGAAAGCGGCGTTAGGATCCCAGTTCCGGACCCCGGGCTTCAATAGCCAGATCGGGACCTTCCACACTCCGTACTACGAGCAGTGGAGCTTTGGAATGCAACAGGCGATGGGAAGCATGACCACGCTGTCCATCACCTACGTCGGCAACCACGGAGTTCACATACCGGTCAACAACGAGGGACTGAACGCCTATGGGGCCGGCTTTCGACCATTCCCCAACACTGTGCCCACCCCGATCTTCGGCACCTATGAGCAGTACTCGTCAAGCGGCATCTCCAACTACAACGGCATAACCAGCGCCGTGTCGATGCGTCAGACCCACGGCCTGTCGCTCCAGTTCAGCTATACGTGGAGCCATGCCATGGATGATGTCTCCAACGGCGGCATCAGCGCGACTCCCTATAACAATCAACAGTCATTCGGGTCGTTGGTCTATCAGATCAATCCTGCCTGTCTGTCTTGCAACAACTATGGCAACGCTGATTACGATATTCGCAACAGCTTCAACGGCAGCTTTGTGTATCAAACGCCGTTCAAGTTCAGCAACAGCTTTGCTAACGCGGCTCTGGGTGGCTGGATGATTTCCGAGAACTTCTTCTGGCGCTCGGGCCTGCCGCTCTCCGTTATTGATGGCAACACCTCCATCACCAACTACGGGCCTACCAACACGGTTGCCAATGTGCTTTCTGACAATGGCCAACAGGGTTGTTCCAACGGCAACAGCCAGTGCCTGAACCCCGCTGCCTTCGGTGCGGCGAACTTGTTCACCTCTTTCCCGAACCAGCGGCGCAATCAGTTCCGCGGCCCGACCTTCTTCGATTCCGATGTCACCATCGGCAAGAACTTCAAGCTGACGGAGCGGTTCATGTTCAACTTCTCCACCAACTTCTACAACATCTTCAATCACCCGAACTTTGCCAACCCAGATCTGAATCTGGCGGACGGAACCTTTGGTCAGCCCCAGATCACGACGGCGCCGCCGACCGGCCCGTACGGATCGTTCTTCCCAGGCTTGCCATCGGGACGAATCATCCAGTTCGCCGGCAAGATCACCTTCTAGGCAGTTAAGCTCTGCGTTACTTTGGCGGCCCCTTTCGGGGCCGCCATTTTTTGCCTTCCTGCCTATTTTCAATTACTGGCTTTAGAGCGGTTTAGGGATGGCTGTGTCCGGGTAGTGCGGACCTTTAGGCCCGCGTTGCTGCTGCCGTATGTTCACCGAGTCGGCTTTCAGCCGACGACAGACCCCGTGCCGTCGGCTGAGGCCGGCTCAGTTGGAGGCGGATCGGGTTCACGCGGCGCTGAAGCGCCGCACTACCGGGACATACCAAGACAAAACAGGTCTAGCGAAAACTCAGACCGCGAACCGATCGCGTCGACACTGCATTCACCCATGCTTGCCAGCACTCCTCAAGCCACACTCCGCTTCACTGGGAGTGCCGCATCTTCGAAAATCTGGAGGTCTTGAGCGCGTATTCTGTGAAAAATGGTACTTTGGTGGGGGTAATAGTCTTATTACTAATGCAAGGCACTTAGTTGCTATAACTTCAAACAACTCCTCCCTGGCGGTTTGCTTGCTTTAAATCCCCACGTTGCCACGATTTGTCCCTGCGAATCTTTGGTAACGCGAACGATGCGAACTCACAAAATGGAGAGAGGTTTGTACATGAAAGGACTGCGTTTGTATGTGCTGCTAACGTGTTTGCTAGCAGCGTGCCTAATGGCGCCCACAGCCTTTGGACAGTCACTGGTTTCAGGGGACCTGGTAGGTACGGTTACAGACCCCAGTGGCGCGGTTGTATCGAATGCCACAGTGACGCTAAAGAGCAATGCGACCGGCGAGACCCGGACCACCACAAGTAGCTCCAGCGGTCTTTATCGGTTTTCTCTGTTGAGTCCGGGAAGCTACACAGTTAGTGTCTCCGCCCAGGGTTTCACTACTGCGTCCAGCGTATTTTCGGTTAACGTCGGCCAGTCAACCGTCGCTAATATGAAGATGGCGGTTGGTGCCAGCTCTACCACCGTGGAAGTGACTGGTGCGCCGCCCTTGGTACAGACGGATAATGCCAACCTGTCCACCAACTTTGACCAAAACCTAATTCAGAACCAGCCGAACGGTGGTAATGACCTCACCTACGTGGCGCAGACTGCACCTGGTGTGACCATGAACACCGGCATGGGATATGGCAACTTCAGCGCCTACGGCCTGCCTGCTACTTCCAACCTGTTCACCGTCAATGGCGAGAACGACATGGATCCGTACCTGAACCTGAACAACTCGGGTGCGACCAACCTGACTCTCGGCCGCAACGAAGTGCAGGAAGCGACCGTCATCAGCAATGCCTATTCTGGACAATACGGCCAGCAGGCCGGCGCCCAGGTCAACTACGTAACCAAGTCGGGCACCAACCAGTACCACGGCGACGTCTTCTACCAGTGGACCGGCCGCGCCATGGATGCCAATGACTGGTTCAACAATCACACCGGAACACCACGCCCCTTTGCCAACAACAATGCCTGGGGAGCGAACTTTGGCGGTCCGATCAAGAAGGACAAACTGTTCTTCTTCGTGGACTACGAAGCGGTGCAGTACATCGTTCCTTCCAGCGAGCCGGTATATGTACCGTCGCCGACCTACATGAGTCAAACTCTGGCGAACTTGCAGGCAACCGCGCCAGCCGAGGTTGGACTCTACAGCAAGCTGTTCAACCTCTACTCCAACGCGCCCGGTTACAACGGCACGAACTACATCGCGGGCAGCTGCGGTGGATTGTTGCCGACGATCAACCCGGCATTCAACGCCAACAACTGCTTCTCGACTTACCAGGCGACGCCGGCCCTGCCAGGAAAGGAATGGATCCTGCCCTTTAGGATCGATTGGAACCAGTCGCAGAACAACCAGTTCTACTTCCGCGCCCGTATCGATCATGGCATTCAGGCAACCCTGGCCGATCCGTTCAGTCCCGATCTCAGTGCGGCCAGCAAACAGCCTGCCTATGATGGCCAATTTGGTTGGACTCGCATCTTGAACTCGAATATGACCAACCAGTTCAGTGCCGACCTCAGCCACTATGACGCCATCTTCAATCAGGTCAACCCAAGCGTGTTTCCCTACTCCATCATCTCGACGGGCTTCAACATGGGCGATCCCAGTGGAATCACGAGCTTTGCCTTCGATTTCCCTCAGGGACGTGACGTGACGCAATACCAGTTCCTCGATGATTTCTCATGGACCAAGGGCAAGCACAACCTGAAGTTCGGCGCCAACTTCCGCCGCTACGACATTAGTGACTTCGCTTTTAGCGTGCTCAACAATCCTGAAGTCCTGATCGGCGATGTCTCCGGCAACGGTGATGGCGGCGTAACCGACTTCTACAATGGACTGGCACTGCAAACCCGTCAGTCATTCCCGTCGGCCCTGGAGCAACCGGTCGCTCTATGGGGCATCGGCATCTACGGACAGGATGAGTGGAAGGTCGCCCATAACTTGACCCTCACGCTCGCCCTGCGCTTGGAGAAGAACTCCAATCCGGTCTGCCAGAACGACTGTGGCTCCTTGCTGAATGGGTCGTTCCAAAACCTTCTGGCGGCGGGAATGCTCACTCCGACGACTCCCTACAACTCCATCATCAATGGGCATAACCACCAGCTTTACAATGCCACCGACGCCATCGACCTGGCGCCCCGGTTTGGCTTTGCCTGGTCGCCGTTGGGTCCCAATACCGTCTTTCGCGGCGGTTTCGGAATCTTCGACGATGCCTTCCCAGGGGTAGTGGCTGATTCCTTCATGACCAACCTGCCTGGCTTGGTCAACGTTCGAATCAACGGCACGCCTTGGGGCGATACAACCACGGCTGCAAGCCCCTACATTCAGGGAGCGAACACCGCCGCGGCTATCATGTCGGGATTCGACAACGGAGCATCCTACCAGAGCTTGAAAAATCAATTGGGCTCCCAGTTCCGGACCCCGAGCTTCAATAGCCAGATCGGGACCTTCCACACTCCGTACTACGAGCAGTGGAGCTTTGGAATGCAACAAGCGTTGGGTAACACGACCACGCTGTCCATCAGCTACGTCGGCAACCACGGAGTTCACATCCCGGTCAACAATGAGGGACTGAACGCCTATGGGGCCGGCTTTGGACCATTCCCCAGCACCGTGCCCACTCCAATCTTCGGGACGTTTGAGCAGTACTCGTCAAGCGGCATCTCTAACTACAACGGTGTAACCACCAGCGTGTCGATGCGTCAGACCCACGGCCTGTCGCTCCAGTTCAGCTATACCTGGAGCCATGCCATGGATGATGTCTCCAACGGCGGCATCAGCGCGACTCCTTACAACAACCAGCAAACATTTGGGTCATTGGTCTATCAGATCAACCCGGCCTGTTTGGCTTGCAACAACTACGGCAACGCTGATTACGATATTCGCAACAGCTTCAACGGCAGCTTTGTGTATCAGACGCCGTTCAAGTTCAGCAACAGCTTTGCTAACGCGGCTCTGGGTGGCTGGATGATTTCCGAGAATTTCTTCTGGCGCTCGGGCTTGCCGCTCTCCGTTATTGATGGGAACACCTCCATTGCCAACTACGGCCCCACCAACACCGTTGCCAATGTGCTTTCTGAAAACGGCCAGATGAATTGCGTCAACGGCAACAGCCAGTGCTTGAACCCGGCGGCCTTCGGTCTGGCGAGTGCATTTACCGCCTTCCCAAACCAGCGCCGCAATCAGTTCCGCGGCCCGACCTTCTTCGATTCCGATGTCACCATCGGCAAGAACTTCAAGCTGACGGAGCGGTTCATGTTCAACTTCTCCACCAACTTCTACAACATCTTCAATCACCCGAACTTTGCCAACCCGGACCTGAACCTGGCGGACAGCACGTTTGGAATGCCCCAGGTTACAACGGCGCCACCAACTGGCCCGTACGGATCGTTCTTCCCGGGCTTGCCATCGGGACGAATCATCCAGTTCGCCGGCAAGATCACCTTCTAGGCAGTTACGCTCTGCGTTACTTCGGCGGCTCTTTTCGGGGCCGCCGGTTTTTTTGCAGTTGTCGCTAGCCGTTGTCAGTTTCCCGGATCTACTTATCGGGGGAAGCTCAATCTCATAATTGGTTCCAACAGCCGGCGACTGACTACCGGCTGCTGTTCTGCTACACTGCGATTTCCGTTTGCCAGTGGCCTGTTCTGACCGCCGACGACTGGCAAATGACAACTGCTTTTCGAGGTCACCATGTCGAATCCTCCCTCCCAACCATCGATTCAGCTGACCAACACCCCCGACTACCGCGAAAGCTATGCCAACAGCGTTCAGGTGCGGGTGAATGTGTGGGACTTTTTCCTGATATTTGGCACTCTGCAACAGCAGGATGAAACCCGTGTGGATGTACGCAACTTCCAGGGAATTTATTTAAGCCCGCAGCAGGCAAAAGCGTTGTACACCATCCTGCAGCAAAACCTGGTGAACTACGAGAACACCTTCGGCGAGATCAAACTGGATCCGCGCATGGGGCCCGGAACCGGGCCGGTTCACTAGAAGAATGTCCTTCCAGGCGCGACTTCTTCAAGGCGTATCCCGCCTGCGCGAGTATTTGTTCACCTACGCACTCATCTTCACCTTCCTGTTCGTCACGCATGCGCCTCTGCTCCGCCTGCCGTATTTCTGGGATGAAGCCGGCTACTTCATTCCCGCGGCGCGCGATCTCTTACTTACCGGCTCGCTGATTCCTCACACCACGCTCTCCAACGCACATCCTCCATTGGTGATGCTGTGGCTGGCGTTCTGGTGGAAGTTTAGTGGCTTCACCCCGGCAGTGACGCGAACTGCAATGCTGCTGATCTCTGCATTTGCCTTGCTGGGGCTATGGCGACTCGCACGTGATGCGGCGAATGAACAGGTCGCGGCCGCAACTGTCTTGTGCACAGCGGCATACTCCGTATTCTTCGCGCAGAGTTCTCTGGCTCATCTCGACATGATGGCCGCCGCGCTGACGCTGTGGGGACTCGCCATGTACGTGGAGAGACGACCGCTAGCGACCATCGTGTTTTTCGCCCTGGCGCCACTAGCCAAAGAGACCGCCATCGTAACGCCTATGGCGCTTCTGGCTTGGGAGTTGCTGTGCCCGGTGCTGCAAAGCAGCGCGCATGAAGGCGAACCCCTCTGTCTGTATAAGCGGCGACTGCTGGCATCATTTTCGTTTCTGCTGTGCCTCGCGCCGATGGCCGCCTGGTTTCTCTATCACCATCACCGAACCGGCTTCTACTTCGGCAATCCAGAATATCTGCGCTACAACCTGCAGGCCACGCTCAGCCCGTTTCGTATTCTTCTGGCTATCGTAGTGCGCCTGTGGCATGCTCTGGGCTACCTGAACCTATTCGTGCTCACCATTGCGGCCGCTTACGCGATGACCCTGCCGCCGCTGCGGGAGTCCAATGGCACGCTTCGTCCCCGCATTCCTGTTAATGTGCAGCTCGTCTTCGGAGTTGTCATCCTGGCGCACGTTGTGGCTCTATCAGCGCTTGGGGGCGCCGTACTGGCTCGCTACATGCTTCCAGCTGTGCCATTGGTCATTCTGATTTGCGTCTCCACGTTATGGCGTCGCACCCGGCATTGGCCGTGGTGGATCGCGCTTACATGTGCGGCTTTCATCTTCGCGTTGCTGACTCCGCCACCATATCGGATCGCTCCCGAAGATACGCTGCTCTACCGTGACTACGTCATCGTGCACAAGCAGGCGGCCGATAAATTGTCCGCGCGCTTTCCGCACGCACGTGTGCTCACCGCATGGCCTGCTACCGATGAGCTCACCCGCCCGTTTCTGGGCTACGTTCAGCACCCGCTTGCAGTCGTCCCCATCGAGAACTTTTCAGCGCTCGAAATTGAGCGGGCCGCGCAAGTGACCGATCAGTTCGACGTCGCGCTGCTGTTTCCAACCAAGTGGCAGCCTCCGTATCCGTTGTTCCGGAGCTTACCCTTCGGAGAGAGGCTCCAGGAGCGGTTCTTCGACTATCACGAGGAATTGCCGCCACAACAAATAGCGGATATCCTCGGCGGCCGAACGGTGCGCTACCTGAATCGCAACAACGAATGGGCGGCCATCGTGGCCGTCGAGAAGGTGGAAAACGCCGCCGTTCACGATCGGAACCTTTACTTGGCGTTTCGCCGAGGACTCTAGGCCGGGCCGACCGACCAGTTAAACTGTCAGCAGATGGCACGAACCACCATCCTGGAATACCTCGACAACTTTCGCCGCCACGCTCGCGAGGTAGCTTATGTTCATCATCGCGGTTATCGTATGCAGCGATGGACTTATGGCGATGTGCTGAACAATGCGTATCGCTTTGCGCGCGAACTTGAACAGCGCGGTATAGCAAAAAGGGACAAGGTCCTCATTTGGGGCGAGAACTGCGCTGAATGGGTGGTTGCATTCTTCGGATGCCTGTTGCGTGGCGCCATTGTCGTACCCATCGACAAGATTGCCGCCCCGGATTTCGCCCTGCGTGTCGCCCAACAAGTAGATGCCAAGCTCTGTGTAGGCTCAGTCCAGAATCACATCTCTGGCGTGGAACAGATCAATCTGGAAACTCTGCGCGATCAGATCGCCAGTCGGTCTGCCGATCCCGTCACTCCGCCACCGCTTACGCGCGACGACATCGTGCAGATCGTCTTCACTTCTGGCACGACTGCCGAGCCGCGCGGCGTCGTAATCTCCCATGGGAACATTCTGGCTAACCTCGAACCGCTGGAGCGCGAGATCGGGAAATACCTGCGCTACGAACGCATCTTTCATCCCCTCCGCTTCCTAAATCTGCTCCCGCTAAGTCACGTCTTCGGACAATTCCTCGGGATCTTTTTGCCGCAATTGTTAGCCGCTACAGTGCTTTTTCAGGACACGCTGAACCCGACGGAAGTCCTGCACGTCATCAAGCGGGAACGCGTCTCGGTGGTGGTTGCTGTCCCGCGCCTGATGGAATCGCTAAAGGAGAAACTTCTCCGCGATTTTGAAGTGGCCGGCCGGCAAGATTGGTTTGAACGCCAATTCTCCGCGGCCAAGGACCAGCACTTCGTGCCGCGCTGGTGGCGCTTTCGAAAGATTCACAATCAATTCGGCTGGAAATTCTGGGCCTTCATCTCCGGCGGTGCCGCCCTCGACGCCGAGACCGAAGAGTTCTGGCGGCGGCTCAGCTTCGTCGTCATTCAGGGCTACGGTCTCACCGAAACCACGTCACTGATTTCCTTGAATCATCCTTTTCATACGGGCAAACGATCAATTGGCAAAGTCCTCGAAGGCCGCGAGATCAAACTCGACGAGAACGGCGAGATCCTGGTACGCGGCGCGAATGTCGCTGCTGGCTATTGGCAAGGAAAACAATTGCAGCCAGTACTGAACGAGGAAGGTTGGTTTCGCACTGGCGACCTTGGCGCACTCGATGCCGAGGGGAACCTTTACTTCAAGGGACGCAAGAAAAACGTCATCGTAACCCGCGAAGGGATGAACATCTATCCGGAAGATCTGGAGAGCGCACTGCGACAGCAGACCACCATCCGCGACTGCGTGGTCCTCGCTTTGGAGGAGGGCGGCAACGCGGAACCGTGTGCCGTACTTCTTCTGCGCGACTCCGCCGATCCAGAGTCAGTGGTCAGGCACGCCAACCAACAGCTGGCGGAATACCAGCAAATACGCCGGTGGTTTGTGTGGCCCGAGCAAGACTTCCCGCGCACGCCCACGCAGAAACCACAGATCGCGGCGATTCAACGAGTGGTGCAACAACATTTCGCCTCCGGTGGTGACGGAACGCGCGTCTCGCAGGGCGCTTTGGCGGACCTGATTTCTCGTGTCACCGCACGGAGCGTTGGCCCGCTCGCACCGGATGCCAAGCTCGATGGCGACTTGAACCTCAGCTCGATGGACCGCGTCGAGCTAATGAGCGCGCTGGAAGACCGTTATCAGGTCGATCTGAATGAGGCGAACTTCACCAGCGTGAGTACGGTTGGCGATCTCGAACGCTTGCTCCGGAAGCCTCAGACGTCGCCGCAAAGCGGCTACCGCTACCCGCGCTGGGCACAGCGCTGGCCCATCACGTGGATTCGCAGCTTCATCTACTACCTGCTCACCTGGCCGGCTACCATGATCATGGCACACCCCAAAATCGTCGGTCGCGAGCACCTTCGCGGCATCGATGGGCCGTTTCTCATCAGTTGCAACCACGTAACCTACATCGACGTTGGCTTCGCGCTAATCGCGCTTCCACCCCGCATGCGGTACAAGCTGGCGGTCGGCATGTGGGGAGAGATGCTGTGGGAGATGTGGCGACCACCGCAGACCTGGACTCCGTTTCGCCGCCTATCTTACAAAGTGGGATACTACCTGGTCGTGGCATTGTTCAACGTCTTTCCGCTGCCGCAGCAATCGGGCGTGCGTGAGAGCTTCGCTTACGCCGGTGAGTCGGTGGATCGAGGCTACAGTGTTCTCGTCTATCCCGAAGGCGTGCGCACGCCGGATGGTAAGCCATCCCCATTCCGCTCAGGTGTCGGCATGCTGGCAGCGCGCCTGAATATTCCGGTCGTTCCCATGCGGATTGATGGCCTATACGAGATGAAGATGGCGGGCCACAAGATCTCGCGCCCGGGAGACTTGACGATCGTGATCGGCAAGCCAATGCACTTCGCGCCAGAGACCCCGGCCGAGGAAATCACCAACGAAATTGAGCACGTCACATGGACCATGCGAGGATGAAGAGTCGAACTAGTCTATTTGCCTGACCCAACTCTCCAATCGCTTCGGTTCCCAAGTGTCAATTGGAAGAGCTGGACGCGAGCGTTCTCCGTATCGGCGACGTAGAGACGGTTGCTTGCATCGATCCACAATCCTCTCGGAGCACTGAACTCGCCTATCCGGGAGCCGGCTTGGCCGAAAGAAGCCACAAGCCGACCCTCCGCGTTGTACATCCTGACTTCAGAAGTGCCAACGTCCGAAACATAAACGTTGCCGTCATTGTCCAGCCCCAGCCCGTCTTCCCTGTCAGCCTCCCGGTAGGAAGCATTCAGAACACTGAAACTTCCCAGGAGATTGCACTCCAAGTCCATGACTTGAACGCGCGTCCCGGCTGTGTCCAGAACCGCAACTTCGCCATCGTTCACCGCAATCCCCGTTGGATAATTAAAGGCTTCCGGGCCAAGGTTATTCCGGCGCTTCAATTCTCCGCCGCCGGTATCGTCCGACTTTTTTCCCACCCGCTTAAGGAGATTGCCTTCCAGGTCAAGCATGAAAATAAGATGACGAGGGCCGTCGGCAAGATATAAATGGCCTGCCTTGCGGTCGATCGCAATTCCGGTTGGGCGTTGATACATGTTCTCTCCGTGGAAGCTCCCGATGTAGCGGACGAACTTTCCGTATCGGTCGTACACCAGAACCATTCCACGCTTGGCATCGGCAACGTAGATATTGTCTTCCCCATCTACGGCAACTCCGGTCGGCAACTCGAGCCGTCGACCTTGGCCGCCAAGGATGCTGAAAGACGTTTTTTTCTTGGGGTCTAGTACATGTATGGCGGGAATGCCGGGGTCGCTGAGAATGACGCGATGTCGGGAGTCGGTGGTCAGGCGTTGCGGTGTCTGCAATACTCTTGACGGACCGTACACGAAGGAAACAACCGCATCGCGAATATTACCCGCCGGGGAATGCCCCTCCGCCAGGACGACTGCATGGGCGGGTGGCTCAATATCGTCGACGACCCGCTGGTTGCAAGAGAGCATCCAGGGAGGAACACCACTCTGTTTTGTGGCTTGCTCCGATGAGCCTACCGGCGGCCCTGCGTCTGGGCGAGGCACGTTCATCGCGTCAAGAAAACGGCTGAACTTCGATGTCCCTCGAAATATTGTGTCGGGGAGAAACATGCCGACATACACGACTTCGCGACCGGTACCAAGGCTCAGCCGGGGAAAGACGCGGGCGGCTTGGCTGGAGTTTTGCGCGTGCGACGGTTTGGACTCACCATGGGCATAGAAGTTCTGGGCCTGAGGGGACTGCGCCAAGCCAACCGTCAGGGTAAACACAGTCGTTATCGTCAAGGCAGCCATCATCGTGCGCGAGGCTGTACGGAACAGTAAGCTGCAAGCTTGCTGTTTGTGGCGCATTGGTCTCACCTCCCTGTCTTCGGGA
Organism: uncultured Acidobacteriaceae bacterium; assembly: GCA_963755865.1. GTDB lineage: Bacteria > Acidobacteriota > Terriglobia > Terriglobales > Acidobacteriaceae > Bog-257. The sequence goes on along the minus strand of CAVWLY010000003.1, from coordinate 67,222 downwards.
AGAATGAAACGGCCCCTGGGCGGGCGCAGTTGGAAACCTGGAAGAAGGAAGTTCGAGGGTCTTGTTTCTCGCGCGGACCCGACGAAGCAGGCGTGGGAAAAAGGCCAGATGTCCTCTCCCGGACATCCACTAGAGATTTCACTCTGTGTCCGGTGCCTTGTCAGTGACCTGTGTCGCCTGGGGAAGTGACAACCAGATTGATACCGACGTTTGAGTCGTCATGCATCAAATGGGGAATCCGCGAACAGCCCCTTGAATCCCTCCTTCTTGGGATTAAGAAGGTGGAGAGCAGAGAGAAGAGATCTCACGGCTAATATGGCGAGAAGCCCAATGTCTTGTCGTCGTTCTGCACCCAGATGTGCGCCTTGTCGCTAATCCTATCGTTGACCGTGACCACTACAACCACTCCGCTCGCAGTGGCAAACGGAGAACCGCTATAGCCTTTCGGCACCGCTGCGCCCTCGATGTGATGGCTCTTAATGATGCCCCATTCGCCGCTCGGCCCCCAATCCTTCAGGAAATCGTTGTACGGATAGCGTGAATATCGGTCGGGATGTTGTTTCCATTCCGGATCGTGCATCCAGACACCGTAAGCTTTCTCGTAGTTCTGCTGTTGCAGAGCATCAAAGAACTGGTCCACTGCATGCTTCTCGGGCCAGAAGCGGAACATCCACCAGAGAATCCCGATCACAATAACGGCACCGATGATCGCGAGTATCAGCTGACGTTTCTTCCGCGCGCGCGTCGGATCATAAGGTTGAGCTTCGAACAAAGTCATGGCAACCACAGTTTAACGCGTTGTCAAGGGAAACTGCACCAATGCAGGGCCGCGGTCGCCAGAAGGTACATGCTGGTTCTCTGGTTTTTGAAATCCAACAACATTCGGTGTGTAATCGGAATGCATTCTGCAAGCAATGCCGCAAGCAAGAAATCAAACCATGAGAGACTGAACGTCGTCTGCTTTACTATCTATTTATCGCGGCCATAGTCTTATCTGATTCTACGGCCCCGGCGCAACAACCCACAGCCTTGGCAGCCGGTCCCGCGTCAACGCAACTCCCATCGGTTCCGGGACAAACGATTACCCTGACGCCCACGTCTGGTTTCCATAATGAGCCGTCCATCGCGGTAAGCGCCATGAATCCGTCCCAGGTTGTAGCCGCCTATCAGGTTCCGGCGACGGTGGCCTTCTCGCGCGACGCCGGTAGTTCGTGGAAGGTGGCGACGGGCACGGCGCCCGCTGACTATCGCGTGTCAGGCGACGTCTCCGTCACCTACGACAAGCATGGGGCGGCGATCCTCTGCTACATCGCGTTCGACAAACTCGGCACCGATAACTACTGGGCTCGTGGCGCCACGCGCAACGGCATCTTTGTGCGTCGCTCAGCGGATGGCGGCGCCACCTGGGACGCGCAGGCCCACGAGGTCATCGCGCAACCTACTAAGCCGGGTATTCCCTTCGAGGACAAACCATATATCGTCGCTGACAATACAAATAGCAAATACGCCGGCAACCTCTATGTAGGCTGGACTGAGTTCCGCATCGACGAGTCCGTAATTCTTTTCTCGCGCTCCAGCGATGGCGGGCTGACATGGTCGGCCCCAATTGAGATCAGCACGCATCATGGGCTCCCGCGTGACGACAACGGCGCAGTGGAAGGCTTCACCGGAGCGGTCGCCGCGGACGGCACCTTGCATGTGGTCTGGGCGGACGGCGATTCCATCGTGCTCGGCCTCTTCGCGTGACGGAGGCCAAGACATTTTCCAATAGCCGGGCCATTCTCAAAACAGCGCCGCTTTATTTTGCGTTGAACGGGCTCGACCGGGCGAACGGCTTTCCCCAGATCGCTATCGATCCGCGCCACGGCCGCAAGGGACTTCTGTATGTCACTTGGAGCGATTATCGTGACGGAGACATCGGCGTATTCTGCGCGACCTCAGGCAATAGAGGTAAGTCGTGGAGCAATGCGGTGCGGGTGAACTCGAATCCCGTTCACGACGGCACCGATCAGTTCTTCCAATGGCTCGCAGTCGATCCTGCGACCGGCGCCGCAAATGTGATCTTCTACGATCGGCGCCAAGATCCTGACAATCAAAAAACCACGGTCAGCCTGGCGCGCTCATTGGATGGCGGCCGCACATTCACAAATTATGCGTGGACCCATGATGCATTCCTCACACGGCGGGAAGAATTTCTGGGGGACTACATTGGAATTGCGGCCCTGAACAACCGCGTCTATGGCGTCTGGGCGGAGATCCCGCCGCCCACTGCGTCTAAGGACAAGAGCGAACCACCGCCAACATCGTTTCGCCCTCACACCGTGGTTCGGGTAGGCGTGGCCGACTTTGGCAGCCCGTCTCACTGAATGGCCAGCTAGGTCTTTGCTCTTCCGCGTCTTTGTTTCGCTGGGCGAGACACCGGCAGCGCCGCGGCTACTTTGCCAACGCGAATAGCTCGCGTGAACTCGTCGCAGTCTTTGGTGCTCTGATCGCCGTAGGCTACGCCGAACTCGACCATCGCCTTATCGAACTTGTCGCTGTTGCCGAGATATCCCGAGATCGCGCATGAGTCGCCTGAGCGGGCATGTCCCTTGGAGAGCAGTTCCCCGCAAACCCGCGCGTACTGCACCAGTCCACTCCCTTCCAGATCTTCGTTCTCGATGCCGGCCTTGTGATCGCGCAACTGCCGAACCAGGTAATCGCGGCCTGGCGATGGACGTCCACCCGAGAAAAATATCGGATTGCACTTGCATGGCGCGCTGTCCCTGCGCCGTGCGCTGTCCCTGGTTCGTCAGAACGCAGCCCTCCGGACAGTAGGGAGCATACGCCGAGTTGTCTTCTTCCTTGATCTGAATAAACAGCGGATCGCTTGCCGTTCGTCCGAACATTAGAACGATATAGTCGCGTATGCCGACGCTGCCGGTTCCGACTACTCGAAACGCGACGTCCTCGACATGGTACTGCGCAAACCACTCTTGCCTCTCCGGCAAGAGAGTCTCGATATAGCGGCGCAATCCGGCAACGACTTCCTCCGCTGTCCGACGCAGCAGGTGAAATTGCAACGGCCTCTGTTCGCGGAAACGATGCTTGCCGTCTTGCCGTACGGTCAACTGGTCAAGATTGTGTTTGGGGGTTGCACGCTCCGCCTTGCGGAGCACAGCCAGCACCGGTGAGATGTTCAAGTGGCGGAAAACCTGGTAACGCGCGAGGTCAAGCACCGTCATCTCACAGAAGTGGCGCATCGACTCGCGATAGCTGTGCGCGAAGGCCAGCACCGCCTCCTTGCATTCCTTCTCAGTATTGTTGGCTTCGCGGCCAGCCAGCATCAAGCTGGCGGCCATGCGCTTTACATCCCATTCCCAAGGCCCGCGGATGGTTTCGTCAAAGTCGTTGATGTCGAAAATAAGCCGCCCATCGCTGCCGGCAAAAGCTCCCAGGTTTCGCACGTGAGCGTCGCCGCAGATTTGCGACTGAATACCGGTGTTCGGCAACTTGGCCAGGTCCGCGGCCATCACTGGAACGGCTCCGCGGTAGAACCCGAACGGCGAAGCTGCCATGCGGGCATACTTGATAGGCAAGAGGTTGGGTATACGACCGCGCTGCGCTTTGCGTAGCAAATCCACAACATCAAAGTCGCGGCGCTTGGGATTCCAGTCACCTTGGCTAACACGGCTGACTTCATCGCGGCGGGACTGGCCGAACTTACGCCGCTCGTCGTGGCTGGATGACGGTTTCTGCTTTGGAGACATCGAACTGATGCATCATACCCCAATTGCAGCCTAGGCACGGAGATGAAACAGAGCCAAGCGGATGTGCGATGCCTGTTCACCAATCTCACGTCTGCTACGATTACAGCGCGGTCACAAGCGTGAATCAGCGATGGCTTTGTCATGCCCTAATGGCGGTAGGATGAACTTGTAATTCATGGGAACGCTGAAACAGGACTTCCTCTACGGACTACGAATGCTGCGTAAGAGTCGCAGCTTCACCGCTGCCGCGACAATTACGTTGGCTCTGGCGATTGGCGCCAACACCGCCATCTTCTCAGTTCTGTATCCAGCACTCCTGCGTCCTTTGCCCTATAAACAGCCCGACCGACTGGTGACACTGGGCGAGAACCGCCGCCAGCTTCCCTGCTGCAGCTACGCTTCCTCGTACCCTGATTACCAGGACTGGAAACGCACGGCGAAAAGCTTTGAGTCACTCGCGGGGTTCTTCGACGACAGCTTCATCCTGACCGGAAATGGCGATCCCAAAACCATTTTCAGCGTCATGGTGACGCCAGATTTCTTTTCTACCTTGGGCGTGAGACCTCTGCTGGGCCGCGATTTTGTTGCCGGTGAGGACCTGCCTGAGGGTTCTGGCCCGACCGTAGCAATCATTAGTTATGGTTTCTGGCGAAGTGATTTCGCCGCAGATCCCCACGTCATAGGACGCACCATTCGCCTGGACAACAAGCCGGTCACGGTGGTTGGAGTCTTGCCTCGTGACTTCGAATTTGCGCCCGAGGGATCGGCGCTGCTTTGGGTTCCCTTGCACATCAACGCATACACCGCCAGCCGCTCGTAATGCGCGGTGGCTAAACGTGATCGGTCGTCTTGCGCCGGGGGTCAGCCTGCAGCAGGCGCGTGCAGAGATGGAGGCTATCACCGCCCAACTGGCGCGGGAGTATTCCCGGCAAAACGCTTCCGTCTTCGTCACCGTAGGAATGCTTACGGGACGAGATTGTCGGCAACATTCGGCCACTGCTTTTGATTTTGTTTGGCGCAGTGAGCTTTGTTCTGCTGATCGCATGTGCCAACGTTGCCAATCTGTTAATGACTCGCGCCATTGATCGGCGGAGAGAATTTGCGGTGCGTACAGCGCTGGGCGCAAACCGCTTCCATTTGCTGGCCCAACTGCTTACAGAAAGCCTCCTACTTTCGACTCTGGGCGCAATCCTCGGAGTGCTGGGTGCAATTGTGGGCGTGCGTCTGCTAATTGGCGCGATCCCCGAGGAACAGCTTCAATCGATGCCGTTCCTCGCCGATGCCGCTATCAACCTTCCCGTGCTGGGTTTCGTTTGTGGCATCACCATTCTTACGGCGATTCTATTCGGAGTTGGCCCTGGCATGACTGTTCCGCAAACCCCTCTGAGCGAAGTATTGAAGGACGAATCGCGTGGCGGGACGAGCGGTGCTCACGCCCGCATTCGTAACGCAGTGGTGATTGCCGAAATCGCGATCTCAATGGTGCTGCTGGTTGGTGGCGGGCTGATGTTGCAAAGCCTCCGCAAACTGATGCAACAAGACCCCGGCTTTGATCCGCAACATCTGTTGACGTTCGGCGTCAATGTTCCAGGTTTGTCTTATCCGACGGCAAAAGCATGGCCATTCGCCAATCCAAACGGTCTTCGCTTCGAGCATGAATTTGTCGATCGGCTGCGGAACTTGCCGGGAGTGCAAGCGGCGTCGGCGGTTAGCGGCCTGCCTGTCACGGAGAACCGCAGCAGGAACCGCTTCGTGGTGGAAGGCCGGACAGCCGGGGAAGGGCAGGAAGAGGAGTCTGTGAGCAGGCGCGTGGGCGCAGACTATTTTGCGGTGATGAAAGTCCCGATCATAGCGGGCCGGTCGTTCACGCCGTCGGACACGCCAGACTCACCGCTCGTCGCGATCGTCAATCAAGCTTGGGTGAAGCGTTATGCCGGCGGACAAGACCCTATCGGCCAGCGCTTACGGCTGACGTTTTCGCCCAATGAGCAGTTCCGTCAGATCGTCGGCGTGGTGGGCGATGTGGCTGAAGTCAGTCTGGCATCGCCGCCTCCTCCCGTCATGTACTTTCCACTAGACCAAAATTCCGGATACACAGTTTTCCTGGCATACGTCGTTCGCAGCACACAGGACCCGGCAGGGTTGGTCGGTGCGGCTCGCGCAACGCTTCGCGAACTGGACCAGCAACTGGCCATCGTGCAACCGCAGTCGATGGAGCAGCTCGTCAATCAGTCGCCAGCCGTCTTCCTGCGACGCTATCCCTTTTACCTGATTGGCAGCTTCGCCACGCTTGCCTTGGTGCTCGCCATGATCGGCTTGTACGGGCTGATCTCGTACTCCGTCCTGCGCCGCACACGCGAGATTGGAATTCGTCTGGCGCTGGGGGCACAGCGCGAAGACATTCTGCGGCTCATCGTTCGCCAGGGAGTGATCGCCACCGCCGCGGGAGTTGGCATCGGCCTGGTCGCAGGCTTGGCCTCGATGCGAGTCATGTCCAGTCTGCTCTACGGCATAAACTCGAGTGATTGGATTATCTTTGCCTGTGTCGCCATTCTGCTGGCGGCAATCGCCACTACCGCCTCCTATGTTCCCGCACGAAGGGCAACGCGGGTGGATCCAATGGTTGCTCTGCGCAACGAGTAGACGAAGGCAACCGCGTCATGCGATACCATGTCCAACATGTCTCGAACGCTAACCGTTCTTGTGCTGATGAGCTGTTTGCTCACCACCACCGCTTGTGCCAAGCATCGTCACGGAGCCGCGAGCTCGGCTGACGATACACCGGGCAAATTCGACTATTATCTGCTCACGCTATCCTGGGCGCCGGAGTTCTGCGCCACGCATACCGGCAACACGTCATCGAGCGAGTGCGATCCCAAGCGGCATTTTGGTTTCGTCGTGCATGGTCTGTGGCCGGAGAACGACAACGGATCGTATCCGCAGGATTGCGCTCCGGCGCGGCCAGTAGCTCAGCAGACCGTCCAGCACATGCTGGCGATCATGCCGGCTCGCGGACTCGTACAGCATGAATGGGCAACGCACGGCACCTGCAGTGGCCTGGGAGCGCAGGATTATTTCGCGGACATCGAGAAGGCCTTTCGACAGGTACAAGTCCCGCCTGAGTATCGCGCGCCCGGCCAAGCCGTCCGGGCCAATCCGGCTGAGATCGAGCAGAAGTTTGCTGCCGCCAATCACGTGCCGGCTGGCGACTTTCGCGTGTCATGCAGTGGGACAGAGTTCGTCGCCATCGAAGCGTGCCTGACGAAAGAGTTGCAGTATCGCCAATGCGGCTCGGGACTGCGCGATTGCCGCGCGCCGCAAGTTACGATTGAGCCAACACCGTAGCGGCGAAGAGATGGTAGGCCCGGCTGGAATCGAACCAGCAACCGATCAAATGCAAAGCCGTGTTGACAGCTCGTTTTCTCATGAGTTGCTTGGCAAGCGATGGCGGCACTAGCATTCACCGAGGAGAGACGATGGACGCTAAAGGGACGTACACCGAGTTTGTGAATAGAATGCTGGACGAGGTGGAGTTCCTCGGAGCCACAAAAGCCAGCGAGCAACTGGAAAAGCTTCTGTCCGACTGTGGGCTCACTGGTCAACCTATAGAGGAAGTGCGAAAGCATACAGTGTCGGCCATCGCGAAATATGAGAGGATGATGGCAAAAGAGTCGCGTAAGCATTCTGATATGACTTGGAACGACGCCATCCAGCAACTCGACAAGCGTAGAGGCGGGCGACTGGCGAGAGAAGAGGCGGACAGGTGCTTGAAAATCAGAAGGCTTCTCAGGGAAGGCGTCCGCCCCTAGCTATAGCTGGACTTTTGCCATTACGGCATTGCACTGACGATGATGCTGCTTCAATCAATTTCAAAATCTGAGTTCGACAGTCTAGCGGCGTCGCTGTCTACAGGACGCTCGTTACCGCCCGATGGGCGGTAGCTGCGAAAGATACTTGATTTGCTCGTACCGCGTTGACCACTTGTTCGTATAGCGAATAAAGGTTGAATAAGACTCTGACACGAGAATTATCAGCCACGCACATGCTGGCAAGACATACCACCAATGTCGGAGGTCGGGCACGAACGTCGCACTTACTAAGACGAATAGTGCAGTCGCCTGCATGTTGAAATTGAAGCCATTTTGCACGTGCCATTCAAAGGTGGGTTCAGCATCTTGAAGAATGATTTGATGATAGTGGTCATACCATTCCTGCCAGCGCCTGTCCTCTAATGCAGTATCACACCTCTCGATGATAATGGCTCCTAATGCCGCTTGGCGTTGTTCCTCCGGCATGAGTTCCGCCATTTTTGACCGTTGCTCAAAAACCGCTGGGGACATGAGACTGGTGTCTCTTGGAGCTTGTGCGCCCAGGTAACCCTTAAGTGCTGTGCGCCAGTTTGGGTCTCGCCACGGTGCCACGTCATAGGCATAACCAAGCTTCAAGGGCCGCCGTCCCATCACGCCTCCGACAACTCCTCCGAGAGCAGACAATGTGGCTCTCAAAAAAGTCGTGATGGTATTTCCAACGACTAAGGTGGCGAGCACCGCGAGAGCAAGTTTTGCGTTGTATCTCAGAAACCTTTGCCTGAAGAACCAATCGAACGAGCCCGGCGCGCCGAGCTGGAAAATCCAAAGAGCGACAAAACCGGGAACAACGCCAGCGATAAAATAGAAAAGCCTTTCGAGTGGAAATCTCGACCAATCCATGTCAGTCGTATGCTAGAACCATAGCATCCGGAGCACAAGGGCTGGCGCTAGTCCTCATCCGCTGTCGCCGTAGGACGGTTCAGGCTACGAGAGTGGAAAATGGTAGGCCCGGCTGGAATCGAACCAGCAACCCTCAGCTTAGAAGGCTGATGCTCTATCCGATTGAGCTACGGGCCCACAGGCAGCCGCATCGTTGGGCACGCGCGGCGACTCGCCAACTCATTATCGCAAATCAAGGCGCCGATTGGGCAGGCAGAAGCGAATCCCCTCGCTTCAGGCGCTGCAGAAAGGCAATTGCCTGACGCTCGGCCCAGCGGCCATCGTAGCCGTTGGCGTCCGCCAGGAAGGCGCAGTGGCCGCCGTGCTCGGTTTCGATGTACGTGATATGCGGATTATGCCGAAGCTTCTCGCGGCTCGCAGGCAGGATACGAATGAAGGGGTCGTCCTCGGCATGCAAGATCAGCGTTGGAACCGCGATGCGGTCAACCACATTCGACGCCGACGCGCGTGTGTAGTAGTCCTGAGCGTCGCGAAATCCGCAGTAGCGCGCGGTGATCTGGTCGTCGAAGTCACGCAAGCTGCGCAATCCGCGCAGATAGCGCAGGTCGTAAACGCCGGGATACAACGCCGCCTTGCGTTGCATTCGTCGCCGTAAGCCCCAGAGAAATTTCATTTCGTAAATACGATTCGCGCGATCGTGTAGCGCATCGGCCGAAGGGGCCAAGTCCATCGCCGGCGACACGCCAATTCCCGCCACGACCTCCGGCGGCGTATTCTCGCCCCACTCTCCCAGAAGCTTCAGCACCAGATTACCGCCCATGGAGAAACCCGCCAATGCCAGGTTTTGCAGACGCTCTTCGGCAATCAGCGCTTTCGCCACCGCTCCCACATCGTCAGACATGCTGGAGTTGTAGAGCGTCGGCCCCAGCGACTCGGTATTGCCACAGTTCCGCATATTCATGCGGACCACATTCATGCCGGCGCACCAAGCCTTGCTGCCTGTGCCAATCACATAGCCAGATTCGCTGGAGCCCTCCAGTCCGTGCACGATTACAAGTGTCATAGCACCGCTGCGGTTCGCCTGCCAGTGGCAGTGGCAAAGCACCTGAACCTCGGGTTCGACTTGGAATAGGCGGTTTTCTGGCAGAGGCAACTGGTCGCGACGAGGAAGGAAATTGCCTGCAATAGTCTGAGCGTGGCCTCCGCGAAACGCGCGCCGGGGGCGGAAGGGCTCGCCAAAAAAATCTGGTTCGCGAGTCGTCGCAGGAGATGGCAGAGCTGCATCGCTCGTCGATGATTCCTGCCCGAGCCCTGCGTCCTGCGAGGTGGGATTAGGTTCCTGCATCTATAATGGTTTTATCATCACCGGCCCTTCGGATGCGCGAGTTCGCCTGTATGCGACTCGACGTTTCCCGGAAATTGATTGGAGTCACAATGCCGATTTTCGAATACTGCTGTCAGCAGTGCGGACACAAGTTCGAGGTCATCCTCTTCGGCGAGCAGAAAGCCGAGTGTCCCAGCTGTCACACTGGCAAACTCGAACCCCAGCTATCGACGTTTGCCGTCGGCACGAAGAGTAGCGCGCCGGCGGCGACGGGTTGTGGACAAAGCAACTGTTGCATGATGCGCGGTGGCTGCTCCGAGAACTGAACCGCCCACGATTTCGACCTGCCTCAGCGCTGCGAAAACAGCGCTAGCGTGCTTGATACTCAAAAACCGCGCAGCTGCCGAATGTTATAATTTTCGGATACGGTGGGTGTAGTTCAGTGGTAGAACTCCGGACTGTGGCTCCGGCTGTCGAGGGTTCGAATCCCTCCACCCACCCCAAAGGCCCCAGGCGGGTTATCTCAATGCGTGGTCACTAGTTAGGGGCAGTTTCTGGTGCCCCATCCTTCTCGCCCGTTTTTGGCGAGAGGATGGGTCCGGAACTGTGACCCATAATTGCATTCACTCCCTTAAGATGAAACTGTGTTTCTGCGGCATTGAGAACACTACTGCCAAGATAACTCGGAGCATTATCTGTGTTGAATGAGCAAGACGGCTATACGCAGTTCAAGCTAGACATTCTAAAGCGAGCAATGCCCGCTGAGACTGCTATCGTCTATGGCGATATTTATCGGGTCGATGGCGGCTATACGGCTAAATGCCTTGAGTACGGCTGCAAAAACGTTCTGCTCGTCGACACGATCGAGACTGTCAGATTCCAGAAGCTGCGGATCGAGAATCCTGCTCTCGATTTCATCAAGGGTGATTTCTCAAACGCGCTCTTTATGCAAAGTTTTGACAGCAGCTACGACATTGGCGTCGTTTACGATATTCTGCTGCATCAGGCACCCATGCTCGGCGCGCTTCACCTAATGCTGCATAAAGTGCGGCAGCGGTTTTGTATCGTTCAGCCGATGTTGCGGGAGCAGACACTCCCCAACAGCTTGATTTACTTGCCCGGCAATACTCGCCGCGATCTCTATCCCCTTCCCGAACCCAACAAGGAATACTGCGTATTCGACCCCTACGCGGTAAATCACAGCCAATGGCTTTGGGGCATGACGGTCTCGTTTCTGCGTTCGGCCTTGCTGGGGGAAGGTTATGAGGTTATCTACGAGGCAGAGTTTCGTAATGATTTTCTGACAAATGAATGGTTCCTTTGGGGCGGGATTGCAGAACGTCGGCAGAGCGTTCCGAAGCACTGGAGCTTCCAACGTCCGAACCCCGCTCTGCACGACATCCAGTGGGACGGTCCCGCCGCTGATAACACAGAACAATCAACAGAGAAGGGCGTAGGTGCAGAGTCAGCTCAACAGGCCGTTATTGCGCAACTAACCGCTGACCTGCGTCAAGCCTCTGTGGGTCGCGATGCAGTCCAGGCAGAACTGCTCGGAACTCGCAAGTCGTTGGATAGCGCTGAAGAAACGGTATCGCAGATTCGTAACTCTGTTTCGTGGAAGATCACCGAGCCAGCCCGACGAATCATGAGCGCATTGCGCTCCGGCCCGAGAAATACAAAAAGATCGCCCGGCAAAACTCAGTAACACACCAACTCGCCTTCGATGCAGCCGGGAATATCTACGGCGCAACATGCGGAGGCGGCGCCCACAATGCGGGCACAGTTTACGAGCTCAGCGGGCCGACGAAGCACAGCCTTTACAACTTCACTGGAGGATCCGATGGCCAGTGTCCTAACGGTGTTATTTTCGACAAAGCGGGCAATCTATATGTTTCTTCTCTTCGGTCAAGACATTGGCCATGTCCTCGGAGGCTACAGACCCCCGCGGGCGTCAATGTCCCGGACGCTGCTCTCGTTGGCCGGTTTTCAGGTGATAACCATTGGCCGGTTTTCGGGGTCTTCCGCACTTTTGGTGAAGATAGGGAACCAGCGGAGTCAACCAGCAACGGCAATGCTTTGGGGCTAAGCTATAGCTGAAACGATTTTCCGGCTGCCCATGAGCCGGTCCGTTTCGCCGTGCCCCGCAGAACTTGAAGTTCAGCGGCTGATTGCCACCGCCGACCACATTACGCTGGTGCTGCGGGTGGCGCGTCGCGAAGTTCCTTGTCCCGGCTGTGCCCAGCCCTCCCGCCGTATCCATAGTTATTACGACAGACAGTTAGCTGACCTGCCTTGGAACGGGGTTCCGTCAGGATTCGGCTGCGAACGCGCCGCTTTTTTTGTGACACAGAAGAATTGCGCGTACCGTATTTTCACCGAACGGCTGTCGGAGGCCACAGCAACCTATTCCCGACGCACTCTGCGCATGCAGCAAGCTCTATGCTGGTTAGGGCTGGCCTTGGGCGGGGAAGCCGGAGCAAGCACAGAAGAGGGCATTTGCAATGTCAAAAGCTTGCTCCGAATTTCTGATGAAGCGCGGAACTGGCGTTTGCGTTTCGGACGCGGTGACGAAATCTATGAGTGGCAGGACTGAGCGGCTCGTGGCGTAAAGGTTGCCAGGCGCGCTTAGACGGGCGCCAGTGCCACGCCGTTCATTGCCCAATCCGTTGCCCATTAAGCGCCGAATCAGAGCATTGTTTCCCACCTCGCAGCCCTCGCTCCGACAGTAAGCTGTTGAATCCGCCTGAGGGCTTCTGAGGAAGCCCAACTGTGGCTCCGGCTGTCGAGGGTTCGAATCCCTCCACCCACCCCAAAAATCCTTCGCCAACTGTGCTTTGCTCACCCATCCGAACTTATCGTGCGGGCACGCCAATAAGCGGCAAGGTCGCTAAATCTACCCAGCGTTCGCCATTTCCTTTCACAAACGTGAGCGAATCGATCCTGACCGTACGGGAGTCGGTATAAGCGCTCCAGCGCTGACGAGCAATGGCCTCGACCTTATGGGCCTCTTCTACGGTATCCGCTTTTACGATGGTCAGATGCGGCATGTAGGGCCAAGGTTCTTCATACTCCAGCGCATCCCGGTTGAGCAGATCGTGTAATTCGCGCATTCGATATGCACCACGCGCCACCCGCAGGAAGATGGTAGGGGTAACGGGAACAAAGCTTTCCACGTCGCCCATCGTGACTTCGAAGCTTCGAACCGACTGGGACACCTCAGTCAGCACACGCAAGGCCTCCTGTTCGGTGCCGCGCAATGGCCGCGGAGGCAGCACGGTGAGGTGCGCGTCGGCATGAGTGTGCGCTGGATGCAACTCGCGGCGCAGCTCTTCCACGAAAATCCCTGCGGGGCTGCGCACATAGGCAACCGCAGCGTATACGAGGCCGATCATGAAGGTTACATTATAGCGGTCACTTCGCCAGAATGCGTTCAGGGAAAACTGCCTGCTGATTTCAGCCACCAGTATTCAAGATACAGTTGGTCGGGCCACAGAGCCGGATGGCGTATTTCGCTAAACCGGTTACGTTCCGGATCACGGAAAAACCGTGCGTAGCCTTTAAATCGGGAACCTGCTTCTGACCCTGGCCCATAACCCTCTGCCGTTAGTCTGCAAATTTTTGCAGCCGGCCGGGCACTGACTTGGACCCTCGCACCGCGTCTCGCCATAATTGCGCGAGATAACGAGAACTTTCGCATTGGCATTACCCGTGCTCTCACACAAGGCGAGTACCCGAAATCCTCCCCGGTGCGTTTCGGGAACAAAACCAAAAGGGAAAGGCACACCATGCGGCAACATAAGATTATCGTTTTCAGTTTCGTTCTGATCGTCGGTCTGCTGCTCGCCATCGCACCCGCGTCAGCTTCCACGGTCAACGTAAATTTCGTCGGACTCGGCGGAGCCAGCCAGAACGGCGTTTACACTTACCCTTACTATCTCACCATCAACAACGGTCCATGGACGCCGATGATGTGCGACGATTTCTTCGACCACATCAGCGTCGGCGATAGCTGGCAGGCGACTATCACTCAGTTAAGCAGCGGCGACATGAGCCAGACGCGCTTCGGAGATCTGACCAAGTATCAAGAAGCCGCCTATCTGCTGCTGCAAACCAGGGTTGTTGACCAGTCGCAGTGGGGCAACATCAATTGGGCAGTATGGGACATCTTCGATCCCAGTGCCGATCCCGGCGCGGCCTACCAGCCGGGTGTGGATTACTGGCTGACCAAGGCGGAGACGGTTGACATGTCGACGATTGACTTCTCCGGCGTTCGTATCGTGACCCCGACCGGCGGCTACGGCCAGGAATTCTTGTATGCCACTCCGGAGCCAGGCACGTTGCTGCTCATCGGAAGCGGGCTGCTTGGATTTTGGGCGCGTCGCAGACGCCAGGCATAGCGAACTTTCACCAAACTTTGGCCGGAGCAGCTGCCAGGCTTCCGGCCTCTCTTTTTGCTGCAACCTCCGGTAAAACTGCCAAGCTGGATGCAGGCGCCGTCTCAGATTCGCAAGTCATGGCATTGGTGCTCGATCCGACTTGCACAACCGCGCGAATGCTGCAATGATGACGCAAATCCCCACTGGTGGAGTATTCCCCAGACGGAGGGTCGTCTGGATGTCCCTACGCATTCAACTAACGTTGGACAAGAAGTTCGGGGTCACCCGGCTCCTGCTTGGCCTTGCATTGCTGCTTTGCTTTGCGGCAAGGATGCATGCCCAATGCCCGGTAATTGATCCTGATGCCCCGCCCAGGCCTCCCAGCCCCAACGCGGCCAATGAAGGCTTGCTGCCGGAAGATGGCCATCTATCGAACACGACATACACCAATGATTACTTCGGCTTTGCCTTCGATCTTCCCATTAGCCCGCAAGGCCATCTCATCATGCTTCCCTTAATGCCGGAGAGGCAGCACGCTCTGCTGGCGCTGGGATTCGAGAACACGAGTCATTCGGGAACACTCACCATCACAGCGATGGAGCCACGCGCGGGATTAGAGGCGCCGACACCCGAACAGCAACAACAGGACTTCAACAATTGGGCGGCGGCCGGAAACCCGCAACAGGGGACGACGCTTCGTTACCCCGTTCCTGATTACATGATGCGTACGGGCCGTTTTCATTTCTGGGAGCGGCACAAGGGCGCAAACTATGCGGCGCTATATTGGACGCGGGTCAAGAACTACAACCTGAAGATTCTGGTGGCTTCGAACGATCAGGACTTTCTTCACAAGGCTAAACGCGCGATAACTGCATCACGTTTCTATTGCATCCAGGACGACGGAACACTCACTACCGTGGATGGAAAACCGGTCAAGCCCGCAGGTGACCCTTACATGGGACCCACGGTTCCAACATCGCTTGCCGCCGCGGCGGTCAAAGACAAGCCCGCGCTGGCCGGTATTCCACTGGGGGGAATAAGTGATGGCGTGTACCGCAATCCAGACCTCGGTTTACAGTATGAGATTCCCAAAGGTTGGGAGGTTTCCCAGGCCGAAGCCAACGCCGATCCCCCGCGCGACGCAACCGCATTACGCGAACATGAATTTCTGCATGCCTGCTCCAAAACCCTGCTGCAGGTCACGCAACGTGGCTCGGGCAAGGACGCTCACCCGGCGGCAAAACCCACGATCCTCTTAAGGGCCCTCGATCCATCTTGCCTGGTTATGCGGGTTCCTTCTTCACCCACCGACAAAGATGCCGCGGACAACATCTCCGCCAGCCTGGAAGTACTGTCCGAATTTGGCGAGATCGCATCGGACGAACTGGTCTCCGTCTCCGATCATCTGTTCATAGTGTTCTCGGGAACGATAGCATCGCCTGTGTCTAACGAAGAGTTGGCTCAGCGCTTGTCGCAAGTTATTTACGCCACTCTTCAGCACAAAGTGCTGCTCGTCTGGTCTCTAATGGCTCCCACGGCCGCCGACCTGCACGCAATGCCGACCGCCGGCATCACACTAGACGGCGCCCAACCTATCGATCTTCGGGCATCCCTTACGGCAAAACGGTAGCGCATAGCACGCTAGTTAAGATGAGCTGCAGTTAAGATGAGCTGCGCAACTCCGACATCGGCTTGTGACCAGCCCTGCCGCACGAGAAAGCATCTACTTGTCCTCGTTTCCGCGGGTTACTTTGCGCCTGAACGCATATTTGCAGTGGCTGTTCACTTCCGAACACACGGACACAAATCCGGACATTTCATTATCGGCACCCCAGGACCATAATCACTGTATTCACTTCCCTATCAAGCGATTACAGGTACAAACCATGGCGATTCACGTGCGTCTCATAGCTCTAAGAGAGCCTAAGAAATGTCGAGATTATTCCAGGACCTACGTTACGCGCTTCGCCAACTACGAAAGTCTCCCGGCTTCACGCTCACCGCAGTAGTGACGCTGGCGCTCGGCATCGGCGCCAATACCGCAATCTTCACTCTTGTGAATGCGGTGATGCTGAAGTCGCTGCCGGTTGCGGACCCTGCTCGGCTCTATCGTATCGGTGATAATGACAATTGCTGCGTGTGGGGAGGCTTGCAGCGCGAGGGCTGGGGTGTCTTCTCTTATGCGCTTTATCAGCAGCTCCACGACCATACGCCGCAATTCGAGGAGATCGCCGCCTTCCAGGCGAACGAGCCCGAAGTCAGTGTTCGTCGTAGCGGCTCGCAGTCTGCAGCAGAACCGTTTCCCAGCGAATTCGTCTCCGGAAATTATTTCTCCACCTTTGGGATTCACGCTTTTGCCGGACGGATGATTACGCCACAGGATGACACGGCAGGCGCCGCGCCGGTTGCAGTGATGAGCTACCGCGCGTGGCAGCAGCATTACGGGCTCGACCCATCTGTGATTGGGGCAACGTTCACGGTCGACGGCAAACCCTTCACCGTTGCCGGCATTGCGCCTCCGGGGTTCTTTGGGGACCGCCTGCGCGACGACCCTCCGGACTTCTATATCCCTATCGCCTTTGAGCCGCTGCTACAGCAGAAGAGCTCGATGCTACACCTCGATAATCAACATTGGCTCTATTTGATTGGCCGCATGAAGCCGGGAGCCCAGCCGGCGCAAGTGCAAGCCGAGCTCACGACTGAGCTGCAACAGTGGCTCCCTACGATTGCCGCGAGCCTGCCAGCGTATGAGCGCGAGTTGATACCAAAGCAGTTCGTCAAGCTTGGCCCAGGCGGCGCGGGTATCGCCAGCTTGAAGAACCGCTATCGGGCCGGTCTTTACCTGCTGATTGCGGTTTCAGCGCTGGTACTGTTGATCGCCTGCGCCAACCTTGCCAATCTGCTGCTTGCTCGTGGCATGGCTCGACATCAGCAAACGGCCGTTCAGCTTGCCTTGGGCGCCACTCGAGGCCGCTTGATACGGGCCCTGCTGACGGAGGGCATCCTGCTGTCATGCATCGGTGGGACCGCCGGTGTGGCACTGGCATATTTCGGAACCCGAGCCATTCTCCTGATTGCTTTTCGCGGGTCGAATTTTGTCCCCATCAGTACCACGCCGTCACTGCCCATCCTGGCTTTCGCCTTTGCACTCTCGCTGGTTACGGGGATAATTTTCGGCATAGCTCCGGCCTGGATTTCCTCCCACTCCGATCCAGCCGAAGCCCTGCGTGGCGCGAATCGTGCCACCCGCGACCAATCCGCCCTGCCACAAAAATCACTAGTGATCGCGCAAGCATCCCTGTCGCTGGTGCTGCTGGCCATGGCCGGACTGGTGACGGAAAGTTTGCGTAACCTGGAGCACCTGAACTACGGTTTCGAGACCAAGGGGCGGCTTATCGTCGAACTCGACCCCTTAACCGCCGGCTACACGGTGGAACGGCTACCAGCGCTCTATCAACAATTGCGCGACCGATTGGGTCAGATCCCTGGGTACGTAGCATGAGCTACTCGCTCTACAGTCCGCAAGACGGGGAAAGCTGGAACGACGAGGTCTTCATCCAGGGCCGCACTCCGGAGTCGACTCAGGACATCAGCGTCGGTTGGCTACGCGTTGGTCCTGATTACTTCAAGACAATCGGCACTCCGGTTCTACAAGGGCGGCCCATCGGCGAACAGGATACAGCCACCTCGCAACGGGTCGCGGTGGTCGACGAAGCTTTTGTCCGCAAATTTTTTCCTAAGGAAGACCCCATCGGGCAGCACTTCGGCTTCGCTCAGGCCGGTCACAGCGGCGACTATGAAATAGTCGGCGTAGTGAAGCACACGCAATATCGCGATCCCGCGGAGACCGAGAAGCAGAATCCCATGTTCTTTCTTCCTTATTTTCAGCGGGTCCAGTTCCAGAATACTAACTATCAAACGGCGGAGGTGCACTCACAGTTTCTCAATATGATCGAGTTTCAAGTCGCCGGCGCCCCGGAGAACATCGCCCCCGAAGTGCGTCGGGTTCTGACCAGCATCGACCCCAACCTCAGCATCACGGATATGCGCAGTTTGAGCGAACAAGTGGACCGTGTTTTTAACCAGCAGCGTTTGATCGCACGGCTCACGGAACTCTTTAGTCTATTGGCCCTTCTGCTGGCGTCGATTGGTCTTTATGGTGTAACGGCGTACAACATTGCCCGCCGCACCAGCGAAATCGGCATCCGCATGGCGCTGGGCGCGGACCGCAAAAACGTGGTCGCCATGGTCCTGCGAGGCGCGTTCTGGCAAATTGGAATTGGCCTGGTCGTCGGCCTACCGCTGGTGATTCTTGCCGGCCGGCTGATGGCCAGTAAGCTCTACGGCGTGGGCGCCTTCAATCCCTTTATCCTGGGCGCGGCAGTTGCCCTCTTGGGACTATGTGCATTCATCGCCGGCCTGGTTCCGGCGCGCCGGGCTGCTTCCATTGAACCGGTCGATGCTCTACGCACGCAATAGCCCGCGATATCGTTTACTGGGTGCCACAAACCGAGTTTCACCGCGAAGGCAGCGGCCCAACGGTTAGTGACGGAGCTCACATGCCGAAGTGACGCGATAGATAGGGCAGCAGAACTTCCAGGATTACGGTATTCTTAGAGAAGGAGCTGTCCATGCTTGACAATCTGTTTCAGCCCATGCACCTGTTGGTGATTCTTTTCATTGCCTTGCTGGTGTTTGGACCAAAGAAGCTGCCGGAACTCGGCAAAGGCCTGGGTGAGGGAATCAGGAGTTTCAAAGACTCCATGAATGCAAAAGACGAGGCCGCAGGCAAAGCCGACGAAAAGAAGCCCTAGCGAGGACGGCGACTCTTTCCCTGCCGTGCGTGCCTAAGCTGTTTCCTCATGCCCGACATTCTATTCATTCTGCTGCTGGCGCTTGTGATCTTCGGGCCCAAGAAACTACCGGAGATCGCCCGCCAGATCGCCAAGTACATGCTGCAATTCCAGCGAATGAGTAACGACTTTAAGCGCCAGCTTGAGAGCGAGATGTTGAAGATCGAACTGGAAGAAAAGCAGAAAACCGCAAAGCCATATCCCCTGGCAGCGACCAATCCACCGGCCAATGCGGAGTCTTTGCCGCAGCCTCCTCCTTCCTGAAGAAATCACTCCTACTCCGAGGGTGAAAGCGCCCTAGGGTGTGGCGTCGGCGCTGGCGATGATACGCGCTAGAGCGGCCCGCGCTTGACTAGCTTGCGGACCGTCAGGGCTCTCTCGGAGATACATCTGATATTCAGCGGTGGCATTCGTCAATTCGTGTTTGTTTTCGAAGGCGCGAGCGGCAACAAAGTGCACTACGGCATAGCCCTCATGGGAAACTTTGTGGACCTTCAGCGCACTCTGCAGCGCCCCGTCGTAGTCGCCGGTTTCCAGCAGCACCAGCGCCAGCAGGCTTAGCGACGAAGGATCCTGCGGTTCGACCATGAGCGCCTTCTGCAAAAAGTCTTTGGCAGCCGCATATTGTTCGTCGCTGATTAACAGGCGTGAATAGTTGCGGTCGGCATCGGCGTTCTTGTCATTGAGTTGCACAGCGTGCTGAAAGGCAGCCCGCGCCGTGTCAGATTGCCCCAAGTTTACGAGCGCAACGCCCATATTGTCGTAGGCCGCGTCGTATTCCGGATAGGCGGCAGTCGCCTTTTGAAATAAAGCGACTGCCTTCTTGTAGTCCTTCTGCTGTAAGGCTTCGACTCCCTTGTCAAACAACTTACGAGCGCCTGGCGGAATCTTCAGCTGAGAAGCCGACGTCATAGCTCCATCATCGGCAGTGGGGTTCGACTCCGGATCGGCAGTGGGATGCACCTGCACGTACACCTGCTGGAAACGGTCCGAATCACCAATCTGCATTTGCTCCGAGACAGCGGTCTCGATGCCAATTCCCGAGACCTTCACTCGAAAGCTGCCGGATCCGGTGAGCCGAAAATCCGCCTGACCTAAATTGTCGGTAAAACTCTCCATCACCGATGTGCCGGACGAATTCAGCAGGTCAACCCGCAGTTGTTGAGGTGCGGGCCGTTCGTTGGCGTAGGTGACGCGAACCCGGATCTCGACTCCATTCGGTTGCGACCTGACGCCACCACGTTGGGCAAATGCGACCGGAGTTACAAACAAAGAAAACAACAAGGTGAGAAGAATCGATTTCGACCGGAACATACAGCCTCCGGAACCCTGATACCAACGGGACGTTGAAAGTGATTGTACCGCGATGAAGAAGCCACAATGTCAAAGTTTTGTGGATATAGTACTCGGCATGCTCAGAGCGAGGCGTATCCAGAAAAAAGCGGAGGCCGGTAACTGGCCTCCGCTACTAACGAGGGGGTATTGGGTTACGGCTTTGCTGTCATGTACAACATGTCGCCCGGCCTGCCGCTCTCGACCTTGTAATCCGACGGCACCTGGAACAGCGACGCATCCGGTTCACCGCGCGTGACGCTAGTGACCGTGCTGGCTCATGGTTCCCATCATCGGATCGTTGTGGGTCATGCTAAGCGGAATCTGCAGATCGGTGGAGACCCAGCGCTCAGTCACCACCAGGATCGGCTTGGTATTGCCGATCTGGCCGGCAGGAATGGTGTGGGTCATGCGCGTGCCCGTCGCCTGCAAGCCGAGGATCGTCTTCGTACCCAGTTGCTCGGTGGTTACGTCCGCCTCGCTGGGCTTGGTGAGCTGCGCTCCGCCGATAACGTCAACGCCGTGCGGCTTCGGCGGATGCAATGGCATCTCGTGCGCCGTCTTCTTCTGCGGATTCAGCACGTAGCGCTTGCCGGCAACCGGATCCATGATGATGATCATGGTCCCTTCGGTGGCGCCGGTCGCCGGAGTAGCCAACTTGAAGGGCACTTCCCGGCGAACCCGGCCCTGGGAGTCGCGATACTCGGTGCTCTGGTTGTCGGTGTGGATGGTGTTGCCATCCGACAGGGTCTGATCATGGGTCACGCTTATGGTCGCCGTCATGGGTGCGCCGGTGACCACCTTGTGGCTCTCGAGGCCAACTTCCTGATGGAAGAATGCGCCTCCCATGCCGCCTCCGGACCCTGCATGGTCACCACCATTCCCGCAACCGGCGGTGGTGGAGGCGGCGCAGGCTCGTCTTGTGCTGCCGCCAACAGCGACAGCCCGGACATCACCAGCCCTGACGAACAACCACTTGCAAGCGGCGCGAAGCGATACAGATTTCATTACCTTCATGGTTTCATCCTCATTCCAAAATTCACTGCTACAGGTTGACTTCCGTTTACCTCAATTCACGATCCGAACTGCCCGCACTATCACCGTCATAGCCCACCACCAAGTCTGCGGTTTGGGTCGAACACTCTGCCCCGCGGCCTGGCCGGCGTCGGCAACTCCATGCGCACCACCTGCGAGTCAGTGGAGCAACTCAGGGGGTCGCAAAACATCAGGGCAACATAACCTGCGTCGGTGCTGGTCTCCGCTGTCTCTAGCCGTATCCGATTCCGATTGCCTTGCGGGAACAACATGCCGCATTCGTAACCGGGCAACCCCACTTCGGAATCCCACGGGTTTCTGCACGTTGGACTCAGGCTTTTCGGCAGTCACAACTGTCTTCCGGAACCGTGCTTGGAATGACTGGCGCTGGGCTGTGCCGAGTGACTTGCAATCGGCGAGTTCGAACCGTGCTTCTCCAGCAGTTGCACTCCCAAAAAGAGCCCTACCAAAATGGCCGCCGCCACCGCCACATACGCTCCAATTTCGAAGAATCGACTGAGTCGCATGGCGATCGGAGTGAAACTTTTCAGTCATCTCTTGCGGCTCACTCAGTGCTGGCCTTTGGCGGAACGCCTGAAGCAGCGCCAGCTTCTGTCTCGGGGCCAGCCACGCAAGTGGCCGTGCGCGCTTGCAAGGTTTGCATCGTGACCGCAAGGCGTTCGCTGCTGTTGCAACCAGGCCGCACATTTCTGGCATTCGCCCGCATGGCCGACAATCTGCTGGTCCTGCCCTTGCGACACCTCCCGCAGAGCTAAGGGAGTCAGTACGACGTTCGAATTCACGGCATGTCATGATAAGCACCTCGCCGTAACGCTTGAGACCCCGGGTGCAGTTGCTGCCGAATGTTGCAGCTTCCGGCTTAGCATGTCGTGCGCCCGGTGCAGCCGCGAACGGATGGTGCCCAATGCACAACCAACTGCCTCCGCCGCGTCCGCATAACTCAACTCCTGTAAATCGCAAAGCACCACCACCTCGCGATAATGTTCCGGCAGAGAAAGTACGGCTTTCCACAGTGCCGTCGAAGTTTGCTGCCGCGCGATCCCTTCCCCGGGATCGCTGTTAATCGTCAAAGACTGCGCTTCGTCATCCACCGGGCTGCTCAATGCCGTCTCCGTGTAGTTGCGCTCCAACGCACGCCGCACGTAATTGCGGGCCACGCCGAATAGGTAAGCTCCCAGTGCGGCGCGGCTACGGATCGAAGTCGCGACCTCGCTGGATCAGGAACATAAAAACATCCTGGGTCACTTCTTCGGCGATCGGCGTTGAGCCGCTCATGTGCAAGGCGAAGCGAAAGATGGGACCCTGCCTTCTGTGATAAAGGGCAGTGAAGGCATCTTCATCTCCGGCTAATGCTTGCGCAAGCAGCTGTTCGTCGGTTAGGTCGGTCAGCAACTCCACCTCTGAGGTGAACCCGATCTCGTTTCCATCAGCATTTCACCTTGCTGGAATGTAAAGTTCCGTAAAGTTGAGATTCTTTATCGTACGCCCTGAGCAGGCTTACCAATACTGAACCCGGTGAAATGGAAAAGGGTGCTAATGGGGTCAGGTGAATAAGCAAGAGAGGACACGGTTTTAGCGAACGGTTTGAGGAGCGCGCCGTTACGGGCTGCTGGAAGCGCGGGAGGAATCCGCGGAGGCTCTTGCGTTTCTAGTGCCCGCAGACTCGCAAATACAGCGCTGGCTCACCCAATCATCTGCGCGGGCGTCACTTCGAGAGGATGATCAATCAATGGCGTCACCCGCTCGATGAATCTTACTGTGTGCGGCAAAGTGGCGTGATACTCGAATGCATCTTCGCTTTTCCACAGCGAGTGAATGTAGAACAGGCCAGGATCTCGTATCGAACAAAAAGCATGAATGTTCAGGCAGCCGGCTTCCTCGCGGGAAGGACGCACAACGGCATCCAACGCCTCTCGGACCGCGTTCTCACTTCCTGCGATGGCATGAAAACGCGCGAATATGAATAGTTCCATATTGATCTCGACGCAACACTCCAGTCAAAGCGCCTATTGTACCGACCGCAGCTCCGCCCCCTTTTGCTCACTCGCTTTTAGCTCTTCAAAGCTGAATTGCTTGCTCACAGGCTCATGGGGCTTGCCGTCAATTTCGACGTAGGGATAGACGAAATAGTTCAGCGGCGGCCCATCCTGCTTGGGCGAGAGAGTTATATCGCGGCCCGTCGAAAACCTGACCCGATTCGCGTCCAGGCTGCCGAAAAAATAGTCCCTCTTCTCTTTGGCTTTCCATGCCTCGGAGATATCAACCGGAATCCAGCCGATCTTAGACGCATGGAACTCCGCCCAGCAGTGATAGCCGGCAATGTCTCCCTTGTCCTTATCTTCAGAAAGAGGGAAGCCGATGTCGAACTTCGCGGGAATATCATCGGCGCGCATCATGCCGATGAATGGCGAATGGAAGTCGGTACAGTTGCCGTGCTTGGCATCACACGCCCAGACGGCGTCGCCTCGACCCCAACCGGTTCCGCTCTTGTCGTAGCGCATGGTCGTGAACAGGTAGTCGTAGGCGGCTTTGGCTTTGGCCACCGTCCCAATCTGGTTGCCGGTCACCTCCTGAGCCAGGCTCTTGATCTTGCCGTCGACAGGTATCAGCTTATCGGGCTCGACGTAGCGGGTCATCGACGCCGGTACCACACCGGGTTTCGTGTCTTTGCGCTCGAGTTGCGCAAAGTCGCCGACCGAGTATTCCCGGCGTGTCACTTCGTATTCCAACGTGAAGTCAGCCTTGCCCTGTGCGGGATTGCGCACCTCCGCATACATTATGCGATTGCCGTATTCACCCTCTTGCGTCATCTCCGTCTTCCCCGGGGCCTTGATACTCACCAGTCGCACAGTCTGGTGCTCATCGGTATGCGCCACCGGGGCCCATACGCGCACCAGCTTCGTTCCCGGTGGAATGTCCTTGACGGTGAAGGAATACGTAAACCGAAACTTGCGAACGGGTTGACTGAACTTCGGCTTTTCTGGGGCGGACTGCGCACTGGCGAGCGACACCGCAACGAAGGCTAGCATCAGCGTCGACAACACCCGTAACTTCATGACAAATCTCCTGCTCTCAACGGTTAATTCCGGATGGGAAATCGGCCCGCGATTACAGCGACGATCTTCAAGTGAAGCCAATGCGGCGAAGTCGCGAGGGTTTGTGCCGCAGCGTGCATTGCCCCGTATTTTATCAAACGCGAACGGGACTTATGTTAACTGTTAAACGGCGGCAGTCTACATCCCGGAGCTGCTTGCTTTTTTTGTCATTGATGAATCCGACTCTACTGTCGCGCAACTCCGTTCTGAGCCGAGCCTTCTAATCGGAAAGAAGGTGTACGCCAGAAAACAAACTTCAGCTCACCATTTAGAAACATGCGCGGCAAAAAAACAAGCAACTTGTTTTTACTAGTCTTATACAGGAGTGTGCAGAATGAAGGCTGTTAGCTATCAGGGTGTTCGAAAAGTCTCGGTCGCGGACCATCCCAAACCCAAACTCAAGTCTCCGGGCGACGCAATTCTCAGAGTAACTACCAGTGGCATTTGCAGAAGCGATTTGCATATGTACGATGGACAGATAACCGCCCGGTAAGCGAGTCTACGATGATCAAAGAACTGTTCGAACGCTGGCCCCTCGTCCGGCAAATTCAGACCGGAAGTGACGGCACCGGCCCTGAGGCGATGAGCCAGCGCACCGAAAACTCTTCTGCCCAAACATCAGGATGCCGAGTTCACGCGCTCCATCTGTCCCTACTGCGGCGTCGGCTGCGGGCAGATGGTCTTCCACAAGAACGGCGAGCTGATTTCGATCGAAGGCGATCCCGGCTCGCCGATCTCGCGCGGACATCTCTGCCCGAAGGGCGCCGACACCTACGAACTGCACACTCATCCCGGGCGGCTGATGACGGTGAAGTACCGCCGCCCTTATGGCACGAAGTGGGAGGAGATCGACCTCGAAACCGCCATGGACATGGTCGCCGACCGGCGTGTGGGAGAGCCGGCAGCGGACCTTCGTCGAGAAGCAAGACGGCGCAGACAGTGATGCACACCAAGGCCGTCGCGCACCTGGGCGGCGCGACTCTCGATAACGAAGAAAACTATCTGATCAAGAAACTGTTCTGCGGAGGTTTGGGCATGGTTTGCATCAGCAACCAGGCCCGGATATGACACAGCTCGACCGTGCCCGGTCTGGGCACATCGTTCGGACGCGGCGGCGCCACCACCGCGCAAACTGACTTGGCCAACGCCGACGCCATCCTCATCATGGGATCGTCGATGGCGGAGAATCACCCGGTCGGCTTCCAGTGGGTGATGGAAGCGCGCGAGCGCGGCGCAACCATCATTCATGTCGATCCCGCGCTTCACGCGTACTTCCGCCATGGCCGATATCTGGGTGCCGTTGCGCGCCGGCACCGACATTCTCTTCCTCGGCGGACTGATCCACTACGCGCTGGAGAACGACAAGTACTTCCGCGAGTACGTCCAGCACTACACCAACGCGCCCATGATCATCCGCGAGGACTTCCGCGACACCGAAGATCTGGGCGGCATCTTTTCCGGCTGGAACGAGCAGAAGAAGAAGTACAGTCCGGAGTCCTGGCTCTACGAAGGTTCGAAGACACAAAGAATGCCGGCGGCGACCAGCCGGGCCACTCCAAGGCCGAAGGCGGTCACGGCAAGGACCGCGGCGGCGAAGCCGGCAAGACCGAGCGAATACGAGGCCGACCCGACGCTCCAGCATCCACGCTGCGTCTTCCAGATTCTGCGGAGGCACTTCTCGCGCTACACCCCGGAGCTGATCGAACGCCATGCCGGGGTACCGCAAAAGCTGTTTCTCAAAGTTGCCGAAGCGTTCTGCAACGCGTCCGGACCTGAGAAAACCGGCGCCATCTGCTACGCCGTCGGCTGGACGCAGCACTCCAAAGGAGTGCAGATCATTCGCTCGGCGGCAATCCTGCAGCTGCTGCTCGGCAACATCGGGCGGCCCGGCGGCGGCATTCTCGCCCTGCGCGGACATGCCTCCATTCAGGGCTCGACCGACATTCCCACGCTGTATGACATTCTGCCGGGCTATCTTGCCCATGCCGTTCTTCGAAGCACGATGCCAATGACTTCAAAGCTACATCAAGAAGCACAAAGCCGACGCGGCCTGTGGTCGAACTTCGACAAGCTACTTCGTCAGCCTGATGAAGTCCTGGTACGGCGAGCAACGCGTACCGCGGAAAACAACTGGGGCTTCGACTACATGCCGCGCGTCACCGGCGATCACTCGCACTTCGGCTACTGGCTCGACATGCAGGACGGCAAGATGGAAGGCCTGTTCGTCATGGGACAGAACCCGGCGGTCGGCGCCCCCAATGCTCGCCTGCAGCGCACCGCGATGTCGAAGCTGAAATGGCTGGTGGTGCGCGACATGGTCGAGATCGAGAGCGCTTCCTGGTGGTACAACTCGCCCGAAGTCGAAGCGCGGCGAGCTGAAGCCGGAAGAAGATCGCGACCGAAGTCTTCCTGTTCCCCGCCGCCGGCTCGGCCGAGAAGGACGGTTGCCAGACCAACACCCAGCGGCTGGTGCAATACCGCAACAAGGCAGTCGA
Organism: uncultured Acidobacteriaceae bacterium; assembly: GCA_963755865.1. GTDB lineage: Bacteria > Acidobacteriota > Terriglobia > Terriglobales > Acidobacteriaceae > Bog-257. Next base: position 40,233 of record CAVWLY010000003.1, on the reverse strand, counting down.
TCCGCCCGGCGACGCGCGCAGCGAAACCTGGTTCATGCATCACCTGGCGCGCCGCCTGAAGGCGAAGGCCGCAGCCGATCCCAGCCCCCGCAATGCGCCGCTCAACGCTCTGACTGGCCCTACGGCACTCACGGCATTCACGACGAGCCGAATGTCAACGAGGTGCTCAAGGAAATCAACGGCCGCGACCTGCACGAGCGGTGAGCTGCTCGACAGCTACAAGAAACTGAAGAGCGACGGCACCACCGCATCCGGCTGCTGGATCTATTGCGGCATCTATCCCACACGAGCATCTCAACAAAGCCAACCAGCGCGAGTCGCAAGATTATCTCGGCCACGGCTGGGGATTCTCCTGGCCCAACGACATCCGCATTCTCTACAACCGCTGCTCGGCACGTCCCGATGGCAAGCCCTGGAGCGAGCGCAAGAAGCTCGTCTGGTGGGACGAAGAAAAGCGGGAGTGGACGCGGTCTCGATGTGCCCGACTTCGATAAGAACAAGCGCGCCCGATTATCGTCCGGCGCCTGGATGCGCAAGGGCATGGACGCCATTGCCGGCGACAAGCCATTCATCCTGCATCCCGACGGAGTGGGCTGGCTGTTTGTCACCAGCGGCTTGAAGGACGGCCCTCTGCCCACGCATTACGAGCCGCTGGAATCGCCGTTCGGCAATCCGCTCTACCCGGAGCACATCTACAATCCTGCCGCCGACCGCAAGGAGCGGCCCGACAATCCGTACGCGCTTCCCGGCGACGAGCGCTTCCCCTACGTGCTGTCCACCTATCGGCTGACCGAGCATCACACCGCCGGAGGCATGTCGCGCCAGCTTTCGCACCTGGCCGAACTGCAGCCCGAACTGTTCTGCGAAGTTTCGCCGGAACTGGCGGGCGAGATTGGCCTGGAGCACGGCAGGCTGGGCCACGATCATCACGCCGCGCGCCATCATCGAAGCGCGCGTGATGGTGACCCAGCGCATGCGTCCGCTTGTGGGTAGAGGGCCGCACCGTGCATCAGGTCGGACTGCCCTATCACTGGGGTTACAACGGAGCCGTAACCGGCGATGTCGTTAACGATCTGCTGGTCATCTCCGAGGAGCCGAACGTGCGCATCATGGAAACCAAGGCGCTGCTCTGCGACATCGAGCCCGGCGCCGCCGGCGGGGCCCGGGGCGCTTGAGCAATGGAAGGAACAGTTGGAGCAGCCGGCATGAGCGCAACCACCACGGCGATTTCTTACCGACTCCACCCTGTGCATCGGCTGCAAGGCCTGCGAAGTCGCCTGCAAGGAATGGAACGACATTTCCGAAGACGGACTGAACTGGTCCGGCTACTCCTACGACAACACCGGCACGGTCGGGCACTCCACCTGGCGTCACGTGAAGTTTGTGGAAGGCAAGCCCGAGCCGGGTTTCGGCGGCAATGCCGGCGATCACATGCTCCTGGGAATTCTCGTCCGACGTCTGCAAGCACTGCGAAGTCGCCGGATGTCTGGAAGCCTGCCCCACCGGCGCGATCGTGCGCACCGAGTTCGGCGGCGTTTTCGTGCAGCCCGATGTCTGCAATGGCTGCGGCTACTGCGTCGTTGCCTGTCCCTTCGGCGTGGTCCAGCGCAATCCGGATGACGGCCGGGCCTTCAAATGCACCTTCTGTTACGACCGGCAGAAAGTTGGACTGCAACCCGCCTGCGCGCAGGCTTGTCCCACCGAGTCGATCAAGTTCGGCCCACTCGATCGTTTGCAAGTTGATGCGCGAGGAGCGCCTGCAGGAATTGCACGGCCGCGGCATGGACGACGCGCAGCTTTACGATCCGCACGACACCAGCGTCGGCGGCATGCATGCATTTTTCATCGTGCGTGGCGATCCGCGTCAGTACAACCTGCCGCCCAAGCCCGAAGTACCGACGAGTTATCTGAAGGCTGGTTGGACCGGCTCGGCCGTCGCGGCCGGCATTCTGTTGTTCGGCAGTATCTTCGCTTTCTTGGGGAGCACAAAACGATGAGCACTGATCCGCTGCAACATCCGGCACCGGAAAAAGCGGAACTCGCCCGCGAGGGTCGCCTGCTGGAGATTCGTCGCGAGGCCGAAAAGAAGGGTCGTGTAGAAGGCAGTCGGCGTCCGTCCGGCGGGTGCTCCGTTTCCGATGGCCTCGCCGGAAACCGGCTACTACGGCGTTCCTCTGCTTAAGCAGCCGCCTTGGACCTGGCAAATTCCTATTTACTTCTTTGCCGGGGGCGCGGCAGGGTCCGCGTCGGTGATTGGCGCAGTGGCCCGGTGGATTGGGCACGATCGAGAACTGGCGCGCGACTGCCGATATGTCGCCGCGGCTGGAACCGCGCTGTCCACGGCGCTGCTAATGTCCGATTTGGGGCGCCCGGCGCGCTTTCTTGCCATGATGCGCGTCATCAAACTGCAGAGCCCAATGTCGATCGGTGCGTGGACGCTGGCAGTCTTCGGCACATTCTCGGCCGCGGCAGCATTCGCAGAACTTCTCGACGGTCGCTTTCCCTTATGGCCGGTTCGGATCGGCGGAGACTTGGCAGAAGGCGTGTCAGCCCTTGCCGGACTTCCCTTCTCCAATTACACCGGAGTTCTGATCGGCGCGAGTGTCATCCCTGTCTGGAATGAAAATGTCAGCAGCTTGCCGATACACTTTCGGCATGTCGGGCGTGAATTCGGCAGTCTCCATCCTCGAACTGATGGGACATCGAAATCCCGCATTAAACGCGCTCGGCATGGGTGCATCCGCCATTGAAACTCTTGAGGGCTACCACATCGAGACCACGCACAAGCCCGCCGTGGATCCGCTCAAGCGCGGACCGAGCGGGCTGATCACGCGTCTCGGCGGCGTGCTGAGCGGACCGGTTCCTTTGGCGTTGCGCGTGGCCGCAGCATTCACCCGGGGTCGGGGTTCGCGGCAGCTGCGCAAGGCTGCTGCCGTATCAAGCATCGTGGGGTCCATGTTGACGCGTGTCGCCTGGGTGCACGCCGGACACGTGTCAGCGAGGGATTGGCGGCTGCCACTCGATATCAAACGGGCCAACCGCGAGGGCGCTAGAGCAGGTTGAGTAGTGCGTTCGCTGATCTGCATGGCAATGCGAGCCTTGGGACCATGTTCAGGATCGCAAGCTACTCTGTTCGCAGCGCCTGCATCGGATCTATCGCCGTAGCACGTAGTGCCGGAATGGCGCACGCTAAAGCTGCAGTCAGGAAGAGACTAACTACCACCAATGCAATCACTCCGCCATCAAGCGGGTGTGTCTCGTAGAGAAGGGATCGAATAAATAAGCTCACGGCAACTCCACCCGCTAAGCCAGTCACTAAACCGGCAAAGACGGGTTGCAGCCCATCGCTCAGCACTAGACGTAGTACCCGCGACCGTGGCGCGCCTAAGGCTATGCGGATGCCGATCTCGGTGACGCGCTGCGTAACCAGATAGGAGAGAACTCCGTACAGTCCAACCGCTGCCAGCAGCAACGAGATCGCCGCAAAAGCCAGCGCAAGGGTCGCACTGAAGCTCGCAGTTAGTGTGGAGCGGCCAAGGATGTCCTGCATGGTCAGCACGTCAGATACCGGAAGACCTGCGTCGAGCTGTGCAATCTGCTTTTGAATTGGAAGCGCCATCGCCAGCGGATCGCCGGCCGTGCGCACGATCAATGACATCTCACGATCCGGAACTCCGGAAAAAGCCGGGAAATACATTGTCGCTTTGCTCGCCTTGCCGACCTGGTACAGCGTATCTCCGACTACACCCACGATTTCATAATTCTTCGGCTCATGGTCAAATGCCACATTAATGTGTTGGCCTAGGGGATTCTGGCCGGAAAAATACTCGCGCGCCATTTGCTCGCTGATAATGATGTAATCGGAGCGATCCAATCTCTCCTGGTCTGTGAAGAACCGTCCTCGCACCAGTGGAATTTTGAGCGTGCTGAAATACAGCGGATCCGCCATACGATAGATGGCATCATCTTGCTCGATCGGACGTGTCCTCGGATGTTCAGGGATGGTAAACACGTCGTCGCCTCCGTAGCCTGCGCCGGGCGGAACCGTTCCCAGTCCTGCCGCGACCACTCCCGGCAAATGCCGCACCCGCTCCAGTAGTTGCTCACGGAAGCCCACGATGCTGCCTGGCGTGGTGTACTGTTTCTCCGGCAGACTGTAGCTCGTAGTGAGCACATGATCGGTAGCAGCGCCGATCTCGCTGCTACGCAGGCGAAGAAAACTTTTGAAGAGTAGTCCGGACGCCACCAGCAAGACCACAGTTAGAGCAATCTCAGCAGTCAGCAGCGTCTTCCGTAGAGTCGCCCGCGAGACGCTGCCGCCAATGTTGCGCGATCCCTCCTGCAGCCCTTCATAAACACTCTTGCCGGTCGAGGACATTGCCGGCACAAGGCCCGCCATGATGGCCGCGAAAAATACCAGGCCCAAACAAAACAGCAACACGGTCCAGTCCACGTGCACGGCCCCTGCGCGCGGGATCTCCTGCCAGTGTTCGGTGAGCCAAGCCGTGGCGAAGATGGACATCAGTACGCCAAGTACACCTCCTGCCAGGCTGACCAGAAAGCTCTCCACCATTTGCTCGCGGATCAGCCTTAGCCGGCTGCCACCCATGGCGCCCCGGATGGCGAGTTCCTTGCGCCGTGCGGCTCCCCGGGCTACGAGCAGGTTCGACACATTCAGACAGGCAATCAGCAACAGACAAATCACGGCGCCAAGCATCGCCAGCAGGGGCGTCTTCACATCATTCACGATGTCGTCGATCATGGGCCGTGACAGCGCGTCTTCTGCCACCGGCAGTCCCTGATACTGCGCGTGCAACTGACTCTGCAAAGCGTCAACCTGGCTGGTGGCTGCGGCAGCGCTTATACCAGGTTTGAGGCGCGCAACTACATAGCTTTGGTGACGATCGTGATGCTGAAGTTCCTCAGCCGTTGCAACCGAGGCATAGGGCACCCACAGTTGCACTCGTGCATCGGGATACGCAAACCAACTCGGCAGTACTCCCACGACGGTGTAAGGCTTTGCGTCAAGTCGAATTACTCCACCAATGATGGACGAATCTCCTCCGAAGCGGCGCTGGAATAAGCTCCAGGTGATCATCGCCTCGTCCCCGTCCACCCGATCTTCCTGTTGCGTAAACCAGCGCCCCAGTGCCGGTTTCACCCCCAGCAGCGGAAGCAGGTTCCAAGTCCCCGCCGCTGCCTCTACCACCTCTGGCAGGTCGCCGTGATCGCTGCTCAGATTAAATCTCCAGTGGCGCCACGCCGCCATATCTTCGAAACCGTTAGTCTTGTTCCTCCAATCGGCATAGTCGCCTGGGGAAACCACGTTGTAAACGCTGCCGTCGCTGAGGTGGCGGAAGTGCTCATAGACCATCACCAGTTTGTCCGGGTTCTCGAAGGGCAACGGTTTCAGCAGGACGGCATGCACAATGGTAAATAGGGATGTAGTGGCGCCGATGCCCAGCGCCATCACCAGCACTGCGACGATCGCAAATCCCGGAGACCGCCCCAACGTCCGCGTACCGTACCGAACATCGCGCCAGAATCTTTCCAGCGAGTTCCAGCTCCATTGTGACCTGGCTTGCTCGCGTAGTACCGCGGGGTTGCCGAAGGACCGCAGGGCCGCCGTGTGCGCGTCCGCCGGAGTCATTCCGCCGGCTATGTTCTCCTGGGTTTGCTGTTCAAGATGAAACCGCAACTCTTCGTCGAGTCGGGCCGTCTCCCTCTGCCTCCGGAACAGCACCAACATAGCCATCCTGAAACGATCTATCCAACGCATACATCCTCACGCGCTCTCAACCACCAGATTGATCGCGGTCGAAAGCCGATTCCAGCTCTCCTTCTCCTTCTCCAGTTGTTGCCGCCCTGCGGCCGTAAGCGAATAGAACTTCACTTGCCTGCCGGTGCCGCTCTCGGCCCACTTAGCTTTGATCCAGCCCTGCTGTTCGAGTCGATGCAGAGCGGGATAGAGAGAGCCCTGTTGTACTTGCAGGACCTCGCCCGATACCTGTTGGATGCGTTTGGCAATTGCCCAGCCGTGCATCGGCTCGAGGGCGACGGTTCTGAGAATGAGCAGGTCAAGTGTGCCCTGCACGAGATCGCTAGGCTTTCCCATAGTCAGATTATCTACAATTCAATTGTAGATAGTCAAGGGGTAGCAGAGGTCTGGTTTGTCGGCTTCAGCGGGCATGCTGGCAGTGTCAAAAATCCATTCCGGCACCTCTGTCCGTCTTCGCATCCAAACGTCGACGCCTTCACCTGCATCGAATAACAGGGAGCTACGCTCTGTCTTAAAAGCCTAAGCCCTATATGAAGTCAAAGATTCCTGCTTTGTCGTCGAAACACTCGCGCTCACACATGGTTAGATAAATTAATGATCATGAAGCCTTCTAAAGTGACATGGTACAAAGACGCCATCATCTATGAAGTGCATGTCCGTGCGTTCTTCGACAGCAATGCCGACGGTATCGGCGAGTTTGCCGGCCTGGCCCAGAAACTTGATTACCTGGAAGATCTGGGAGTGACGGCCATTTGGCTTTTGCCCTTCTGCCCTTCGCCCTTGCGTGACGACGGATATGACATTGCCAACTACACCGACGTCCATCCCTCGTATGGGACATTGAGGGACTTTCAGCGTTTCTTGCGCGAGGCGCATCGCCGCGGTCTGCGCGTAATCACGGAGCTGGTTCTGAATCATACTTCCGACCAGCATGCGTGGTTTAAGCGGTCTCGGCGAGCCGTGCCCGGCAGCCGCTGGCGCAACTATTATGTCTGGAGTGACACGCCGGAGAAGTATCGTGATGCTCGAATTATCTTCAAGGACTTTGAAAGTTCGAACTGGTCCTGGGATGCGGTCGCAAAGGCGTACTACTGGCATCGCTTCTACTCGCATCAACCCGATTTGAACTGGGACAACCCTGAAGTCCGCGACGCCATGTTCGCGGCCATGGATTTCTGGCTCGATCTCGGCGTTGATGGCTTACGGCTCGATGCTGTCCCTTACTTGTTCGAACGTGAAGGCACCAATTGCGAAAACCTGCCGGAGACTCATCAGGCGCTGCGCGAACTGCGCAAGCACGTTGACGAGAAATATCACGACCGCATGCTGCTGGCGGAGGCCAACCAATGGCCGGAAGACGCCGTCGCCTATTTTGGACAGGGCGACGAATGTCATATGGCCTTTCACTTCCCGGTTATGCCGCGGCTCTTCATGTCGCTGCGCATGGAAGACCGCTATCCCGTCACCGACATTCTGAAGTTGACGCCTCCCATTCCCGAGAACTGCCAGTGGGCGCTGTTCCTGCGTAACCATGACGAGCTGACGCTGGAGATGGTGACCGACGAAGAGCGCGACTATATGAATCGCACCTACGCCCGTGATCGGGAGATGCGGATCAATCTCGGCATTCGCCGGCGGCTGGCGCCTCTGCTGGAAAATGACCGCCGCAGAATCGAGCTGATGAACGCTTTGCTGTTCTCCCTGCCCGGAACGCCAGTCATTTATTACGGCGACGAAATCGGAATGGGCGACAACGTTTTCCTGGGCGACCGAAATGGAGTGCGGACTCCCATGCAATGGAGCTCAGACCGCAATGCCGGCTTCTCGCGCACGAATCCTCAACGCCTGTATCTGCCGGTCAATATCGATCCTGAGTATCACTATGAGACGGTCAACGTCGAGGCGCAGCAGAACAATTCTCATTCGTTGCTATGGTGGACGAAGCGTCTGATCCAACAACGCAAACGGTTTCGCGCTTTCGGAAGCGGCAGCCTGCAGTTTCTATATCCCAGCAACCACAAGGTGCTGGCCTTCATTCGGCAGTTCGAGGACGAAAACGATCCTGGTGGTCGCTAATCTATCGCGATTCACCCAATGCGTGGAGCTCGATCTTGCAGCCTTCCAGGGCTCAGTGCCGGTGGAGGTCTTTGGCCGGACTCAAAGTTTCCCAGTATTACCGAACACTTTTACCTGCTGTCGCTTGGGCCGCATGCTTTCTATTGGTTCCATCTGCAGCCACGAGAAGCGACACAGGAATCCCTGAGTACAAGCACGGCGCCACAGCAATTGCCCGTCGTACAGGTGGAGTCCGCCTGCTAATGTTTTTTCCGAGATGACCTTCCGCGCCTTGGAGCACATCATTCCCAAGGCACTGCATAGCCGTCCTTGGTTTCCTGGCAAGATATCGCTACATTACCGGGGCCGAAATCCACGACATTGTCTCGCTACCGGATACGTCGGCGCATCTTCTCTTTCTCGATGTGATCTACGGGGATGCTGAGCCCGAGACCTATCTGGTAGCCTTGTCAGTCGCGACCGGGGAGAAAGCCGATGCTTTGCTGCACGACCGGCCTGATGCGATACTGGCGCGGCTGGAAGGCGATGGGCACGGACGCTCGCGGCGATCCTGTACAGCGCGACTCTGGACCGCGATTTCAGCGATTCTCTGTTGCGCGCGATCGTTCGCCGCCGCCGTATTCGGGGGGGACTCGGGCGAACTGGTCGGTGCTCATACTCGCGCGTTCCGCAATGCATGGACATCGGTGCACTCCAACCTGGAGCCGCAAGCGCAGCCCACGGAACCGTGTTACACCGTCATCAATTACGGAGACGATTTCGTGCTGAAGCTATATCGCAAACTGGAAGAAGGCATCAACCCGGGACGCGAGGTGCCCGAGTTCCTGGCCGAGCAGACAGAATTCAAGGCGCTTCCGCAGCCCTTGGGCTCGCTGGAGTACCGCCGCTATCAGCACCGATGCTGCCCACGAGATGAGCCTGGGCACGCTCAGCAGTTTTATTCGCAACTCAACCAAGGGATGGAGCTACACCTTGGACCATCTCGGCCTGTTTTTCGAACACGCATTGGCCATCCCGCAGGATGACCAGCGAGTACACGATCTCAGCCCTGGCCGATCCGCTGACGGCTGTGAACTCGCCAGTTCCCCAGATCATCGCCGAGTTGCTGGGCAACTATCTGGACAGTACTCGGATGCTGGCAAACCGCACGGCGGAGATGCACATGGCGCTCAGCAGCCGCGCTGATATTCCCGACTTTGCGCCTGAGCCGTTCACTACGTTTTACCGGCAGGGCATTTATCACGGGATCATCGGTCAATTGAATCGTTCGTTCGACGCCTTACGGAGCCGGCTTCGCCTGCTTCCCGCGGACGCCCATGCCGATATTTCAGAGGCGCTTAATCGCGAAGGCGAGATTCGCAATCAGTTATTGCTGCTGCGTGACAAGCGGCTGTCTGGTACCCGGATTCGACAACACGGCGACTATCAGTTGAATAACGTTCTGTACTCGGGCAGCGATTGGGTCATCACCAATTTCGAGGGCGACCCGTACCGTCCGTTGAGCGAGCGGCGCATTAAGCGTTCGGCATTGCGCGATGTTGCCACCATGCTGCGCTCGTTTCACTACGTTTCCCATGCTGCGCTGTTCGGGGATGTTCCCGGTATTGTTCCGGGAAGAGAATCGCATCCTCAGTTAGAAAAGTGGGCGAGGTGCTGGTATCAGTGGGTTAGCGTAACCTTCCTCGCAAACTACCTAAAGGCCGCATCGGCTGGTCAGTTCCTTCCTCAACATGAGGATGAAATGAGCATCCTTCTCGGCTCCTACATGATTGAGCGAGCCTTGACAGAGATTGAGTACGAGCTTCGAACACCGGCCGGAGTGGATTCGGATTCCTGTCCACGGAATTCTGGAGCAGCTAAAACGCTCGTGAGGGTAGGGACAACGAATAAACAGGATTGGGAATTATTAAGTGAGCGTGGAAAAATCTGCCGCACCGGTTACTTGTTTGGCACGAGTCTGGCGTTCTCGTACTGACTGAAGACCGCATTAGCGCCTTCGTGAGCCGGGGTTCCTGCCAGTAACTGCTCTTTCCGGTAAACCAAGCTGCTGGCATTGTAGGTGGCCAACTCGAATCCATGACCGTGTGTGATTGCATCCGTGGGGCACGCTTCCACGCAATAGCCGCAAAAAATACAGCGGTTGTAATCGATGTTGTAAACCTTGGCGTAACGCTCGGCACCGCTAACGCGCTTCTCAGCCGTGTTTTCGGCGGCTTCGATGTAAATGCAGTTCGAAGGACAAGCGGCGGCGCAAAGGAAGCAAGCAACACACTTCTCCAGCCCATTCTCATCGCGCTGCAGGACGTGCATTCCGCGGAAACGTTCCTGAAACATCGCGCCCCGGGTCGGGCCCGGACCATCAGGATAGTTCTCAACCGTGGTCGGATTGAACATTTCCCGGAACGTAACGCTCATGCCTTTGGCGATCGCCGCAATGTTTTTAACGATTCCCATGCTTGTTTTCAGTATAACAATCCGGCCAGTTTGTTGCGCGACCTGGCAGTCGTTACCGGCTCGTTCCGGCCCTCTGGGTAAAGCTTGCCTTCAGTTGTTCGAAGTGATGTTGTGCGTGGCCAGCCGCGATGTACGCCAGCGCGCGAACCGTGACCTTATTTCCGTTGGCAATACCTGTACGCCTTTCCGCCTCAGGCGGCAACGAACCGAACAGGGCGATGGTCGCCTTGCGAATGCTCTCCAGTTCCGTCAGCAGGTCGTCCACACTGCGCGAATTGGATTCCGCCTCGCGCACATAATCATCCTGCTCGAAACCACGCAATTCACCGGCATCGCCGCGCGCGAACCGCAGAGCACGGTACGTGATGATTCGCTCGGTGTCGCTCAGATGCCCAAGCACCTGCTTGATACTCCACTTTCCCGGTGCCGGCGCCGCCGTGGCTGCTTCCTCGGACACCCCCGCTAGGAGTTGGCGATAATCCCCGAGTTGCTTGGCAAGAAAATCGAGAATCGAGCCTTCGGGGACGCGGGCAATATAATTCTTGTAAAACTCGGCGTATTCGGTGGGATTGGGACGGCTAATCATGGCGGTAAAACTGTGCCACAGTTCATGGCGCCGGGGCAAACCGGAAGGAAGGTTCAGCTTCCTTATTCCAGCCCAAACTCTCTCCACCGCTTGGTCACCTGCGCCTTGGTCTTCTCATCCATCCTGATCTCGTCGGGCCACGGGCGAGTGAAGCCTTCGCTTGGCCATTTCCGGGTGGCATCCACGCCCATCTTGGAGCCAAAGTCGGGCAAGCGGGAGGCGTGATCCAGCGAATCCACGGGCCCCAGGGTGAACTGGATGTCGCGTTCAGGGTCGATATTGTTCAAGACCTTCAGCGTGACATCGCCGATGTCCTGCACGTTGACGTCTTCATCCACCACCAGAATGCATTTCGTGGACATCGCCTGCCCGAGCGACCAAATCCCGTTCATCACCTTGCGCGCCTGGCCGGGATAGGACTTCCGAATGGAGACGATCATCAGGTTGTGAAAGATCCCTTCGATGGGCAGGTTAACATCCACAATCTCGGGAATGGTGACGCGCATCAGCGGCAGGAATATCCGTTCGACCGCTTTGCCCATCCACGCATCTTCCATTGGGGGCTTGCCAACGATGGTGGTCGAGTAGATCGGATTCTTGCGATGAGTGATACACGTGACATGGAACACCGGGTAGAGATCTTCCGGCGTGTAGAAACCGGTGTGGTCGCCGAACGGTCCCTCCATGCGCAGTTCGTCCAACAGCACGTAGCCTTCGAGCACGATCTCCGACGTGGCCGGCACTTCCAGATCCACCGTTTCGCACTTCACTAGCTCAACCGGTTTCCGCCGCAGAAATCCGGCAATCATGTATTCCTCAATATCAGGCGGTGCAGGAACAATGGAGGAAAACATCATCGCCGGATCGGTGCCGATCGCGACAGCCACATCCATCTTTCCTGCCACCTGCTTCCCTTCTGCCACGCGCGAGCCTCCGCCTGAACGCGCCATCATGTCCAACGCTGCGGTTGCAGCATGTGCTTGACCCGCGGCTGCCGCCCTGCGCATCTGTTGGCGATAGTGCTCGGCCCCTTGCTTCTGCCGCTGCCAATGCATGCCGGCACTTCGCGCCTCATATACCTGCATGCGATATGTGCCGGAATTACGTTTACCCGTCTTTGGGTCTTTGGTGATTACCGAGGGCAACGTAATAAAGCGCCCTCCGTCCAGCGGCCAGCATTGCAAAATCGGAAAATCCAACAGCGAGAATTTGTCGCGCTTAATGACCTCCTTGCAAGGACCGCTGGAAACTTCCTTGGGAAAAAACTTGCCCATCTCTGCCAGCATCGGCAGCATCTTGATTTTGTCGAGCAGGCCCTGCGGCGACTTCACGTCCATGAAGTACTTGATCCGGTCGGCGATCTCGTCGAGCGTATCCACGTCCAACGCCAGTCGCATTCGGCGTTCCGAGCCAAACTGGTTGATCAGCAGCTTGGCCCCGGGGTACCCCTTGACGTTCTCGAAAAGCAAAGCCGGGCCGCCGGGACCATGCTTGCCACGAGGTCCCCATTTTGAGACCCGGTCGGTGATCTCGGCGATCTCAAGCACCGGATCGGCTTCTGCCCTAATGCGCTTCAATTCTCCCGCTTTGTCGAGTGCGGAGATCCAATCTCGCAGATCGTCGTAGGCCAAGCCAACCTCGTTTCAGTGCGGCCGCAAGGGGACCGCTCAAATCATTTCGGTATTTCAGAATTGGGTAACTGACGATTATAGTGGGCGTCTGATCAAGCACCACACTGTTTGCCGGGCCGTTGCCGGAAATGAAGTTGCGCTTTGGCTGTAGCCAGTCAGCCAAGGCGCCATCCCACCCAGATGGGATCCACACGTCCAGGAATGTGGAGTGTGCCAATAGGTTCTTACGTATGCTAACGTCAAGAAACGAAGAGCCAAAGATGGTGAGCGCGGAAGGAATCGAATCCGCGCGAAGACGTAAATGCAACAACTTACAACGCAGCAGATGGCACGTAATGCCATGTTTTCGATCTAAAGCAGTGCGAACGGCACGGGGAATGGCACGGATTAATAACGAGCTCCCTTGTGGAAGGGCGTCCCACTTGAGCACGTGGCGAGGCGGTTGCTTTTATCGACTCGTCCTGCTCGCTTACACCATTCAGGCACTAGCGCCACCAAAATACGCAACTCTCTCTCCACCAGGCGACTGCGAGGGGGCTTCACGTCGACCGACTAACGGCATGATACGGGCGACACGCAGTATAATACTCGCGTCTGCCGCATGATATCCGTAGCGAAATCGAGGGAGCCGCGTCGTTTGCATTACCCTTTAGTGCTCTCGGCAAAGCCCGGTCGTGCGAAATCCAGTCCGAAAAGACCTCGAACATCTTGCTTTACCTCGCAAGGGATCATGGTCCTCGAAAGTCCTCAACGTGGTCGAATGGCGCCGGGGGCAACAAAAAATTGAAGCGGCTTATAGGTACATAACTTCAGGTGCGCAGGGAATGCATGATGGCCACGACGACCGGCCCGGAAATCGTGAGTAAGATATTTCCCATCGCATACGGAACGGTGTAACCAAGCGCGCCGATGTTGCTTCCGCTGGCTTCGCGCAGAGCGTTGAGCGCTGGCATGCAAGTCTGCGCTCCGGTCACGCCGGCAAGGACCATCAAAGGGTTCATCCCAAAGATCCATCGGGCCATTACCAAGGCTACAAGTGACGGAACGATGGTCACGACCATGCCACCAAAAAAGATGCTGGCGAAGAAGCCGCCGCCGCGCTGCACGTATGCCTCGAGCGCGTGAGGTCCAGCAGTCAGCCCGACGATCGCAATAAATACTGTGAGGCCGATATCGGCAAGCACGCGCTGTGACGCCTCTGGGATCGAGCCGAATACGGGATAGTGGCTCCGCGTCCAACCCGCGACCAACCCAACTACAAGTATGGCGCCCGCCGTGCCTAACCCGAGAGGCACACCGTTAATGTTTAGATGAAGCAGGCCCGAGAGAATCCCGCATGCGATCCCAGCTGCAACAAAAGTAAGATCGGTCTTGGCGAGGTCAGCCTCCACATAGCCGAGCCATTTCCCTGCACGTTCTATGTCTTGCGGTGAGCCAACCAACCGCATCACGTCGCCACGCTGAACGGTTACCCCTATATCGCGCGGCATCTCCTCTTCACCGCGCTTGAGTGATTCCAGATACGCTCCGCGTGTAATCTGCCGGTTAGCAGCCATTTCGCCGAGTGTCTTTCCCACTGCGGAGCGGTTCGTGACGACTACCGTCATTGTCTGGATGGGAACCGCGAGTGTTTCCGGATCATCAAACTCTGGCCCGATCTCACGTTCTGCGTTAGTGAGTACGGATCTCTGTGCGGCTATAACGAGTTGGTCGCCAGCCTGAAGGCTAGCCTCCGGTGTGAGTCTGATCAGCGCGCCGTTTCGCTTCAATCGCTGCACAGACAAACGACCAGCGGCGTATCTATCTTCCAGCTCGTCAATGCTGATGCCTTTGATCGAGCTGTTTTCGACACGGTAACCGCGAAAGGCAAAGCCGTGTCCGGCGAGCAGCGAACTCGCAGCCGTTCCTCCACCTGAGAGTTGCGCCTCCAGTACCTTCGCCTCCGCCCTGAGGTTGGCACGCATCAGCAGAGGTCCTATGACGGTAATGAGGAGAATCAACCAGAGATCACCGAAGCCATAGGTAATCGCATCACCGAGAGGGGCATTGGCAGAAAGCTGTGACTTGATCTCATCCGAAACTGGCAAGTTAGCAATGGCATTCAGCCCGGTCCCTAACGCCGCCGATTGGGTCAGACTGCCAGAAAACAAGCCCACACTGATGCCTTCGTCGAAATGAAGGACATACGCTACTGTTACCGTCGTCAAAAGCCCCGTAAGAGTCAGGGTGATGGCCATGACAATTTGCGGAATCGCTTCCTTGCGCAGGCTGCCAAAGAATGGTGGTCCCACCGAATAGCCGATAGAAAACAAGAAGAGGTAGAAAAATACCCAGCGCAGTAACTGGGGAAACTCAGGCTTCGCGAAGATGCCGACCACAATGCCGGCGAGGAGTGCGCCAACAACTGAGCCCAGGCCGAAGCCCTTCACATGCACTCGGCCGATCGAGGTACCAATAAAGATGGTAACGAACAGGGCAAGATCCGGATGTCGATGGAGTAAGGCAAAGACCTCTTGCATGCGTTTCTCCCCTACAGCACAAAGAGACAATGATCGGAGAAGGCTACGGCTTATGTTTTACTGTGTGCCAGGCAAATCGTAAGCGAACCGAGTGCCTACGACACCTAGGGATTTCCCTAGTTGCCGCGAGACAGGCCTGGGTTAAATCTCGGTAACAGTTGTGGCTAGGCAGGAGAGGGCGATGGAACTTCTTCCGGCGTTCAAAACTTATGCCGGGGTTTCGGCAGCGGCGGCACTTCCCTCGATCCAAGCAAGAAACAGTTTGTATCCTACTGACAACACAACCGCGCCCACAAACAGGCCCACTATTCCCATTGCGATGAATCCGCCGATCGCGCCAAGGAAGATAACTGCCGTCGGAACGGCAACCCCGCGGCCCAGCAACATAGGTTTGAGTACGTTGTCGATCACACCCACGAAGAGGCACCAAACCAGAAAAATCACTGCTTTGGTGGTGGTGAAGATGGCAAAAGCATAGATGACGGCAGGAATAAGGGCGAGGCCGCCCATCTGAAGCACAGCCGCGAAAAGGAAGACCACCGTCCACACGCCGGCTCCAGGTAATCCCATCAGCAGAAAGCCAAGCGCAGCCAGCGCGGATTGAATCAGGGCAACGCCCAGAATACCGAAGGTGACACTGCGGATAGTAGCGCCCACCAACTGCTGGTACTCGGGCCCGCGCTCACCAAACAGGCGGTTGGCCAACGAGCGCGTAACTTCGGCGGCGGCGCGCGAGTTTCCTAAAAGAACTCCGGAAAGCACAATAGAAAGGAAGAACTGCACGACGGCGAAGCCGATTCCCGCAGAAGCGGAGAGTATGCCAGGAATTGCGGCTTTGATTTGGGGAGCGAACTTCATCAAGGCATCGGTGAAGTTGGTGGACGCCATTCTCCAAGCGCGCGTGAGAGGACCGCCGACCAGTGGCCAGTGCTCGATGCTGGCAGGTGGCGGTGGGATGACGAATGTCCCGTTTTTCAGCTGCAAAGCCAATGGCCGACTGCCCTCAATCAGGCTTTGGGCCAGCAGAACGAGTGGAACGATGAGAATGGCCAGCAGCAGAAGCGTCCAAAGAACGGCAGAGAGTCCTGACCGTCCTCCCAACATGCTTTGCAACTTTAGGAAAGTAGGGTAAGAGGCGACGGCGATGATAACGCCCCACATGATTAGAGGTATGAAAGGGCGCAGGATCAGGAGACAACCTATTACCAAAAACGCCGCCAAACCAATTTGTATGGACGTTTCAAGAGCTTGGTTTACTTGCACTTTGCCTGCGAGGTGGCTTTGAACGGTCATGGCTAGCGACTTTCGGTAGACCCTTGGTTGGAGGAAACTCGTTCCTCCATTTGAAAGCTATTCAGTCTCTACCTGACTTTCGCGGCAGCATCATGTGCCGCAAGCGCTAACGTGGCAGCATGTACTGCCACGGCAATCAGGATGCCGGTAAAGGTGAGTCCAAATAGCGCAATCATGATAGAAGCCATCTTCGATGGGATTCTCGCCGGCCGCAAATCACCGTACCCTACCGTGGTTGCGGTGATAAATGACCAATAAAAGCTATCGAAGGATGACCAGCCTTCTCTCTTCCCCACGAATTGACCCAGCAATATTATCGCCGCCGCCAGAGTGAGCAGCAACGGTAACGTCAGCCAGAGACCAGCACCAAACTCTTTTAGAAACGTGATTGTCAGGCCCGTGAAAATCATCTCCCTATCACCTCCAATAGCGACGACCTCGATAGAGAAAATCGCGCCTATGGGCGAATTGCTGGGTTTAACCCGCTGAATCGCATAACGCAGCACGAATGACTGCATACAGATCAGTAGGTCTGAAATAGCTGCTGCAGGTCCGCTGTAGTGCGAGGTTTCAACAGCGCCAGCATCAATAGAATCCTCGACTTTTGAGGATTTAGCTCATCAGAAGCCACAAACCCCATCTCATCATCATTCACCTCGACGTTACGTCCGACGGCCCCGGTTGCGACCCGACTGCTTCTGACGATCACCACTCCCTTCTTTGCGGCTCGTTCGGCAGCTTCCAGCGAGGCCTTGTTCATGTTGCCGTTGCCGACACCCGCGATGACGACTCCCTTTGCCCCGTTCGCGACCGCAGCATCAATTAGGTCCGCCGACATGTCAGCACAGGCAAAGATGATGTCCACCCGCGGCAGTGTGGTTACATTCGTGATGTCAAACTCACTGCCTGTCGTGTGCTTCCATTGGGGAGCGTTATAGTAGTCATTCTTGCCGTACGTGGAAACCCCGACCAGTCCCCGCAATGGCGACATGAAAGTCTGCACGGCAGTCGTGCTGGTTTTCGTGAGTGAGTGGGCACCGTGAATCCAATCATTCATAACAACTAACACGCCAAGCCCCTTGGCATTCGGATCGGCTGCAACGGCGACTCCATCGTAGATATTCAATGGTCCATCGGCGCTGACCGCAGTTGATGGCCGCATCGACCCGACCAGCACTACAGGTTTGTCGCTCTTCACCGTGAGGTTGAGGAAGAAAGCGGTCTCCTCCATTGTGTCTGTACCGTGGGTAACAACAATGCCATCAACTCCCGGAGTCGCCAGCAGTACGTTGATGCGCTTGGCAAGGGTCAGCATAATGCCGAAACTCATGTCTTGCGAGCCGACGTTGGAGATCTGCTCACCCTTGATATTGGCGAGATCTCTGATGCCGGGAACGGCAGCGATCATTGCATCAATCGTTACCGCACCCGATTTATAGCCCGCCTGCGTGCCCGTAGCTGCCGCGCCCGCGATTGTGCCGCCAGTAGCGAGAATAACGATATTGGGAAGTCTCTTCTCCTGAGCAGCGGCAGACCAAGCGCCCAGAAGCGTCAGAAATGCGAGATAACATGATAGGACTTTAAGATTACGTCTCATGGCTAACTCCTGCCTCCAGCAGGTCTCACTTCTCCCTCGAGTATTTGCTCGCGTCGAGGTTTGTAAGTTCATAAGATCGAGCGTTTCGTTTCTGCCTGCAGAATTTCGCACTAGCGCTCACCACCCGTCGCGAGATACAGGCGCAAGCCCTTACTTCAGCCCCACCGACCCGGGGGAGAAGATGTTGTAATTTAAGTGATCCACAACATACTCAATGACTTTTTGCGCTTTGACGCTGTTCCCGCTATCGTCAAGTCGTGGTGCGAAGACGGCGATGGCGCCTTTACCCGGAGCTACCGCCACGATACCGCCGCCGACGCCGCTCTTCGCCGGAAGACCAACGTGCCAGGCCCAGCCTCCAGAAGCGTCGTATAGTCCTGCCATGGTCATGGTCGAAAGGATGTAGGGAATGTCTTCGCGTTTGATCACTTGCTCGCCCGTCGCAGGATTGATCCCGTTGTTCGCCAACGTCGCACCCATACGTGCGAGCTGCACCGCATTGACTCCGACGGAACATTGTTTCGTGTAGATGTCCACCGACTCGAAGGGGTCGGAGTAGATGCGCTCGTACTTGGCCAGCAGCATAGCGAGCGCTTTGTTCCCAGTGTTGGTTGCAGCTTCCGACTTGTATACCTCGTCGATCAGCGTCAGCTTCTCGCCCGCCGCCTTGCTGTAGAAGGCAAGAATCGTGTTCCACTTCTCGTCTTCGTCCTTGCCGTTGATGAGACTGGTCGTAGCAATGGCGCCTGCATTTACGAATGGATTGCCGGTATGGGTCGGCATGTCCACAACCGCGTTTACGGAGTTGAAGGGGCGTCCCGTCGGCTCAGAGCCGATTCTCTGGAATGTTTTATCAGGGCCGAGCCCTTCCATGGCTAGCGCCAGCGTAAAGACCTTGGATATCGACTGGATAGAGAACGAGTAATTTACATCGCCCAACGTCAAGACCTGGTTGTCCGTGGTCACGATGGCAATTCCAAACAACTTCGGATCAACCTGTGCGAGATAGGGGATGTAGTCGGCATTCTTGCCGGTGGTGTCGCTCTTATACCTCTCAAACGCCTCTCGCGCGATGGTCTCGACTTGTTGACGCGTCGGAGCGACAGGGCTTTTGGACTGCGCCAGGGAACCTGGCAGAAACAAGGTCGCCGCACCCACGATGGTAGCAAGAACTCTCATGAACAGTCGCTTGTGGTACATGGGCATCCTCTCGAAAACATTTGCGATCAAACGTTGTTCTAACGATCAAAGCCGAACGCCTTCGCCCAGTCATAGCGGAACGAAAACTGTAGGCGATAATCGTTTGTGTTGAAACCGTCAGCGAAGTTCACACGTCTGCCAAACTGGAATTCTGTTCCCACCATGACCTGCTTCACCGGATAGAACAGGAGATTTCCAACCGCGTAATGTCCCTGATGGAACGCCGACGGGAGATCACCGTCGGCATTTTGTATGTTCACCATCGAATAGCCGGCTGAACTGCTGAACCGTGGACTCCAGGTATGGTCGATAAATGACACGACGCCCAACACCGGAAGTGCGGCGCCCTTAATAGGGTTCGCCGCGTTTCCGGTTTTCTGAATACCGACGTCGACAGGTGCATCGTTCATGTAGTTTTCAATTCCTTGGCCGTAGACCACCGAAAGCTTGGCAACATCCCTGGAGGTGAACTTGATGTTGGAGCTCACATTGACGCCCCCGCCGTAAACCGTATTACTGAGGTTGGGCAGCATGGGATTGGTGTCGACCCAGCTGATCTTTCGGAAAATGCCGGCCACTTGCAGGTAGGCTTTTTCCCCGGTAAACCGCACATGACCGGAGATATCCGGCATCGTGAATTGGGGTTTTACGTTCTGCAGTGCAATGAAGTCGCTATAGGAGCCTTGGTCTGCCGTTGCGCCGGGACGCTCAGCCGCAATCGTCACCTGAGTTTTCTTGCCCCGAAGCGGCATCCAACGAACCTGCACATTGCGGTAAAAGACCATGCCGTTGGGACCCCAGTATTCAATCGTGTTTGGGAAGACGTCGATGTCCATGAAAGGACTCCACGTCTGCCCGGCGCCGAACGCACCCAACTCACCATATGCCTGGCGAAGTCGAAAGGTCGTCTGCCCAGCGTCAACGCCGGTCCCAAACAGTTCGAATTCGAATCGGGTGTTGAGATCGCCTAGCGGCGTGGGTGTGGATGTCTTGACTCCGAACCTCGTCTGCCGCACCCCGAAGTAGACTTTGCCGTCCGGTCCAAATTCGCCCGGAAAAGCATTCAACTGGGTCGGCCGAACAACGTCGAACCAATTCGGATTATTGGTGGCGAAGTCGTAACCGGAGTCGAGCATTACGAAGCCATAGAGGTCGAGGGTGGTGCCGTGCTCGGCGGGAAGCGGAGGGTTACCAACCTCCTCAATCGGGGTATGCGCCGAGGCTTCCTGATTCACAACCTCCTGCAAGGCTTCTTCGCTCTTGGTGGGCGGGGCAGATGGTTTTTGCGGCCGCTGCTGCATCGAGCTGATCTGCTGCTTGAGCTCCTGCACCTCTTTTTCCATCTGCTCCCGCTGTTCCTGCATTTGCTTTTCCATTTGCTCGAGCTTCTTTTGCAGTTGCTGAACATCAGGCGGCTGTTCGCTTTGAGATTGTGCACGAGCAGGCTGTAAGGAAATCGCGGATAGCACCACCATCATTAGAGCAGTGCCCGCAGCCCTTCTCCAATTGATTGAACGATGGGGTTTCATGAGCTTGTGCTCCTTCTGTCAGGATGTGACAGTGACGATTGTGCTGCGTATCGTGAGGCGATTCTGGGAAAGAACTCGCATTTCCGATTCGTAACCCGGCGTTAGCGCTCAACCCGCCTTACGCCTACCCTTCTACGGCGGCGCCATTCGTTGCACAACTAGGGAAATCCCTAGGTGGTGGAGATGTCTGCACACACACAATCGTCGAAACGCCGAGCAACAAGGCAGCCACTGCAAACATGAACTAGCTCTCCGCTTGTCGCTCGCCGACTACCTAATTTCAGACATTAACCACAGGACGGATTTCGGGAACCTAGGGTTTTCCCTAGTTGTTTCCTTGAAAGCCGGTGACTAGGCTGAAGCCGAGCTCAGCCTGATTCATGTGCGTTTCGGTACTTGGGTACTGTCGGGCCAGCCCAGGTTCAGGGGCGCGCATCTGCGGGTGACGTAATGAGGAGGTCTTATGCGGATCGAGCACGATCTTTTAGGCGAGAAATCAATTCCAGATGACGCGTATTACGGCGTACAGTCGGCGCGGGCAATGGAAAACTTCCATATCTCAGGCGTCCCGCTGTCGCAGTATCCCGACCTGATCCGCGCATTGGCCATGGTGAAGCTCGCTGCCGCGCGTGCTAACTACGATTGCAAGCAGTTCAGCCAGGAAATCCTCACGGGAATTGAGAAAGCCTGCCAGGAAGTAATGGATGGCAAGCTGCATGACCAATTTGCGGTCGATCTCATACAGGGCGGCGCCGGGACCTCGACCAACATGGCGGCCAACGAGGTAATCGCCAATCGCGCACTCGAACTGACGGGCCACAAGAAGGGGCAGTACGAGTTCTGTGATCCGCATAATCACGTCAACTGCGCGCAGTCGACAAACGACGCTTACCCCACCTCGCTCCATGTTGCCGTGTTTCTGTTGAACGGGAAGCTGGTGGCAGAGTTGCACAAGCTGGTCGCGGCTTTCCGGAAGAAGGGCATCGAGTTCGGCGATGTTATCAAGATGGGACGGACCCAGTTACAGGATGCAGTTCCCATGACCTTGGGGCAGGAGTTCAACGCGTTTGGAGAGAGCCTGGAAAACGAGGTCTCTGCTCTGGAGCGTGTGGAGACGATCCTGCACGAGATCAACATGGGGGGCACTGCAATCGGTACCGGTCTCAATGCTCCCGAAGGCTATGCACAGCGTTGTGCGACACACCTAGCCAAGATCACCGGCAAGCCCATCACGCTAGCGCCTGACTTGGTAGAGGCGACGCAAGACACACAGCCCTTTGTACTGTATTCCTCTATTCTGAAGAGCCTCGCAATCAAGCTTTCCAAGATCTGCAACGACCTCAGGCTTCTCGCCTCCGGTCCACGGGCCGGTCTCGCTGAGATCAATCTCCCGGCAATGCAGCCGGGGTCAAGCATCATGCCCGGAAAAGTTAATCCCGTTATTCCCGAGGTTGTAAACCAGGTCTGTTTCAAAGCTATCGGGAATGATTTGGCTGTCACACTCGCAGCAGAAGCAGGTCAACTGCAGCTTAACGTCATGGAACCGATCATCGCTTACTGCATTCTCGAGTCGCAGACGATGTTCATGAACGCCGCGAGCACGCTTCGCAGGCACTGTGTCGACGGCATTACTGCGAATGTGGACACCTGCCGCAAATACGTGGAGCACAGCATTGGCGTCGTAACGGCCCTCAACCCTCTACTGGGTTACGACACTGCAACTCAGCTGGCGGCCGAGGCCATGAAGACGGGTAAGGGCATCGTTGAGCTGGTGCGAGAGAAGAAGCTGCTGACAGAAGAACAAATTCGGACCGTGCTGGATCCGAAGGCCATGACACAAGCAATCGGCCGGTAGAAAGCGGTACGGTGATGATTTGGCTGGAACTCCTGGTTGTTCTGGTGTGCATCTTTATCGGCGCCCGTCTGGGTGGCATCGGTCTGGGCACAACGGCAGGCGTTGGGCTGGTCATCCTCGTATTCATCTTTGGTCTCCCCCCGGGCATGCCTCCGCGCACCGTGCTGGGCATGATCCTATGCGTAGTAACCGCTGCGGCAACCATGCAGGCTGCCGGCGGTCTCGATTACCTGGTGGTGATAGCGGATCGGGCACTGCGAGTCTGGCCTGCCGGCATCACCATCGTGGCCCCTGTTGTGGTGTACGTATTCACTCTCGCGGCGGGCACAGGCCACATTGTCTACGCTTTGCTGCCAGTCATTGCAGAGGTCTCGCGCAGCGCGGGCGTTCGGCCCGAGCGTCCGCTTTCCGCATCGACCATTGCCTCACAACAGGCAATTACGGCTTCTCCAATATCAGCTGCGACCGTGGCGTTGTTAGGACTGCTTGCCCCATCCGGTGTGCAGTTGCACCAGATCCTCCTGGTTTGTATCCCTGCCACTTTGCTGGGTAGTTTGCTCGGGGCCTTGGCCGTGATGTGGAAAGGCCCGGAACTGAAAGACTGGCGGCCGCTGCAGGCGGCATGACATGGGCTTCCGCGCGCAGCGCGATGGTTGAGATCTACCGTGAGGCGGCGTCGCCCCCGTGCGCGACGCCGCGACGTTGAGCCGCGATACCGCGGAGCGCGAAAGCAGGCTGAGCTTCGTCGACCAGGCTGCGGCAAAGCGGCTCCTGGTCGAGCGCGAACACGCGCAGCGCATGTATGACGAGCTCAACGCCGAGGTCGGCTTCGGACTGAGCCTGATCGGCCCGCACGGGTCGTTGCCCGAGAGCCTGCAGAGGGCCCTGCTCGCGCTGAGCGCACGCCCTGCGCTGAGCAGACCGCTGTTCGGCGCGCTGTCCGAATTTATTCCTCGCCGCGCGGGCCGTCAGTCGCGCTTTCCGCGGCGATTTCGCCGGGCACGCTGAGCAGTACCCGCCGATCCCGGCTACCCTCGGCTATACCCTCCAATGACCGTGCCCTCTGAGGAGACAGCCGCCCAGCATCGCCCCGCGCTGGTCGCCCAGGGAGTCCAGAAGCGCTTCAAGATCCCCGAGGAACGCAGCCACACGCTCAAGGAGCGGGCCCTTCACCCCCTGCGACGCTCCCGCCACGAAGAGCTGCAGGCACTGAAGGACATCTCCTTTGCGGTCGAGCCAGGCGAGTTCTTCGGCATCGTCGGGCGCAACGGCAGCGGCAAGAGCACGCTGCTGAAGTGCCTTGCGGGCATTTACCGCGCCGATGAGGGAAAGATCTGGTGCAACGGCCGAATGTCCACCTTCATCGAGCTCGGCGTCGGCTTCAATCCCGATCTGGCCGCCTACGACAACGTCGCGCTGAACGGGATCATGCTCGGCCTGTCCCCTCGAGAGGCGCGGGCTCGCTATGAGCGTGTGATCGAATTCGCCGAGCTCGAGGAGTTCCAGGACCTGAAGCTCAAGAACTACTCCTCGGGCATGCATGTACGTCTAGCCTTCTCGGTGGCGATCCAGGTCGATGCCGACATCCTGCTGATCGACGAGGTGCTGGCCGTAGGCGACGCCTCATTCCAGCAGAAGTGCTTCGACGTCTTCAACCGGATGCGGGAGGAAGGTCGCACGATCATTTTCGTCACGCACGACATGGCTGCGGTTACGCGCATCTGTCATCGGGCGATGCTGCTCGAGAGAGGTGAGATCGTGAGCATCGGCGACCCGCGGGACGTGGCCGACCGCTACCTGGAGATCGCCTTCGGTCGCGAGGTCGGCCAGGCGCACCCGGCCGCGGACAGCGCGCGTATGGGCGACGGTGCGGCGCGGGTGATCGATGTCTGGCTGGGCGACGACCCGCTACGAGCACCGGGCCGTCGCCCCACAGGCCGAGCCGCTGACGCTGAACGTGCTGGTGAAGTTCAATGCCAATGTGCTCGATCCCGCCATGAGCATGGCGCTGTTCAACGAGCAGCGCCAGCCGGTCGTGGTGGCGACCACGGCAAAGGACCACGAACAGACCGGCGCATTCCGGCGGGCGAGCATGCCCTGTTCGCCTTCTCCTGCCACAACATGCTCGCTCCTGGGCGCTACCAGCCGATCCTGACGATCACCCACCGCGGCGAGGGCGTGGACGTCATTGACCGTTACGCGGGCGGCCTCTCCTTCGTCGTCACGGGCACGAGCTCGAGCGGCGGGATGGTGGAGCTTCCCGTGGAGACGGCGGTTACCCGCGTCGCGTCCGGCGAGCGAGATCCAGCCGGCCGGAGACATTCGGTGAGTGCGCCGAGCATCTCAGAGCCTCTAGGACAGCCGATTCGCGGTCCACGCGCGCTGGGCGACGAGCTGGCCACGGTTCTGGCACCTCACCTACAACATCGCGCTCAGTGAATTCAAACTGAAGTTCTTCGGGTCGGCGCTCGGATACGTATGGCAGGTGATGCGCCCGCTGCTGCTGTTCGGGGTGCTTTACGTGTTCTTCGTCCTGATCTTCAAAGTCGACAAGGGCAAAGGCGCGGCGGGTCACTTCTACGGCGCACAGCTGCTCGGCTCGATTGTCCTGTTCACGTTCTTCAGTGAAACCGCCGCTGGCGCGGTGCGCAGCGTCGTGGATCGGGAGAACCTCGTGCGAAAGATCCAGTTCCCGCGGCTGGTCGATTCCGATCTCGGTGACACTACTGGCCGCGTTCAATCTCGGCCTTGAACCTGATCGTGGTGATGATCTTCTCGCTCCTCGCCGGCGTGCGACCGATGCTGAGCTGGCTCGAGCTGCCGCTGATCCTCACGATGCTGGCGGTGCTTACGACCGGAGTTGCCATGCTCCTATCTGCGCTGTTCGTGCGCTTCCGCGACATCCAGCCGATCTGGGATGTGTTCGCCCAGATCCTCTTCTACTCCTCGCCCGTGATCATCCCCGCTGAAACGGTGAAAGAAAAGCTCGCTCACCACCAGTTCCTCTACCACCTCTACACGTTGAACCCGCTGGTCACCATCTTCCAGCAGTTCCGCCACGCGATGATCAACCACGCGACGCTCAGCGCCGGCCAGGTGCTCGGAAGCTGGGCGGCGCTCCTCGCGCCGCTCACGCTCGTCGCGGCGGTCTTCGTGATCGGCTTCTGGGTGTTCAATCGCGAAGCGCCGCACATCGCCGAGGATCTCTAGCGGCGAGCAGCTTCGCGCTTCTCCTCCGCGGGCGTCTCGGGCGGGAGCTCCCCGTCGAGCGCCATCCGCGCGCGACGCGCGCCACCCTCTGAAGGAACGCCTCCAGCGCGTCGATCCGCAGCTCCCAGCTGTATTCGGCTGCGCAGTCTGCAATCCCGGCACGCCCGAGCCGGGCGCGCAACTGGCGGATCGGCGAGCAGGCGCGCGATCGCCGCGCTGACGGCCGCCCGGCTCGGCTCGGGCATCAGGCAGTTGACGCCGTCCTGCAGAAGTCGCGGTTGCCGTGCGCGTCGGTGCACACCACGGCGGCGCCCGTCGCCATCGCCTCCAGCGGCGGCAGCGCGAAGCCCTCATGGGTGGAGGTCTGGACGAACACGGTCGCCTGGTTGAACAGCTCGCTGACCTGCTCATCATCGGGGGCATCGACGTAGCGCAAGCGCCTGCGCGCCAGCCAGCTCGGGCTCGATCCCGAACAGGCAGAGTTCCGGACGCGGCTTCTTCAGCGCCTTCCAGGCGGCGATTGTCAGCGGCAGGTTCTTCAGCGGGTTCGAGCGGCCCAGCGCGAGCACCATGTCCTCGCGGCGCACCACGTCCTCGCGCGGGCGGAAGTTCTGAAGGTCGATCCCCGGCGGGATCAGCTCGGCGTCGAGGCCCAGCTCGCGCAGCCGATCGCGGTTCCACGAGGAGATCGTCATGTAGCGGAACTCCGGCCGGTAGGAGTCGATCACCGCATGGCGGGCGCGCTCGTCGTCGGGGTAGTAGGAGGTCTCGATGTCCTGGACGAAGTACACCGGGATGCCCCGCGGGATGCTCGCCCTCCACACCGGGCCGGCGGTCACCCACCACGTCGCCACCTTGATCGCGTCGACCTCGGCGAGCGCGCGGAAGAGCTCGTCGTAGTCGGCGAAGCTGTGCACCGGGACGTCGAGCGGAAACCAGTCCGGCGGCGTCGCCGAGCGTGTACAGCGACACGTCGTGCCCGCGCGCGGCCAGGCGGTTGAGGTGCTCGAAGATGTCGCGGTGCCCGCCGCCCACGCCCGTGTCCTCGGTCACGTAGACGATCGCGCAGCCGCGCGCCCCGCGAGCGTCCCGGCGCTCGCAGTGGCGCCATCACATGACGCGCGCGTCGAAGAAGCTCCGACCAGCGCTCCCAGAACAGCCGCTGGGAGTCGCGCTCGCGCTCGCCCAGACTCGGTGCCCCGGGTGACCGACTCGTGGTGGATCAGCTGGGCGGCCGGGAAATAGACCACGCCAAAGCCCGCCTGCCAGGCGCGCAGGCACCAGTCGACATCCTCGTAGGCCATCGCGTAGCGCTCGTCGAGCAGGCCGATCCGCTCGATCAGCTCGCGGCGAACGTACATGCAGGCGCCCGTGACCGCGAGCGCGGCGCTGTTGCGCCCGGCGGGGCCCCAGCCGGACGGCTTGAAGCGGTAGCGGTGGTCGAACCACTGGGGCTCGTCGCGATTGCGCACCGTGCCGCCGAACTGGATGCGCCCGTCGGGATACTGAAGCTGGGCGCCGACGATGCCGACGCTCCTCGTAGCGGTGGGCGGCGTACTGCAGGCACTCCAGCCAGCGCGGCAGCGCCTCGATGTCGGAGTTCAGGACGACGACGTCGCGCTCGACGTCGCGTCGCGCGCAGGCCGCGGTTGATGTTCGCGGCAAAGCCCGCTGTTCTGCTCGGCGGTGATCAGCATGTCGATCCCCTCGAGCGCTCCGCAGCGCCGCCACGTGCTCGGGCCCGCTGGCAGTCATCGGCGACGATCACGCGGGCCATCCCCGGCCGGACCGTCTTGGCGATGCTGCGCACGAGCGTCTGCAACGCGCTCGGCGTCGCGATAGCTGGGGATGACGACGTCCACCGGCCGGCCGTGCTCGCGATACCACTCGACCGCGCGTCGCACTTCCTGGTCGCGCGCGTGCGTGCGCAGCCGCATGCGCCGCTGCAGCGGGGTGAAGCGCAGCGGAAACGTGATCAGCCGGAACAGGATCGTGCGCAGGCCGAGATAGCGTAGGTCAGGTAGATCCGCCGCGCCGAGGTTTGAGAAGGCGCCCTGCGGGCGCCCTCGAGTGGGTTATCGCTCATTGGCTGGAGATGTGGGCGCGGTGGCCGGCTGCTCGGCGTCCAGAGTGAAGCGGCGCAAAGCCCCCGCGGCGCTCAAGCGACAGCCTGCGCCTGGCGCCCGGCGGCAGCCGGTCGGCGCGGGAGCCGAGCAGCGCGCCGGCCTGAGACATATCGCATGGTGGCGGCCGACGGCCGCGAGCGTCGCGCGGCGGCGTTCGGCGGGCGAGCGTCCTCGGCGATCGCTGGTCGCGTGTGCGCGGCCGAGCTCGCCGCGCAGCCCCCAGCAGGTGGGCCGGGCGAAGCCGGCTCACGCCAGCCGTAGACCTCGCGCAGACCTCGCCACTCGTCGAAGCAGCGGCGCAGCTGCTCGCAGCGCGGAATAGTCGTGGGAGTGGACCACCGCGGCCTCGCGGAACGAACGCCTTGGCGTAGCCGGCACGCAGCATGTCGATCGCCAGCACCCGGTCCTCGGCATAGGGGACCTCGCGAAACGGCACGCGCTCCCATGCAGCGCGCGCGAGACAGGCATTGGCGTCGGTGAAGAAGCCGCGCCTGCCCATCAGCTCGACGACGGGCAGCGAGCGTTCGTGCTGCTCCAGGCGCTCCACGCGCGGGCCGCCCGTCCGGGCGACAGCGAGTGCAAACCAGGCTTCCAGCTCGACCCGCACCGGCAGCGACGGCATCCGGCCGCGGGCGATAGGGCCCGTATACGATCGCAACGTCGTCCGCCAGCTCAAAGCCCCCCAGCAGGCGCTCGAGCCAGCGCTCGTCCGCCGGCTCGGCGTCCTGGGTGAGCAAGGCGACGTGCGCGCCGTGCGAACTCCCCATCAGCAGGTTGCGCGTACCGCCGTGGCTGAACTGCGAGGGGTGCGATCGACAGGACGCGTGCCCCGTGCGCGCGCGCCAGCTGGGCCGAGTCGTCGGTCGAGCCCGAGTCGCACACGAGCAGCTCGTGGCTGACGGTCTGTCTCGCCAGCGCGGCGAGCGTTCGCTCGAGCAGTTCGCCGCCATTGCGTATCGGGATCGCGACGGTGGGATCAGGCTCGGACATGATCAACGCTCCGCACGTCAGGCATAGAACCCGGTCAGCGTCACGAGCTGTGAGGCGTAGCTGAGGGCGAGCATTGCGACGAGCAGCGCCACACCCGCGAACAGCGCCCGAGCGGCGGCCAAAGGCGTGCAGCGAGGCCACCACGAGCACCGCCAGGGCGGCGATGGCGGGAAACGCGTACCGCCCGAATTCCGCGATATAGGCCGCGCGCCGGTCGAGTAGAAGGCGGCCTCGAAGCCGGCCACGACCGCGATCGGGATGAGCACGAGGATCACCGCCTCGGGAAGCTTGCGCGCGCACGAAGCCCCACTCTCGCCGCGCGGCCACGACGCCGAGCACGGGAACGATGAGCATCGCCACGAGGATCACGTCGTAGACCCAGTGGGGGAAGAACACGTCATACCAGCCGAAGGCGCCCCAGCCGCGTTCGACGAAGATCACGAACGCGGGGAAGTGTGTGCTCTCGAAGTGGGGCGCCATGAACGAGAGCCGCGGCAGGAACACCTCCCACAGATAGGCCAGGTAGCCGAGGGGGTGTTCGAGGGCACCGCTCGTCACGCTGGTGGCGGAGCCCGGGCCAAGGCCGGTCCCCTGCGGCGCTTCGAACGCCCCCGTCAGGCGGGCCGACAGCTCGCGCACCGCGAGCGCCCCGGCCGCCAAACCGCCCCAGCCAACCAGGTCCGAGCGCCGGTGATGGCGAAGCAACGCGAAGAGGATCGCCAAGCCGGCGACGGGATAGAGCGAGTAGGCGGTCCCCTTCACGATCGGCAGGAGGAGCAACAGGGCACCGGTCAGGAGCCCCCACGGAAGCGTCAGGCCGCGGCGGAGCATCCGTATCAGCAGGAGCTCGACCGCGGCCGCTCCGGCGTTGACGCCGACATCGTTGTTGACGGCGCCCGAGATGAAGCCGTACATCGGCTCGTAGGCCACGAGCAGCGCGGCGAGAACTGCCAGCCAGCGACGGCCCGGCGCGAGCTCGCGCGCTAGCAGGAAGGTGAACAGCACCGTGAGCGCGCCGATCAGAGCCGAGGCGAGACGCATCAGCGTCAACTGGGAGAAGGGAGAGGAGCTCGCGAGGAGATAGGCCGGCGCCAGAGCGCCGCATAGTAGATCGGCCCGTGCGTCGCGGCGGTCTCGTTGCCGCCCCCGTCCGCCCCGCGCGGACGAAGCCTTGCCACCTGGTTCTCGTAGTAGCGCTGCTGTGAGGAGAGCCATGGCGGGCGGGTGTCGCCGACCTGGTGGTCGGTGAAGAAGCTCATGTCTTCGAGCGCGAGATTCTCAGAGCTCGACCAGCGCGGCAGCGGCGAACCCGGGTTACGCGACGGCGCCTGGCCTCGTTCGACGAGCGATTGCGTGTAGGCGAAGTGATCGACCTCGTCTGGAGCCTGGAAGGGCGGCGTGATCAGCGCCCAGCACACGAAGTTGAGGGCGGCGATGACGAACAGGCACGCGCCGGTCCGGCGTGTGCTGCCGGCCCCCGAGACGGCCAGGGCCAGACAGCGGACCGATGCGAGCGCCAGCCCGGGCAACCCGACGAGCAGCATGAGCCAGTAGAGCCACGGCCCTACCGGTCGCGGGCGAAAAAGCGCGGCGCGGTCGAGGATCGCGGTCGCCCGTGACAGGTAGGAGCGCTCTGCCCCGGCGGGCGGCAGGTACCAGACCGCGATGCGGGCGCTGAGCGGATGCCCGGCTGCGGTCGGGGGATCGGGGCTTGGCACGGCCGGCAGTGGAGTACCCCCCAGTTGACCACGCCCGCGGCTACCAGACAGAGCGAGCCAGCCCGCAGGGCGGGTCTGGACGGGAGCGCCGGAAACGTGAAGACAGCTGAGCTGATGCGATTGGCAGGAACGGTCACGGGGTCGAGGTCGAGGTCGCGCACGATCGTGCCAGCGTTGCGCCCTTGCAGGGCGAGCGTCATTCTCAGGGCGGGACGGAGACGTGTCAGCGAGACCAGCCGCAGCTGAAGCCGTCCGGTACCCGCCGGCACCTGCAGGCCTGAGACGCATACGGGCTCGCCCGCCGACGCTTGGACCACGTAGGTGTAGACCTCGGCGTTGTCGGTCCCCGTGTAGTAGGCGCGAGGCAGAGCGCAGTAGACGGTGATCAGCAGGACGAACGGCACCCCCACGAGCGCCGCCGCGCGCCACACGCGCGAATCACCGGCGAAGACGACCGCCGGAATCCGGCGTGGCAGCCGCACCCTAGCGGCGGCGCAGACCGAGGATCGAAAGCAGGAAGGAGGAGAAGAAGATCTGGATCCCCACGATCAACAGCGTTGCCGCTATCACGGCCAGATGTTCATCGGCGAGCGAGCCAAAGCCGTGCGCGATCCAGGTTGCCACGATGACAGCGCCCATCACGATCCCGATGAGCGCAAACGCCCCGCCCAGCAGAAGTCCGTGCTCGAGACGGAAACGGGCGCGCATGCGGTCGAACCATGGATCCTGCTCGCCCATGAAGTAGGTGCCGTAGGCGTGCGCGCACAGCCCGAGCGCGAGCACCTGCGTGCCGACGATCATCAACAGCGCGCCGCCGATCAGCGCGTGAAGGCCCCAGGCGCGACCGAAGAAGTCGAGCCCTGCGCCCACAAAAACCACGATCACGGTCCCCAACCCGGCGAGCGTGGCACCCGGGACGATGAACAGATGATTGGGGCTGTGGACCAGGAGGAAGCGCAGGTGGCGCCAGCCATCGCGGAAGCTCGACAGCTTGCTCTCTCCGCCGCGCGGGTGATACTCGATCGGGAACTCCGCGATCCTCAGCTTCTCCTTGGAGGCCCGGATGACCATCTCCGAGGCGAACTCCATCCCGGTGGTGCGCAGGTCCAGGCGGGGCAGCACGTCGCGTCGCAGCGCCCGCATCCCGCAGTGCGCGTCCTTGACGCCGGTGCGGAAGAACAGGTTGAGCAGACCCGTGAGAATCGGATTGCCGACGTAGCGGTGCAGCCACGGCATCGCTCCCGGCTGGATGTTGTCCATGCGATCGCCGATCACCATCTCCGCGCCCTCCTCGAGCGCCGCGACGAACCGCGGGATCTCGTTGAAGTCGTACGTCAGATCGGCGTCGGCCATGACGATGTAGCGTCCCCTCGAGGCCGCGAACCCCGCCAGGTAGGCGCTGCCGTAGCCGCGCCTGTGCTCCACCACGACACGCGCACCGGCCTGCTCGGCCAGGGCGGCGGAGTCGTCCTCGGAGTTGTTGTCGGCGACGACCACCTCCCCCGGTGCGCCCATGCTCTCGAGCGCTCCAAGTGCGGCGGTCACGCAGCGCTGAATGTTCTCGGCCTCGTTCAGGCAGGGGATGACGACCGACACCAGCGGCAGCAAGTGATCCCCGGCATCTGCTGAAGCTGGGGGCTTTGTCTCGACGGCTGTGCTCATAGGTAGCTCAACGCCCGGGATTCCCGCGCGGGCGCGAAGTCATGCGGTTATAACGCGCAGGTGGGCGGAAAGTGGCGCGGATTCACGACATGATGCTATCCGCTATGCGTATCTGCGTCGTCTATGACTGCCTTTTCCCCTACACCGTCGGAGGGGCCGAGCGGTGGTACCGCAACCTCGCCGAGCGTCTCGCGGCCGAGGGGCACGAGGTCACCTACCTGACGCTCCGCCAGTGGGATCGAGGCGAGCGGATCCAGCTCGATGAGCGCGTGCGGGTGGTAACAGCGGGACCGCGGATGGCTTTGTACACGCAGGCCGGCCCGCGGCGGATTCTGCCGCCGCTCGTGTTCGGGCTGGGTGTGTTCCTGCACCTTCTGCGCCGCGGGCGCCGCTACGACGTCGTCGACACCGGCGCCTTTCCGTACTTCTCGCTGCTCTCGGCCGCGCTGCTGCGGCCGTTCATGCGCTTCGAGCTGATCGTCGACTGGTTCGAGGTCTGGAGCCGCTCCTACTGGCTGGACTATCTCGGCGGCGTGCGGGGGCGCATGGGCGCACTGGTGCAGCGACTCTGCGCGCTGGTCCCCCAGCGCGCGTTCTGCTTCTCAGAGCTCCACGCCCAGCGCCTGCGTGAAGAGGGGCTGCGCGGCCCCGTCACGGTGCTGCGCGGTCTGTACGCCGGGCCGAGTGGGCCCGTCACCGCGGAGCCGGCCGAGCAGGTCGTTCTGTTTGCGGGCCGGTTGATCCCGGAGAAGCAGGCGACGCTCGGGGTCGCCGCGATCGCCCTCGCGCTCCCCCGTATCGAGGGCCTGCGTGGGGAGTTCCTCGGCGATGGCCCCGAGCGCGCGGCGCTCGAGGCGTCGATCGCAGAGCATGGGCTCTCGGGAGTCGTCTCGGCGCCCGGCTTTGCCGACGCCGAGACGGTGGACGTCGAGATGCGCCGAGCTCTCTGCATGCTGCTTCCCTCCCGCCGCGAGGGCTACGGCCTGGTCGTCGTGGAGGCGGCCGCACGGGGAACACCGAGCATCGTGGTCGCCGGCGAGGACAATGCGGCAACGGAGCTGATCGTGGAGGGCGTCAACGGCACGATCGTCGAGCGCGCCGATCCGCAGACCGTGGCCGACGCGATCGTACGTGTGCACGAGGCCGGGATGGCGTTGCGCGAGAGCACAGCGAACTGGTTCGCCGAAAACGCCGAGGCGCTCTCGCTCGAGTCATCGCTCGAGACGGTGCTCGCCGGATACGGGGCGGCTGCGGTGAGACCTAGGATGTGACGCCGTGAGCTCTCCCTCGCACGAGCGCGCAGTGGACATCAACATCCGCTCCGGGCCCCAGATGCGCGAGTACGAGGCGATCGTCGAGCGCATCGCCGGCGAACGGCCGGGTCTGGTGCTCGACTGGGGCTGCGGTCACGGCCAGATCAGCCACATGCTGCGCTTGCGCGGTGTGGAGGTCGAGTCCTTCGACTACCGCGAGGGCAACGAGGTGGAGGTCGTGCGGCTCGAGCACTTCCCCGACATCGAGGCGCACATCAGCGGTGACCCCGTGTGCCTTCCGTTCGCTGACGGCCACTTCGACACGGTGCTCTCCTGCGGCGTGCTCGAGCACGTTCAGGAGCCCGACGCCTCGCTGAGGGAACTGCGCCGCGTTCTGCATCCCGATGGGCGGCTGCTCATCTACAAGCTTCCGAATCGCCTCTCATACCTCGAGAGGATCGCCCGCCGAGTCGGCCTCTACTACCACGGCGCGTACCCCAACGACCGCGTCTATGACCGGCGCAGCGCTGTCTCGCTGGTGAGCAGCAACGGCTTTCGCGTTGACAGCTTCCGGCGCACCAACCTGCTGCCGCTGACCGTCACGCATCCGCTCGCATGGCGCCTGAGTGATCCGATATGGGGGCTGAACCGCGCGCTTGGCCACCTGCCCGGCGTGTCGCTGCTGGCGACAAACCTCGAGCTGGACGCAACCGCCATCTAGGGTCGCACGAGCGCCCGGGCGTAGCAGTCGAGCGTGAGCCGGGCGGTGCGCTGCCAGGTGAAGTCGCGCGCGCGGGCCAGGCCGCGCTCGCGCAGGCTTGCGGCGAGCGCCGGCTCATCCAGCAGCCGTCGGATCGCCGAGGCGATCGCCGCCACATCGCGCGGGTCGAACAACAAGGCGGCGTCGCCTGCCACCTCGGGAAGCGAGGAGGCGTTCGAACAGGCGACCGGCACGCCGCGGGCCATCGCCTCGAGAACCGGCAGGCCGAAGCCCTCATACAGCGACGGAAAGACGAAGACTCGCGCGAGCCCCCACAGCCCCTCGAGCTCCTCGGGAGAGACCCATGACGGGAAGCAAACGTCGCCGCCGACATCGAGCGAGCGAGCGAGCTCACGCAGCTCCCCCTCGTGCGCGGTGGCATAGCCCGGAAGCACAAGCACTGGGCGGCTGTCGGAGCGGAGCCGCGCCAGCGCGCCGAGCAGCGCCGGCAGGTTCTTGTGCGGCCGCTTGGCGGACAGGCTGAGCAGGACCGGGCGCTCACCGAGGTCGAAGCGGGCACGCACCTCGCGCTCCGGGAGCGGGCTCGCTTGCCTCACCGCGCCCAGGCCGAGCGGCACCACGTCGATGCGTCCGGCCGGAACGCCCAATAGCTGCATGAGGTCCTCCCGCGTGCTCCGCGAATCTGCGATCACCCGGTCTGAGCGGCGCACGGCCCAGGGGACGAGCACCTTCATCCCCTTGTCGCGGATGCCCGCGTGAGCCTCCGGAAAGCGTGCGTAGATCAGGTCGTGCACCGTCACCACGCGTCGAAAGCGCCCCCACACGGGCGCGGTGCTCGCCAGGCTGTGCACGAGGTCGACGTCGGCGCGAGCGGCGAGCCGTGGCAGCAGCGTCTGCTCGCCGAGCACCCACTGCACGCGATTGCGCGCGCTCACGGGCACCGTCACGGCCGGCAGCAGCTCTCCCCACGGCGCATCGGCATCGAGCGCCGCCTCACGGTTGATGAACGCCGTGAATCGCGTTCCGACCGGCGCCTCGGACAGCAGCGCAGGGATCAGCTCGCGAGCGGCGACCTCCATCCCGCCCGTCTCGCCCGGGACGAGGAAGATCAGGTTCAGGCCGATGTGAGGAGCCGACGCGCTCACATCTCGCGCGCGTGTAGGCATCGGTGGCGGAGTGTAGTCTTCCCGGCCGGCCGGGCAGTTATGGCATAGTGCCGCACCGATCGCCCAGCGAGGAAGGACCATGTGAGCACGCGCAAGCCCGCACCCCGCACCAGCCTGATCACGCGGACCACGTGCCGCATCTGCGGCTGCGAGCATCTCGCGCACGTGCTGTCACTGGGCGACCAGCGCATCGCGGGGGCGTTTGCCGATCCCGGCGGCGACCAGCCGGTCGAGCGGGCAATCCCGCTCGAGCTCGTGCGCTGCGACATGACGCGCGACCAGGAAGCGTGTGGCCTGATCCAGACCAAGCACACGGTCCCCGGTTCGATCCTCTACAGCTCCTACTGGTATCGCAGCGGGGTCAACCGCACGATGACCGAGAACCTCCATGGAATTGCGCGGGGAGTCGAAGCGGTCACACCGCTGGAGTCGGGAGACCTGGTCGTCGACATCGGCTGCAACGACGGCACGCTGCTGGACGGCTATCGCGCGGAGGGGCTTCGCTACCTGGGCTTCGACCCTTCCGATGTCGCGAGATACGCCATCGCCAAGGGATATGACGTCGTCAACGACTTCTACTCCGCACGGGCGCTGGCACAGCGCCGGCCAGACCAGAAGGCCAAGGCGATCACGAGCATCGCCATGTTCTACGACCTCGAGCATCCCGCGCCAGTTCGTCGCCGACGTCGCCGAGGCGCTCGCGGAGCGCGGCATCTGGGTCATCGAGCTGCACTATCTGCCGATGATGCTCGAAGCCAATGCCTTCGACGCGATCGTGCACGAGCATCTCGAGTACTACTCGCTCGCCGTGATCGAGCGCCTCGTCGGCGAGGAGGGGCTCGAGGTGATCTCAGCCGAGCTCAACGACATGAACGGCGGGTCGATCCGGCTGTTCATCGGCCATGCCGGCAAGCATGAGCGCACCCCCGCGCAGCTGGAGGCACTGACCGCGCTGCGCGTGAAGGAGTTCGAGCTCGCGCTCGACTCACCCGAGCCCTACGAGGCGTTTCGGCTCGGCGCGGAACGGGTTCGCGATGATCTGGTGACACTTTGCAAGAAGCTCCACGGCGAAGGCAAGAAGATCCATGTCTACGGAGCCTCGACGAAGGGCAACACGATCCTCCAGTACGCGGGGCTCGACAGCGGCTACATCGAGGCGGCCGCCGACCGCAACCCCGACAAGTTCGGCTCGGAGACGATCGGCACGAAGATCCCGATCATCAGCGAGGAGGATTCTCGGGCGATGAACCCGGACTACTACCTCGCGCTGCCCTGGCACTTCCTCGAGGAGTTCCTCGAGCGAGAGCAGGAGTTCCTGAAGCGGGGAGGGAAGTTCATCGTGCCGCTGCCAGAGGTTCGCCTCGTCGGCGCGCCCTGATCGAGGCGGTCGCCGATCTGGTGACCCGGTATGCGCTCTGGGCGGCTCGGAAGGCTGCGCGCGGCGTGTGCCTGTAGATCAGGCCGTAGAGACGGCTTCGCGGTGTTCCGTCGCCGTACGCCTTGGCCGCGAGGCGGTCGACGGCCGGTACGTCCTCGGGCCGCTCCCGTTCGTTCGAGAACTTCAAGTCGAGCAGGCCCCACGGGGGGAACTCGTTGGCGACCACGCGGTGGATGTGGCGCACCTCGGCGCTGCCCGGCGGAAAGCAGGCGGCTGCCAGACGGTGGTACCCGTCGATCGCGATCGCATAGCGATTGACGAGGCCCTTGTCCATGAACGAGTCGTTCTCGGTGCGCTTGAACAGGTAGGCCGTCGGGAGGTAGTGGAGTCGCAGCCCCCCCGGAATCATCTGGAAGAAGCGCGCCACGTGCGCCCACAGGCTTCCGACGAACTCCTCGTCCAGGCCGACCTCGTCCCAGCGGGACTTCTTGAAGGTGAGTGACCCGGCAAAGCTGAAGAAGGCCGTCGTCGTCTGTGCACGCCTGAAGTAGCGCCTGCAATCGCGGCGCACGGCGAGATCGAACTGCGTCTCCGAGGAGATGCGCGCGACGCGATGATCGCCCAGCGGGCGCATGTCGAACGTACAGAGCGTGAGACCGCAGAGGTACACGTCGCAGCCGCTGTTCAGGTTCTCGAGCATGCGGGCCACGGCGCCCGGCTTCATCACGTCGTCAGCGCAGAACAGCCAGCAGTATTCCCCCTGAGCCAGATCCACCGTGTGGGCGATGTCGCGATCGATGCCGCCCCGCTCGTCGCGCCGCTCGTAGCGCAGGCTGGGACAGCGCTCCTGGAACGATTCGACGACCGCGGTCGTGTCGTCATCCGATCCGCCGTCGAGCACCACGACCTCCACGCCCTCCTGCAGCTGCGGCAGGATGCTCTCGAGGGTCTCGCCGATGAAGGCGCCGAAGTTGTAGGTGGGAATGCAGATCGACAGTCGCATCTCGGGGCCTACTCTCGCACGGGGCGAGGCCGCACGCGGTCGAGCAGGCTCCTCAGGCGACGCTTCGGGCCGGCCGGGATGTAGCGCCCGACGCGCGCGGCCACACGGTTGCCGGCGTGCTTGCGTCTGCGCTCCCACCGCTGCCGGGCCTTCGCGCGCTCGAAGCTCCTGATCTCATCGGGGCGCACGAGCTCGGTGTCGGACCGCCGGGCGTACCACTCGTTGACGCCCGTGCGACGGAAATGGACGTAGCCGTGATCGGACATGTACCTGGCCACATCCCGATCGCCGTTCACCGAGTTGTCCTCGATGATCACGATCCGTGGCCTGTGCGCCTCGATCGTGAAGCCCTCGAGTACCCCCATCTCATTCCCCTCCACGTCGATCGTGATGAACTGGATCTCCGGGAAGGCCGCGTCGTCGAGCAGCCTGTCGAGCGTGGTCGTGGGGACCGTGATCTCCCTGATCGCGCCTCCCACCTGCCTGATCCACTCGCGATGGCCCGGCGTGAGCCGGAGCGTCGACATCTGCTCGACGTTCTCGGCGACGAAGAACGTCGCCTCGCCCTCCCGATCGCTCACCGCACAGTTGACCACCCTGCAGGCGCGGTGCCGGCGGATCTCCTGTGCGAGCGCGGGAATCGGCTCGACGAGCAGGCATTGCCAGCCCCGCTTCTCGAATGGGTAGCTCGCGCTCCCGGTCAGCCCGTCGTAGGCGCCGATCTCAACGCAGTACCCCTCCGGGCGATCGCCGAAGATCTCCTCGAGGATCCGATCCTCGGCGAACTGACCATGTGTCTGGGCGTGGGCGTCCACGGGCCGGTCCGTGCTCACGCGGCGGGGTCGACGTTCATGTGCCAGGGTTCACGTTCGCTCATACGGCCGGTCGACGGCGGTGCAGGAGCGCGTGGCGGATCTCCGGGGGCACGATCCCGAGCGCGAGCAGTGTCGCAGCGTAGATGGCCGACCCCAGCACCGCCGAGGCCAGCGAGCTGAGATCCAGGGCGAGCGCCACCCCACCGGCCAGAACGGCCGCGGCGACGGCCCGCAGCACAAATCCAGAGCTGAGCCGAAGCTCGGGTAGTCCCGACGAGAGCGACCACTCGTAGCAGAGGGCGAGCGTCAGCTCGGCCGCCACCAGCGCGATCGCCGCTCCCTTCGCGCCGTCCGCGATGATCAGCGGCACCCCGGCCGCCACCACCACCGTGAGCGCGATCCCGTTGGAGACGAGCATCGCGTGCAGGCGGTCCAGCGAGAGCAGAGCATAGCCACGGGCGCCGATCACGAACGTCCCCAGCAGCGCGAAGGCGAGGATACGCAGCACATCCACCGAGGCACCGAATCCGGGGCCGGCGATGACCCGGATGGCGAATTCGGCGCCGAGGAGCAGCGCGAGCGCCACGCCACAGCCCGCCAGCAACATCGTCTCGGCGAGCCGGCGGCTCGCGTAGCTGAACCGCTCCGCGTCGTCGCGGGCGGCTCGCGCGAGCAGCGGGAGCGCCGTTGAGACAAGCAGCGGCGGCACGGTGGTGAATGCGGCCAGCACGCGGAAGGACACGCCGAAATAGCCGGTCTGGGCGGAGCTCGACAGGACGGACACCATGATCTGGGCGATCTGGAAGTAGACGACCGCGAGCACCACCGCGGCCGAGTAGGGCAGGATCCGACCGACCATCCGGCGCCACTCGCGCAGGTCGACCTTCGGAAGCAGGCGGGAGTCGTGTCCACCGACCACCGCCGTGATCACGAGCGCCGGCACCACCACGGGCAGCTGCAGCGCGAAGAACGGAAGCAGGCCGGCCCCGGCGAGCGCGAGCAGGAGGGCCTCGATCGCCACCCCGACCTGGATCGCAAGCTGCAGCCCGGCCACCCACCCGAACCGCAGCCCGACCTGCAGCGGGATCGAGCACGCGTCCTGAGCGACGAACGCCAGCGTCCCGGCTCCGGCGATGACGGTTCCCAGCACCATCACCGAGGGGTAGCCCACGAGCAGGCCGAAGAGCACGGCGACGGCGAGCCCGTTGAGCGCGATCGCCATGCGTATCCCGAGGAGGTTGCGCAGGAACCGCTGGCCATCCGCCCTCGGGCCAGAGGCGTACTCGCGCACGGCGATTCCGGTGAGTCCCAGGTCGCTGATCGTGGCGACGATCGTGACGAGCGCCGTGACGGTCGTGAAATGCCCCGTATCGATCAGACCGAGGTGGCGGATGACCACGGCGCTCGAGGCGACGGTGGCCAGCGTGCCGATCCCGTAGGCTCCGAAGCGCAGTAGGCTGCCGCGGATTACGGCCGGCCCGGCGTCCGTGGTGTCGAGGATGTCGACCGGCACGCGGTCCGGCGAATCGGCCAGGGGCGGATCACCGTCGGCCGGCAGCGCGGATACCATTCGGACACAGGATATTGGACCGTCGGCGTCCCGCTGCCGCGCCAAAACCGCCCGCCGGCCCGTGCCGGGGCGGCCGACTCTCCCACATGCACATCGCGCTCG
>CAVWLY010000002.1:0-9928 GCA_963755865.1 uncultured Acidobacteriaceae bacterium | reverse complement strand
TTTTTGCGCCTTTGGTTCCGTTCGTATTGCTAGCCTAATCGGCCGCCAATCATCACGCCCAGCGCAGCATAGAGGAGGAAGCTGCCTACTTCCTTCTCGGGAATCGGCAGTTTCCCCGGCGAGCCCAGCGTGCAAGAATCCATCCGCCGAGCAGGAATCCGGCAAGGTACGCGAGCCCGTACCAGCGGACGCCAAAGCCGTTACCGAAATGGACGAGCCACGGATTAAGCCGATCGACCCAGTAGTGATGTGCCGGAATCAGGAAGGTGACGGCGGTGGTCATACTGGTAATGGTATATCATTATCACGATTGCGCGATCGGCGCATTCCGATGACGCTTCATTTCGCGTCGCGGTTAGGTGCCGGGCTTCGGCCCACTGAGGGGTTTAATCCGCACAAAGGAGATGTCATTGAGCATCAGGGAGATTCGCAACACCAGACAGAAGACGGCCATTCGGGAGGCTTTTGCAGGAGCCAACCGGCCGCTGTCTCCTGAAGAAGTTCTCCGGTCGGCCCAGCAGCACCATCCGGGTGTTGGGATTGCTACGGTGTACCGAAACATCCAGACGCTGGTTGAAGAAGGATGGCTGCAGCCGGTCGAAGTACCCGGCGACGCCACGCGCTACGAAGTGGCCGGTAAAGAGCATCATCATCACTTCCAATGCAACGAATGCGGCAAACTGTATGACCTCGAAGGATGCGCTGCCCAGAGCAGGCCCAAATTGCCCAGGGGTTTTCGCGCATCCGGACACGAATTTTACGTTTACGGCACATGTGCGGCGTGTGTCCCCAGCAAGCCTTAACGCGGCGTCTGAACCCCCGGCGATGAATCGTCAAGAGCGAGCATTGAAACTCAGCGCCAAGGTTCGATCCGATGGTCGTTGAATTCGCGCGGCAAGTCCAGCAGATGTCCAGCATCGACGGATCGCGCCGCCCACTCAATCAGCGAGCGATATTGGTCGAAATGGGTGATATTACCCAGCCATTGCGAACCGGCCTCTGAATTCACCACCACGACATTGGGAACGTCGCACGGGCCGACGCAGCCACTCACGGTGAGCTGAAACCGCTTTAAGAGGCCACGCTTTCGCCACTCATCCTTCAGCCACTCGACCGGCACCTCGGGGCGGTCTTTTTGCGTTGCCCCGCAGCAGCAGCCGTGGCAGACGATCATCTGGCCAATGACGAGGCGTTTGGTCTCCAGCATGGCTTCCCTCCTTGCTTGCCTCTTTCTCCTATAGTATAAGGGGGTATATTACATGGAGAGTGGAGAAAGACATTGTCGCACATCTCGAAAAACAAAACGAAGACGCTCTCTCGCGTTCGCCGCATCAAGGGCCAGGTGGAGGCTATCGAGCGTGCCCTTGAAGGAGAAGGTGAGTGCGAGGAAATTCTGCAGTTGGTTGCTTCCTGCCGCGGTGCCCTCAATGGGTTGATGGCAGAACTGATAGAAGGCCACCTGCGTTTCCATGTGCTCGACCCGGCGCAGAAAACTCGCCCAGCGCAGCAAGCGGCGGCGGACGACCTAATCACGGTGGTGAAGCGCTATTTCAATTGAAAGATGAGGAGATTTCATGGCCGCCACTCCCGAAACTGCGAGGCACGTCCACGATCACGAGCTGCATGTAGACCACCCGCCGCAACAGCACCTCGAAGACCACAATCATGAACACAACCATGAGCACGGATTCGAGCTCATCGAGGTGCTCCGTGTTTTGTTTGTGGCTTTGGCGGCGGCAGCGGTCTGGTTTCATCTATGGGAACCATTTCACCGCGTCAGCGTGATCGGATTGGCAGCCACTCTGATCGGCGGCTATCCAATTTTCAAGGAGGCGGTTGAGAACATCATTGAGCGCCGCATGACGATGGAGCTGTCGATGACGATAGCGCTCGTCTCTGCTCTGGCCATCGGCGAGTTCTTCACAGCTTTGGTCATTACTGCCTTTGTTTTAGGCGCCGAGATTCTGGAGGGATTGACCGTTGGCCGGGGCCGGCGAGCCATCCAGGACATGCTGGACTTCCTACCCCAGACTGCGAGCGTGCTTCGGGACGGCCAGATTGTCGAGGTGCCCACACAGACCATTGTTCCCGGCGAAATCGTTGTCATTCGCCCCGGCAGCAGAATTCCTGTCGATGGCCAGGTTGTAAGTGGCCACTCGTTTGTTGAAGAGGCTGCGATCACCGGCGAGCCGATGCCGAGCGAGAAGGCCGCGGGCAAAGAAGTGTACGCAGGCACGATCAACCAGGCAGGCAGCCTCCAGGTGCGCGCCGACCGGCTCGGGAAGGAAACGACATTCGGCAAGATCATTGAAGCCGTGGAAAAGGCTGAGCATTCGCGTGCGCCCATTCAGAAGATGGCCGACCGCCTGGCCGGATACCTGGTCTATTTCGCGCTCGGCGCTGCGGCCCTAACGTTCCTCATCACTCACAATATCCGCTCCACGATTTCGGTCATCATTGTCGCGGGAGCCT
The DNA here is from genome assembly GCA_963755865.1 of uncultured Acidobacteriaceae bacterium. GTDB lineage: Bacteria > Acidobacteriota > Terriglobia > Terriglobales > Acidobacteriaceae > Bog-257. The sequence continues at coordinate 7,456 of CAVWLY010000002.1, read as the reverse complement.
GCGGCATTGCCGCCGGCACTCCACTGGCCATCCTGGGCGCTATCGGACGAGCGGCTCGACACGGCTCCATCATCAAAGGCGGAATCTACCTTGAAGCGCTGGGACAACTGAGTACCGTCTTCCTCGACAAGACGGGCACGCTCACCTTCGGTATGCCGCTGGTCACCGAAGTCAACCCTGCGGCGGGCGTGACGGAGAGTTCGCTCATTCAAGTAGCTGCCAGTGCTGAAAGCAGTTCGGAGCATCCGCTGGGTCGTGCCATCGTCCGCTTTGCCGAGCAGCAGAACATCTCGGTCTCGCATCCGTCGCACTTCGAGTACAGGATCGGCCGGGGAGTGTCGGCCCAGGTGCAAGGGGAGGAGACAGTCGCGGGCAATCGGACCCTCTTTGCGGAACTCGGCGTCGCGATCCCCGAGCGCGCCACCTCAGAGGGCACGGAGATCTTTATTGCGCGGAACGGAAGATATATTGGATCGATTGTCGTCGCGGACCAGTTGCGGCCAGGTTCCGCGTCCGCTGTCGACGCCCTCCAGAACATGAAGATCGATGTCGTGTTGTTGACAGGAGATACCCGGCAGACTGCGCAAGCGGTTGCCGGCCAGCTCGGTATCCGGCATGTGCACGCCGAGCTTCTTCCTGAGCAAAAGACCAGTTACATCGCAGAACAGGTGCGAGAAGGGCGAGTGGTGGCCATGCTCGGCGACGGCATCAACGACGCACCCGCACTGAGCGAAGCTACCGTTGGTGTGGCCATGGGTGCGGGAACCGATGTCGCCCGCGAGAGTGCGGACGTGGTGTTGATCGGCAACGACCTCATGAAGTTCGTTGAAACCGTTCGCGTGGCTAAAAGCTGCCGCAGCATCATTCTCCAGAACTTCTATGGCACGCTCATTGTTGATACTATCGGGATCGGTTTAGCGGCGGCAGGTTATCTCAATCCGCTCCTGGCTGCGTTCATTCACGTTGCATCCGAGTTGACGTTCATCCTCAATTCGACACGCCTTCTTCCACCCAGAGAATCGCCGCAGGTCATAGAGCGGGAAGCAACACCAACCCCAGCCTAAACGGGTGCGCCTGGTCCGCAGAATGACTAAAGATCGTTTAGTTGACGCCCCCGCCTAGATTGTGGAGGCACGGGCCCTGGGCCGCCTCTTGGATCGTCCTTGATGCTCAACCTTCAGGCTCTTTCGAAGCAGTACGAGAAAAGCCTCCATGGCCGGAGAAAGCCATTTGTCTTTATGCCAGGCAACCAGAGTTCGCATCGTCAAGTCCGCGCCGGACCAGCGCAGTGCAGCAAGTTTACCGGTTGCCAGCTCGGACTCCGCAACAATCGTGGGTAAGCAAGCGATTCCCATTCCCAGGGCCGCACACTGCTTGATTGTTTCCACGCTGGAGAACTCCATAACCGTTTTCGGCCTGACGTGAGTTTCACCGATTGCCTGCTCAAGCTTGGAACGGTATGCGCAACCGGGATCGGTTGGGCGACAACCGGCACAATAGCGAGGATTCGAGGTACTGGGGATTTGTGCCACGCGCCAACATAATTGGCCGTCCGCTGTTCAACTACTGGTCGTTCAAGGCCAAAGAGGGACAACTTGAACAGACAGGTTTCGTCCAGCGGGTAGCATGGATCGGCCATGTCCTCGTTCATATGCTTTCAGACACGCGGTGGGATCGCACGTTTCACGTCGCGCATTAACGCAAACGCGCAGGCGAAGATGATTCAGGGCGTCGGTTATGGGTGACCGCCTATGCGGAGATTACTCTTACATAATGAGGACTTCGTCAATAAATTTGATGCATTGCAATCGACCCGGCACGACATCAATTCGTGCGGGGGTACAAGGTTGGACAAGCTGTCCAGTGCGAAATATCGTTCCAGAAAACCCTCGGGAGCACAGCGCCGCCTATCTTGCTTTAGCCTTCTCCGCTTCCTTCCGTGCGCTTGCCTCGTTCAGTTTCTGCAGCGACTTCGGATCGAGCTTTAGCTTGGCGGCTTCCACCATGTCGGTGAGATGCTTCTCCTTCGTTGCACTGGCGATTGGAGCCGTGATGCCGGGCTGAGCGAGCAACCATGCCAGAGCTACACGCGCCGGTGTCGATCCATGCGCCTTGGCTACTTCATCCAGCGCCGCGACCACCCCAAATCCCCAGTCATTCATGTACTTTTTCACCGACCCTCCGCGTGCAGCCCCTTCAGCGTCCTTTTCGCTGCGGTATTTGCCGGTCAGGAAGCCTGCCGCCAGAGAGAAATAGGGAATTACGCCGAGGTCGTACCTCTCCACGACCGGCAGCAGTTCCGTCTCGTATTGTTGACGCTCGACCAGGTTGTAATGCGGTTGCAGCGACGTGTAGCTTGCCAACCCATTCTTCCGGCTGATTTCCAGCGCTTCTGCCAGACGCGCTCCACTGTAGTTCGAAGCCCCGATATAACGGACCGTCCCCTGCTTCACCAGATCGTTGAATGCCCCGAGCGTTTCCTCCATCGAGGTATCCTGGTCGTCCTGGTGAGCCTGGTAGAGGTCGATGTAATCAGTCTGTAGCCGGCGAAGCGAGCCTTCCACCGCCTGGTGGATGTACCCCGTCTTCAATCCTTTCTTGCCGTCGCCCATGTCCATGCCGACCTTGGTGGCCACAATCACGTTCTTGCGCTTACCGGCCTTTGCCAACCATTTGCCGATGATGGTCTCCGATTCTCCACCCTTATGCCCTGGTGCCCACCGCGAGTAGACATCCGCCGTGTCGATGAAGTTCAGGCCGGCGTCAAGTGCAGCATCCAGCAGGCGAAGTCCGTCTCCCTCGGTCACTGTCCAGCCAAATACGTTTCCACCAAGGCAGATCACCGGCACTTCAGGACCAGCAGAACCCAGTTTGCGTTTTTCCATCGGTATTCTCCTCAGACTGTCTGATGCGCCGCATCTCACTCAGGTCTCGCCCGAATGTGGTTGCAACGATTGCCAAATTCTATTCAACCGCACCCCGAAAATGCGGTAAACTGCTGGTCCGATGCAGCCGCGATCCTACGCGGATAACCGATGCTGTCGGGAGGTCACCTGTGACACGTCCTTTATTGGTCAGGAAACATCCAGATTTCGCTCGTTTCGTTTGGCGTCAGCCTCTATGTGGCAACCGAGAGCAAGAGCCAGATCAGCTTCCATCAGATCAGCCGCAGCACGGGTGAACGCATACGCCATCAGAAGGTGCTGGAGAGCAAATTCTCTCGCGAGTTCCGAAGACCAAGGACTTTATGGCGGAGGTATCGAAACTCCCGTCGGCCTTCACACCGCATTTCGTGTCGAGGGCGGCATGCAGCATAGCAACTTTGACCCTATCACTCCGCTTAGCCAGGGAGTCGTCCCCTATCATCTCGCCGGCATACCCAATTACTTTGGGCGCATCTCCGCCGGCGTGGTCTGGATTCCGCGTCTTGGATCGGAGATCGTATCAGGATCCCAACCCGCTCCTCGCTCTCCAGTCGAAAGCGAGGTCATCTTCGAAAGCCAGAACTCTTTGGGGCACATCCACCTCTTCTCTGACGCCTGGTATAGCTATCTCAACCTAGTGGCTATCGAATACGACCGGCATGCCGATTTCGAGGCCATCGCACAGTCGCAGAGCCTTGCTTTTCTAAAGTGGTCATAATATTATGGTCATATTAATAGGAGGATCTCATGCAGAAGATTCCGGCCGCCCAATTCAAATCGCAGTGCCTCGCGGTGATGGAGAAGGTCGCCGAAAGCGGTCGGCCTGTGGTGGTCACAAAGCACGGGAAACCGGTTGTTCAAATCATCCCGGCTGAATCCGATGAAAACGAAATCTTCGGATTCCTGGCAGGAAAGGGCCGCATTGTTGGAGACATCGAGAACACGATTCCCGTCTCGGATTGGAACCTGCCCGAATGATTCTTCTCGACACTCATATCGTTATCTGGCTTGCTTTTGAACCGGACAAACTGTCGAAACGCGCGAAAGAAGTCATCCGCACCGCTCGTAGTCAAGGTGGACTTGCGATTGCAGGAATTACCCTCCTGGAGTTGGCCTGGCTTGCCGAAAAGGGGCGGGTAGAAACCACGCTGAGCGTCGAATCCTTCGTCCGCCTGTGCGCTTCCAAAATGACGGTGCTTCCCATTACGCCAGAGATCGCGGCACGCGCGGTCAGCTTCCCCGATTCGTATCCGAAAGATCCTCAGGACCGTTTGATTGGAGCTACTGCGCTGGTTGAAGGAATCCAACTCGTCACCCACGACAAGCAGATTAAGAAGTCAGGCATGATTCCGATCGTCTGGTAGTCAAGCCTGCGCTCGCCACGGAGCTGTATGCCATTTCCTACCGACAGACAACGCTTCGGCACAACTGACGAGCTCTTTGCCCGCATCAAGCAGACAATCGCCGAGCAAACCTGGCTATCCAACGGAGACAGCGCGCTGCTTACGTTTCGGATTATCTCAACGTGGTTCCAAGAGGTCCTCGACTCGAGTACCCCACGTCGGTCTCCCGTGACGCCGCTTCCAGCGACGGCACTGTCTAATCGCCACAGGCCCTTCGCCACCCTGAGGAAGGTCCTGCGCGATAGTACAATCCTGTAGAAACTGAGAACGGTAGTTCAAGAGTTCCGGCCCTGAGTTGTAAAATGCATCGCTGGCCTGCCTGAATGGGGCTGACGATTCGATGAAGATCGAAGTGTTGAAAGCGGGCAGCACGTTGAGAGAAGCAGGCGATGCCCGCTCCACTCTTGCGGCTCTCGATTCCATCGGAAAGATGATCGTAGATCTCACTGAGGGATAAGCGCACTCTTCGCAGTCCAACCGCTGGAGGTCAGGTCAAATTTGAAGCGCTTCCATCCCCTCCTGATCGTTTGGCTCATCGGAATCGTCCTGAACCCGCCTTCTCCCGCAAGCTCAGAACCACCCGCGCAGCTTCGAAACACGGCGAACTCCGGGAGCAGCCCGGTGGTTCTGCTCGACGCATGGTTCAATAGCCAGAAGCGGCCGGATGCGTCGGGCAAGCTGGTCTACTTCCATTACAAATGGAACGACCAGAGCGATGACGGATACTCGCTCTTCGGCCAGATCTTCCGTGATGACGGAGCACGGACCGAAACACTCTACACCGCTCCAACCGTTGCAGAGCTTCGCAAGGCTCAGGTTTACATCATCGTCTCGCCCGATATTCCCGTGAAGAACCCGAAGCTGCACTATATGCAACCGCAAGACGCGGATCAAATTGCAAAATGGGTCAAGTCGGGAGGAGTGCTGATGATCATGGAGAACGATCCGGCCAATGCCGACCTCGACCACATCAATCCTCTGGCCGAGCGCTTCGGCATCCACTTCAACAGCGTCTTGCGCAAACACGTAGTGGGAAGCGACTGGGCCACGGGCAAAATTCATGTGAATGGCGGCGGCCCGATCTTTCACCAGCCGCACACGCTCTATATGAAAGACGTCTGTACCATCTCGGTGAAGCCGCCGGCTGTAGCTCAGCTTATTGATGGCGGCGACGTTCTGATGGCGACGGCGAAGTATGGCAAGGGAAAAGTCTTTGCGAATGTCGACCCCTGGCTCTACAACGAATACACCGACGGTAAGAAACTGCCCGCTACCTACGATAATTATCAGGGCGGGGAAGAATTGGTTCGCTGGATCTTTGCGCAGATTCCGCACTAGCGTCGAGCGCTCAACCGCACACGTGAAATTCGCGGCAGTCTGGCCTATGCTCGGTGAGCTAGGTTCGGTGCTGAATGGAATCCCTGACCGATGTGACTGCCGCTTCCGCTCTAATGAGACGCATTGGAATGGCCGAAGACTGGCCGACATGAACGAAGCCGCTGCGGCGGCGGACGCTTCCGCGTGCGGCTGAACCGGTGTTTGTGGCTGCCGGGGTAGCTTGGTTCGCAGAGAAGGAGGATTCTCTGTGAACCAACTACGTCAGCTCATGCTTGAGGAGTTGCATCGCCGCAACTTCGCCGATACCACGATTCGCACATACCTGCACGGCGTTGAGCACTTCAGCCGATATTTCCGGCGCCGGCCCGATCAGCTTGGTCCGGAGGACATACGCAAGTATCAGGCGGCTCTGTTCACCCAGTTCAAGTTCAGCCCGAACACGGTCATCCTGCGGCTGGCGTCGCTCCGGTTCTTCTACATTCACGTGTTGAAGCGCAACTGGAGCATCGCAGATACGCCCTATCCGAAGAAGTTGCGTCACCTTCCCGGTGTGCTCAGTCAGGAAGAGGTTGCGCGGCTGATCGACGCTGCCGATACCCCTTTTCATCGCATCCTGCTGATGACACTCTATGCCACAGGCGCACGTCGCGCAGAAGCAGCCCGCCTCAAGGTCAGCGATATCGACAGCCAGCGGATGGTGGTTCACATCCACGAGGGCAAGGGTGGCAAGGACCGCGATGTCATGCTCAGCCCGAAGCTGCTCGAAGAGCTGCGCACCTACTGGCGCGGACTACGGCGCAAGCCCAAGGAGTGGCTATTCCCCGGCAACCGCTGGCACACGGCAAGCTACCCTGTCACCACCAAGGTCCTCTGGTCTGCCTGCCAGATCGCTGCCGAACGCGCCGGCCTCGACAACAGGCGCATTCATCCCCACACTTTGCGTCACTGTTTCGCGACCCATCTTCTTGAAGCCGGCGCCGACCTGCGCACCATCCAGATACTGCTCGGCCATCGCGACCTCGAAGTAACTACCATCTATCTGCATCTGTCCCAACGGCACTTGAGCGCGACCGCCAGCCCGCTTGATGCACTGTCGTTCCCATCACAAGGAGCTCGCAAGCACAGTTGAACAACCGGCCTCTCGTGGAGATGGCCGACATTGTTCGCTGTGCCGGACAGGCATTTATCGAACACAGTCGCAGATGGATCAACTGGCAACACCGGAAGGTGCTGCTAGCCACCGTGCGCTGCCGCACCGCGGCGCTGGGCGGGCATCGCGACCGCTGCACCGGATGCGGAAAGACGACCAGGATCTCCTACAACTCGTGCCGAAACAGGCATTGCCCAAGATGCCAGGGCAACGCGCGCCGACACTGGCTCAAGGCGCGCGAACGGGAACTACTGCCCACCTGCTACGTCCATGCTGTGTTCACTCTGCCCAGGGAACTGGCCCCGCTTGCCTTACAGAACAAACGGCTCATCTACAACCTGCTCTTTCACACCAGTGCCGAGACCTTGCTTGAAGTCGCTCGCGATCCGCGGCATCTCGGTGCCGAGATAGGCTTCTTCAGCGTGCTGCATAGCTGGAATCAGCGATTGCAGTTTCATCCGCATATCCACTGCGTACTTGCCGCCGGCGGTCTCGCTCCGGATCATTCCCGTTGGATCTCCGCCCGGCATTCCTTCTTTCTTCCCATTGGTGTACTCAGCCGCGTCTTTCGCGGCAAGTTCGTCGCCGGACTTCGCAACGCTTTCCATCGAGGCGAGCTTCAGTTCCACGGCGAGCTCTTG
>CAVWLY010000001.1:0-302610 GCA_963755865.1 uncultured Acidobacteriaceae bacterium | reverse complement strand
AAGCGAATCTTCCATGGTAAGATCTTCCCCGTTGCTCCAGAACGTTCCAATTGCTCCCGCTATGTGCCTCTGTTCCGGTTCGCACGCGAATCTGCTCCAATGCCGCTTGAGCCACAACCCGCACCAGCTAGCGCCTCGAGTTCTTCGAGCAATTTCCGGAGCCTTTCCAACTCATCCTGTACCGCGGTAGCGCCCGAGGCGATGACTTCCCGGGCCTTCGTTAGGGCTTGCTCGGCGGTCGCACTCACCTCCCGCAGCAGCTTTCGCACCTCCAATTCGAGACGCACGCGACTTTCGACAACGCGCTGCTCCACGTCGCCCTGAACGCGCGAAGCGTTGGTGTCCAGAAGGTTCTCAAGAAAACTTTCAGCGTCTTTCCGAAACCAGCGCCGAATGTGAAGCGCTCCCATCAATACATCCGTGCAGTAAAGCAACGGGGACGCCGGCTGCGCTATGGTGATCATGTCGTGAAAAAGAAAGCGCGATCGCGTGCGGAAGCCTTGTTCCGTGTCCAGCGACTTTGGCAAATGGGCAAAGTCAGCCGACTGTTCCTCGGAAATCCGCTGCAACAACCCATTTACGAGATTCACGAAGCGATGGGTGACCGAAGTGTAGAGTCCTTCGGCCTGCGCCTCTTCAGCTATCGAGCCAGGGCATGACGTGACGCCGGGCAATAGTCTGAGCGAGAGCCATCAGCTCCCGGCGCAAGCTGGGCCGAATGTCGTTTTCACAGCGTTTACTTCTTGCCACAGCTCTTCGCAAGCAGCGGGAAGACCTCTGCCGGAAGAATTTCTTGCGCCGTGCCAGTAGAATGTTGGAAAGCCGCATCTGCTCGGCAGAAAACAGCGCTCCCAGATCGCGCAAGGATTGCTCGGCCTGGCTGACCGTCTGCCGAAGACTGGCGATTCGCTGCTCGGAATTGGCTATTGGCTCCTTCAATGCGCGAACACGTTCCTCGATCGAGCGCCGCAGCGAGGCGGAGAAGCGCCGCATCCCGCGCTCGGCCGCCGCACGGGTCATGTCCTGACCCGACTTGCTGGCCAGTCGCCGGAGGTCTTCTGTCAGCGTCTCCCAGTCGTCTTGGTTGCCAGAATTCTTCAGCTTGCTGAGTGCGCTGACTTCGTAAATGTGCTCAACCGGCTTCTTAAGCCGCGCCTCCAGCACCTTTCGCGCGAATTCCGCAGCCTGTTGGCGCTCCGTGGCGAGACACGGTCAATCTTGTTGAGGACGATCAGAATCTCGTCCACATTGACAGCCACCGCCTCGATGAGCGCCAACTCCTCACCGGAAATGGGCGGATCGGCGCCGACGACAAGAATTGCAGCATCGATCTGCGGGATGAAGTCCTTCGTGGTTTCTGTGTTTCCCGCGAAAACCGATCCGATGCCCGGGCGTATCGACAAAGCACATGCCTGAAGCCAGCAGGGGACGAAGGCAGAAAGGCCTCGACGCCGTCAACCCGCTTCTTGTTCTCCGGATTGAGTTCCTCGGAGACATACTGCGACAGTTCTTCCGGCCGGATCGTCTTCCATTTGCCGTCGATCAGAACACGGGCCGTTCGTTGAATCCCATATCGCAGCACCGTGGGTACGGTAGTGACCGGCACCACGCCCGTAGGCAATATCGGCTCCCCTACAAGTGCGTCGAGCAGGGTGGACTTGCCGCGCTTGAACTGACCGACACAGGCCACGAAAAAACGGCCCTCGTTAATTCTGGCGACAAGCTGGCGCACGTCGGCGCCGATGGAACTCTCACCTAACACGTCGGCAATCTCCGCCAAGCGACCGAGTGCCTGCCCGTCGCCAGGAACGGTCTTCGCAGCATGCTTCAGGGCCCGGTATGTGTTCCAGGTTCTGCATCCTGCGGCTCATTCTCGACTGCCCAAGCACCTGATCAGTCGCTTACCATGGCGATCTTGTAATCGATATACAGCGGGGTGATCTTGATTTGGTGTTCGTGAAGATATCGGGGCTCCCGGGCCAAACGAATCATCCTCTGCATCGCTCCAGGATTGCCGTCGCAGTATTCAACTACTTTCTCGAGGAACCGCGCGAGATTCTCTGCCTCCAAACCTTCTTTGCATGCGCACATTGAGGCAAATTTCTCCGCCGACTCAGGATCGAAATTTCGTAGTGCCAGGTTTTCGCTACTGTACGGGAACAGGGGCAACACAAATCCCACATCCTCCATGTGAGCGGAGCGTGCCACGGCAATGACGGGAACGGACCAGTTCAGCATCAGTTCCCGAATTGCAGCGGCTAGCGCCTGTGACGGCCGCGTCAGATGATCCAGAACGACCAGATAACTGGAGTTGAGCAGTGCGTCCCGCATTAGCCCCTTTACAGATACTGCGCTCTTAGCTTGCAGCGATGCCGGCCCGTTCGCGCAGGCTTTCGCAAATACCGGATGACCGGCCTTCAGAAGCAACTCTGCCAAGCTTCTGAACAGCGTCTGCGCCGTAGGATTGCTGCGGCTATAGAGAATGTCCGGGAAACTGAGGCAGTACGGCGGATAACAGCAGTGTCTTACCCACGCCTGCGGGTCCGTAAAAAAGGAAGGAGCGTCGCCGGGCCACGCGCTGCCGCAACTGCTCGAGTTCTTCGGCACGGCCAAAGATATTCGCCCGAGCAGTCAGCCCAGTCCTTGCCGGGGCCGGAATGACCGCTGCTCGAATGCGCCGTCACGGCTGCGATCTCAGCCCTTCCTGATGCACGTATTTGATGACTTCGACATCCGACATCGCAATCAATCCCTCCTGCACCATTTCATCCAGCACCGGAATGAGGCGCTGGATATTCTCAGCCGTATCGATGATCTGAATCAGGATGGGAGCATCGGCCGAGAAGTGAAACAAATGAGATCGGCGAATGATGGTGCTGGCACCATATCCCTGAATTCCGCGAAAGACGGTAGCTCCCGCGATGTCCAGCTTGCGACAGCGCTCGACGATGGCCTCATAGAGAGGACGACCTTGCCATTGGTCATCTTCGCCGAAGTGGATGCGAAGCATCTTGGCCTTGCCTTCAAGTTTCATTTCTCCGTCTCCTCTGCCTCCGGCTGCGGCTGGGCGTGGGAGTACTTGATGATGTCAACGTCGGAAAGTGCTACCAGGCCTTGCTGCACCATCTGGTCCAGGACTGGGAAGAAGGCTCGCAACTTCTCCTCGCTATCGACGACCGTCAGCAGAATGGGGGCATCATGCGACAAGTTCAGGGCCGAGTCTTTGTGGATGCGCCGATTCGCACCGTATCCCAAAATCCCGCGATAGACGGTCACTCCGGCAATGTCGTTTGCTCGCAACGCCTGCACCAAGGCTTGGTGCATCGGCTTGCCGTTCCATTTGTCGTGTTCCCCGATAAGAATGCGCATCATCTTGGCTTTGGTCTGCAGCTTGGCTGCCGGAATCTCCGGTTGCAGCTTCTTGCCTGGGGGAACCGGCCTTATCACGGTCGTATCGTGTACCTCGATGATTCCGTTACATGCCATCTCCGCCAGCTTAGGCAGGACCTCTTGTACTCTGTCCGGACTTTCGAGGAACTCGATTTTGATTGGCATCTGGTCCGACAGATCCACCAGCCGGCTAGTGTGCAGCTTATGATCGGTGCCGAAACCTGCCACCCCTCGCACCACGGTCGCATCCGAAATACCGCGAAAAAACAGGTAATCGAGGATCGCGGCATAACAAGCTGTACCGTGATACGTCTGTCCTTCCATGACGTAGACGGTCACCTTTTTAGCGGGGCCGGTGTTTAGCATTTGCCCTCCTATCGCGATAAGCCGCGTTGCGAAACCAGAAACTCAGTTACATGGCCGAGAACCCCGGCACCGCCGGTTTCTCCTCGCTTAATCCGTATCTCAAACGCCACGGAAGCATCCGGAGCAACCGGGACAAACTGTTCTTTCATGCCAATACCTGTCCTATGGTTGCACCGGCCCATACGGCGATGAAGCCGACGACCAGGCTAAGCCCCACGTTGAGCAATCCGGTCACCAGTTGACCATCCTGTATGGCGCGGAGCGTTTCATACTCGAATGTCGAGAACGTCGTGTACGCACCGATAAAGCCGATGGGGATCAAGTACCGCCAATATGCACTCGCCGTTGTCCGGGCGAGCAAGGCGAGAATCAATCCAACCAGAAACGAACCGCTCACGTTGATGATGAACGTGCCCAGCGGAAAACGCACGCCGTAGCGACTGCCAATGTAGCTTCCCAGCGCGTAACGGGCGATTGCGCCGAGAAAGCCCCCTACACCAACCGCAACGTATTTCAGCAAAATATATATTCCTCTCTGGCAGAGATTTCAGGAAGCGATCGCTTCATTGTTCGTAGCCGGCTCCGCAACAAACATCGTGGCAAGGCTCTGGAGATCGGAACTCGCACAGTCATAATCGACGGTGGGTCGGTTTCGATCCAGTAGGAGCCGTTCCAATTGGGCCCGATAACGGTTAGCGAAACTGTCGAACCTTCGCTCCAGGTCTGAACTGGCATCGAGCCCCCAGGAGTACAGCAGGCGAGAAAAGCTCTCCAGGGCCTGGCTAAGGCTGTCCGCTTGAGTTTCCAGGGTGCGACTGGCTGCTCGAACTCGAAACCATTGTCCGAGATTGCTTAGCAGAGGGCGTGAAGCAAACCGGTTCTGTCTGTTCATGTGGAACACCGGCATCTCGCTTAGTACCTGGAAGTCCTCGGATCGAGACGTATCGGTTGATCTCAATAATGTTGCTGCCTTCGACAACTCCTGTTGAAGCAGTGTCTGTACCTTCAATAACTCAACTCGAACTTCGGCGGCCATTTCGAGCGCAACTTCCGTAGCCATATTGCTGAGAACCTCACTACAATCCACCTCCTGCTCAGTGCTCCAGAGGCTGGCCACGGTTTCGGCCGCCTTCTCCAAAATGAAAGCGCTGAGCCGGCGGACCTCATCCGTTCGGTGGCGCAACTCCGTTTGAAACGTTTGCAGATGGCCAGCCCTGCGCCGCAGTTCAAGGTCAACCTCCTCCAACTGAACCCGATCATTACCCTCCGGATGCCAGCAGATGCTGGCGCTGGCTGGCGTTCAAGGTGATGTGATCGTCACGCAACCTGTTTCTCTCCGCGCTTGACCAATGGTGCCACGAACCAGGCGGCCGTCTGCACGTGAGACATGCAACGTCGCTCCTGTTATTTCTATGTTGTTGGGGGAAGCCTTGCGGGAGACATGACTCCGTGACGAGGTTCCCCTCAGGAGTCATCATCTGTCCCGATCCAGAAAGGACAGCGGTTCGGGGTGAACTCCTTCACCCTTTATGCAGGTTATACAGCTCTTTCATAGCTTAGAGGCCTGCGAGAAGTCAAGTACGCAATCCGGCGGCCGGTCTTGCCGATCTCTCCAGGACTGCAGGAGATCCGGTGCGCTATCGACCATTAATGCCGGCGGCGTCCTGGAGACTCTTCGGTAACCCGCAGCGCTGCGAATCCGCTAGAACTTCTTCGCCGTAATACGATCCGTGCCAATGTACGGCTGCAGAACTTCGGGAACCAACACGCTGCCATCAGCCTGCTGGTAGTTCTCGACGATCGCAACCCAGGTACGCCCAATCGCCAGTCCGCTGCCATTGAGGGTGTGCACCAGCTCTGTCTTCTTACCGCCTTCGGGGCGAAAGCGAATGTTCGCGCGTCGCGCCTGGTAATCCGTGAAGTTCGAGCAAGAAGATATTTCGCGAAAGAGCCCTTGTCCCGGCAGCCACACTTCGATGTCGTAGGTCTTGGCCGCCGAGAAGCCCATGTCCGCAGTGCACAGCGCCATGGTGCGATAGTGCAGACCCAGTCTTTGAAGCACAGTTTCCGCGTTGCGGGTCAGCTTCTCGTGCTCGTCCCAAGACTGCTCCGGTTTGGCGAACTTCACCAACTCCACCTTCTGAAACTGGTGCTGCCGAATAATGCCGCGCACATCCTTGCCATAGGAGCCCGCCTCGCTCCGGAAACAGGGGGTGTAAGCCGTAAGCGAAATCGGCAGGCGCGCACCGTCGAGGGTCTCGTCGCGATAAAGGTTGGTCACGGGAACTTCGGCGGTGGGAATCAGGTAAAGGTTCTTGTCGCCATGCGGTACCTTAAACAGATCGGCTTCAAACTTCGGCAGCTGCCCAGTGCCGTACATGGATTCCGCATTGACCATGAACGGCGGCAGCACTTCGGTGTAGCCATGCTCGCGGGTGTGCAGGTCGAGCATGAAGTTCATCAGCGCCCGCTCCAGCTTCGCGCCCATGTCCCAGTACACGGCAAAGCGGGCTCCGGTGAGCTTGGCGGCGCGCTCCAGGTCGAGCACGCCCAGTTCCTCCCCTAATTCCCAATGCGGTTTCGGCATGAAGTCAAAGTGGGGAGGCGTTCCCCAGCGGCGCACCTCAACATTGTCGGCTTCGCTCTTGCCAACGGGGACACTATCGTCCGGCAGATTGGGAATGCCAACTAGGATGTTGCGTAGTCGTGCATCCGCTTCGTCGGCGATCTTCTCGGCTGCGGAGATCTTCTCGCGCAGGTCTTTCGTCTCGTTAATCAGAGCGGTTGCGTCCTGCTTGTTCTTCTTTAGTGTCGCGATTTCTTCCGAAGCCTTGTTGCGCTGAGCTTTCAGCGTCTCAGCTTCGGTGATAGCGGTGCGGCGTTCGAGATCGATGGTGTGAAAGTCGTTGAGAACGGCGGCAGGATTCATGCCGCGCTGGCGCAGCTTTTCTTCGACAAGCGGTAGATGATCGCGTACGAAACCTAGATCGAGCATAAGAGATCAGGTTACTCGAATACGGGGGGCATCACAAAGCGGGATTCTTCAACCGAGCCCGGAGGCCCCTAGCTGCTAGCTTCCAGCTCTTAGCCTTTAGTCCTAGCAAACATGCGTCCTTGCTTGATGGAAGCGAAGAGCCAAAAGAGAAGAGCGAAGAGCGAAAGGCGCGACACACATCTTCACGCAGGAATGTGTGTCTCTGTGGTGAATTAACTCTTTCTCACCGATTCGAAGTCCTGCTGCTTGTTGGCCAACTTCTTGTGCCATTCGGCAGCAGCCTGAACAAACGCGTGGAAGATGGCGCGCGAGGCGGCGTCGTTTTCATAAGTGCGTTCCGGGTGCCATTGCACCGCCAAGACGAAGTGATCGGGCGCTGTCCCTTCCACCGCCTCTTTGACCGAGTCCTCGGGACACCACGCCACTAGCCGCAATCCATCGCCGAGCACTTCTGGCGCCTGGTGATGGCTGGAATTTACCGGCATGACAAGTTCGTTGCCGGCGGGAAGAGCGCCCGCGTCGCGCAAGATCGCGGCCAACTTCGATTGCGGATCAAGCTGCACGCGGTGCGCCTGAGCGACACGGCTACCGGCGTCGTGCTTGATCCCCTCGGGCAAGTCCTGGGCAAGAGTGCCTGTCCGCCAGACGTTCAGCGATTGCAGCCCGTAGCAGATGCCGAAGACGGGCTTGCGCATGTTGTAGGCATCCTGCAACAGCAACTCGTCGGCGTTATCGCGAAAAGCGTCGGCGGGCGCAGTTTCGGGATGCCGCTCCGCGCCATATTTCTCAGGATCGATATCGGCGGGACTGCCGGGCAGTAGCACGCCATCGCAACGCTTGACCGCCTGCGCGATCTCGGCGTTGCTTGCCGTCGGCGCAATGACGACGGGCTCTCCTCCGGCAGAGCGAATCGCCCATTCATACTGCGGCAGCGCACGTGACACGTAGTCCGGCCGCGTCGAGTTGGGAGTCGGAATGGCGATGCGCGGTTTCATATCGATTCGTCCTGCCGGAACTCAGAGTTCGGCGTCAGCAGAGCCTTGGGCTTCACGTCTCCGGTCGTCTTCGGCAAAGGCGCGGACTTGGAATGCGAATAGTACATGTCGGCGATCGCTTGTCGCACTTGCATGGTGAGCTTGTCCATGTCTCGCACGCGCAATCCGGCAGTGGGAATCGGTTCTCCGATGATCAGTTCCACTTCTCCCGGCAAGAGATGAAAGCTATTCATAGGCAGTGCCCGGTCGGTTCCCACGATTGCGATGGGCACGATCGGCGCTTGCGCCCTTATTGCAACATACGACGCCCCACCCATAAATTCCTGCAATTGGCCGGTCACCGAGCGCCCGCCTTCGGGAAACACGACCAAAGGCGTCCCATGACGCAAGGACTCGCTCGCATGGGTCAGGCTACGCAGTGAAGCGCGCGCATTGCCCGGATCAATCGGAATCTGCCCTGACCGTTTCAGATGCCAACCAAGAAACGGATACCGGAACAACTCCTTCTTCGCCATGATGCGGAACTGCACGGCGAGCCACGCATAGAGCACGGGAATATCGAGTGCCGAGAGATGGTTGGCGGCATAGATCGCAGTTCGCGCCGGGTCGATGTGGTCGAGTCCTTCGACCCGCACGCGAATCATGACCGTCTTCAATATCATGCGCGCCCAGATGTGCGCGAACCAATGTTGTATGCGACCTTCCCGGTCAGACAGCGACGAGAGCAACGAAAGCGTTCCCATCACACCCGTGTACAGATAAATCATGGGCGCAAAAAATAAGTACGAACGCAGCCGGCTCAGCATGGAGCCTCGCCCCGATTCACGGCCCGCGACTTGTGGTTCTGCGTTCGTCAGTCGCGTCATGCCGGAAGGCCCATCGCGGACATCGCCTCACCGACCAGGAAGATTGAGCCTGTTATCACGATCAGACCCTGCGGCTGGCTGAGCTCGCGCGCACGCGCCAACGCAGCAGAGACGTCCCCCTCTTCGTACAGAGTCGCTCCGGTGCGCGAGGCGGCTTGCAGCAGTTCGTTCGTGGTGGCGGATCGCGGATTATTAACTTTGGTGAGGACGACCTGCTCGGCGATGGGAAACAGTATCTCGGCCATCTCCTGCATCGCTTTGTCGCGCATGGCGGCGAAGACCAGCGTCAACTCGCGTCCGCAGAAATTTTCCGAAAGCGCCGAGCGCAGCGCCCAGGCTCCGGCCGGATTGTGCGCGACATCGAGCACCATCTCGCGTTGATGGGTCTCTGCTGATGGTGGCAGTACCTGGAACCGGCCCGGCCAGTGAGTCTCGCGAATACCTCGCTCCATTTGCTTCGGCGTTACTTTGAACCCAAACTGCGCCAACTCTTCGGCGGTGGTGATCGCCAATGCGAGATTGCGAAGCTGATGCCGACCGGCGAGCGGTGAATCCACAGTGATCTCTTCGCCCATCACCATGAGCGGGTAGCGACTGCGTCCCGCAGTAGTCTGGAAGCGGCCTCCGAGGTATGTCTCAGCTCCGGGCGACACCGGCGGCACATACTTGACGGCGCTTACGCCACGCGCATTTTTCTCCATGATGGCGTGCCCGATGACATCGTTGGCTTGAGGATGCTGCGGCAGCGTGACCACAATGCCATTCGGCCGGATGATGCCCGCCTTTTCGCCTGCGATCTCAGCAATTGTGTCGCCGAGATACTTCTGATGATCGAGCGCGATATCGGCGATGACCGAGATCAGCGGTTCGACGACATTGGTGGCGTCAAGTCGGCCACCCATGCCGACTTCGAGCACCGCGATTTCGACGCCGATGCTGGCGAAATATTCGAACGCCATCACCGTCAGCATCTCGAAGAAACTGGGATGCCAGGGCAACTTGCCGGAACGCATCAGTTCCTGTGCCGTGCGCTCGACGCGATTATGCATTTCGCCGAACTCCGCGTCGGAGATAGCTTCGCCGTTCACGCGAATGCGCTCGTTGATGCGAATGAGGTGTGGCGAACTATAGAGCGCGGTTCGGTATCCAGCGGCACGCAAGATCGACGAGAGGGTTGCGGCGGTAGAACCTTTGCCGTTTGTCCCCGCAATAAGCACGCTGGCAAAACGTCGCTCGGGATGGCCGAGCGCTTCCAGCATCTCGCGCACGTAGGCCAAGTCGAACTTGTGCGTGGGCGTGCTGGCGAGCTCGTGTCCCAGCGCGTAGAGCTGCTCCACGGTGCTTTGGTAGCTCATGCGGGCAGCTTCAGATTACAACATTTGACGGTCAGCAATCAGCGTTGAGCAGCTCGGCGCATGGATGACGGTCGCGGCATCTGGGGCCAGCCTATCCGTCTGATTTCTGCGGTAAAATTATGCAGTGAATAATTCGCTGTTGAATCGCACCGTTGCCAAGCGCCCTGACATGGCTCGTCTCCAAGGGCGCATTCTGTTCCTCACTGAAGATCCTGAACTTATCAAGCGGCAGCTTGCAGGCGAAGACCTACCGTGGGACACCCAATATCCGGAACGCAATCCCAAGCTGCGTGATGACATCTCCACTGACGAAATCACGCCGGCGCACATCTGCTTTTTCTTCGACGAGACGCTGGGCGAATTTCCCTACACCGGCTTGAAGTGCGGCAACGAAACACCGATCAAGCGCGGCGATGTTAAGCGCGGTGGCTTCGTGTGCGCAGTCAGCGGCAAGCGTCGGGGAAAAGGTTCGAGCCGCGAACAGTCGCCTTACGCAGAAATGTCGGCGGGCATCAAGCTGGTGATCGCGGAAAACATCGAGCGGATTTATAAGCAGAATTGCCAGAACCTCGGGGTGCTGACCGCGACCGATTTCAGCCTGATAGACAAGATCCGCCGCGGCGAAGAGATTCCGCTTGACTGAGTTCACGCAAGGCGAAGATGAGATTACCCGGCAGGTAATCGAGTATGGCGGGTTGTTCCCGTTTAATGTCGCGCGCCTGCAGGGCAAGGTTTTTCTGCCTCCGATCAACACCAAACCAGGCCCATGACCATCTCGGAGAAGATTTTCGCGCGCCACATGCTGCACGGCGCCAATCAGGTTGGCGTCGAGGCGGTGAAGCCCGGCGATACCGGATTTGCGCGCACCGATCTGCGCTTCAGCCATGAATATGTCACGCCGATGGCAGCCATTTTCTTCGAGCATTTTCTGGGGAAGGACGCGCCCGTAACCGACGCCAGCACCGTGATGTTCTTCCGCGACCACCTCACGTTTTTGGATGAAGTGCTCTCGGAAGAAAAACGCAAGATGGGCCTGCTCGATCTTGCCACCCAACTAAAGTTGAAGCAGGAAGACTTCGCCAAATCGCGCGGCATTAAGTTGCACGGCGAGCTACGCGATCGTAAGGGTTCGGAAGGAATCTGCCACTCCATTGTGACGGAGACCTACGCTCTTCCGGGACAACTCAACGTGGGTTCCGATTCACACACCCCACACGTTGGCGCGATGGGATGCGTGGCCTTCGGCATCGGCACCACGGATGTCTTCAATTCGTGGTTCACCAAAGATGTGCGCGTGAAGGTGCCGGAGTCGGTGAAGGTGATCGTTCGTGGCCGGAGACGCGAGAACGTCACCGCGAAGGACTTCATCCTGAAGCTGCTATCGCTGGAATACATCCGGAGCGGGAAGGCGCTGGCCAAGGTCATCGAGTATTCCGGCGAAGCCATCGAGGCACTGGGCGTGGATGAACGTGCCACCATGACCAACATGGCGGCAGAGATCGGCGGATTTACCGGCATCGTGGCGCCCGACCAGAAGGTGGTCGAATTCTTGATGCAGCGGCGCGGCATGAGCGAGAACGAAGCGCAGACGCTGACGGAAGGCTTGTACAGCGATCCTGACGCGCACTACGCACATGTGATCGAGCTTGACGCCGCGGAAATCTATCCCATGGTGGCGACGCCCGGAGATCCAGGCAATGGCAAGTTTGTGCGCGAACTGAACACGCCAGTCCCGGTCGAGATCGCTTACGGGGGCACTTGCACTGCCGGCAAGAATGAAGACATGGACATGTACGCGCGGGTGCTCAACGATGCCTTGCGGCAGGGGAAGCGAGTCGCGGAGAACTGCAAGTTCTATCTGCAATTTGGATCGCAGGAGACGCGTGAATACTGCGTCCGTAAAGGTTACCTTGACATTTTCCAGAAGGCGGGCGCGCAGGTGATTGAGCCCAGTTGTGGCGCTTGCATCAACGCGGGGCCAGGCGTTTCCACGCGTCCCGACCAGGTGGTGATCAGCGCGCAGAACCGAAACTTCCCGGGACGTAGCGGTCCCGGGCAAATGTACTTGGCCAGTCCGTTGACGGTCGCGGCCAGCGCCATTGCTGGCTACATTGTCGAGTACGAACCTGCGAGCGAACGGGAACCTGCACATGCGGCGTGATGTGACGGTATGGGCGCCGGTTCGCATTGATCGCGTGAGACTTGGCACCAGACTCTTTTGAATCTCTCCTATTTTGGAGGATCATGGGTGGAACTGTTCGACGACAAAGAAAATGATTATCTTGGTTGGATTGTCGCCAATTCGACTGGATATGTCATGAATTGCTACAAGGGGATGGGCAGAACCTGCGGACCCTGGATGCTGCATCGAGCGGATTGTTACACCTTAGACAAGAAAAACCTCACGACGGGACGGTATTACAAGGTTTGCTCAACGAGGAAAGAAGAACTGACGGAATGGGCGAAGCGAGAACAGGTACAGCCAGGCTACGAATCGGACTTTCAGCTATGTACGAAATGCAATCCATAAAATCGAAAGAGCCGAGTATAGGACGGGCGGATGCCGCATCACGTCGTTTTTTTGATACTATCGTAGGTATCATTCCGGCCTGATTTACTCCATTCGAGAGTTTAGGGAGACACCGTTCCATGGCTTATGTGATTGCTGAACCGTGCATCAATACCAAAGACACCGCTTGCGTCGATGCCTGTCCGGTGGACTGCATTCACCCCAAGAAGGACAGTGACAAGTTCGCGACCGAGGAGATGCTGTACATCGACCCGGTCGAATGCATCGATTGTGGCGCGTGTGTGCCGGTCTGCCCGGTTTCGGCAATTTTCGCGCTCGACGATCTGCCTGAGAAGTGGAAAGAGTACACCGAGCGCAACGCCAAGTATTTCGGGCGCTAGCTCCGTTTAAGAGTAAGAATAGGGCGTACCGCATAGGTACGCTCTTTTTGCATAAGAATCGTTTGTACACTCAGGTTTGTCATTCTGAGTGCCACATTGACCTGCCGGCCCACGCATAGAAATGAAGATTAACCACGGAGGGCACTGAGATCACGGAGAAAATTGGATATAAAGCAAGAATTCCGTGCTCTCTGTGTCCTCCGTGGTGAAAGATTTTCGACGGAGCGACCCCGCACAACAGCAAGTCTGACATCGTTGCTCGCCATAGGGGTCCTTCAACTCCTCGCTGCGCTGGTCGCTCAGGATGACAGGCGAAAAAGCAAGCTATTCTCCTCCCGAGCGAACCTTCCACAGTATCTGTCGCAGCATGCCTAGCCAGAGTTCGGCGTCGGCCGCCTGAAAATTGAGGCGACGCAGCAAGCGGCGTACCTTGTCCTCGGTCGAGGCTCGAGTGCGGGGGTTCACGTAGCCGCTGGCATGCAACGCCTCCAGCAAGACCTCGCTGATGCGCTCGACTTCGCCTGCAGTAGCGCGCTGCAGCTTCTCCGGTTGCTGCACGGCCTTGGAATCGCGGGTTAGTTCATACAGGCAAACCGCAACCGCCTGGCCCAGATTCATCGAGATGTGTTCTTCGCGCGTCGGAATGCGCATGAGCCAGTGGCAATGGCTTAGATCTTTCGTTCGCCAGGCCAAACTTTTCGCTGCCGAACAGAAGCGCCACGCGACCGGACGCAACGTGTTTGCGGATAGCGCGTGCTCCATGCTCAAGCCGCTTGAGCGGATGTTGCAGTTCGCGATGCCGGACGGCAGTAGTGCCGACGACCAGTGTGCAGTCGGCAACGGCGTCGGCAACGCTCTTGTATTCCGTAGCGTTGGCCAGCACGTTTGCCGCGCCGATTGCGGAGCGCGCTTCGCGAAACGCCACCTCGTAGGGATTCACCACCCGCAAGCGGAGAAAGCCGAAGTTGCTCATGGCGCGCGCAGCCGCGCCTATGTTGAGCGGATTCCGCGGCTCGACTAACACCACGCAGAGCTGATCGTGCCCGTGCTCGCATTAGGCTAGTTTAGAACGCGTTGGTAGCATTTTCTCGAATGTCGTGCACACTTCGTTAGATAATGATCACCAGCGGTAACGCTTCCTTATGACCAGCTTTGTGCAACATGTGATTTTTGGCTTGCGGCTGATTCGCAAGTCGCCGATCTTCTACCTTACAGTCATCGTGGTACTGGCGCTTGGAATTGGCGCCAATACCGCGGTGTTCAGCGTGGTTGATGCCGTTCTGCTGCGCAAGCTTCCGTTCCGCGATCCTGACCGTCTGGTCATGGTGTGGGAGAAGAACCCTACGCTGGGTTCGATGGTGGGCGACCGCGTTCCCACCACTTACACGAACTTCATGGAATGGGTGCGGCAAGCGCAATCATTTGACGGCATTGCCGGATTCGAGGACGTCAGCCTGAACCGCACCGGCACGGGCGAGCCCGAACGCATTGCGGGCGCGCGTGTCAGCCCCAACTTCTTTCAGCGTGCTGGGCGTCACTCCGCAGCGGGCAGCAGCTTCGATTTCGTGGAACGCGATCCCTCCCACAATCACGCGGCCATGCTGAGCAACGCCTATTGGCAGAGCCATTTCGGCGGTAGTCGCCAGCGTCATCGGACAAACCCTGACGCTGAATGATGTGTCCTACATTGTCGATAGGCGTGCTTCCGGCGAACTTTCACCTTCCCGCGACACGCGAAGGTTCGGAGCAACGCAAGCCCGACATCTGGATTCCTTACGAGCCGCCTGCCGCAACGTAACGAAGCCGAACTGAACCGGCTCAAGATGCAGGTGTTCGCGCGGCTGCGTCCCGGCGTTTCGTTGGACCAGGCGCGCCAGGAGATGGACGTCATCAGCCAGCGGCTGGAAGAGCAGAACCCTGCGCTGAATGCCGGATTTGGCGCCAATGTCTTCCCGGTTTACGTGGAGGACGTGGGCAAAGAACTGCGGCGCAATCTGATGGTCCTGCTGTCCGCGGTCGGACTGATCCTGCTGCTGGCGTGCGCCAATCTGGCCAACCTGATGCTGACGCGCGCTACGGCGCGGCAACGCGAGCTCGCCATCCGCAAAGCCTTGGGCGCCAGCCGTGCCCGCCTGATCGCGCAGATGATTGTGGAAGGCCTGCTGCTCAGCTTCTTCGGAGGCCTGCTGGCCATCGTGGTGGCGCACTTTGGCATTCAAGCTGCTGCTGGCGTTGAAACCCGCGGACCTGCAGCGTCCCGAGCAGGTTCACCTGAGTTTCGGCGTCCTGCTGTTCACCATGGCGATCAGCATTATCGCGGGCATCGCCTTCGCGGCCATTCCTGCAATCTACGTTTCCAACACCGACGTCAACACCGTGCTGAAGGATTCGACCCCCAACCAGCGGCATCCCGGCAGAGTGCGCGCGGCTCTGGTGGTCGGCGAAGTAAGGCTGGCGTTCGTGCTGCTCATCGGAGCGGTGTTCATGATCGGCAGCCTGGTGTCGGTGTTGCACGTCGATCCCGGCTTCCGCGCCGACCACCTGCTCACCATGAACTTCAGCATGCCGCCGTCGCGCTACGCGACGAACGCGCAGTTTGCCAACTTCTGCCGCCAGGTGCTGGAGCGCGTCTCGGCGCTGCCGGGCGTGAAGTCCGCCAGCTTCTCCGACGGGCTGCCCATGACGCGCATCCGCATGATGAAGTTCACGGTTGACGGCCAGGCCATGCCGAAGCGCGGCAGCGAGCCGACGGCCGACATGCGCGGCATCAGCTCGCCCGCCTACCTGGCGACGCTGGGCATACCGATTTTCGCAGGACGAAACTTTACCGCCGACGAGATCAACAACAATTTGCCGGTATCATCGTGAATCAATCCGCTGGCGAAAAAACTGTGGCCCAACGACGACGCGGTCGGCAAGCACATTCGCTACGGTAGCGCGGCCCGGGATACAGCCGCTGGACCTCACCGTGATCGGCGTCGCCGGCGATACTCACCAGGTTTCGCTGGAGAGCGGCACGCGCCCTGAAGTGCTGCGGCCCATGGTGGACTACACCTACCTGACGCTGGCGGTGCGGACCGCCGCCGATCCTGCCTCGCTGACGTCGGCCATCAAACAGCAGGTGTGGCCGCTCGACAAGGACCTGCCCGCCTACGACGTCGAGACCATGCAGGAGGTAGTGGAAGACAATCTCGGCCAGCGCCGCTTTGACTCGTTCCTGATGGCCATCTTTGGCGGGCTGGCGCTGCTGCTGGCCGCGGCTGGGAATCTACGGCGTGCTGACCTCGACGGTGCAGCAGCGCACGCCACGAGATTGGCATTCGCATGGCGCTGGGCGCTCTGCCCGGCGATGTGGTGCGCATGGTCATGAGATACGGCATGAAACTGGCGATGCGGGCATGGCGCTGGGACTGGTCCTCGGCTTTCTCCTGACGCGCCTGCTGGCGAGCCTGCTCTTCGGAGTGAGTCCGACCAATCCGCTCATCTACCTCGCGGTATGCGTGGGATTGACGTTGATCGCCGCGGTCGCGTGTTACTGGCCCGCGCGGACGGCGGTGAAGGTGAATCCGGTGCAGGCGCTGAGGACGGAGTAGCAGGGGAGACAGATGGGGAGTTGAGGAAGCAGGTCCCTGCGCTCGGTCGAGACAGGAAATAGTGGTTAGTGGATGGGGGATAGTGGATTCTGCATTGGCTGACCGCTGACGGCTGATTGCGAAGAGCGAAAAGCGAAGAGCGAAGAGCGAGAGGCAAACCGCGCGTCCTGTGACGCCGGTCACAAGCTCCGGTGGCCCCGAAGCTGCTAGGATATTAGTGAGTGCCTGCAGCCGCCTTTAGCGGCGCGGGACACGGAGAGGACAAGACAATATGAGGTGGATGTTACGTTCGAAAATTCACCAGGCCACAGTTACCGAAGCCGATCTGCGATACGTAGGCAGTATCACGATCGACGAGGAATTGATGGAGATGGTGGGGCTACTGCCCGGCGAGAAAGTGATGGTGGTCAGCAACACCAGCGGCGCGCGACTGGAAACTTACGCGATTCCGGGGCCGCGCGGCTCCGGCGTCATGTGCATGAACGGAGCGGCCGCGCACCTGATCAAAAAGGGCGAAGAGATCATCATCATGGGCTTCGAGCTGGCCAACGGGCCGGTGCCCGCGAAACAAATCGTGCTGGGACCGCGACAACGAATTCGTGAAGTGGTTGGGCGAGAGTTGGCAGCCCGAAGACTTCCCGCGGATGTGCGTTTGACGGACGCCTTCGATCAGTGTTAATTTGCTTCTACACTGGAAAGGAGGGTGATCCAAAATATATGAAATCTGACAGTCATAGTTGTATCCCAAGTGAGGTGGCTGAGGCTTAGGGCTTCTGCTCTAAATCCTCGCAAGACTCAGGCTGTGTTGGAGTCTGCCGCTGGGGCCACGTAGAGTGGACAGCCTCAGGCCAATCCCAACAGCTAACCGGAAGGACCCGCTGGCGCAGGGCGTCGCGGGTCTTTTCTATTATCGGTGTCCCTTAGTGAGGTGAGAGTTGCCCGAGACCGTTCGTTGTGCCGCCGAAGTCCCCATTCTCGAAACCGAGCGCCTCAGGCTGCGCGGGCATCGGCGGGACGATTTTGCTGCCAGCGCGGCTATGTGGGCCGATCCTATCGTCACTCGCTACATCGGCGGCAAACCGCTTTCGATGCGGTTTCACCCAGCTGAGCAGCGCAGCTCACTGCACGCGGACCTCGACTTGCAGCTTGCCGTCGCCAGTAATCTCGACAGCTTCGCCGCCTTTCAAGAAAGGCTGCAACACCGCAGGATTTCCCCACTCCAAATCCCAACCATTGGCCAGAGCGATGACAGTGTATTGTCCTGGCACAACATTCGGCAGCGTGAAGGTACCATCGCTATCGCTCTGGTCGCGACGGAATAATGGCGAGTTGTTGGCGGAGTCCTGCGGAACCAGCACGATCATCGCGCCAGAAAATGGCTTGCCAGCGCGCAGTGCAACTCCATCTACCTGCGCGACGCCTCGCCCTACGATTGCGGCGACATGCACGCTGCCGCTGCTGGCGATCTCCAGAGTGCGCCCCGTTAGCTTTGCTCCAGTCGCCGACATCTTCCTGAGGAAAGTATCCACCGCCGCTCTGAAGAACCACCGTGTAACGTCCTGGCTTGACGCCTTCGAACTCGAACTGCCCTTTGTCGGAGATTTCGCTCGCGAAATTTTCGCCGGTCTCCTCATTCGAGAGTTGCATGGCCAGACCCTTTGGTACTCGCTGCGCGCCTTCAAACAATACCGCTGCCGCTGACCGCAGCGAACCCTGAGGTGTCATACGCATTCAGTTCGAGATCGCCTGCCAGATCAACTTCGCGGTATCCGCTTCGATTAGCTTCCTTTTCATTGGCCGACTTCGAAGCAGGCATCTCGATAACGTAATGACCAGGCGCCAAACCGCTGATTTCAACTACGCCGGGTTCGACCGAAAAAGTAGGAGCATTGAACACGGAGTCGAGATAGCCATCGAAGATGCGCTGCGACACTCGCGGAAATCCCCCCGTCCCGGGTCCGCCGCCAGCATTATGTGCGGATCCTGAGATGCAGCGACGGCACAGCGCGCATTACCACGTCCGCCGTGACTCGCTCACCGGGATGCAACACAATGGGACTCGCGCCTGCCGAGTCCGGCGAATCGGGATAGAAGGTAAGCGGATAAGTTACGTCGAGCGCAGCAGTCTCTTGCGCAGCTCGGGCATCAGCGTCGGCATTGTTCGACTTCCGGCGGAAACTCATCCGGGTATTTTGTGCATACCAGGGATGCGCCGACACTGCGAGGTAGTACGTTCCAGGCGCCAGATGTCCGATGTGGAAGTGACCCTGATCGTCCGTCTGTCCCTGCTCCATGGGAACGGTTCTCTGTCGCCCATCTTCCATCGATTGTTGAAACAGACGCACCATTCCGTCCTGCACCGGCTCATTGTTCTCGTCGATGACTATGCCTTCGACGGAAGCGTCCGGTTGCAGGCGGAAAACCAGGTGCTCCGAGTCCAGATCCGGGCCAACGGCAATCGCCGTGGAATACATGCCGTGACGCTCAAAGTACTGCAACATGAATCCGTGGGCGTCTGCCATCAGCGAATACTTGCCGCGACCCAAACCAGCAAACGCGAATCGCCCGTCAGCACCGGTAATCACGGACCGCGATATTTCGCGGTCCGTACCTTGCGCGTTGGAGCAATCGCAACCGACGCTCCCGCCACGGGCTGACCTGTCACCCAATTCAGCACGACTCCCACAATGTGGTAGCCTTGCTGGGCCGATGGCGCCTGCACTGCCTGGCTCGATTGCGCCGGCAATCCGACGGCGAACAGCATGATGAAGACCAGCCGGGCAAACATTGCGGTCAATCTCCACTCCCCGGTGCGAATAAGATCGAGGCTGACCTGGGTCTTCTGATTCGGTGAGAGGGTAACCTGCGCGGCTTGTGAAGCATAGGGTTGCAGGGCATCATGATTGGAATACTCCAACCCATCGGCCGAGTCGAACGCGTACACCATGTACTCGCCGGGGGCTAGTCCGGTGAACGTGAACCCGCTTGCCGGTGACGAGCGCGAAACTTTGGCGGCAACCTTGGAAGCCGGTTCTGGCACCGCTACCACGGTTGCTTGCGCCGGTGTTCCATCGGACGACTTCACCGTTCCAGTCAAGCTCGCGCTGTCATCGCGCAAGACAATTTCCATCGGATAGCTCTGTCCTGCCGATGCAATTGAGAGATCGTCTGAAAGCAGATTCGTCTGTCCGTATTGGGCCGACTGTACGTACCAGCCGCCCTGCGGTATCAGATCAACCGAATACTTTCCCGGATCCACGTTCTGCAACGTTCCCGAGTAAGCTCCCGGACTGCTGCGATGGGCAATCGAGTATGACTCTGACGTTGTCGGATCTAACGGAATCAAGCGAACGGAAATCGGCGGTCCTTGGATTCCTCCGGGCCCTGTCCCTTGGCTCGAAGTGGCTCGCGAATCCATCCGCACGACCACGGGAATGGATATTGCTGGCCCCAGAATCAAGTGCAGATTCTCAACATTGGCAGCGACGTTCACTCGCGCCTGGCCGCTTAGCGCCCCCGTCGCCTCCGAGCGGGAAAATACCTTCACCACGTAATTGCCCGCTGGCACACTGTCCACCTCGAAGCTGCCGGTGTCGCTGTGGAAGGTGACCGGCAGCGACAAATCATCGCCCGACTGGCTCAAGAACTGCAAGCCTACGCCCTGCTGCGGAGCCAACCCAGCCACACTGCCAGTAACGCGGTAAACCGGGCCGGCAGTCATGGAAAAATCCGCTTCCGCTTGCTGGCCCGGGCTGAGTTGAATCGGCGACGCTGACACCAGATCGGGTACGCCGGGATAGTACATGCTGGGATAACCAGTCTTGGGCTTCTCGCTTCCGGGCAGAAGCCGGGTGTCATCGGAACTGGGTCCGGCAGCGACGTAATACGTGCCCGGCATCAAGTTCGCGAACCGGTACCGGCCATCTTCGTCCGTCTGCTGCTGACCACGCGGCTCCCAATGTTTGCGTCCCTCGCGCAATGGCTTGGCTGTCAATCGTATCGGCACACGCTCGATCGGCTGGCCAGTGCTGTCCGTGACTCGGCCCCAGATCGCACTTTGCGGGATGAGCTTCAACACTAGCGAGTTCGTGGTTGGGCCGATGCTCATCAACCTGTTGCCGGCGCCTAGATCCTGCTGGCTGTAATACCCCGGCTTCTGGGCGATAACGCTGAACATGCCGTCCGCCATTCCCTCAACCTGAAAACGTCCCTCGCCGTCGGCAAAAACCGTATGTTGTGAGGAGCCATTTATGCGGACGAGAGCATGGCCAACAGCTTCCCCAGTGACCGAGTTCACCACTGAGCCGCTCAGGGTGAAGGAGGAATCGCTTTTATGTGAGGGAGACATCTGCGCAACGGCGGTTGCGGCCAAAATGGACCACAAGCCTAAAGCTAGCAGGCGCCGCAACGGTTTCGCGCAGAGCAACGGAGGCGATGGGAAGTACCGTCTCGCGAAGCCGCGAACCAATGATTGCCGTTGACCAGACACGATGGATCGTCGATTGTTGAACGAAGTTAGGCTGATGCTTCCATCATAAACCCGGCGGACCTCACCATGACTCGCATTGAGAGAATCGCCAACCGCGCCGCCGAAGATACTACCCCT
The DNA here is from genome assembly GCA_963755865.1 of uncultured Acidobacteriaceae bacterium. Classification (GTDB taxonomy): domain Bacteria; phylum Acidobacteriota; class Terriglobia; order Terriglobales; family Acidobacteriaceae; genus Bog-257. Next base: position 281,534 of record CAVWLY010000001.1, on the reverse strand, counting down.
TGGCGCAGCGGGTTCAAAGTTGCTGAAAAAGGCCTTGCGGCGAGAACCGAAACAGTCGTTCTCCTTGGGTTGCTCGGACTGAGTCCTCGGGCGGGACGACAGACCTACCGGAAGCCGCTCGGAGCTGGGAAGATCAGGCCACAATTTCAGACGCCGCCACAAGCACGCGATCCGGGAACTTGATCTCCTGTCTTGCAGTGGAACCCTTGCTGGCTGTACCGCGGTCCGCCGAAGCCGCACGTAAATAATGCCGCCTTATCTCCTCCGTGATCCGCAGTGCCTGGCTGTACTTGTTGTGCGTAGTCTCGGTGATTTTCTTCATTACGTGGCAGTTCTTCCCATGCTGTAGCGCCTGGTGTGCAAGGTCGCGCAGTTCCAACCAATCGTGCCACTCGCCGATGGCGTCCTGCACTTTTTTCAATTCCGCAATGAGCCGGTGCTGTTCCCCAGTATCCTCTTCCGCCATTTCCAGTACATAGCGGAGTCGTTTTACCTCGATGCGGTAGGCATGCAGATTCTTCGGCCCCAGATGGGTTACGGTGCCCAACTCTCGAACCAGTCCCAGTGCCACACTCATGGCATGCAACGGAGCGTCTTCGGACTTTGAGTCGAGCTTAAGCTTCAGGCCGGCCTTCGTCTTAGCAAACTGTTGGACCAGAGATTCCACCTTCTGCTGGGAGCGCCGCAAGCGGCGGCGCAGTTCCTTCGCATCGCGCCGCACTACCGAGTGCAACTTACCGGCATGGCGGTGCCGCTCAACTCCGAGGTATTGGAGGAGTCGAATGATGCAGCCAGGATCATCCTCAATTCAAAGTCCCACAACGTGGGAGGTGAAAACGTCCAGGTCGCGAACTTTGCCAGCGTGGCTCCGCATGGACTCTAAATGGCGGAGAACTTTCTTTTCATTGCCCGATGAGCAAATTTCCAGCGCTTCCAGAATCAGCTCTACCCGGCGCGAACGGGTGCGCAGGTCATGCACTTCGTCAACGGTTGGATTGCGGGGGACACTCTTGAGAGTCTTGCGCAGCTTCTGCAACCGGCGGCTCAGTTCTTGAGAATTCAGCGGCATCCCAACACCTCACGCCCGGTTTAATGGCAATCCTCAGTTCGATGCAGTCGCGCTCGTAGTTGGCTTCGTTCGCGAAGCCGGAGGCAGCACCTGCCGCTTGGTTGCTCGTTCAATCAATGTTTCCTGGCTGTTTAGAGCCCCCTTCTTCTGGAAATCCGGGTCACGCACGTACTTACCGTCGGAATTCATATGTCGAGCCTTGGCTTTGTCCTTGAGGTAGGTACCGAGGATCTCGTCGCGAAGCACGGCAATCAAGTTCTTGTCCTGGACGGGAAAGTCCACTTCCACCCGGCGGTTCAGGTTGCGAGGCATCAGATCGGCGCTGCCCAGGTACACTTCCTCACGCCCGCCGTTACGGAAATAGAACACCCGGCTATGTTCCAGAAAACGTCCCACGATGCTGATGACGCGAATATTGTCGCTGACTCCGCGAACTCCGGGACGCAAACAACAGATGCCTCGCACCAGCAGATCAACTTTGACTCCCGCCTGCGACGCCTGATACAGCAACTCGATCATCTTCCTGTCCACCAGCGCATTCATCTTCATGATCACATGGCCGCCGCGTCCCCCGCGCCGGTGCTCAATTTCGCGCTCGATCATGGCTTGCATGCGCTCGCGCAGAGTCACGGGCGCGACCAGTAGCTTGCGATACGCCGTCTTGGCGGAATACCCGGTCAGAAAGTTGAACAAGTCGGTGCAATCGGCACCGATCGCTGGATCGCAGGTCAGCATTCCGATGTCGGTATAAAGCTGTGCGGTGACGCTGTTGTAATTGCCTGTGGAAAGGTGGGCGTAACGCCGGATAACATCGCCCTCTTTGCGCACGATCAGCGCGGCCTTGCAATGCACTTTAAGTCCCATCAGGCCGTACACCACGTGAACCCCGTATTCTTCCAGCTTGCGGGCCCAGCCGATATTACTTTCCTCGTCGAAGCGCGCCTTCAATTCCAGCAAGACCGCTACTTGCTTTCCATTCTCTACCGCTTCCAGCAGAGCATCGACCACGGGAGCGTTTCTTCCGATCCGGTAGAGCGTGATCTTGATTGCAAGCACATTTGGGTCACGCGCTGCTTTCTGTAGAAGACCAATAATGGGTTGGAACGAGTCGAACGGATGGTGAAACAGGATGTCCCCGCGCCGAATGGTAGCGAAGATATCTTCCTCTTCGGCCTCTTTTACCAAAGCGACAGGCAGCGCAGGGGCAAACGGCGGAAATTTCAAGTCGGGACGGTCAAGCTTGCAAAGGTGCCGTACGCGAACCAGCGACAACGGGCCAGTCAGCTTATAAATATCATCCCGCTCCAACTCCATGTTCTCGACCAGAATGTCGAGGACGGAAGCCGGCATCGCTTCATTGATCTCCACCCGAACCACGTCGGCGAAGCGGCGCTGCCACACTCCCTCCTCCACTGACTCCAGTAAATCGCCCGCTTCCAGGTTCTGAATTTCACTGTCGGCATCGCGCGTGACATGAAACGGATGCGCATCGAGGATTTCCATGCCCGGAAAAAGCGCTGCTAGGTTCGCGGTAACCAGCTGTTCAAGCCAGACGAAAGACTGTTCCTTTTGAACTGCCTTCGCCCGGCTCTTCGCTTTGGGCGCGACGCTCACAGGTACCAACTGCGGGAGCGTATCGGGAATCTTCACTCGTGCAAAGTGCTGCTCGCCTTCACCGGCCCGCAAAAGCACCGCCAGATTCAAACTAAGATTTGAGATGTGCGGGAACGGCCGGCCCGGATCGAAGGCCAGCGGAGTCAATGTAGGAAAAACGGCCTCTTGAAAGTATGAATCTGCGACAGCGCGCTGCTCGTCCGTGAGGTTGGCGTAGCTCAGGATGCGGATTCCCGCGCTCTCCAGCGCGGGCACCAACTCCTTGCTCCAGCATTCGTGTGCGCCGCGATACAGACGGATCACCGAAGCCCGGATGGCTCGCAGTTGCTCGGCGGCGCTCATTCCGTCGGGGCCCGTATCCATTACGCTCTTTTCGATCTGGCGTTTCAGACCAGCGACCCGCACCATGAAAAATTCGTCGACATTCGATCCGACGAAAGACAGGAACATCAGGCGCTCCAGCAGCGGATTGCTGCTGTCCTGCGCCTCTTCCAAAACGCGCCTCTGGAAATCCAGCAGGCTGAGCTCGCGGTTGATGAACAACTCGGGATCGTCGAGCCGTCGCGGTGGTGACGGCGGAACACGTGCCTCCGCGCGAGGAGATCTGCGAGCACGAGTTTGTCTTGCCTTCGATGGGGCGGCCTTCGCGGGTGTACTCATAAATGGTCGGGAATACGGTAGACATCAATTGTAACGGCGCAAGGCGCAGTTGAATACCCGATTGCTTCGCCAAAGCCGGCATTCGCCAGCTGTTCATCGAATATTCACAGTCCCGTGACCGCGCAGCGCGCTGTCCAATAACGTGCCGCGTTCGTGAGCGCCCATCGCTACGGCACTGGCCAGTGGCTTACGCTTCCGCCGGGACTGGATGATAACGGTAAGCCGCCACCAGATTGCAGCTTCTCCAGAAGCGCATCCATGTTGGGCTTGGCGCTGACCTCTGGGGTTGCGGCCTCAAGCTTCACCGGTCCGATGCCCAAGCTGATCTTCTTGAGCACCGGCGCCAAAAAGATGAGCACCAGTGGGATCAGGCAGATCCATCCTAATTTGTAGTTGTCGCCGGTGTTGAGCCATCGTAACCAATGAATTGCATCTTTGCTGATAACCGGCAAGGCCGCTACGAAGATAATCAGGAACACCAATACGCCACCGAAGATCCTGCGCCACGGCGGCGTGCCGTCGCCGAACCAATACCCCATAACGTCGTCGGCTTCGGGAGCCGCCTTCGGTATATCTTCCAGATACTCTTTCGCCTTCTGCGATCCAGCGTCGGCAGCCTTCTGCCATGCCTGCTTGGCGGCCGTGCTTTGCTTCAGACGATAAAGCGCAATGCCCAGGTTCAAGTCCAGGTCAGGATGGGGAGTAGCTCGTTGCTGCGCTTCCTGCAAGAAATCCGCCGCCTCGCGGTCCCGCTTCTGCATGAGAAGAATCGACGAAACACCCAAAGCAAGATCGCTGGATTTCTTCTGACCAAGGTTTATTCGCCAGCCCTCCTGGAAGGTGCGCAGCGCGGTCGGGAGCCGATCGAGCGAACTGTAGGCCTTGCCCAAGCCGACCCACACCCGCGAATCAGCACGCGAGATATCGTCAGGCGCAATGCTAAGCGCATCACGGAAAACGTCGATGGCCTTCTCGTGGCGATCGAGATTGTGTAACGCGATGCCTTCGCCGATAAAAGCCTCGAACCGCTCTGCCTCGGTCTGCGCCATGGCCAGCGCCTCTTTGTAAACCTCCTCCGCCTGGCGATAGTCCTCCAGGTTTACCAGGGTTTTTCCCTTGCTCAGCCGGATGTCGACGTTATCCGGCTCTAGAGCTTGAGCACGATTGACCGCCCGGAGCGCTGCTTCAAACTTCTCGTCCTCAGCCAGCAATCCTGCCAGGAGCCACCATCCTGCGCCCGGCCGGGGCGCACCGACCACCGGGGGCTCGGCCGTAGCTTTGGTCAGCAGATCCTGGGCTTCATTGCGCCGCTCCAGCTTGATCAGAGCACTGGCCCGACCTACCGCGACCGAGAGTCGAAGGGGGGCGCCTGCCGGCTGTTGCGCCAGAGTACTGGCGGTCTCGAAGGCCTTGAGCGACTCGGCAGGGCGCTCCACCGCTCCCAACAAAGCGCCCAAAACAATCCAGTAAGAAAGCGCCGACAGCAGAGGAGTCGTAGGCAGCGGCGGAGCAATGCGCTCCATCAATTGCAATGCCTGGGGAGCCTGGTTCAGGCCTTGCAGTGCCAAGGCTTTTGCCAGAAGCATATCGTCGGTGTCCGGCAGGTCCTTCAGCACGTTCCAGGCTTCGGCATAGCGCTGCAACGCCACGAACGATGTGCCGAGCACATAGCTCGACAAGGGATCGGAAGTAGCCAACCCAGGATTCAGGCTGCGCGATTTCTGGAGGGCCTCAACTGCGGCCTGATAGTTCAATAGACCCGCCTGAGCAAGACCGACACCGGTCCATGCCAGGGGATCGTCTCCGCAATTCGCCGTGGCAGCGGCCGCCCGTTGCAACTCTGCACGCCCCCTGTCCAGATCACCGGCTGAATTCAGAATGGCGCCGCGCAGGGCCAGTACCATGGGATGATTGGCGATTTCCGGTGGCGGAGGCAGCAGTGCCTCCTTATAGCGAAGCGCATAGTAGTAGGCATTGGCCTTCTGGATCCAGAACGGAACATCAGTTCGCAACTCTGGGCGGCCCTTTTCCGCCTCCTCAAGCGGGGCAGCGGCCTCATCGTATCGGCGAAGCAGGATGAGCAGATTCGCTTTGCTGATCAGCAGATTGGTTTCAAAGGTGGGCGGCAACCCGGGAGGATGCGTCTTCTGCAGTTCATCGAGCGCGCTTTGCAAGGCTTCCAAGGCCTTGTCGTTTTGCTGCAGCCGGTTCAACACGTTGGCTTTTTGGTAGGCAGCCAGGATCCGGACTGTAGCCGCGCCATCGCCGGGGGCCTCCGCGCGCGAACGGTCAAAGGCTTTCAGCGCCTCGTCAAACTCACCGAGGGTGCTGAGCGCGAGTCCCATCTGCAGCCAGCAACTACTGGAGGTCATACCTGGCGGGACAATGGGAGCGGCCGTGCGCAAGGCCTCCAGCGCTAGCTTCGGCTTGCCCACCCCCAGCAACGCGATTCCCTTTTGCAGGAAGAAGACTCCCCGCGCAATACTTCCCTGGGGAAACGGCTCTGGTGTTTGCTCGACCTGTGCTATCGCACCAAGCGCCTTCTGCGGTTCCATCAGCTCGTTCAGGGATATCGCCTCGTGGAGGAAGAACCCTGGACCATTTAGTTCCGGGGGAAAATCAACTTGCGCTTTTTCGAAGGCCTCCACTGCCTTCCGGTGTTCGCCCAACTCTTGCAGGGCGCATCCGCGAAGGAAGTATGCATTCGCTAGCAAAGCATGATCGGGCGTTAACTTCTCGAAGGAGGCAAGTATAGCCAGTGCCTGTTGCGGGTCGGTGTCAAGCAGAGCGGATGCACGGTCGAGCAGAGACTTAGGATTGTCGTCTTGGGTTGCAATGGGCGCCGGTTCCATGGGAAGCCTCCCGGTTCGCCATTGTAGCGCGGTTCGACAGGAATGTCGGTCGCGGTACAGAACGGCGACGGGGCACAGCAAGTCACAAAACGAATCTCGAAGTTCCAAGGTCTCGTGGGTCATGTTGCAAAGGTGCCCACCGTAAATTAAGCTAGTCTTCTCTTCAGCCTTAAGCACCCCTAAGCCGGGATGGCGGAACTGGCAGACGCAGCGGACTCAAAATCCGCCGGGCTTCGGCCCTTGGGGGTTCGATTCCCCCTCCCGGCACCAGCGCTTAATTCTCGCCGTTCCATTCACTTTATTGTCTCGCGGGCGCAGGTAGCGTAGCGATTTTTTGCGGATAGGGGCCGAAATCGGGGCCGTACTCGGCTCGGGCGTTCCAGTTTCTCGACGGCTGCGCGCTGATCAGCCGCACGGATGAATTAGGGCCCGAGATCGCCGCGCTCGCTTTAGCGATTTGCAGCCGCCAGTTCGGTATCGGCGAATTGGCCCCATTCACATTCAGGTAGCACACCATGTTCTTCAGTCGGTCCGTATCGATTCCCGAAGCACTCTCCCCCCGCTGCCTAAGGTAATAGGGAGGAATCGACTGGTAGTACAAAGTGGCAACCACGCTGGCCGCATTCGCCAGCTGTGAGCTGAGGGGTATCGCATATCGAACTACGCTCGATCCGCTGCCGTCGCTGTAGTTGGGATCGCCATCGACTCCAACCGGTTTCGTCATATCAGCCGACGGGCCGGTGGGGCTCCATCCCTGCGGAAGAAGGCGGTTGTTTTTTACGATTTGATCAAGAGCCAGAAAGCTGGTGGTGAGCTGCCCTTCTGGATTTAGCGCCAGTTCTTCGTAGATCTGCACCTGATCGTCACGCGTGATCGGGTTCGCCTGATTGTAGTGAGGTTGATAGACCTGCCGGTTGGGCGCGAAAAACTCCGTGACCAGTGGACTCCCGCTGTTATCAAGAATCACGCCATCATTCGAGGTCTGGCCCGAGACCCACAGCGTGTTGCCGGAGCCGTCAAGTACGCGAAACTCCAGGAACGCACGACGGAAACCCACTCCGGACGGAAAACTGTGGCCTGCCAAATTCACGACCTTAACGTCAGCTTGCAGTGTGCTGCCGGTGTTTTGCAGAGAGACAATATTCACAGCGGCTGTAGTCCTTGCGACCTCCAAGCCCGAGTTGATGGCGGTGTATTGACTAGCATAGGTATCGTTGGCTGCGAAACCCGGCAGGTACGGGCTGGACGCATACAGGCCCAATTCGCTGCGGTACTCCCCAAACATCTCCAACCCGAACAAGTTGATACCCAGAAGGGTGTGCCTGGCGAACGTGGTTCGTTTCGTCAGCTGAATGTCATCATCCGGCGCACGAAACTGCTCGGGAGGAAAGGTATTGTCTTCTATGTTGGCGATATTGAATGCGAGGGGCTGGCCCTTATATTGCTTCGGCATGTGACAGTCCTGACAACTCTGAGGAGTAGGGCCGTTGTCCGCAAAGTTGCTGTTCACCCACTCCAGAAATGTCGTCTGTTCGTGGGAGACTTTTGGAGCTCCATGCTCGGACTGCTGGTTGCCATTCTTGTCGTACACCGGAAGAAAAATGGTATGGCACGAACTGCACAGCAGCGAAGATTGCACCTGGCTGGCAAACTGCGGATTGACTCCGATTGCATTCTGCATGGGCAGCGTAGCCACTTGAGTGTACGGGCCATAGAGCTCCGCAGGCGGGCCCACTTTGAATTGCCCCGTATAGGTTTCCTCTGTGCCGAGTCCGTCAGCGGCGATATGGTGGCAACCGTCGCAGGAAACTCCGTCGCGCGCCAGGGCGCCATAGCGGGAGTTGGGATCGGAAAGAGCGGCGTGAGTGAGTAGTCCGCCATTGCTATCAATCTTGTACTGGCGTTCTCCCATGACTCCATGGCAGCGCAGGCAAGTGTCGTCAATGAAATCCGCCGCGTTCGGCTGGCCGCTTAGTTGGGGATGGATGGTCCGCTCGGTCTCCAACTGAGCAAGGAAAATGGGGTCCCGTCCGGACAGGCCCATCATCGAATATCGCCATTCGCCGTTGGGAGAGACGTTGACCTTGCAGTTCGTCGGCGGATTGCTGCCGGGGTCGCATTTCTGGAGGGCATTGGGATAAAGCATGGCGGGAAGGTCGTCTCGGCCAGTGCCGCTTATGGTCCCGGTTGCATCGTGACAGCCGGCACACTGGTCAGAGGTCAGGAACTGTTGCGGCCCGGCAGGGCGGCCATACGGAACAACATGGTCAAAGGCCTCGGATACCATGCAGTACGGTTTGCGAGGGGCCTGCTGCTGCGGAAATACTATGGAACATTGCGGCGCGGCGAGCGGATTCCTCGTGCTACCGGACGCTTCCTTCATCCTTACATAATCTCCGTGATGCATATAGTCGAGCGGGTTGAACTCGGAGGCCGAAGAGCTATTGTCCGTCAGCCTGATGGCGAGGTCCTGCATCGTGGTGGTAGCTCCGAAGCCCGCGACGTGCGATGTGGTTGCGTAGGTGCCTTGTCCATCCGCGGCCGTTGCATGACAGTTGAGACAGTACAAGCCGTATCCCGTGTACACCGGCGTCGGCTCGGCACAACCGTTGGTCATTTTAACCGGCGGAGCCGGCTTGGCACCTATGTCAGCCCAGTACCAGGTATCCCACACCGAGCTGTCCTTGACCATGATGGTCCAGTCGGTCAACTGTGAGTCGGTGCTATTCAGCGTGGGGTACTGCTCTTTGACCATCATGCTGCCATCGACAATTCTGGCGCCGCGATCTCCCTTGCTCAGCCAGCTCCATATATTCGGAGAGTAGTACACCTTGACGTAGGGATGGACCATCTGGCTGCTACGTATATTTGCATCGTGCTGCCAGGATTTGTAGCAGCCCTCTTCGAGAAAATTGGTGAGCTGAGGCAGGAATCCCGGAGCGCTCGATGGCTGCAATGGCGCGCAGGCAGCCTTTTCCGAGGGGGAAGGTGACCCCGAGCCGGAACCACAGGCGGTTAACAGCAGGAGGCCGACGACGGCGGTGCCTAGCAGCGAAGTTGCGCTTCGTACGTTCACAACTCTTCCTATTGGTTCTGCCAACCCGCAGAGTCCCAAAATGTGTAGTAATTAAGGCTGCAATCCTATACCACAAACCTAATGTCTATTTAAGTTTTCTTTTCAACTGCCTGCCCTGGCCGGCCGCACCACATCAGAAGTGGCCTCTCCTCCCAGAAGCTTCCGAAGAGGTCGCCGTAGAAGCGGCGTTCGGATCGAGGCTCTTACGATAATCGTTGAAGGCCTCCAACTTTTCTCCTCGGAGAGCCCGTAGGTTGTTCGGCAGCGCCATTCTGTGACGCAGTTTGAGGGTGCTCCTGCCCTTCCCTCAGCTCAACAGCCCCGCCCGGAGCTGCAAATTTATTTGCTAATCCTGAAACGAAACACAGGGCCTGTTCACTACCTTGCAGCATCGGCGGGAGTACCTGCCTGCAAATCTGAAAAGGAAGCTCAATTCCAGGAAGAGATATCTATGACGAAGACAAGGTTATTTGCTTTTGCCACACTTCTATCGTTCGCTTTGGGAGCCTGCCAATTGGCAGCCGCTCAGGACGAGAACATGACTCCAGAGCAACCGGCAGCCCAACAGCAAGCAGCGCAGGTCCCAGCCGGAATTTTCAGGCCTCAGGGCACGGTGATCACCCCGCCCAGCAGCGTCTCTCGGCCCGGAAAAGGAGTGCACACCAACTTCAAGATTTTCGTTCCCGCCGGCCATGGGTTGTCCTCCCCAACGCCGGACTACACCTTTGCTGAGACTCCGGCATCGATGGGCTGCGTTTACCAGGTTGGCCCAATCTATGCAGGATGCAACCCGGCAGGCGGCGGCACCGACCATCCCTCGGGCGGTTGGGGCGCGATCGCGTTGGTTGACGCCTATGACGACCCGCGCGCGGCGTCTGACTTGGCGTATTTCTCGAGCTACTGGGGCTTGCCAGCGGCAAACTTCACGGTTGTCTATGCCAACTCCAGCTTCGGCAACCTCAACGGTCTGACTGCCAGCTGCGGCGGGACGCCGCCACCGGCAAACACCAATTATGGCTGGGACGTGGAGGAGTCCTTGGACATCGAGTGGGCGCACGTGATGGCGCCCAGCGCGAAGATCATTCTGGTAGAGGCCTGTACTCAAAACCTCCTGACTTGTCTATGCGGAGCAGGTGGCTGCCATCAAAGTGGCTGCCGCCGGCGGTGGCGATATCTCCAATAGCTGGGGATATCCAGAGAGCTACGTTGGAGTCCCGGGAGACGGCGGCGGAAGCTTAACCGAACAACAGGATGACAATTTCTTCTACCGTTACTACTGGCAACATATCACCTATTTTGCTTCCGCTGGCGACTCTGGGGCCGAGGTTATCTATCCTAGCGCCTCACCGTGGGTGGTTTCAGCCGGAGGTACTACTGTGAACCGGGACGTGAATGGGAATTTCCTAAATGAAAGCTGCTGGTCTGACTCCGGCGGCGGTCCCAGTACCAAAGAATTCTGGGCGAACCCGCCCAATATCTCTAACGGGATGGGACCGTGGTCTGACTACCAGTATGAGTTGTTCGGGGGAGCTCCCTACGGATATCCCGCGCGATCAACTCCGGACATTTCATTTAACGCCGATCCTAATAGCGGCGTGTGGATCTACGACACGGATGAGGGCGGCGCCTGGTATGTAATAGGGGGCACCAGCGTATCGTCTCCTGCACTAGCGGGCATCGTCAACGCCTCAAACAATCGGCTAGGGCAGGCTCCTGCAGGAGGCGGCTACTACTTTACCGGCGAAAACAACCTCCTCTATAGTCAACTCAACACTTGGACGGCGTACGGCGCCAACTTCTACGATGTCAGAACGGGATCGAACGGACACGCCGCTGGTACGGGTTATGATCAATGTACCGGCATCGGAAGCCCGCGCGGCCACCTCGGGAAGTAACCCTTTCACAGTTTGAGAACGGCAGTTCTTCAAGAGGCCCTGCCTGGCAGGGCCTCCTCTTCTTTCTCTTTGACCCAGCCTGGCAGCGCCGACAGCTTCAAATCTTCGCACTAGTGGGTAATGATTTTGTCGCTTGGTGCGATACGTTCGATAATGGAGGCAAAATAGGTCTGACTTGCCTTCTGGGGACTACGGGGAGCCGACGACTCAGAATCAGGTCCGCCCAGAACCATCAGCACGCGATCGCCCACCCGGAGTGGCAACTTATCAGCCTGCTTTCCATCAGGCAACAAGACGCGCGCACGAGAGATGTCAACCCGGAAGGTAGGCCCCGCAATCACGAACTGTGCATGGACTCCTGGTCCGCCAGGGTATCCGTCCGGAGTCTTCACCGTAAGGACAGCGCCTTGTATCGCTGTGACACGACCTTGTATGACAAAGGTCTCAGAAGAAGAGGCGGGTTGGCGCTTCATCTGGGTTTGGGAGTCTGCTCGGACCTCGCGACCCTTCACGCTGCCCAGCACCGTCAGGAGCATAATTGCTGCCAGCAGCGGGTGAGTCTTGCGGCTGTGGCTACGCCTTGAGGTGTTGGAACCCACAATACTCTTACCCTCTCAGAACAGAGGTTAACAAGAGATTGTACTCGTCCAGGCCGCTTCGAATGCGGCCTTTCTCTATGATCCATTGTGTGATGCTGCGAATACGGGTGCGATGATGATTGCGGCGGTGATGATAGATATTGCGACGGTGATGATAGATACGGTGATAAGACTCTGCGTTCCGCTTTCGACATTACCTTCAATCAGCGATATCGGGGGTCTTTGACGGCGTGTGGCTGAGGACACCCGTTTCGCGGTTGTGTCCCTGCACTGATTTCAGCGAAGGCTGCATTCCAGGTTCAGCGAGAGCAATAGCGGACGACAAAGGACGCGCCCTCTGGAAGAACTGGACCATTCCCCCCGTCGTGCTCGCTCGCCGGGCTTGGGCGGCGCAGAGTCAGGATCATCATTAGGAACGGTCCCGGAGCCTCCGGGCAACGCCGGACGGATCGCAGCGCCATGCCGGATCTGTCGTGGTTAGGAGTTTTGCCGTTAATCGGGGATCGGCCGTTGCGAGCCATGCTCCTCGGGAATTCGCTAGGCGTACTGGCGCTCTCTCCGGCAACCTTCAGAAGCTGGTTAAAGAGCCAAGCCAGACTCGCTACAGTTCTATGAACCATTCGCTTGTTCACTGTGCCCACCTCATATCAAGGTTTTGCGCTGCTGATCGATGGTGCAATGAGCCCCTCGATCGTTTCGTCGAACTCGCCGTTTTGCTAAACGTACAACGGCACGTCAAGATTCGCGCGGAAATGGCGGCATCTCGGACCATGACCCTCAATTGCTGAACGCCTGCCGAAGTGAAGAGTCCAGACGAAGCGCTCCACCCAGAATGGAAAAAGCCTACGCCCCGCAAGCTGCTGGTACCACCTCCTTCCGTATGAGCGCTGCTCTTTGGATCAGGTGTACAATTGCTGCCATTCTCCCTTAGCCGCGGGGTAACACCTTGCTTTTCGACGCTTTTGACGATTCCTATTTGGAACGACTTCGTCAAGGCGACTTCCGTACAGAGGAGCATTTCGTCCGCTATTTCAGCGAGCTAATACAGCTCAAGCTGCGTTCCCGTCTCTCCTCTCGGCAGGCCATTGAAGATGTGCGGCAAGAGACTTTTGCGCGGGTATTTGCCGCGCTGCGATCCAGCGGAGGGATTCGCGAACCAGAGCGGCTTGGAGCATTCGTAAATTCGATTTGCAACAATGTATTGCTTGAGCACTACCGTTCGGCCACCCGCCAAGACCCTTTGGAAGAGGAAGACAGCCAGGAAGTTCCCGATCGAACCGTCGATGCTCTGACCACGCTTGTTACTAAACAAACGCAAGAAAATGTGCGGCGGGTTATTGAAGAGCTGCCCGAAAGGGATCGTCGTCTTTTGAAGGAGGTGTTTCTCGAGGAACGAGACAAAGACGAGGTGTGCCACAACTTCGGGGTGGACCGGGACTATTTGCGCGTGCTGCTTCATCGCGCCAAATTGAGTTTCAGGTCAATGTACCTTAAGCGGGCCGTGGCTCGTGGTTCTCCCCAAGGAGGCAAATAGAAGACGTGAAACGTTTTAAGGAGACATTGCACTATTCAGAGGAGATTAGACGTTATGGACCATAGTCAAGCGGTCCGCCTGATGGCGACGGAAAGATATCTTCTGAATGAGTTTACTCCCGAACAGAAAGAGGAGTTCGAGGAGCATTTTTTCGGCTGTCCGGAATGCGCTCTCGATGTACGAATGGGCGCGGCTCTTGTCGCCAACCGCCCCGCTCTTGCCGGCACTCCTGAGTACGTCGAATCGGTGGCAACGAGGAGACCGGTAACGCCCCGATGGTTCGGTTGGCTGCGCCCAGCGATTGTGTTACCTGCAATGGCGATATTGCTAGCGGTTATTAGTTTCCAAAGTTTCGTTGTCCGCCCCAGGCTGGAAGATACCATTGCTCAATTGGATCAGCCGCAGGTCCTGGCATCGGCATACTTAAGCACTGGCAATACTCGCGGTGCGGGCCAGACGGTGGTCACGGCGCGCGAGGGCAGTCCGTTCATCTTGTTTGTCGATGTTCCCGGCGAAAGCCCGTCCGTTCCTTTGGTGGCAGAGTTATATGGCCCGGCCGGGGTAAAGGAATGGTCACTCCAGATTTCACCCGAATCCGTGGAAACGGCCCACGGAACTTTGCCCATACGCATGTCGGTTCCTCATGACCAATCCGGCACGTACACTTTGATTTTACGAAGCAGCGGTCCCAACGGTGCCGGGAGCCATGAAATAGGACGTTACCCGTTTGAGTTGAAATATCAGTAAGCCGTCGCCAGTTCGACGAAAATGGAGAGCAAGATGGATAACAAACAGTCGCGGGTTCATTTCTATCATGCGGACGCCAGCGCAGTTGGCGGACGCATTCATCGCCCGGTTGAACAGATTGTGCCAGTGCAAGCCCCGCTGTCCTTGCCGGCTGTCGGGGGATGGGCATCCGCTCGATCCGAGCAGTTTCGCTTCCAGGGCGTCCTTTCGTTCGAAATCGCCGAGACCCAAGTCTCGGGTAGCTTTAACGAAAGGGACGGTGGCTGGACGACTCAGGTGTCCGCTGCGATTGAAAATCTGAATGTCTTAAACGTAGTTACTGCTGATCGAGTCGTGGCACAAATCTCGACCGATCATCCTGGCAGTGGTTACACTCCAAAGGTTTCCTTCGTAGGAACTCAGTTTGTGAATCTAAGAATAGGGGGCTATAAAATTGAACCTATTTTAGACCTAAGTTTCTGCGATCGAGGCGAAGGAGACCATTACCCCAAGCAGTCCTGCATTCAGAATTCGGCTTTCTTGAAGGCGGTTGAGGATCAGTATGATGCTATGAGACCTGCCGATCCGCAGAAGACGCCGACCCCGGATTGGTTGCAACGAAGGTATCCGGTGCCACAGTCTGAGCTGGCGAAGGAAAGGGGCATGGTTTTATGCTCACTCGTTCAAAGTGTCCCAGAAAAGTGTCCCTGGCAACCGTTTGGCCACGTTTTTGTTATACCCGAATTTGGAAGGGTGTTTCTAGGAGAATTACTTGTGAGCGACAACTCATTCCACCTGATCATGATCAGGCTGGAATTAGGTTGCCCTTTGCAAGGAAACATTGGGATAGGCGACTCGAGAACCAATGGCACCACCATGCCATAAGCGTTGCGCTGGTAGCAGTCTTGCTGGTATTTTCCGCCGACTGCAACCGAAGCGAGGCATCAGATCCGCAGCAAGCCTATCGTCAGGTACAGCTCACCTTCCTTCAAGGGGACCTCGGTAAGGCTACGCAACAGGCCGACGAGTCATATCACCGTTATTCTGGCAAGAGCCGCGAGTGGGCCTGGCAATTCCGGCTACTCGAAGCGAAGATTCTTGCTTACAGAAGGTTGAGCAAAGAAGCGCTCTCGATGCTCAATTTTCAACTTCCAGCTGACCTCTCTAACGGTGATCTAGCAATCAGGCAGGTGATGGTACAGGGGCTGGCTCTTGCCAGGCTTGGTCGTGATCAGGAAGCCGACCAGCACTTGGCCGTGGCCCAGTCTCTCTGTGACCTCACGCACTCTTCGCTGGCTGGTGAATTAGCAGACGTAAACGGTGTGGTGGCATTTGGCCGAAATAACTTTCCCGCCGCGGAGGCTTTCTTTCGAAAGAGCTTGCAGCTGGCACGGGAGCAAAAAGATCAGTTAGTCGAAACTATGGACTTGCTAAATCTTGGGTCGGCTGCTTTAAAGCAACAGCATTATGACGCTTCGGTCCTCTGGTCGACCGATGCCTACCAAACCGCACAAAAGCTGGGAGCCCATTTTGCCGAACAAAAGGCGCTTGGCAACCTGGGCTGGGCCTACTATAGATTGGGCGACATTGACAAATCAGTTGATTTCTTTCAGCAGGCGGCGGATGAGGCGCGCTCCCTGGATGCAAAAAGCGACTTGGTGAAGTGGCTAAGGGCTCTAGGTATGGTCTCTCATGACACTGGCCGACTCGCGGTCGCGGAAGATTACTACAAACAGTCCCTCGTGCTGGCGCAGCAATCTGAAGACAAAGAGGATCTGGTTGATGCGATGACAGCCATCGCGCTGGTTTCAGTGGAGCGGGAAGAGTGGGACCAGGCGACAAAATTCAGCGAACAGGCGATCATCGTTTGCCGTGCGAGCGCTGACCGGGCAGGCGAACTGGATGCACTGCTTGTTGAAGGCAGGATCGCCGCCAGTGAGAAAGATGCCGGTCGGGCCACACAACTGTTCCGCGAAGTCGCGGATGATTCCAACGCTGAAGTGCCCGTGAAATGGGAAGCAGAAAACGATCTGGGCCGGATCTACGAGGATCAGCATCGCGCTGCCGATGCGCAACGGCATTACAAGAACGCCATTCAAATCTTTGAAGGGGCTAGGTCTTCGCTTCACCAGGAAGAGTTCAGGCTGCCGTTTCTGACGAACGGGGTGCAGCTCTACGACGATCAGATCCATTTTCTCGTAACACAGGATTCAACAGCGGAGGCCCTGGAGATAGCCGACTACAGTCGTGCACAGACTTTGGCCGAAGGACTAGGGTTTGCGGCGGATCGCCACCGTTCAGGACCGTCTTTTATTAGAAATGCGCAAACCACGGCTGCAAGGGCGAGTTCCACGATTCTGTTTTATTGGTTGGGCCCAAGATACTCATATTTGTGGGTAGTGACGCAGAGCCGCACGAAATTCGTCCCACTTCCGCCTAAATCGGTGATTGATGCTCTAGTTCGAGACTACCGCAAAGAACTGGAAGGACCTAGGGACGTACTTGAAGTGAGAAGCAAGAACGGTCGTGAACTGTACAACATCCTCATAGCACCAGCCCGCCAGGAAATCGCTGAGAACCCACGGACCGTCATTATCCCAGATGGGGTTTTGAATAATCTTAATTTCGAAACTCTGCTTGTACCAGAACCTGAACTGCACTACCTGATTGATGATGCAACTTTCGTGACTGCGAGCGCTCTCCGACTTCTTACGGCATCAAGCGGGGGACCCACGAGTACGATGCCAAAGCTCCTGCTGATCGGCGACCCGGTCATACCCAATCACGAATATGGGGACTTGCCAAATGCCGCCATAGAAATGGGAAGCGTGAAAAAGCATTTCGCGCCGTCAGACCGGAAAATTTGTGCGCGAGCTGAAGCTACCAATCAGGCTTACTTGAGCAATAGCCCCGACCGGTTTTCCTACATACACTTTGTCGCTCACGCTACTGCCAGCAGATTGAGTCCCCTTGATTCAGCCATTATCTTGTCGAAGGCAACTTCTGAAGATGATTCTTTCAAACTCTATGCCCGTGATATCGTTCACCGCCCGGTGCATGCAGATCTCGTCACCATCTCAACTTGTTACGGCGCGGGAACGCGGGCGTATACAGGAGAGGGTTTGGTGGGCCTTTCTTGGGCCTTTATGCGCGCCGGTGCCCACAGCGTGATTGGCGCTTTGTGGGAGGTCAGTGATTCCTCTACGCCGCAGCTGATGGACCGTCTTTACGGCGAGTTAGCCGAAGGTCGACCGCCTGACGCGGCTCTGCGAGCAGCCAAACTGTCTTTGTTGCATTCAAATAGCGTTTTTCGCAAGCCGTTCTACTGGGCTCCTTTCCAGCTCTACAGTGACCAGATAACGGTCGAGAGAACCCGGATCGCTTACTCTTATGGTCGGCTGGACCAAAGATCTCGCACCCCTCCCCCTGCTGAACGGCCAATGGAGCGCCGATGAATGCGGGATGCAGACCATTGAGTATTCCGCCGACGCTCGTTTGTACTCCTGATCCACCGAAGTCTATCGGCAAAATCATTGCTGAGGCCGTGATCTACGCTGATGCACTGGCGACGAACAAGATCACAGACGAGCAGATAGCAGACGCAGGCCAGGGACAGCTGCGAGCGAAGACCGGTCGCGCTCGTCTACCGTTAGCCTCGCGCCGTGTCCTACGAAGCGGTACTGACGGCCAGTACCCTGTCCGACGACGGTGAGGACTCGGTTCCCGAGGTATTCGAATACAGCGGTGCCGACTCTGGCCGCTGGACGCATCCAATGTTGGTTACTGGCCGGCGCTTTAGCCGGTGACTGAGCTAATCGTTTCTGTCCGCAGCATGGCATGGGGAATCCTCCTCTTTCCAATATGGCGTTGAAGAAGGCGACGTTGGTTGCGTCGCACGCTCCAGCAAAATGGCTCCGCCGGAAAGCGCGAGCCAGAGTAAAAAACAATGCCTAAGATCTGGGCCGAGGAGCCAAGCAAAGGGCGCCGCAATCCAGAGGCTGAGGCAGTAGAAGCAGTCCAGCAGGCGGCCCCAGAATCTGCTGCCAAGGGCTTGCCGCAGCCGGATGACTAAGTCCCACGGCCCGTCTTCGGCCTGGAGGAGATGGGTGATCCGCCAGACGCCGAGGATGCCGAGGGTAAGGTAGAAAAAATCCATGAGGCAGAGTTCCGTTCCAGAAAAAAGGGCTGGGAGAGCAGGTTCGCTCATCCCAGCCACCGAAGATCCGCTAGGACGACGGGGCATTAATCCCCACCAAATCCTGCCAGAACACCGTCTCTGGATAACCGTTTCTACCATCGGTGACCCGGTCGTGTGCGGATAGTGTGAACGCGAAAGCACAGAAGCTGTACCCTGCGGGCAGCCAATTACTGTTTGAGGTACTGGTACCCGGGTCAACGTGCGGCGCGGGTTGCAGGGTGGTTTCGGTGAACAGGCTGGCGTCCAGCGGATAGTCCGGCGATCCGTGGAAGTTACAGGGATCCGCCAGGCCGGCTGCTGGATAGCTTTGGGGAGTGACTCCGCCCACCACCGTGACCGGCAGGGCGAAGTTATTACCCCTTGTAACCGAAAGCTCCCAGTCCGCAAGCATGCCTTGCGCATTGTCCACGAAATACTGCACGGTGAGCGGCGAGTTGGCGGAGGGAAGAGTTAGCAGCGCGCACTCGTCCAAGCCCGCGGGCGATCCCAGATTGACCGATTCAATCGAGCCGGTCGTGGCCACGTTATCGATGTAAAGGGTAATGCTATCCACGCTGGAGGGCACATGATGACCGGCAGCGTTATATCCCTCGATCTTGAACAGCACAGGCCCGGGCCCGGTGGGGGGCTGGTAGTATCCGCTGCTCAGAATCAGCTTGAGGGTGTTGTCCAGCCAGTTGGAGTCGCCCTCGTGGTTGGCGTAAGTGGGCGCGACCTGTGCCGGATTGCCATCCACCTGAACAGCCAGGTAAGTGGGGCCGACGGGCGTGCCAGTGTATCCCGGCGCGAAGGCAGGAATATAGTTCAGGTCGAAGCCTTCGTTGACGAAGCTAAAGGTCGAACCGTTATCAAAGCTGTAGCGAACGGTATAGTTGACTACGCCTGAGGCGCCGAAGCAGGCGTACAGCCGAAGGCCGCCGCGCCAGCCGGCGCAGTCCACCTGGGGTGCATTAGCATTGCGGCAGGTAATGCGTCCGCTCGCGTCCAGCGTGTTCGGCGAGCCACCCAGGGCGTTGTACAGCACGACGATGTCGCCGATCTGATAGATGGTGCGGTCGTAGCTGGCACACCCGGCGCCGGGGTTGGTGACACTTCCAAGCGGAATGCAGAGATTGATGCGCAGCAGGTTAGGGATGTTGTAATACGGCGTCGTTTCATATTCCACGTCCATGGAGGCGCCCAGCGCCTGCACGATGACGTTGGGATGGATGAGAGGGGGGAATAGTATCTCGCCGGACTGGGCACCCAAATGTTCCTCGACGACCTCCGGAAAATAGTGTCTCCAGGCGGCGTAGGTGAAGCGAAAGATATAGTTACCCAACTCATCGGTCACGGCCAGCCCAAGGTCTTCGCGTGCACCGGTACCGGTGTACGGACCGCCTGCCTGCTCGGCGCTGGTTTGGGTATATTCCTGGAAGTTCAGCAGCAACCCCGAAGCGGCCGCCGTCCTGCAGTTCCAGAACCTTTCGATTCCCTCACGAAGGTTCGCAATGGCTAGCGTCTCGGTGGAACTCAATGAGGAACTGCCCGGGGCAGAGCTGTCGAGCACAACCGGCGATGCGGAAGCGTGCAGTTGAGCGGCGGCCGCCTCATGGTATTTCTTGACGTCTGCCGCGGTCTTGATTTCGAGCTGTGGCGCGGCCGCCTGGGCTGCCGCCGACTGGAAGACCAGACCGTTATTCTGCGCTAGCGTTCCGGTGGGGATGATCAGCGGGCGGAAGAGCGGTCCCGGATCAGGAACTGGTCCCGGACGCTTAGGTACCCGGTTGGGATATAGCCGTTGGATGATGGGGCGCAGCGCCGGGTTGAGCAATGCTTGCTGTAGGGCCGAAGCCGTTTCAATCACAATCCACGGCAGACACGGATTCCACAGACATGGGCCGCTGTAGGTTCCGGCATTGCCAAAGAGGACGTAGTCCGTCGCCGAGAACAGCATGCTGCAAGTTAAGATGAGATCGTTGAAGTCACCATCGCCAGCGCTATCGTCGGACTTGATGTTGAAGCTGAGCGTGCTACCGGAGACTGATGGGACGCCGATGCGCTGCCGCGAATCCAGCCACGGCTGACCGGCGCCTGACTGGCTCTGGATGTTGATGGACCACTGGGGTGCGTTGACAAAAACTGAGTTGCCGGCCTTTCCGGGGATGATAATGTCCGGGCTGCCGGGCTGGGAAACAACGAAACGCTGCTCGAAAGCGGCGCTCTTCGACTTGACCGAAACGGTCCAGCCGCCTTGCATGGTGATACTCATACATTTTCTCCTCTAGCACCGAGCGGCCGTCCTGCGCGCTTCTATGGCGGCGAACTGAGTCAGTCGCGTGCAGTAAGTAGTGATTGTGAGAGGGATTCCGTTTCAACTCGCAGGACAAAAGGGACGAAAGTGCGTATTCGCTGGGCCGCACACCCGTAAGCGGAGATGGAGGACTACCGATTCGATTTCTTCCGGTATCAATGTAAGAGTCGACAAGCGTGATCGGTCGCGCTGAAGCCACGTACGAGACGCGGGTTGCGCACAGGATCCCGCTTCGCGGCTGATGACCTACCTCGTATGGGACGTGCAACTCGTGGGCAGCTGCCTGGTGATGGCTGAGCTCCTGTGAAGCTTGGTCTCTCTTGTTTTGCTGAACGATATGTTGGTCGCGATCCTCACCGCGGACCTATCTGCCATGCCTAATTGCTTTTGCCGTGGCGGTCCTGGGAGATTTCCGTACCAAGCTCGAAGCCGGCTCCCAAAGACTGCCGCTCTTGCGCGTGTCGGCATGGCTGCAGATACAAACGGGCAGGTGCGCCGGGAGCGGCGGATCCTGCCCTACACCAAGGATATGGTTCTGCTCGTTTACCCAGTCGACCTGCTTGGTTATCAAACCAGGCGTTTCCGGATGAAAGCCGGAGTGGCGGCTCCGGCTTTTCGATCCAGACACAAAAGGCGGCGGTTACCGACTCAACTTGCGGCGCGCCAGAAGGCCCGCAAGCCCAGTTCCGAACAAAATCCATGTGTTCGGCTCCGGAGTAGTGCCGGCTGCCGTGTCAACCACAATGTTGTCGAGGTTGATAGACGTAACGCCGTCGCCCGGGAACACTTCAATGAAGAGACTGTCGATTTGTGTGTTCGGGAACAAACTATCGAGCGTCGTGAAGCCAAACGGTGGGAACGAACCCACCAGAGCGCCGGTCTGATCAAACTCCACCGTCGCGCCAAGCATTCCTTTAATGTCGTAACGGCCTGGTCCGTTGTTACTCGAATAGTCGAGCGAGCTAAAGGTGAAAAGCCCAGCGCTATTGGTGACTTCAACCGTGGCATCCCCGGGTTGGCCAATTGGGCCATCGTAAATGCTCGGCGCCGGAATACCATAGAGCAATCCCTGGAACCAGTTACCGCCGACGGAGCTTACGGTGAACGTTCCTTCCGTATAGGTTGTAAACGGGGAGTCTGTTGGTCCGGGCAATCCGCCAAACGTAATCGTATCCGCCTTCGCAATGGCGGCCGACGACACAATCAGAATCGCCATCAGCGTAAGTTGGATTGTCTTCCTGCAAATGGTCGTTTTCATGTTTTTCCATCCTTTCCCTTGTTCTTGACTGAAGCTGGTCTTAAGCGCTGGCAGATCCTGTAAGGGTGAAGCTTCTGTCCGTAGAGTTCACTTCTCCGACAAACCCTCTTTCGATTTTCTGCCAGCGCTCGCCCCTGTGTCCTTATGGTGGATCGAGTCGTAAAAACGTTTCACAATTCCCGGATCATCGGCGTATCTAACCCTTATGAAGGTGGGTATTTCACGGTTCGGTTTAGTCGTATCAATGCCTGATCCGTCTCCCGCCGAGGATGAGGCCTTCCGCGTTCGACGCGACGGCGTCTTTGTCGCTAAGGAGATACAAAAGAAGGAGCTTTTCGACCGATGTCGTCAAGAGATTTACAGGTGGAGAAAGATACCGTCCCGCAATTCACGGAGAACTACACGGCAAGGCAGGAAACGGTCATCCTGCCTGCAGCGAGGTCAGGCGCTTCTCGTTAAGACGACTAATGAGGGCATTGAGCGACCCGTGCAGCTATTGGAATGCAGCAAGGGTTAGCGATCAGCATCAGATCCCTGAACAGATACCGCGCTCTACTTACCGATGCTAAGCCTGGGTCTCAATATGTCGAAAAATAGCCCTAAATCGTTGTTTGCGAGGATACCGGCAAGCAAGAATCAACAGCCCTCGCAAGCCAAAAATGAAAATTTGGGGCAGCAGTCGCGCGTGCCCCAATTGGATGGGGCACGCAATAACACGCGTCAAGTCCAGGCTGCTGAGAATTAGTCCGCGCTGGCTGTAGTAGAGTGCTTATTGGGTTCCACTTTAAGCTCGTTCACAACTTCCTTCACGTTAGGAACGGACTTTGCAAGCTTGTTGGCTTCTGCCCGCTGGGCGGCGGTCTTCACGCTACCCTTCAGGACGAGTGTGCCGTTCGTAGCACTGTAATGGACGCTCTGATCGTCAAGGTTCTTATGCGCCTTGAGCTCCGCCTTGAAGTTGTCTTCGATGGCGCTGTCGAGGCTTTTATCCACTGATTTGGCCTGGCTCCCCTGGCCGATGGGGCGGACGCCGATCTCGTTGGCAATGGTATAACCAGGCGCGGCCTGCCGCGCCAGACTATCGGCTTCCGCTTTCTTGTCGGGCGTCTCCACATCGCCGCTCAGCGTAATGACGCCCTTGTCGCGGTCCTGCGAGACGCTGACAACGCCCAGACCGTTCTGGGTCATGGCGCTATTCACTGCATCTTTGACATCGGGGTGCTGGGCCTGTTTGTTGCAGCCCACAAGCACGAAAATGCCGACGAAAATGGCAACGAGTGGAGCGAGCCACACACGTGGGGCAAAAGAAGTTTTGTTCAGCAAGTTTGTGATCTCCTGTTCCTGAAAATCGGTGCAACGATTTGGATAGATGCCGGGGAGAGATGGGGGGTTTGCATCGCGCAGAGTGCGGTGGTTGGAGAACGGGAAACGATTCAAGGCTTCTGGGTAGCTACTTCTCAGTGTGGTGGTTTCCGCCGGAGTGAGTTTCTGCTTCACCCGCGAAGCATAGTTGTCAGGAAACTACTTACCACGTTAGTGCTGACATATTGTGAGACCGGAGGTCGACCGATGCGAACATCTGACCATTCCTATGCTCAACATGCCGTGAGTTGGCGCGACCCACGGAGCCCAGTAGAACGCGTTTGGACGCACTATTATTGGCTATCTTCCTTTTATGTCGCCATTAAGAAGCTTCCATTCTTAGCGAGTAATGGCACTAAAATGGTTCATATTACCGACACTTAAATTCACACAAAAATCTCTTGCCTGCCACCATTAGTTGGCAGATAATCCGCCGATCAGTGGGGCCCTGCATTCGCCTTCGCGAAGCGGACGCATCGTTTCCGCATCCCTGGTTTTCGATCCGTCCGCCCACGCGCATTCCAAACATTCGTCTACCTGTAGTCCTGAAGGAGCGCCAATGAAATCTCGAAAGGTAGTTTGGATTGCAACGCTGTCTCTGTTGTTAGCAACCGTCATCACCCTCGGTTTCAGAGCCCGTCTGGCGAGCGTACAAGCTGCCAGCACCCCAGTTCATGCAAGCCGAGCTATGTCTCCTCAACCAGTCGCTCATCTCACAAATGCCTCGCTTCGCGCCGCCGAGGTTCGCACCACCATGATGTTGGATGACGACGCAGGTCCAACGCGTGTCGGCGCACAGCAAAGTAATAACCCCGTACTGCCCCAAGTCGAAGAGTTCACGTTGACGCCGCCCAATCCCGCACAGGGGACCTACAAGTCTTTCCTGTCGGTGCGCTTCCCCGAACTGG
Organism: uncultured Acidobacteriaceae bacterium; assembly: GCA_963755865.1. GTDB lineage: Bacteria > Acidobacteriota > Terriglobia > Terriglobales > Acidobacteriaceae > Bog-257. The sequence continues at coordinate 257,490 of CAVWLY010000001.1, read as the reverse complement.
CGGCTGAGAAACTAGCCCCGCAGATACCCATCACGCTTGGCAGCCAGAATGTTGTTCTGCAGCGCTCTGCCGACGACCCGAGCCTATTTTCTACGTGGCTCGATTTCAACTGGCAGACCTTCGCCCAGGAACAGGAGCAGCGCAAGCAAGCCGCAAATGAAGGAAGGATGGTTCCCGTATTTCAAGGGCGTCGTCTCCTGCATACCGAGCGAATGCAATTCGTCGATCCGGCACAGATCGAAGGCGCCCTGCAATCGCACCAACCCATTCAGTTCTCGGGTGACGTGTTGCTGAGCTCATCCTCCGTCAATGTTTTTCCCGATCACGAGTTGATGATGGTCGATACGCCAATCGTGGAGGACAACATTGCGTCCTCTGCGGGTAGCCCAGTGCGGACTTTCGATCAATGCCTGGCGCTGGCGAATCCTCCGCAGCCCCCCGGCAACCAGACTGGCGCGTGGACGTTTGCCACGCTCATGATGGCAATGGCGAACGTTACTCCTACCAACATTCAACCAGCGGAAAATATGTTGCTCGGGATGCTGAACAGTTGGAATCAGGACCAGCACATCAACGGTTTCACCGTGTTCGCGCGTCCTGCGATGGGCAGTTTGGGTACTTCCAACCTCTTGAGCAATTGGCCTGCTGACCCTAATCCGAATAACGTTTGCACCGGACTCAACGGCCCGCAGGCATGCCCCTCGCTTCTGCTGGCCCCAGTACGGTTGAACGCGATCGTAAACCGCATGGATCTGGGACAGTTCTCTCCCCCGTTCCCACCCGCTGGCGAGCTCAGGTTCGTTTTTACCGTGACCGCGGGCACGCAAACGTCGCAACAACCGGCGCCATGCTCGGCGCAAAGGCCGTTCAACATCATCCTGGAGTACAACGTACCCAGCAGCATCAACGCACTGACTTGGGCACAGCAGTGGAACAGCCTTCCAGACCTCAACAGCAACCGTACGTTCAGCCCGCGCTACCTGGCGGCTCTGCAAGCGATAACCGACCAAGTGGTAACTGCCGGCGCGTGCGGTGGTTCCAGTTGCATATCACAGGTACGGAGCAACGAGGTTGAGCTCGCGCCTGGTTCGGGCATAAATGCAGGACTGTGGGAGCAGCGCGAGTTCCACTTCAGCAATGCAGGCGGTACCCCGGTGCTCTCGGAAGCAACCATCGCCATGACGCCGGATCCGAGGTTTAACACCGCTGGCCAGCCACTATGTAGCGCCATAAACGGGACACCAGGTCCGTGCACACCGGGGATTCTTGCCAATTACGGTAACAACCCCGGCAACAATCAGGAGATCCAGCAGACTGGAGGTGCCTTGCCTATTGTTCCATTGAATTGGCCGCCCTCCACAACCACCCCGTTCCTCGGTGGCTCCGCCTTGAACAATTCCCAGGCCTTTTGGCTCGACACCACCGCCATCACCCCCGAAATTGTCAGGATCGACTTTTCTGTCAACACCTGTAATGCATGTCACGGGGGCGAGACAGCAACTTTCTTTCAACAGATAGTTAATCGTCCGATTAATCAAGCGTCCAATCTCGCCAGCTTCTTGCTTGGCTGCACCACGAACAACAACACCTGCATCGTTCACAGTGCCCAGCAGTGCACGTTGAATACAGAAAACCTAGGCCAGGGCGTGGGAGGTGCTTGCGTTGAGAAGATACAAGATCCCAATCCAAACGCTCCCCCAACCCAACCGCTAACTCAATTCGGTGACATCGCTCGCCGGGTGTCGTACTTGCAAGGCGTTTGCGTGAACAGTACCTGCAATCCAACCTCGGGTAGCCAGCTACTGTTTCCGTTTATGCGCCAGCCGATTGGCGTCCACTAAAGTCACGACGGATGTCGCGTGACCCTTGGCGGAATGAACTACTCCCCATTCAAGCATCGGCTTGGGTGGGGAGTTCTACCTTCACTAACTCCTAGGTTCGATTCTCGCGGATGAAGCGGCTGCGATATTGTCTGGGAGCAACTCCAAAGCGCTGCACAAACGCGCGGCGGAAGCTGTCGGGATCTCGAAAGCCGACGGAGTCGGCCACGCTTTCAACTGTGCAACCCGCAACCGACAACCTGGTGCGCGCTTCGTCCAGGCGTAACCGCTGTACGAAGGCCGCTGGAGTGCTTTTGAATTCGCCCTTGAAGCGGCGGGTAAACTGCCGTGGACACAGATTAATGCGTTCGGCCAGGACTTCAACCGAAAGGTCCCTGTCTAGATGTCCCAACATCCAGGCCGCGAGATCGGCAAACCTGCTGCTGGACTCGACTTGAAATTTCAACGGCTCGGAATACTGCTCCTGCCCGCCGGGCCGTTTGACGTACATCACCAGTTCGCGCGCGACGGAGAGTGCCACATGAGCGCCGAAATCCTCTTCGATAAGCGCCAGCGCCAGATCGATTCCTGCGGTAATCCCCGCGGAGGTGTAGAACTTTCCGTCGCGAACGTACAGAGGATTGGCATCGACCTTCAACTTGGGATAGCGCGCGGCCAGATCGGCGGAGAACTTCCAGTGCGTTGTGACCTTGCGCCCGTCAAGCAGCCCGGTCGGCGCTACTCCGTAAATGCCCGTGCACACCGAAGCAATCCGGCGAATGTGACGCTCGTGCTTGCTGATCCACCTCGCCAGCTTCAGGCTGGCAGATGAGGTGCGCATGCCGCTGCCGCCCGGAATGAGCAGCGTGTCCAAGTGACGCAGCGAACTCAAGAAGCACGCGGCCATCATGCGTAGGCCCGATTCCGAACAGAACGTCTTCGCGCCCAGGGCCGCAATGGTCACCTTGTAGCAAGGCTGACGCTTGCCCCGCGAGTCCTCAATGTAAGCGCTGCTGAACGCTTCCAAGGGTCCGGCCAGATCGAGCGATGTGATGTTGTCATATCCGACGATCACGATATGTTTGGGCGTCATAGGCTACCGACAAACAATAGCGAACCCGTTGAATGTCTGATATGACATTCGTCCGGCAATTCAGGACATCAGGAAATCGAGTGGCAAAATGTCTTAAATTGCCGGATCAATGTCATTTCAGACTTTTCATTTTCCGCTTAGTCTGCTCCTATCGCAAGCACTGTACCGAGGAGAACCGTCATGAAAAGAACCAGGAAGCTACTCTGGATCGCCGTAGCCGTTATTGCATTGCTGGACTCCGCCGTCTATATGAGCCGTGCTGCCAAGGCATCAGAAAAAACCGTGACAGTACAGACCCCGCTGAAGCCTCCCGCCAAGGGGCAAATCAATGTTGCCTTCATCATATCGGATGGCGCCAATGTCATGGATATCGCCGGCCCTTGGGAGGTATTCGGCGATACCATGCTCACTTCCAAGGGCAAGCCTTGGGATGAGACGGACGGCGATGACATGGCTATGCCCTTCAAGACCTATACGGTTTCTGATTCGCTGAAGCCGATCACGGCCGCCAGTGGGCTCATCATCGTTCCCAACTATACCTTTGAGACTGCTCCCAAGCCGCAGGTCATTGTGATCCCGGCGCAGGGAGGCCGCAGCGATGCCCAGAAAACATGGTTGCTGGCGAATTCAGCAACCGCCGATATCACCATGTCTGTCTGCACGGGCGCCTCCATGCTCGCCAGGTATGGCCTGCTCGACGGCCAGACCGCTACCACGCACCACCTCTACGCGGCAGGCATACAAAAACAGTACCCGGCTGTGCATTTCATCAGCGGAATCCGATTCGTGGAGAACGGCAAAGTCGCCACCGCGGGAGGACTGACCTCGGGTATTGACCTTGCCTTGCACGTTGTGGAGCGGTACTACGGACGAGAGGTCGCACAGGTGACGGCCAACTTCATGGAGTACGGCGGCGAGCTCTGGAAGAATCCGGAATTCAGGCAAGTCAAGCCTGTTGTAGCCGCTAAATAGCGGCAGGATTGCCGGCGGCGGCTCTATTACGAGTATCTCGAAGATCGCTCACGGCCTCGCGTGTATGCGTGATTACTGGGCAAACCAGATGGGTAGGCCTGTTCGGAAGGTCGAACGTCGAATGGGCCCTGCTTACCTTTCCCAGACTGCTTCGTCGAATTTCCAGTAGTAAGCTCCCCAGCCTACAAATTTAGGATCGCCGCTGGAACACCGGGCCGGTAGCGGTTCATAACAATCGCCGCTGAGGTATGTAAGCCACGCGCTTCAGCCTAAGCAGCATGGCATACCTGTGCTCGCAATACTTAACTTGGTAGGAGAAGAGAGAAACATGAAAGCTTGGATTGCCCGCGGATGGAAAGCCTGTGGCAAGCAGCGCGCGGTGGTTGCGCTCACGCTTGCACTAACAGCTTCCTTCTTTGCTTACACCTCATTCGCACCTGTGCGCGCTGGAGTTTCGTCCAATGCCGCACCGCTTGATGACAACAAGATTGAAGCGCTGCTTTCGCTTGACCAGGCGATGGAAGCCGTGGCCGCCCGGGTTACGCCCGCCATTGTGAACGTTGCCGTCACCTCAAGGGTGAAAGCCCAGCCCGCCACCGAAGGTGTGCCCGATGAGATGCAGCGTTTCTTCGGTCAGCAGTTCGGTCAACACATGCAGACCGAAGCCGCGGATCGAGCACGGCATTGGCAGCGGCGTCATCATCTCGCCGGATGGTTATATCGTTACCAATAATCACGTAGTGGATGGCGCTACTGAGATCAGAGTTACGCTGAGCGACCGTCGCATTCTTACGGCGAAGCTGGTAGGTACGGACCCGCTCACCGATCTGGCGGTCATCAAGATCGAGGGCACGAACCTTCCCAATATTCCCATAGGTGATTCCTCTGCGCTTCGTCCGGGACAAACGGTGCTCGCCTTCGGCAATCCTTTCGGCTTCCGCTTCACCGTCACTCGCGGCATCGTGAGTGCGCTGAACCGGCCGAATCCATACTCCGACGATCCCCACAAGCCCGGACAATTCATCCAGACGGATGCTGCTATTAATCCCGGCAACTCGGGCGGACCGCTGGTGAATGCGCACGGCGAGGTGGTCGGCATCAATACCTTCCTGATCTCTCCCTCGGGTTCATTCTCCGGAATGGGATTTGCAATCCCAACGCAGATCGTCACTCCCGTGGTTGACTCGCTGGTTCGCTACGGCAAGGTAGAGCATGCCCATATGGGTGTCGGCATCACTGATGTGACGCCGGAAAATGCGAAGTTCTTCGACATGAAGGACAACAACGGCGCTGTCGTCACGCAAATTGAGCCGGATTCTCCCGGCGCCAAAGCTGGTCTGCGGTGGGCGACGTGATCACTGAACTGGATGGCAAGAAAGTCACCGACGCCGGACAATTGCAAATGGAAGTCGGCGAGAAACGCCCCGGAACTCAAGATCACCCTGCAGGTCATGCGCGATGGTAAGAGTGTCTCGGTACCGCTTACGCTGGAAGAGATGGACGGCGACCGCAGCGAGAAGCTCAGCGCAGAAAACAGCGGCGACAAACCGCGCTGGGGTTTGGGAATCGCTGACATCACTCCCGACCTGCGCGAACAACTGCAGGCGCCGGATGACCTGCACGGCGCAGTAATTCAGCGCGTGCTTCCGGGTAGCCCGTCGGATGATGCCGGATTACGTCCCGGGGAGGTGATCATGGGCGTGGATCGCCACGAGACCAAGAGCGCCGCCGACGTGCAAAAGGCCCTCGCGAGCGTGCCCAAGGGACAGGATGCCCTGGTGCTCATCTGGGCTAATGGCGGAAACACCTTCCGCGTGCTTCACTCTACTCAGGGAGCCTAGCTCCTGCTCAGCGCCGGGTTGCGCTGTACTTCATCGTTAGTCAACTTGCGTGCAAGTACGGCAGCCGGCGTTCAGCTCGATTCTCTCAGTGCGCGTTTTTCCTGCATCACCTGTCACACCACGATCCCTCCTCTTATGATCCTCAGTGGCCTGCCTCAGATTTGTCCGGCGTGCCGAGATCGCGCCAATAGTATTCATCGGCGCGAAAGGCGAGGATTTTTTCGCCTAGCGCCCGCCAGACGCAGATGGCAGTCCACGATGGAAAACGCGCCTTCTTCCGTCATCATCGCAAAAATACGAGGAGAAATAACATGGATACCGGAAAAAGCCAGGGCATGCACTGCCTCGGAAGGACGCACCAATTCAACTTCACCATGCTTTCCCAATCGCCGTCCGCAAAGCTGTAGCTGCTGGTCAAATATCAGGTATCGTGAACTTTCGCGATCTTGCACGGCGAGCGTCGCCAGTGCCCGATTCTGAAGATGGAATTCCACCATGCGCCCGAGATCAATCGTGCTGATGACATCGACATTGTGCAAAATGAATGGATCTTCGAGACTGCGGAAATTCTCGACAAAGAAATAAGCGGTTTTCTTCAGACCGCCGCCGGTGTCGAGCAAGACCTCCTCGCGCGAAATTTCAATGCGCATGCCGAAGCTATCGTTCGCTTTGAGATACTCGACAACCCTGTCGGCAAAGTGATGCAGCATTGATAACCACTTCCTGGATTCCGAATGAGCGTAACCGGCCAAGCGTGATCTGTAACATGGTGCGCCCCGCGACTTCCACCAGCGCCTTGGGGCGATCATCGGTGAGTGGCCGCAATCGCGTACCTAGGCCGGCGGCCAGGATCATGGCTTTCATGCGCCGAAACTCTCTAACTCACGATGTCGCACGATTACTTCCACTCCCGCCCTTCCGCGCAGGTGTTTAGCCAGTTGCTCGGCCAGATATACCGAGCGATGTTGGCCGCCAGTGCAGCCAAACGACACCATCAGATTCCGCAAGCCGCGACGCTGATAGTCGTTCAGGCTCGCGTCCACCAGCGCTTCTGCGCTGGCAAGGAATTGATGCACGCTCTCTTGCTGATTGAGATAACTGGCCACCGGCTCATCCTTGCCGGTGAGAGCTTTAAAGCGTTCCTCGCGTCCAGGGTTAGGAAGACTCCGCGCGTCGAAAACGAAGCCGCCACCGTGACCGGTTTCGTCTTTGAGCGGACCGCGGTGGAATGAAAAGCTGAAGATTCGCACGGTCACATTTCCTGTCGCAGGAGCCAGCCCCTGGAGCTTCTCCGATCCCAGGATGCTTTGGAACGCGTCCATCAGGCTGGGTAGCACGATGGGCAGTTCGACGTTGTTCAACAGCCAGCGCACATTTTTCAGCGCGTAGGGCACGCTCTGCAAAAAATGAGCTTTGCGCTCATAAAATCCTCGAAAGCCATAAGCACCCAGCGCCTGCATGATGCGCACATAAACATAGGCGTAATAGTGTCGCATGAACGCATCGCGCTCAAACTGGATAAAACCGGCAAGCGTGTTGAGATAATGATCGAGCAATTGCTGGCGCAACGGCGGCGGCAGATCGGCCTTCGCATCGAAAAGCAGAGAAGCGATATCGTATTGCAGCGCGCCTCGACGGCCGCCCTGGTAATCCAGAAAATATGGATTACCGTCGAGCAACATGACGTTGCGTGATTGGAAATCGCGATAAAGAAAGTAGTCTCGATCGGCGCTTAACAAAAACTTAGTCAAACGGCCGAAATCCACTTCCAGCGCCTGTTCATTGAATGGGATGTTGGCAAGCCTGAGGAAATAATATTTGAAATAATTCAAGTCCCAAGCGATTGACTGGCGATCGAAATTGGCGCGCGGATAGCACACTTTGTAATTTAAGTCGCGGCCCGCTTCGACCTGAAAACGTGGCAATACCTCCACGACCTTGCGATAGGCCTCCACCACTCGAGGGGCGATGTCGTCCCCAGCACGATTGCTGGAGAGAAATTCAAACAGGGTTGTGTCTCCCAAGTCTTCTTCCAGATACGCACCGTGGCTTAGATCGTCAGCATAGATTTCCGGTACCGGCAGGCCGTGGCGGCGAAAATGCCGAGAAAATTCGAGGAAGGCGACATTCTCTTCGCGCACACCATACTGAATACCGATCGCGCTGTTTTCTTTGCCGGCTAGCCGGAAAATGTTACGTCCCGAGCCGCCGAGCGGGCCGTGCAAGGGCTGTACGCGCTCCGCCGGTGAGTGGAAATGCTGCTCAAAGAGCTTCCTGAGAATGTCCATGAAATAGCTTGGTCGATTACCAGATTTGTCGTCACAGAAGACAGCGGATCTCACTGGGACAGCAAGACCCTACGCCTTGATGGAAACGGTGACGAAAACAATCTGCGTTCGCATGAAGCAGTCGAGGCGCCTAGGTCTTTGCCGCCGCGACTGCCGTCTGCATCGGCTCGTCGTCGTCATTCCAGTTGATCTGAGCTTCTTCGCTGCGATCGAGAACTGGGTCGCTGCGCACATTGCCCAAATAGTCCCAGGCCCATTCCACGAACGCTCCGATTTTCGCCTGGTTGGTTGTCAGCAGCGCAGCGTGTACCCCGAGCCAGGCCGCGAAAGCGACAGGGCCCTCAAGTTCGTGGCGACGGACGCCGACTTCGGCGACAGCTGCGTCGCGGCCAATCATCGCCATGATGCCTTTGTCAAAGTAGCGGAAATGGTTTCCTCGGCTCACCGGATACGTCTGATTGGATATTCTTGGCGCACCACTTACCCGATTGTTCGGCTACCGACGCAAGCTGCGGCAACGGCTTTCCGTCCTTGTCCGAGATGTTGGCAAAATCGCCCAAAGCATAGACGCCGTCGAAGCCACCTACGGTGAGATCAGGTTGCACATCCAGCCGCCCGCCATGGCCGGTCGGGACTCCCACATTGGCGGACAACGCCGATGCCTTCAGCCCCCCTGCCCAAATCACCGTATGAGTTAGTATCTTCGTCTCATCCGAAAGAATCACGTATCCGTCGCCCACCTCTTTTACGCTGGTGCCCAGGCGCAGTTGTACTCCCCGTTCCTGCAATACTCTGGCAGCATAGGTCTGGGCTTTCTGGGAAAATGCGCCCAGCACAGCGTGCCCTCTATCCACCAGATAAATCTTGGCTTGCGTCCCCGAGAGGTCCTCGAACATTTTTTTCATCCCCACGTGAGCCATATCTCCAAATGCCCCGGCCATTTCCGTGCCGGTAGGACCGCATCCCACGATGACGAAGTTTAGCGCCCCTTTGGCGACGAGCGACGCGTCGCGGTCGGCCGATTCCAGTACCGCAAGGATCCGCGAGCGCAGCAATTCGGCGTCATGAATCGAATACAAAGGAAAGGCATGCTGCGCGGCTCCCGGCGTGCCGAAAAAGTTGGCCTGCGACCCCGCCGCCAGGACCAGGAAATCGCCCTGATACTGCTGGCCTTCCTCGGTTTCAACGGTACGCGCCTTAAGATCGACAGAAACTACGGTGCCCAGTTTAACGTCAACGTTTGGATGCCCTCTGAGCACACTTCGCAAACTAAAAGCCGCGTTGGTTGCCGACAGTCCAGCCGTGGCCACCTGGTAGAGCAACGGCTGAAACTGCTGATAGTTGTTCTTATCGATCAGCGTAACCCGAATGTCGGGCCGCTCGGCCAGCTTACGCGCACAGTTCAGTCCGGCGAAACCACCGCCGACGATCACTACATGTTTCACAGGTTCGCTCCCATTAGACGGCTCTTGTCCCAAGTGTAAGGACAGTAAGATTGATCGGCAAGATTTGCAACGGGAAAATTTTCAAGCAGTCGTCCGTGAACCAGCCTTCGCCAAGTGGCGACCATGCCGGCCTTTTTCGCAGCCAAAATTCGATCCCAGTTCAGCGCTGCCAGCAACTTCCCCGTTATTTGGATCCCATCTCGTTGATGCCAGCTTCCTTGAACCGGGAAATCACCGCAGGCCGGCCTGCGAAAAACTGGAACGGGAGATGCAAGCGCTGTCCCCAGTCTCGCTCTGAATGACCGGCATTGGGAAATGCGAAGTATAGGAAGTCATGCCCATAGCGGTAGCCGCGCTCGGCCAGCGCTACGGCCATCGCAAGCCCAACTTCGTAGTTATCGCTCGGCCAGCCGGTGTCGATGTAAAAACGCACATCGCGACGATGTTCCAAGAGAACTCGTTCTACCAGGTTGTCCTTATGGGTGAACGTACTCGACAGGCAGCCAACGCCGCCGAAAACCTCGGGCCATTGCCAACCCATATAAAACGAGACTACGCCACCGAGCGAAGAACCCATTACACCCGTAGCTCGCCGTCCCGGGCGCGTCCGGAAGTGAGAATCGATATAGGGCTTGATCTCCTCCACCACGGAACGTCCATAAGGTTCGTATCCCGGATCGGTGTATTCCTGCATCCGGTCAGCCGAGAAGATGCCAACAACGATCATCTGTTCGATCGCGTTCATCCCATTCAGCAACGCCAGTTTGTCTTCAACGCCCCAATCGTGGCCGAGAAACGCTTCCTGCGGAAAGAAAAGATTGCGTCCATCCTGCATATACATGACCGGAAACTTGCGGCAGGTATTCTCGTCGTATCCGGCGGGCAGATACACCCGCAACCGATGCTCACGATTTAGAATCTTTGACTCCAGCGTAATAATGTCGAGAATCCTTCCCTGATCCGAGCAATGAAAGGATGGATAGATGTCAAGGGCCTCTTGCCTTGTGGACACGATCAGAACGTTGGCGCCTGTAGCCCATGACAGTTCCGATGCCGTCAGAAGGCAGGGCTTCAGATAAAGGAAAGGATGCGTCGTTTCTAATTTGAACTCGGCGAATGAATCCTTGCGGTCGATGGCAACCGGAAGAATATCCTTCCCCCAGTCCAGGTCAGTGCGCAGCACTAGCTGATCGCAAAGATCTGGATAATAGACGCGCAAGCTTAGTTCACGCGCCTCGTGGAGCGAATACATGTTCGCCGGCGACTCAGATTCCGACACAGGTTACTCTTTCTCCCAGGCAACAGGCGGGTTACCGATAGCGCTCGTCTTCGCAGCAATGATTCGCGACTTTATCATCAGCGCTTTCGATGGACAACCGGCCAAATTACCAGTTGTAGGTTTGGGCCGGGACTGATAATTTTCCAACGCGGTAAACTTGTGCCGTACCGGGCAAGGCTGTCCGTTTTAAGGAGGAATCATGAGGATAGGAATCGCAACCGATCATGCCGGATATGGACTAAAAGAGGAGTTCGTCGGCGAGTTGAAAGCGGCGGGACATGAGGTGATCGATTTCGGCGCGCACGCTTTGAACCCGGGCGACGATTATCCCGACTTCGTGCTCCCGCTTGCCGAGGCGGTTGCAGCTGGGAAAGTAGAGCGCGGCGTGGCGATTTGCGGCAGCGGAGTGGGCGCGTCCGTCTGCGCCAACAAGGTTCCCGGAATTCGCGCTGGGCTCGTCCACGACCATTACTCGGCCAAGCAGGGAGTCGAAGACGATCATATGAACATTATCTGCATGGGCGGCCGCACGGTCGGTCCGGCAGTGGCATGGGACCTGGCGCAGACATTCTTAGCAGCCCAATTCAGCCAGGCGCCGCGCCATCTGCGGCGGTTAGGCAAGGTAGCCGCATACGAAGCTGCGACGCGAGCGGCCGCGGCTACAACGCCCAAGAGTTGAACCGATCAAACCAGATTCTCCGGTCCGCCGGGAACTCGCTGCGATTACACCCAGTGAATTCTCGCCATCACAAGCGATCGCAAACGTTTCAAGGAGAAGCACCAATGAGTACCACGCAGGTTGCCAAAACGCAGACCGACGCACAACTTGACCTACTTTGCATCAATACCATTCGCACGCTTTCGATCGACGCCGTGCAGGCGGCAAACTCAGGACATCCCGGCACTCCAATGGCGCTGGCGCCGCTGGCCTACACCATCTGGAACCGGGTCATGCGATTCGATCCTAAGGATCCGATCTGGCCCAATCGCGACCGCTTCGTGCTCTCTAACGGTCACGCTTCCATGCTGCTGTGGTCGGTGCTGCACCTGACGAAGGTCATGGCGGTCAACGCTGACTATGAGCTCGTGGGACAGCCCTCGGTGACACTTGAGGACATCCGTCGCTTCCGCCAGATCGGCAGCAAAGCGCCAGGCCATCCCGAATACCATCTGGTATCGGGCGTCGAAACCACCACAGGTCCGCTCGGACAGGGGATTGCAACCAGCGTAGGTATGGCCATCGGCCAGAAATGGCTGGCGAACCGCTTCAACAAGCCGGGCTTCGACGTCTTTGATTACAACATCTACACCATCTGCGGAGATGGCTGCCTGATGGAAGGTATTGGCTCGGAAGCCGCGTCGCTGGCCGGTCACTTGCAGCTCGACAACCTTTGCTGGATCTACGACAACAACCACATCACTATCGAAGGCAACACTCGCATCACCTTCACCGAAGATGTAGCTGTCCGCTTCCTCGCTTATGGATGGAACGTGTTACGGGTCGGCGACGCCAACGATCTCGAGAAGATCGGGGACGCGCTCACCACCTTCCGCGACACCAAGGGTCGGCCTACTTTTATCGTGCTGGACACCCACATTGGTTACGGATCGCCGCACAAACAAGACACCTCTGCCGCCCATGGCGAACCATTGGGTGTGGAAGAAGTGCGCCTCACCAAGCGTGCTTATGGATGGCCGGAAGACGCGCAGTTCCTGGTTCCGGATGGCGTGTACGAACATTTTGCGGAAGGCATCGGCGCGCGCGGCGCGCAGGCCCACAAAGAATGGAACGAGCTTTTCGTCAAGTACAAAGCGCAGTATCCTGACCTCGCGACCGAAGTGCACCAGATGCAGCGTCGCGAACTGCCCGCGGGTTGGGACCGCAATCTGCCGGTCTTCGCCGCGGACCCGAAGGGTATCGCGGGTCGCGATGCCTCCAACAAAGTACTGAACGTGCTGGCGCAGAACATCCCCTGGTTCCTCGGAGGCTCAGGCGATCTGGCGCCCTCCAACAAAACGTCCCTCACTTTTCCCGGCGCGGGCGACTTGCAGCCCGACAACTTCGGCGGCAAGAACATGCACTTCGGCATTCGCGAGCACGCCATGTGCGCCGTCGTGAATGGACTGTCGCTCTCGAAGATTCGGGCGTTCGGCGCGACATTCTTTATCTTCAGCGATTACGCTCGTGGAGCCATCCGCCTCTCTGCCTTGATGGAGATCCCTTCCATCTTCATTTTCACCCACGACGCCATGGGGGATGGCGAGGACGGGCCGACGCATCAGCCGATTGAACAGCTCGCATCATTGCGCGCCATGCCGTGGATGGTCCTACTGCGTCCTTGCGATGCCAACGAAGTGGTCGAGGCGTATCGCTATGTGATGCAACTGCGTCATCAGCCCGCAATCATGGTGTTGTCGCGCCAGGCCTTGCCGATCTTGGATCGCAGCAAGTACGCGGCGGCATCGGGACTTGCCAAGGGCGCGTACGTCCTGGCCGATGCGCCGGGGGGAAAGCCGGAAGTGATCCTGATTGCGACCGGTAGCGAAGTCAGTCTGGCGGCCCAGGCCCACGAGATGCTTATCGCGCAAGGTATCAACTCGCGCGTGGTTTCGATGCCTTCGTGGGATATCTTTGAGCACCAGACGCAGGAATATCGCGATAGTGTTCTCCTGCCCAGCGTAAAGGCGCGCGTCGCTATCGAGCAGGCCTCGACGTTCGGATGGGACCGCTACGTCGGCGAGGCCGGATATGTCATTGGCATGAAGACATTCGGGAGCTCGGCGCCGCTGAAGGAATTGGATAAAAAGTTTGGCTTCGAGCCGGAACATGTAGTGGAAGTCGCCAAGGGACTGTTGGGAAAGAAGTGACCAGCGAGGTGCTGAATTGAGGAATCGCGCATGAGCATTTACGACACCCGAGAGGGCGTTCGGCTGGTCATGATCCAGCAGAAAAGAGGCCACTGGAATCGCTGGGGACCCTTCCTCGCAGAGCGTGCCTGGGGTACGGTGCGCGAGGATTACAGTGCCGATGGAGACGCCTGGAATTATTTTCCCCACGATCACGCCCGATCCAGAGCGTACCGATGGAACGAAGACGGCCTGGGTGGAATATGCGACCGGCACCAATACACGTGTTTCGCGCTGGCGCTGTGGAACGGCCACGATCCGTTTCTCAAGGAGCGGATGTTTGGTCTGACAGGCACAGAGGGGAACCATGGCGAGGACGTCAAGGAGTATTACTTTTACCTCGATAACACCCCCAGCCACTCGTACATGAAGTATTTATACAAGTATCCCCAGGCAGCATACCCGTACGAACAACTGCTTCAAGAGAATCGGCGGCGGACTCGACTGGAGCGGGAATACGAGCTGGTAGACACCGGAATTTTTAGCGAGGGACGCTATTTCGATGTCGAGGTGGAGTACGGAAAAGTCGCAGCGGAAGACCTGCTCATCCGCATCAGCATCAGCAATCGGGGTCCTGAGGCTGCTGTCATCCAAGCGTTGCCGACCCTCTGGTTTCGCAATACGTGGAGTTGGGGGCGCGATGACACCCGTCCCTCGATCATCGCGGCAAACGATCCGCCCAAAAGCAAAGTGAGGCGAGCAATTGCCCGGCATTGGGAGTTGGGTGAGTACGTCTTATATTGCGCTGATGCCGATGAGTTGTTGTTCACCGAGAATGAGACCAACACTGAGCGTCTGTTTGGCGTACCATCGCCGTCGCCGTACGTCAAAGACGCCTTCCACGAGTATGTGGTGCACGGCAAGCGCGACGCGGTGAATCCTGCCGCCACCGGCACAAAAGCTGCGGCGCGTTATACCCGGACCATCGATGCCGGCAAGACCCTGGTTCTTCAGTTGCGGCTTGCGCTTGCAACTGACGAGCATTTGCTGGAAGATCCGTTCGCGGACTTCGACGCTTCACTCACCACGTGCAAAGAAGAAGCCGACGAATTCTACGATGTGGTTCTGCCTAAAGAGCTCTCGCCAGACGCAAAGCTGGTTGCCCGCCAGGCCTTCGCCGGCATGCTGTGGTCCAAGCAGTATTACCATTACGTAGTTACCGATTGGCTGAATGGAGATCCTGCCCAGCCGCCGCCGCCAGCGCAACGATGGTCGGGACGTAATCATGAATGGACCCACCTCTTTTCCCGCGACGTGATTTCGATGCCGGACAAATGGGAGTTCCCGTGGTTCGCTACCTGGGACCTTGGTTTTCACTGCGCTTGTCTTGCGCATGTCGATCCACAGTTCGCGAAGGACCAGATCCTGCTGATGCTACGTGAGTGGTACATGCATCCCAACGGCCAGATCCCGGCTTACGAATGGGACTTCGACGACGTCAATCCGCCGGTCTTGCCTCTGGCGGCCAGGTCAGTCTTTGAAATCGAACGCTGGAAAACGGGCGTTGCTGACTACGCCTTCATCGAACGCGTCTTTCAAAAGATGCTGATCAACTTTACCTGGTGGGTAAACCGCAAGGACGCGCTCGGCAACAATATTTTCCAGGGCGGTTTCCTGGGCATGGACAACATCGGTGTCTTCGATCGCGACAATCTTCCGGCAGGATACCTGCTGGGCCAGGCAGATGGGACAAGCTGGATGGCGGCTTTTGCGAAGAGCATGTTGTCAACCGCTTTGCTGCTGGCCGAAAGGAATCCCGATTACGAAGATGTTGCCAGCAAGTTCTGGGAGCACTACATCTACATTGCGAACGCCATGAATAGCCTGCACGATCCCTATAAATCCCTCTGGGATGAGCAGGACGGATTCTTCTACGACCAGTTGATCTCGCCCGACCATGAGCCCACCCCTGTTCGCGCCCGAACGATGGTCGGATTTGTACCGATGTTTGGTGCGTCAACCGTGCCCGTCGATACCTTCGATCGCTATCCGGCTTTTCAGCGGCGGCGCGACTGGTTCATCAAACACCGGCCGGACCTGGTGGAGAGCGTCGAGCCCATGGTGGTTCCTGGACCTACCAATCGAGTGATCCTGGGATTGGTGCGGCCGGACCAGTTGAAGCGCATGTTGGGTTACATGCTGGACGAGAACGAATTCCTTTCGCCGTATGGTGTGCGGGCGGTGTCCCGCTATCATCTTGACCATCCGTTAGTGCTCCACCTGGCCGGCAAAGAGTACCGTCTGGACTATGAGCCGGGCGAGTCCACGACTGACCTGTTCGGCGGGAACTCGAACTGGCGCGGCCCCATCTGGATGCCGGTAAATATCCTCATCCTGCTTTCGCTTCAGGAATACTACCGGCATTATGGCGACTCGTTCCAGGTCGAATGCCCCACAGGCTCCGGACAAATGAAAAATCTGCAACAGGTGGGAGAGGAATTGGCGCGGCGCTTGGGCAATATCTTCTTGCGGGGCACGGAAGGCAAGCGCGCAGTTTTTGGCGACTGCGAGTTATTCAATAACGATCCCTACTGGCGAGACCTCATCCCTTTCCATGAGTACTTTCACGGTGATACGGGCCGGGGTTGCGGCGCCAGCCATCAGACAGGTTGGACCGGCGGAATTGCCGATGTCTTGTTGGGCAGCCGGGTCGGAGTCCTGGCGGGTTTCTGAGGAGCGGCAAAGACTTGACCACTTTCGCGGACCGTCGGCAACCGGACGTAAATTCGAAGAAGAGTGAACGATCGCCGGAATCCATCGTCTTCCTGGTGGACGTCGATAATACCCTGCTGGACAACGACCATGTTCAGGATGACCTGCGAGAGCACCTCGAGCGCGCGTTCGGGGCTGCCTGCCGCGACCGCTACTGGGCAATTCTCGAAGATCTAATGACCGAGTTGGGGTACCGTGACTACCTTGGGGCTCTGCAGCGATATCGGGTTGAGCATCCCCGAGACATTCATCTGCTGTCGATGTCGTCGTACTTGGTGGACTATCCCTTTGCCAATCGTCTCTACCCGGGATCGCTCGATGTCCTGGAGCGATTTCGGACGTGGGGAAGAACCGTGATTCTTTCCGACGGCGATGTGATCTTCCAGCCTCGAAAGGTCGAACGCTCCGGCATATGGGAAACGGTGAAGGGCCATGTACTGATCTACATTCACAAGGAGGCTGCGCTGGATGATGTCGAGCAGCGTTATCCGGCGGAACATTACGTCATGGTGGATGACAAGCCTCGCATATTGGGAGCGATCAAGCAGGCTTGGGGCAGTCGCGTGACCACTGTGCTTCCCCGACAGGGCAAATATGCCCACGACTCACAAGAACTCGCGAAGTACCCTCCACCGGACGTGACCGTCGAGCGTATCGAGGACTTGCTCAACTACGAACTGGCGACTTTGGTGAAAGCGGGCAGCTAGAAGATTTTTTCCCTCGCAGCCCTATCGCGCCGCCGCCGCTTGCAGCAACCGCTCCATCGCCTTGGCAAAACCCTCATCCTCGTTCGACGCGGTAACGAAGGTTGCGGATTTCTGTACGTCGGCACTGGCATTGCCCATTGCGATGCTGACGCCACTCTTCTTGAACATCAAGACGTCGTTCGGCATGTCGCCGATGGTGGCAATATCGCTTGCTGGGATGTTACAAATCTGCGAAAACATCCCTACGACTTCCCCCTTATTCGCCTTTGGGTTTGTCACATCGAGATAGTACGGTTGCGAGCGGGCGGCTGACACCCGGCCTGCGCTCCAATCCTGCAAATCTTTCTCGCAACGCGCAACGGCTTCCAAATCGTCGCTGACACCCGTCACCTTCACAACGTTATCGGTCAACGAATCGAAATCCTTGACTACCGTGGGCTGGAACTTGACCGTCCACGCCTCGCGGTCGACGTGCGGCCCCTTGGCATCGCGGACGAACCAGTCGCGGTCGGTGTAGAGAAAGATGTCCAGCTTATGCTTGACGATGGCTTGCATCACCTGGGCGGCCACGTCGGGGGGGATCAGCTGCTTCGAGATCGGCGTAAGGTCGGGACTGACAACCACGCCGCCATTGAAGCCGGCGATCGGTTCGGTAATTTCCAGCGGCTCGATCAGCATCTTCATACCGCGCGGCGGCCGGCCGCTGGTAATCCCAAAGAGGATGCCGGCGTCATGCAGCTTCTTGACCGATTCCGCGGCACGAGGCGTGAGGATTTTGTCTTGCGTGACGAGGGTGCCATCGACATCGGCGATGACGAGACGAACGCGAAGATTTTGCGTGGTAGCTTGCGAACTCATACCTGGTCTTGTTTCTCCTTGGTTTCCGCTACAAGCCTGGGCTGCTCTGCATGATGCCACCGTCGGCAAAGATGGTAGTCGCCGTAATATAACTGGCGCCATCGCCGGCGAGGAAGGCAACAACGGTAGCGATTTCTTGCGGTTGGGCCAAGCGGCCTAATGGAATCGCGGCATCCAATTTGGCCAGCAGGGCCGGATCTTTCATGGTGGACAAATTAATCGGCGTAGCGACCGCGCCTGGACCAACTCCTACGACGAGGATGTTGTGGGGGGCAAGCTCGACTCCGGCGGTACGCGTTAACATGCGTACGCCCCCTTTGGACAGGCAATAGGCCGTGTTTCCAGGCATCGGCCAGTCCTCATGTACGGAGGTGATGTTGATGATTCGGCCGCCGCCGCCTTGCTTGATCATCTGCTTCGCCGCAATCTGCGTTCCGAAGAAGGCGCTTTTCAGATTTATGTCGAGCACCTTGTCGTATTGCGCTTCGCTGGTGTCAAGAACCGAGGTGCGAGTCTCGATGCCGGCATTGTTCACCATGATGTCAATGCGCCCGA
This sequence comes from uncultured Acidobacteriaceae bacterium, assembly GCA_963755865.1. Taxonomy (GTDB): domain Bacteria; phylum Acidobacteriota; class Terriglobia; order Terriglobales; family Acidobacteriaceae; genus Bog-257. Next base: position 239,013 of record CAVWLY010000001.1, on the reverse strand, counting down.
ACTGGGTAACGGCAGTGTCAATCAGCTTCTGCAGGTCTGCGATCTTGCTGACGTCGGCTTCGACACCAATCGCCCGGTCCCCCAGTGCGCAGATTTGCTTTTCGAGCTCCTCGGTGGCTTCGGGATGAGAGATATAGTCGATCACGATATTTGCACCCTGGTTGGCCAATTCGAGTGCGATTGCTTTGCCGATACCACTGTTTCCGCCAGTAACAATTGCGATTTTGTTCTTCAATGACATGCGCACCTCCCAATCTTCGGCTTACAAGGACAAGCGGTACCCAACCGCCGCCATTCGGGCGAGGAACCACCTTAACATTTATGGTCTGCCAGGAGAATCTGGTTCTTAAAATTTTGTGGAATTTCATACAGGTCATGCTGGCGCGCGTTACACCACAAAAAAGGCCGCAACCCTCCCAAGGTAGCGGCCCAAAGTGTTGCATCAGCATGGACAGACGAATTTTAAGAGCGTTTCCAGGCCGGTTTGCCTTGGATGGCGGAAGCGGGATCTATACCAACCTGGAATCGCTCTAGCGCTCACTTCACCAGTAGGAGCGGTCGTGCCTACTTCAACCACGCAATCATGCTAGCTGCGGATTCTAACTACTACCATAGCCGTAATTCGCTCCCGGTCCCGCGCCCGTCAGTCCGCGAACATAGCCGGGTACGCTTTCAGGGCAACGAGTTTGAGGGCCTAGGTGGAAGCGCTACAGGGCCGCGTTCCGTCTGAACAAGCGAAGCGTTTGAGGTTGCGCGTCTCTGTTACGACGGCGCAAACTAGTCGCAGTTGTCCGCCCTACTGGTCGAGGATGGTTGACAATTCAACCGGCCAGGGCTGAGGAGCAACTTTGCAAACCACGGGCCCCGCTCTCACGCGATTGCGCCATCTCATCTGCTGCTTCCTGGTCGGTTTGGCAATGGCCGCTCCTCAGCGGATGCTGGCGGCTGGCGCCGCACTGGCGGAGTCAAAGACCGATACCCCTACCGCAAACGAAGCTCCCATCGAGTTCTGGAATCGCCGGATCGTAGCGCTGCGCGGCGCGCTAGCGGGCGCCGATCCTCAGGATCGTGCTGACCGCGCCATCCAGCGGCTTAACGAGCTTCCACTCGATGCCAATGCGTCCGACATCGAGTTGTTTCCGGTGAAAGTCGAGGACCAGGACGGTATCGGGTTTACCTACAACGGAAGGGTGCTGTTCTTCCTCGGCAAGAACGATTTGGACAAAGAGACCGGGGAGACGCTTGCGCAGGTTTCCAAACAGACGTTGGGAAAGCTGGGCGAGGCGTTGGATGCTCGCCGGGCCGAGCGATCGTGGCCGGTTATCCGTGGCGGCCTGCTTTTCAGCCTTGTGGGCTTTGTGCTGCTCTTTGCAGCGATTTTACTCGTCTCCAAGATCCACCGGCGGGTGGTGGCGTTTCTGCGCAGTAAAGAACACTCGATTCCCGCCCATCTGCGATTGTTTGGAGTTGACCTGCTGCCCCACCTCGCGGCCCTGGTGTATGGCTTGGTACGCACCGTCGCATGGATCCTAGGCTTCTGCGCCATCTATCTGTGGCTGACCTTGTCTCTGCGTCGATTTCCCTACACCGAGCCATGGGGAAGACAGCTCGGCGGCTACGTCATACGACTCTTGCAGAATTTCCTGGGCTCGGCGGTGCATGCCGTCCCGGGCATCTTTGCTGTAGTCGTCATCTTCCTGATCACGCGCTGGATTGTTCGTCTCGCTAAAGCGTTCTTCGAGCAGGTGGCCAGAGGGAGTATTCGCACCACCTGGATGGATGCTGACATTGCGCGGGCCACTCAGCGAATCTTTTCCGCCATTGCGTGGATTTTCGCCCTGGTTGTCGCCTATCCGTATATTCCAGGATCGGGCACCGACGCCTTCAAGGGCATCAGCGTCTTCTTCGGCCTGGTGATTTCGCTTGGCTCTACGGGAATCATCAACCAAATCATGAGCGGACTTTTCGTGGTGTACTCCCGCGCTCTCAAGACGGGCGAGTGGGTGCGGGTCAACGATATTGAAGGCGAAGTGCTGGAGGAAGGACTACTGGCCGCCAAGATTCGAACCGTCGAAGGACAAGAGGTAACCATCCCCAACTCCGTTCTGGTTAGTGCTGCGACCACCAATTACTCGCGACTGGGCCATCCGGACGGGATGGTGGCCAGCTCCACGGTGACGATCGGCTACGATGCTCCCTGGCGACAGGTGCATGCGCTTCTGCTACTCGCAGCCGATCGCACTCCCAAAGTTCGCAAGCAGCCAAAACCCTATGTGTTGCAGCGGCAACTCTCCGACTTTTACGTCGAGTACACGCTAATTGTGCGACTGGAAAATGAGAAGCTGCGTATCGAGACGCTCTCCGACTTGCATGCGCAAATACAGGACGCCTTCAATGAATTCGGCGTGCAGATCATGTCGCCACACTTCATGATGCAGCCAGAGAAAGACGTGGTGATTCCTCCGTCGAAGTGGAATGTGGCGCCCGCATCGCCGAGCCGGGGCGCGGCTGACAAGGCCAAGCACACCGAGGCGGGAGGCTAATCGGCTCCGTGCGTCGCCAGCGAGGCCAATAATGGCTGTGCCTGCTTCTCCGGCCAGGGCGGCAGGAGCTTCACCAAAACCCACAAGATGACGAACGGAAGGATGGTCAGGATGATCGCGGTCAGCAATCCTTCGCGAGCCACGAAGCCCATCTTGTAGGTTGTGTAGCCGAGGAAGCTCTTGGAGAAGAGCTGCCCGCCAATAACGACATTCCAACGCATGGCGAAAATGCCGACCATGGTCAGACATCCGGCAAGTGTATAAATCCGTTTGCGCTGTATGACCGGCAACCTCAGGACCTGGGTCGCGCCAAGCAACAGAATCGGGGCCACCGTGCCCAACAGGATTTGAATCACCACCTGCGACAGGTAAAGACGTGTGTGGACCATGAAATCGAGGCTGCGGAACGATTCGTCGGCCTCGTAGATGCGATGGATCAGGTCTAGCATCTCCAGGCTGAAGTCGATGATGAACGTGTAGAACAGGTATTTCGCCACCGTGTCCACGCATCTCATATCGATCGGTTCCCGGCGCACCCGGCACATAAGCATGTAAAGCAACATCACGATGGCGATGCCCGAGACCATCGCAGAGAAAAGGAACACCACGGGCATTAGCGGCGACGACCACCACGGGTTGGCCTTCACCGAACCAAAGATAAAGCCGACATAACCATGCAGCAGAAACGCGGAGGGAATTCCGATCAAAGTGACCATCCAACCCACCCGATCGTCGATATGCAGTGAACGCTCGCTGATATTAGTGGAACCGAACGTCATCACCCGATACACCAATCGCTTCCAACCGGTCGTGCATTGCGACATCACCACGATGTCGCGCCGGTAGTCGAGCCAGATTTCCACCACCAGCACAGCCAGCAGATACCACAAGTACACGAACCCAAACATCGCCATCGCGGAAGACCGGTGCGGAGTCAGGTACATCTCGAAGGAGCGCTCGGGATGTCCCAAATGCAACTGCAAAGGCAGGGGAGCGATGATGAGGAAGGCAAGCGCCGTAAGCAGCGCCAGGCGATACGTGGGCTTCACCGCCTTAACCATAAACACCCGCTCCAGCGACGCCAGGATGAACGCGCCTGCCACCAGTCCGGTGAGGAACGGGTAAAGCACGATGAGGACGCTCCACTGGAGTTCCACTTCGTTCGGATACATGAAGCCTTCAACCGGAATCTGCAACAGAAGCTCCTTATCGCACCGAGCCATCCAGGCCGTAGTAAAACAGCTTCGAGCGAGTGGCTAAGTAAGGTTTTAGGACTTGGACCGCGTGAGTTTTCAGAAACTCATGAATCGGGTCGTTAGGATTTTTCAGGTCGGCCAGCTGGCGGGCGCCCGTCGGGCAATTTTCGCAGCAGGCAGTCGTGAGCCCCTTGGTGATGCGGTGATAGCAGAGCGTACATTTCTGTGCCGTTTCCTTCTTCGGATCGACAAAGCGGCATCCGTACGGACAAGCCTGCACGCAATAGCGGCAGCCCAGGCAATATTTTTGGTCCACCAGCACCACGCCATCAGGACTGACGAAGGTTGCACCGACGGGGCACACCTGGGTGCAAGGAGAGTCAGCGCAGTGGTTGCACATCTTCGGCACGAAGAAGTTCTTACCGCCGCTTACCGTAGCCGGCGGAAAACCGTTTTTGCCGCCATCAGGCGAATCTACCTTGGGGTTCTCAATGTCCCAGTCAGAGACATGGTAGCGTTCGACCCACGTACGGAAGTAGCCGTCGGGGACCTCGTTCTCCATCTGGCAAGCCCGGACGCAACTGCCGCAGCCAATGCACTTGGTGATGTCCACCAGCATGCCCCACCAGTGCTCCGTCATGTTGTAGTTGGGTGACGTCTCGGGTGTTCCCGCCAGGATGCTTTTCCACGCGACCGCGGCAGCAGGCAGCAAGAATCAGCAGTTGTCGGCGAGTCATGGTCATTGGCTACCTCCCGCAGCCGCAACGATGGCCGGACTGTGCGGCTGGTGGCAGGTTTCGCAAGGCGCGCCGCCCGAGTGTTCGGCGGAGACGACCTGGGGGAAATTCTTCGGCTTGGCGATGTTCGCCTCATGACAGCGAACACAAAGCACGGCGGTGTCCAGCTTTGCCGGCTGGACCGAGGCAGGATCATCGGCATGCTTGGCAAGCAGCTCCATGGCAAGCCTCGCAGGCTACTCGCTTATGCACACCTTTGCTTTTCACTTCGAGGACGTCAGCGTGACAGCTCTCGCAAACTTGATGGCCGGCATATGAGGGTGGCCGTGCCGCAATCTCCGCGATCGCGTTGCCCCGGTAATGTCCGTATTCCCCAAAGCTTCGAGGGACGAGAAAGCCGCGCACCACCAGGAACAAAATGCCGCCCACCAGGAAGACCGATGCCAAACGGAAGAGGTGACCCGCATCTTTGAAAGCTTTCATGGCTGGATTCGAGACCAGCCATTCTGGTAATCGTTGCTACGAATATTGGCGACTCGTTGCATTTCTGCGTTCTCCGCGGCGTCCTGGACTTTGACGGTTCCCTGGGAAGCTGCCAAGTAGATACATGAGACGCGTCCCAAGGGGCTGTGTTCCACGTCACACACGGATGTGACATTCGTGCGCGGGGTAACCCAGATGCTCGCCAGCCACAGCGTCTCTGACCGGCTGCCGTCTCTGACCGGCTGCCGGAAGGGTAGAAGTGGGAAGTGTTTTGAAGGGGCGCGCCTTAAGAGCCTGCCCTGAGCCTGCCGAAGGATGCGCCCTTAAGGTGTTTAACCCTTTGTCAATCTCACGGGGCTGCAGAGACTGTGTCGCAACCCGCACGAGGTTGCGAGAGTGGAGTGAGGCGGTTAAGAATCAGCCCCGAAAGGGGCGGAAGATCTTAGCCCAACGCTTCAGCGCTGGGTAAAGTAGAAAATTAATCCGAGTCCCGTCGGGACGACAGAGGTTGCCACACAGTCTCTACATCCCGCGTAAAATTCGCTTTCGTATCGTGCAGCACGCCCCTACAAGCCCGGTCCCGTCGGATAGGCGGGCAGATCTGGTGGCCGCGGTGGCAACTTCATTGGGTGCGCATTGATCTCCTGCATCACCACATCGATCGCCTTTTCCAATTGGGGATCGTGCCCTGCCATCACCAGGTCGGGCCGATTATCGATCACGATGTCCGGTTCTACGCCCCGATTCTCGATCAGCCATTTGCTGTCCAGACCATATAGCGAAAACTCCGGACGGGTGATATATCCCCCGTCCATCAGCGTGATCTCGCCGCGGATTCCGCGCACACCACCCCAGGTGCGCTCGCCGATGAGCGGACCCAGCTTGTAGACCTTGAAGTAGTAGCTGAAGAAATCGCCATCGGATGCCGCATAGTGGTTGGTGATGCAAGCCATGTGTCCATAGAAGACGTTCGACGGAATAGTGTCGGATTGCCAGTTGCGCGCCGAGTCCATGCCGGCGAGCACGCGGCGCAGGCGCTCGAAGATAATCTGGTCGACAAAGCCGCCACCGTTGTAGCGGACGTCGAAAATTATTCCCTCTTTGCGCACCTGCGGGAAATATTGCTTGACGAACGCGTTCAACCCGGCCGCACTCATATCGGGGAGGTAAACGTATCCAATGCGGCCGCCGCTGGCTTGATCTACCTTGCGCCGGTTGGTCTCAATCCAGTTCAGTTCGTGCAAACCAATCTCGTTGGGAATCGGCCTAACTACCACATTGTGGGAGCCTTCAACGGTTGGTTTGCTGTTGACGGTCAGGGTCACCGCCTGATTGACGGTGTTGATGAACAACTCGTCAGGGTTCTGAGGGATGCGCAATTGACGGCCGTTCACAGCCAGGAGGTAGTCGCCTTCTTTGACCAATACACCGGGCTCAGTCAGCGGCGAACGGAGATTGCCGTTCCAATTCTCGCCCGGATATATCTTGGCGATCCGGTACATTCCGCTGCTGGTATCGGCAGCAAAGTCGGCACCCAGTAACCCGACATTCACCCCGTCGATGTCGGGAAAATCTCCTCCACCCACGTAGGTATGCGAGTTGGAAAGCTCACCAATCATCTCGCCGAGAATGTACGTCAGGCTCAAGCGATCGGCCACGTATGGCAGCAGTTGCTCGTACTTCTCACGCTCTTGCTCCCAGTTGACTCCATTCATCGAGGCCTCGTAGAAATAATCCCGCTCCTGACGCCAAACCTCGTTGAAGATCTGCCTCCATTCGGCGGGCGGATCGACCTCCATGGTCATGGTGTCGAGTTTGAGTGCACCATCGCCGACCTTCGCCAGCGACTTCATATCGCCTCCCGGCCCATCCGACCCGCCTGAAGGCACCTTGGCATCGATAATGCCGTACATATGAGGACCGCCTTCACCTCCCTCTTCCGACGACTCCTCCCCTCCCGACTTCGGCGCTGAATAAAGGATCTTCTTCCCATCGAACGACAACACGTACTGATCTGCGCCTTCCAGCAACACGTGGTCTTTGCGCTCCTTCAAATCGAAAGCGTGAAGGGCGGACGGTTCTCCCGGCAACGGACCCGAGAGTCCTTGGATGGGAGACACGACATAGAAGATGACTCCCTTGGCGGCGGTGAGGTTTTGTAGATTACCGGGCGGAATTGGCAGCGCCACGATGCGATTCTGAATGCTCTTCCAGATCAACGTGAAAGTTCTTCAGAGAAGGACGAGTTCCAGGTTTCTGCTCTGCAGCGGTAATTTCGGCTTTGGTCTTCTCCTCGCTAGTTTCGTTCTGCGGCTGTGAAGTTGTCGGCTTCGTCTTCGGCTTCGGATTGGGCGTTGGCGAGGGTTGGGGCGGCTTCTGGCTACCGGGAGTGGGCGGCAACAGAACATCAGGCGCCTGCGTGGTTGTGACCTCATCGCTCAACACGGGAAGAGGCGACGGCTCGTCGGCGCGCAAGGTGACGATATAAACTCGCCCTGCTTTGGGGTTGGCAAAATCCAGATCATAGACACCCAGCACTTCGTTGAAGTCACGGTTCGACAAGAAGTAAAGATACTTACCTTCGGGATCGAAGTAGGGCGCGGTACTATCGCTGGCGTTGGTCGTAACCGGCGTACTCTTCCGGTCATCGAGGCTGTAGAGATAGATCACATGATCGCGGTTGTCGGATGATTTCGCGTAAGTAACCCAATGACTGTCGGGAGACCACTGGTAATCGGTTATGTCATCGTAAAGCCCCTTATCAATCAAGACGGGCTTTTTCTCGCTGCACGTCTACATAAAAGAGCCGCGCTTCTTTGTCGGAGAACACCAGCTTCTGGCTGTCGGGCGACCACACGGGCGGCAAACGAAACATCTTGCCGTCAAACGTAATCCTGACCTCCTGGCCAAGACCATCCTGCGGCGTCATGTAAAGCTCGTCTTCGCCCGTGCGGTCGGAGACGTAAGCCACCCAGCGCCCGTCTGGTGACCAGACCGCATACCTCTCGCGAATTCCCGGCGTCCGCGTCAGGTTGCGGATGCTGCCTTCCTTGGCAGGAACGGTGAAGACGTCGCCCCGCGCGCTGAACACCGCCCGCTTGCCGTCGGGCGAGATATCGAACTCGCTGATCAGCTTGCTGACGTTCGTCCAATGCGGACGCGCCTGTTCGCGGTCTCCCGGCAAATAAATCGTGAGCTTGCGCTCCTTTTGTGTGTTGAGGTCGAAGAGGTACAGGAACCCGCCGTTCTCAAACACGATTTCGTCAGGCCCCAGGCTGGGCCAGTTCACGTCGAACTCCGTGAAGTGCGTCAGCTGTTTGATCTCACGCGTGTTCAGGTTGTAGCTGTAGAGATTCAGGCGATGTTCGGGCCCACGATCGGAATCGAAGTAAATCGTGTCGCCGTGCCACATGGGAAACGTGTCGGTCCAATCCTCATGCGGAACGACGTCGATGGCATGGCTCTTCAGGTCATAGATTGTGATGTCTTGCGCCATGCCTCCCTGGTAACGTTTCCAGGTGCGAAAGTTCCGGAAGATGCGGTTGTAAGCGATCCGATTGCCGTCGGGCGAGTATGAGGTCAGGCCGCCTTTGTCGAGTGGCAGCGGCTCCGGAAGTCCGCCATCAATGCTGACGCTGTAGAGCCGCCCAAACCAGTCGTTGAAGGTGTCGCGGCGGGTGAGAAAGACAATGTGCTTGCTATCTGGCGTCCAGGTAATGACCTGGTTATGAAAGCCCATGCGTTCGTTGAGGTGACCGCCTCCGGGATTAAAGGTCAATTGTTTCGGTTCGCCGCCATCGGAGGGCATGACATAGACGTTGTAGTTGCCATCGTACTGAGCGGTAAAAGCGATCCACTTGCCGTCGGGAGAGAATTTGGCAAACAGCTCTTGCCCGGGATGACTGGTGACACGGCGTGCAACTCCGCCCTCTTTCGCGACCAGCCATATATCACCTCCATAGCTGAAAGCGATTTTGTCTTTGTAGACATCCGGAAAACGCATCAGCCGACCTTCGGGAATAGCTTGCGCGGCACTAATCGTAGTCTAACGTAAGTAAGAGAGCGATGATTGCATTTCTCATCCAGGGCATGAGCTTGCCTCCAAATGCGGCGGGAACCGCAAATTGTATAGAAAGGCGCAAGTTAACACCAATGAATGTGATAAGCGGGTTGTAAAACAGAGACGGGATGCCAGGTTGCAAGATCACGAGCCTGCTTGCGGGGTCCTATAACCCCGGGCTCAGTCAAAGTTCCATGTTTCGCGCACTTGTTTGTGGATGTTGATTTTTCTGCGCAGCCAAAGCTGGCTTCGCTGCATCTGTGCAACCTGCACGTAAACAAGAAAGGCTCGCAATGAAAATCGCATTTATTGGACTCGGCAACATGGGAAGCCACATGGCTCGCCACCTACTTCGTGCTGGCCATGACGTGACGGTGTGGAATCGCACTACCTCGAAGGCGGAGGAGCTACGCACCGCACGGCGCCAAGGTAGGCAAATCAACAGGCGAGGCGGTAAAAGACGCTGAAGCCGTCATCACCATGCTGGCTGACGATCACGCTGTTGAATCGGCTGTTTTGCATTCGGGAGGTGTGCTGGACCACCTTCCAAGAGGCGCAGTGCATATCTCGATGAGTACCATCAGCGTCGCCCTGTCCCAGAAGCTGGCCGAAGAACACAGCAAGCACGGGCAGCAATACATTGCTGCTCCGGTGTTTGGACGTCCGGAAGCGGCGGAGGCGGGCAAGTTGTTCGTGGTGGCGGCGCGGCGACCAATCAGCGGTAGAACGCTGCAAGCCGCTACTGGAGACGTTAGGGCAGCGCGTGTTCGTTATGGGCGACAAGCCGGAAATGGCGAACGTGGTAAAGCTGAGCGGCAATTTCCTGATCGCTTCCGTGATCGAGTCGCTGGGAGAAGCGATTGCCCTCACCCGAAAGTACGGCATCGATCCGCATGACTATGTGGAGTTCCTGACCAATTCTCTGTTTGCCGCTCCCGTCTACAAAACTTATGGCGGCATCATTGCTGAGGAGAAATATAAGCCTGCCGGCTTCAAACTGCGGCTGGGACTGAAAGATGTCCGGCTCGCCCTGGCTGCGGCTGAGTCGGTTGATACTCCGCTGCCTTTCGCCAGTTTAATTGCGCGACCACATGCTGACCGCGATCGGCCGCGGCATGGAGGACATGGACTGGAGTTCGACGGCCAAGCTGGCGGCGGAAAATGCCGGCCTGAAGTGACGGCGCAAATCGGCTCGCCAGCCAGATTGCTTCAATGTTGTAGTATCTCAACAGAGGCAGTCTTGACCCGAACCACAATCCCATCGACACGCAGGAACGGCTGGCGCTGAGCACCTATGTCAAGTTGATGCGCGCCGCCAATTCGGCCCGCAGCTATGCTGCCCGCAGTCTCAGTGACACGGACTTGACGCTAACCCAATTCGCTGTTCTGGAGGCGCTTTATCATTTGGGGCCAATGTCGTTGTCGGACATCGCGCGGAAAGTCCTGACTACCGGCGGAAACTTGACGATGGTGGTGGGCAATCTGGAGAAGCTAGGCCTGGCAAAGCGGCAAAGCTGCCCCGAGGACAGGCGCGTTTTGATTGTGGTGCTGACCGCAAAGGGTAAGACCCTGTTGCAGAGATGTCTTCCCCAAACATGCCGCCGCGATTGCGGAATTCCTGAGCGTTCTGAGTACAGAAGAACAGGAGCACCTGGGCGATCTCTGCCGGAAGCTGGGAAAGCAATCGAAGGCCTCCGCCTGAAAGAGTGGTCACCGGCAATACTGCCGCTACGTACGAGTTCGTATAGGTCACGGATTCCACGGCTGAAACTGCTGGAAAGCAACCCTCAAATTAGTCGCGCTTCTCCGCGCAATCTGCGGTTGCCTTGAGTTGTACTCCCGTTTGCCACCAAGGCACGCTCACCGTTATACTTTGAGTTTGCTCTGTTCAATTTTTAGCTAGTGAGGAGCGCAGTTTTCGAATGCCCAAGCGCACATTCCAACCCAACCGTCGTCACCGCTCAAAGACGCACGGATTTCGTTCTCGCATGAAGACCAGCAGCGGCAGGGCGGTGCTGTCGCGCCGCCGGGCCAAGGGGCGCAAGCGCGTCTCGGTTAGCCCTGGCTTCCGCGATTAATCTCGAGGACCCGAAATCTGCGTTATCGCGACCTTTCCAGATGAAGTAACCGGGAGTCGTCGCAAGACTCGGCCGCAGCAAAGACAGAAACCGGCGGGTCAGCGCCGAGCGCTTAATGTGACCTCCGCCGCCAGCAGCAAGTTTCCCAAATCGAGGCGTCTGCTGAAACACGCGGATTTTCAGCGGGTGTACCAAGGCGGGCGCCGGCAGTTCACGGGAAACATGACGGTATTCTTTCTGCGGCGCTGTAGATGCCCCGCAAGCGATGGGAACGGACAACGCGCCCCGTGTCGGATTCACCGTGGGTAAGGTGCTGGGAGGAGCAGTCGAGCGCAACCGTATCAAGCGGCGGATGCGCGAAGCGGTACGGCTGTCGGCCCAGGCCTGCGAAGGCCCTATCGACATTGTGTTTAATCCGCGGAAGAGCGTGGGCAAGTTGCCCTTCGCGGAATTGGTAAACGAAGTAACCCGCGCCCTGCGGCTGGCCGCACAACGCGCCCGGACTGGGGAACAAAAATGAAGCAGGCAGTCCAATTTGTATTGCGGTGCTACCAGCGGGTTATCTCGCCGATGCTGCCGCATTCCTGCCGCTTCGTTCCCACCTGCTCGCAGTATGCGATTGAAGCCGTCGAGTGCCACGGCGTGCTTCGCGGAGGTCTGTTGGCTGCCGCGAGGCTGCTGCGCTGTCATCCTTTCGCCCGCGCGGGATGCGATCCGGTGCCACTCGCGATCGCGAAACCAGAGTACGCATCACCGGATGGGTTGCGCCGAAATTCTCGTCCCTTGAACGGAACTTAAACTTGGCCGAGTATAAAAATCCCCAGCAAGAACCCGGCGGCGATCGCCGCATGTTGATGGTGTTCGCCGTCACCTTTGCGCTGATCATCATCAGCCAGATTTTCCTCTTTAAGGACAAGGGTAAGCAGCGCCAAAGCCGAATCCAGTCGAAACCTCGCAGGGCAGCGCCGCCTACGCCCGCAGCCCAGCCTCAGTCCGAAGTTGCGAGCGCGCCTTCTGAGGCTTCTCCAAAGGGTCGCGCGCATGGGGCGCCAAGCCGGCCGCGACTTCCGCAGTTACGAAGTCTGCCAGCAGCGAAGTCCAAACCGTCGTCGAGAACCCGACTTTTCCGCATCGTGTTTACCAACCGCGGTGCGCAGGTGAAGTCGTGGGTGCTGAAGAAATACAAAGACGAAGACGGACATCCGCTTGACCTGGTGAATCCGCTGGCCGTGAAGTTCGGGCTCCCGCTCAGCCTGTACACCTATGACGAGAACCTGCGCAACCAGATCAATTCGGCGCTCTACGTAGGCAGCGCCAGCCGGCACAATTACCGCTCCGGGCATGCTGACCTATGAGTACGCACAAGGCGACGTTACGGTCCGCAAGACCTTTCAGTTTGGCGATACGTATGTAATTTCGGTTGAGACCGAAGTCACGCAGAACGGCAAGCCGGTGCAAGCGTATCCAATGTGGCCGGCCGCCTTCGGCGATCAGAGCACTGGTCCCTTGTATGCCTCCGCGCGCATCGATTACATGGCCAACGATAAGGTGGAGCGTCTGGCCGCCAAAAAGGTGAGCAACGGCAATACCTTGCGCGGCCCCTTTAACTGGGCTGGCCCACAAGACCAGTATTTTGCGGCCATATTTTCTGCCGGATAATCCCGATGCCGCGGCCATGGTCACGCTGCACAATTCGATCAGCGTACCCAAAGATCCCAAGAACCCAGACTCGAACAGCGTCAACCACTACGACGTGCTGGGCGCGGCCGTGGGCAATGTCAGCGGCATTACGCAAGAGCGGCTGTTCGTGGGGCCGAAAGCGCTCCCGGTTTTGGAGTCGATCCGTTCCAACACCGCTCCGGGTCAAATGGACGGCCCCGATCTCCGCAACGTTGTGGACTTCGGCTTCTTCAGGCTGATCGCCCGCCCGCTTTTCCTGTGGCTGCTTTGGACCCAGAAACACATGGCCAGCAATTGGGGCGTGGCCATAATTATCCTGACCGTCATCATCAACGTGGTACTGCTGCCCTTGCGTATTACCAGCATGAAATCGGCGCTGAAGATGCAGAAGCTGCAGCCCCAGATGAAAGCGATTCAGGAAAAGTACAAGAAGTACCCAATGCGCGATCCACGGCGCAAGGACATGAACGTCGAGATCGGCGAGTTGTACAAGCGCGAAGGCGCCAACCCGGCGGGTGGATGCTTGCCGCTAGTCATCCAGATGCCTTTCCTGTTCGCGTTCTACTCCATGCTGGGAGTCGGCATCGAACTTCGGCAGGCCCCCTTCCTTTGGCTGCACGATCTGTCGTCGCCCGACAAGCTGTTCATTCTTCCAGTCTTGATCGTGATCACGACCTACCTGGTGCAGAAGATGACGCCCAACGCCGGCATGGACCCGAAACAGCAGCAGATGATGACGCTGATGATGCCGCTGATGATCGGCTTCTTCAGCTATTCCCTGGCGTCAGGCTTGAGCGTGTACTGGACAGTGGGAAACTTCATTGCGATCGGGCAGCAGTACATCATGAATCGCACCGGCCTGGGCCGGGAGATGCGCGAGGAGATGGAGAAGCGCGCCCGCAAGAAGGCGAGCAAGTAAGCGGAATTTATTGTTCAATATGCCGATACATGACAAAATCGCGGCCGCCAAAAAGATCAGTGAGCTGCTGAACACCACCTTCGCCAATGGCGACTTCCACTTGCGCTACAAGATCACGGTGGACCCTCAGATCGGCAGCGACCGAGAGTGGGAGCGCCCCGAAATTCTGGTGGAGATTTCCGGCGCCGACAGCCCGCTGGTGCTGGAGAACGGTGCAGAGTTGCTGCGCGCCTTCGAGCATGTTGCACTCGAGATGCTTCGCCTGGCTCCCAACGAACACGAGAAAGTCAGCTTTGACTGCCAAAATTTCCGCTCTGCTCGCCTGCAAGAGCTTCGCCTGGCAGCCGATGTAGCGGCGGAGCGGGTCCGCAAGACTGGCGTGCCGTATGCCTTCGCGCCCATGTCATCGCGGGAACGCCGTATTGTTCACCTGGCGCTGCGCGATTTCGACGACCTGCGCACCGACAGCGACGGCGAGGCCCTGGAGCGGCACGTCGTGGTCTATCCCAAAGACTACCAGGGCAAACCGCCCGCCCCGCCGGTCTCGCGGCGAAGATAAACACAACACCGCTTCTCGCCATTCGCTTTTCGCCTTTCGCAAACAGACTATGATGCTCCATCCTAAAGGTGTCGCGGTGCATTGTATTGCATTGCGTTGTCGAGTCTTTCCCGTTCAAAGCGCACCCGGGTGCACTAGAGCAGTTTCATGGTCGGTGTATCCCAGCGGTTGCTTTGAAAGGGCATGGCTTCAGCCATGCCGAAAGACGGCAACGAAGGAGTGGGCCTTTAGGCCCAGAGGGATTACTCCGGCGGCTAAAGCCGGGATCATAAGAGATCTGCGCGGCACGGCTGAAGCCGTGCCCCTTCCAATCCGGCATACATCGACTCTAAAACCGCTTTAGTTCTAGCAAGGGCGGCGGTTGGCGAAGAGCGAACAGCGAACAGCGGTTACGCATATGTAGTGAATAATATCCTCCATGCATCTTGACGACACCATCGTTGCCATTGCGACGCCTCCGGGACGCGGCGGCATCGGCGTGGTGCGTCTTTCGGGCGCCGAGGCGTGCGCCATCGCCCGTCCCATGCTGCGGCTGGCACAGGGGCACGATCTCGAAGCTGGCCGCGCCCACTTCGGTGAACTGATCGCGCCAGCGACCGGTGAGCGCATTGACGAGGTCGTCGTCACCTTCTTTGCCAAGCCGCACTCCTACACCACCGATGATGTTGTCGAAATTTCTTGCCATGGTTCGCCAGTAGTCCTGCGGCATGTCGTCGAGACGGCGATGGCGCAGGGTGCGCGGCTGGCCGAACCCGGCGAGTTCACCATGCGGGCCTTCCTCAACGGCCGCATCGACCTTACCCAGGCCGAAGCGGTGCGTGATTTGATCGAGTCGCAAACGCTGTATCAGGCGCAGGTTGCGGCTCGTCAACTCGAAGGCGCCTTGTCGAAGCGATTACAGCCCACCAAGCAGAAATTGGTGGAATTGATTGCGACTATGGAAGCGGGTGTGGATTTTGCCGAAGACGATGTCGCGGTGATTCCTGATGCTGAGGTCCTCTCACGCATCGCCGCGATTCGCACGCCATTGGCAGAACTGCTGGCCAGCTTCGCATTTGGAAAGGTGGTACACGAAGGCCTGACTTTGGCCATCGTTGGCAGGCCCAATGTTGGCAAGTCGAGCTTGTTTAACCGCCTGGTAGAGCGCGAACGCGCCATTGTCACCGCGACGCCCGGCACCACGCGCGACCTCGTAAGCGAGACCGTTGCTATTGGAGGCATTCCGGTGCGACTGGTGGATACCGCAGGTATTCGCAGCGCGCTCGACGAGGCTGAGAGCATCGGTGTGCGCAAATCAATGGAGGCGCTGGCGGAGGCTGACCTCGTGTTGGTAGTACTCGACCTGACGGAGTATTCCGAAGCCGACCTGGAAACCGATATGCAACTCCTGGAGAAATCGCGCCTGCGTCCGCGCATTCTGATCTGTAATAAATGCGACTTGCATTCGGAAGACCGTCGCGCATTCATCAGGAAGCTCTCGATCGACGAGCAAAGTCCGCTGGGAATCTTTACCTCTGCGATCACGGGAGAAGGAATCGAACAACTGCGCGCGATGATCCTGGAGAAAGTTGGCGGCCACTCCGGCGAACGACAGGAGAGCGGCTTTCTCACCAATGTCCGCCAACGAAAACTGGTGGACGATTCCCTGGCGCGCGCTTGATAGAGCAGTCGCGGCCCTTCCGTTGAAAACGCCGCACGAGATGGTGTCTACTGGACCTCTATAGCGCGCTGCGTCCTTTGGATGACATCACTGGCGCCACCACCGCGGATGACATCCTGAACTTGATCTTCAGTTCGTTCTGCATCGGAAAGTAAGAAATTTAGGATGCATTTTCGAATTGCTCCAGGCGGGCGGGTATAGTACCGTCATTCCTCATCAGGGGCAGAGGAGGAAATGTGTTCACCAGATTTTCCGCGCTTCTTGCGCTAAACATTGCACTGCTGTTCACGACAGCGACCGCATCGGCCCAAGTTCAAGGCAATGCCTCTGGAATCACCGCCGCTCCGGCAGCGACGCGTCCGGATGTGCAGGTCAGCCATGTATTTATCGTCATGGAAGAGAACCACAGTTATAGCGACGTCATTGGCAACCCGGCAATGCCTTACCTGAATAGCCTGGCGTCTACCTATTCGTTGGCCCACGGATACTACGCGAACACGCACCCTTCTATCGGCAACTACTTCATGCTTACGACGGGGCAGATTATCACCAATGACGACGGCTATACCCAAACCGTGACCGTGGATAATGTAGTTCGCGAACTGCTCGCGGCGGGGAAAACCTGGAAGGAATATTCGGAAGCGATACCCCACCAGGGATATGATGGCGGCGATACCGGCGAGTACGCCGAGCGCCACAATCCGCTGTCATATATGTCAGACGTTCGCAACGATCCCACGCAACAACAGAACCTGGTGCCATTCACGCAACTGGCTACTGACATCGCCAATCACGCCCTCCCGAACTACGGCTTTATTGTGCCCGACCTGCTGAATGACGCGCATGACGGCACGCTGGCCCAGGCTGACACATGGCTGCAAAACAACATCGCGCCTCTGCTCGCCAGCCCCGATTTCAACACCCCCGGAGGCGGCTTGTTGATCATCACCTTCGACGAGTCAGAGGACAGCGATACCGAGTTTGGCGGCGGCCAGGTTGCTTGGATCGCCGTCGGTCCGAATGTCAATCCAGGATACCCGCCGAGTGGTTCGTTTATCCCGGTGACCGTCTATCAACACCAGAGCACGTGCCGCTTCATGCTCAAGCTCGCTGGAGTCACCGTTTTTCCCGGAGCCGCAGCCACGGCCCCCGATATGAACGAATTCCTGTTGGGAAATTAACCGGCGAGAAAAATCTGTTGACCGTGCCCGCTAGTGTGTCGCCGTCGCCGGAGATGGGTCTGGCACCGGAGGAGTCTGATTTTGCAGCATGAAGAGCGTACCGCTGGGAAGATTCACGTTTGATTTGGCAGAGAACAAGTATGACGTTCCGTCCTTGTCGCGAACGATACGAACATCACTAAGCGTTCCAGGTTTTGCAGGCAGGACGTCTTGCGACTGCTCAGTCGCATCTTGCGGAGGCCTGGTCAACGATGACAGATCTGCGTCAGACTGAGCGGCAACGCGGCCGCTCATGCGACCGGCCCGCCGGCTGCCAACCGTCGTATCTGGAGAATTGCCAGCGTTGCCGGCCTGGCTCGGTGCGGGCACCAGGGTTATCTGGGAGGCGATGAAGGCGTGTAGAGGAACGCTATGCTGTTTCCATTCGGCTCTCTCCACCAGTAAAACGATCCACGATGGCTTGTCTCCCTGGCGCGAGGCAGCACCTACGACGCGACCAAACAGCTTGGTTTGAGGCGGCATTACCAGCTTCGGACTTACCAGTACGGCTTCCACCGTTCTGAATTCGACAGGATCACCCCGATGAGCCTTGTCGGCGCGCACCGTCTTCGTAAGTTCCACCGGAATAGACAGGTCACCGACCGGCAGGGCAGCAAGCGACCCTTGCGGCGCCTGTGCAAGCAAGGCAGTCATCGTCAAGAGCGCTATGCAAACCGCACCCATGCACCCCTCATAATACCCCGATCGGCAATTGCCAGGCTAATAGTCCCTAGCACAGATGCGCTTATCTACAGGAGGATACAGGGTTTGTAGGAGGGTCGAATTTGCCACTGCATACTGCGCTTGATCGCTAATTGGGAAAAGAGCCAATATAGACGTTTGCGCGCCAATTCCTTTAGGTGAAACTGCGCGGAACCTGCCCATCCAATTGCGGCGCATATTACAATCGGTTAGACTCGATGAACTTTCGAACTTTCCCATGACAGCCACAACCCAGGCAGCAACTACCGACTTGCTACAGCAGTATGGGGAAGTCGTTCGCCTGGCGCTGCTTATCCGCAAAACCGAGCAACGCCTGCTCGAGCTTTTCAAACAAGGAAAGCTATTTGGGACCATTCATACGTGCATTGGCCAGGAGTTTGTGGGCATTGCTGTCGCGCGCGCTTTGCAGCCGCAGGACAATATCTTCTCCAACCATCGCTGCCACGGGCACTTTCTGGCTTATCGCCAGAATCTGGTGGGACTTATCGGCGAGATCATGGGCAAGTCGGTCGGCGTATGCGGCGGACGCGGTGGCAGCCAGCATCTGCATCAGGAGAATTTCTTTTCCAACGGCGTGCAGGGTTCAATCGTGCCGGTCGCAACCGGCCTCGCCTATGGGCAGAAGATGCGTGGTACCAACGGGATCACAGTGGTTTACGTAGGCGACGGGACGTTAGGTGAGGGCGTTCTGTACGAGGCTATGAACATTGCCTCGAAGTGGGAAGTCCCGTTGCTGCTGGTGTGCGAGAACAATTTGTATGCGCAATCCACCAACCAGTCGCAGACGCTGGCGGGCAGCATTCGGGGGCGCGCGGAAGCATTTGGCATCGAGACCGCACACAGCGACACCTGGCATTGGCCGGAGCTATTGGACTCCATCGCGGAAAGCGCCCAGTTGGTGAGGAGTACGTCGAAGCCACGCTTCCATCAAGTCGACACTTATCGTCTGATGGCGCACTCCAAGGGCGACGATAACCGTCCCGAGGCTGAGGTTGCGCCCTACTGGGACCGCGATCCCTTATTCCTGCTGAATGAGCAGTACACTTCCGACGCGCGCTTTCAGCAGATGAGCAGCGAGATCGACCAACTGATCGACCAGGCGGTAACCGAGGCGGAAGCGGCGGCTTTCTCGGACGAGAATCTATTGTGCGCCTGCGCTGTTCCTGGTGCCAACCGCTGGGAACCGCGCTCCTTTGCTAAGGAGCGCATTGTGGACTCCGTGCGTCGCGGCCTGGAAGAAGGCCTGGCCGACCACGACAACGTGGTGCTGATCGGGGAAGACATCGAGTCGCCTTATGGCGGAGCGTTTAAGTGCACCATGGGGCTCAGTGCGCGCTTCCCGGGACGAGTGCGCAATACGCCGATCAGCGAAGGCGCGATCGCCGGAGTCGCCAACGGCATGGCGTTATCCAAGCTGAAGCCGGTGGCGGAGATCATGTTCGGCGACTTCATGGCTCTCGCTGCCGACCAATGGATCAACAGCGCCGCCAAGTTTCACTGGATGTACAACGGTAAGATCGATGTCCCGATGATCCTGCGCACTCCCATGGGAGGGAAACGCGGCTACGGGCCGACCCACAGCCAGAGCATCGAGAAGCATTTCCTTGGCGTTCCCGGCACGCGCGTGTTATGCCTGCACCATCGCTACAGCCCCGCGCAGCTTTACCGCGATTTGTTCGCGACCATCACCACCCCGACGCTGGTGATAGAGAACAAGATTCTGTACACGCGTTATGTGAATCCCGATGCGCCGGCAGGCTACTCGCTGATCTTCACAGCCGAAACTTTCCCCACCGCACGGCTGATGCCCAAGCAGAAGCCTGACCTGACCATGGTCGCCATCGGCGGCATGTCGGTCGAGGCGGAAGATGCGATGCTGCGGCTGTTCGAAGAGGAAGAATTGCTAGGCGACCTGTTCCTGCCCAGCCAGCTTTTTCCGTTCGGCGTGGGCATCCTGGAAGAGAGCCTTTCCCAGACGCGCAAACTGCTCGTGATTGAAGAGGGGCAAGGTTTTGTCTCGATGAGCAGCGAGATTCTGGCGCAGGTGACGGAGCGATTCAGTCATTTGCATGTGCAATGCCGCCGGCTCACTGCCAGCGCGTGTCCTATCCCGTCGGCGCGGCCGCTGGAAGAACAATGCCTGCCGAATACCGATGCCATCGTACGCATGGCCAGTGAGTTGGTCCATGAATCCATCCGCTGAAATACGAATTCCTCGCGAGATTGTCAACGACGACGTGGTGAAGATTGCCGCGTGGGAGGCGGCTGATGGCGCGAAGGTCCAGACCAAGCAGATCGTGGTGTCGATTGAAACCTCAAAGGCGGTAATTGACCTTGAGGCCGAGGCTGAAGGCTACCTCGAGATTCTGCATCCAAAGGGCGCGGAGCTTCCAGTCGGAGAATTGATTGGACGGATCCAGCCTCAGCCAGTCGCTGCTAAAACTCAAAAATCTGTTTCTCCCGCAACCGAGAGCGCACCTGCCGGCGGAAACGGTACATATACAACTGCCGTCGCCGCCGGCTTGCGAATTTCGAAGAAGGCCCAGGTCCTGATTGAGCAGCACGGCATCGATCCCACGGTGTTTGCCGGAAGTGACTTGGTGCGCGAGGCGGATGTGCTGGCTTACGTGCAGCGTCAGAAGGCGGAACCTGCGGTGGGTACTGCTGTCCTCGAACCGGCCGAATCGGAAATCCGGCCCGACCAGCGATTGGCACGCACGCGACCTGGCGGCCCGACTGTTCCAGCGAAGAAGCACGGTTTTCTGCATGACGCGCGAGTGTCAGCGGCAGACCGGGGTGGCAAAGGACTCTTCGCTCTGGCCTGCAATTACCTGTGGCGCAACTGGTTCCTGGGGAACCTGGTCCGCTGGGCACCGCGAGGGGTGATCCTTCCGCTACATCGCCTGCGCGGAGTTAAGATCGGCAAAGATTGCTACATCGATCCCAACGCCATCATCGAGACCGCTTATCCCGAGAACATCACCATCGGCAACGATGTGCGCGTGACGGCGCGCGCCATCATTATGACGCACATCAAGGCACCGCATTACTTGCGCGAAAGCGGCATCATGCCGCTGGTTCTAAAGCCGGTTGTGCTGGAAGACCATTCCTTCATCGGAGTGAACTCGGTTATCATGCCGGGCGTGACGGTGGGCAAGGCGTCCGTGGTGGCCAGCGGTGCCGTAGTGCTCACCAACGTTCCGCCGTACACTATGGTTGCGGGCAATCCCGCCAAGGTCGTCAAGACTTTCCCTCAGCACCAGGAGGAAATGTAGATGCGGCCCGATCGCGCCACCGACATTCTCAACGCGTTTTGCATCGACCTCGAGGAGTGGTTCCACGTCTGCGAGGTCAGTACGCCGTATGACAACCCGGCGACTTGGACCTCAGCGCCCAGCCAGGTGGTAAAGGACACCGAGGTCATCATGCGGCTGCTTGATGAAGCCAAGTCGAGAGCGACCTTTCTCACGGTGGGCTGGGTGGCCGAACACCATCCTGAACTCATCAAGCGGCTCAGCGATGCGGGGCACGAAATCGGATGCCACAGCCATTTTCATCGCTTGGTGTACACCCTGCCGCCAGACGAGTTCGATCGCGACATCGAGCGCTCAGTGAAGGTTCTGCGCGAGACCAGCGGACAAGCGGTCACCACCTTCCGCGCTCCCGGATTCTCGATGAAGCGCGAATGTTTCTGGGCCTACCCTATCCTGCGGAAGCATGGCATCACGGTTGACGTGTCGGTCGTTCCCGCTCATCGCGACCACGGCGGCATTGACGGCTTCAGTCGCGATCCCCTGATACTGCATACGGAAGCGGGTTCGCTAAAAGTGTTTCCTGTCTCCATCATG
Organism: uncultured Acidobacteriaceae bacterium; assembly: GCA_963755865.1. Taxonomy (GTDB): domain Bacteria; phylum Acidobacteriota; class Terriglobia; order Terriglobales; family Acidobacteriaceae; genus Bog-257. Next base: position 217,307 of record CAVWLY010000001.1, on the reverse strand, counting down.
AGCGCATTCGGCCGGCGGGTGCCATTCTCCGGTGGCGGCTATCTGCGGCTGTTCACCATGCCGATGATCCGATACGGCTTCCGGCAGAACCATCGAGAGGGTAGGCCGGTGATGACCTATGTCCATCCCCGGGAAATTAATCCGCAGCAGCCCCGCTTGGAGTTGCCGCGGATCAAGAGCTTTAAATACTACGTCAACATCGACACTGCAGAAGAGAAGCTGCGGACGCTGCTGAGGACGTATAGGTTCGGAACCGTAGCCGACGTGCTCGCCGAAATCGATACCTACGATGAGTACCAACTGGTGGATGGCGACATAGTCCCTTGTGGCAACCTCGCCACACCGCGGACCAATCTGGCGCCGCAAGTGCAGCCGTAAGAGTTATTCACCAGGAAGCACATTACCAGCATTGTCATCCTGAGCGGCGCCCGCGAAGAATTTTCCGGGCACGCAGTCGATGGATCCCTATAGTGGCAAAGATCTCGCGTTGTGCTTGGGTCGTGAATCGCGGTGGCTGTCGGCCATAGGGGTCCTTCGACTCCTCGCTACGCTCGTTGCTCAGGATGACAGCAGTAAGTTTGTTTTGCGAGGAATTCGTACGAGTGCTGAGTGCTAATTGCTGCCTAGCTCTCTGTCAGGCGTACCGTGGTTTCCTTCCATAGGCTCTTAGGCGGGACGAAGAACACCTTCACGCCAAACAGTGCGCAGGCCATCAGGACGACGAATGTCCGGAAGGGCGAGGTCAAACGTTTCAGCGGGAAGTTTGCCGGCATGATTGCGTCCAGCGCGGCCAGTCCATAGAACGACAGCTGCCCGATGATTGCTATCGCACGCCAGTAGGGCGGCAAGCCCGCCGTTACCAGCGCCATCAGGATCAGGCAGTACGGCACCACCACGCGGCCGTATTTCCCGGACAGAAAGTGCAGACGCATGCGATTCTTTGAGCTGAACAGTTCGGGCATCAGCTTCAACAGCTGATACAAGCCTGCCTGACGACGCACTTTTCTTTCGAACTCGGAATCCAAGCTCGTCGGAAAGTCATAAATCTTCGCCGTCGGCTCATAGACAATCCGGTAGCCTTTGAAGAAGGCCGTCAGTGGCAGATAAGCGTCATCGAGGAGCAGGTTGGGCGGAAACGGCGTCCACAGGTGACGCCGCAATCCGTAGAAGGCGCCGGTGCAGCCAAAGCTGGAGTCGATGCGAGTCATCTGCTTGCGCATCCAGAGTTCGTAACGCCAGTACAGGTCGGTATAAAACTCCTCGTGGGTTTGTTCGGTTATTACGCTCAACTCCGCGCTAACCGCTCCCACCTTGGGGTCTCCGAAATTCGCGATCAGATTGCGCAGGCAGTCGCGATCCAGCGTCTGGCGCACGTCGGTCAGGACGATGATTTCACCCGAGGTCTGCGGAACAGCAATATTCAACGCTTCAGGCTTGCCGCCATGGGGAAGGCGCAGTAACTTGACGCCCTCCGATGCGAGGCTGGCCGTGATCTCATCCGTGCGGTCGTCCGATCCGTCCGAGACCACCAGGACTTCGATCAGCTCGCGCGGATAATTCAGCGCAAAAATCGAGCGCAGTTTGCCCTCGATAAATTTCTCTCCATTGCGAACCGCGATGACAAACGACACCGAGCGCAGTTTGTCATCCTTGTGAACCGGATTGTTCGTGTGTCTGGCGATGAAACCCAACAGCAGCGGATAGCCGACAATCCCATACAGAATGACGGCAACGGCGAGGACGAATATCGTGAAACAAAAGATCTGGGTGGGCGTCCAGACGAATGCGGATAGCAAAACCAAGGGCCGTATTCCGTTTCCGAAGATAGCGTTCATCTCACTGATTGGAACGTGGTGGGGAAGGCTCGAACGCGAGCCCGGCCTCAATGCACGGGACGCAGTGATACTTGTCGCTTACACGGTCGAGAGTAGCCGACGCGTCTAACCGAGTCAACCATTTCTCCCGTTCCACCTTGCTGCGCGGGGAACAAACGGGAATTCGGTTCCGTAACAGGACTGGTGCGGTAACGATTCGCCAGATCCGATTACCCGGATGGACTGCTCCTTCAGGAAGGCACCGATGCGACCAATTACTACAGCGCTTTTCTTCTTGCTGTTTATTTCGCCGCTACTGGCGAAACCCAAGCCAGTCTCGATTCCATTCACCACCAATTCCGACGGCATGGTCATCCTGCCTGCAACAGTTGGCGGCAACATCTCCGTTCACCTCATCTTCGACACAGGCTCCGGCCTCGACGTCCTGGCTCCCAGCGTAATCGAAAAAGTTCACGGTACTCCAGCAGGCCAATTTACGGGCTTCCGCATGACCGGCGAGCGCTTGGACATCCCATTGTTCGTCATTCCCGAATTGTCCGTGGGGTCGGTAAAGAAGAAAGATGCCGTGGTAGGAAGTTGGGACGTGCTCGATAAACTCCATCTCGATGGCATCGTCTCCCTCAACGACTTCCGTCAGCAGCCGGTCACGTTCGATTTTGTCAACAAAGCGGTCATCTTTGAGACGCCGGAATCGCTGGCGCAGCGGCGTGCCACAGAGACCTCGGTACCCGTGAAATTCGATGACCAGCGGGGAATCGCGCTGGATATTTTCGCGCAGTTCCTAATTGATGGCCAGCCCGGTCAATGCGACATCGACACGGGCAGCCCCATGGCTACGGTGAGCACGCGCTACATGGAGCCTCTTGGGATAGAAAAAGATGGTAAGGATGTTCGAAAGGTCGAAAGACGCACGGTCGCGGGAGCAACTCAGATTCGCTACGACACCACTTTGTCCCAAATCTCACTTGCTGCCGCGCCCCAGATCAGCTTGGCCCACCCCCGGGTAGGTTTTTCCGAAATTATTTACGACTGCGTAATCGGTCTCGATTTCTGGGCGGGTAAGGCGCTAACCATCGACATCCCGGGGCGGCAGATATTCATTTTGGGTTCTGCCGTAGCTCTAAGATAAGTCAATCTCAGAGTGGCTCTTTTCTCCGCCTTCTCCGCATCAATGCGGGTCCATGGAGAGCCTACCCGCTTAATTTGCCTAAAATTTCGCATGGCTCGATCCACGTTGTTTCGTTTCAGCTCCTTGGTCATCGAATGAGTTTGGGAGCAAGTCTCTCGCCGGCGGTGCTGCACTAAGCGGCGGACGCTGGTTTTCGGCGATATAATATTAAGTTTGCTGCACCAGATTAGTTCCAGCTATATATCCCGCGGAAGGACAACATGCCTACAGATGTGATCATGCCCCAGATGGGGGAATCGATTTTTGAAGGAACCATCACCAAGTGGCTGAAGCAGCCCGGCGAGAAAGTTCAGCGCGACGAGCCGCTGTTTGAAATTTCCACCGATAAGGTTGACGCGGAGATTCCCGCCCCTGCTTCCGGGACCTTGCAAGACATCAAGGTTCAAGCCGGTGCCACTGTCCAAGTGAACACCGTGGTTGGAACTATCGCTGCCGAAGGCGAGGCTACGGGAAGCAAGCCACCTGCTCCTGCTCCTGCAGCTACGCAGTCAACCCCTGCCGGAGGCGACGGCAGCCGATCCACCCAGACCGAAGCTGCCCAACCACCCAGTGGCGAGGAGCCGCAGAAGACTGCCGCGCCCCCGACCGGCAAACCATCGGCCCAGCTTTCCGCCGACGAAAAATTCGGACTGGAGCGGGAGCAACAGGGCACCGTGCTCGAATATCCCGAAGCTGGCGAGCAAGAGCGCCTGCGCTCCAGCCCGCTGGTACGCCGCATTGCCAAAGAAAACAAGGTTGACCTGGCGCAGGTTCCGGGAACGGGCCTCGGTGGGCGCATCACCAAGGACGACATCGAGTCGTTCATCGCCAAGCACGGCGCCGGCGGAGCTCAGCCTGCCGCACCTGCGCGACCCGCCGCGGTTTCCGCTCCCTCCGCTCCTGCACCTTCCGCACCTGCGGTGGTTGCGCCTCTGCAGCCTGTCGGCGGCGTTACTCCCGGCGAAGTTGTACCCATGTCGGTGATGCGCAAGAAAATTGCCGAGCACATGGTGATGTCGAAGCGCACCAGCGCCCACGTGCACGGCGTCTTTGAAGTGGACATGACCCGCATTGTGAAATTGCGCGAGAGGATGAAAGGAAAGTTCGAGCAGGCCACCGGCAATAAGCTCACCTTCACGCCCTTCTTTGCGCGCGCCGTGGTGCACGGCATTCGCAAGTGGCCCATCATCAATTCGTCGGTTGAGGGCGAGAACATTCGCTATCATGCCTCCATTAATCTCGGCATTGCGGTCGCGCTGGATTGGGGACTGATCGTGCCCGTCGTGAAGAGCGCCGAAGAGCGCAGCTTCGTCGGCCTCCAGCGCGCGATCACCGACCTGGGCGAGCGGGCCCGCAGCAAGAAGTTGAAACCGGATGAGGTACAGGGTGGCACCTTCACCATCACCAACCCCGGCATCTTCGGCGCGAAGTTCGGCATGCCCATCATCAATCAGCCGCAGGTTGCCATCATGGGTGTCGGCGGAATCGTTAAGAAGGCGGTCGTGGTAACCGACAAGGATGGCAATGACTCGATCGCGATCCGTTCCATGATGCACCTTAGCATCGGCTATGACCATCGCATCATTGACGGTGCCGTCGCCGACCAGTTCATGGCCGAGGTGAAGAAGTTCCTGGAGAACTGGAACGAAGAGCTGTTGTAAGGGGGCCCGCCAGCCGTCAGCCATCGGCTTTCAGCCCTCAGCTAAAGACAACGGCAGGATGTTGAGCCTTGCCGTTTTATTTTGGGTGGGGATCGGTTTTGTTGGGTCGCAAACCGCTGGCTGCGATTGCGAGGCGGCGGCGACGAAGTTTTTCCAGAATTTTGATTTTCTGGGAGAAACTGACCGATGCCAGCTTCTTCTGAAATTCCGGCTTACTCATTCGTGCCTTCAAATCCGAATCCACCCGGCGCGAATAGCTAACAAGCTTGCTACCGCAACCACGATCCACAGCAGCACGCCTTGCATCAACGGACGCGGACCAACCTTGCGCAAAGCGGCTGGCGACAGGCTAGCACCGATCAGAAACAGCGTAATGATCAGCATCAACTTGCCGGCACTACTTAGAAACTTGTATGCGGGCGCGCCGGGATAGAGATAAGTGTTCGCCACCGCTGCCAGGCAGAAAAACAAGATGAACCACGGCCATTGAATGCGCGTTTTGCTGCCTTTGACCGCTGCCGTTCCAATCGACAAGGGAACGATCCACAACGCACGCGCCAGCTTCACCGTCGTTCCCACCGCCAACGCTACGGCGCCATACTTGGCTGCAGCCCCTACGACGGAACTAGTGTCGTGGATCGCCAAGGCCGCCCACAATCCAAACTGAGTCTGCGAGAGCTTCAACCACACGCCGATCGCTGGGAAGGTAAGCAGCGCGATGGAGTTCAACACGAAGACTGTGCCCAGCGAAACCGACATCTCGTCTCCGGTTGCTCCCGTGATTGGACCGATTGCCGCAATCGCGCTCCCACCGCAAATCGCGGTCCCGGTGGAGATGAGGAACGCGGGCCGGTCGTGCACCCCGAACCACCTGCCCAGCAGGGTTCCCACGACCATTGCGAAGGTGATACTCACGGCGGTATAAAGAAATCCGCTCCGCCCGGCGTGCACCACCTCATGCAGGTTCATCCCGAAGCCCAGTCCCACTACAGCCGATTGCAGTAAGACTCTGGAGAGCGTTCTAGATTCGTTCTTGTAGGGATGAGTAGCGATGGCGCCGAAGATAAGACCCGCGAGCAGAGCCAGCGGCGGTGAGGCCCACGGTGTGAGGCAAAAAAAGAGCCCCAAGGCAAACAGAAGCTTTGAATTCATCAATTGAGAAAAATGTCAGATTTACCGAAAGTTTAATTGTACTTGGGTTAATTGCATTTGAGTCAAACGTCATTGGGGCACCCGAGGAGAAAACCAGGAAAATTAAATGGGCCCGCTGCCAAGGAGCGGTGACATTTCCTTGGCCTCGGGCCTATTCGATCCTGAAATGGATCGGAGGTGATAAATCAATGCTACGCCGGGCTGTGGAAATGTCAAGCAGAAATCCACATAACTTGCTGTTTTTTCTTGCAGTTGCGCATATTTGGGATTGTCGTTTAACTGCCTGAAAACAGGGAGGATGAGTAGGCGATTCCTGTCAATCTCGCCCACACGCGGCCGACAGTTAGTCGGCAGCGGCGACGGGGTCAGCAGGCCAATCGGCAACCGCGGTTTCATCCAGGGTAACTTCTTCCGCGTACGTAGGATCGCGCAGAATGCGGGAGACGATGGCGGTATGCATGGCATGTCCGGCGCGATCGGCTTTGACGTAGCCAAGAATCTGTTTGCCGAACAAAGCGAGGTCGCCGATGAGGTCCAGCACCTTGTGCCGTACGAACTCGTCGGGGTAGCGCAGCGGCGGGTTATCGATTCCTTCGGAGGTGAGCACGATGCAATTCTCGCGCGAGGCACCGCGAATGAGGCCCATATTCAACATGGCGCGCTGCTGCTCGAAAAAACCAAATGTTCGCGCCGATGCGATCTGCTTCACATAGCTGCCATTGGAAAGCTCGACTTGAAATCTCTCACTGCCAATCAGCGGATGGGGGAAATTAATTGCGTAGCTGACAGAGTAGCGCTCGGCCGGATATACGCCGATAAACTTCTCCCCTTCCTGCATTTCGTAAGGGCGCAGAACCTTGAGGTACACGCGTTTACGTCGTTGCTGGCGCAGGCCCGCCTGGGTAAGCATCTCTACGAACGGCAGCGAGCTGCCATCCAGGATGGGCAGTTCAAGGTTGTCCAGCTCGACAATCGCATTATCTACACCCATTCCAATAAACGCCGACAGCAAGTGTTCGGTGGTGGAGATCAGCACACCTTTTTTCATCAAGCTGGTGGCGTAACTGACTTTCGCTACATTACGACTCACGGCCTCCACTTCGAAGCCATCGAGGTCCGTGCGGCGAAAAACTATACCCGTACCGGTAGGGGCAGGCACGATGCGCAGATGAACCGGCGCTCCGCTATGAAGGCCGATCCCGCTACATTCCACGGGATTCCGAGTTGTTCGTTCGTAAACCAAAGAGAAAGACTAACTGTAGCGCAGACGTTAAGATTACAATCTGTAAGAAGGTTGTGGTTGTTGTATTTCTACCACAGCGGGTGTCCGAATGGGCACGCTTTGCAGGCGAGGAGGATCTACCCAGGATCGGCCTAACCTATTGTATTTAAAGATTTAGAGAATGGTCATCGTGGGGCCGTCAACACTGTCTGGTATGGGTCGAGAACCAATTGTTGCACCCCCGCCGGAGCCGAGATAGTAAATCGCGTCTCGTCTCCTTCGGCGAAAACCCGGCCGAGATAGATCTTTTCCTCTCCCGCAACGCCGTACACCGGAACGCTGGTCACCAGGTCTGGTGGGGCCGATTTTTGCCGGATAACTCCTGTAACATTCCCCGAGCCGGCGCCCCGTCCCATCTTCACTTCAGCGAGTTCGAGTTGAGGAAATGCCGTGCCGTTTACCCACCCATCAAAAAACCAATCCAGCGATTTGCGGTCCTCGAACCACAAAGACGGTGGTAGCACGGCTTCAATCGCTTGCTGAAAGTCGGTATTGGTAATCTCTTTTTCCTGGAAACGTTCTACCAGGTTCCGTAGCAGGCCGAGAAACACGGTGTCGTCACCATCGGGCTTTTCCGGACTGCGTGACGCGTCGCGCAACATGCAGCGCAGCATGTGAATGAGCCAAGTCCCCCGGCTATAGGTGATCACTTCGTACCCGTCGGGAAAATGTGATGAAGACAGGCGCACGCCAAGCGTTACAGGGCCAGCCTCCACGTTGGGGCGTCCTTCCTTCGACGGAGACGCCAGCCAGGTTCGGTAGGCCTCCATCATTAACTTTGCGTCCGCGGGACGAGCCCGTTCCAGAAGCAGGAGCGAGCAGTAATTCGCCAATCCTTCCATCAACCATTGCTCGTGGTAACTGGCCCACGATACCGTATCGCCGAACCACTGATGGGCAAGTTCATGCGGCATCATGATGTCGCCGTAGATGATCTGGTCAGGAGACGGAAGCTTTATGGCGGCCCGCTGCTCCGGGCTGAGATACACATAACTAGACAGGAAGACGAGTCCCGGCCACCCCTGGCTGTCGGTACTGGGATTCTCCGCCAGCGATAGCGTACTGAAAGGATAAGGTCCAAGCATCTGGGACAGTGTGGTCAACGTTTCCGCCGCGCTGTCAGCAAGCAATTGGCCTCGGCTCGCCGCGCTGGGGAAGGGCTCAGGCTTCATGCCTGAAGTCCCTGAGGCAAGCAGAGATTCAGGCCCGGACGAGGTGGCAATCACGCCAGGAGGCACGACTTTGATGATGCCCCCGCGGGCCGAGTAGGCATCCACCTCGACGTCGCCGGATTCGGCGGAGCTACGCACGTATACACCCAGGTTGAATCCGGCGATAGGGATGGGTTTCTCGGTAATCCAATGGGCCACGAAGTCTCCACCCTGTCGCTGCAGCGAAACCAGTTTTCCCGTGGCCACTACTGTCCAGGGTTCTGGAAAGCGGAATGTGACGTCGTAGTTCGTCATTGCGATGCCGCGATTGGGATACCAGGTTCCGCGCGCACCCGCGTATAGCAGTCCGCCGCCCGCATCGGACAGCACGGAGCCGGCGTAGCTGAAGCGAAGGGAAAAATGCGCTCCGGCCTGCAATGGCTGAGGAAAAACCACCGCGACGATATCGTTACCACGCCGCGACATCTCACTGCCTTCGACGGCTTCATTCTGAATGTATTCCAGCGGCTGGCCATCCGCATCGACCTGCTTCAGTTGCAGGTAGCGCGACAATTCGAATAGCACCATGCGCGTCCCGCCCTGTTTCACCTGCACGTCGAGCATGGCGTCTGCTGCCAGGTCTCGAGGAGGGTCGAGCTTGCCGGTGATGGTGTACTTCTTGACGGTCAGAGCATCCCGAGTCCACGCCGGACCGTTAGGTCCTTCAAAGCGCGTATTGGAGAGGGGAGTTTTCCGCTGCGAGCGCATGGGAAAACTCATCCACAGGTCGTAATAGATCTGCTGGTTCTCGGTGGTGGTATTGCCTACTACGATCTGCTCTGGACTGAGGGTATCGAAATAAACGTCGAACACACCGTAGTGCTCGCCAGCGATCCGAGCATGCAGTAAACGGTCTTTTACTGGGGCCGCTTCGCCATTCGTGGGCACGGGCGGCGTACTGGTGAACGAAATGCAAAGTCGCATGGCGTCGGCTTGCGCGAGCGTGCGCGCGGTGGCACCCACCTTCGTAAGAAAAGCTGCGGCATCGACTGGAGGGCGCAAATACGGCTGCAGCTCGCTCGCAGTATCGTCGTTGAAACGTAGATAAGCCGAGGAAAATTTTTCTTCCAGCACTCCGGCGCCGATGAAGCGACCCAGGGAGGCCCGCTCCATGCGATCCGGAGGACGCACCAGCACTTCCCCGTCTCCTTCAAAAAACGCGCCTGTCACTTTGCCATCCACCGACTGGGTAAATGCGATGGTGCCGTCATTCAGCCACATGTGAATGTCTTCGCGATCGATCTCCGCCTCGCGGATCTGGAATACGCGTTGCGGATCGAGCCCCACATCACGTAACGCGCGGTACAGCGGCAAGACCGGCCCAGAGATCAGTGGAATCGATTGCGCCTGTATGGCGGGGCTCCAGGTGCTGAGAAAGAGCGCCAGAAAGATAGCGCGAATCATCCAGCCACGGACCAGTGTGTACTGCGGTGTCATGAGTGCTTAGTCAAGGATGCTACGAAAGCAGGGTATTTGTCATCTCGCAGACTGACTCACGGCGCGAAATATGCCGCAATGTCCAGAACCAGTTGGGTGAGATTTGATGCGTCAGCGTTAATGGTCCCGTCGTTGGTAGGTACGATCGCCATGTTACTGGCGACGATTCCGTCCCAGGCATTCAGAGTGGACACATTGGGTTCCGGTTCATGGTTCGGCCACAGAGCGAGAAACCCTAACGGGACTGCTGGTACGACGGTCGCGTTCAGCACATAAGCCTGGGCGTCGGAGGTTGGAGCACAGACGCTATCTTCCACATCCACTGGAGGGACCAACGTTCCGCTAAAGGGCTGTCTGTCCCCGATCTTTCGGGTGTCGACCACCCGGCAAGGTGGCATGGTATAGAGTGATAACCCTTCCGCGCTCGGCGGCGCGAAATAGCCGTCGATATCAATCACCACGTTGGTATCGTTGGAGGCGTAAATAGATACTTTGCCGCCTGTGCCCGCGCCCACAATCGCGGCATTGGCGACGACCGTGCCGGTGGAGTCGTTCAGCGTCGAAACATTCGGCATTGGATCGCCGGTTGGCCATGCTGTCAGAACATACAGCGCACCGTTGGGCACGGCGGTGACGTTTAAAGAATAGGCCTGTGCCGTCGACGGCACGCTGCAGCCAGGGACATTGAGTATGCGGAAATCCTGGGAGGTTCCTCCTGGAATCGGTCCGTTGCCACCAACCTGCGGCCTGGTATCCGCCAAGCGGCAGGGGGTCAGTGGATAAAACGCGAGTGTGTTATCGGTGACGGGCACGAAGTAGCCGTTGATGTCTAACAGGACGTCCGTGGTATTGGTGACGTACACACTGACAGCTCCATTCGCCCCCGCCGGCAAGATGGCTGCGGTGGCCTTCACTCGGCCGTCGTAGGAGTTCAGGGTGGAGGCGCCAGGTCGCGTCTGTCCGGTGGGCCAAGCGGTCAGAAACCCCAGAGGTCCTTGTGGAACAACCGTGACATTGAGGGAATATGCCGCTGCAGTGGCGGGAATGTTGCAGTTTCCTTCTTGGGGTACAGGGAAATCTTGAGAAGTCATGCCCGGAATCGGACCACTGCCACCATCCACCAGGCGGGTATCAACAAGCCGGCATGGAGTCACGGGAAGATACTGCAGCGCGACCGGAATGTTGAACACGGCTGTGACGTTTCGGGCGGCGTTAACGGAAAGCGTGCAACTCGACCCTAAACTCAGGTCGCAGCCGCTCCATCCGGCAAATACCGAGCCGGCCGCAGGCGTAGCCGTCAGGGTGACCTGAGTTTCATCGTAATAGTTATAGGAGCAGGTAGCTCCGCAGTTGATGTACCCATCGGCGCTGGTCACCGTGCCGCTGCCAGTGCCCGACTTGGCAACCGAGACCGGGTATTGCCAGTTGCCCACGATGATGAAGTCCACTTGTTCGGTGTTTTCGACATTGCCAGCGACATCCGTACTATAGAAGGAAACCATGTAAGTTCCGGGCACCGTGACATAGAACGGGTTTGAATAACTCTGCCAGCCGCCTCCATTGATTTGATAAACGGTGCTGCCAACCCCGCTACCAGAGTCATACGCGCCAAGTGTTACCAGCACTGGCCCGGCGAAGTCCTGACCCTCCGAATAGCCAGAGAGGCTGGCATGCGTTTGTGGCGGATAGCTGTCATAGCATACCGGTCCGTAGGTGGAGTTCTCTGATGGCTGGCCGGCATTGTCCCACGCCCGCACATTGAATGTATGACAACCTTGACCATTCGGATTGCTCGATAAGGTCACGGCGCCGTCAGTGGCATTGGGAGTCTGCGGACCACTATAGAAGGAAGTACTATCCCACCAAAAGGCACCACCGGGGGTCGGTTCGCTGTAGGGATCACCGGGGTCGGAATCCCACACTGCAGTAAACCCCGCAACGCCGTTGGGCAGATGACCGCCCCCACTGGTGTCGGTGACAGTCCACCCAATAGTCTGGTCGGTGGTGTACCAGTGGTTGAGCAGCGGGCCCGTGAAGCTGATGCTTGGGCCGCCGGCGTCGCCGGCAATGAAGGCATTCATCATCCATGCCAGTTGCAGCATATTCGCCGAGCCCCATCCCGTAACCAGATCGTAGCCAGGACCGGCGCAGAACGGAGTCAGTCCGTACCTCTGGGTGATGTCGTTGTTATTGCACCCGGAGGTTATGTCATAGAAGGGATAGTGAGGAGCCACCGGCGCATGGAGTCCTTCGTAGTAGAGATACCAATTGGCATTGCCCAGCGGCGCACAGGGGGACGATAGCGAGCTGCCGCAGGTGTTGCCGACTATGCTTTGTATGTACAAGAGGTACGCATTTTCCTGCGCGTAAAAGCCGGCAATTTCCGGCGCGACAATACTGGTACCTCCGGCCCCCTGCACCGACCCGTTGTAGAAGAAGGTCTGCGCGGAATTTATCCCATCGGCATTGAGTGCCAGGTCGGGGACGCTGCGGCTACCGCCGCAGGCAGCACCACTCTGGTAACCAGGAGTCGAAAAATAAGCGCTACAACCTCCGCCGCTGCCGCCATCGTTATTCGCGCAACCATCCGGGCCGCCGGTCCATGCAACCTCAAAATCGTAGGAAGCCTGGCTTGTGATGATTTGCGTTCCGCCCGTTGCGGTGACGTCAGGATCCGATGCTGGATAGTTCACCGACAGGTGATCAGCACAATCGTCCGTAGCCCCACCATCCCCAGAAGCGGCGACCAGCGTCCAACCCTGTCCAATCATTTGATTGAAAACGGCGTGGTAGGAATCCATCCCTGGACCACCCACCACGACCTCAGCGTTTCCCCAGCTCATACTGAGTACGCGCGCATGGCCATCTGTCAAGATTTGATTGATCACGTCCAAAAGGGTCGACCCCTCATTGTTGGCGCCCTCATATACATGGATCTCTGCGGTACTTGCCGGAGACAAGAAACTGTTGGCCATCGCCGTCGCCCATTCCACGTCTAGCGTCGTCTCAGCATTGCAACAGGGCGGCGTTCCGTCTACATGATAAGTTTGGACGTTTTGCGCCAGGTATGGATAAATGGTCAGGAATCCATTCAAGTCGGCAGCGCTGAAGTCACCCCAGATGGCGATAGCGATGGAAGCGTCTGGAGGCGAGTTGCCTGGGTTGTTTAGCGGATTGCAGCAGTGCTCTAGCTTCTGTAGCGCCGCGTAGTCATAGGCAGTCGGGCTGTAGAGGTCTATTGGATCGTATGTATAGTACCTAATTTCCGGAGTAGCACTTCTCTGTCGGGCCTTCAATTTGGTGTCCAAGTCGCTTCGGTTTCCATCGCGCTGTAAATGCGGCCCCACCGCATATGCCGGACCTGGCGAATATTCTGGGCCGGTGAAGTTCTGCGAAGCCTTCGAGGCCGCATGCATCGCCTCCAGGTTGTTCAGTCCCAGCACGGCATGAACCGTACCAAGAAGCTGCGCGGGAATAACAGGGTCGCGATCATTCGAATAGTACGAGGTGCTCCCGAGCTGGTATCGGTTAATGGCGACGTTGAGTGCCTTCTCGATGCTGGCTACTGGCGCTTCGACATCCACCAGGAGACGGTTGGGAAAACGCTGCGTAATAGTCAGGCCCTCACTCTGCGCCCATGCCACTACCGCCTGTTCATCCTGGGCCGAAGGCGCGAAGCGTTCGTTCCACTCCTGCTCACTCAAGTACTTGTGGAACAGCGGCGAGTCTCTGTCTTGCAACTGGTTCAGGAACTGCTCTTCTTCCTCCAAGTGGGGCGGCTTCAACGCGAAAACGAGGCGCAACTTCTGCTGAGAATCGTAATGCCCAATGAGTTGGGCGGTACGATTCTTCACGGCCAGGGGCGTTTGCTGAAGAGAGACTATCCCCTGTGCTGCAGCGTCTGGTGATACGCCGGCACAACAGGTGACCAGCAGCGCAAACAATAGCCTTATGGAGCAGTTGAATGTAAACCGACGCAAGGGAAAATCAGCAACGAAACGGCGCATGACCTCCACTCCGGTGAACTCTCGCATCGTAAGGGACAAGGCAATAGGCAATTGCCTGTTTCCTCAGACGGATTCAGGAATGAGAACGAAGACAGTACCCACCACCCTGCCCCAATCAAGCCTAAAATACGGTGACAGCAGTCACGAGTTGGGGTGATAGAGAAAGAGGACGCAGGCTGGTGCGGCCCCGCTGAACTCATCGATAATTCATCAATCTGAAGGGAACTTCCGGCCGGCTTGTGCCAAAATCGTTGTTGGAGGTGCTTGTGGCTCTCAGCTTCGCCAAGGACATTCGCCCGCTGTTTCGGGACACTCCTGATGTGGACACCATGAAAGAATTCGGCATGGATCTTTCGGCCTACGATGACGTCAAGAAGCACGCCGAGGCCATTTACTCCCGCCTTGAAGACGGCAGCATGCCTTGCGACGAGCCTTGGCCGAAAGGGCAAATCGCCAGCTTCAAACAATGGATGGACGACGGTATGGCGCCGTAAGCAGACCGCAACCCTTGGCCGGAGCTGCGGCAGGTGCGATTGACGCGTCCGATACACTTACCGTGAGCGGCGCTTGGGACTTGGGAGGCGCAGCTAAAGCTGCCGCCCTTCAAAAACTCACGAGTCGAATTCTGCGTGCATCTGTAGCCTGGAGGCTCACCATGGCGTCAATTGCTACTCTGCTGTTGCAAAACCCGGCCAAGAATCCTTTCGGGATTTTTTTCAGTGGTACGGCGCTGACGTTCTGGCTGATTTTTTTATTGCTCTTCATCATCGGCGGCTGGAAGATGTATGAGAAGGCCGGTCATCCCGGCTGGGCCATCCTGATTCCTTTCTACAACCTTTACATCCTACTGAAGATCGCCGGACGTCCAGGATGGTGGCTCATCCTGTACTTCATCCCGCTGGTTAACTTTGTGATGCTGATTGTTGTGTCCATCGATGTCGCCAAGGCATTCGGGCAAAGTGCATTGTTTGGCTTCTTTTTACTCTTCCTGCTTGGCGGAATTGGCTATCTCATCCTCGGCTTCGGAAACTACCGCTACCAGGGCGCAGCGGCAACGGCGGCGAGCGTCTAATCCGCCGGCAAGCCAAGCCGTGAGCGGCGCAGGCCGTATGACTTCCGCAGGGAGGAAGGGTTCCCGGCTCACGCAAATCCAACCACCGGATGGGGCACGTAGGGTTCTTCCAAGAAAGAAATTTCCTCCGGAGATAGGTGCAACGAGAGCGCGGCGGTAGCGTCGTCGAGATGCTGCTGCTTGGATGCTCCCACAATCGGGGCGGTAACCACCGGCTTGTGCAGCAGCCAAGCCAACGCAATCTGCGCTCGCGGAACGCCGCGGTTGTTTGCGATCTCGCCAACGCGCTCTATCACGCGACGGTCCGCATCTTGCGCCGCGATGTAGAGCTTTTTCCCATATTCGTCGGTTTCCGTGCGGTTGGTGCTTTCATTCCAGGCGCGTGCCAATCGTCCGCGCGCCAGTGGGCTCCACGGCAGCACGGCAACCTTCTCCTGCGCGCAAAGCGGCAACATCTCCCGCTCTTCTTCGCGGTGCAGCAGGTTGTAGTGGTCCTGCATGGTGGCGAATCGCGTCCAGTCGTGCCGATCGGCAAGGTAGAGCGCCTTGCAGAACTGCCACGCAAACATGGACGAAGCTCCGATGTAGCGTGCCTTGCCGGCCTTGACGACATCGTGCAGGGCCTCTAACGTCACTTCGATGGGCGTGTCATAGTCCCAGCGGTGAATCTGGTAGAGATCGACGTAATCCATGCCCAGCCGGCGCAGGCTGGCGTCAATGTTCGCCATGATCGCCTTGCGCGAAAGGCCACGCGCATTGAGGCCTTTACGAAGCGGGAAGTAAACCTTGGTAGCGATGACTACGTCGTCGCGATTGGCAAAGTCGCGAATCGCGTGACCCAGAATCTCCTCGCTGCTGCCATCGGAATATGTGTTGGCGGTATCGAAGAAGTTGATGCCAAGCTCAATCGCGCTGCGAAGCAGCGGACGAGCCTGCTCTTCCGGCAGCGTCCAGGGATGCGCGCCGCGGTTGGGATCACCATACGTCATACATCCCAGACATATGCGCGACACCTGCATCCCGGTTCTGCCCAATCGTGTGTATTCCATATGCCTTGTTGCTCAGGAAGTAGGCTATCGAGAGCTGCTCTCTCGAGACGCAAATTATAGTGACACATTCGTGAGCGGTTCGGGAAAAGTGCCATGAATTTCCCCTGCCCAACACGACCCATGTTGCCCAGCTTTTTCACCGGTCGCAAGCGGGTCGCGGACTCTCTGCGGATGGCGACCGAGCTTACACCGTTCACCAAAGAACGAACCCGGGCTTGTATTCGCGCAAGTCGCCCCACATTCGGTACACTCTTATAGGTTGGCCGTCTAATTCCTCTACGGCAGCTCTGAATCGATGAGCGCCCGCACAACACTATGAAATTTGTTCGTCCCTTTCTTCTTGGAGTCATCCTGGCAGGAGCCTTTTATTGGTACACAACCCATCACAGCGGGGTGGCAACGCCAAACTGGGTTTCACGTCCCACGCACGTCGAACTCAGCGAGGCTGCAGGCCCTGAGACCCTCGATGCTGATGAGCAAAATAATATCGAGGTCTATCACAAGGCCATTCCCTCGGTAGTCAACATTACCTCGAAGACGGTGGCTTACGACTATTTCTTCGGACCGGTGCCGGAAGAAGGCCAAGGCTCTGGCTTCATCATTGACAAGGAAGGGCACATCCTCACCAACTATCACGTAGTCGGCAATGCTACTCAGGTGGAAGTAACCTTGCACAATAAAAAAACCTATAAGGCCGCGGTGATCGGACGTGACCGAGCCCACGATCTGGCAGTCGTCAAAATTGACGCGCCGGGTGTGGTTCCCGCGGTACTCGGCGACTCCAAGAACCTGCAAGTCGGCCAGAAAACCTTTGCCATCGGAAACCCGTTTGGGTTGGCGGGAACCATGACCCGCGGCATCATCAGTTCACTTCGACCCATTCGCAGCCCGGAGGGTGCCAACATCGAGGAAGCTATCCAGACCGATGCGGCGATCAACCCCGGAAACTCGGGCGGCCCGCTTTTGAACTCGCATGGCGAAGTAATCGGCATCAACAGCATGATCGCCACCGGTGGTTCGAATCAGAGCGCAGGCATTGGCTTTGCAATTCCCATCAATACTGCAAAGGCGGTTCTCAATGACCTAATCACTTTGGGTACGGTGAGGCGGCCTACACTGGGCATATCTGTGTTGTCGATTGGGCCGGAGTTGGCACAGGAAATGGGACTGCCTGCCGACTATGGCATTCTGATTGTTCGTACCGTTCCAGGTGGGGCCGCTGACCAGGCTGGTTTGCGCGGCGGGAACGAGCGTGCCTATCTGGGTAACACGCCGATCATGATTGGCGGCGACTTGATCGTCGCCATCGATGGGGACTCTATCGGCGATCAGCAGGACTTGGCGAACGCCATGAATAAACATCGCGCCGGCGACACCGTCACCGTAACCATTTACCGAAACAAACGCAAGATGAACGTGAAGGTCGTGCTGGGTGAGGCGAGAGACCGCGCCTGATTGTCGCCTTCCGGCCGACTAAGTCCAAGATGTCACAGCCAGGTAGCGCTGATTGCCCCGGTCGCTGCGCGTCGGCTATAGTTCTAAGGGTATGTACGACGACTTCCAGGCTATTGATCGCTGGACGGGTAAGCCCGTGCACTGCCGATATCAGGCGCTGATTGTTGCCATTGCCACACGACACGCGGATGCGATCGACATTAAGTTTTTGGTGGATGATCGTCCAGTCTGGATTGCCCTTCCGCATCCCGCATGGGTCGAATACCATCGGCAGACGGGGAAAGTCATCACAGATCCGATGGCTGTCCAGATCGCGGGCCATTATTTGAAGTGGGCGATCGAATCGGGCGAAGATAACGGCCGCGAGATGTATAGCTTGACTGTACAGGAAACGCTTGATCATCTGCAGACGATCGTGGATGAAGCCCAGCAACCTGTAACCCGCTGACGTCTTAGTCACGGCGTGTCGTATTTCACTCCGCGGATCTCCGGGAAGCTCCGCCGAGCGAAACCAGGTGGGACGTCGTCTTGTTTCCGCAAGCAAGTTTCTATTTCGATCAGGGTTAGGAGCACTCTTATGTCCTCCGTTCTACAAACTCCGGAAGTATCGCAATTGCTGGGAGGAGACAAGGTTCAGCGCAACTTGTATCCGGCACTTTTAGTGGAAGCCGCGCTTCGCCGCGGTGAGGCGGAACTGGCGGCTCGCGGCTCACTGGTAGCCGAGACCGGCAAGCGTACCGGCCGTTCTCCTAAGGACAAGTTCACCGTGGAAGACGCGGTCACCAAGGACAAAATTGCGTGGGGTTCGGCCAATAAGCCGATTTCGGCCGATAAGTTCGATGCCCTGTATGAGCATGTGCTCGACTATTTGAAAGGCCAGGAGCTTTTCGTCCAGGACCTGTATTGCGGCGCCGATCCGACATATCGGCTGCCCATTCAGGTGATCAATCAATATGCCTGGCACAATCTGTTTGTGCGGCAGCTATTTATTAGGCCCACCTCGGAAGAACTGAAGACGCATAAACCGGAGTTCACCATCCTGAGCGCGCCTGGCTTTAAGGCCGATCCTCAGCGCGATGGTACGAACTCCGAAGTGTTTATTCTGATTAACTTCAGTAAGAAACTGGTGCTCATCGGCGGCACAGAGTATGCCGGAGAGATGAAGAAGTCGATCTTCGGAGTGATGAATTTTCTCCTGCCGGAACGCAACGTCTTCCCGATGCATTGTTCGGCAAACATCGGCGCAGACGGCGTGACCGCGCTGTTCTTTGGATTGTCAGGCACCGGCAAGACGACCCTGTCCGCGGATCCCAGCCGCAGGCTGATTGGCGACGACGAGCACGGATGGAGTGCGACCGGCGTCTTCAATTTTGAAGGCGGATGCTACGCGAAGTGCATCAGACTCTCACCAGAGAACGAGCCGCAAATCTACAATGCCCTTGGCTTCGGTTCGGTTTTGGAAAACGTCGTGCTCGATCCGATTACGCGTACCCCCGATTATAACGATGACAGCAGAACCGAAAACACTCGCGCCGCCTACCCGGTGGAGCACATCGACAACGCCGTTATCCCTGGCTTTGGCGGACATCCGAAGAACGTAGTTTTCCTGACGGCGGACGCCTTCGGCGTGCTGCCTCCGGTTTCTAAGCTCACGCCCGAGCAGGCCATGTATCACTTTATGTCGGGCTACACCGCCAAGGTTGCAGGCACGGAAGCTGGCGTGACCGAGCCGCAGGCGACGTTCTCTACCTGCTTCGGTGCTCCGTTTATGCCTTTGCCACCGAAGGTCTACGCCGAGATGCTTGGCCGCAGGCTGCGCGAGCACAAAGCGCAGTGCTGGCTGGTAAACACGGGCTGGCAAGGTGGAGGGTATGGCGTCGGCAAACGCATGAGCTTGCCCTATACGCGCGCTATGGTCAACGCGTTGGTGGAAGGCAAGTTGGCGAATGTGGAGTTTGAGATTGAGCCTGCGTTCGGATTGAGCATTCCGAAATGGTGTCCTGGAGTTCCGCCGGAACTGCTGAAACCGCGTAACTCCTGGAAGGACAAGGCCGCCTACGACAAGATGGCGGCCGACCTTTCCGCGCGCTTTGCCAAGAACTTCGAGCAATTTGATGCGCCACCTGAAGTGAAGGCAGCAGGCCCGAAGCCCGTGAGCGGGAAATGATCACCCTGAAGTTTTGGTTGTGGGATAGTGGGCGCGGCTAGTTGCCCGCGCCAGATAACAATCCGTAAACGCTTAACTGATTTGCTGTTCCGACGAACACCTTGCCATTCGCAATCGTGGGAACTGTAAACTTCGACGCCGGACCAGGACTATCGCGAGCCACGCGTTGGTTTGAGTTGTACAACTCGCGTCCTAGATTCCGGGCGTCATAAGCATGCAGGATTGCGGGGCCGGGCTTGGGTGTGTAGTACCCATCGGTCTGCACCGCCCACACGATTCCATTCCTGGTGCCGTTCGCGGAAACGCTGACCGTATTGCGAGTTAAGGAGTACACGGCCTGGGTTTGCGAGGCCGCGGGATGGGACAACATTCCATTACGGATAGTGAAGGCGCGTATCGAATCCTTGGACGGGCTGACTCCCGATCCAAAATAAATATAGCCATTCCAATAAGCCGGCGTCCCCATCTGCTGGCGGAGGCCAGAGATTTCCTGGATCACCTGCGTATTGCGGCCATCTGCCCGGTAACCTCCTAGAGCATCGCGGTTGAGCAGGTAGATATGACCGTTCTTGCCACTGGTCACGGCCAGGTGCGGATAAGGTCCGGGCTGGTCAGGCAATAGAACGACTCCTGCCGACCCCAGATCTAAGTCATCGCGCGCCATCTTCGCCTGATTGAAAGGAGTGAAGTAATCCAGCAGGGCTAGACCGCCAGACCCAGGTTTCAACTTCACGACGCTGTCGCTGAAGTTCACACCGGGTTGCTCGCCAAACGCGTCAAACGGACCATTCGCGACCGAGAGATAAAGATTGCCATCGGCATCGGCGGAGATTCCGCAGCCGCTCATCCAAATGCCCCCCTGGTAGCCGTTGGGAGTGGTAACCCAGCTTCCAGTTTGCTTCAGCGTCGCCGGATCGTACGCGATGACCCAACCGTGATAGGCGCCAAAGTCACCGTAGGACGCAAATGCAACGTACAAGCGGCCTTTGTCGAGCAGCAGCGCGGCCCGTTGCAGATGGAAGTGGGAGTCAAACGCCAGTACGCCGTCCGAGCTTTCTCGCGCGGTACCGGGATACTTCGCCTGGATAGGCTGCGGTCCGCCGAATTTTTCCGCGCCTGAGGCTAGATCCAGTGCATGCAAGCGGTGATAAAAAGCGCCATTCTCCTTGGTGGCGGCTACTACGTAGATCGTGTTGCTGGTTACGTCAATGACAGGAGTGCTGGTGATTCCTACCTCTGGAACGATGTCGCTCGCGTTCACATCCGCAGGCGACAAGCTGTTAATACCAGCATCCGGATTGAGGAAATTGACTCGCCAAATCGGAGTGATGGAACTTGAGTCCGCATCGAACGCATAGACGCTGTCGTGCTCAGTTGCCACAATCACGACATTGTGAACGCCGTTACCGGGAATTGCGACGTCCGGCATATAAAGCGGCTGCGCGTAAACGTAGCCATCCACCGGGTAGGAATACAGCTTCCCGAACCGCGCAGGATTCACGTTGGCCGGCGTCAGTACCGTTTCATTCATGTACTGGCCGGTGCGAGCATTGTCGTTGTGGTAGGTGGTAACTGCGGTTAAAACGTCAGGCACAATGCTGTCCGCCTGGCCTGTAGAGACCGGTGCTGACGCCAGCATGAAATCCTGGCCTGGTGAATCAGCAGGCTGCGGACGGCTCCAGTTGTGTACTTGGAAGACGACCAAAAGCAGCGTGATGCCCGCTCCTACCGAGAATAGCTGTGAGCGACTTTGCGAAAGAGCGAACAGCACTCGGGAGAAGTTGCGCAATCCAAAGTAAGCCGCCAGGCCGAAGCCCAGACATAGCAGCAGCACGGCGACCGGCGTTCCCAACACTGCTAAAGAGTGCAGATGCATAACCCTTGCAATTAGCGCTTAGCTTCCTAACACCGGAATGGAATCAAAGTGGTGACATGTGCGGGCAAATTTCCAATTCGCGGCACGTTCCCGATAAGATGCTTGTGCTTATATCAATGATGCACGCAGCAATGCTCTTAAAGCAACGCAAGGGATTGACGTTGACGCCTTTGCCTCTGAGAAATTGTTAAGAAGTGTTTCTCTTCCATTAAATTCGACTGCGCTTCTCCTGAGCGATACGCAATCGATAAGCCCGGGTCGGATAGCCGAACTCTCAAAGCGCGCCTGGTACTGGGGCCCTCCTAACATCGCTACCCCGGCAGCCGACGAGGCCGCGCCTGCGTGTAGAATCGAGCCATGGGCTTTCGAGGTTCGAGCAACGATGCCAACTCGCGGAAGGGAAAGTCTCCACCACCCGACGACACTCACCAGGAAGCGGCTTATCTCAAAATGCTGGGCGAGAAGCAGCGTCCGGTCCGTATTAAGTTGATGGACGGCGACACTGTCCGCGGCTGGATCGAGTATTATGACCGCCGTATGGTGCGTCTGACCCGCGAGGGCGCCCCCAACCTCTTCATCTTCAAGCACGAGATTGCGTACATTGCCGAGGATACGGCGCGCAAGCCGCGTCCCGACGGCTCTGCTCAAGCGAGGAACGGCAACTCTGCAAGTGGTTCGGAATGACTCAGTACTTGCCCGAGGTAGAGGCGATCGCCCGAGAGGCGGGAGCGCTCCTCATGGGTTACTTCGCCGGCCATGTCACGATCGAGTACAAAGGCGACGTTGATCTCGTAACCGAGGCTGACCGCGCCTCGGAGAAGATGATCGTCGAGCGCTTGCGCGCCCGCTGGCCGGAACACGGCATTGTCGGCGAAGAAGGGGCTCGCAGCGGTGCTGGTGCTGACTATCGCTGGTACGTCGATCCCCTGGATGGCACTACTAACTTTGCACATGGCTATCCAGTGTTTTGCATTTCGATCGCGCTGGTGCGCAACGCCACCGCCGCTGGAAAGGATGAGCAGGTTGAGGTCGGGGTTCTTTACGACCCGACTCGCGATGAGATGTTCTCTGCGGAGCGCGGCCAGGGCGCAACCCTGAATGGCGAACCCATTCACGTGTCCAAGACACGGCGTTTGGCGGAATCGATCCTGGGCACGGGATTTCCTAGCCACAAGCGGCACAAGAATCCTAACATCCACTTTTATCACCAGATTACCTTGCGCTCGCATGGGGTGCGGCGCGCGGGATCGGCAGCACTCGACCTGGCCAATGTCGCCTGCGGTCGCTATGACGGCTTCTGGGAATTTAATCTGAATCCGTGGGACACTGCCGCAGGTGTACTTCTCGTTCAAGAAGCCGGCGGACGCGTAACCCGCTTTGACGGCTCGCCGTTTCGGCTCGATAGCCGCGAAGTGCTGGCGACGAACGGACTCATCCATCAAGAGCTGATCACAAACTTCGAAGAGATCTTTGCTGGGCGCGGGCTGGAGGAGCTACCCTCTCCAGTGGAGTACGCAAAATTACGAAAATAGCCGCATCGTGCGCCTGGTCGTGGTGTTAAATACCTCAATCAGGAGGTAAATCTCCATGCATCGTTTCCCGACTGCGGCATTGGCCCTTACATTTTGCTTGCTTTCAGTGGCTGCGTTCGCCCAGGGAAGTCGCATCGTCGTGGTTGGGGTGGCGACCATGAAAAACGCGGCCACCCTTTCGGTTCCGGGTACCCTGGAGCGCGATCGACTGGTCACGTCACTGAACCAGCTGAAGCCCGACAAAAAACTGCACATCAAGGTTCAAGGCGTGCCTCTGGATGGAATGACGCCCGACGAGGTCGGCGCCGAAGCCAAGGACAAGAACTGCGACTATGTGGTGTACACCACGCTGGTCGAGTTGAGGGGCTCGACCGACCCTGCGATGCCTCGGCCCGGCACCATCGAAACCAACCCTAATGGCGTTTGGAGCCAACCCAATAATCCCCGCGGACAGGCCATGGACCCAGAGTTTCGCGCCACGGTGGAATACAAGCTATATCGCGCCGGAGATGACGCACCGTTTGCGGGCGCGCCGTTCTCAACCCAGCTGGCGATGCCAGAGGCGGCGGTGGTTTCACAGGTCATGGACCGCATCGCAAACCGTGTATTCGCCGACGTGAAAAAGGGACCGTCGGCACAGCCGGAATAGAAAGTGCAAAGAGTCCTTTCTTGGCAAGTTGATTCCTAGTTGCTGATTGCGAGTTGCTTCTTTACCTCTTCACTGAGCAGCTTGCCGTCCACACGGGCGTCGCCGAATTTGGCTTTGGCGTTCTTCATCACCGCGCCCATGTCTTTTATAGTCGGCGACCCCATCTCTGCGATGGTGGCACGGACTGTGGCAACGATCTCCTCTTCGCCAACCGCCTTCGGCATGTAGCCTTCGATGATCGCTATCTCCTGGGCTTCCTTGGCCGCCAGCTCGGGACGGTTGCCGTTTGTGAACTGCTCGATCGAATCCTTGCGCTGCTTGATCATGGTGGTGAAGACCTGCAGCTCCTCTTTTTCCTCGAGGTCGGCGCGTTTCTCGATTCGCTTGTTCTGCAGTGCGGCTTTCATCATCCGGAGGGTCGACAGACGCAGCTCTTCCTTCTTGCGCATAGCGTCAACCATGTCTTTTTGGACTTGCTGAGTCAAGCTCATGGCGTAATTATAGAGTAGTGAGTCACATGGGCTGGTGATACGGAACACACAGCCACTACCCACGTGTGGTGGTCTGTGCAGCCGCGAAAGCCTATGATTAACACGTCGGCGCTCGTGTGCGCCGGCAATCAACCTGTAGAGGTACTTGCCATGCTACGTAAGACACGGCTGTTTACTCCCGGCCCGACTCCTCTTCTTCCGGCCGCTCAAAATGCGATTGCTGCCGCAGACATGCATCACCGCACGGCTGAATTCCGCGAAATTTTCACCCGTACACTTGCTGATCTTAAGACCTTCATCGGCACCAAGAACGACGTTCTCCTTCTCGCCTCCTCAGGTAGCGGAGCGATGGAAGCCGCAATATCAAACCTTACTTCTCCCGGCGAAAAAGTCGTAGTACTCACCGCCGGAAAGTTTGGCGAGAGGTGGCGCGATCTTGCCAAGGCATTCAACTGCCAGATCGAACTGGTCGAGGTCCCCTATGGGCAGACCTTCGATCTGCGCGAAATCAAAGCCAAGCTCGATGGCGCGCGTGTGGTTTATATGCAGGCCACTGAAACCTCCACCGGCGCGCGTCACGACGTGAAGGCCATCGCCGCCCTGCTGAAAGGTACCGACATCTTGCTGGTGGTCGATGCCATCACCGGACTGGGCACTACGCACTTCGAAGTGGATGATTGGGGAATTGACATCCTCATCGGTGGCTCGCAGAAGGCAGTCATGATTCCGCCAGGACTTGCTTACCTCAGCGTGAGCGAGCGGGCGTGGCAACGCATGGAGACTGCCAAGCAGCCGCGCTTCTATTTCGATCTGCGCAAGGAGCGCAAATCGCAGACCAAAGGTGAATCAGCATTTACGCCTGCCGTCGCGCTGATCTGTGGACTGGCCGCAGCGCTGGACTACATCCGCAAGTCTGGGGGTGGCAATCTCGCCGACGGGCGCGAAGCACTCATTCACAACGCGGAAACTTCGGCCGCGATGGTTCGCGCTGGCGTGCAGGCCCTGGGCCTGAAGCTGTTCGCGCCCACGTGCCCTGCGGCTGCTGTCACTGCTGTCTTGGCGCCGGCTGGTGTCGATTCCAGTGCCATCGTGAAAGAGTTCCGTGAGCGCTTCGCCATGGTGGTCGCCAATGGCCAGGGTGAGATGAAGGGCAAGCTTTTCCGCATCGCACATCTCGGCTACTACGACTACCTTGACGCTATCGGCGTCATCGGCGCGTTAGAGCATGTACTAGTCAAAGTTGCGCCGTCTCATCACATTGAACTGGGCGCAGGCGTGCGCGCCGTGCAAGAAGTCCTTGCCGGACAATTCGCCGAGGCGGCTACTGTATGAAGATCGTTATCGCTGACAAGATCTCATCTTCCGCATCTGCCATCTTTGGCGAACACAAAGACTGGAAAGTGGTAACCACTGACAAAGAAACCCTGCCCGGAGAACTGGCTACCGCGGACGCCATCCTGGTTCGCTCGGCAACGTTCGTCGACGCAGCAATGATGGACAAAGCTCCGAAGCTGCGCGTCATCGGGCGCGCTGGGGTAGGCGTGGACAACGTCGATCTTGATGCTGCTACCAAGCGCGGCATCGTAGTGATGAACACGCCCGGCGGCAATGCAGTTGCGGTTGCCGAGCACACCTTCGCCCTTATGCTGGCCCTGGCTCGTCATCTTGTGCGTGCCGACTCAACCATGCATGCTGGCAAATGGGAAAAGAAAACGCTGCAAGGCAGCGAGCTTCGCGGCAAGACACTTGGCATCGTCGGGCTGGGTCGTGTCGGAATCGAGGTCTCTCGACGGGCCATTGTCTTCGGCATGAAGGTTGTCGCACACGATCCATACGTGGCGCCCAGCCTGGCTCAGCAATTAAACATTACCCTGGGATCGCTCGACGAGGTCTTCGCCCAGTCCGACTACATCACACTGCATGTCGGCCTGACGCCGCAGACTCAAGGCATGATCAACGCGGACACCATTCGCAAGATGAAGAAGGGTGTGCGCCTGGTCAATTGCGCACGTGGCGAGTTGCTGAATGAACCCGCCGTCATCGAAGCCTTGCAGTCGGGACAACTAGGTGGTGCTGCGCTGGATGTTTATAGCAATGAGCCGCTCAAGGACTCCCCGTTGGCGACGCTGCCGAACGTCATTCTGACGCCGCACATCGCGGGTTCCACCCACGAAGCGTCGGAGGCGGTCGGCGTGCAGATCGCGCTGCAGGTGCGCGAGTACCTGCTGAAGGGCGTGATCCAAAACGCGGTCAACGTGCCTTCGATCAGTGAAGAAGAGTACCAGCAGATGCGGCCGTACATCGTGCTCGGCGAACGTCTGGGTGCCTTCCTGGCGCAATCGGGCGAAGGCGGGGTGGAAGAGATGGGCCTCAGCTACAGCGGCGAGATCGCCGAGTGGAAGACAGCGCTCATTCGCAACGCCGCGGTGGCCGGCGCATTGAACCAGATCGCTCATGCTCATGAGCGGGCGAACCTGGTAAATGCGGCGTCGATCGCCGAGGAGCGCGGCATCCGCCTTACCGAACGCAAAAAAACGCGGGACGAAGGCGGTGCGGCCAACGTACTTCGCATGACCTTCAAAACCGGTCAGCAGGAGAACACGGTCGCCGGCTGCGTTCAGGCTGGTGGCTTGCCCAGGCTGCTGGAGATCGACGGCATTAACGTGGAGGCGCCGCTGGAAGGCACCTTCATCTACCTGCGCAATCTCGACGTGCCCGGCGTTGTGGGCCGTGTGGGGACGGTGTTGGGGCAGCACAATGTCAACATCGCCAACTTCTCGCTAGGTCGCAGCCGCAAGGGACAGGAGTCATCGGCAGTCGCGGTGGTACAGGTGGATGACGAAATCAGCGACAAGGTGCTCGAAGCTTTGCGCAACATCGAGACCATCCTGCTCGCGAAAGCGATTCGTTTCGTTGCGCCGCAACCGAAAGCGGTTACGGCGTAGCTGCTTAGTTGTGATTGCAAGACAAAGCCGCGCCAGATGCTGATCCGGCGCGGCGATTTTTTGTTCCCTCAGTAAAGCCTAGTGCGCAGCAACCGTCTGTCCCGCGCGGGCAGCGACTTCCAGACGAACTTCGGCGCGGCGCAAGGCCAACAGTGTTGCCTCATAGTCAAGATCGGCGGCGCCCTGGCGCAGTGCTTCCTCGGCTCGGGCCTTCGCCTCTTGCGCGCGCTTAACGTCAATGTCCTCGGCGCGCTCGGCGGCAGCGGCCAGGATGGTCACCTTCTCCGGCAATACTTCGGCGAAACCCCAAGCGACCGCGAGGTGCTGCATCGTTCCACGCGTGCGATAGCTGATCTCACCAATCTGCAATTCGGTAATGAGCGGGGCGTGTCCCGGCAAAATACCGAGCTCCCCGTTCTTGCCGGGTATCTGGACCTGCTCGGTATCCTCGCGGACAAGAAGCCGGTCGGGGGTCACGATTTGTAAGTGCAGCGTGTCAGCCATGGAGGATTACGCTTGCGCCTTCATCTTCTCGGCCTCTTCCAGCACCTCGTTGATGTCGCCCTTCATGTAAAACGCCTGTTCCGGAATATCGTCGTGCTTGCCATCGACAATTTCCTGGAAGCTGCGCACCGTGTCGTCGATCTTTACATAGCGTCCCTTCAGACCGGTGAACTGTTCGGCCACGAAGAACGGCTGCGAGAGGAACTTCTGCACCTTGCGGGCGCGCGACACCGTGAGCTTTTGGTCTTCGCTGAGCTCGTCGATACCCAGAATCGCGATGATGTCCTGCAGGTCCTTGTAACTCTGCAGCACGCGTTTCACGGCCTGCGCGGTGTTGTAGTGCTGCTCGCCGACAACACGCGGATCGAGAATGCGCGAGGTGGAAGCCAGCGGATCGACGGCAGGGTAGATGCCCAGCTCGGATATCTGGCGTGAAAGCACCGTCGTCGCATCCAGGTGAGCAAAGGTCGTGGCCGGCGCAGGATCGGTCAAATCGTCGGCGGGCACGTAAATCGCCTGCACCGATGTCACCGAGCCCTTCTTGGTAGAGGTAATGCGCTCCTGCAACTCGCCCATCTCAGTGGCCAGGTTGGGCTGGTATCCCACGGCCGAGGGCATGCGGCCCAGCAACGTGGATACTTCCGATCCCGCCTGGGTGAAACGGAAAATGTTGTCGATGAACAGCAGCGTGTCCGAACCTTCTTCGTCGCGGAAGTACTCGGCAACGGTCAGGGCGGTCAGCGCAACGCGCAGGCGCGCTCCGGGCGGCTCGGTCATCTGGCCGTAGATCAATGCGGCCTTCGACTTGGCGGGGTCCTTAATGTTGACCACGCCGGACTCCTGCATTTCGAGCCAGAGATCGTTGCCCTCGCGGGTGCGCTCTCCCACTCCGGCGAATACGGAGAAGCCGCCGTGTTTCAGAGCGACGTTATTGATGAGCTCCATGATGACGACGGTTTTGCCAACACCGGCGCCGCCGAACAGGCCAATCTTGCCGCCCTTCAGGAATGGCTGGATCAGGTCGATGACCTTCACGCCGGTCTCAAACATCTCCATCGAGGTGGACTGTTCGTCGAACGCAGGCGCCTCGCGATGGATGGGATTACGCTTCTCGCACGGCACGGGGCCGAGCTTGTCCACCGGCTCGCCGATGACGTTGAGCACCCGGCCGAGCGTTCCACGGCCGACCGGGACGGTGATAGGACCGCCGAGGTCCAGGGCCTTCATGCCGCGCACCATGCCTTCTGTGGGCTCCATGGCAACGCAACGCACGCGGCCCTCGCCGAGTTGCTGCTCCACTTCGAGAATGACGTTGATGGGCTGGGGAACCTTGAAGCCGTCACTGGTTACGCGCAGCGCCGAATAGATAGGCGGCAACGCTTTTTCGGAGAACTGCACGTCCACCGCAGGACCCGCGATTTGAATAATGTGTCCGATATTTTCTGCCATAGTTGAATCCAGTTGTCAGTTGTCGGTTGTCAGTTGACGGCGAGGTGACTTTGGGGGCAAGGACTTCAGAGAGCCAATCAATCCATTCAGGATTCGACCAAGCTCCCGCGCCTCGACAAGCAAACAGTTGCCTTCTTCCCCCGAAACATAACCCAACTTAGGAGCAATCAAAATTTGAGTTTCAAGTTCATACAAAGAACCACGCGCGAGGCCGAGGAACTGCTGGAATTCCCCCCGTGTGGAACGCCCCTGTCCCTCTGCGATGTTGCTGGGCACTGACACAGCCGAACGTCGAATTTGACTCTTCAGCCCGAAAGTCTCTGACTGTGGCAACTTCGATGTAACTGCGTAAACCGTTTCCACAAACGTGATTGCTTTTTGCCACGCCAGCAGATCCTGATAGCGATGAGCTTGCATCTACCAACCACCAATCTTGCCGTTGTCATTGACAACTGACAACTGACAACCGGGAACCAACAACTGCCCTACAACGCCGCTGCGCCGCTCACAATTTCGATAATCTCTTTGGTGATCGCAGCCTGGCGCGCCCGGTTCATAGTGAGCGTCAAGGAGTCGATCACGTCATTGGCATTGTTGGTCGCCGAATCCATCGCGGTCATACGGGCCGCGTTCTCCGCCGCAACCGATTCCAGTAGTCCCTGGAAAAGTTCAATGGTCACGTAGCGGGGCAGGATTGCGGCAAACAACTCTTCCGGTGGCTGCTCGTAAATGTAATCCACCGGAGCCGTACCGAAGCTCGCGGCTTCCTGTTCAGCTTCCGTCGGGCCGGGCTCCTGCAAGCTGATCCCAGCCGTGCGGGCTGCCTCTCCCATGCGCTCGCGCTGTTCCGCCGTGAATTCTTCCGTCAGCGCAACTTCGCGCCGCCCGATTTCCTGCACTGGCAGGATCCGCTGCGCTATCAGGCGCTGTGAGATTACGGACTTGAACTCGTTGAAAATGACATAGACGGAGTCAATCTCTTCGTCCGTGTAGGCCTTTATGATCCGTTCCGCGATCTCGTTTACCGCTTCGAATTCCACCTTGGCGAGCAGGTTCAGATGTTCGCCGACAACCTGCACCCGCCCGGCGCGAGTTGGCTCCCCGGCTTTGCCGACGGGATAACGGCGGCGCATAAAATCGCGTCCTTTTCGACCCACGGCCAGAATGTCGATGTTCTGGTCGGGAAACCCCTGCAGGAACTTCGTCGTGACCTTCAGCACATTGGAGTTGAACGCGCCTGCAAGGCCTCGATCCCCGGTCACCAGGACGAGCAGGATATTGCGCTCAGGACGCACCGCCAACAACGGGTGCCTCGGTAGCCCGGTAACGGGATCGATCAGGTCGGCCCGCTTCATGACCGAGGTGAGCACGTTCAGCAGCATCTGAGCCATGGGACGCGAGGCGAGCGCGCGTTCCTGAGCGCGACGCAGCTTGGCCGCCGAAACCATCTTCATGGCTTTGGTGATCTGCCGCGTGTTCTTCACGCTGCGAATGCGCCGCCGGATGTCGCGTATGTTCGCCATGTGGTTTTAGGCGCTCGCCGTCGCTACCGCCTGACGCTCGCTGGCAAAACGCTCCTTGAATTCCTTAATAACTTTTGTCAGGGCCCCACGCAAATCGTCGTCGAGAATCTTCTTTTCCTCGATTGCCTTCAGTACGCCTGGGTTCGTTGTATCGACGTAGTTGTACAGGCCCTTTTCAAACTCGCCCAATTGATCGACCGGCATGTCGTCGAGTAGGCCCTGGGTTCCGGCATAGATGATGAGAATTTGCTTGGAGAACGGCAATGGCTGATATTGGCCCTGCTTCAGGATCTCGGTCAGACGCCCGCCCCGCGCAAGTTGCGCCTGCGTTGCTTTATCCAGATCGCTGCCGAACTGCGAGAACGCAGCCAGTTCGCGGTACTGCGCCAGGTCCAATCGCAACGTTCCGGCAACCTGCCGCATGGCCTTGATCTGCGCGCTGCCGCCGACGCGGCTGACCGACAAGCCGACGTTCACAGCCGGACGCACGCCCGAGTTGAACAAATCGGTTTCGAGATAAATCTGACCGTCGGTGATGGAGATGACGTTCGTCGGAATGTACGCCGAGACGTCGCCTGCCTGGGTCTCAATGATGGGCAGCGCGGTCAGCGAACCGCCGCCGAGCTCGTTGTTGAGCTTCGCGGCGCGCTCCAGCAGACGCGAGTGGAGATAGAAAACGTCGCCCGGATAGGCCTCGCGTCCTGGCGGACGGCGCAACAGCAACGAGATTTCGCGGTACGCTACCGCGTGCTTCGACAGATCGTCATAAATGCACAGCGCGTGTTTTCCGTTGTCGCGGAAATACTCGCCCATGGCGCAAGCCGCGTAGGGCGCGATGTATTGCATGGGAGCTGGATCGGAGGCCGACGCCGAAACCACGATGGTGTATTCCATCGCGCCGAAATCTTCCAGCGTCTTCACCACCTGGGCAACCGAAGAGCGCTTCTGGCCGATGGCGCAGTAAATACAGATAAGGTCGCGGCCCTTGCTGTTGATGATGGTATCGAGCGCAACGGCAGTCTTACCAGTCTGACGGTCGCCGATGATAAGTTCGCGCTGGCCGCGGCCGATAGGAATCATCGAGTCGATGGCTTTCAGTCCAGTGGCCATGGGCTCTTTCA
This sequence comes from uncultured Acidobacteriaceae bacterium, assembly GCA_963755865.1. Lineage (GTDB taxonomy): Bacteria > Acidobacteriota > Terriglobia > Terriglobales > Acidobacteriaceae > Bog-257. The sequence goes on along the minus strand of CAVWLY010000001.1, from coordinate 185,721 downwards.
CTGGCTGCCGGTCGATGACGCCGGGAGCGAGACGCTCCACCGGAATGTACTTATCGGTATTGACCGGACCTTTGTCGTCGATGGGCACGCCGAGGCCATTGACGACGCGACCGATCATGGCATCGCCCACCGGCACGCTCATGATGCGGCCAGTACGCTTTACCTCGTCGCCCTCCTCTACTTCGGTGTATTCGCCCAGCAGCACCACGCCGACCTGGTCTTCTTCCAGGTTCATGGCAAGGCCGGCAACGTTGTGCGGGAAGGACAGCAGTTCGCCCGCCATGACCTTGTCGAGCCCATAAACGCGGGCGATGCCATCACCGATGGACATTACGGTGCCGACTTCATCGACGGCGATCTTGGTTTCGTAGTTGTCGATCTGCTCGCGGATGAGTTTTGTGATCTCGTCTGCTTTGATCTGCGCCATAGAATTAAATCCCAGTATTACGAAGCTAAAAATGTGCCGTCCCTAAAGGGACTCAGATCTATTTTCCACTCTACCCAGCACTCCGCCTGCGACTGCGTGCTGGGCTAGACTGTTTCGCGCCTGCGGCGCTGGAGTTTGGCCAGTACAATTCGCTGGCAGTGCCATGTCGGGCCGTCAGAACACCCGTACAATCCCATCGTCGCCCTTGTCCAAAACACACTGCGGAACCGGCGCCATTACCCTTCTGAGGGTTCCGTGAGGCCCGCGACTAGGCGGTACTAAGTTCCTGCTTCATCTTCTCCAGCTGCCCACGCACCGAGCCGTCATAAATCGTGCTGCCGACGCGCACCACAACTCCGCCCAGAAGCTCGGGATCGGAGGAGTAAGTCGCGCGAACTTTCTTGCCGGTCAAGCGCTCCAACTGTGATTCCAGTTCGCGCTTTCCATCTCCCGACAACGGCCGGGCGCTGGAGATTTCCGCCTCAGCCAATCCCAACTGGGCGTTCAGTTCACTGTCAAACTGTTTTGCCATATCATCCAACATCGCAATGCGGCGATGATCGATAAGGATCGCGACAAAATTTCGGATTGTCTTAGTTATGCCCATCTGGCCAACGACGGCATCCAGAACGGCGCGTTTCTGCTCAGCCGACACTGCGGGCGATTCCCACACGCGACGCAGGTCGGTACTGTCGTGCACCGCTTGCACAATGGCATTCAGTTGCTGCCGGGCAATGTCGGGATCAGTCTTCTGCTCAAGGACGACCTCAACCAGAGCACGCGCGTATCGACTGGCAATGGCGGCCATAGCTTACTTGCCATCCTTTCCCAGTTGCCCAACGAACTCATGCAACAGCGCCTGATCGGTCGTATCGTCCACTTTGATCTTGCGCGCCGCCAGATCGACCGCCAGCGTGGCAGCGTAGGTCTTCAATTCGCGGCGAGCATTGCGGGCGATGGCGCTGACCTCGGTCTCAACCGATTCCAAAACTTTGCGCTTGTCTTCTTCTGTGGCTTGGCGGATTCGCGCTTCCTCGGCGGCTGCCTCGCTCTCGGCCGAAGCCCGAATCTCCGCGACCTCGGTGTCTAACTTCGCCAGGCGCGCTTCGATATCGCTTAGACGCCGCGCCGCGTCAGCACTTGCGGCCTGTGCCTCGCGTATCCCCTTTTGAATGGCTTGGGTGCGATCGCGAAACATCTTGGGCACAGATGAGCGAAACAGAAGAACAAAGAACAAGACCACCAGGACAAAATTGATAAACCAATAGACCAGGTAGCTGGCGTGGGGACCAAGTCCCACCAGATGTCCCATCCACACTACCGATTTCGAATACTTGAATTGCGCGTTCTCTTCGCCTGCCTCGCCGTTAGCGGCGCCAGTCAGTTCCTCGCCGGTCGCGGTGTCGGGATTCTGTGGTGGCTGCGGTTGCGCCGAGGAAGATTGCTGCTGGGAAGCCGAAGAGGACGACGCAGAGGCTCCAGCAGGCTGCTGCGCGACGAGCACGCCGAATGCAAAAACCACGAGAAGCAAAGTCAGGGCCGCGCATAGGATTGGTCGCTTCTTCACGGTTGACCGCCAATCGCCGGAGCCACACCTGCGGGCCGCAGAATAGTGCGAATGATCTCTGCCGCGAGTCTCTCGGTTTCCCCCTGCAATCCCGCCTGGGCGGCAGCCATGTCCTGCTCAATGGCGGCGCGCGCTTCACGAACTTGTTGCTGGGCCCGAGTGCGAGCTTCAACAATGGCATCCGCGCGAGCCTGTTGTGCTCGTTGGCGGCGTGCTTCCTGCGTTTTGAAGATCGCCAGGCGCGCCTCCCGCAGGCTTTGCTCGTATTCCTGGGCCTTGGCTTCGGCGGCGGCGATGTCGGCGCGAGCTCTTACGAAGGCGCCCTCGGTGCGCTCGCGGCGCTCCTCGAGGACCCGCTTCAGCGGCCGGTGCAGCAGCACACTGTAGATGGCGTACAACGACAGCAGAATTACTATGGTCGGGATGGCTCCGAGCAGTAATTCCCCTACCTGTTTGAGAGTCTGGTCCATTCTTGTTCGTGAGTGCCTACTGCTGAAGACGCACTGAGGGCGCTAAGGCGACAACTGGAACTATTGAAACTAACAGAGCTCGCGACTCGATGTCAATGAAGCTGCAAGAGCCGCGAAGCATCAATCTGGCTCGCAAAAAATCGAGCACGCAGAATCGTTATTCCAGGTTGAAGAGCTGCAAGGCGAAGAGAGGGAAGCCGAATCTCGTCTCGCGCCTCAGTTTCGGTCAGAACTTCTCTGCTCATCGTAGTACCAACGGCGGACGCGCTGCAGGATGGTTTCGTTGGCTGCGGACTTGTCTGGCGAATGATCGGCGTCGTCTCGGTGTTTCCATTTTTCTCGCACGAGAAGAATGGACAGCAAGATCACCAGCGAGAAGCGCACGGCCATCAGACCAAGATCGGCCGTTCTGGAATACTTGAAGCCGGGGGTAGCGGCGAAGCTGAGAAGCAGCAGGATCGCCAGGAAGATTGCCCAGCCGGAGGCCTTTTCTTTCACGATTACTCCTGGTGGTATTGTAGGCGGTTACGAAGCTTAGGGCGCCGCGAAATTGGGCGGGTGGCGATAACAACTGAGGTGTTTGCTGACCCGACAACGAAGAAAAATCAGGCGCCGTTCAGCTGATTTTGGTCTCAAGTTCGTGCCAGCGCGAGTAGAGCTGGTCCACGAGTTGCTGCGCGGAGTGAAGCTTGCCTTGCGCGGCTATCAGGCGATCACCGTCGCTGGCGATGGCGGGATCCTCGTACGCGGCACGCGCGGTCTTAAGCTGGTCTTCGGCTTCGGCGATGCGTTGCTCGAGCGTGGCGTACTCGCGAGCTTCGAGGTAGGAAAGCTTCTTTTTCGCGATAGGATTCGACGCTGGCGTGCTGGCGCTGTTCGTTTCACGATCAAGTGACTTTGCAGCTGTCTTGGTCGAGCGTTCACGCTCTTCCTGCCAGGCCTCCCACTGCGAGTAATCGGCGAAGCGCCCTGCCGCGCCCAGGCCGTCAAGCCCGATGACTGTCGTTGAAACGCGATCCAGCAGATAGCGATCGTGGGTGACCAACACCAGCGCGCCGCGAAATTCGAGCAGGCTCTCTTCCAGCACTTCAAGCGTGGGGATGTCGAGGTCATTGGTGGGCTCATCCAGCAGCAACACGTCGGCTGGCTGCAGCATGAGCCGCGCAATCAGCACACGGGCGCGTTCTCCTCCCGACAGGCGGCCCACCGGTTGGTTGAGTTGCTCGCTGGTAAAGAGGAAGCGTGCGGCCCACGAGGCGACGTGAACCACGGAATCCTGGTAGATGACGGAATCGCTGTCAGGCGCCAGCGCACGGCGTAGCGTTACATCTGGATCGAGTAGGCGGTTCTGATCGAAATAGACGATCTGCAATGAATCGGCGGTGCGAAGTTCGCCAGCGGTCGGCGAGAGTTCTTTCGACAATAGCCGCAGCAGCGTCGTCTTCCCGCTGCCGTTCGGGCCGACCAGTCCGACCCGCATACCGGCGGTGAGAATGAAGTCGAGATCGCGAAACAACGTGCGCCCGCCAATATCGATGCTGACGTTTTCCAACTCGAGCAGCCGCCTGGTCTTCCGCTCGGTGGCGGAGAAATCGATTCCCGCACTGGCCGTGCGAGTGCGCGCATTCAAGTCAGCCAGTTCGCCGATAAGTTGATGCGCCTTGTCGATGCGAGCCTTTGACTTGGATGTGCGCGCCTTGGGCCCGCGCTGCAACCATTCAATCTCGCGATGAACGCGATTCTCCAGGACGTCCTGGTGCTTGGCCTGAGCATGCAGAAAGGCTTCTTTCTCTTCGAGAAGCTTGCTGTAGTTGCCCGCGACCCGCAGCAGTCCGTCGGGATAGGCGCGATTCAACTCCACCATCGCCGTGGCAACGTTCTCCAGAAAGTACCGGTCGTGGCTGACCACAACCGAGGCGAAAGACGCGGACTGCAGCAGTTCTTCCAGCCATTCGATGGCAGCAAGGTCGAGATGGTTCGTGGGCTCATCGAGCAGGAGAATATCGGGCTGTTGCACCAGGGCTTCGGCAATGGCGAGCCGTTTGCGCCATCCGCCGGAAAGCGATTCCGCTTCAGTGTTGAGATCTTCGAAGCCGGCGCGCCCGAGAGTTTCGGCCAGGCGGGCTTGCCATTCATCAGCGGGAACGGCGGAGCGTTGCAGCGCGGCCTCGATCACGTTGCGTACGGTCTGCCCGGCCGCGAACTGCGATTCCTGCTGCACGTGGCTGAGGCGGGCACGCTTACGCAACGCTACTTCTCCGCCGTCGGGCTGGACCTCCCCGTAAAGAATTTGCAGCAATGTGGATTTACCCGAGCCGTTAGGGCCGATCAGGCCTATGCGGTCGCCTTCGGCAATGGTGAACGCGATATTCCGGAAAAGCGGCGTGGCTCCGTAGCTTTTGGAGATACCTTGTGCGTTGAGAATCGGGGGCAAGTGTGCAGCGTCCTTCGTGTGGTTATTTTGAGGATAGCAGGGACGGCTACCTGCGATGTTTGAGTCCGCGCCGTCGAAAATCAGTCACCACGGGAGAACACGGAGCGCACGGAGTTTCTTTTTTGTTTCGTTTTCGCCCGTGCTCTCCGCGTCCTCCCGTGGTGAAATTTCATTTTTTATGGATCTCAGTACCTTCCGTAGTGAATTCAGCCGAGAGCAATCATCAAGGTTTAAAGCCGACGCTTTGCCACAGAGGAGCGCTCTCATACAGCACGCCATTGGCGACCACGGAGCGAACGCTGCGGATGTTGTGAATGTTCTCCAGCGGGTTGGCGTCGAGGATGTCGAGGTCGGCGCGCTTGCCTACCTCGATGCTGCCGCTGTCACGGTCAACTTTCATGGCGCGAGCGGGGACGATGGTCGCCGCCTGTAGCGCTTCCATCGGAGTGAAGCCCGCTTGCACGTACAGCTCGAGCTCGCGATAGAGCGAATATCCCGGCACCGTCTGGTCGGTTCCGGCAACGATACGCACTCCAGCGCGGTGCAGCGCGCCGATGAGGGCCAAATCTACTTGCGTGAGCTTTCGAGCGTCGGCAGCAAGCTCCGGCGGCATGCCTCCATTGACGAGTTGCTCGCGAAGCTCGGGCGCAACGTGGTCGATGCCGGGCTCTACTTTGTCGGCAGGCACGTTGGCGGGGCGGTTCTCAAATTCCATCAACGCCATCGTAGGATCGATTACCGTATTGTGTTGCTTCAAAAATGCAACTGCTTTGTTGCCTGCCTGTGAATTGACGTCGAGCGAAGCAATCATCTTGAGACGTTCAGGCCACTTTAACTTCATGGGATCGACGCTCGGAGGAATGAGCATGTCGAGGACGTAGTGAATATGGTTGATCTGGTCCATGCCATCGTTGACCCCGTCATACGCGGTCATGCCGTTGGGAATGTGACCGGTGACGGTCATGCCGAGTTTGTGGGCATCGGCGCAAACAGCTCTGACATTGTCAGACTTCATGGAGCTGTAAATTTTGATCTGCTGAAAACCGGCATCGTGATAGCGCTGCACCCAGAGCTCGGCGTCGGCCGGCGAGTTGACGCGGTCAATGCCGATGGCGTGCGGGCCATCACCGTCAACAATGCCGGCCAGCAGCATGTGCGGACCTAACGCCGTGCCGCTATTGACCGCGTCGCGCACCGCGGCGATGAAGTCGAACTCATTGCCCTCATCGCGAACTGTGGTGACGCCGGCGGCGAGATAAATCGGCCCCCATTCCACCTGTTCGTAGTGCGCGTGCATGTCCCACAAGCCTGGAATGATGTATTTGCCCGCAACATCAATGCGCTGCGCGTCGGCCGGGACTTTTACTTTGTCGCTGGGACCGGCGGCAAGGATCTTTCCGTCGCGAGTGACGACGGTCGCGTTGGCGATGGGCGCGGCGCCGGTCCCATCGATGAGAGTCGCGCCGGTGAAGGCAAAGGTTCCGGTGCGGCGTCCCGGCATCTGTTTGCTTAAGTCGGTAAGCGCCGCCATTTCGTCGCGCGCGGCGCTGGCCACAAATTTCGCCAGAGCGGGCTCGTACTCCTCGCGCACAGCCTCGAAGTGATCGAACTCAGCGTCGGTGGAGACGAGCGCAGCCAGGTTGTTGTCGCTGTCCATCCATAGCGTTTCCAGACCCCAGATCAAACCGCGAATGCTGTAGCGCTCGACTTGCAGGCTGCGGCCGTCGAAGGCAATGGTCTCCGCGCCGCGGTCCTGGATTTGAACTTCGCCAGAGGGGAGCGTCGCTAGCTGCGCTGGTGATCCGTGCGCGCGCCAGTAGCGGAGAAGCGCCATCTGCATGGCAACCGGCGCATATCCCGCGATAGTGAAGAAATTCTGCGGCTCAGCGACGGTGCGCGTGTCGGTGCCCTGACGGATGGTCGCCTGCGTGCCGTTGATCTCGACGTCAGTGTCGATGGTGGACATACGCGAGGTGTTGCCCTTGATGACGAAGCTTTGCGGAGTGTAGTTGGCGGCCGCCCGCAGAGTGGCGGTGAGCGGAACCTTGGTCCCGCGATCGGTGAACTCGAAGTCGGACTTCAGCGTGAGCGTGTCGCCGTCGCGAGTGATGGTATAGGTTTCTTCGCCGATCGGTTGCTCGAACTTGTGCAACCGAAAGCGGCCGGTGTCAGCGGAGGCAGCAGGAGCGGCGGCTTGAGACAGCGCGGCGACAGCGGCAAACGCAGCAAAGAAGACAAGAAGACAGGCAGTGCGAGCGAGAGATAACAAGCGTGAGGGCATAAGGAGAGATTGTATCGCCGGAGCGGGTGCCGTCGAACAGACTCGAGCGATGCGTGCGGGCCTGGCGCGATAGTCGGAGGTTGTCGCCGGCTTTTCCTCACAATCCACAGCCGTCCACATAGGTGCACCGAGAACGGGCGTTGAAGCACTCGCATTGCGGGACTACAGTCCAAAGAATGCGGCAGGCGAGAGTTGAGTTCGGGCGAGAGACAAAGGGGCGCTCCATTTGGCGTCGGTAGTGTCGGCGCGAAAATGCGAGCGCGGACAATGTGTTGCCACACGGTTCCGCCGTAGATGAGTCCCATCTGTCGACGCTTCCTCGGCGGAAAAGCGAGAAAGGGGATTCCGGTTACTTCGCGGATTCCGGACCGGAAAAAGTGTAAAATAATACAAGATGTTGTGTTATCCACTTGACATCCACAAGATGTCGGGATTACTGTTCGCGGAAGTGGTTCGTTGGAGCCGGTTTTTAGGAAGCTTCCTTCCCCCAGATCCAAGGCGGCAGAGGTGACCACCTTGGCGTCAATTGGGCCCAGGTTTTGCTGACAATTAGTATTTTTCGGGGCGGGTTTCGGCAGGTAGCAGTGAATTAGGGCAGGGCTCTCCGCGGACGAGAGGGAGAGCAGCTTCACAGGAGTTCCCGACGCGCGCGACTTTGCGGGCGAAGGGTGGCAGTAGGGCCAACGAAGTCATCGCCAAGACGATGACATCAGGGCTGTTCCTTTCCAAGTCAATGCGGTACTTGAGCGCGCGAGGTCGAGCGCCGAGCTGCCGGTCCGGAATCCGCTACAGGATTTCTCCTGAGCGGAACGCTGTTTGCGGTGGCGCCGGACAAAGATCAACCCGGGGGCTTCTTTCCTGTCGATGATACGCAGGCAGGCGAAGAGGCCCCCACAACCTTGTGGGACGAAATTTCCCCCACGACAGGAAACCTGCGGTCCCGATTTGCGGGACGAAAGATAATAGCCCAGCGCTTCGGCGCTGGGTGGCAGATTGAGAATCCGAATCCCGTCAGGGGACGGCACAAAAGCATATCTCTCGCGGACTAAAGTCCGGTCGGGATGACAAAATTTGAGATGCAGTCATTCGGCGTACGTGAAGGTGCGCCCCTTCAAAGCGAGATGAGGCCCGGCCTTTCCATGGACTTCTGAAGCACGCAGTGTGAAGCGCAATTTTCATAACGGTATCTAATTATTTAGGAGCACTCTCCATGGCTGAAGTCACCACCAATCCAACCACCGCGAATCCGCCGTCCATCGCGACCGGTGAATCCACCACCACTGCATCCCTCGCCCCCAAGAAGCGCGCGCCCGGCCTGACCTTCAAGCGCTTCTTCACCAAGGCTGGCGTCTCGCCCTACGACGAGCTCGAGTGGGAGCTGCGTCTTGCGCAGATCACCGACTCGCACGGCGGGATCATCTTCGAGCAGAAAGACGTCGAGGTCCCCAAAGACTGGTCGATGACGGCGACCAACATCGTCGCCAGCAAATATCTGCACGGCCCGCTCGACACGCCTGAGCGCGAGAGCGGCGTCCGCGCGCTGGTGACGCGCGTGGCTGAGACCATTCGCGACTGGGGCATCAAGGGTGGATACTTCCGCAGCGACGATGACGCAGCCATCTTCCACGACGAGCTCGCGCACCTGCTGCTGCAGCAGAAGGCGGCCTTCAACTCGCCGGTTTGGTTCAACGTGGGCTGCGATCGCATCGAGCCTAACTCCGACGCTCAAAACTGGCACTGGAATCCGCAGGCGCAGCGCGTGGAATACGGCGCGGTCGGCTACAAGAATCCGCAATGCTCGGCGTGCTTCATCAACTCCGTACACGATTCGCTCGACAGCATCCTGACCCTGGCCAAGACCGAGGGCATGCTGTTCAAGTGGGGATCGGGCACGGGCACTAATCTTTCGCCGCTGCGCTCGTCCGCCGAATCGCTCTCCGGTGGCGGCACCGCCAGCGGTCCGCTCAGCTTCATGAAGGGCTTCGACGCCTTCGCCGGCGTCATCAAGTCGGGCGGCAAGACGCGTCGCGCCGCCAAGATGGTCATTCTCAACATCGACCATCCCGACGTAGTTGACTTCATCGAGTGCAAGCAGAAGGAAGAAGCCAAGGCCTGGGCGCTCGTCGAAGCCGGATACGACGGCAGCGGTCCCGACAGTGAGGCCTACTCGTCCATCTTCTTCCAGAACGCCAATAACTCAGTGCGCGTGACCGACGACTTCATGTACGCGGTGTTGCGTGACGGCGAATTCAGCACCCGCTCGGTGAAGGACGGCCATCCGGTGCAGACCTTCAAGGCGCGCGAGATGCTGCGCAAGATTTCCGATGCCACCTGGCATTGCGGCGATCCCGGCATGCAGTACGACACCACGGTCAACCGCTGGCACACTTCGAAGAACACGGCGCGCATCAACGCGTCGAATCCATGCAGCGAGTACATGTTCCTCGACGACTCGGCCTGCAACCTGGCCAGCCTGAACCTGATGAAGTTCGCGCCCAACGGCGTGTTCGACGTGGAGGCTTACCGTCACGCGTGCGCCGTGATGATCACCGCCCAGGAAATTCTGGTGGACAACAGCGGCTATCCGACGGAGGCGATCGGCAAGAACTCGCACGACTATCGTCCGCTTGGACTCGGCTATGCCAACCTGGGCGCACTGCTGATGGCCGCCGGCCTGCCCTACGACTCCGATGTCGGACGCGACTACGCCGCCTGCGTCACCGCGATCATGTGTGGCGAGGCGTACTTGCAGTCATCAAAGATCGCCGAGTTGTGCCAGCCCCTTAATGCTGCTACGGACAAAACGTCTGTCATCCTGAGCGACCCTGAACGTAGTGAAGGGGCGTCGAAGGACCCCTCTACCCGCGAAAATGCCGGCGCCGCCTGTCCCGGCTGGTACATCAATCGCGAGCCTTTCCTCGATGTCATCCGCATGCATCGCGCATCGGTGAACAACATCGACAAGACGCACGTTCCGGCATCGCTCTTCGAAGCCAGCAAGAACACCTGGGACGAAGCCCTGAAGCACGGGGAGAAGTTCGGCTATCGCAACGCGCAGGTCACGGTGCTGGCGCCCACAGGCACCATCGGCTTCATGATGGACTGCGACACCACCGGCATCGAGCCTGACCTCGCTTTGGTCAAGTACAAGAAGTTGGTCGGCGGCGGCATGATCAAGATCGTGAACAACACTGTCCCGGCGGCGCTGTTCAAGCTCGGCTACACCGCCGACCAGACCAACGCTATCGTCAGCTACATCGACGCCACCGGCACCATCGAGGGCGCGCCCGCGGTGAAGGAAGAACACCTGCCGGTCTTCGACTGCTCGTTCAAGCCCTCGAAGGGCACGCGTACCATTCACTATCTCGGACATCTGCGCATGATGGCCGCCACCCAGCCGTTCATCTCGGGCGCAATCTCCAAGACCATCAACATGCCGGAGAACGCGACTGTCGACGAGATCACCGAAGCTTACATCCAGGCGTGGAAGCTGGGGCTGAAGGCGGTCGCCATCTATCGTGATGGATCGAAGAAGGCGCAGCCGCTCAGCTCCATGGGATCGGCTACGGCGAAATCGAAGAAGGGCGACGCTGCAGGGTGCCCCATCCTTGTCCGCAGGACAGGGTGGGAAAGATGAAGTAGTGGACGAGGCCGCTGCGCCCCCGCGCGCCATGCGTCATCGCTTGCCCGACGAGCGCCTGTCGATCACCCACAAGTTCAGCGTCGGCGGACACGAGGGCTACCTCACTGTGGGACTTTATAAAGATGGCATGCCGGGTGAGTTGTTCATCACCATGGCCAAGGAAGGCTCGACCGTTAGCGGTCTGATGGACAGCTTCGCCTGCGCCACGTCGCTGGCGCTGCAGCACGGCGTGCCGCTCAAGCTGATGTGCGAGAAGTTCGCGCACACCCGCTTCGAGCCCAGCGGCTGGAGCCATAACCAGGACATCGGCTACGCCAAGTCGATCATGGATTACATCTTCCGCTGGCTGCAGCTGCGGTTCCTGACCGGCCAGCAGCAGGCGCTGTTCGACGGCCTGCGTCCGAAGTACATCAACGCTCCGCCGCCGGGCACGCCGGAGGAAGGCGACAGCGGCCAGAAATCGTTCGGAGACTTCAGCGAGCCGGAAAACAAGTCGGGTGTCATCCTGAGCGCAGGAGCGCCCGCAGTTGGCGCGCCGGAGTCGAAGGACCCCTATTCGGGGAAGGCGGGTCACGTCCACGCCTCCGACGCGTTGAAGGACATGATTGAAATGGGAGACTCACCGAGTTGCCCAGTCTGCGGCGCCATCATGACGAGGAATGGAAGCTGCTATCGGTGCATGAGTTGCGGAAGTACGAGCGGGTGCAGTTAGCATGAGGGTTGTCATCACGAGCGGAGCGAGGGATCTGCTGTTGAGGTTGTCATCCTGAACGAGGACGCGCTGAACAGAGCGCGTCCGAGTCGAAGGATCTGCGGTTGATTTCACTTCTCCCACCCTGACCTCAAAACCGGGAGAAAGGCTGGAGCGCACGGCGCTAAGACGATGGCCGTTTCTAAGGACGAATATTTTCGCATGCTGCTGCGCCGCCGCCGCAGGCGGCTTGTCCGCTGCATAATGGTTCCCGTTTTGTTTTTCGGAGTGGCGAGTGGCCTTTTTGGACTTGTGGAAGCTGGACCAAGGGTGGGCATTCGTAGGGAAGCCTCTCAGTACATGCTCGATACCGGGCCAAAACAGTTCTCAAAACACGGACTGGAGCAGATTCTTCACGGAGAACGCATTGGCCCCTTCAATCCGACCACATTGTGGTTTATTTACTGGGCTTATTTCGGTTTCATATCCGCATGTGGCGCCTTTCTCTTGCTGAGCCCGATCTTCTTCTGGCGGTTAATCAAGACAGATTGGCAAGGTGGTCTGCTTACAGTGGGTCGGCTGCAGCGCGCTCTGTCTAGGTTCGTTGACTCTCCTTCATTAGCTTCAAAGACTAGGTTACTAGCAGCGGTTGCGACCACTCCGGAATTATATGGAGCCATCTCCCCGCTGAAGCGCCGCTGGTTCAGGAGACCTGAGTATCAGTGGTTCAAGTCAGGAGATCTTGATTGTGAAGCGCGATCAGTTGTCCAAACCGCTTCTCGGCTAGAGTTAGGCCTGCTGAAGGCCGTATTGAGCGGCCGTGATCTTAGACAATTCCAACGAGCTATCGACCTGCTGTCCGACTTTTTCTTTGCGATCGCTTGTCGACAGGATAAAAACTTGCGTCAATCTGGCGCCGAAGTGCGTCATGCTGATCAGGAGCGCTCGTTGTTGATTGAGTTTGCCCGAACCGCCCGACCGGCCATCCTTGACGCGGGACGGCCTGAACGCAAAGGCAAGAAGCGGTCGGCCTTGATTGCGCTCCTCTCAGCAGCGGCGCGTTCCCCCGTCATGCGGAGTGCCTTGGTGGTATCAAGCGTTGCAGCTGGAGTCATGGTTTTCGGTGTGTTGCTATTCAAAATTCAACGTTCACAAGCCTTCCTGACGTGGTTTACAGTTTCCTTCGGGAGCGTAACTATTTCCGTTGGTGTTGAGGCTTTCAAACTCCGTCGTCCCAAGGACGAGGGAAACATCGACCCAGAATCCGAAGAATGACGGGCCGCGTGCCGATTCCGCCTACAGCACTCGTCTCGTAACAATTGACTGTCGATTTCCCACACATTCGAAACCGCGAATGTGTGGGCCACCCGTCGGTTCCGTGCAAGCCTCAGCCCGAAGGGCGTCACCATCGTTGACCCACGATTGTTTCGCCTCGTGGGCTCTGGAGTTCGGTCCCACGGAAACCGTAAACCGCGCCTGCCGGCAGCGCATCCTAATGACAGTACAGATTGAGCGATGGTCACGGTGAAGCCAAAGAGTCTGATGTGGTATCTCTTCCGTGGCCCTGTCTATCTTTACCGCTGGCACCTGGGCTGGTTGTTCGGAAGGCGCTTACTGTTGCTGACCCACACTGGCCGCCGTACCGGTCGGCGGCGTCAGACCGTCCTCGAAGTCGTCGAGTATCGCAAGCAAGGTCCCGAGGTCGTGGTAGCCAATGGTTTCGGCCCTGATTGCGACTGGGTCCGCAACATTGAGGCTGTCCCCACCGAAGAGGTGACGGTGGATTCGCAGCACTTCGTCGCCACTCATCGCTACCTCGGCGAGGAGGAAGCGGCCTGGGTGATGCAAGATTACGAACACCGGAACCGGTTCATTGCTCCGGTTGTCCGCGCCGGTCTGAGCTGGCTGCTCGGCTGGCAATATCATGGCAGCGACAGTGAGCGCCGGAGTCTGGTCAAGCAAATTCCGTTGATCGCGTTCCGCCCGCAATCTTCACAAGCTCAAACTCCAGTTCCATTGCAACACAGCGCGTAGGCTCCCTTCGAATGCAGAGTGCCCCACTCATTCCTGCCTTCGGAGCGGGTGGGAATCGATTCCGCCTACAGCACTCGTCTCGTAAGAATTGACTGTCGATTTCCCACACATTCGAAAACCGCAAATCTGTGGGCCACCCCGGCATCTGTCATATTCACCCGGGTCTCGAAAGGCGCGAGACGCGGGGCACCCGGCCGTTTCGGGACGAATTTCAAGGCGCGAGACGCGGGGGCATCCCGTCGTTTCGAGACGAATTTCAATGCCTCTCGTCGGACGAAGATGGCTCTGCGCCGGGAGAGTGTTGACTTCCGGTTCTGGCGATCACGAATGACATGATAGAGAAGCACAGCAGAACAGCGCCGGAAAAGATGAGTTCGCGTGGTGATTGCTCTTTCATGAAATCGCGCAACAGATTGACTGCGGCAATCAGGGTAATGGAAACGGCGACCTTGACCTTCACCCCGCCGCTGTCCAGCTTGCCCAGCCACTCGGGCTTGTCGTGCCCACTCACCTCAATGCGCGAAACGTAACTTTCAAAGCTTGAGACCGCGACCATCATCACCAGGTTGGCCAGCAGCACCAGGTCCAGCATCGAGAGCATGGCCAGGACCACATCGGTTTCGGGGCCGCCGAAGGCCAGGGGCATCAGGTGCCTGAATTCGCGAATCAGCATGAAGAACAGCGGCACCAGTGCGACCAGCAGGACGACATAAAACGGAACCAGCAGCCACCGTGCAGCCAGCAGCCAGTTTTCGATTTTTCGGTCGAGCATGAAGAACTCCGCGATGGATGGGCCGACGTCCTATCCTAACGCAGCACCGGCGTTAGCCAGTAGGCAGTAGCCAGTGTTCAGTTGTCAGTAGCCAGTTGTCAGCAGCCAGTAGGCAGTAGATTGTGGTTACCTTCGTTCTGGGGAATGCGTTTTCTGCTCGGCCCGGCTCATACCCGCAAAATAGAATGAGAGGCGTTGGACTCCAGTCTCCAGTGCAGCGAATGCGTCCACGCCATGGAGCCGTGATCGTTGGACGGCTTGCGGGCCGCGGCGGCGATCTTTGAAACTCAGTGGTTTGGCAAGCGCCGAAGCACTTTGGAACCGGTAAGTCTCTTGTTAGCAATATTTTGCATTTATCTGCTTTAGAAAGAACAAGTTGCAAGGAATCGCGCAAGATATTGAGCAGCAATGACTTATAGGCAACAATAAGTGGCTTGTTATGAATATTTTGCAGGCAAAATATTGAAAACAAATATCCAGAATTGCGGGGGAGGGGTCTCCAGCAAGATCCATGCAGATAACCGTTAGTACGCCGTACAATGGGCGGATGCGTATCCTTCTTTCGCTCGCCCTATTGTTGTTCCCCTTAACGACGCTTGTGGCCCAGACATCGCCCGCACAAATTCCCGCTCCCGCCGATGTCGCTGCGCCGCCGGCTAATGCTATAAAAGCCCCGTCCGGCCTTGTAACCATGGTGGAAAAGCCTGGCACCGGCAAGGACCATCCCGCCAAAGACGAGGTAGTGACCGTCGATTTCACCGGCTGGACCAGCGACGGGAAGATGCTCGCCAGCACGGCTACCCACGGTAAACCAGCGACGCTGCCGGTCAACCGTGTGATCCCCGGACTGGGCGAAGGTATTCAGATGATGGTGGTCGGCGAGACGCGCCGCCTGTGGATTCCGCAGTCACTAGCCTACAAGGGCCAGCAAGGGAAACCGGCGGGAACACTGGTATTCGATGTGACGCTGCTCGACCTGCCAACCCGCGCGCCGGCCGACGTGAAAGCGCCTCCAGCCGACGCCAAGCGGACTTCCAGCGGCCTGGCTTACAAAGAGCTAACGCCGGGAACGGGTACGCGCCATCCTAATAAGATTGACGAAGTCACGGTGCACTACACGGGTTGGACGACCGACGGAAAGATGTTCGACAGCTCAGTGGCGCGAGGTCAGCCGGCGACCTTCCCGCTGAACCAGGTGATTCCCGGATGGACCGAAGGCGTGCAACTGATGGTAGAGGGCGAGACCATGCGTTTCTGGATTCCGGAGAGGCTCGCATACCAGGGCAAGCAGCCGCCGTTTGGCACCCTTGTGTTCGACGTACAACTGATCCATATCCAGTAGCAGTTGTCAGTAGACGGTTGCCAGTTGTCGGTTGCCAGTAAAGACGGGAGGTAGATGCCGCTTCCGCTATCGCATCAACATGTCGTAGACAAAGCGGAAGGCTTCGGGGGTCACGCCAATGGCGCCGCGATAGGGATTGTTCATGAGGAGTAGGAGATGAATCTCGATGCCCAGGAGTGCGGCGAAAAAAGCTGTCATCCACACATGCATGGCGAAGCTTTTGAATTGAAAGAACCAGCTTACGGCGAAGCTCAGCACTGCCCCCATCGTGACAAAACGCCATAACGGTCCGGGCAAATGCGCGGTGATGGTATCCAGGCGCAGGCTGCGTTTCTCGATCAGGTTGTTGAAGGCGCGCAGGGTCTCGTGGTGTAACGCCTCCTGACCCGGGGTCCGCGGTTCGAAGGTCTGCAGGCGGTCCTGAAAATGCCACAGGCGCTCGATCCCGCCCGGGGTAATGATTCCCTTGCGGTGGACCTGCCATGCGACGTCGATTTCATAGCGGGTATATTCCCGCAGGTCAGCCTGGAGCGCGCTGCGCTCGGGTTCGGGATAGCCGCTGACATCACGGTACAGTGCCGCCAGAGCGCCGGCCTCCATTCCCACCGCGCTGCGGGCACCGTCGTAGCCTTCCCAGACGCCGACGGCAATCAACCCCAGCATGATGCCGTAGAAGATGGCAACCGTGCTGAGATAGTAGCTGACCGCCTCGTTGTGCGAGATGCTGGCATGCAGCCGACCGATCCATCTGCGCGTAGCCAGCAGACCGCCCACTCCGATCGCCACGCAAAACAGAACGAATAGGATGCCAACCAGCCAGTCCGGTAAATTAACGAGCCATTCCATCGAACTCTCCACAAGCTGCGTCGTTCCGATTGTTACTTCGGATTTATATCAGACACGGCGAGCCGCAACCTCCTCTGGGCAATATTGGAGCGCCTTATCCTTGACGCGCGCTGGCTGGAATGCCAGCAAGTGTTGGTTGTGGACTGAAGCGTGGTGGTTCGGCGAGAGGGCTGGTATGCACTATTGGATGGGCTCGTCGAAAGCATTTTTGCTTGACTGGGAATTTCTGTTCTACGAGCGACGCTTTCGCGGAGCTATTTCATTGCGAGCATATTAGGGATCAGTTAATCGCCACACTTCCCTGGTAGTTGCTTCGCCTGATTTACTCTAAGAGCCGGCAACTCCTCTGCGGTGGATGCAGCTTGTGAGACGGTAGTGTCGATCGTCATCACCGTAGGAATGCCCGTGATCTCAACTTCGTGCCCAACATAACGGCTAAGTCTCGCGGTACTTCCTGTAAGGTCATGGAGCGTCCCATTGTTGTCTGTAACCGTGTAATGGCCGCCAGAGCTTTGTAAGCAGCCCTCAACTGTAGTTGGAGATGTACCAGTAGGAGCGAGCCAGATATCCGCTCCTGGATGTCCCGCTTGCGCCTGGACCCAGAGCGCCGCGCTCACTAGTAGCAGGGTTAGCATTAGTATCTCGCGCACAAATGTCCCCCTTCCGTTCAGAAGGATGGTGAAAAAGGTATTTGAGCAGCGTGCGAAGGGGCACACCTTTAAGAGCCTGCCTGAGCTTGCCGAAGGTTGTGCCGTTAGGCTCGTTATTCTTGGCATCGCGAACGGCCTCAGCCCGTGAGAGATCTGCTTTTGGCTTTTCCGCAGCCGCCTAGGTTATTCGATGGCCGCTCCCAGGCCAAAGTTGGCGCGTCGCTTTCCGTGATCTGTGAATTGCCCAGCCGGCGTGTCCCACTCTGTCTATTCGCGGCCTCTCAAGATAGTTCCCCATCATGACTGCCGGCGGCAAGTCTACCCGGGCCAGAGGCAAGCCAACCAAACCCACCCAAACAGCACTCGAATTCAGCGTAGTCCCGAAGAGGATTGGGCTGTTTTGCTCGTCGGGATGGCGGCGAGGTCGCGAGTGTACCCGCAAAGTCACGGCGCATGCGAAGAAATGCTTGCGCCGGATCAAAAAGTGCGTTATGAACTCCCATCACATCTATATGTGAGATGGGCAACCGGAGGGGACGAACCCAAAGCCATGATTCCAGAATCGCACTCGCTGCAGCAGTTATTCACCGAGTTGATCGACCAGCACTTCGACCGCGACATCGGACTGCGCGATCCCGAGGTGAAGGATTACGTCGTCAATGTTCTGGCGGAGTTCTGCGATTGCCAGCAGTTGTACAAGATTTGCGATGCCGGGGGGCGTCCGTTGCACGACGTAGGCGAGATGCTGCTGGAGGCCGACCCCATCTACGGGCCGGCGCCGTCGTTTGATCGCGAGCGCCAGGTCCGCAAACACATCGGCGATTACACCTTGTTCTTCTCCGGAATGTTTCCCGAAAGCGTTAACCACTACCGCTTACGGCGGCAGCGGCTGGAAAACTTCATCGACTTCATCCGGGCGGGGAAAGAAAGCTATTACATCGTCTCCAAGTTCGATCAGTTCGAATACGCCCGGCTATCGCCGCTCTTCGCCAAACTGGCACGCGAGTTCGAGTCGTGCGTCTATGGCCTGAACCTGGTGAAGGGCGATCTCGAAGAAATGCAGCATCCCATCACCCGGCAGGTGAAAGAGATCGTGATGTAGCGGGAAAAGTTCACCACAGGGGCATTGGGGGCACGGAGGTGATTCGTGCCCTTTTGTTTGAGACCAGTGGCCTAGGTTCGCCCTGCTTCCGCGCTAACCTGGGTCACAGCGATCGGCGCGCCAGGCTTAAGCTTCCCTTCAGTTTTCTACGCACATTTTTCCACCTCTCTGGGTAAATCACGCGACTTTCTGAAAATTGTTCCCACGCTCCGTGAAGAAGAGTGAACACAAGCATCATTCATGAACTTTCTCACGCACTCCGTGTTTGCAACTATGAATACGAATTGCAGTACGCGATTCGAAAATGAAGGGACACGGAGGCTACGAATGAAAAAGCAACTGAATTACGTGCTACTCCTGGCCCTGAGCGCAGGAACTTTTGCGACGACCTCAGCGGCACAAACTCCCACTGCAGCCAACGACCGACAGGACGTGAGGATCGCCCAGGCGACATTCGATCCGGGCCAAACCGGCCTGCTCCGCCTGGCCGACTGGGACGATCATCGTCGCTGTGATGGAGATCGTGACCGCGATGACCGCAACTGCCGCGATCGCGATGACGACAGATACCGCAATCAGTATTACGGCGGCAATGCCTACTATGGCAACGGATACTACGCAACTCCGTATCGCGGACGGACCGATGGATGGTATGACCGCAACGGCTACTGGCACGCTTATGACAGGGATCGCGACAGCGACCGCCGTCGTCACGATGATGACGATCGCCGGTGAGTCCCGTCTCTTGCGTGAGCACCATTAGAGTGCTGGCAAAACTGCCAGGATCAACGGAGGTGATGCACGAGGCCCGGAAAACGATCCGGGCCTTGTTGCGTGCGCTTTTCTGCGATACTAGAGAGTGCTCTCGCAGAATCGCGAGCCCGACATAATCATGGACCCAGTTGCAGATCCGAAATCGGTTAAGGTCAATGTCACTACCGGCACCGGCATGGACATCGAGTGGAAGGACGGGCATCGCAGTGTTTACAGCTTTCCCTTTCTGCGCGATGCCTGCCCATGCGCGCTGTGCAGCGAAGAGCGAGAGAAGGATGGCCGCCAGCCCGGCGATCCACTTAAGCCCATCGCCGGGGCGTTGCCCATGTTCAAGGCGGCGGCGCGGCCTACCGAGGTTGAGCCGGTCGGCAAGTACGCCATTCGTTTCTCATGGAACGATGGCCACCAGCACGGCATCTATTCATGGCAGTACCTGCGCGAGCATTGCCCGTGCGCCGAGTGCAAGGCGCGACGCGCCATGGATGCTGCGGTTACCAGCAGCAAGCCCAATTGAAGCAACGGCAGAGACACAGAGGCACAGAGAAAGCCCAATAATCGCTGTGTCTCGGCGCCTCTGTGGTTAAGTAACCCCTATCGAGTATCCTAAAGTTTGCCGTCGTATCTCAACAATTTGAATCCGCAACAACGCGAGGCCGTCGAGGCCGTGAGGGGGCCGGTGCTGATCCTCGCCGGGGCGGGCAGCGGAAAGACGCGCGTCATTACCTATCGCATTGCCCACCTGATTGAAGGCGTTGGCGTGCCGCCCGACTCCATCCTGGCGGTCACCTTTACCAATAAGGCGGCTGCCGAAATGGCTGGCCGCGTGGAGTCGCTGGTAGGCGCCCGCACGCTGGCCAAGCCGCTGATTTCGACCTTCCACTCTTTTTGCGTGCGCCTGCTGCGTCGCGATATTGACACCTTGCAGATCGGCGGCAAAGGCTATCGCAAAGATTTCGTCATTTACGACGAGGCTGACCAGCAAAACGTGGTGAAGGCCGCCATGCGACGGATTGGCATCGACGATAAGCAGTTGACGCCGCGCAACGTGCTGTCGCAGATATCGTGGGCCAAGAACCACATGCTCGATCCGCAGGAGGTTTACCTGCAATCGGGCGATCCCAAGACCGAGCGTGTGGCCCATATTTACGAGGTGTACAAGCAGGAGTTGGCGAAGTCGAATGCTCTCGATTTCGACGACCTGCTGCTGTATGCCGTGCGCGTGCTGAAAGCGTCGGGCGAAACCCGCGAGCGTTACAACCGCCGCTATCGCTACATTCAGGTGGACGAATATCAGGACACCAACCGCCCGCAATACGAACTGATGCGCATGCTTGCCGGCAGCGAACACAATGTCTGCGCCGTTGGGGATGAAGACCAGAGTATTTATTCCTGGCGCGGCGCCGACATTCGCAACATTCTGGAGTTCGAGCAGGACTTTCCCGAAGCCCGCATCATTCGCCTGGAGCAGAACTACCGCTCCACCCAGAACATTCTCGAGGCAGCATCGGTCGTGGTGTCCCACAACGTCAGACGTAAGGGAAAGACCCTGTGGACCGACCGCAGCGGAGGCTCGCAGATCGGATACTACGAGGCTCCAGACGGCGAGAATGAAGCGCTTTTTGCGGCGGATTATATTGCCAAGTATCTTCGGCAGGCGAGAAGCGAAGGCCGGGAGACGCCACGAGCGGCGGTTCTGTACCGCACCAACTCGCAGTCGCGCCTGGTGGAAGAGGCTATGCGCCGCTATCAGCTCAACTACCACGTTGTGGGAGGGTTTAGCTTTTATGAGCGCGCCGAGATCAAAGACATGATCTCGTACCTCAAAGTTCTGCAAAATCCCGACGATTCCATCGCGGTGCAACGCGTCATCAATACCCCAACCCGCGGCATCGGCAAAAACACTCTCGAAACGATTGAGAGCATCGCGCTGGAGACCGGCACCTCCATGTGGGGGGCGATCAACGAGGTGCTGCGGCGAAGGCTTCTTCCCCTGCGGGCCTTGACAGCGCTGAAGAGTTTTAAGGAGCTGATCGAGGATGCCCGTGCCATGCACCTGGGCACCTTCCGCGAACGAGTGAGCGAAACCGCCGAAGAATCTGCCGCCGAGACATTGCCATCGCAGATGACGACGAAGAGGATTTGCAGCACGCCATCGACTTCTCTCCCGCCGAATTCGAAGCCGCAACAGAGTCCACGGAGTTTGCGCCCGAGGCATTCGCAGATGGGGAGCCGACGGGAGCCCAGCTGCTAAGCAGGAAGACGAGCGCGGTCGAAGGCTTTCGCGCGCCCGGCGATCCGGCATCGACCGCCGAACTGCTGAAGTTCCTGATTGACCGCACGGGCTACATCAAGCAACTTGAGCAGGAAGACACGCCCGAGGCGCTGGCCCGCATCGAGAACTTGCACGAACTGGTGAATGCGGCCATGGACTCGCGCGATCGCGGCGAGACGCTGAACGAGTTTCTCGACCATGCCGCCCTGGTCAGCGATGCCGACGATTACGACGAGAACTCGCGCGTCACCCTGATGACCCTGCATGCCGCCAAGGGGCTGGAGTTTCCGCTGGTCTTTCTGATTGGGCTGGAGGAGGGACTGTTCCCTCATTCGCGCACGCTGCTCGCCCCTGATGACATCGAGGAAGAGCGGCGACTGTGCTACGTCGGGATGACGCGCGCCATGGACACGCTGATCCTTTCCCGCGCGCGCTATCGGCGACGCTACGGGACCGACATGCCCGAGCCCAGCGTGGCATCGCGGTTTCTGGAGGAAATTCCCCAGGCGCTGCTGCAGGACCTGGGATCGCCGCGACGGCCAGCGTATGCGCCGAGCAGCGACTACTCAAGCCGGCAAGCACTACGCGTACGAGGATGAAGACCAACGGCCAGCGCACGACCGTCGCAGCACGCCGCAACGCAGCCAATATAGCGGGCCAACCTACAACTCCATCGATAACATCGCGGAGTTCTTCGCCTCGCGCGGCAAGAAGTTTTCGCGGCCCAAAGTCGAGATTCCCACGCCGACTGGGCGCACTGGATTCCGGCCCGGACAACGCGTCCGTCATCCGAAATATGGCGAAGGCACGGTGTATAAACGCGAGGGAGACGGGGAAGATGCGAAGATTACGGTACAATTTCCTAGATTCGGTTTGAAAAAGCTGGTCGAGAAATACGCCCAATTGGAAAAGGCGTAAGCCCGTCAATTAAAGGAACGCAGAATTCATGGCAAATACCAAGAGCATTACCGACAAACTTGAACGCAAGAAAGCCAAGCGCACCGCGCGCAAGAAAGCCGCCCCGAAAGCGCCCCGCACCTATGCCCGCGGCTCGGCGAAGCGCAAGGTGAAGAAGCTGGCACGCGGTCAGTCGAAACGCTAATTGGCCGTCACTGTCAAAGAACGAAGGCTCCAGTCCGACGCATTCGGCTGGAGCTTATTTTTGCCCGCAGAATGGGATCGACCTCTGCATTACGAAAGGGGCGCCATACCTGCCTGGAATGGCGGTCCCCCTCCGGCGACATATTCACCCTCCCCCATACAACAGGGGAATACCTCGCATTTCTCCTATCGGCATTCCGGTTGCAGCATCTTCAGCGGACGCTGCCATAGCTTCGCAGTATCCTGCATGCTAGTCTTTCCTGAAGAGGAGATCTGAATCCACGTGACTCTAAACTGGCGTGAACCGTCCTTGCGATTCTTTGTACTGATGATGGCCGTCCTGACCATTTTGCCGCTCGAGGTCGCGCACGCGCAGGTATTCGACAGCCAGCAATTCTCCGCCATGCAGTGGCGGCTGATCGGTCCCTTTCGCGGCGGTCGAGTCACGGCCGTCGCCGGTGTGCCAGGCCATCCCGATACCTACTATTTCGGCACGCCGGGCGGTGGAGTGTGGAAGACCACCAATAGCGGACAGGTTTGGCGTCCCATCTTCGATCGCGAACGAGTCGCTTCCATTGGAGCTCTTGCCGTGGCTCCGTCTAACTCCAATGTGATTTATGCGGGAACGGGTGAGCAGACGGCTGGCGATGGGCTTTACAGGTCAGCGGACGGTGGCGAAACCTGGAAAAACGTGGGCTTGCAGGATGTCCGTTTTATCCAGGCGGTGATTGTCGACCCGCAAAATCCGGACATCGTCGTCGTGGGCGGCAATTCCATTGGATTCGGAATTCTTTGGCGGCCGTTGCCAGCATCGGCACGCACAGCCAACCGCGGAATCTTCAAGACCACCGATGGCGGAAAAACCTGGAAGAAGGTCTTACGAACGACGATACGCTGGGCGTCGTCGATCTCTGCTCCGACCCCAGCGATCCGCGCACGCTTTATGCAGTTCTTTACCGGCCGGCTTCGGGGTCTGGCGACTCCGAGGTGCCAGCCACCTCGGAGATTGTCAAGTCAGTGGACGGCGGCTCAACCTGGAATCCTCTGGTGACCAAGGGACTGCCGGAGAAGGGCTGGGGAAGATTGGGCA
The DNA here is from genome assembly GCA_963755865.1 of uncultured Acidobacteriaceae bacterium. Lineage (GTDB taxonomy): Bacteria > Acidobacteriota > Terriglobia > Terriglobales > Acidobacteriaceae > Bog-257. The sequence goes on along the minus strand of CAVWLY010000001.1, from coordinate 162,225 downwards.
TTGCCGTTGCTCCCGGAACCAATGGCCGCCGTCTGTACGCGATTTTGGAGCAAGGGTTCTTCCGCTCGGACGATGGCGGAGCCACCTGGCAGCAGTCCACCAAAGACCCGCGCGTGCTCGGCAGCGCATACTTCAGCCGGATCTTTGTTGACCCCAAAACCCTGATGTTCTCTATGTGGCGCAGACTTCGCTCTATCGCTCCACCGATGGCGGGCAAACCTTCGAAGCCTACGTCGGAGCTCCCAGCGGCGACGACTTCCACGTCCTCTGGATCGATCCGCAAAACTCGGCGCGCATGATTCTCGGAGTGGACCAAGGCGCCATCATCAGCGTGGATGGCGGCAAGAGTTGGAGCTCCTGGTATAACCAGCCGACCGGGCAGTTCTATCATGTCTCGACCGACAACGCGTTCCCCTATCGCGTCTATGGGGCGCAGCAGGATAGCGGTACCGCGGGCGTTCTCAGCCGTAGCGATTACGGCGAAATCCTGGCTCAGGATTGGTATTCCATCGGCGGCTTTGAATATGCCTTCATCACCCCTGATCCGCTGAATCCAAATTGGGTTTACAGCGATGGATGGTATGGCTCCGTAGTTCGATTCGATAAGGCCACCGGCCAAATCGCTACCGTGTTTGAACGGGGCGAAAAGTACCGCACCGCCTCAATGCCGCCACTGGTGTTTTCGCCTCAAGACCCGTCCACGCTTTATCTGGGAACGCAGTTTGTGCTCAAGACTTCCAATGGCGGATTGAGCTGGCAGGAGATCAGTCCTGACTTGACCGGCTATAAAGAGACAGAAGAAGAAGAGACTAAGCCGGATCCCGGACAAGCCGCGTCCACCCGCTATCACGACGCTGTCGCCTTCCGAAGTGCAACCGGGAGTGATCTGGGCCGGTACCAGCAACCGGATCGTGCAACTCACTCGCGATGCGGGAGCGACCTGGCAAAACGTCTCGCCGCCCGGATTGGCTGAGCCCACCCAAATCCTTTCGGTCGAAGCCTCGCACCATGACGCCGCCACCGCCTACCTGGTGGTCGGCGCGACCCGCGAATCCACTCCTCCTTATGTCGCTCGCACCCACGATTACGGCCACACCTGGCAAAAGATCGTCAACGGATTTCCCGAACGCGAGATGGTTCGCGTGGTGCGCGAAGATCCGAAGCGCAAAGGTCTGCTGTATGCCGGGACCGATACCGGCGTCTTCGTTTCATGGGACGACGGCGATCACTGGCAATCGCTGCAACTCAATCTGCCGCCGACACCGGTCACCGATCTCCAGGTGCATGCGAACGATCTGGTCATCTCAACCTTTGGACGTGCGTTGTGGATTCTGGACGACGTGACGCCGCTGCGCGAGATCAGCCCGCAGATCACTGCCAGCGATGCTTACCTGTTTCGTCCCGCCACCGGAATGCGCGTGCGCTGGGACAACTATCAGGACACGCCTTATCCGGTCGAAACTCCCGCAGGCCAGAATCCACCCGATGGCGCCATCCTTGACTACTTCCTGAAATCGGCGCCGACGGGCGAAGTCACGCTGACAATTTACGACGACAAGGGCGGCGAGGTTAATCAGTTCTCGAGTGAAGCAAAGCCTCCGGACCTGCTTCCCGCGAACGCTCCCAACTACTGGTTTGCGCCGGCCGTAGCTCTACCGAAAGCGGCGGGAGTTAATCGTTTTGCCTGGGATCTTCGCTATCCGCCTCCGCTCTCGCTTCCCTATGGCTACAATGGCGACCTGCTGGGATACACCGAATACACCATGGCCGACCACGCGATCGCCGGCCAGACTCCGCGTGTGCAACCCCAAGGACCGCTGGTTGTGCCAGGAAACTACACGTTGGAGCTGCACGCCGCGGGGCAAATACTCCGGCAGCCATTGACCATTGAGCTTGATCCTCGGGTTCATGCTTCGCAGTCGGACCTGGAAGAGCAACTCGACTTGGCGCAGCAGATCACCAGAGGCATGAAGACAAGCTATGACGCCTACCTGCAGGTAGCGGCATTGCGCAAAGCTTTAGCCGAGCGGCAAAAAGCCCTGAACGGGGACGAGTTGAAGCAGGCAAAAGACGCGGCCGACTTCCCTCGACAAGAAGATCGATGCCGTTCAGAAAGGCACGCGCATCGCCCCTGGCTTCGGACCTGTCAACCGCGATTTGACCAGGCTGATTTACAGCGTGGAGAGCGCCGACATTCGTCCGGCGGATGCGGTCCGGTCGGCGGTGCAACAGAGCTGCGACGCGCTCGACAAGGATCTGGCGATTTGGCAGCAGCTGAATGAGCAAGACCTGGCATCGTTCAATGCCATGCTGACCGCGGCAAAATTGTCGCCGCTGCCGCCGGTTGCCATAGTTACAAGCGCCGGATGCAAGAAGTAGACGCGGTCGCCAATGTCTCGACCATACGCGGGTGCGTAATCCCGGGCCCCGCAGCCCATTACAATCGTTTCATGCGGCCTTATTTTCACTGGCAAGCTGCGGTCTCGAGAGCTGGAATTGGGCCGGCGAACTCTCATCATGGGAGTACTTAACGTCACTCCCGATTCGTTTTCCGACGGAGGAGAGTTTCTCCAGCCGGAACGCGCGCGTGCAACATGCGCTGCAGATGCTGGACGAAGGCGCTGACATTCTGGACTTGGGTGGCGAGTCCACTCGTCCGGGAGCGCGAATTGCCGGAAATGAGGCAAGCGCACAGACCGAAATCAAAGCCGGTAGTCACCGAAGAGGAAGAGCTGCGGCGGGTCATGCCGGTATTGCAGGGTATTCTGCAAGCGCGGCCGGGAACGGTCATTTCGGTCGACACCTACAAGTCACGTGTAGCCCGTGCGCTGTGGCGGCAGGCGCGGAGATCGTGAACGATGTTAGCGGCCTCACCTGGGATCCGGAGATGGCGCGAGACATGCGCCGAACTGCAATGCGGAGTGGTGCTGATGCACACCCGAGGTCAGCCGGAAGAGTGGCGTAATCTTCCGCCGCGATGCTGATATCACCGCCGTGGTTGAGCATGACCTTGCCAACCAACTGCTGCAAGTTGCCTTGCAGCGAGGTGTGGAGCGGGCGCGCATCGTGCTCGACCCCGGCTTCGGATTCGGCAAGAATTTCGAGGAGAACTATCCGCTGCTGGCGCACTTCGACCAATTACATCGGCTCGGTTTTCCGCTGCTGGCCGGCACTTCGCGCAAATCGTTCGTGGGACGCACCGTCGGCAAGCGGACCGGCAAGGATGCGCGCCGACAGATCGGCTGTATGGGTCACTGGCTGCGATGGTCGTTAGCATCCTGCGCGGTGCTCACATTGTGAGGGTCCACGATGTGAAGCCAGCGGTCGAAGCCGCGGCGGTGGCCGATGAAGTATTAGCGGCCGGCGGAGAGAGCTGACTTCACAAACTAGAAGGTTGTCATTCTGAGCGAGGAGCGCAGCGACGAGTCGAAGAACCCCTATACGGCATAGGAATCCCTCGACTTCTCGCTGCACCGGTCGCTCGCGATGACATTCCAAATCGCTAACCCTTATCAACGAATGACTGATCTGACCCAACTCTCTTCTAACCCACGCATCACCGTCCGCCGTCCAGGCGAACCCGACCCATCCGGCCGCTGCGTGGTGTACTGGATGCAACGAGCTCAACGCGCTCTCGACAACCCCGCGCTCGACGTCGCGGTTGAGGCCGCAAACGTTCTGCACCAGCCGGTGGTGATCTTCTTCGCGCCGGTACCGTTTTATCCACACGCCAACCTGCGGCATTACACGTTTCTCGCGCAAGGCATTTCCGATACTGCTGAACGTGCGCGCAAGCGTGGCATCGGATACGTGCTGTGGCGCTATCCCGACCATTCCTTGCTGCAGTTCTGCGATGAAGTAAAAGCTTCACTCGTCATTGGCGACGAGAACCCGATGCGCGAGCCTGATCATTGGCGCGAGCTGGCGGCAAAGAAACTGACCGTGCCGTTGTGGACGGTGGACGCCGATGTCATCATTCCCTCAAGACTGCTGGAAAAGGAGCAATACGCAGCTCGCATCATCCGGCCACGACTAAAGCTGCGACTGGAACAGTTCCTCGCCGCGCCCGCCAATCCGAAGGCGAGGGTCGAATGGCAGAAGCCGCTTGGCTTGCGCGGATTGCCTGATGACGGATCATTCGACATCACCGAAGGCTGGAAGGGCCTCGACCGCTCGGTTGCGCCCGTGAATTCTTTTCGCGGTGGGACAGACGAAGCACTCCGCCTGTTGCACGATTTCGTGACCCACAAACTGGCCCATTATCCTGAGCGCCACGGCAAGCCCGAGTTGGACGGCACCAGCCGGCTGTCACCGTATCTGCACTTCGGACACCTCGGGCCGCACACGATTGCGCTGGCGGTCGAAAAATCAAAAGTACCGCGCGCGGCGAAAGACGATTTCCTCGATCAGCTCATCACCTGGAGGGAGCTGTCCATCAACTTTGTGCATTTCAATCCGCTGTATGACTCGATTGAGAGCGCGCCGGACTGGGCGCACCGCACACTTGGTAAGCATGCGCATGACCGGCGGCCAGTGACCTACTCGCGCGCGCAACTTGAGTCCGCCCAGACCCATGACGAACTGTGGAACGCCGCGCAGCGTCAAATGCTCCATGCCGGCTGGATGCACAACTACATGCGCATGTACTGGGCGAAGAAGATTCTAGAGTGGAGTTCATCCCCAGCGATGGCGTATCAAACGGCTGTGCATCTGAACGATAAGTATTTCCTGGACGGCCGCGATCCCAATGGTTACGCGGGAATCGCATGGGCCATCGCCGGCAAGTTCGATCGTCCATGGTTCGAGCGTCCCATCTTTGGGACCATTCGCTACATGTCAGGAAATGCTGCCGCCAAGAAATTTGACGCCCAACGATACATCGCACAGATGGCTGAGTTGGCGGGCGCAAGCGGGCAGGCCGAACTGTTCCAACGTTGAGGAACTACGGCGCCATCGTGAGGCTACATACGAAGGCGCTGACCCAGACTAGGAATCCACCGGCCCCGACGCAGATATACAGACGTCGTTCGAAAGGGTTATGAATCGTTGGCAGCGGCAAGGGAGTTCCCAAGGCGCGATGAAACGAAGCTCCCAACAGGCCGCCAAATCCGATAAGCGTCGTAGCACCGCCAAAGGCGAGGCCCGCGATAATGAGGATGAAACTTAGGCTGAACACAACTAGTCCCACTACTTGCCCAACAGGCTAGACCTCTTACCGGAGTTCTGCAAGTCGCTTCTCGACGGGTAATTTTACTTTCCATATCCGGAAAGCAACCCTGTTTTGCTATATACGCGACTCGGTCCGCTTCATCTAATTTCGATAGGTGTGCGCGGTCGGCTCAGGTAGCCCCTTTCTGGCGCACTCGGCAATTACTAATGCTGGAGCGACTCAAGAACTCATGAAGAAAGTTCGTAATGCATGTGCATTTGCGATTCTTACCCTGCTAATCTCAAATTCCACATGTGCCCAGAACGGCAAGAGTGCGCAATCGGCTGCTTCGCCGCAGGCGCCATTCACCGACTACCGCTACGAAAAGCCGGGCACGGTCCACAAGATCACAGCGAAGGACCTCCCTGCGCCCTATGCAACCCATTCCGCGATGAACTGGGCCAGCGTTGTCGGCCGCCCAAAAAACGCGTGGCCGCAGACGCCACCGGGATTCAAGGTCGAATTGTTTGCCAGCGGCCTTGATGAACCACGCAACATTATCACTGCTCCCAACGGAGACATCTTTCTCGCCCAAAGTCACAAAGGCGAGATCACGATTTTCCGTGGCATAACCGCTGATGGAAAGCCGGAACAAACCGAGATCTTAGCGACCGGCCTTGATCGCCCGTACGGCATCGCCTTTTATCCTCCGGGACCGAACCCGCAGTACGTCTATGTTGGCGAAACCGGCGCAGTGTTGCGCTTCCCCTATCAGGACGGCGATCTGAAGGCGACGGGAAAAGCGGAACACATCGCCAACCTGCCCAGTGGAGGCGGGCACTGGACCCGCGACCTCGTTTTCTCGTCCGATGGCAAGCAGATGTTCGTCGGCGTGGGATCTGACTCCAACCTTGATGATCCCGATACGCACCCGGACGAGAAAAACCGCGGTGACATTCTGGTCATGAATCCCGATGGTTCCAATCTGCGGGTTTACGCCTACGGCGTCCGCAACGCTGGAGGTGGGTTGGCAATCGATCCAAAAACCGGCCAGCTGTGGTGTTCGGTAAACGAGCGTGACGGCCTGGGTGACAACCTGGTGCCCGATTACATTACCCACGTGCAGGCTGGCGGGTTTTATGGTTGGCCTTATTACTACATCGGCGGCAATCCGGATCCGCGGTTACAGGGCAAGCATCCCGAACTGAAAGACAAAGTGATTGTGCCCGACGTGCTATTGCAGCCTCACAATGCGTCGCTGGAAATGACGTTCTACGAGGGCAAGCAATTTCCGGCGGAATACCAGGGCGATATTTTCGCTGCGCAGCATGGCTCGTGGAACAAAAGCGTGCGCGTGGGCTACGAAGTGATCCGTGTTCCACTGCATCAGACCGGAAAAGCCACCGGCGAATATGAAGACTTCCTCACCGGCTTCGTGCTTCCCAATGGACAGGTTTGGGGACGTCCCGTGGGAGTGACCGTGGCTCCGGACGGATCATTGCTGGTGACTGACGACGGGTCGAATTCGATCTGGCGAGTAAGTTACATCGGAAAATAGCGAGTCTTTATCCGGGGAAATCCGTGCGTTTTAGGCTTTCTCTCGTACCGCTTCTCCCCCCTCAGGTCCGTAAAAGAATACCCACGTGGCAAAATCGTCGGTGAACTCCACGAAGCGGTGCTGTTCCCCAGCCGCGACGAACAAAACATCTCCGGGCGCAACGGCCATTTCTTTTCCTTCCCGTTCGAAGCGTCCCGTACCGCTGGCGATTACGTAAATCTCGTCGCGAGTATGCGGGTGCTGGTTATCCGTGCCCCGCGGCGCGTACAGCTTGACCGTAAGCGTGCCGTGCCGAAATAATTCCACCGAGCGCTCGCCGTTAGGACCGGGAGTTGGTCGAGGCCGCTTAGCGCCTTCAGATAACCGGGAACGATTTTTCCTTCGATTTTCATTGTGACACCTGCATCGAACTCAACTCAGGCTTGCTTGGGTTTCCACGCGCCGACGATCGCTCCCATCAGAATGCATCCCAGCAGCGGGTAGGCGGCGGAGATCATGATGAATGAAGGGGCGCGTAGCTCAAATACCATTTCTGTCATCATCGCCAGCGCGGCAGCCAATCCGATCAGAATGCCGATACCCATACCGTGTATTAACGTGAATGACCAGCTACTTAGCACGCGGGCGATGACATAGCCAATCACGACGCTGCAAACCAACGAGACAATATACGGCCAGAAATTAGGGTGGTCCATATAAACCTTCATCTCTTCTGGTGGTATGCGCGTACCCGCTTGCCACGGAGCCCTAAACGCGGTAAACCACACCGCGCCCAATATCCAGTCCGCTACGCCCGCCAATACCACGGCGCCCCAATTCAATCGCATGGTTTCGTCCTCCGGGAAGCTGCGCGGAGACAATATCCTGTTCTGTGCTCTGACGCAACTAGAGGATTACGGTTAACGCCGCATGCACCGGCCTAGTATCTGCCGCGGCGTGTGACCCTGCTCGCGCAATCTACGCAGGCTGAGGGCGTCGTGGCGCTTGGCCAAACGAACTCCCGCGTCGTCGCGCACCAGATCGCAATGGTAGTAGGCGGGAGGCGTTAGACCGAGAGCGCGTAGCAGCAGCAACTGCCGCGCCGTGGACTTCAGCAGATCTGCTCCACGCACCACTTCGCTAATTGCCATGGCAGCATCGTCGGCCACAACCGCCAGCTGATAGGCCGGGACATCGTCGCGCCGCCAAATCACGAAGTCACCGAAGTCTTTGCCGGCCAAGAATCTTTGCGGTCCCTGTCGCAAATCGTCAAAGTCCACCACTTCGCCATCGGGCACTCTAAATCGCCAGTTCACACCTGCGGGATTTTCATAATTGCCGGCGAAGACGATCTTGTCCCGACAGCGTCCGGGATAGAGCGGCTCGTCATCGTCTTCATTCGGTGCTGCGACAGATTGGGCGAGGTCTTTGCGTGAGCAGTTGCACGGATAAATGAATCCGCCATTGCGTAGCTTGCGCCATGCAGTTAGATAGAACTCGCGCCGCCGGCTCTGCTCATACGGCGCGAACGGGCCACCAACATCTGGCCCTTCCTTCCAGCGGATGCCGAGCCATTGCAGGTCTTCCATCATCGCGCGCGCAAACTCTGGCTTGGATCGTTGCGGATCGAGATCTTCGTTGCGGAAGATCAGAGTTCCGTTGTGTTCGACAGCGCGACGGTAGGCTGTCCAGAATGTGCAGGCATGACCGAGGTGTAGCAATCCCGTAGGCGAAGGCGCTAGGCGCCCGCGATACCGCGTGCTATACACATCGGGGCCGGCAATCATGCGTTGATTCTAGCGGCATCGGAACGGGCGGCGTGAGCCTGCATAAGCACTCTCAGGATCGGGTAGTTCACTAGCCAGCCTCCATCTGCCTTACGACCCTTTCCGCACCAGTTCGGGAAGGAATTCTGCAATCAGGTTTCGGAAAGCCGATTTGCAGTCGGCAAATGGCTGCTGCCTGTTAAGTTGGCACTGTATATGACTGGTGAATGACATGAGTACTGCAGATGCAGTTAAGGCAATGCTCCGCGGCCAGGTGACAGATATCGTCCTGGGAACAGTTTTCCTGACCATTGGAGCGACTGCCTGTGCCATCGCTGCGATCCGCTGGCGTAGAGGCGTTAGCGTCCTGCTGTGGTGGGGAATCTTCAGCGCGATGTTTGGCCTTCAGACACTGGTGCAAACGCCTCCGATTTTGGCGGCCCTGCCGCAGTTTCTCAATCCTGCCATCCCTTACATTAGTACGGCGATCACGTACCTGTTGCTGGTTTCCGCTCTGCTTGCCTGGTGTGAACTGACCATCGGCAAGCTCAGGTATCTTCTTCAACTGGAAATTTTCGTGGGACTGGCTATTGCCGCGGTTGGTATTGCGACGTTCGTTCTAACCGGAGTACCCGACAGATGGATGTTCTACAACCACCTGCTGGCCGTCTTCAACATGCTTCTTCTGTTGGCTGTGGTGTTAGTCCCAAAGCTTGCTTCCAGGTTTCTGATTATGGGGCACCACCGCGTTCTTGTCGCCGGTACGCTAATCTTCGCCACTGAGGCGCTGTATACCAACCTGTCCAGTGTGCTGAACTATGACACCCTTCCGCTGGTTGCGTCGGTCGGATTTATCGCTCTGCTGTTGTCGCTGGGATATGTTGCGTTGGAAATCGTGTTCAGCAATGAGCGCCGTCTATTCTCCATTGAGACGGAACTGGAGACGGCGCGACAGATTCAGTCCTCCATCCTTCCGGCCAGCGTTCCCGAAGTTACGAACCTGCGGATTGCAGCTGCTTACCATCCCATGACCGCGGTCGCGGGCGATTTCTACCAATTCATCCAGACAGACACCACTCACCTGGGCATCCTGGTGGCCGACGTCTCGGGACATGGCATCCCGGCGGCGCTGATCTCCTCGATGATCAAAGTTGCGCTGCAGTCTGTAGCCGTCCATGCCGACGACCCCGAGCAGGTGCTCGGCGGTTTGAATCGTATCCTGTCGAGCGAGGCGCGCGGCCAACTCGCTTCGGCGGCTTACCTCTGGATCGACGCCGAGAACCGCAAGGTGCTTTATTCCGCTGCAGGCCATCCCCCGCTGCTGTGCTGGCGGAATTGCAGCAGCAGCATGGAGCGTGTCGAAAGCAACGGACTGCTGTTCGGAATCACGCCTGATTCGGATTACCCGGTGTGCACGGTGCAGGTAGAACCATTCGACCGCTTGCTGCTCTACACCGACGGTGTGACCGAAACTGAGAACGCCGCTGGTGAAGCGTTTGGCGATGGGCAACTCGAACGCGTCTTGCACGAGGGTCGCTCGCTGTCCGCCCCGGAATTGTCAAGAGAACTGCTCTCTGAACTGCGGAATTGGCAGCCCGCTACGGTGAGCCAGCAGGATGACATTACGCTGATCATCGTGGATGTCGTCTAGACCGACAGACACGTGTTCTCCAACATCGCGCGAGTGCTATCAGCGACATCACTTGGTAAAAAATACGGAATAGCGCTGCGCGGTGCGAATAGCGGAGACGTCAGTCGTCAAACCGGCCTGGGAGGCGACGAAAAAAACCGATGTCGCCGGCATTCGAAGGGGCGTGCCTTCAGGTACGCCGTCATACGTTCTTCACATTTTTCATCACGAACGGGCTTCAGCCAGCGAGGAATCTGCTGTTTCCGACTTTTTCAGCAGTCTCCTAGCGTCCGACTCCCACTAATTCCTCTTCGGGCTCGACCACTGCCGGCGCCAATTGGCGCTGCGCAACTGCGGCCGGCGTCTTCCGAGTATGCGGATGCAATGAGCGCGCATTGCGCAGCAGCAACAGCAGCGGCAGCATGCACAAGAAGATGACGCCCATGACCCAGAACGCCTCGACGAATGACAACATCGCTGCCTGCTGTTGCACCATGCCATAGATAGCGGCCAGCGATTTCCGGCTCGCGTCGACTGAACTGTATCCATGCAGCTGGAAGAAGCCTTGCAGTCCGCGCATCATGTTGCGCATGCTTGGGTCGTACGCGGATACATGACCGACCAGTTGGTCCTGGTGTACCTGATTGCGACGCGCCAGGAACGTCGTCATGGTGGCAATACCGAAGCTGCCACCGATGTTGCGCATCAGGTTGTAGATGCTGGTGGCGTTGCCCATCTTTTCCTTCGCAATGCCAGACATGCTGGTCGCCATCAGCGGAATAAAGAGAAATGCCATGGCGCCGCCCTGAATCACCTGCGGCCAGAAGATGTCCCAATAGCCGGCATTCAGATTCAGATGCGAGAGGCTGAACATGGTGTAAGCACCCACCAGCATTCCCAGACCTAGCAGCTTGCGGGGATCGTAGCGGTTGGTGAGTTGCCCGACGATAGGCATCATGACCAGCGATCCTAGTCCTCGAGGCGACAGCGCCAGGCCGGCCTGTAAAGCGGGATAGCCGAGCAGCGTTTGCAGGAAGATCGGCAGCAGCATCAGGCTCGCATACAGCACAAAGCCCAGCATCGTCATCAGGAAGGTACCGGCACTAAATGTCACGTCCTTCAGAACGCGCAGATCGACAATCGGATGTTTTGCCTTCAACTCGCGTATCACCATGGCGACCAGTCCGAATACACAGAGCGCTGTCCACACGCGAATCTGGTTGCTCCCGAACCAGTCTTTGCGCTGGCCGGTATCGAGTACGACTTGCAGCATCCCGAAGCCCAGCGCCAGGAAGCCGATACCCCACAAGTCAACTCCGCCCGTCTTGTGTTTGCCGATGTAGTGCGGATCGCGCACGAAGGCGCTGATCATGACCATTGACAGAGCGCCCACCGGAAGATTCAGGTAGAAGATCCAGCGCCAGGTGTAGTTGTCAGTGATCCAGCCGCCGAGCGTGGGGCCGAGAATGGGCGCGAGAATGATGCCCAGCCCGAACGCCGCCATGGCCGTGCCGTGCTTCTTAGGAGGGAAAGTCTCCAGCAAGACAGCTTGCGCCAAAGGTTGTAATCCGCCACCGGTAAGGCCTTGCAGGACGCGGAAGAAGATGAGCCAATCCAGGCTGGTCGCCATCCCGCAGAGTAGCGAGGTAATCGTGAAGCCGCCGACGCAAGTCAGCAGAATCCGGCGGCGTCCGAAGCGGTTGGCCAGCCATCCAGCCATCGGCAGAATGATGGCGTTCGAGACCAGGTACGAGGTCACCACCCACGTACCTTCTTCTACGGTCGCGCCGAGGTTTCCCGCCATGTGGGGAATGGAAACATTGACTACCGTGGTATCGAGGATCTCCATGAACGTCGCCAGCATGACGGCGATGGTCACGATCCAAGGATTCACCGGGCTTGGCGCGGCATTGGACATGGGCAGTCAAGGCCAGTGTAGGAAAGGCACGGCACAGCAGTCGGTGACGGCGGACACAAGTCGAAGTCCTCACGATCAAGACATGGATGCCCATCCTTCACGGATGTGGGGGAGCGCTCGAAAACAATCCGCCCGGATGTCACTCTGGACTGTGGCAGACATCACCGCTTCGCACCGCTGCTAATGCTAAAAGTTGACTGGGTCGTTTCCCAGTGTGACGGCCACCCCTTCTCCGGGAGTACTCATGAGTGGGTCAATCTTTCCTTTCCCAAGGCCCGGTTACCGCCATCATCGAGGTGTTGAATGAACGCTCGGCTGATAAGTGAATTTCGTTCAATCGTTGGAGATGCTGGCCTGGTTTCTGGGCCCGAGCAGCTCCGAACTTACGAATGCGACGGCTTGACCTTGTTCCGGGTAGTGCCGGATCTGGTTCTTCTACCGGCGACGGCGCAAGAGATGCAGGCCATCGTGAAGATCTGCTACCGGGAGCGAATCCCAATTGTCGCGCGTGGCGCGGGCACGGGACTGAGCGGCGGAGCGCTGCCGGTGAAGGGTGGCGTCGTGATCGGCGTCTCCAGGATGAATCGCATTCTGGAGGTAGATTTACCCAACGCCCGCGTGGTCGTGGAGCCGGGGGTGACGAACTCCGCCATAACCGCCGCAGTTTCTCCTCACGGCTACTTTTACGCCCCCGACCCATCGTCGCAGGTTGTTTGCACCGTGGCCGGCAACGTTGCAGAGAACTCTGGCGGCGCGCACTGCTTCAAGTACGGAGTGACCACAACCTACATTCTGGGACTCGAGATTGTGCTCTCAGACGGTACCTTGCTTAATCTGGGCGGCACCAGTCTGGACCAACCCGGCTACGACGTGGTGGGTGCTTTCGTCGGCTCGGAGGGCACATTCGGAATCATCACCAAAATTACGCTGCGGGTCATCAAGAAGCCGGAAACCACACAGACACTCATGGCTGCGTTCAATTCGAGCAGCGAAGCGGGGTCTGCTGTCAGCGCCATCATCGCTTCGGGCATGTTTCCCGCGGCCTTAGAAATTATGGACCGGCTGGCCCTTGAGGCCGCCGAAGCCGCAGTTCATCCCAATTATCCGAACTGCCAGGCGTTGCTGCTGGTGGAACTCGACGGGTCCACCCGTGAAGTCGAGCTGCTGATGGAGAAGGTGGGTCCCATCTGCCAATCGTGCGGAGCTTGGGAGCTGCGCCTGGCGAAGTCCGAACCGGAACGCATCGCGGTTTGGAAGGGACGCAAAGCGGCGTTTGCAGCCGTAGGGCGAATCTCCCCGAATTATCTGGTTCAGGACGGGGTTATCCCGCGTACCGCATTGCCTCGTGTCCTGGGAGAGATTGACCGTCTCAGCGCCGAGGCGAAGCTGCGCGTCGCCAACGTCTTTCACGCCGGAGATGGCAACCTTCACCCGCTGGTGTTATACGACCGTCGCATTGGCGGTCAAGGGGAACGAGCGATGGTGCTGGCGGAGGACATCTTGCGGTTGTGTGTGGAAGCGGGTGGTTCCATCACCGGGGAGCATGGAGTCGGCGAGGAAAAGAAGCAATTCATGTCGGTAATGTTTTCCGCCGCCGACTTGGACGCCATGCAGCGCCTGCGTTCGGCCTTCGATCCCTATGACCTCTGCAATCCGACCAAGATGTTTCCGGGCACCGACGCGAATGTGCAAAAGCCGGTTGCTTACGAACCACATCCGATTGAGATAGCAGGGCTGGCGCAACGGTACTAAGCGGGTTTCACTCGGGTGCATAGGGTGGAGCACCGCTTCAGCGGGGCAGTTAAGGATTCGGAGAGAGTAGGCTTCAGCCGCTGAGGTAATCGAGACAAGTGCAGGCGAGGAAGGCCACAGGAGTTAAGTCATGAGCCAAGCGGTAATAGAGATCAACGAAGCGCAGATGGAACTGAGCGCGATCGTGGGCCCGGAACACCTGCGCCCGGCGACGCCGGAGGATGCTGTGGATGCGGTGCAACCCACTGGGGTGATTGCTCCCGGCACGGCGCAGGAAGTCGCGCAGGTACTGCGTTACTGCAATTCCGCCGGCCTTACTATCATTCCACGCGGTGGAGGCACGCAGCTAGGATTAGGAAATCGCCCGCGCAAGGCGGACTTTATCCTCTCGCTGGAGCGGCTCGACCGCGTGATCGAACATGCCTGGGGCGACATGACTGTCACGGTGGAAGCGGGCTGCACGATCGATGCGTTGCAGCGTGTACTCCGCGAGCATGGTCAGCAGTTGGGTGCCGACCCTATGCAGCCGGAGCGGGCCACGGTTGGCGGTGTGCTCGCAACGGCGCAGAGCGGCACCTTGAGAATCCGCTACGGCGCCATTCGCGATCTGGTCCTCGGTTTGGAAATGGCACTCCCAGATGGCAGCCTGATTAAGGCGGGAGGCAAGGTCGTCAAGAACGTTGCCGGCTATGACCTCACCAAACTCGCCATCGGTTCCCTGGGAACGCTGGGCGTAATCACGCGAGCCGTGTTCCGCCTGCATCCCCTTCCAATCGCCACGGCTACCTATAGCGCCACGCTGCCAACGGCGTCGAAGGCGACCAAGCTGGTACTTGCCATTCTGGATTCACACTTGGTTTATACGGGGCTGCAAATTCAGGCATGCCGCGCGGAGCAGATTCTTGTGCACGTACGGTTAGAGGGCATTCCCGAATCGCTTCAGGATCAATACGCCAAGCTCGGCAAGATTGCGGGCGCTAAAGAGTTTACGGAGTGCGCTGCCGAGGTTTGGACGGAACGGCAGAAGTTGTTCGTTAGTCCCGGCAGCTCAGTGATCTGCAAATGCAGTGTGCTTCCTTCGCAGATTGGAGTGCTTTGCGATGCTCTTTTCCGGATGGCAGAGCCGGCAAAGGTTGTGGCTACGCTGGTAGCGCAAGGTACCGGGTTGGCAGAAGTGCGCTTGGACGCTGCCGGTCAGCAGCCGCTGATGAGTGTGCTGCTTGCTCTGCGGGGTGAGGTAGATCGGCTGGCAGGAACACTGACCGTCTCGCAGTGCCCGGTGACGATGAAGAGCGAACTCGATGTGTGGGGCACGGTGAAAGATGCGCTGCCTTTGATGCACCGAATCAAGGAGAAGTTCGACCCCGGGCAGACTCTGAATCCGGGCCGTTTCGTGGGGGGCATATGACAACGCTTGCAACGCCGGTAAACGGCAGCAGAAATATTTTTGATGAGTATCATCCCCCGGACGCAGAGCTCTTGAATGCCTGCGTTCACTGCGGCTTTTGCCTGCAAACCTGCCCCACCTACACTCTGTGGGGAAAGGAACAGGACTCTCCGCGTGGCCGCATTCATCTGATGAATATGGCGATCGCGGGCGAGGTGGAATTGACGGACCTATACGTCTCGCATTTCGACCATTGCCTGGGATGTCAGGCGTGTGTGACTTCGTGTCCGTCGGGGCTCAAGTACGGCAAGCTGATCGAAGCCATGCGGGGACAACTGGAACGACAGTATCGCCGTCCGCTGCACGAACGGGTGCTGCGGCGAATGGTTGCCGCGGTCTTCAGCCGGCCGGCACGCATGCGTAAGCTAATGGTGCCATTGCGCGCGTATCAGCGGCTGGGCCTGCAAAAACTGGCGAGGGCCATGGGATTGACCTCACTGCTGCCCCGTAGCTTGCGGGCTATGGAACAGATGCTGCCTGATTTGTCCCAGCAAGACACCTCCGTGGTGCTGCCGCCGCGCATCGCGGCGCAGGGCGAGAAGCGCCGCACCGTGGCCATGCTCACCGGCTGCGTGCAAAGTGTCTTCATAGGCCAGGTGAATGCGGCGACCGCGCGCGTGCTGGCTGCCGAGGGTTGTGAAGTACTGGTCCCTCCGGAGCAGGGCTGCTGCGGCGCCCTGATGATGGACTTGGGCCAGGAGCAAGAAGCCCTGGAAAGTGCACGCAAGATCATCGACCTATTCGAACCGTTGGCCGTCGATACGATCGTGGTGAATGCCGCGGGTTGCGGACACACGCTCAAAGACTATGGATACATGTTGCGCGACGATCCAGACTATCGTGACCGAGCCATTGCTTTTTCCGCGAAGTGCAAGGATATATCCGAGGTGCTCACGGAGTTGAAGCCGCGTGCGCCGCGTCACCCGATTGCTTTGCGCGTTGCCTTTCATGATCCCTGTCACTTGCAGCACGCCCAGGGACTGCGTGAACAGCCGCGCGCCATGCTGCGCACCATTCCAGGAATGGAGCTGTTGGAGCTTCCGGAGTCTGCACTGTGCTGCGGCTCGGCGGGTCTCTACGGGCTGGTTCAGTCGGAGACAGCCCATCAACTGGGGGAGCGTAAGGCTGCGAACATTGTCGCGACGCCGGCTCAGGCAGTGGCTACGGGCAATCCTGGCTGCCAGTTGCAGATTAAGGCGCTGTTGAATGAGAAGGGCCATCCTTTGCCGGTGGTCCACTACATTGAATTGCTCGACGCTTCGATCTCCGGCACCACACGCCTGTGAATGTCGGGCGGTTTCGCCACGACTTTTTCACGAACGACGAGGGAGCGGACAAAGCGCCATTTTCGTGATACAACTCTCACGTTATGGTGCGCAAACTGGTAATTGGTACTCTCGCCGTTGCGACAGCGCTCGCTCTCTGCATGGGCGCCGGATTCGCCCAACCTAAAGCTGTCAAGAAGAAGATCGTCGAACTCAAAGACGCGAAGGGTAATGATGTCGGGACTGCAACCATCATTTCCAAGGGAACAGGCGTCGAAGTAAAGCTCGCGCTCAAGAACCTGCCACCAGGCGAGCACGCAGTGCATTTCCATCAAAATGCCAAGTGCGATCCTCCCGACTTCAAATCGGCTGGGCCGCACTTCAATCCCACGGGCAAGCAGCATGGTCTTCAAAACCCGCAGGGCCATCATGCCGGGGACATGCCGAATTTCACCGTCAAGGAGAATGGCACGGCGAAGGCGACTGTGAAGGATGCTGACGTGGTGCTGGGCACGGGCAGCGAGCAGAACTCTCTGTTTGCCAATGGAGGGACGGCCATCATGATCCACGCCAAGGCCGACGACATGAAGACTGATCCAGCGGGCAATGCCGGCGACCGCATCGCGTGCGGGGCGATCACGCCGTAGGTAGGAGTCCTCGATACCGGTAAATGAGTTGGCCGGATCAAAAAATGGAGAGCATAATACTCGAAGGAAAGTGTTTGTCATATCGAGCGCAACTCTAGTCTCGGTGCAGGAATATCTGTCTACCAGCTACCGCCCGGACTGCGACTTCGTCGACGGCGAGCTGCAGGAGAGAAACCTGGGAGAGCTAGAGCACGCCCTTTTGCAGGGCGCGATTTTCGCTTGGTTCTGGGCGAGAAGAGAAGAATGGAATATTCTGCCGCTACAGGAACAGCGGGTCCAAGTGGCGCCTACTCGCTTTCGAGTTCCCGACCTAACGGTTCTACGCATCGATCAACCTCGAGAGCCGATCGTCACTACGCCTCCGCTGATCCTGATCGAAGTTCTTTCGAAGGACGACACCCTCCGTAGCATGAGGGAACGAGTTGATGACTATTTGAACTTCGGCGTGCAGCATGTTTGGATTCTCGATCCTGCAACCAGACGAGCGTACGTCTGCAGCCGGACTGGTTTTCAGGAGCCGGAGAATAGCGTTTTAATCGTGCCCAACGCGCCCATCCGGCTGGTTTTGAGTGAGCTCTTCAGGCAAATCGAACAGTCCTAAGAAACATCCGACTGAAAGCGGCGCGCTCTGGTTGTGTCCAATCTGCTCTCTGCTATTCAACTGTAACCTGATTTAATCTAATGCCATGGGCGATCTTGGCCGCATGCTGATTTTTGCTGGTGGGCTGTTGCTGGTCTTTGGAATTATCCTCGTCCTGGCCGGCAAAATGAACCTGCCCATCGGACGCTTGCCGGGTGACATCGTCTATCGCGGTAAGAACACCACTTTTTATTTCCCGTTGGTTACTTCCATCCTGCTGAGCGTGCTCTTGTCGCTGGTGTTGTACGTTGTGAACCGGATGAGGAGGTAACCGCTGTTCGTGGTTCGCTCTTCACTTCTTGCCCTCAGGTCGGTTTCACAATTGGTGTATTCGGTGAGTTGGGATAGATCAGCGCTTTACCGCCGCGTAAACGTGGTCTGTTTCAAACTGAGCCGGCTTCAGCCAGCGACACCCGTCTATCGCCGGCTGAAAGCCGACTCGGCGAGGATATGGCGGCCGCAGCACGGCCTGAAGGCCCGCTCTACTCGGACACAGTAAAAATAAAACCGCTCTAGCCTAGCCCGGGGGCGTAAGTCGCAGGTGGGTGAAGGGAGTCCAAGCCCCTTCAGGGACGGCACAAGAGTAAAGAAGCTCCAACGGTTGGGCGTCGGCTCGCCATCGAAGATGGTCAGTGCTTCACGCCTCCACGCTCACCTTCACCATTTTCTTTCCCGCTCTTAGCGTAAACTCTGGTGCCCACCTTCACGGCAATGACCAACTCGGTCTTAAGTTCGCCATCGACTCTTCACTGCGTTCTGCTTCACCTTGCGCAGGCCGTCGGTGACGCTGACGTTGCAAGCCCAGTTCGCGCCAGCAGTTTATCGAGCTTTACCTGAACCTGGCCGTCCGTGGTTGACGCGTTCGGTGCAGCGACCTCGTCGAAGCGCACCGAGATGACCGGCAAATCCTCGGGCGTCTCGTCCTTCTGAAACATCCGCGACCAGTCTTGCGCTGCCTGTTCGGCTGCCTCGCGCGAGTGGAAGTCGGCGACGATGCGCTTGCCCAGTTCCTGCTTCAGCTTCATGGGATGCGCCTCGCCGCTCGCAACCTGTTGCTTCATACTGCTCGATCTCGGCCATGCTTACGTCGGTGACCAGTTCGTAATAACGCCACATCAGCTCGTCGGAGATGGACATGACCTTGCCGAACATCTCCTGCGGCGCTTCGGTGATGCCGATGTAATTGCCGTACGACTTCGACATCTTCTGCACGCCGTCGGTGCCCTCCGAGCAGCGGCGTGGTCAGCACGATCTGCGGCGGCTGCCCGTAATGCCGTTGCAGCTCGCGGCCCATCAGCAGGTTGAACTTCTGATCGGTGCCGCCGAGTTCGACGTCGGCCTCCAGCGCCACTGAGTCGTAGCCCTGCGCGATGGGATACAGCAGTTCGTGCATCGCGATGGGCTTCTCCTCCTCGAAGCGCTTGTGAAAGTCTTCGCGCTCGAGCATCTGCGAGACGGTGAACTTGGCCGCCAGCCGGATGAAGCCTTCGAACCCGAGCTTGCCCAGCCACTCGCTATTGAAGCGCACCTCGGTCTTGTCGCGGTCGAGGATCTTGAACACCTGCGCTTTGTAGGTCTCGGCGTTCTGGTCGATCTGCTCGCGGGTAAGCGGCGGACGCGTGGCCGAGCGGCCCGTGGGATCGCCGATTAGCCCCGTGAAGTCGCCGATGAGGAAGATAACGGTGTGGCCCATGTCCTGAAAGTGCTTCAGTTTGCGCATAAGCACGGTGTGGCCCAGATGCAGATCAGGCGCAGTGGGATCGAAGCCCGCCTTCACCCGCATAGGCTTGCCGCTGGCGAGAGACTTTTCGAGCCGCTCGCGAAGGTCGCTCTCGCGGATGATCTCCGCCGCGCCCTTGCGCAAGTAGGCGAGTTGCTCGTCAACCGAAGGAAATGAGGGCATAAGAAGTGATTATAGGAGTTTTCAGAGCAGTTTCGAGTTTCAAGTTTCGGGTTCATTTATGAATTGTCATTGCGAGCGCTGGCGTTGGCGCGAGCAATCTGCTTTCGTTCGTGAACGCACGAGCAGTTCCCTCGCTACGCTCGTGATGACAAATCCGATGTCTACGTCCGAAGATTTTTCCGACTCGAAACTTGAAACCAGAGACTTGAAACTCTCTCGCGACTTGAAACTTGAAAGCGGAAACTTGAAACTGTTTGCATGTTCGCGCGCAAGATCCGTGTCGAATACGAAGAAGCCGGACAGCGGCAGCCGTGTCCGCTGAAGTGGCTGGACAGCTTCAGCATGCGCAACTTCACCAACGATCAAGTGTTCGACGATACGATCCCCGCTGGCGACGGCGAAATGGAGATCGGTGCGCGCGTCCCTCTGGAGCGCCTGCGAGCTGCGATGGAGGACTGGTTCCGGCGCAAGAGCTACCTTCCTAAAGGCGCGACTTTGGTAGTGGAAGAGAAGTGAGGCACTAGCCAGTCATTGGCCGACAGTAGGCAAGCAGCCGGTAATGACTGTCCCTACTGCCACTGGAACTGAAACCGGCTACTGACAACTGAACACCATGGGAACCCGCATATTCTTCTTCGTGGTCGCTCTCGGCCTCGTGGTGGCCGGAGTGTGGGCCTATCATCATGACGAACAACTGCGTAAGAATGTCATGAGGTCAATCTGGGCGATCCCAACGAATTGGTGCGGGAACTGCTGGGCGATCCCAGCAGCGAAGGCCCGTGTGGCTCTCTTACGGCCGTACCTGCCAATTGCACTGATGAGTATGTTTACAAGTACTACTACTCGATTTTCAACCCGCAATATGAGGTGGTGTGGTTCGACCATGCGGGCAAGGTCCTGGGTGAGCAGCATGTGCAGAGGCCGTGAACAACGGCGTCGCCCGTCTGATAGTGTTAGAGGTTCCAGTGAGAGTTGCCAAGCATAATTCTGCTGTCACGACTAAGACACGTCAATTGGACCAGAACGTTTTCATGGTTCATGGACGTTTCGCCTTATCCCTGTCGCTGCTGCTCTTTGCCTGCTTGCTCGCGCCGGCAGAGGCTCTATGGGCACAAAGCACTGCCGAGCAGCCTGCACCGCAGCGCAAGACCAGCACGCCCTACACTGGCGATCTCTCCATTTTCGATTCCCCGGGGCGAGAAGAAAGACTTCACATCGATCGCGTAATGGACATCCTCTCGATTGCGCCGGGCAAAACGGTAGCTGATGTAGGAGCCGGTTCGGGATGGTTCACGGTGCGAGCTGCGAAAAGGGTAACGGCAACCGGAACCGTTTATGCGGTTGACATTAACCCTGAGGCGGTACGTCATATCGCCGATCGGGCTCAGCAGGAACATCTTAGCAATGTAAAGACAGTGCTGAACAAACCTGACAATCCGGAACTGCCCGCCGACTCCATCGACGCTGTGCTTTTGCTGAAGACGTACCATGAGGTCGCGAATCCGGTTGCGTTGTTGCGCAATCTGCGAACTTCGCTGAGGCCCAACGCGCGTGTGGGCGTCATTGACCGCACCGGAAACGGGCAAGACCATGGCATACAGAAGGAAGTGGTGATCCGCGAAGCCCAAAAGGCTGGCTATCGTTTGCTCGAAGAGCACGACGACCTGGTGAAAGAGGACAAGATGGATTACTTCCTGGTGTTTGAGGCGCAGTAGAGTCTCGGGGAATTATCGGGTCAGAAAGGTATCCGCCTCGGCACAAAAGGCTACAGCCATTCCAGAACTCCCCTAAACCCAAAACAATGGAGCAAGGCCGAGTACCGCGAGCCCGGCAAGAAGGCAGATGCTTTGAATGCCGGTCTTACGATCGGCAAAGGCGTAAGCGTATATCCCCTTAACAAAATTATTACTCGCTGCGGCAATCAAGACCGCTTCCGCTCCGAGTTTCAAAGGCGTGGCGGCGCCTGCGGTTTGGGTGATGCCCAGGATAAAGGGATCCACATCAGTAACGCCCATGATGGCCGCCAGGGTATTTATTCCGGCCCTGCCGAGGTAGGCCATGGCCAACTGGGTGCAGGTGATCATCGCCAGAAAAAGAAACGCAAACAAAAACGCCGCCCGCAATTCAAGAGGATTTTTTGCTACAAATTCCCGTTTCACTTCCGAGACACTAACGTCGGGTCTCCGAGACCAAATCCATCCGAAGGCGATCGCCAGGCCAGCCAACGCCAAGAATTCAGGCATCAAGATAACCATCAACTTGGGATTAAACAATGCAAGCAGGGCGACCAGGCGAAGGTACATGACGCCGGATGCTATCAGGATGCCACCGGAAAACAAATGCGGATGCTCCTCATGCGCGGCCCTACGGGCCATTACCACGGTTGTAACCGTCGACGAGTATGCCCCTCCCAGTACAGCAGCAAGCAGCACTCCACCCCGTCCTTTGGTCACCTTTTGCAGCACATAGCTGCCGTACGAGATTGCGCTTACGGCGACTACAACCAGCCACGTCTTGAAGGGATTGATATTGAAAGAACTAAACGGACGATTGGGCAGTATGGGCAGAATGACGGCCGACAAAAGCAGGAACTTGGCAAAGGTGAGAATCTCTTCTGCGGGGATACGGCCGGCGAGCTCCTCCAGAACGACCTTGAGCTCTAGCAACAGCAAACTCGCTACGCTGAGCGCAGTGGCAATCCAAAAGTGGTCATAGTAGACAAGTGCGCCGACCAGATAAGTTGCCAGCCCGGACATCTCCGAAGTCATGCCGGAAGCACTGGAACCGCAAAGCTTGTGCCAGTAGGAGAGCAGAAGGAACCCGGCGACTACCAGGAATCCCAGTGTGACCGGGACCAGTTGCGTCCCGGAAAGCAGGGCCATCGCATAGCCGATCAGCCCTATGAGCGGGAATGTGCGCACTCCGCCGAAGCTGTAATGCCCGACCGCAGCTTTATGCTCTTCACGCTCCAATCCAAGAAGGAAAGACAAGAAGAGCACCAGCAGGATCTGCACAGCTTCGGGTGGTAACGACCGATAGAATTCCACTGGGGCGGCTTCTCCAAACGGCTATTAAATGCGCAGCGAGACGCGTTGTAAAGGGAACTGCATGCCACATGCTGGGTAAGAGAATGCGAAAAAGTCGTAGGCGCACAGTTTCGGGGACGGACAGGTGAGATTGGCGGCGCATCGGGAATACAGCGTTCACTGGCAAAGAACGGTCCGATCACGCGTTCAATAAAGCGCATCATACTTATGCTGGTGTCCGTGATTATTAGCTAGCATGGCCATCGAGCTGCGCCCAATTCAAAAGGGAATCGAGTCCAATGACACACAAGAAGAAGGCAGTTATTGCCGGCAATGTTTGCCCCAAACTTAAAGGAGGAAACTAGTGAGCGCTACAACCGAGAAGTGGATGCGGGGAATCAATACCTGCGCCGAGACGCTGGCATTGGCAAGCCAATTGGTCAACACGGTCCGCCAGCAAGCAAAGTCTGTGAGCCATGAAGCAGAGCGATTTGCCCATGATTTTCGCAATGACGCGGCCTCGCGGGCCGAAAACCTCGGTAAGGTTGCCGCGAAGCACCTGCGCACCAGACACTCGTCGGGCAACAGGGCCCTTCAATTCTTGGCTGGAATGGGCGTGGGCCTCGCCGCTGGGGTGATACTCGCGCCGTCAACCGGCAAGGAAATAAGAGGAAGAATCTTCACGAAGGCCACGCATCTTGTGAACAAAGAGCCAAGAGCCTCCAGCATTTAGCTGGATTCCCGCATAGTGACGCTCCTTAGTAGGTGTACAGCACGCACAGTGGCGTGGCGTCTGGTCTGGCGTGTGCCCCGCTACGCAAACATGCTGACTCTTTACTGGGGCCGAAGTGGGCCCAGAAATCGCTGAGTTGCAGTTTGCGGGGATCATTCACGGTACTTTCTCTCCCCGAAGACGTCTAAAGGGGTAGAGGTAAATATGAAGCGATTTTTTTCTGTTGCGGCGATGGGCCTGGTTCTATTAGCGGCGGCTTTCGCCGTGGCTGCGCCAAACCCGGGTGCCGAGAAGTCGCTAACGTTTCCGGGCATTCTGGCGAATGCACGCTATGTTTACGTTGCCTCGTATAACGGAGATCAGTTCTCCCCCAACCTGCTTCCCGAGGACCGGAACGCGATCAATGCGGTGCAGAACGCCATTCAGGAGTGGGGCAAACTGGTGGTCGTGTACCAGCCTTCTGAAGCCGACATGATCATCCTGGTGACGAGCCGGCCTTTCGAAGATTTGATGGCTGTGTATGATGCGGGGCCGAGTGGCCAATATCTGTGGCGTGTTATGGGACGCGACGGTCTCCAATCCAGCGAAACCCCCTTGGTGGCGCAATTTGAAAAGGGCTTCGAAGGCGTGCAGCACCAGTAAATTTGCGCGCGAACACTCACAGCAAACCTCGAAGCGCAGTCGAAGTTAGCCAACCACGCTGGGCACAGATTGCGGGGCGATTGAATCGGACTGCAATCCTGTGTCGGCCTTTTGGTCTTCACCGCGCCAGAACTGGCGTGGCCATCTCAGCAGCACCTCATCTTTGCGACCGATCCATTCGTGTCTCTGGCGGCTTGAATATGATCGAGAACGGCAGATCCTTCAACAGATAACAGATTACTGGTGCGAAAGGGGGGACTCGAACCCCCACGGGTTTCCCCGCCAGATCCTAAGTCTGGTGCGTCTGCCAATTCCGCCACTCTCGCATGATCAACCATTGGATTACCGAAGCTCAGTAAGACCCGAGCCATGATCAGTCTAGAGGCAATCGCATCCCGGTTGCAACGCCGAACTCATCTTCAGTCGGTATAGCCAGCTGTGGTCGAGCGATGTGTTACCAGGTCGAGGGCAGGGAATCGTCGAGTTCCGTAGTAAGCGCCCACTCGGTGGCCCGCTGTTGCTCGCGCGTGAGTTTCATGCCGCCGCAGGTGAGGTAAAAAGCGTCATGGGCGGTCGCTCCCTCGGTGTCAATCAGTGCCACTTCAATACTGCATTTCTGCTGCGCGAGGATGGAACTGATGGTGTGCAGAAGTCCGGGACGGTCCTGGGTGACGACCTCCAACAACGTGCTGGCAGGAGAACATTCATCGTCGAAACGCAGGCGGGTTTCGACCTTGAGCTTCGCCGGTTTGGCGTCCGACTTGAGGCGCGATTCCAGTAAACGCTCAAGTGGAGCTTCGCCAGTCAGGATTTCGATAACCGACTTCTTGAAGCGCTCGCGTTCCGGGGGATTAAGCTCCAGAGTGTGAAAGCGGTCTTTGAAGTAAAAGCTGTCGACGATGACTCCGGCGCGATTGGAAAAAGCGCTCGCCTTGGTGATGTCCATGCCCCACCCGTAGAGAATGCCGGCCAGGGTGGCAAACAGGCCGGGACGGTCAAGGGTGACGATGGTGAGTTCGTGCTGACCGGCAACGCGGCGCACGGCCAGTTGCGCAGGTTCGCCGCGAAGTTGCTTCGCCATCTCAAAGTGCAGAAGCACCTGCTCGGGCGAGTGCGACATTAGATAGCGCTGTGGCAGGCCGTCGAGAAACTTCAGCAGCTGCGAACGGCGCTTAGGCAACAGTGCGGCGATGCGCTCGACTTGTGCGCTGCACTCTTCGGCATGAAAGCGTTCGCTATCGACGCTGCGGGTGAAGTGGTTGGCAGTACCGGTGTACAGCCGCCAAAGGTTTTCGGCCTTCCACGCCGTGAGCGCTTCGGGATTAACGGACTTGATGTCGGCGAGGGTAAGCAGCGTCAGCATCTTCAGGCGCTCGGGAGTGCCCACCTTGTGCGCCAATTCGCGCGCGGTTTCCGGATCGTAGATATCGCGGCGGCGCAGCGTGGATGACATTTCCAGGTGCGTTGCAATTAACAGGCCGACCGTCTGATCATCTTCCTCCGGAAGACCCATGCGCTCAACCACGGCCGCAGCCAGTTGCAGGCTGTTGTGAACGTGATTGGTGCCGTCCATGCCCTTGCCGGTATCGTGCAGCAGCAACGCCAGAAAGAGCAGTTCGGGATGCTCCAGCTCAGCCAGCAGACCGGCGAAGGGCTGCAGCCACTGCACCTCGTTGGTCGGCCAGTCGATGCAGTTCTTCAATCGCGAGAATGCTATGTTCATCGACGGTGTAGCGATGGTATAGGTCGCGAAGGACCAGAGAATCGATCGCCTCGAACTCTGGAATGGCGAGGGTCAGCAGGCCAAGCGAATGCATGGCGCGGAGCGCATCGGCGGCGTGAGGGAGCACGAGTATCTCGCGCAGATGTTCCCATAACCGCGAGTCCTGCGGCATGGCGTCGGCCAATCCGCGGCGCGCATTGTCGAGCCGGCGCTCGGTCTCAAGGCTGAGAGCGACGCCATGGCGGGCGACGAAGGTGAATAGCCGCAAAATCACGAAGGGATCGCGAGCGCCCGCGGTCTGCTGCAGATAGACCCGTCCGTCCACCACCGAGAACTCTTCGTTAGACGAGCGGGAGCGCCAATGCTGAAACGAGCGGTACAAGCGAAGAACGCTTTCTGGGAAGCTCGTCCAGCATCTGCTTCGCGTGCCGATGGATCGTCCGAGCGTGGCGAAAATACAATCGCATCCATTCGGCAGAAGAAACCGGACCAGCCCTGGTTCCGATTCCCCGCTTGGCCAATTCGTCCTGGGCCTCCCATGAGATGACATTCTCGTCGCGGTTGGCGCGGTAATGCAGGTAACAGCGACTGGAGGTGAGGAATTCCATGGCGTCGAGAACTGCATCGCTTTCCGAGTCCGCTTGGGGATTCGCCACGCCCGGCCACTTGCGTTCGGACGCAAGCGCCATGATCAGTTCCAGCCATCGCGATACGTGCAGATCGCGCAGCCCGCCGGGACCGTCTTTCAGGTTGGGCTCCAGATGGAAGATGGTATCGCCGAAGCGCAAGTGCCGAGTGCCAGTTACTTCCGCCAGGCGTTGTGTGAGCACATCCGACTCGCGTGCCACAAGTTGTGGCAGGCTCTTTTCATGCAGCCGTTCGAACAGCTTGGCATCTCCGGCCAGGAAGCGGCAGTCGAGCAGCGAGACGGTGAACTCGACATTGTCATGGTCGAAGCGTGCACACTCTTCGAGCGTGCGGGTCACTGGGCTGACCCGCAGACCGGTGTCCCACATCTCCTGACACATGTTGCGCACCGCGTCCTTGATCCTGCCGCGCACCGCGTCATTCTCAGCGAGGAACAGAAGATCGATATCGGAATAAGGGAAAAGTGCGCCGCGGCCAAAGCCACCCAGCGCCACCAAGGCGAGGCCACTGCGGACGGTCGGCGAAACCTGCTGTTCCCAAAGCTGCAGCGCCAGTTTATCTACAAGTTGAGTGCGGTTCCTCAGCGAGGCAGGGCCTGAGCCAGTCGCCTCGAAGTCCCGCCGCAGACGCTCGAATTCTTGACGGTACAATGCGCGGTGGCCATGTTCGAGCGTAGGGGCAGACATGCTTCTTACCCGCCCCCGGGAAACATCCAGGCGCTTGAGTCACTCACAATGCAGCCTCGCCGCGCTCTTCGTTGCGAATGCGAATTGCTTCATCGACACGCGACACAAAAATCTTGCCGTCGCCGATCTTGCCGGTGCGGGCGGCATTCGTGATGGCCGCAATCGCCTGATCCACCAGACGGTCCGGCATGACGGTCTCGATCTTCACCTTGGGCAGAAGATCGACCGTGTACTCGCGGCCGCGATAGAACTCGGTGTGCCCCTTCTGTCGTCCGTGGCCGCGGACTTCAGTTACGGTCATGCCCTCCACTCCAATTTCGAGGAGAGCATCTTTGACAGCTTCGAACTTTGAAGGTTGAACCACTGCTTCCAGCTTGGTCATAGGTAATCTTTATTGCCGCATAAGTTACGTCGAGGTCACATTATTGAATTGTCATCTCGAACGGCCTTTGTGCCGTGAGGGATCGCTGTCTCGGGCGCAAACAGGAACAGATTCCTCGCTTTGCTCGTAATGACAATTCCAGCGGCGAGCCGTCGGCACAGTTATTTCCACTCATTGAGGGACCAGTCTCCTTGGGCAACTCGCAACGCAGACTTTAAAACCAGCTGGCCTACGGCAGAGACACTTCCCAGTAATAGCCTTCTTCGCCGTGTTGGGTGACATCCAGTCCCTGCTCCTCCTGGTCGGCGGAGACACGTACACCCAGAACAAAATCGACAATTTTTAGAATGATGTAAGTACCCACGACCGCCAGTACAATTGCCATCCCAATGCCTACCACTTGATTCAACATCTGGCGATAGTTGCCGTCAATCATTCCCACAGCGAGCGGATTGCCTTGGCCGTCCTTGAATATTGGGTTAACGAGCTTTGTAGCGAAAACGCCAGTCAGCAGCGCGCCGACAGTTCCGCCCACGCCGTGCACACCGAAGGCATCCAGCGAATCGTCATAGCCCAGCCACGCCTTCACTCGCGCAACCATCATGTAACAAGTCAACCCAGCAATCAGCCCTATCAGCAACGCAGGCATCGGCCCCACGAATCCCGCCGCCGGTGTGATGGCGACCAATCCAGCAACGCAGCCAGAGATTGCTCCCAAGGCGCTGGGTTTGCCATTGCGAAGCCATTCCGCTCCCGCCCATCCGATAGCTGCAGACGCCGCCGCAAAGTGTGTAGCCACAAACGCGCTGGTCGCCAGGCTTCCTGCGCTGAGCGCACTTCCCGCGTTGAAACCAAACCAGCCGACCCACAGCAGGCAGGCTCCGATGAAACTGAGCACAACGCTATGAGGGGGCATCGGCTCCTTTGGATAGCCGAGACGGCGACCGAGGTACGTGGCACAAATGAGCGCCGAAACTCCTGAAGTAATGTGGACCACTGTGCCCCCGGCGAAATCAAGGGTAGGAAACCGCCCGCCGAGACTGGCGTTCAACAAGCCACCGTTGCCCCACACCATGTGAGCCATGGGCGCGTAAACGAAGAGCGACCACAGCACCATGAACAACAGCATGGCGCTGAACTTCATGCGCTCAGCAAAGGCGCCGCTGATGAGTGCTGGCGTGATGATGGCAAACATCAGTTGGTAAATCATGAAGGTCTGTTGTGGGATGGTAGCGGCATAGTCTGCGTCTGGTTGCGCGCCCACGCCATGCAGAAATGCGTGACTCAATCCGCCCAGGAAGCTATTGCCTGAGGCAAAGCAAAGACTGTAAGCAACGATCCCCCACAACACCGTGATGACTGCCATCATGGCGAAGCTCTGCATCATCGTGGCCAGAACGTTCTTTTTGCGAACCAAGCCGCCGTAGAACAGCGCCAGACCCGGACCGGTCATCATTAGGACCAGGGCGGTGCTCACCAGCATCCAGGCGTTGTCGGCGGACCCTTTAGCATCGGCGATTTGCTGCTGCAATTGCGTGATGCGGTCGCCTTGCGCAGCTCCGTCGCTTGCACCTGGAGCCGCAACCGGCGTTGACTGCGCGACCAGAGTGCCTGCCAACAACATTAATAGAACGAACGGTAGCACCCTCTGAACCAACCGCATCTAGGACTCCTGTTACGAAGGCTGAAATTGAGCAAGTTGAAACCGAGTGGCGCCAGACTGATAGCGCAACCGTTCACCTTTCGCCCGGAAGAGCCTGAAGATAAAAAGAACGTACCGGCATGTTGCCGGAGATTCTCTTCCACTTTGCTCGCGTAGGAAGTTGATACGCGGTTTCGCGGTGGATGAGAAATTCAAACTATTTATAGACGCTATCAGCTACGTTTATTCCCACTTCTGGAATACATCCCGGCTTCCGTTCTTGCGTGGAGCAGCGAAGTTTGGTCGGACGGCGGTGAATTCAGCCACGTCCCTTGGCGATCATCCGCCGTACCGCCTCTCACCTTCCTGGATCTTGGAACTCGTCCATCTGATACATATACTGCCGAGCTCGGCCGCTGTCTTGGTGACGCAGGCTCGCCAGCATTCGCAGGATCTCCAGTTGAACCGGTGAGAACGGAACGTAATTGTAAACCGCGTGCTGGGTCGACGTCCTTGTCATTTGAGATTCAAGTCTCTCGAATACATGGGCCGGCGAGATGTCATGAGAGCTGCGCACAAACCAGATATGCCGGATAGCGCCAGCATCCAGTTCGGCACGTGCGGCTGCGACTGATTCGGGCGAATCCAACCAACGCACGCGAAAGCTCTTGGGCAGATAGTACTCGAGTGTGGTGCCGTCGAAGTTCAGGGCATCGATCCAGACGATGGTGTTCTCGCTGCTCGAATGTGACGAAATTTCAGCGGCCATAGTCTGATTGGGCACCAGGTAGCCCGCATTCAGGAAGTCCCTCGCCTGATAGTAAGTCCACAGGCCGACCAAGTTTGCTGCGAAGAGAACCATACCCACGGCCGTGCCGGTCCGATGCTTGGCCGTGATTCCGCTCGCCAATGCGAGAAGAAACAAGGGCAGCAAGAAGAGCAGTCGCGCCGCCATGGCGGGATAGGACACCCAACGGGTTGCGCCAACAAAGGCAACGATCGCGGCGAAAAGCGCCGGCCAGAGCCAGTCGCGCCGCAATCGCGTCCCCGAGATGAACAGCCAGAGGCACGGCACAGCCAGAACAACCGTACCCGGCAGCAGCCAGAGTGGGATGGCTTCGCCGAAGGTGAACGAGTAGAACCAATAGGCAAGTTTCAGCACCTGCTCCGCCCAGACGTTGCCGGTGAGGTAGTAACCCTGGCCGTGACGCCACTGGCCGAGGGCTCCGCTGAGCACCATCAGCCAGGGAAGGTAGAGGACAGCGACAAGTAAGTTGGGCAATAGCCATGTCTTCCAGAGCGAGCGTCCACGTCGCAGCCGCATCACCAGCAACAAGTTTGCTCCCGCCCAGACCGCTATGCCCGGCAGGTAGTGGGTGTAGAGCAATGCTACGAGAGCAGTTACGAAAGCCGTTAGCTTTGTCCATCCGGAGCCATCTTCAGCAAAACGCAACAGGTACCAAATCGCCATCGAAGCAAGAAGCACCTGCAGGCTGTAAGACCGCGCCATACGGCCATACAGCAGCAAACAGGGCGAGAAGATCCAGAGGAGCAGAAACCAGTTGCGCAGGTTTTGGGGAACGTTGCGGAGCCAGTGTCGGTCAAGGAAGACTGTGGTCAAGATCGCAAAAAGCGCCGACAACGCCCGCAGCCGCACCAGAAGATCGGGGCCGATCGGCAGACGATTCCACCAGTGCCCCAGAAGGAAATAAAGAGGAGGATGAATATCCTGGCGCACGTTTTGGATGATCTGCGCCGGAGTCCCGGCAACCGTGACAACCGTGAACGTCTCGTCGCCCCACATCGGCAGGAGCTTTAGATTTGCGCCGTACAATACGCATTGCAGAAGGATGAATGCCAGCAGCGTACTCGCGCGGTATCTCCGTGCTGCGTTGGCATTCGAAGAAGGCCGGAGGGTGTCCGGACTGATCTGCGAGGCACGAGGTGTTCCCATCAAATGCAGAAATCTCCCCGTTCTGCGTAACAATACTCCGGTCGATAGAAGGGGTTCGTC
Source organism: uncultured Acidobacteriaceae bacterium (assembly GCA_963755865.1). Lineage (GTDB taxonomy): Bacteria > Acidobacteriota > Terriglobia > Terriglobales > Acidobacteriaceae > Bog-257. Next base: position 131,075 of record CAVWLY010000001.1, on the reverse strand, counting down.
ATCGACTTTACCGAGGGTCGTTCTTTCGCATGGCAGTGACATCCTAATGCAATCGCGGTATCTTAGCTGAACATGTCACCACGCAAGCCTTCCCAGAGCCCCAACCCTCCCAACCTTCCTACCATCAAGGATTATTTTGGCATGATGGCAAAAGAGCAACGGAATGACATTCGCAGGTTGAAGCAAGCCGCTATCGGAAAGAACTCTAGCTCTGAACAGTCAGAGAAAAAGTCGGCCGAGGAAGCGGTGCCGGACCCGTGGCTTTTGCACCCCATCCGCCGCGCCGAGCGTTCATCGGCAAGGGCTGCTGGAAGGAGGACCGCGCCCTCCGCCTCGAAGAAGGCACCAAAGAAAGCGGCAAAAAGGGTCGCTAACGCAGAGAGCCGTCGAAGAAACGCTCGGCTGTTGACCCTGCTAACGGAATGTCGGCGATGAGCACGCCTCGCACATTAATGTGGGAGAAGCCGGCTCAATTGGGGGCCTCTACAAATCTCTAAAAACCAGTAGGTTCAGCATGCGCTTTCTTCCCACCCTCCTTGTATCTCTTTCTTAAGAAAGAGCCGTTCGTTCCCTAATCGCCTTCTGCTCATGGCAACTGCGTTGCCTACACAGATTGCAGACGCAGCGTGCCTGTGGGGCCCTTCGGACCGTATCCAAAAGCTGCTCTCCCTGCCTGCCTTTTGAGATGGTCTGCCCTCAGACTTCCCAATTTTCACACGCACTGAAAAAGTGAAAGGAGGAGTAGCACAACGCCACGTCGGCTTGGCGAGCAGAGCCGTGCGTAGCTGTAGTTTCGTCTTCTAAATCAAGAACAAAACCAACCGAAGCAAATGTTATGCGCAATGTCTCACGGCTACGGGGCCGTGCGGCGAACGTTCACTAGCGTTTCAGATCCGCCACTTCGATCGAAAACTAGGAGGATATTCGCATGAATAAGGTATTTCGCTTCTTGGCAATTTGCGCGATCAGTATTGCATTTGCCGCATCGTCAATCGCATGGGCACAGACCTATACGGCGGTCAACTATCCCGGCGCAGCTTCCACCGCGATCGTCGGTGGTCCGAATCTGCAAGGCACCAGCGTCGGAATTTATAACATCACAGCTGGCGGTACCAATCACGGTTTCGCGGTAACTGCACGAGGTGTATTCACGCCGTTCGACGTTCCCGGCTCCACGAGTACTATTCCCAATTTCATCAATCTGCAGGGAGTTATCGTGGGCACCTATCTCGATTCGGCGGGCACTAGTCACGGTTTCATCCTGAACCGGGGAAGATATACAACGGTTGACTACCCGGGGGCGCCTGGTAGCACGCTCACTAGTATCAACGACCTGGGCGAACTGTCAGGTACTTACTGTAGCGATGCTGCGTGCGATGCGTCGGCAACTTTGCACAGCTTCGTAGAGTCCCGGCGTGGCGTCTTCACCAGCTTCGATCCGCCTGGGGCAACCAGCAGCGGTACCAGCACGGTGAGCTTGCTGGGTGCAGTCGTGGGTAATTACGCGACTTCTGGCGGCACTGGACAAGGCCTCGGATACCTGCTGTTCCTGGGCCGGTACACTACGATAGATTTCCCGGGGTCTTCATTTACCTTTGCCGGCGGAGGTAACCTGGAAAATAACATCGTGGGGATATACACCGATGCCGCGGGCGCCAATCACGGTTTTCTGCTGAACAATGGCTCTTACACGTCTTTCGACTACCAAGGAGCCAACCTCACGGAAGCAACCGGAATTAATGCTCTCGGTGTCATCGTTGGTCTTTACACAATTCCCACAGACCCAGCGAACGTTTCCCACGGATTTGTCCGGACGCCGTAACAGATTTAAGAGTTGGCCTCACCGGCTGATGTTTTAATGGCCCCACGTCAATGCAGGCTTCTGCACGGACGTGAGGGCCATTTTGGCTTCAGGTTCCATTACCCGTCCTGTCCGCGCAGTAGCGGTGCTCCACCCCATCAACCAAACGTGAAACTGCTCTAGCATCCTACGCATCCAGAGGGCTTGCTCCACCCAAGCAATGGCGCTGCTTGAAAGCTGTCGCTGCATTTTCGGAGGCAGTTGCACGCCACTTTCTTCATCCATCCGATGATAAGATTTCAGCTTCATGGTTACTTTCGTTGTGCTGCGAATTGTGGTCGTGGTCTTGCTTGTCGCGGCAAACGCGTTCTTCGTGGCCGCTGAATTCGCCCTGGTAAACGTGCGTGAAACGCGACTGCAACAAATGATCGCGGCGCACCGCCTGGGTGCCCGCACCGTCCAGAAGCTTCATCAGAAGCTCGACCATGTCCTGAACACAGTGCAGTTCGGCGTCACCGTCGCCAGCCTGGCCTTAGGCTGGATTGGTGAAGCTTCGATGGCCCGCATTCTGGAGCCGCTTTTCCGCCCGTTGCCCCACTCCCAGTTCTACGGGCACGGCGTCGCCGTGGTTGTTGCGTTTGTATTGATCACCTACCTGGTGGTCATCCTCGGCGAAGTGGTACCCAAGTCGATTGCCTTGCAGCGCACCGAACGCGTGGCACTGGCGGTCGCCGGACCGATGGATTTCTTCATGACCGTTGCCGCGCCGTTTCTGGCCTTCATGACCGCATCCACTCGGATCGCCTTGAAGGCGTTTGGCATGAGACAGGTTCGGGAAGGCGGCGTGCACTCTTCCGAGGAGTTGAAGCTGATTGTCTCCGCTAGCCGTCGGTTGGGAATGCTGGCGCCCACCCAGGAGGAACTGATTCATCGCGCGTTGGAACTGGAAAACATTTCCGTGCGCGAAATCATGGTGTCACGCCGCGACATCTTTTCTTTGCCCGGCAACATTTCGTTGGAAGAGGCGTTGCAACGTGTGGTAGAAGAGCAGCACTCACGCGTGCCGGTTTACGATGTCCACCGCGGCCCCGAGCACATCATCGGGGTGTTGTATGCCAAGGACCTGATGCGCTGGTTGCGCTACCGGGTGAATCGCACGGCTTCCGGCAGACCAGTCACCCGGCCCAGCGGCCTGCAAGTGCGCCACATCATGCGCGAGGTGCTGGTGGTACCCGAAACCAAACCGCTTCCCGATCTGCTGATCGAGTTCAAAGTTCGCAAGCGGCACCTGGCAGTCGTAGTGGATGAGTTCGGCTCGACTGCGGGATTGGTGACGGTGGAAGATGTGCTAGAACAACTAGTCGGAGAAATCGAGGACGAGTTTGATATTAGCGAGCCTCCGCTTGTGCCCGGCGCTTCTTCGATGACCCTGGATGGTTCCGTCAACATTCGCGATTTGGAATCGCAGTATCACATCCCTTTGCCGCGCGACGAAGGCTTCGAGACGCTTGCCGGTTTTGTATTGACGCAGTTGCAGAAGATCCCCGAGGTCGGCGACAGCTTCGAATACCAGGGCCGGCGCTACACCGTCGCAGCCATGGACGGACTGCGTGTGGTCAGCGTCAACATTGAAGGGACACAACCACAGCCCCAGGTACAATCGTCCCCGGCAACCCCCTTGGCCCACTGATGCGCTATCTGTTTTCGCGATCGTTGTACATGCTACCGGTCGTCTGGCTGGTGGTGTCGGTAGTTTTCTTGCTGATTCACCTGGTGCCGGGCGATCCCATCCAGCAGATGTTGGGCGAAGGAGCCGCTGCCACCGACCTGGCTGCGGCGCGTCATGCCTACGGGCTGGATGTTCCGCTGGGGCAACAATATGTGAATTACTGGCGAGGCCTAGTGCACGGCGATATGGGACGCTCTTTGCGCCTCAATCAGAATGTTGGCCACGTAATCGCCCAGGCCTATCCTGCCACCATGGAACTTACGCTGGCGGCGTTGCTGGTCGCGCTTGCCCTGTCGATTCCCGCCGGAGTGCGTTCAGCGCTGTGTCGCAACCGTTGGGATGACCGCCTGCTCAGCTTTGTGTCCCTGCTGGGATTGTCATTTCCGAACTTCGCTCTGGGGCCAATCCTCATCTTGTTTTTCGCGATCGAATTGGGCTGGCTGCCCGTCTCAGGTTCGGGCTCACTAGCGCACCTGGTGCTTCCGGCCATCACCATGGGCGGAGCGCTGGCCGCCATCCTTACGCGCATGATTCGCACCTCCATGCTGGAAGAGTTGGGACAGGACTACATCCGTACCGCGCGTGCCAAAGGCCTGCCCGAGCGTACGGTCGTGTACCGGCACGCACTACGTAACGCCATGATCCCCATTCTCACCGTCGTCGGATTGCAATTTGGAGCGCTGCTCGCCGGAGCTATCGTGACCGAGACGATCTTCTCGTGGCCGGGTATTGGACGGCTCACCATCACCGCCATCTCCAACCGCGATTACTACCTGGTGCAAGGCTGCATATTGATGATCGGACTGACTTACGTGCTGGTGAATTTTCTAACCGACTTACTCTATTCGGCTTTTAATCCGAGGATTCGGCAGTAGCAAAGCTGAGAGACTCGGTCAGCCTTCTAAAGTGGTAGCACACCCGTTATCTTCTGCTTGACAGAAATTTCGTCTATGGTATGCTCTTGTCACTGATCCCTGTGATCAGATTTTGACTATGCATTTGCTGATCAATTCCCGAATGTTTATGGCCATGTGCGCCCCAGGTGGCGCCGTGCCTGCGTCGGGAGTGTGATTCGCACCTAACAATCTCCCTTCACTGAGCGGCCGCCTGGGGCTTACACCGGCGGCGATTTTGTTTTAAGCCCATTTTCGCTCAGACCTCGACCACCCCAACAAGCGCAAAAGCAGCGCTCGTCCGGGAACCCGGGGAAAAGAAGGGAGATTCACCGTGTCTCACGACAATTACGACATACCTACTATTGCGATTCATGGCGGGCTGGGCCCCGATCCGACTACCGGCGCCATTCTCCAGCCTATCTGCCAATCCACAACTTTCGTTCAACAAGCGGTTGGAGTTCACAAGGGATTCACCTACTCGCGCGCGGCGAATCCAACCGTGGACGCGCTGGAGCGCGCCTTGGCCGCTCTTGAAGGAACACCGGCCACCGTCTGCTTTGCTACCGGCATGGCAGCAATCACCACACTGTTCCTCTCACTGCTTAAGTCCGGCGACCACGTCGTCATTTCTGAAGTGGTTTACGGCGGCACGGTGCGCCTCTGTCAGCAACTGCTAAGCGGACTCGGCATCGAGCACACGCTCGTGGATGCATCCCGAGCGGAGTTGATCGAGCAGGCCATCACACCGCAAACGAAGTTGATCTTCATCGAGACGCCGGGAAATCCCACCCTCAAACTGTGCGACATTCCGGCGATCGCAGCGGTGGCACGAAGGCACGGTGTACGTCTCGCCGTGGATAACACTTTCCTGACGCCGGTGCTGCAACCTGTGTTTCAGCTTGGCGCCGACATCAGTGTGCTCTCTACCACCAAGTACATCGAAGGTCACAACGCGACCGTGGGCGGTTCACTGGCCACGCATGATGAACAACTCCTCGAACGCTTCCGTCTGATTCGCAAAACCACGGGCTGCATCCAGGCCCCGCAAGATGCTTGGCTGACGCTGCGCGGCATTAAGACTTTGCCGGTGCGGCTGAAGCTGCACTCTGAGAACGCTGCCATCGTTGCGCAGTGGCTGGAATCGCATCCGGCGGTCGAGCGCGTGCATTATCCCGGACTCGCCTCGTTTCCGCAGAAGGCGCTTGCGGAACGTCAGCACCTGGCACATGGAGGCATGCTTGCCTTCGAGATCACAGCCGGCGCCGAAGCTGCCGTCGAGTTGATGAACTCCGTAAGGCTCTGTTCGCTGGCTGAGAACCTGGGCGCAGTCGAGACGCTGATCACCCATCCGGCGTCGATGACGCATGGCGATGTACCACCAGAGACACGCAACAAGATCGGCATTACCGACGGGCTGATAAGGCTTTCGGTCGGCCTCGAATCTCCAGAAGACATCATTGCGGACCTGGAACAGGCCCTGAGAATCGCAACCGAAAAAGCTGGGAGGGCGTCATGCGCGGTTACCCGATAACTGTTCTGAAGTTTGGCAGCTCGGTGTTGTGTAGCGAAGCAGATCTCTCCAAGGTTGTGCAGGAGATTTATCGCTGGACGCGCGATGGACACCGCGTGGTAGCCGTGGTTTCGGCGATGGGATCGAGTACCGACGCCCTGCTGGCGCGGGCCAAGACGTACGGCTCCCATCTCAGCGATGAAGCCGTGGCCACGCTGGTCGCGACCGGCGAGGCTACTTCGGCGGCGTTGCTGACGCTGGCGCTTGAGCGTGCAGGAGTTCATTCCGTGGTTGTGGATGAAGTTCGCCTCGGTCTGCGAACTCGTGGCCCGGTATTGAACGCAGAGCCTTGTGCGATCGACGTACCGCGGGTGTTGAGCATTTTGGAGAGTGTCTCGGTGGCCGTGGTGCCCGGGTTCGTCGGACGCCAGGAAGACGGAGCGCTTTCTCTTCTGGGACGCGGCGGCTCGGATTTGACGGCTGTTTTCGTTGCCCACCATTTGCGGGCCGAACGCTGCCGCCTGATCAAAGATGTGAATGGCATCTTCGAACACGATCCGGCTGACACCGTCAACCCTCCCCGCCGCTATAGCACGGTCAGTTGGGCGCAGGCGGTGCGCGTCGGGAATGGCGTGGTGCAACCTAAGGCGATTGAGTTCGCCGAAGAGCACAGTCTGACCATCGAAGTGGCAGCGCTCAATTCCGACTCACCAACACTCATCTGCGGGCTTCCCATTTCATACGCCGATGAGTATTTATCGGTGACGCCGTTGCGGATCGGATTGTTAGGGGCCGGTACCGTGGGACTCGGCGTTTATCGCACCCTGGCGGCGCACCCGGAGACGTTCGACGTCAGGCGTGTTGCAGTTCGCCAGTTGGAGCGGGAGGACGGCATTCCTCTGGCTTTGCTGACCCACGATCCCTGGGTGGTTGTCAGTTCGGATTGTGACGTAATCATCGAGCTGATCGGCGGCCTGTCGCCGGCGAAGGAATTAATTGAGGCGGCGCTCAAGTCGGGCAAGCATGTTATCACCGCCAACAAACTGGTGGTAAGCCGCCATGGTAAGCAGCTTCACAGAGTTGCTGAATTCGCAGGCGTGCAACTGCTGTACTCAGCCGCGGTCGGCGGTGGAGTGCCGATGCTGGAGCAAGTAGGCCGCATCGCGCAAAACAGCGGTATCCGCAGCTTGCACGGCGTGGTAAATGGAACCACCAACTTCATCCTCGACCGCCTCGCGGCGGGTCTAAGTCGCGAAGAGGCGCTCGGTGAAGCGCAACGCTTAGGCTTCGCCGAACAGGATCCGACCTCTGACCTCGACGGCAGCGATGCGGCGCACAAGCTTGCGTTGCTGGCGCAGACTGCATTCGGCGCCTGGCTGAATCCGGCCGATATTGATCGCACCGGTATTGAACAGTTCAATGCTGAAGCGGTCCAAGATGCCGCTCGCTCGGGACGCACCATGCGTTTGGTCGCCTCGTTGAGCCGGGGTGAGTTTGGATTGCGAGCTCGTATCGCTCCCCAACTCTTCGAACCCACGCACGCCTTTGCGCAAACCATCAACGAAGAGAATTGTCTCGAAATCGAATCGCAGAACGGCGACGTGGTGCAGGTGAGCGGCAAAGGCGCCGGTCGATGGCCCACCGCGGTGTCGGTAATGGCTGACGTATGCGATGTCTATCGCGCCTCGCAGTTGAGTGTCGCCGATGAATGTTTTGCCGCCGGGAGGGCCTCATGAAATTCGCCAGCCGACTTCTCACCTTCAACGCGTGTCCGGACGATCCATTCCGGCCAATCGCCACTCCGATTTACCAGACTGCGACCTTCGAGCAGGAAGAAGCGGACAGCTTTGGCCGCTACGATTATTCGCGCAGCGGCAATCCCACTCGCACGGTACTGGAAGATCTGCTTGCCCGCCTGGAGAATGCCGACCGCGCCTTCTGCTTCTCCAGCGGATTGGCGGCGATCAGTGCGGTCGCACGACTACTCTCCGTGGGAGACGAAATCCTGGCTGGAGATGACTTGTATGGCGGCACCTACCGTCTTTTCTCCAGGATCCTGGATCGTACTGGCGTGACCGTCCGTTATGCCGATGCGTGCGACATCGATACTTTTGCAGCGCAGATCAATCCCCGCACGCGACTGCTTTACATCGAGACACCAACGAATCCGCTGCTGCGGATTGTGGATATTCGGAAACTCGCCGACCTGGCTCACCAGCACGGTGCCCTGTTGTGCGTGGACAGCAGCGCGATGTCGCCGTACCTGCAGAACCCGCTTGATCTGGGGGCCGACATCGTGGTGCACTCGGCGACCAAGTATCTGTGCGGCCATAGTGATGTTACGGCCGGAGTGGTTGCCGTTAAGCGGCCTGAACTGGCGGAGCAAATCTACTTCATTCAGAACGGAGAAGGCGCCGCTCTCGCTCCCTTCGACTGTTATCTCCTGCTGCGCGGTGTGAAGACCCTGAAGCTGCGCCTCGACTGCCAACAGGCGAATGCGCTCAAGGTGGTGGGTTTCCTGTGTGCACACCCCGCAGTGCAACGCGTGCATTATCCCGGGCTGGCAAGCCATCGCGGTCACGAGTTGCATTTGAAGCAGGCGCGCGGAGCAGGGGCGGTCATCAGCTTTGAGACGGGCTCGTTTGAGGTATCGAAGCTAGTCGTTGAAGCGACGCAGTTGTTTCGTATCAGCGTTAGCTTCGGTAGCGTGAACTCGTCGATCAGTCTGCCTGGGTGCATGTCGCATGCAAGCATTCCCGCTGACGTTCGCCAGGCACGCTCGTTGGCGACGAATTTGGTTCGTCTGTCTGTGGGAATCGAGGATGTGGACGACCTTCTCGTCGACCTGGAACAGGCATTCGAACAGGCTGCCTGCGCAATTGCCGCCGCGAACAACGGCGCTGCGTTACCCGAACAACAATTCATCTAGGAGCGGGTCTTTGGATTCGCAGTGGCCCTTGCGCTGAGATATCTACGGCGTAAAATATCGTAATTCGCATCTGGGCTGGCAGCCCATGAGAGCGCTGCTGCATCCCACAACGGTCACGGAGAAGTGTGTGCCAAAGCCAGCGCCACATACTTGTGAAAAAATATATATGTGTTGGACAGGGTTGAACTGTAAATTGGGGGCGCCGGAGTTTCCGTTATTCTTGAGGGGCGACACAAAGAAAGATCGCAGTCAATCACTTTGAAATGGAATCGAGTTTGCCTGCTAAGACAAGATCAGAAGCACTACATTGGTGTGGGTGAAAAGAACTCTGGACACCGAGCTATGAAGTTCGTGGTTCATGAAGTCGATCAGCCCTTGGCCGTTCGCGCGGAAGATGGGCCAAAGCGACGTCCATAAGAGCCGACGCGCATGAGACCGAACACTGTGGCACAGGTGTCGAACCCCCGAGGGCCCTGTCCGCGGCGGCTCCGAGTTCTACGGTAGCACCCTGCGATGACGATCAATCCGTCCATGGCCCTCAACCTCATAAACGTCCGCGGTACCGAGCTTTCAGCCGACGATACTCGTGAACGGTATCGGCAAAAAATCGCGCGGATTACCCTTGACTCGATGGTTCAGTTCGTCGGCCTTCTGGATGCACAGGGCGCGGTTCTCGAAATCAACCAAGTCGCGCTCGACGCTGTGGGAATAAAGCTCGCCGATGTCGAGGGAAAGCCATTTTGGACAACCTTTTGGTGGCAGGTCTCAGAGGAGATCAGGGCGACTCTGAGAGCGGCGATCCTGCGGGCCGCCCAAGGTGAGTTCATTCGCTGGGACACGGAAATCTACGGACGCGCCGGCGGCAAAGAGACCATCATTATCGACGCTTCGCTTTGTCCGGTGAAGGACGAGCAGGGCAATGTCGTCTTTATCACCGCCGAGGGACGCGACATCACCGAGAAGAAGGCTCATGAGCGCGAGATCGCGCGTCAGCGCGAGGAACTGGCACAGCTCGACAAGCTGAAGACGCAGTTCTTCGCCAATATCAGCCACGAGTTTCGTACACCGCTGACCTTGATGATGGGACCGCTGGAAGATGCAATCACCCAGCCTGAGGGCTTGTCTGCGGCCAACCGCGAGCGACTCGAGTTGGCGAATCGCAATTCTCTGCGCCTACTGAAACTAGTCAATACACTGCTTGACTTTTCGCGCATTGAAGCGACTCGCATTCAGGCCTCCTATGAATCCACTGACCTGGCGGTGCTAACGACAGAACTCGCCAGCGTATTCCGCTCGGCAATTGAACGAGCAGGAATGCGGTTAGTGATTGATTGCCCCCCGCTGCCGGAACTGGTTTACGTCGACCGGGAAATGTGGGAAAAGGTCGTTCTCAACCTCCTATCCAATGCCTTCAAGTTCACGTTCGAGGGAGAGATCGAAATTTCTCTTCGGCGCGTCGATGCCACGGCAGAGATGAGGGTGCGCGACACTGGGACGGGGATTCCGGCGGGTGAAGTTCCGCGCCTGTTTGAGCGTTTCCACCGGGTTAAAGGTGCCCGCGGACGTTCTTATGAGGGCAGCGGAATCGGGCTGGCTCTGGTCCAGGAGTTGGTCAAGCTGCACGGCGGCAACGTTCGTGTCGAGAGTGCAGTTGATCGCGGAAGCACTTTCATCGTTTCCCTTCCGCTTGGCAAGGAGCATTTGCCTGCCGACCGCATTCAAGCGCCACGAACGGCGACATCAACGGCATTGTCCGCTGAGGCGTACGTAAATGAAACCGAATTGTGGTTGCCGCATGAGGTTGGGTCACCTGTCGATGCACCGTCCAAATTGCCGGAAACAAAAGAATCGTCTGGAGAGATCCTAGCCGAAACTGAGAAGGAACTTGTCCTGGTAGCGGACGATAACGCGGACATGCGCGAATACCTAATCCACCTGCTGCATGACAAGTATCGCGTACACGCCGTTCATGACGGGGTGCAAGCCGTAGAAGCGATGCGGCAATTGCGCCCGGCTTTACTGCTCACCGACATGATGATGCCTGGATTGGATGGGTTTGGCTTGCTGCACGCTATCCGTAGCGATCCCTCTCTGCGCGGCACGCCGGTGATCCTGCTCTCAGCCCGCGCGGGTGAGGAATCGCGGATCGAGGGACTGCAGGCAGGAGCCGACGATTACCTGGTCAAACCGTTTACGGCCCGCGAACTGATCGCCCGAGTGGACACTCACGTGAAAATGGCCCAGCTGCGGCGGCAGACTGAGAAAGCTCGGCGGCTGTACGATACGATTCTGTCTAATACTCCGGATTTGGCATATGTGTTCGACCTCAATCACCGCTTCATCTATGCCAACAAAGCTTTGTTAGCGATGTGGGGACGCGATTGGGAATCGGCAATCGGCAAGAACTGTCTGGAACTCGGATATGAGCCATGGCATGCGGCGATGCACGATCGGGAAATTGAGAAGGTCATCGCTACAAAGAAGCCGATTCGGGGCGAAGTACCGTTTACAGGCACCAACGGGACACGCATTTATGACTACATATTCGTGCCTGTCCTGGGGCTGACCGGGGAGGTCGAGGCGATCGCTGGTACAACGCGTGACGTCACGGAACGCACCCAGGCTGAAGATGCCCTCCGGGAAAGTGAAGAACGCCTCCGGGCCTTCGTAAACGCAACGACCAATGCGGTGTACCGCATGAATCCCGATTGGACTGAAATGCGTCACCTCCAGGGCAAGGATTTCATAGCTGATACACCAGGACCGAACCGTGATTGGCTCAACAAATATATTCATCCTGATGATCAGCCGCTGGTAGCGTCTGCCTTTACGAAGGCCATTGAGAGCAGAAGTACTTTTGAACTGGAACACCGCGTGGTTCGGGTGGACGGCACATTGGGATGGATATCGTCGCGCGCTGTTCCCCTGCTCGGAACAAACGGCGAGGTTGTCGAATGGTTCGGCGCGGCGGCTGACGTGACCGAGCGCAAGCAGGCCGAAGAAGCTCGGCATAAGCTCGCCGCAATTGTGGAATCGTCCGATGACGCGATTGTTAGCAAAGACCTGAATGGCATCGTGACTAGCTGGAATGCGGCGGCTGAAAGAATTTTTGGATATAAGGCGAAAGAAATTCTGGGCCGCTCGATTGCGACCATTATTCCTCCCGAACTGCAGGATGATGAACGAGTAATCCTGGAGACGCTAGCGCGTGGAGAGCGCATTGAGCACTTCGAGACCGTACGCCTTACGAAGAGTGGGGAGCGGATTGACGTCTCGTTGACCATATCCCCAGTTAGAAATGAGTCGGGCACGATCATTGGAGCGGCCAAAATTGCGCGCGATGTAACTCAGCAAAAGAAAACAGAGCAGGCGTTGCGGACGACAGAGCGACTGGCATCGGTCGGCAGGCTGGCCGCAACGGTGGCCCATGAGATCAACAACCCGCTCGAAGCTTTGACGAATCTTATTTACCTCGCCAAGAGGGGGGCTGTAGGGAACGAAGTGAGAGACTATCTCTCCGCGGCAGAAGAAGAATTGGAACGCATTTCCCATTTGACCAAACAAACCCTGGGGTTCTATCGCGATTCACGGTCGGCAATACCTACGAGACTCGGATTGGTGATGACGTCATTAATCTCGGTCTTCTCCTCAAGAATACGGAGTAAAGAAATCAAAATTCAGTCAGAGGTTAGACAGGATCCAGAAATTGTTGCCATACCTGGTGAGATTCGGCAACTTCTTGCGAACCTCATCAGCAACAGCATCGATGCCGTGCATACGGGCGGTCGTATTCGAATTCGGATCACTGCGGCCGTTGAGCGGAATGGACAACGGAGGTCGGGTGTGCGCGTGACGGTAGCCGACTCCGGTTGCGGTATTCCCGCGGCTATTCAGCCCAGCCTCTTTCAACCCTTCTTCACGACCAAGAAGGATGTGGGAACAGGTCTGGGTCTGTGGGTATCAAAGGGCATCGTCGAAAAGCATGGCGGATACATCCACGTGAAAAGCAGCGCGAAACCCGGTAGCAGTTGGACAGTTTTTTCCGTCTTTCTGCCGGAAAAGCCGCACCCGGAAGTCATGGAGCAGGAGCTCAAAGCAGCGGTATGAAATCTCCGCGTTGTGGCGTGACTTTGGTTTCGGCAGAATGTGCCTACTGTATTTAACAAGACCACTCAATGGCAGGAAATTTTGCGACGTTGCCGACGCCCACGATCAGCAGGTCGGGTTCTGGTAGTACAGGGCCGATAGTCTAAGTATATGACTCCACAATGTAAAATGCTTCCTCAGGCTTCAGGTGCGGGCGGCTGCCAAGATAGTTTCTCATTTGCTTATTGCTGTCCGAGTGTACGTAGTTGGCCACGGGCTTCCGCAATTTATGACGTACTGGAATGGCATCCACGACACCCATCTTAAGGTGCGCCGCCTGCATTGCTAACGGCCAGGTCAAGCCATATCCCCAGCCCATGGGCGAGATGATATCGAAGGGTGTCAATATCGGCAGCGCATCTTGCCGCACGGAGAAAAGCGGGCCAATTTCGACATACCGCGTCTGACGCGCCGTAATACCGTCAAGTTGCTCAACAAATCGGTCATCAATGTAGCTATCGTGTGTTCTGGCGGGTTGTGCTAAGGCAAAGTCATATTTGCCGACCCATGCTAGATATTGATCCAGGAAAAATTCCGGTAGCTCGATGTCGTCGTCAGTCACGATGACATAGTCGTAATCGCGATGGTTGATACCGTCTAATAACCGATTCAGAATGGTGAACTTCGGTTCTTTCGATGGCAGGGATTCGACCATCTGCAGCGATGTGTTGCGAAGGGGACTCTTGCCGATGGCCACCCAACTTTGTTCGACCGTCCACTCCCGGCTGACTGCGAGGCTTTGTGCAACCCTATCGGCAAGATTAGGCACATCGGTTAGCACAATTCCAAGGACCAGGATCTTTTTTGTGATCATATAGTTACCCTGACCCTAGTTTCGCCGAAGGTTCCTCGCCCCAAAGTAGGCGCCGCAGAAGGTTCTGCACCGCTGCGTCAGAGAAGTTCCTCTCTATGCGCGCTGCAGCCGCTCCTTGAAGGGAAGTCCAGAGCGCCTCATCGTTATAGAGACGAACGACCGCTGTGGCGAACGCGTTTGCATCATCTGCGATTAGAGCATGGGTGCCGTCTACAAGCTGCATTTCCTCTGCGCCAATTCGCGTAGTAACGACAGGTAACCCGAGACTCATGGCTTGACCAATCTTGCCCTTCATCCCAGCGTCGTAGCGTAACGGAGCGACGAAAATCCGGCTTAGTTCGAAATACGGCGCCGGATCGGGCACCCATCCCAGAACGTCTACATTATTTCGCACCAAACGCTTTACCGACTCAGGAGGTTTGCTGCCCAGAATCGTAAAGCGGATATCGGGAATCTGCTCCTGAACCTTGGGAAAAATCTCTTGGACGAACCACGTCACCGCGTCGACATTCGACTCGTGATCGTAACTGCCGATAAAAACTAAGCCTTTTCGTGCCTCCCATGGCATGGGCGAAATACGGAGGGAATGAACATTGGGAATAACTGCCACGATTGCCTGCGGCCACTTCTGCAGAATCGCCTGCCTTTCCGTCTCTGTGCTTGCGATGCTCCGGTCGGCAAAGGTAAACGCCAGCGTTTCAACTTCCAAGTACAACTCCGCACGGCGTCCATCTTGGGGATCATTTTTTAACTCCACAGCCTGTTGAAACCTCAGGTGATGCAGATCGACACTATCGTAGACTACCTCGGCATAAGGGGCATAAGCACGTACAAGAGGTATATAAGTGGCGGCGGTTCCTGGTCCGGAAATTATCGCCACGGTGTAGGCGCCTCCCCGTTGTTCGAGATGGGACCGGATGTCCGTGTAGCCAACCAGCACCTCGACTCCTAGTTTCTTCATCGCTTCAACGTGATCGATCTCGTTTTCTAGCTTTTCCGAAGCAAAGGTGACGGGCGATCCCAATCCCCGGAGGAGCCGCAGCAGCTCGAACATCCGTACCGAACCTGAGTCCATGTCTGGTGAAGGCACCGCATCATCGATGACGAGTATCCGATGAACATTGTCGTGAGCCTGTAGCATCAATTCGGCGCGGCTGCTCGGGTCGCCGGTAACAGGAAGCAATCCTAGGGACCCTTCGTCCTTCGGCTCGCCCGAACCTCAAGAAATGAGCGAGCGGATTTATACCGCCTGCAGCTACATCAGGGTTCTGCTCGAGGTAGAGTCTGCCGCTAAACTTCGGACTTGGCTCGCGACCTTCGCGGAAGCCATCAAGCAGATAGTGAAGTAGGGGATTTACTCCGCTTGCGGCAACATCAGCATTCTGCTGCAAGTAAAAAGTCGTGTCGAAGTACAAATTGGGCATACGTCCCTCGACGACGCCGTGAGAAAGATAGTGAGACAAGGGGTTGGTTCCCGTCTTTGCTACATCGGGATATTGTGTAAGGTAGAAGTTCGGGTCGAAAAGACCACTTTCCAGGAGTTGTTGCCCAGATGCCCCTTTGCAAGACTGGTCTATCGCTGTGACTCTCCCCTCCGGCTTTCCGAATCTCAGGAAGTGGGCGAGCGGATTCATCCCGCTTGCAGCTACATCAGGGTTCTGCTCGAGGTAGAGTCTGCCGCTAAACTTCGGACTTGGCTCGCGACCTTCGCGGAAGCCATCAAGCAGATAGTGAAGTAGGGGGTTTACTCCGCTTGCGGCAACATCAGCATTCTGCTGCAAGTAAAAAGTCGTGTCGAAGTACAAATTGGGCATACGTCCCTCGACGACGCCGTGAGAAAGATAGTGAGACAAGGGGTTGGTTCCCGTCTTTGCTACATCGGGATATTGTGTAAGGTAGAAGTTCGGGTCGAAAAGTCCACTTTCCAATAGTATGCGTGCAACCTTGCGTTGCCGTAGCCGCCGTGGCAACTGCAACGTCAATGTCCAGTATGCCACTTTGAGCCCTTCCCGCGAAATCTTGGCAGTTCTGGGAAATGCCGAGCTTAGGCTACGCAAAGGCCTCGTGATCCTCCAGGACAATGAAGATAGGTTTGTGTGCGCTGCACTAAGTCCCTGCTCTAAGACCGCTATGCGGGCGCGGTCCTGATTGCCCTGCTTACGCCCTGCGGCAAGCTCGTTGCCGAGCCGCGCAATTTCTTGCTCCTGCTTTGCGACCTGTTCGTCTCGCGCCGCAACCTCTTGTTTCAATTGTGACAGTTGCGCATCCCTGGCTGCGACTTGCTCGTCCCTAGCAGCTACGACCCGGGCCAAGCCAACCATCCGCCCCTTTCGCGCCGCGAGTTGCTCATCTCGCGCCGTGAGTTGTTGGTTGAGGCGGGCAATCTCACTCACCATCGAGCGCATACCGCTGGACGTTCTGTCGGTCGGCAATCCATGGTGCGGCCGGCCGGTGACCATTGTCTGGAAACCAGCTTCTTGTTCGAGCCACACCTGCAAATCCAGTTCGGAAACGACCAACCCAAATTTCTTGTAGAGGGCTTCAATCACGACGCTGACGGACGGCAAGTTATCGGCAGCGGGCAAGCCACTAGTCAGTGACCATAGAACGCCGCGAGTCACTACCCATCCGAGTGGAACATCGCGGTCAGCGCACCATTCGAGGTCGATCGATACGAGTTCCTCTCCTGCCTCAAGCAGATTGAAGGGAGTACAGTCCACGAAGTTGCTCGGAAGTGAGCAGGAGTCGGGAGAGGGAAACTGGCCTAAAGAATCGGCCAAGGGGACCGTCGCCGGTCGGCGGACGTGCCGCAGCAGAAATTCCATCCAAGGTTGCAATGCCGCAACCACTGATTCCACATCTCCCGACTTTGCTCTTGCCCGAAGAAGCCTCCAGATAATCTGACGACCCCGATGGTAAGCAGACTCATCCAGACAATTCGTGATCGTCATGCCTTCCGTGACAAGCGAGCGCTCACCACCCCAAGGAACCAGGTGCTCCTTCAAAACGAGGATTTTTGCGTCGCCTCGGACAAATCTGGTTTGGGTAACAAACTTAGGAGCCCGATGGTACGAAAAGGTCGTCGCTAGCTCGCTGGCCTGGATGGGCGACTCGGCTTCCGGAGCCGCTACCACCAGAAAAGAGTTGCTAAGGTCCGCTAGCAGGTCGTTTTTCCCTACCGCCGCGAAGGCCAGCCCCTCGTCGAAGACGCGATACGGAGAGCCGGAATAATCACGGCCGTTCGAGCGAGCGATCAGGTCGATCGGGTCGAAATCCGGATCGCTCAATGCATCTTCCGTCAGAACTACGGATGGCAACTTGTAATCCGGGAACGGGTAATAAAAGTACGTGTGCTGCAATCCGGCCGCCGCTAACTGGGCGATGAGCTCTCTGCGGCTGAACGTACGCGGTGTTTGCGGGCCGTAAAGACCTTGGATTCCAAAGTAGGGAGCACCAACGTGGTCTTCAGCGCATCCATTGAAATACTTCAAGCCGAGCTTGTTTTCGATGGCGACAACAACCCGTCCTCCGCGAGTCAGAAACCGAGACACCGACCGCAGGTAGCTCTCGAAAGGATTCTGGCTCGTGCAAAACACAGCAGCGTATTCGAGAACGCCGATTAAGACAACCCAGTCAAAGGTCTCCTGGGTTTCAAAAAGAAGTAAGTCGTCCACCACGACGCGAACATTCGGCAGGTCCCGGTTTCGCTCGGCAGCGACCCGAGCTCGAGCGAGATTACCTTCGACGGCGACTACGTTAGCGCCAATCTCACC
Source organism: uncultured Acidobacteriaceae bacterium (assembly GCA_963755865.1). Classification (GTDB taxonomy): domain Bacteria; phylum Acidobacteriota; class Terriglobia; order Terriglobales; family Acidobacteriaceae; genus Bog-257. The sequence continues at coordinate 113,477 of CAVWLY010000001.1, read as the reverse complement.
AAGATAACGGGTAACGGCTCCGCAACCGCATCCCAATTCTAGAACCTTGCTGCCTGCGCGAATGCCCAGGGGACGTACCAGGCAATGGCGGGCGCGGCTGAGGTGATACTCGGTGGGCCAATCGTCGATGGCGTCTGCCAGCTCAGAGGAAAATGTCCCGCAGTCCGTAGCCTGCGATACTACGCTGAGGAGTCGACCTTCCGCTCCATCCGAATAAGCAACCTCGTTAAGTGTGGAGCGACGGAATAGATGGAATCGCTCGTCCCAGAGATAATTCATTCCCAACCTTGGAGTGGACTGACCGCGAGCGCTGTTTGTTAGCGGATGAGGCAGGCTCGCCTGCAGTCAGCTCATCCGACATCCGAATCTTACATCATTGTTAGCTTGCATCTTCCGAACGCAGACAAGACCACGCGACAAACGCCAAGTATCAGAATCGTCGGTCCGATACAGGGAAGATTTGAACCTGTAATTGTTATAATAAATGCCAGCGCCGCGATGCAGAGTAATCGCCCTCAGGTAAACGACAGCATCTTGGAGAGAAGGCTCGGCCAAGAAATAATGTCCCTGACTCCCTCGTGGGGTCTATGGTTTCGGGCCAATAGGGAATGATACGGCACCTCGGGATGACTTCCAAGAAGAGCCGCGCCGAAGATGGAAATAGTGAATGCCCTTCAGGTCAGCCACCACCCGCCATGGTCGCCGCCTGTTACGCCACGCTGATGCCATATCGACTGACAAATCTAGACGGATCTGGTCATATGTCCGCGCGTGCGAGCGGGCAGCGATGGTCTTTACCTAGGTGAATTCGCTTGGCGGAGCCCCTCATGTCTACCCCTGTTCGATGCAGCGTTCTCATTTGCACCTATGATCGAGGTCCCCTCCTGCGGGACGCTCTTGAGAGCCTCTGCCACCAGACCTTACAGCGGAGCGACTTTGAAGTTATCGTGGTCGACGACGGCTCCCAAGATGACACTGCCGACATTGTCGGTGAGTTCAAATCACGTCTCAACCTGCGATATGCATATCAGCGGAATTCTGGGTTAGCCAGCGCTCGGAACCATGCCTTGTTCCTGTCTCAGGGTGAGATTGTTGTCCTTCTTGATGACGATGACATAGCGGTTCCAGAACTACTCACCGAACACCTTGAAACCCATAAGACTCACCCTCAGGACAACTTCGCGGTTCTAGGTTACACGGATCTGGCTCCCGAGATAGCGACTGATCCACTCATGCGCTTCGTGACCGGGGATGGAGCGTTTCTATTCTCCTATGCCGATATTCGCCATGGACAAGTGCTCGGTTTTTCTTACTTTTGGGGTGGTCGTTCGTCTTGCAAGCGTCGGTTTCTGCTCGAGCATGGGATATTCAATTCAGTATTTCGCTTCGGATGCGGGGATATTGAGCTTGCTTTTCGACTGAGCAAGCATGGACTCCGTGTGATATACAATGCCCGTGCCATCACCGTGATGAGGCGAGCATTTTCATTTGACCAGTTTTGCGATCGGCTGATCAAACAAGGGCGCTCCAACGCGGTGTTTAGCCGGTTGCATAGCGATCCCAAGGTCCGGGAATGGACTGAAGTGGGCGACACTGAAAAGTGGAATAAGATCGAGCCCATGTATGAGACGCTCCGGAAGTCCGGTCGCGACCTCGACGCGATTTTTCGTTATAAGCAAGAGGTCGGCATCGACACGCCAGACGACCGGGAAGTTCTGTATCACACATATTGGACGGCATTTCGCGCCAGCAAAATCAAAGGGCTAGCCGAAGTTATCATGCATGGAGGTCACTGCCTATGCTGAAAAAGCAAAGCCCGATCTCGAGCCGTACCATTGGACTTATCTCAAGATGAATACAATTTACTCGCGCCTGGCGGAGTCAGGTTTCTGCATAAAGGCCGGATATGTTCCCAGGCCAAATATCCCTTATTTTGACGACATCCTGAGCAGGAGCGATGGAATCGTTCATCAACCGGATGTGTATGAGTTTGCCGCATACCTCGGCAGAAGCTTCGGTTGCTCGGAAATGGTTGATCTCGGGTGCGGGTCGGGTAACAAGTTAGCTGAGATCTCCCGCCAGTTCGGAATGGTCGGCGTAGATTTCGGTGAAAACATAAAGAGATTTCGTGAATCCTACCCACACGCGATCGGTCTAGAGCACGATTTTTCGCGCGAGCCGCTGCGCATCACTGATAGAAAACTGATCAAAAAGTCCGTAGTGGTGTGTTCGGATGTAATTGAGCACCTTCCTGATCCAACTCCTTTGCTCCAGACTATTCGTGACATGATGCAGGACGCGCCGGTCGGGATCATCACTACTCCCGAACGCGATCGGGTGCGAGGGCTTGATCATTTCGGCCCCCCGAATAATCCCCATCACGTTCGAGAGTGGAACCTGCCCGAGTTCGAAAGACTGCTGCGCGAAGCGGGATTGAACGTAGCGTTTATTGGACTCACTGTGAACAACAACCAGGATTGGGCCAAGCGAACGATCATTGCGATCTTGGGCCCCCACGGAACAGAAAACGCTTATTGTGCACCGGCCGACTTTCGGGTCGTGGCTTTTATGTGCGCCTACAACGAAGAAGATGTCATCTCAGAAACGCTCGAGCACTTGACTGAACAAGGCGTGGAAGTCCATCTCATTGACAATTGGTCTACGGACAAAACCGTTGAGCGAGCATCGCGGTTCCTTGGACGAGGTCTTCATGCGATCACGAAATTCCCGCCTGAAGGTCCATCGTCCACCTATGACTGGCACGCGCTGTTAACGCACGTCGAAGATCTCAGCTTCCGGTCAAGAGCGAACTGGTGTATTCATTACGACGCAGACGAAATCAGGGAATCGCCATGGCCCCAAGTTCGGCTTCGGGATGCGCTGTACCGAGTCGAGCGCGAAGGGTTTAATGCGGTTGATCATACGTGTGTTGTTTTCCATCCTACTACCCAGCAACCTGTCGTGGGCGGACTCATTTCCAGACTCGCTTGGTGTGAGTTCGGCAAACGACCAGGACACTTTTCGCAAATAAAAGCATGGAAACGGCCAAATGTCCGAGTGCGATTAGCCGAATCGGGGGGCCACTCGGCCGATTTTCTAGGTCGGAGGGTTTACCCCTTTAAGTTCCTGCTTCGGCACTATCCCATTCGTTCGCAACAGCAGGGACTCATGAAGATTCTGGCGGACAGGAAGCCTCGGTGGAATCAAGAGGAAAAGCACGTCCGCGGCTGGCATGTGCAGTACGATGATGTTGCACCCGGCCACAATTTCTTGCGAGATGCTTCTAAGTTAATCGAGTTCAATCCAGATTCGTTTTACTCTGATTTCCTGGTAGAGCGCCTCAGTGGTATCGGAGCATATCGCAGTTGATCGACTTGCAATCGGCAAAGTTGTGATTACACGTCCCCGCAGCGGCCCGGCCAGGGTAGGGACACGTACTCGAGCAGGATCGTGCCCTTGCCATCTCGCTCGGTAATGGTCCGCGCATACCCAGCCTACGGTGCGAAGTAGCTGGAGATGCCGAGGATCCGTTGCCTCAGCCCAGCACGCCCACCAACTGGCATTAGCCGCCACTACTGGTCATCCGGTCGTTGAGGAGCATGAGACCGGTACAGACATGGGTCACAGTAATTTCCTTGTGGCCCGGCCGTTGCACCTTCCCGCATCGGCACCTCATCTACACTGCGTCGGTTTCCATTTTCGTTGCGGAGCTAAAATCAAGCTTATGTCTGCTGTAGCCAGCCACATCTCCGTCGAACCCGGCTCTGAGGCCTTTCCTCTTCTCACGTCTGCGCAGATCGAGCGGCTGCGCCCGCACGGCAAGCCGCGGCAAGTGGAAGCGGGCGAGGTGCTGTTCGAGCCGGGGGACAGCAACGTTCCCGTCTATGTGGTTCTGTCGGGAGGCCTCGAGATTCTTCAAACCTGTCCTGAGGGTGTGCGATCTGTGGTCAAGCACGTTCCCGGCAGCATCACCGGCGAGTTTGCCGTCATCTCGGGCCAGCGCGCGCTGCTGCGCGGACAGGTTATCGCCTCCGGCGAATTTCTGCAGATCGAGCCCGGCGAGTTCCGCGCCCTCGTTGCCAAAGATGCGGAGCTGAACGATATCCTGATGAAGGCGTACATCCTGCGCCGGATGCTTCTTATCAGCGAAGAAGCAAGCAACGTGCTGGTGCTGGGCTCGCTCAACTGCGCCAATACGCTGCGCCTGCGCGAGTTCCTGGGCCGCAACGGTTATCCCTACAAGTTCATCGATCTGGACACGGACGAGCGCTCGCAGTCGATCCTCGACCACTTCCAGGTCAAGGTGGAGGAAGTACCGGTTGTCATCTGCAACGCGCGCAATGTCCTGCGGAATCCCTCGCTCCGCGAGCTGGCCGATTGCCTCGGGCTCAACGTGAGCATCGACGAATCGCAAGTGCGCGATCTGATCGTCGTTGGTGCGGGACCGTCAGGGCTGGCCGCTGCGGTCTATGCGGCGTCCGAAGGCCTCAACGTGCTGGTGGTGGAAACGGGGAGCCCAGGCGGACAGGCAGGATCCACCTCGCGCATCGAAAACTATCTCGGCTTCCCTATGGGTATTTCGGGCCAGGAGCTGGCCGGACGCGCGCTGGCGCAGGCGCAGAAGTTCGGAGCGAACATGATGATCGCGCGCGCCGCCGTGCGCCTGGAATGTGATCGCCGTCCCTATCAGGTCATCCTCGATGACCGCACGTCGCTGCCGACGCGCTCCATCGTGCTGGCCGCCGGCGCCCAATACAACAAGCCACCCATTCCCAAGCTATCGCAGTTCGAGGGTACCGGCGTCTACTATGCAGCCACCGCTATGGAATCGCAGTTGTGCGTGGGCGAGGACGTGGTGGTCATCGGAGGAGGAAATTCTGCGGGACAGGCGGCGGTTTACCTGTCGGGAAAGGCGCGCAAGGTTTACATGCTGGTGCGCTCGGGCAAGCTGGCGGATACAATGTCGCGCTATCTGATTTGGCGCATCGAAGAAAACCCCGCGATTGAGCTGCATTACAACACCGAGATCGCCAGCGTCGACGGCAACGGACACCTGGAGCTCATAAGCTGGCGCGATGGCGACAGCGGGCAGATTGTCCCCCACCACATACGCCATCTGTTCGTGATGACCGGCGCCTCGCCACGTACGGGGTGGCTGGCGGGATGTCTAGCTCTCGACAACAAAGGCTTCGTGCTAACCGGCCACGATCTCGACCGTGCGACGCTGGAAAAGAGGGCGTGGCCGCTGTCGCGCCCGCCGCAGCTTTTCGAGACCACCCTGCCGGGGGTGTTTGCGGTAGGGGATATCCGGGCCGGCAATGTGAAACGCGTTGCGTCGGCCGTCGGTGAAGGATCGATCGCGATTCACCTCGTGCATCAGGTGCTGGCGGAGATATAGGCGGAGTCTTGAGTTCCAACTTGAGGGTGGCGGACCCCAGAGCTACCTTGAACTTGCCGAAGGGTTCGCATCCCTGCTTTTGCGAGGCGAAGCTGGTTCGTCGGGCAGGTAGCTCGGCACAGTTTCTCCGGCTGTAGAGGAAGCGAGTGCTAGGCAGAATTTCCTCTGGGGCGGACCGGATTTTTCTGAATTTCACGATCAGGGAAGTGGAGGATTTCAGACTGCGGGAACATCCCGCACGGGACGGAGCGGAAACCACACAGCAATTCTGCGGACAAACGTTAGCGGCGTCGCATCACCACGACATCGTGATTGGCCGCGATGGAATCAACAATGTCGAGTACAGCGAAATATTTGCTCCAGTTGGCGAAGATGTAGTCGCGGGAATGATCGACGTCTCGGTAGAATGTCTGATCTTCAATCACTCCCTGGAGTTGCACATTGACTCCTGAGTCAAGAAATCCTTGCCGCTCCAAGGCTATATAGCGTTCGGATGGTAGTTTCCAGAGCGACAGCTGAACCAATCCGCGAATCGACAGAAGCAGTATGCCGCCTGGCTTGAGTAAGCGCTGTAGCTCCGCCAGCCAGCTGAACTGATCTTCCTCGGCTAGATGTGTCAGGACGGAAATACCAATAATCAGATCAAACTGTCCGTCATCAAAAGCGGTGGGAGGATTCAATTGCAGGGGATGAAAATTAGCACCTTTCAGATTGTCGTTACACCACTGGATATTATCGGGATCGATGTCGGCCCCAGTAACGCCGGAACATCCCATCAGAATAAGCTGCCGCGTCACTCGGCCGGAACCACATCCCCAGTCGAGAATGCTCGAGAACGAAGTAATGGGGCGATCGAAACGTTCCCGAAGAAACATATCGAACCGTTTGGCTATCGTCGCTCCTCCCAGAAGGAATCGCTGGGTATCCTCGCTCAAGACGACTCGCGCCATGCGTGCGCTGTCGGGTAAAGCTACGCTACTAAGCGGATTGGAGTAGTACCAGGAGGTGCGATACGAACGGGGATGCTCACCAAAACGGTTTACCGCGCTGAAGCGGGCGAAACCGTCGACGAAAACCTCCGCCGGGTTCGGCATGGGCTGACGGCACGTAAATCGGGCTTGGCCCGCTCCCGGTATAAATCCAAAAACATCTTTCAGCGGTTCGCTTGTTATGGGCCACTCCACGGAAGCGAACGGATCTCCATTCAGCAGGAATCGGATGTCGGCAGGGTCCTGCGCAAAGCTCAGATACCATCCTCGGATTACAATCTCAGCGTTTTCCGTTTCAACCGTGTCAATCAACCAGTGCAGATACTTTGCGGCAGCCAGTTGCAAGTCTGCACTATAGGCGTCCGGCACATTCGGTAGAACATCAGCAACATTCGACAAAGCAGCGAGAGGTTTTGCTCCTGAAGTTCCCTTTACTGGTACCTGAAGGTGAGTCAATAACTGCCGGAACCCTCTAAACATACCTCGAATTGTCAACGCCGATTTCCTCCATAACAATCATGTATGCTACAGCACTATTTCAACGGGCAACATGTTATGTTCTCTCGCGAGGAATTTGCACGATAACCGTCGGAATCAGGCCAACTCGCACCCAATCCGTCTAGGACAGAATTATCAGCGAAAGACCCACCCCTCTCGCTGTCCAGAAAACCAGCTTCTGGGAGGTTGGGCACGCTAATTCAAGCCCACAGGGTAGCGCTTATGAGTGGGAGTGGCCCATGATCCTTTCTTCTAGAGCAAGGAAGCAGGGGCAAAGGGGCTGCCGCCCCTTTCACCTGCACCCCAACCCCGCCGAACCTCCTCCGCTGCGCTTCGGACCATCTCGCTTGACGATTTCCGAACACTTGCTGCACAATCACTGTGTTAGCGTCGCTGCGCTCCGACTGCTGTTAACCTTCGCTCCGGAACGCCGTTCGGCTTCCCTCCGGAATCGATGTTCACCTTCACCGGAATACCCAGTTTATCGCTCGACGCACGTTTTGCGAACCGGAAGCGACGTTTGCTATGAACTGTTCGAGATGCTGCCTCGTCTGGCACCAGGAGTATTGGTACATTTCCATGACATGTTTTGGCCATTCGAATGCTCGCGAATCTGGGTAGTCGAGGAAAACCGATCCTGGAACGAGCTCTATGCCGTGCGAGCGTTCCTCACCGACAACGCGCACTGGCGAGTTGTAATGTTTAATGACTATATGGCCAGGCTTGAGCGCGACCTCGTCGAAAATACGTATCCCACGTTCTACAGGAATTCAGGGGGCGCCCTATGGATTCAAAAACAGTAAACACTCAGGACGTGAGAGCGCTTTTCAAAGCAAAGCGATAGCAGCACGCTGCAAGTCTCCGGGCGGGGCCCTCGTTCAGTATAAGCAAGTCGGTTCTTTTCGTGACATGATTGGATGCGCGTTCTTTTAGCAATCTTCAGGAGGCTGTTTGTGAGCGACCACGTGCCCGCGCCAGACTCCGCGCATCGACCCATCAATGTTTTACTACAGCAATCTCTTGCGGCGAACAATGCGTAGGCCTTCGAAAATGAAAAACAGCAGCAGCGTCCCCCAGCTAACGATAATTGAAGGTACCCATGTGGGGGGTTCATACCGTAAGGTGACAGTATTCAACCCCGCTGCAACTCTCACCGCTCGGAACAAGAAATCTGCTCCGTAAACTTGCTCTGGCTTTCCGTTCACCTCGGCCCTCCATCCCGGCGCCCAACGATCCGTGATCATCAACCACCCGTCCCTTGGTGCCTGGTAACGAAACTGTAGCGAATCAGGCAGGTACTTAAGTAGGTCTACAGAAGCGACGGATACGGGTTCAAGCTGGTCAAGGCTAGCGGATGTTATAGCGTCCTGCGGGGTAGCGGGAGGGGAATTTTTGGGAAAGGATAGATGGCTCATCTGGTCTGGATTGTGCAGAATGAGAACTGAACTCCCCCGTCGATGTGCGTTGTCGCGAAACTTCTCGTACGCATTGTCGGTAGGAGCCAACTCCATGCCCGTTCCGGAGAACCATACCCGGTTTGTACCTACTGCTAGTTCTCGCAGTAATGCGTCGGCAACAAGCGCCGATTGGAAGCGGTTATTGAGGGGAGCATAGCTATCGAGCACAGCAACTTTCAACGGAACGTTGCTATTGTTGAGATGCTGAGCAATTGAATCCACCGCCGGAGAATTGAGCTCTCGAGAGAATCCCCGCGAGGTCAGATCCAGACTAGTTACATGTCCTTGGTCCATCTCATGCCACTCCGATGCCGTGGCAGAGGTGTACAACACGGGTTTTGCAATAACGATACTTAGAATGGCATCCAAGACCGCAAGAGCGAGAAGAACTTGTGTAAAGCGACGAATGCTGGTGAGATGTGACACCAGCAGAAGTCCGGCTATGACCATCCCCAGCCATACGACCACAAGATGAATGACCGCAAAGTTGAATCTCCAAGGGTGAACCTGTACCTGTCGAATGATTAGAAAAAAAGACACCCCAGCCGACGCTGCAGCTGCGAAACTCAGGACCAGAAATCTCTCGGCCTCAGCGCCTTCGGATTGAACGATCCCCCCCATATCGCGTGCAGCCAGGGCGGCGAGGATGCACAGAAGGAAAATGCTGTAGACGCTGAACATTGATGCGTTCCGGAAGTACCTGGTCGGTAGCACATAGTCATAAAGCCACCCACGAAGAGGCAATTGGTTCCCTACGGAGCAACATAGGTAGAAGAGCGCCACCAATCCAAGCCAGCGTCTCCATCGAAGGCGGTTAAACAGGGCTAGAAGGCCCAGCACGCTGACGACAGCTCCGGAGTAAATGTTGCTCATTGTGAGGTCATGGCCTGGCCACAGACGTCCAGGAAGTCCTGGGTAGCTGAGCAGAAAAATATACGGGCTGGCAAGTGTTGTGATCGCCTTGGCAGGTAGAAGGTTCGAGCTGATGGATTCGATTCGAGGTCTCGGGCCAACGCGATCACTGTAGCCATGCGTCTCTGTCATGAACGCTAGATAAGGGGGGGCGAGAATCAGGACGCCGATCACTCCTACCAGTAGCAAAGCTGCTATAGACGGCAAAAAGCGTGGTCTAGGTGTATTTGATACACCGCCGGATATCTCGTAGGTCGTATCAGAGAATAGAACCCTGCCAACTGCCCACAGGGCAAGAAAACTAGGAGTTAAGATTGTGAATTGCGGGTACCCGCCTAGAGCTGATAAACCGTATAGAACTCCCGCCTGTACAGCGCTCCAATAGCGAGCTCGCTGCAGGGCGTCGTCAAACCTCCAGAGAATCCACGGCAAGAACGCAATCGAGAACAGCGAAGACGTGTGCTCGGCGTGTGCTATAAAAAATCCTGAGGCGGCAAAGCCGAGTGCGGCCACCAGCGCGCCCCAGGGCGGACAGCGCAGGTGCTTCGTAAACACCAGCATGCCGAGCGCACCAGCAATCCAGATCAACATCCAGTACACGATAAATCCACTGGGTTTCGCAAAGATTGCCGTCACTATCAGGAGGATGGGGGAGCTGGCTCCCAGTTCCGGTTCCGCGAAGTCCGGTGTTCCTCCCGATGTCCACGGATCCCATGTCAACAGACGGTGGGCTCGGACGTGATCGGCCACCAAGGAATACTCGGGACCAAAGAAGTCGGCCGCATCCCATTGGGGATACGCCTTGCCGCGCAGCAGCTCGCCGTTGGCCACCAGCAACACCACGACCAGTACGGCTGCTGCCAGCAGCCAGGTGCGCAATCCAGACGAGAGCTGGGGTTCCGCCGACGCTCCGGTTTCCTTCGGAATAATTCCGGGGCTGAAATGCTCCATGTGATCACTCCCGCCCGCGTGGAATCGTCGCGGGGCTTTGGATCGCTGTGTTACAGCACCGTGTAGGATACCCTTGCGTGCCCCTGCCTGGCTTGCAGATATGCAACCCTGCCTGACTAGTGGGAGTTTACGAAATCTGCCGGACGAAACGTGTTCCAGCAGGCATGAACACTGGGTGGAATTGCATAGTATACATGAGCCGTTAGCGCACAAACTGCGGGCGTGTCTGCCTGACCCTATTCCACGCAGCTTCCGCGGTCAGGCCGGCGGCAGTCGCGTTACAATTAGGTAGACGGCCCCAATTCCCCGCATGGACTATACGCTATAGATGAATTCCTCCTCCCCCGCTACCGGCACTTCTAGCCTTCCATTTGAGCCAGAGCTTTTGTTCGGAGGCTTGCTGCAGAATGAAGCCGCGCTCGCCGACAATCGCGGCAAGCGCATTGGCATCCTTATCGTCACCTACAACGCGGTGAACACGCTTACCAAAGTGCTCAAACGAATCACCCCGAACGTATGGAACAACGTGGAGGAGATCGCGGTTTTTGACGACGCCAGCGAGGACCATACGTACGAGTTGGCGGTTGGCCTGAAAACGCTGAGAGGACTGCCCAAGCTGCGGGTGCTGACCCATGCGAAAAATCTTGGTTACGGGGGCAATCAAAAGGCTGCGTACCGGTATTTTCTCGATAAAGGTTTTGACATTGTGGTGCTGCTGCATGGCGATGGCAAATATGCGCCGGAGATCATCAGCCACCTATACAACCCCATCGTCGAAGGAGAGGCCGACGCAGTCCTTGGGTCACGCATGACCAAAATCTACGGGGGGCCGCTGCGTCGCGGCATGCCGCTTTATAAATACGTTGGCAACCGCATCCTGACCGCTTTCGAGAACCACACGCTGGGCATGAACCTCAGCGAGTTTCATACCGGCTACCGGGCGTACAACCTGCGGGCCTTAAGCAAAATTGACTTCTCGAAGATGACCGATGATTTTCACTTCGATACGGAAATCATCATCAAGCTTAATCATCAACACTATAAAATCAAAGAAGTACCGATCCCTACCTACTACGGTACTGAACTGCAGTACTTAAATGGATTGACCTACGCCTGGAATGTATTCCAATCAGTTCGCCGATACCGGAAGACTGCATGGGCAAGCCGCTGCTACCCGGAATATCAGGAATACTTCATTCATTACCCTATCAAGCAGAGCAAGTATTCCAGCCATTACTATGCCCAGCAAATGGTAGGACGGAATTACGAGGTCCTCGATATTTCCTGCGGCGAAGGGTTCTTCGCGACGGAGCTGGCGAAACAGGGAAACCGCGTCACTGGGGTGGATGCGCTGCCCGACATCTCCGAGCGAGCGGCTTTGTGCGACTATTTTAGTGTCGACCTGAACCAGGGGTTGGAGGCGGTTGCCGACCGCCTGAATGGGAAAAGGTTCGATCGAGTTCTTCTGCTGGACATACTCGAGCATCTCTACGACCCGGCCCGCCTGCTGCAGCAGTGCCATCGACTGCTGCAGGAAGACGGCCACGTAATTGTCTCGGTACCCAACGTTGCGAACTTCAGCGTGCGCCTGGCCTTATTGTTCGGAAATTTCAATTACACCGATCGCGGCATTCTGGACAATACCCACGTCCGCTGGTACACGCGGAGAACGGCGCGGCAGATGCTGGTCAATGCAGGTTATCGAATTGTGGCAGAACGGCTGACCGTGGTGCCGATTGCTCTGGCACTGGGAATTTCGCCCCGTGGAATGCTGTTCAATCTCATCAACTCGACCCTGGGCATACTCACCGACATGATGCCAGGCTTGTTCGGATATCAGATCATGCTGGTGGGGCGTCCGGAGGCCGCATAGCTGGGGCCCCTCCACCCGCTGTAAGAACAGCGCAGAAACGGCACGCTTAATCCATGTGAAAATATCCTGGGGCGCGCGGCTTAGGATGACCATCCACTAACGGTCGCGTGGGGACGAAGGCAAGCCGGGCAAAAGGAAGAACGGCATCTTGTGGTGAGCCTGGAAGTCCTTCACGACCTCATCCATGTGGTTCAGGGTAAACTGCCTCGCCGAGTTTTGCGTTATGGAACTTTCATGCACGCGATAACGGCAGAGAATCTGCGGAACGTGACAGCCCCTTAGACCATGGTCAACAAACGAGCACCATAAGTCATAGTCTTCCCACCCGTAATTCTTGGGCATGAGCCGGTACCCGCCAATTTCTTTCAGGATGTCCGTCCGGATCAGGGCCATGGTATCTATGTAATTTCCGTAGCTGAATTGCTCCGGAATCCATAGTGAGTTGTTCATGATGCCTACTTCGGAGCCAAACTTTTCCACCAGCGAATAAGACATGGCGCAACCGGAATTCTCTACCGCTTCGCGCAAGATCTTCAGGGCCCGGGGATAGAGTTGATTGTCGGCGTCAAGAACGAACGTGTAGGGGGTGTCGATGAGAGAAAGACCTGTATTCCGGGTCTGTGAGGCGCCATGGTTTTCACGATGGCGGACTACCGTCACTTTCTCCAGTTTGGACTCATCGCGGTGGTTGGCGAACCAATCAGCGATGAGTTCTACCGAGGCGTCCGGGGAGTAATCATCGACCAACACCACGCGGATCTTCGGTTCGCTCTGGATGAGCAGCGAAGCCAGCGCCTCTTTCGCCTCCAGACCGTATTTGTAGCAGGAGATAAGGACTGAAGTTTGCGCCTCGCTGCCCGCGGCGGCTTTCTCGAACATGATGTCGTATGGTCTCGCAAGCATATTTGCGAATTAGCCTCTCGCTGATAGGACTGCCGGCGACTCTGCCAGCGGCTACACGGTTTCGGTTCGACAGGTATTTCTTTGTCCGATGGCGGTCAAAGTGGTCCAGCATTTGGCCAGAATCTCTTCTATCGGGTAACGCATTTTGAGTTTCGTGTACGCCCGGTCTGCCATGCGCTCGGCTTCATCAAGGTTATGCAACGCAAACTCGCACAAACCCGGCAAGGACGCCAGGGTTCCGTCCAGGTAATCGATATTGGGCTCAAGACAGGGCACGGGCGTACAGTGATCGGTGACGGCCAGAGTGCGTTGCATGATACCGAGGTTCACGATGCGCTGCCACTCGAGGAAGGGAACGTCATCCTGATGAACGTTGAGCAGCACCTTGGAGCGTCTGACGAGAGCGGCAAAGGTTGCAAAGCCGATGCTTCTTGCTTCGCTGGCTCAGAAAAGGCCTGGTGGTGCGAGGCAGGTAAATGACGGTGTCCTTGGTAGCAAAGTAAGAAGCATAGGTTGAGAAGAATTTTTCCCGGCGCGGCGAGGAAGCACCAATGAAGAGTATGTCAATGGGCCTCTCGGCATAAGTCGTGGGCTCGGAGTTGCGCACCGCAGGCGCGAGATGCCGGAGTACTTCATGGTCAGAGAGCTCTCGGCCATTGAATGTGCGCTGAATGTACTCGCTATACCCTAGAGGAAAGAAAAATGACCTGTGTCCCGACCGGGCCAGTTGGCACGCAGTGTGATAGTGGATGTCCAGTATGGCGGTTGCATGCGGCATGTATTGTGCGCCCACACGAAACCATTGGGTTTGCGGTTGCTCGACGTTGAACATGATCAAGGAAGGCGAGCCGCGCAAGATCTCGAGGGCACGTGGACCCTCTCCCAGCAAAAAGAATTCATGAGGTGCTACGATGACGATCGACTCATAATCCAGGACAGTTGACGCTTCGCTTTCCGCGAAGATCCGGACTGCAACGCCAAGTTTATGAAAGGCGTCCTGCAACATGTAGGCGACTTCCGCCATAAAGAAGTTTCCCAGGCTGGAAATTCCAATCGCCACTCTCGCGGGCAGTGCCGATGGATCGGCCGGAGTCTCCATGTAGCCAAATACGTCGTGCGAGGAAACTTCCTCCGGGACGGGCTCGGTAGGAAGGCTCAGCGGGGGTACGCGGCGTCCTTCGGCGGCGCCGTGGCGAAGATAGTGAACCAGCGGGTTCATTCCGGCCCGTCGCACGTCGGGATTGTCTTCCAGATAACGCAACGTGCTAAATATCTCGCCGGGATCGCGGCCTTCCTGCGCCCCGTGCAAGAGAAAATGCGAGATGGGATCAGCCCCACTTCCAGCAACATCGGGGTTCTTTGCCAGGTACCAATCAGCGTCGAAAAGAGCAGACTGAGAGAGTAATTCGATGTCGTTCTGGAGTTGACTGGGGCGGGGATCACCACGCGAAAGCAAGCTCGCAATCTTGTGGCGTATATGGGATGTGGCCGAGCCGTTGAATTCCATACCATTATTCAATGATGAGAACGACTCGACGCTTCAACCATTTTCCCCGTAAGCTCGATCTCAAGTGCGGACCGCGTGCCGTTGTGTATTGATGGCGGAGAGCGTGCTTGCCAGGCCCATCTTTGCAAGAATGTCATTCGGTGAAAGCGCTGTCAACTTCGGCGCGATGTGAGCAGCAGGCGGACTGATTGTTGATCCCGTGACCCGACCCACGCGGGCAAAGCCTCACGCCGCGCGCTCCATGGGACTGTTGGGGCGCGTTGCCTACCGGTTCCCATACACGACTCCGCCCGCGTCCATAGTGGAGATTGTAGATGCCCTCGGGATGGTGCTCGGGCTTACCCCCGCCAGCGCCCAGAGAGGCCGTAGGAGTCTGTTGGAAGGTCCGAGTGGCTGAACATAGCGGCCATTGCCATCAGAAGATCGGATGCGAAGGAAGAGAGCGACCCGATGTGCCATGCGATTTCTCCTATTTGCCTTAATACTGGCGTTTTGGAGAAATCGGCAATTTCTGTAGCCGTCATGGTACCCCGAAGGCTAAACGCTTTATCGCGGGAAATCTGGCGGAGAGGGGGGGATTCGAACCCCCGATACAGCTTTTGACCGTATAACGGTTTAGCAAACCGCCGCCTTCAGCCACTCGGCCACCTCTCCGTGCTTAGGTCACCTGATTTCAGGTGGTTGCGGTCTTTGTCACTATAGCATAGTGGCCATTGTTGTCGTACTCGGTACAAGCGCCGCTGTAAGTCCATTCAGGCCCCTTCGGCGCCCGGGCTCGATCAGGTAAAGTGGACATTCGCAGGACTCTAGATAGAATGCTCCATTCGGGCCGATTTCAAATATCTGAAGTATCGGCAGGGCTTTGTCGCCGCAAACGGCGCAGAAAGAGGGAGGAGGCCTCATGATTGTTGGTGTTCCCCGCGAGAGTTTTCCAGGGGAGCGGCGCGTGGCACTTATACCTGCGGTGATCCCCAGCTATGCCAAGGTGGGTATCGAGGTTATGGTGGAAAAAGGCGCTGGCGTGGAAGCCGGCTACACCGATACCCAGTACATTGATAAGGGCGCAAAGATTGTCGCCACACGCGAGGAAGCATTCCGCGGCGATGTCGTGGTACAGGTTCTTTGTTACGGACCGAATGACAAGACCGGCGCTGCTGATTTGCCCCTGCTTCACCGCGGGCAAACTTTGATCGGATTTCTCCGGCCCCTCGGCGATATCCACACCGTCGAAGCCATAGCGAAGACGGGTGTCTCGGCTTTTTCAGTCGAGCTAATGCCGCGAATCACGCGTGCGCAAAGTATGGACGCGCTCTCCTCAATGGCGACCATTGCTGGTTATAAGGCCGTAGTGGTGGCCGCCGACACATTGCCTCGGATCTTCCCCATGTTGACAACCGCGGCCGGCACCATAACGCCGTCGCGCGTGCTGGTGATTGGTGCTGGCGTAGCCGGTCTGCAAGCCATCGCTACCGCACGCAGATTGGGCGCCGTGGTGTCGGCTTACGACCTTCGCCCTGCGGTCAAGGAGCAGGTGCAAAGCTTAGGAGGCCGATTCGTAGAACTCCCAATAGAGGCTGCGGACGCTCAAGATGCGGGAGGCTACGCGAAGGCACAGGATGAATCGTTTTACCAGCGCCAGCGCGAATTGCTCGGTAAGGTAGTCGCCGAGAGCGACGTTGTAATCACGACGGCAGTGGTTCCTGGGAAGAAATCGCCAGTGCTGGTGACCAAGGAGATGGTGGCGGGTATGGCACAAGGCTCCGTCATCGTGGACTTGGCGGCGGAACGAGGAGGCAACTGCGAGCTAACCCGGATGGACGAGCAAATAGTCGAACATGGCGTGACCATTATCGGAACCATCAACCTAGCCAGTGCGGTTCCGTACCACGCCAGTCAGATGTACAGCAAGAACATCACGAACTTTCTGTTGCACATGGTGAAGGATGGAAAACTCGTGCTGGATATAGAAGATGAGATCACCCGCAGCACCCTGGTTACCCAGGGAGGCGAAATAGTGAACCCACGAGTGCGGGAGTTCTATTCGCTGCCCGCCCTGGTTTCTCAATCGAAGGAGCCAAGCTAATGGTCAAGGTCGACCTGATCAACAGCCTGTACGTCTTCATACTTGCGGCGTTCATCGGCTTTGAGGTAATTCGCCGTGTGTCGCCGCTATTGCACACCCCGTTGATGTCGCTCACCAATGCGCTGGACGCGATCGCCGTAGTGGGCGCCATCATCCTCGCAGGCGAGCACAAGACCACGCTTGCGACGGTGCTGGGCACAATAGCCATCATTGCCGCGACCAGCAATGCGGTGGGCGGCTTCATCATTACTGATCGCATGCTCAAGATGTTCAAATCCAGCCGGACGCAGAAGCCATGATCCCAGGCAGCGAACACATCATTGAGATCACCTACATCATTGCGGCCGTGCTGTTCATTCTCTCGCTGAAGTGGCTGAGTTCGCCAACTACCGCGCGGCGCGGCGTCTGGGCAGGCGAAATCGGAATGGTACTGGCCGTCGCCGGCACGCTGCTCTATCACGGCATTGTAGATTACAAGTGGATCGCGATCGGGCTGGTTCTGGGTGCCATTATCGGCATCCCCCTCGGCAATGTCGGAATGACGGCGGTCCCGCAGCGAACTGCGCTGAGCCATGCCTTCGGTGCACTTTGCGTAACCCTGGTGGGAACTGCAGAATTCTACCTGCGCACACCGAATGTTCCCCCGTTCATGATGTCGGTGCTTTCGCTGGAAGTCATCCTCGGCTCGCTGACGTTCACGGGCAGCCTGATGGCCGCAGGCAAGCTTCAGGAAATTTTGCCGCAGCGGCCCATTACCTATAAGGGCCAGAACTTCGTTAACCTGGGGCTGCTCGCGATTTCAATTGGAATCGCGGTGTATCTGGTGCTTCATCCCGAGGCGGTTCACCTGTATCCGGCCATCGTGGCGATTCCGCTGGTCTTTGGCGTGATGATGATTGTGCCCATTGGGGGCGCCGATATGCCGACCGTGATCTCGCTGCTGAATTCCTACGCTGGACTTTCCGCTGCAGCCATGGGTTTCGTGCTCAACAGCAAGCTCCTGATTGTGGCAGGCTCGCTCGATGGAGCATCGGGCTTTATTCTCTCGGTCAACATGTCGAAGGCGATGAACCGGTCGTTCACCAATGTGCTGTTCGGAGCGTTCGGACAGGTGCAAGCCTCAGCGGCTGGTGCGGTTGAGACGCGCACTGCGCGGAGTGCGACGGCTGAGGAAGCCGCGGCGATTCTTTCGGCGGCGAACAAAGTCGTGATTGTTCCTGGCTATGGCATGGCGGTAGCGCAGGCACAGCACAAGGTTCGCGAACTCTATGACGCCCTGACTAAGAAGGGCGTCGATGTGAAGTTTGGCATTCACCCGGTCGCAGGCCGCATGCCCGGGCACATGAATGTTTTGCTGGCGGAAGCCGACATCCCGTATGACAAGTTGCTGGACATGGAAGAGGTCAATCCCGATTTTCCGCAAACGGATGTCGCCCTGGTGATTGGAGCGAACGACGTCACCAATCCTGCGGCGCGCAGCGATGCCGGAAGTCCCATCTACGGCATGCCGATTCTGGATGTAGACAAAGCTCGTACGGTGATGGTGATCAAGCGCAGCATGAGTCCAGGATTCGCGGGAATCGACAATCCGCTCTACTATCTCGACAACAACCTGATGCTGTTCGGGGATGCGAAAGCGTTTGTCGGATCGATCGTGCGCGAGCTCAGCGGCGGCGGAGGGCATGGATAGGGCCGCGGAACTTCGGGGTCCGGTGTATCGTATTTACAGAGAGGAGAAGTTATGCTGACTTTCCTTCTTTGGTGCATCGTACTGTTCTTCTGCTGGCCGTTGGCGTTAGTCGTCCTGATTCTCTATCCGTTGGTGTGGCTGTTTTTATTGCCGTTTCGGATCCTCGGATTTGCGGTAGAAGGAGTGCTTGAGTTGTTGAAAGCGATTATTCTTCTGCCCGCGCGCGTACTGGGTGGCGGACCGCGCCGCGCCTGGTAAGTTTGTCGGTCGGGTATCTGACAAACAAAAACCCGAAGCTTGCGCTCCGGGTTTCATAGTGGTCCTACAGCTACTTCATGGCTACGATCACGGTTTCCGATGCATTAGGAAGACCGTTGCTCGCCGTCTTCACTTCTTTCTCACGCTTCGACTCAGCGAACCCAATGCCGCTGTCCTGGCTGTACCAGATCTGGGTCAGGAAGTACTGGTCGCCGTACTTGTGGAATACCAGCTTCGGGCTTTGGTCATTGGAAGACTGCAGCGACATCTGCTTGGCTACCAGGGTTCCGCGCTGCGCATCCAGGTTCCAGATCTCCAACGCCTGATTGCCCAGCGAGATGACCTCGTAGTTGCCGGCCGGCATCGACTGACCCTGCAGGCTGAACGCAAAAGGTACATCCGCGTTAACCCGGGACTGTGCTTGGGCGAAGGATACGCCTACCGTGAGAGCAACCGCGAGCGTCGCGAGGGCCCCGTAGATTCTGCTTTTCATAACTCCTCCTTGGGGGCTCCGGTCTTGGGAACCCAGATTGAATTTTGTTCACAGCCGCTCCGCTATTTCGATCCGAAGCTTGCTGTTACGCATTTGGATATTGCAAGCTTGATGCCAAGGCCAAGCTGACTGCAGTCGGCCCTACTGCATCTCTTGATTTGCAAGAACTTGCGTCGGCCCGAGAATGTCGCGGCGCATTTTTTGAAGGCTCAGGCGAGTACTTCGCATCACCCAAACGGATAGGGTTCCTATCCATTGCGTTAGTTTGGTTAGTGAGTCTTGCAAAAAACTGACCACTGCTCGATTAGTTGGTCGATGTTGTCAGATAAATTCCGTGAATTCGGGCGGACTGGGCTAAACTAGCAGCCCGGAGGCGGTTCGTGGACTCGAGAGTCGTGGTGGTGTCGGGATCGGCAAAAGGCACTGTGGTACGGCTGACGGGGAGTCAGTTTCTGGTGGGGCGCGATTCCGCCAACCACCTGTGTCTGCATGACCGCGCGGTGTCGCGGAAGCATTTCTCCATCAGCGAAACCGACGCGGCCTTCCATCTGGTTGATCTGGATAGCCACAATGGGACTTTTGTGAATGGCATACCGGTACGGCGAAAACTCTTGGGGCACGGGGACACCATTCGAGTGGGGCATTGTGAGCTGGTGTTCCTGATCGGCGAAGACGACAGTTTGATCTCGCGATTGGTGCAGTTCCGCGACGAATCTCCAGGCGATGTCCTAACCACCACGAGCACCAACCGACTGCCGTCTGGGGGCAACCTCGGCACCGATGTTGGCCGGATGGCGCGCGATCTTAACGCCCTGTTCAAGGTCGCAAGCACTATCAATTCAATCCGCGAACTGGAGCCGCTACAGCAACGGCTTCTCGGGTTGATTTGCGAAGTTGTTCCCGCTGACTCCGCCGCCGTTGTAATCACCCGCAATGTGGACGACGATCCCAGCTCGAGCTGCACTTGGAGCCGCAAAGGGGACGACGCCCCGCAAATGCAGATCCGGCGAGACATTGTGCAGCGTGCGCTGTGGGAGCGTTCGGCCATTATCAGCAAGCCCTCGTCTCAATCGCGCAAGGCGGAAAGCGTTTTGTGCATGCCGCTGATAGCAGTGGAACGCACCATAGGTGTGTTGTATCTGATTGCTTCTGGGCCGGGAAAACGATTTGAAGACGATCACGTCAACTTTCTCACCTCGGTCGCCGGAATCGCAGCCGTCACGTTGGAAAACGTTCTCGCTCTGGAGACTCTGCGGAACGAAAATCGACGTCTGCAAACCGAGCTGGATCTGGATGGCGTTATCGTCGGTGAAAGCGCCTCTATGCGCCAGGTGCAGGAATTCATCGCCAAGGTGGCCGGCAGCGATTCAACTGTCCTTATTCGCGGAGAGAGCGGCACGGGAAAGGAGTTGGTGGCGCGTGCAATCCATCACAATAGCCCGCGTGCCAGCAAACCGTTCGTCGCTATTAACTGCGCTGCCATTCCAGAAGCGCTGCTGGAAAGCGAATTGTTCGGGCACGAAAAGGGAGCCTTCACTGGCGCCATTGCTACCAAGAAAGGCAAGCTGGAAATTGCCGAAGACGGCACCGTTTTTCTCGACGAGGTCGCCGAGTTGCCGTCTCCGCTGCAGGCGAAATTATTGCGAGTATTGCAGCAGCGCGAGTTCGAACGCGTGGGAAGCACGCGCACGTTGAAGTTCGATGCGCGGGTGCTCACGGCCACTAACAAAGACCTGGAACAGGCAATCAAGGACCGCGAGTTTCGCCAGGACCTTTATTACCGCTTGAACGTGGTCTCGATGGTGGTGCCCCCTTTGCGGGAGCGTCCCGATGACATTCCACTACTCGCTATCTACTTTGCGGCCAAATATGCCGAGAAGTGCAAGCGAGCGCTCAAAGGCATCTCGCAGGAGGCGCGGGCCCTGTTGATGAACTATAGCTGGCCGGGAAATGTGCGGGAGCTGGAGAATGCCATCGAGCATGCCATGGTGCTGGGTCTGACAGATGAAATTCTGCCCGACGATCTACCGGCTGCTTTGCTGGAAACGCGGCCGGCTGAGTCGAGCGCCGTCAAGTATCATGACCGCATCAATCAGCTCAAGAAGCAACTGATCATTGATGCGGTTGCACAAACCAAGGGAAATTACACCGAGGCCGCCAAGCTGCTGGGACTTCATCCCAATTATCTCCACCGGCTGATTCGCAACCTGGACATCAAAGGCGACGTGACCCGCGAAAACACCGAGTAACCGGGCATAGGCCTCGCGTTCGGAAAAGCGCGATGAGTCACGAAACCGGTCGTGATTGGCCACAATTATGTTGACATCCGCGGGTTGCGAACATAAATTATGGCCTGCCAATACCGATGTAAATCTTCGAAGTTCTCTAGGAGGATTCGTGCCAGTCAAGAAGAAGTCCCCGGCGAAAACCTCATCCAAATCTACGGCCATGAGATTGACCAAGAAACAGTATGAAGCCGTGCATAATGACGTCGTCAAGGATATCGAGCGTCTGGAGGCTGATCTGAACCTTGATCTCAAGGAACTGAAACGGAAACTCAACTGTTTCTGCCACGATGTATTCTCGCCGGTTTTCGGCGCAAACTGTAAGAAACCTAAGGGCTGAATTTGTTGATGCGATGGCGTCGCGCAGCGAGCATCTTCAGCTATTGGCGTGCCGAGCAATTCGTAATTGAAAACTATCGAACCGGTGCCGTGCTGTCCGCCAATCCAGTTACGGCTCAGGTTCTGAACGTTTTTGCCAATTGGCGTTCGGTGGGCGAGGCACATCGAGAGCTACCACAGTATAGCTATCAAAGTTTAGCCCGCAGCATCAAACATCTCGCCCGCGAAGGTCTCCTGGTACGGGAGGGGTCGCCCCAAGCGCAGCAGGACGAACGTTTCGTTGCAATCTGGTCTCCCTGGCTACCTCATGCCGCGATCCTGCACTTCGGTACCAAGGACATGCCTTATACGACATCAGAAGCGCAAACCGCCAAACACATGCGCTCGTACCTGAGGCAATCTCCCCAACCCGATTTCTTCAAGTCGTCTGGTGCGAAAGGCTTTTCCCTTCCGAAGGTAGAATTGGCGGATTCCGAATTTAGTGCTGTGTTGCTGAATCGCCGCACTCACCGCGAGTTCTCGCCCGGAGAGTTGGAGCTTAACGATCTTTCCGCACTGCTGTTTTACACGTGGGGAGTAACTGGGTTTATCGATTCTTCCGTCCTCGGTTATCTGCCGCAGAAAACCAGCCCATCCGCCGGCGCCCGGCATCCCTGTGAGGTGTACGTGCTGGCCCGCAAAGTAACGAACGTGGAGCCGGGACTCTATCATTATGCTGCGAACGAACATGCCTTGAAGCAGGTCTCGGCAGGGATACCACGCGGTAGGGCCAGCCAATATTGCGCCGGACAGAGCTGGGTGGGGCGAGCGGCGGCATTGTTCCTGATCACGGCCGTATTTCCCCGGTCGATGTGGAAGTACCGTTTTCCACGGGCTTATAGGACGGTGGTCCTCGACGCGGGTCACCTCTGTCAAACCTTCTGTCTGGTTGCCACGCATCTGGGGCTCGCCCCGTTCAGCACCATGGCCTTGAAAGATTCGCTGATCGAACGCGACTTGGGCATCGACGGCTTCAATGAGGCGATTCTCTACGTGGCAGGGGTTGGCCTGTCGCCCCGGCCATCTTCGCGCTGAGTTCGTTCATCCTCTTCCTGGCGTCGTCGAACGAGGGACCTGTATGCTCTGCCCCACCCGCATAATTCAAGAATGAGCTGAATTGCGCTCTTGCAAGATCGTTTTTCCCCAAAGCCTGGTATAGGACTCCAAGACGATAGTGTGCCTTCGTTACAGCATGCAACGCAGGTGCGTCGATGGCGTCAAACTGACGTTCATTGCTGCGGGCCAGCATAATCTCATATTGTTGGGCCGCGTTTTCGCTCTCGCCTGCAAGCTCATAGGTTCTTGCGAGGGTCTCGATCGCCAGGGGCGAATTGAGATGTTGCACGCCCCGCTTCGCCCATTGAACAGCATCAGCATAATGGCCCTGTGAGGCGGCCATTTCAGACTGCAATAGATTGGATAACGACTCCACAGTCGGTGTCCCGTCCGGTAGCTGTTCCAGACGATGTTGCTGTTTCTGGGCATCTTCCATCCGACCGGCCCGCGCGTAAAGCCGGCCCAGCAGAAAGATAAGCTCAGGGGCCTCAGGTTGCGGAAGACCCTGAATAGAGTATTTAAGCGACTGGTCGTCGCCTGAGGCCCAATAAATGTCACCGAGAAGGATCTTCTTTCTCAGCAATTCGTAGCTGTTCTGTAGGTTCGCGTCAGCAATCAGGCCACTCTGGAGTTGAAGTATGGCCTCTTTCGGATTATCACGGACCAGGGCGGCGTCCGCCATTGCGGACCGAGCTCTGGACGCGTCTCCCACCGCGAGCAACTGCCGCCACACATGGTCTGCGTCCGACGGTTTGCCGGCAGCGAGATAATAGCTGCCGATCAGATACATTGCCCGAGCGTTATCCGGGTATTCCTGTAGAGCCTCTCGCGCCGTATCCATGGCTCGCCGGGAGTCCCCGCTCAGGTAGTAATAGATAGCCAAACTGACCTTTGGGCCGGGTGCGGGCTGCAAGTCAACCGCTTTCTTGGCCTCCTCTATCGCCAGGTCAAAGCGGAATTGATCTCTGTAACATTCCCCAAGGTTCAGATGGACGACAGGATCTTCCGGGGAGAGCGTAGCCAATACACGATAGTGGGAAATCGCACCGTCGAAGTTAGACTTGAATAGGCAGTAATCGCCCAGGGTTTTCTCCCGCTCTCGTTCGGTTACTCTACCAACGAGTTGAACGGCTTTGGAGTATTCCTTTTCGGCGCGGGCTTCATCATCTAAATCCTGGTACGCGACGCCGAGATATTCATGGGCCATCGCGAAGTCGTCATCCAACTCCACAGCCTTGGTGAAGAATGAAACCGCCCCGCGGCGGTCTCCCAGATAGAGCTGTTTTTTGCCGGAAGAATAGAGTTTGACTGCCTCCAGCGACCCGGAAGTAACCAGCGCCAAAGGTTGGGAGGACTGCTGTATAGCTGCTTTTGATTCGCCCAGTTCCCGCCGTATAACCGCCGCAATCTCGTCAATCGTGGAGGGTAGCTTTTCGGGCTGGGAGAATTCTTTTTCAGTGCTGGCGATCAGATCGCCATTGCAATTCAACATCCGAACCAGCAGCAGATAGCTGCTTCCAAGTTTGGAGATTGAGCCAGAGACGACCGACTGCAGACCTTCCCGCGTGCAGATCTCCGTGCCGATATTTTCATCGATGGGACGGTCGGTGGTTTCTGCATCCTCCTTAGGACCTCGGGTATGCGGCTGGAAGGAAAAATGGTGGCTTGGTGCGACTCACCCAAAGCAGTGGAAATGAGTTCGCGGGGAGTTTGGTCGAAAACAGGATCTCCGGTGCGATTTTCGAACTCTGCCACCAGAACGGAAAGTCGGCGTGCCGTGCCCTGTTGACGCGATCTGAATCTCAGATACAGCAACCCGGCGCCCGCCAAGGCGAAGCAAAGTACCATCGCGACGACCCATCGCTTCGTTCGAGGTCGTCTCGGCGAGCGGTCGTGCCACGCTTAAGTCAACCGAAAGGGGCCCGGTTCCGGCAGCGAGCCGTTCCAAATCCACTTTCAACTCCCGCGCCGACTGGTAACGCAGGTCGGGCTCCCGATCCATTGCTTTCAGGATCACGGCTTCTAACGCAGGGGAAACCTCAGGACTGAGGAGCGAAGGCCGCACCGGATCATAATGCAGAATGGCATCGATCAGCAGCGACGGCTGCCGGTCGGGGAACGCACGCTTGCCCGTAGCCATTTCATACAGCACTGCTCCCGCTGCCCAAATGTCGGAGCGCGCATCGGCCTCTTCAGCACGCAACAGCTCAGGCGCCATGTAAGGCATGGTTCCGCTGAGTGAAAGGGTGGTATTGAGGTTGGCGGTCTCAGCTACCTCGATGGGCTCAACCAGCTTGGCCAAGCCAAAGTCGAGAATTTTTAGCTGGCCGCCCGGGTTGACCCGAAGATTTCCTGGCTTGAGATCGCGATGGATGACGTTCTCGCGATGCGCCGCTTCCAAACCACTCGCCAGCTGAATGCCCAATTCGAGGACGGTCTTCTGCGGAAGACCCTGCTGGGCGAGCATCTGGTCAAGATTGACGCCGGGTATGTACTCCGTGACCAGGTAATCGATGCCACCTTCGTCCCCGAAGTCGAAGGCCATGGCGATGTTAGGATGGCTCAGCTTACCCACCGCAAGCGCCTCTTTGCGGAACTGCTTACGGGTGGCATCATCGGCGAATAATCCCGTGGGCAGGATCTTGACCGCGACGTCGCGTTCTAATTGCTCATCATGGGCGCGAAAAACCACACCCATGCCTCCGGCGCCAATCTGTTCGATCAGCCGGTAGTGCCCCAGTACCTGGCCACTGCTGGGGGCCTGAATTGCCATTGCTCCGGATATTAGGGCAGCGCGTAAGGGGCGTCAATGGGCCACGGTCGGACCGCGTTGTGGGTCGTGGCACATGACAGGGAATCCCTGATTAAGCCCGTTGAACCTCAGGGGCTATAAGCCCGGCGCCTCACATTTGGTATTTACGGACGGCCTGAAGGCCGTCCCCTTCAAAGAGCCAGACTTAATCAGCGCCTCCCTGACTGTCTGTGATTTCTGAAGCATCGCAGTGTCGACGCATTCAAGCCTTGAGGAAAATCTTTCTTCGATACATCCACCAGACGGGCAGAAAACACAGTCCGACTACAGTGAGTGAATATAGAAGAGATGCCATGCCGTCAGAAACTGAACGGGTCAAGGACTGCTGGAAAATATAGTCGAGCCAATGAAGTGGGAGGCCTATCAACTCCGACAATACGTATGCCGCGATGGCGTTTGTGCCGAAGATAACGAAGAACGTTGTCCACCAGCTTTGCTGATGCTTGATGTCCACGATCCAGTAACAGATTGCCAGGCAAAGCAGGGCGGCGCCTGCCGTGAACAAAACATACGAACTGGTCCACAGGTTCTTGTTGATGGGAAACCAGAAGCTCCAAAACTCGCCAAGAACCAGTCCAGCAGCACCAATCCCAAACATGCCCATCATTTTTCGCGCTCGACTACGCTTCGAGCTCAGCCACTCGCCAGTCAGTACGCCGCACAGGGTGGTGGCAATTGCGGGCAATGTGCTGAGCATGCCCTCGGGGTCGCGCGTTCCCTCGTACAGATGGCCCGTCATGAGCTTGCGGTCGAGGTACGCGGCAAGATTGCCATCGGGATGAAGAAAGGGAATGTCACGGCCAGGTACGCCATATCCGGGCACCGGTGTAAATCGCATCAGCAGCCAATAACCCGCCAGGAGCGCCGCAATCCATAGCACTCGCGCGTACGTCTTCTTACAGTACAACGCGATTATTGCTGCGGCGAAGTAGGCGACCGCAATGCGCTGCAAGACGCCGGGAATTCTCCATATCGTGAGATCAAAGGAGGTATTTCCATTTAGCAACAATCCAATAGCAAAGATTGTCAGGCTGCGCTTCACCGTGTGAAGGACGAGTGATCGGGTGGAATCGCCACGTCTCAGTCTCGACTGGAAGGAAAGCACGAGCGACACACCGACAATAAACAGGAAGAAGGGAAAAACCAGGTCAGTCGGGGTCCACCCGTTCCATTTCGCGTGCCGCAGCGGCGCATAGGCAGCAGCATTTCCAGGATTATTAACCAGGACCATGGCCGCGATAGTGGCTCCGCGAAACACGTCGAGCGAGACCAGCCGCGCAGACGTTTCCGGAGCCTTCGCGACTCCAGTCGGGATCTCGAAGCTAGTTGCAGCCATAGGCAGGTTTGACCAGACCTCACGACGTTGAAACTGAACCTATGATAATGGTATGGCGGGTGTAGCCATAATTGCGCCGTTGCCTGCGAGTGCGGCGCTTCGTCTCCGCTAGGGAGAATGCCTCTTTTTTGCCGCGTGGAATTGGGGTATTGCGACCGTTGTTGCGCTGTCCGGAATCGGACACTACAATCCGAGTAGGGACAAGGCGAGTGAATCCAAAAACTGTACGATTTGCCTAACCTGTTCAGAACGCATGGATTAACGCCGTCTTGGATTGGCTCTCGACTTGCACTTAAGAAGGCGTAATGGATATTGCCCGCCCTGAACTAAAGCGTCAAAAGCGGCGTCGCCAAATCATTTGGGTAAGCATTGCGATTGTGATACTGGTGGCCGTAACGGTAGGAATTTCGCGGCTGAAACCGGCCGCTCCCACGGTCGATCGCAGCACCATTTGGACCGACACCGTTAAGCGTGGCTCCATGCTTCGCCAAGTGCGCGGTCTGGGCACCTTGATTCCCAGTCATGAGGATGTTCGCCAGATTCCCGCTGAGACCGAAGCCACTGTCATCCGAATCGTCAAACTTCCCGGCTCGCTCGTGGAGCCCGACACCGTTTTAGTTGAGATGAGCAATCCGCAACTCGAGCAGGAGGCGCTGGATGCACAGTTACAAGTGAAGGCGGCGGAAGCCGAATACCAGAGCCTGAAGGTGAAGCTTGATAGCGATCTGATGACGCAAAAAGCCGGAGCTGCCACAGTCAACGCCGATTATGCTGAGGCCCAGCGTCAGGCGCAAACCGATAAAGCGCTTTATGATCTCGGCGTAATTTCCGGTCTTGCGGCGAAGGCCTCGGCAGGCAAAGCCCAGGAACTGGTCACGCGTAACAATATTGAAGATCAACGTTTGACGATCAATGAGAAAGCTATCGCCTCCGAGTTGGCAGTGCAACAAGCCAAGGTGGACGAAATGCGCGCTCTGGCCGATCTCAAGCAAAAACAGTTGCAGCGCTTGAAGGTCCAAGCCGGAGTGGCGGGAGTCCTGGTGGACTTACCGTTGCAGGTTGGGCAGCATGTTCTCCCTGGAGCTGAGCTGGCAAAGATTGTGCAACCCAATCACCTGATGGCGGAACTGAAGATTCCAGAAACGCAGGCGCGCGACGTGCAGATCGGCGAGCCCGCATCGGTGGACACCCACAATGGCGTGATCGCGGGTGAAGTAAGCCGCGTCGATCCCGCGGTGCAGAACGGAACAGTAACAGTCGACGTCAAGTTAACAGGCGAACTGCCGAAAGGTGCGCGGCCTGATCTGAGTGTCGACGGCACCATTGATCTGGAGCGACTGGAGAATGTGCTCTACGTGGGACGCCCGGCTTTTGGTCAGGAAAGCAGCACGATTTCCATGTTCAAGCTTGATCCCGATGGAAAGGGAGCGACCCGTGTGCAGGTGAAGACCGGGCGCGCCTCGGTAAATCTCATTCAAATCGACTCTGGACTACACGAGGGTGACACCGTCATTCTTTCCGATATGTCGCGATGGGATAACACCGATCGGGTGCGGCTGGAGTAGGGAAGTCGCTTTTCGCTATTCGCTCTTCGCTTTTCGCCTTGCACCCGGGAATTGGCGAGGGCGAAACAAACGCTAGCCGTGGAATTGTGGAGGCATTGTTGAGAGAAATGTTGGCTTTTTGGCGAAGAGCGAAGAGCAAAAAGCGAACCGCGAAAAGCGATTGCGCGAATACCGAACAGCGAGAATGGAAAACAATATGAGCGATGCAGGAACTCCGCTGATTGAGATCGAAAACCTGACCAAGGTTTTTTACACCGACGAAGTCGAGACGCACGCCTTGGCTGGGGTTCACCTCATGGTGCGCAAAGGCGAATACGTCGCCATGTCGGGTCCATCGGGTTGCGGCAAGTCAACGTTGCTGTCGATCATTGGGCTGCTCGACACACCGACTGCCGGCGACTACAAGCTCAATGGCCAGCCGGTAGCGAACCTGGACTTTGCCGATCGGTCGCGCATTCGTAATCGTGAGATAGGTTTCATCTTCCAGAGCTTTAACCTCATCGGCGACCTGACCGTGTATGAAAACGTCGAGTTGCCGCTGACCTATCGCGACGGCATGCCCTCAGCCGAACGCAAACGCAGGGTACTGGAATCGCTGGAACGGGTCGGGATGGCCCACCGGCTGCGTCACTATCCCTCACAGTTATCTGGCGGTCAGCAACAACGTGTCGCGGTGGCGCGAGCCCTGGCTGGCTCGCCTTCCATCCTGCTGGCCGATGAGCCGACCGGAAACCTCGACTCGCGCAATGGCGAAGCCGTGATGGAGTTGCTGCAAAAGCTGCATCGTGAAGGCGCCACCATTTGCATGGTGACCCATGATCCTCGTTTTGCAGCGCATGCCGAGCGCGAGGTCCACTTGTTCGACGGCAAGGTGGTCGCGGAAGAGGAGCTTCGCAGGCTGATGCAAGAGGCGCAATAAAACAGGACTTAGCACTTAGCATTTAGCAGTTAGCGTGCCGGACTAGAGGGGCTGCTAAAAAAGTCTGAAAAGCATATCCCTCGCGGGCTGACGTCCGCTCGTGATGGGAAAAAGAGGTTGCTAAGAGCTAAAGGCTAATTGCTGATCGCTAGTTGCTGACCCCATGATCCAACTTAAGAACGTCGAACGCAGTTACAAAACGGGAGCAGGGCAGACTTGGGTCTTGCGTCGCATCGACCTCACGATTCAAGAGGGTGAGTTCATCACCATCATGGGACCGTCGGGAGCGGGCAAGTCGTCGCTGCTGAACGTGCTCGCCCTACTCGACGACCAGTGGGCTGGCGAGTACTGGTTTCGCGATGCAGCCGTGCATGCGCTGAAGCGCAAAGATCGCGCTGAGCTGGCTAAACGCAACATCGGCATGGTCTTTCAGAGCTATCACCTGCTCGATGACCTGACGGTGCAGGAAAACATCGATCTTCCGCTATCGTACAAAGACATCCCACGCAGTCAGAGGCAAGGCATGGTGGCCGAAACTCTCGACCATTTTCAGATCGTTGCCAAGAAGGACCTCTATCCCAACCAGCTTTCCGGGGGACAGCAGCAACTAGTTGGCGTTGCCCGCGCTGTTATTCACAAACCGGCGCTCCTGCTGGCCGACGAACCGACCGGCAATCTGCATTCCAGCCAGGCGAAGGAGATCATGGAATTATTCAGCGCCTTGAATCGCGAGGGAACAACGATCGTGCAGGTCACGCATTCGGAGGTAAACGCTTCCTACGGAACTCGTACCATTCAAATGCGCGATGGATGGATAGTGGGCGACACGGCCAATCCGACCCTCGCACCCAGTGGGGAGGCGGTCCGTTCATGATGGAACGCGTGTTCAGGTCGCCGGTTTTGACGAGCGTCGTATGTTTGTTACTGGTGGGCGCGCAGGCCCAGACACAAGTGCCGGCTGGTTCCACGCCGGAGCCGATGCCGAATGCTCCTACGCCGCAGACGGCGAATTCGACAACGCCTCTTGCGCAACTCTCCATACATACTCCCGCCCGGCTGGCGATTCCCCATTCCCGTAACCCCTTCGACGCGTACGCTCCAAGCCAGGTACCTGAGCCGCAGCTGGATAATTCGCCACGCTTCGAACGCCTCATACGTGATGGCAAGCTTTATATCTCTTTGCAGGACGCAATTGCCCTGGCGCTGGAAAACAATCTCGACCTGGCGATTGCCAGGTATAACCTTCCCATCGCCGACACCGACATCCAGAGAACGAAAGCTGGTGCCTCATTCCGCGGTGTCAACACTGGAGTCGTGGGAGGCACGCCGGGCGGGGGTGTAGGCGGTTTCGGAACCGGTGCGCCAGGCGCGGGCGCAGGCGGAACAACCGGAGGCGCTGGGGGCGCCGGCGCTGGCGCTGCCGGCCTGGTACAGTCCACATTGGGCGCTGGAACTCCAGTGCAATCGTATGACCCGACGGTCACCGCGATCACCGGGCTAGAGCATCAGACGACACCACTTGCTAATCTGCAGATCTATGGCGTCCCCCAGCTGCAACTGAACACCACGCAAGTGAACGTCAACTACACGCAATCGTTTGCCACCGGAACTACTTTTTCGTTCGAGGTGGACAACAATCGCCAGACGACCAATAGCATTTTCAGCAGCCTCAGCCCGCAGTTGGGAACGTATTATCGTGCACAGTTCACGCAACAACTGCTGGCGGGATTCGGAACTGGCCCTAACCTGCGTTACTTGCGCATCGCCCGGAACAATAAGAAGATTTCCGACATCGCATTCAAGAGCCAGGTCATCGCAACCGTCACGCAGATAGCCAACATCTACTGGGACCTGGTTAGCGCCTACGAAGAAGAACGGGTCAACGAACAGTCATTTGCGTTTGCCCAGCAGAGTTTGGGGAACGCCCAGAAGCAACTCCAGCTACAGGCAATTCCGGCGATGGATGTCATGCGCGCCGAAGCTGAAGTGTCCCGGCGTGATCAAGACCTGACTGTGGCCAAAACCAATTTGCAACTGCAGGAATCGTTGATTAAGAACGCGCTCACCAAGAACCTTGATGATCCTGTCTTGGAGTCGATGCCGGTTATTCCGACTGACCGGCTGGAACCAACGGATACGGTTCCAGACAAATCCACCCAGGACCTGATCACGCTGGCTTTGCAGGACCGCCCCGAGTTGTCGGAGTCGCAGATCGATCTGTCGAACCGTCAGATAAGCCGTCAGGCCGCTAAGAATGCATTGCTTCCAACGCTTGCTTTGGTGGGATTTTACGGTGGCACGGGCCTGGGTGGAGAGCCGAATCCGGCTTACTATATCTCTCCCAACATCACGACAGCCCCGTGCTGTTTCCCGGGGACTTTTGCGGATTCCTTCAACAATTCATCCCCAGACTATTTTGTGGGTCTGAACCTGACGCTTCCTATTCGAAATCGAGTGGCCAAGGCAGATCAATATCGCTCGGAGCTGGAGTATCGCCAGGCGGAGTTGCGCCTGCAGCAGCTTAAGAAACAAATTCGTATCGAAGTACGCAACGCGCAATATGCGCTGGAGCAGGGCCGCGCGCGGGTACTGGCAGCGAAGCAGGCGCGCGATCTGGCCGACAAGACTTTTAACATCATGCAGAAGGAACAAACGCTGGGTGCAGGATCGAGCTTCCAGACATTGACTGCGCAGCGCGACCTGGCGGTGGCCGAACTCGATCTCGTAAATGCCACCACGGCCTATCAGAAGTCCAAGCTCGAACTGGAACGTGCCACTGGAACTACTCTGGAAGATAATGGCATTCAGCTTCAGGATGCGGTAAACGGCACTGCACCCTGACGGAGAGCACAATTGCCAAAGACGCAAGGCCAAGCCATCCCTGGGACGGTGCAGGACTCCCCGACCGAGACACGCCAACGGCAGAGGGGAGGCCGCATTCTTGCGGCTGACGATCAGCCGCACATTCTGGAAGCGATCGAGCTATTGCTGCGTCCCGAGGGCTTCGAAGTTGACACCGCAAAATCGCCAGCGGCAGTCAGAGAAAGTCTGGCCAGCGATTTCTACGATGCGGTGCTGATTGACTTGAATTACACCCGCGACACCACCTCCGGCCAAGAAGGGCTGGATCTACTCTCCGAGATTGTTGCGTTCGATAGCAGTATCCCGGTGATCGTGATGACCGCATGGGGTAACGTTGGGCTGGCAGTCGAGGCCATGCGACGCGGCGCGCGCGACTTCATTCAGAAGCCGTGGGAGAACGAACGCCTACTGGCCATCCTGCGTACCCAGGTTGAATTGCATCGAGCTCTGCAACGTACCCAGCAATTGGAAGCCGAAGCGAAACTGTTGCGCGCCGAAGGGCGTCCGGAATTCATCGCCGCCGCTCCGTCCATGCAGCCGGTGTTGCAAACCATTGCTCGCATCGGCCCCTCTGACGCTAATGTTCTGGTGACCGGCGAGCACGGCACCGGTAAAGAGGTAGTCGCCCAGACTTTGCATGCATTGTCGGCGCGGGCCTCGATGCCGCTGGTCGCTGTAAATACTGGCGCGCTGCCTGAGGGCACCTTTGAAAGCGAACTGTTCGGTCACGTGAAAGGTGCATTTACCGACGCGCGCACCGACCGCATCGGACGTTTTGAGTTAGCCGACAATGGCACTATTTTTCTCGACGAGATCGGGAACGTTCCCGTTCGTCAGCAGGCCAAACTGCTCCGCGTGTTGGAGACCGGCGAAATAGAGCGCGTGGGCTCGTCACGGACCAAGCGGATCAATGTGCGTGTCATCTCCGCGACGAATATCGATCTGCAAACCGCCATTGCTGCGGGTCAGTTTCGAGAAGACTTGCTTTTCCGGCTCAACACGGTTGAGATCCACATCCCGGCCTTGCGTGAGCGCCGCGAAGACATCGCAGCGTTAGCGGCACACTTCCTGAAGCGCTATGCCGCCCGTTACCGTGTGTCGGTGACCGGTTTTGCTGCGCCGGCTCTTCAGACCATGATGCAGTATGCGTGGCCCGGTAATGTTCGTGAGTTGGAGCACACCTTGGAGCGCGCGGTGCTGATGTGCCAAACCAGCGAAATTCAAGTCTCCGATCTCGGACTGAATGTGCAACGACCGCAGGGACAAAATCTCGAAGAGCTCAGCATCGAAGAGGTTGAGGGCATTCTGGTCCGCAAAGCTCTACAGCGTTTCCACGGCAACGTGAGTCAGGCGGCAGAGGCCTTGGGCTTGAGCCGTGGCGCTCTCTACCGCCGGATGGAACGCTATGGACTCTAGTTCAGGCAGCGACTCCAAGCCCGCAGCCCGAACCTCTCGCGCTCGATCCCGCCGACCGAGGCTACTCTTCGAAAAACGTATTGCGCTCTTCGCTGTACTGGCGGCCCTTCCAGGCATTACGTTCGGCACCATCCTCATCTGGACACACGCATGGACGCGCGACGTGAAGATCACGTTGACCGTACTTGAGTTCTTCCTCTGGCTGGTGCTGACCCTAGCGCTGCTCGATCAGATCGTGCGACCACTGCAAACTTTGACCAATGTCGTCGGCGCGCTGCGTGAAGAAGATTATTCATTTCGCGCGCGAGGAGCGGTAGCCAATGACGCTCTTGGCGAGTTGGCGCTCGAGATCAATGCTCTTGCCGATATCCTGACTGAGCAGCGCATTCAGACGATTGAGGCCACCGCGCTTTTGCGCAGGGTGGTCGATGAAATCGATGCTCCGCTGTTTACCTTCGATCCCGACCACATCCTGCGCCTGGTAAACGCGGCGGGCGAGCGGCTTTTGCAGCAGCCATCGGCGCGCCTGCTGGAGAAGACCGCCAGCGAACTCGAACTTAATGCCTGCTTCGAGGCGAGAAACGAGACGCTGGTCTCGCTGCCATACTCGACTCCTAATGCACGCTGGATGGTGCGCCAGAGTTCCTTTCGCCAAAACGGCATACCTCACACACTCATCGTATTGTCGGACGTGAGCCGTGCCCTGCGTGAAGAAGAGCGCAGCGCATGGCAGCGCTTGATCCGCGTTTTGGGTCACGAACTCAATAATTCTCTTGCTCCCATCATTTCGATTGCGGGGAGCCTGGCGTCACGGTTGCCGCTGCCGCAATTGCCGCAAGAACAAAACGCCGACTTTCAACGGGGCCTTGACATTATCGAATCACGCACCGCATCGCTGCACCGCTTCCTGCAGTCTTATCGACGGCTGGCGCAGATGCCTAAGCCCACTTTGCATCCGGTTGAAGTGCGGCAACTGATGGAACGCGTCGCTGTCCTGGAGACTCGTCTGAACGTCGAAATTTTGCCAGGTCCGGAACGGGTTTTGATGCTCGATCCCGACCTCATCGAGCAGATGATGATCAATCTGGTGCGCAATGCCGTCGATGCCGCGCTGGAGCAGGCTCAGGCGACTCCAGCGAGTCCGGAATCCCCAGCTGCGAAGGTTTCCATCCGATGGGAACAGTACGATCGCAGGATGGCGCTGATCGTTGAGGACAACGGCATTGGGCTGCTCAACCCGAGCAATGCTTTTGTTCCGTTCTATACCACTAAGCCTGGCGGTTCGGGGATAGGGTTGGTCCTGTCGCAGCAGATCGCCGAGGCCCACGGAGGCTCCATCGAGCTGGCTAATCGCTCCGATGACATGCGCGGGTGTCTCGTGAAGGTCTTACTGCCGTATCACCCGTCGCCGAGATAGCACGACACGGCCCGCCACGTCGTTATGGCTTCTTCTCCTCGGTGGCTGCGGCTGGATCCGGGGGCGGCGTTCTCTGCTCGATGTAGCGCACGATCAGTGAAATTCTCCGGTTGGCGGGATCGGTGGGGTCCTTGGGGTTTCTGGGCCGCTGGTACGCGAATCCTCTTACCTCTACAACTTGATCGTCACCAAGGCCGTTCTGCTGCATCAGGCGCCGGCTGGCGTTGGCACGATCAGTCGAAAGCTCCCAGTTGGTATAGTTGGCCTTGCCCGCGTATGGTTGCGCATCAGTATGACGTTCCAGTGAGATCTTGTTTGGGATCTTTCCTAGTTCGTGGGCAAGGGTGACCAGCAATTCTTTGCCGTTAGCATTGGGATCGGGCCGTCCGCTGTCAAAAAATGTACCCTTCGCCGACTCCAGCAGTTCGATGCGAAGTCCTTCCGAGGTGATAGTCATTTCGATTTGACTTTTCAGCTTGTCGAAGTTCGTGACCTGGCGAATCACGGTTTGCAGTTGTTCTTTCAGCTTCGCCATATTATCTTTGGACAAAGTGAAGTTTTCGCCTGAGCCAGTTTGGTTTGTGCCCACCATCTTCGCCGTGCCCGTGGGATCCTTGAAATAGCCCCCAACTGCGACTTGAATTTGCTTGCTCGAATTCATCAGCCATAAAACGATGAACAACGCCATCATGGCGGTCACGAAATCGGCATAGGCTACCTTCCATGCGCCTCCGTGGTGTCCGCCGTGCCCGGACTTGCGTTTTATTACGATGATTTGGCCGGTTGTGCTCACGCGATATGCCTCATCAGGAAGCTGTAGCCGGCTGCGGTGAACCTGCGGCATCGGGAGCCGGGCTGGCGGCAGCCGCGCCTTCGCCCATCGCCTTCTTGGAGTTGGTCTCAAATTCCTGGAAGGTTGGCCGAACGTGCCCCGGGATCACCCGACGACCCATCTCCGTTGCCAACAGCGGAGATGTGCCTTTCATGAAAGCGATCATCGTTACCCGCAGCACGTGCCAATAGGCGTGCTCCTCTTCCGCCAGCTTGGCCATATTGGCGGCCAGGGGGCCGACGAATCCGTAGCACAACAGGATGCCGAGAAACGTTCCCACCAGCGCGGCGGCAACTTTCTTGCCAATTTCTTCCGGCGGTCCGCCGAGCGCGCTCATGGTCATCACCACTCCCAGAACGGCCGCGACAATCCCCAATCCGGGCAAGGAGTCCGCCATGGTACTGAGGGCGCCTACCGGCTGATTCAACTCGTGGGCGTGAACGTCCATGTCTGCCTCAATCATCTGATCGACATCGAACGGTTCCACCCCTCCCATGGTCACCATCCTCATGGTGTCGCACACAAAATCCCGGGTCTCGTGATCTTTCAGGAAAGCGGGATAGTTCGCGAAGAACTTACTTTCCTTGGGCGACTCGATATCATTCTCGACCGAAACCGGGCCTTCGCGCCGAATCTTGCCGAACAAGTCGTACATCATCTTCAGGGCGTCGAGGTAACGCTGCTTGTTGAACTTTGAGCCGCCGATGACCAGCGTCAGGCCGCTCAGTATGGCCTTCAGCGTATGCAGAGGGTTCGCAACCAGCAACGTGCCGATGGCCGCGCCGCCGATGATCAGTAACTCGGAAGGCTGCATCAGCACACGGATCGGGCCGTGCTCCATGAGGAACCCGCCGATTACTGCGGCGAGTACCACCAGCATTCCAATAATCGCGAACATGCCTTTTTCCCTGTAGGCGTCGGTGGGGGC
The DNA here is from genome assembly GCA_963755865.1 of uncultured Acidobacteriaceae bacterium. GTDB lineage: Bacteria > Acidobacteriota > Terriglobia > Terriglobales > Acidobacteriaceae > Bog-257. Next base: position 76,659 of record CAVWLY010000001.1, on the reverse strand, counting down.
GCGCTGCCGTCAGGACGGCAACTTGCTACCGCACTGCCGGGACTCACTTGGAAATACCTGTGCTCTTCGGTCCCCTTGTATCGGGTTCGACGGGCATAGGCTTCCACTCTGTCTATCGGCCAGGCAGAGAAAAGCTTTCGCTGTGGAAAAGTGCCGGCTTGGTATGGTTCCGTTTTGGTGCGGATGCCGGGCGCTTGAGCCGTGCGCTTATTCGCGGGCTATGGCACGATCAATGGAAACCGCGCCCGAGCCTTTGATCAATACGACGATTGCCAGCGCTATCGCCAGTAGATGGAACTCAAATCCCTCGCCCTTCTGCTGCCCGGTCCAATTCATGAAGAAACCATTGACGTGATGTACCGTCGCGATGGCGACCAGCATGTTGACGATGATGCCGAGCGCGGCGATACGACTGAGCAGACCAACCAGCAGGCCAAGGCCACCGAAGAATTCTGCGCAAATTGCCAGGAATGCCAGAGGCGCTGGAATTCCCCTTTGGTGAGTGAAGAACCCCATCGTGCCATGGAAGCCGTAGCCTCCAAACCAGCCCAGCATCTTTTGCGCTCCGTGCGCGAAGAACACAACTCCGAGCACCAGGCGAACAAGGGTAAGTGTGAAGTCATTCGATGTGGAAATGATTTTGTGGAACATTGGCATCCTCCTCTGAATTCGGCGTCATCCAGCCCGCCCAATAGAAAAACAGATGTTTGTTGTAACACGCAAGCTGCAAAAATTTGATTAATCAGTCCACGTCAAGGCGCGCAACCTGATTGTTCGTAGACATATGGCGGCAAAGAAAAAATTGCTTATTGTTTATCTGCCGCCTTGAATTCTGCCCAGGGATTGCCCTTCATGTCCTTCAAAACGGGCCTTTGCCAGTCGAACTCCGGGTGCTGCTTGAGAAACGTATCCGCAATGAAGTCTTCGCCACAAGGATAGCCAGCCCGTGCCTCCAGGCTCATGTTTGTCGCCATCGTGCTGTCAGCGGCTTGGGCGGTCACCGCTCCATCGGGAGCATAGGGCGGCCGATTCCATACCGGTACACCGCGCGGCGAGTTGGCGAGGTGGCCGCAGAGGCTACGCTCGTCTGCGTCTTCCTTGCCTTCGTAGCTGTCCCAGTGGTCGGCCAGGAACTTCTTCGCCAGTTCGACATCGATCTGCCCCTTACTCTGCGCCATCAACTCTTCCCAGCGCTTGTGCCGAGCATTAGGAGAACTTCCCATGTTGTTGGGATCGAAATCCGTTTCTTTCTTGATGAAGTCAGGATCGCTGGGAAAGTTTGAGCCGACCAAGTAGCCATCCTTGGTGCGCCATACACGATGCATCTTCAGGCCAATCTCGAATCGCGCAATTTCTCCAGTCTTATTGTCGGCCAGCAGCCAGTCATTCGCATATCCGCCGTTGTTTCGGTCGAGCATGATGCTCACGTACTCGTCGATCGAACTGGCATATTGCATCGCCTTGCGTGCCCGTACGAACTCCGGTGTCCCGTTGGGATCGAATAAGGCGTATCCAGTTATGGTCGTCTCTGTGACCATGAGTCCAGCGGAGTTGATGCCGAAGTCATCGTCACTGACGATCACCCCAGGGAATCCATCCGTCAACATGTGATAGCCGTGGGTAGGAACGATGTCGAAGATTACGGTCCAGCGGCTGCCGGTGGCGATGTCAGTCCAGTTACTGTGGGCAATCACCGGCTTGTGGTCCTTGGTCATTGAGCCGGTGGCCACCAGCGCGCTGCAGTTTCCCGGCGCCTTCAGGACCGGCGCGCCGGCCAGCTTCTCACGTTTGTTGAGCCAGGGAACGTAGTAGTCGGGAAGTTCTTCCATGGCGTTCAACGCCACCACGTCCCAGAGATCCAGGTTTACTCCGCGAGCGTGCAAGCCATCGACGATGCCCTGCAATTCCTGCTGATACTCTGCGTCGATATGCTTCCACAGAACGTTCTGAGCGGTATCGCGGTAGAAATTCCAGTCGCGCTTGGTATTGTGCGTGTCCACCGTACGAACGGTATTAAGGCCATCTTCAATTTCAGGCGCCAGCAGGTAGCCGTGCTGGTATCCGATATCGGCGGGAGATCCTTCGAGATGGACGTACACCCAATGATTACGCTCGAAGCGATAGGCTGACTTCAGGCGCGTTTGGTCAGGCGTTGTTGCATCCTGCTTTGCGAATCCGAGCACGGCGAAGCCGAACAACAAAGTGACCGCAATCGATAACTGAATGATCCGGCGAAATTTAGATAGCATGGATTCTCCGTAGGGTAAGGACGGCAGCAGATTATCTCTTTAGCAGGTGAATATCAATGCAAGTGAAATTGCCTGCGCAGAATGTTGGCAATCAGTTAATGTAGGAAAGCTGCAAGCCGCATGCGGCCTTGCGCTTTGAGGTGAGGATGCTTGATTGTCGGCAGAGAATACCTTTCGCGAATTCGGCGGCCAGCCGAGAGTCCCGCGGTTCATTCCAAGTCGTGGCACTGTTCCTGGTCCTGTTCGCCGCCGCATCGGTTGCAGCGCAAGAGACAGCCGCTTCTGAGAGTTGGAAGTTCGCGGTGTCGGGCGACTCGCGCAACTGCGGCGACATCGTGATGCCGGCGATCGCCCAGGGAGTCCGTCGCGATGGAGCTTCATTCTATTGGCATCTCGGCGACTATCGCGCCATTTACAGCTTCGACGAGGACTACCTCCACACTCACCCGGCGTCCACCATCAGCAACTACTTCGCCGCTGCGTGGCCCGATTTCATCCAGCACCAATTACTTCCGTTCGGCGATCTGCCCGTGTTTCTGGAGATCGGTAACCACGAACTGGTTCCACCTATGACCAAGGGGCAATACGTCGCGCAGTTCGCCGACTGGCTTAATAAGCCGGCGCTGCAGCAGCAAAGATTGAGAGATAATCCCAGCGATCACGTTTTGAAGACCTACTATCACTGGATTGACCGAGGGGTTGATTTCATCAGCATGGACGATGCATCGGCGGAGGAATTCAGCGCCCCGCAAATGGCATGGTTCCAGGGCGTATTGGCGAACGATGCCAAGGACAGCTCAATTCGCAGTGTCGTCCTGGGGATGCACGCAGCGTTACCGGACAGCTTATCCGCCGGACACAGCATGAACGACTCGCCCCAGGAACAAACTAGCGGACGCAAGGTGTACGCGCAGCTGGTGGCCTTCCGGAAGAGCACCCAAAAGAACGTGTATGTGCTGGCGAGCCATTCGCACTTCGTGATGAACAACATCTACGCCACCGCTTGCCATACCGGCGACGTGTTGCCCGGATGGATCGTGGGTTCGGCCGGGGCGGTGCGTTATCGACTGCCCCAGGACCATGCCGGGGCCACCATCGCCATGACCGATGTTTATGGATATCTGCTGGCGACGGTTGCACCTGATGGAAGCATGACCTTCGAATTCAAAGAAGTGAAAGAGGCCGATGTGCCGGCCAGCGTCGTCGACGAATTCTCACGCGAGCAGGTAAATTGGTGCTTTGTGCAGAATAAGTCTCCCTACAGTCCCGCGGGCGCGGTGTGCGCGGTGGGTCACACGCCGGCCGGTCAATGAGCCGGTAGTGCGGGCTCAGAGTCTGTGTCGCTCTTTTCCCGTCGGCTGCATTGGCAACGGGTGGAGCACGCCTTCAGGCGTGCGCGAGGGCGTCAGTCCCTGACCGCCCTTTAGCGCCTGAGGTAATGGTTGGTTCCTCAGCGGCTAAAGCTGAATTCACAGGGAACCTATCAAATGCACCCCCCTGCAGCGGCTGTTACAAAACGTCTGGCGTCCGCTGAAGCGGACTCAAGATTTTCCCGCCGTGTCCTCCCACCGCTGAAGCGGTGGGCTGTCACCTGTCGCCGCAGGGCGGCTGCGGAAGGCTTTGTTCCGCAACTGGCCCAACACCGGGGTTCCCTAATAGCTGCAGAAGCGATGCTCCACTCTATACACCATCTTTGAAACTGCTCCAGCGTCACTTTGGCCAGTATGCGCTGTCGGTCATTGAACTTGAATGTGTGGAGAAAGCGCGGCCTATTTCGGCCAGCGCGCGGTCGTGTAGTTGATCGCTTCCTGAACGTTGAGTTCGCGAGTGCTAACGCCGGTGCGCACGTACAGCCTGGGATTATCGCCGTCCCGAACGTAAATCGGACGATGCGCTGGAGAGACCATGACGCGGCAAACGTCCTTGTTCTCCAGTAAATGAAACACAATCTGCACGGTACGGCAGGCGTCGGCGCCCAGCTTGCTCGCGATCGCGGTCATTAGAGCCTGCTCGAATCCATCGCGGTCAGGCTTCTTCAAAGTCGTGTAGTCCCGATCCAAGCCAACAATCGACCCATCGTCGGCGACACCGATGAGCAGAGTCCCGCCATTGCCATTCATGTATCCGGCCAGCGTTTTCAAGATTACCGTTTCCAGCGCACGGTTGAGTTTGTTCTCGCGGAGGTCCCACCGAAATGAGGACTTGAATTCCAGGTTGGCGCTTTCGCCACGCGCGATCAAAGCGCGCAGGTCTCCGCCAAGGGCCGCGCTTAATTGCTCAATGCGCTCGGAGCGGCGATGCAGACTCGAATACAAACCCGCAGCAGACATACTCAAAACCAGGCCCACGATGCCGTAAAAAGCTGTTTTCTTCGGAGTTCCGCCACGTAAAGACTGCTGCAACTGCGACACGGCAAAAGCGGCAGGCGTGGATTCTCCCGGCCGATGCTCGTAAAAATATACGAACTCATTGGTGGGATAGAGGATGAAGATTCCCGCCGCCACGCCGATGACGGCGAAGATAATCAACGTCCGCAGTTGAGACTTCACGCGCCAGGAAAGCTGCACCGGAGTCATCCTCACCGTTCAACTTCTCCATCGCAGCGTCACCGGCCCGCTCATGGGATGCCGCATGGGAGCACCGGTCGCTTGCGATTCCAGTCGCGCCTGTTTCAACTCGAAATACCATTTGGCCGGCCGGTCCGCATCGTCAATCAGCATCAGGCTCGGATTGTATTTCAGTCCCTCGGCCTGCTGGATCATGGTCACCTGGTCTTGCCGGACGAAGCGTCTGCCGAAGAACTTGGCGATTGGCATAAGAAATGGAACGTGAAGGAAGATGTTCCACGCGGCGCAGACATCGATACGGCAATGGTTCTCGGTTGTTGGCGTCACCGTGGTCAAGCTGGCAAACCATTTCTCGCCGCAGCGGATGATTTCGTAGCGCCGGTTGGGCAAGACGAAGTCGATAGTGGTGGTGATGGGCTGACCGTAAACTCCCAACAGCTTGTAGGGGGCGCTGTTGGCCGACGGCTGATGTGCGGTCATGCGGAAACCGTCGTCGATGGGTTCGAATTGCTTTTCCTTCTCGTGGATACTCTGCTTGGAACGCCACCACCAGGCCTGATGCACGAAGGGGCCGTGCGCAGGATCCATGAGTCCGATGATGCCGTGGTCCACGTTACAGGGCAAGTCAGCCCACAGGTGAGCGGTGCGATAACGCTGGCTGAACTTAGGAACCTCTGGAACCGCCCCCAGTTTCGCCAGATCATCCACCCGCAACTTTCCTCTGCCCGGCTGGGGAACATATACCCACACGTGGCCGTCGCGCTCCTCACAGGGAAACGCAGCGGCATAAATGCGCGAGCAGTCGAGAGAGTCGTGGCTGGTCAGCGAAGGAATGTCGCGGCATCGCCCCGATACCGCCTCAAAGGACCAGCCATGATATTTGCAGGTGACCTGGTGGCCGTCGAACCATCCATAGGAAAGAGGAATGCCGCGGTGAGGACAAGTGTCGCGTATAGCGAAGTAGCGGCCCTCGACCGTTCGCCCCAAGACCAGTGGAATGCCCAGCAGCATGGCCGTTGTCATGTGCTTGCCGGCGATCTTCGAAGCTCGCAGCGCAGGATACCAGTCGTCATGTAGAAGAGTGGCGGCCGGCCCGGCAGATGCAATCTGTGTGCGAGTAACTTCGCCAGTCATGGTCCTGAGCTTCCATACTATAGCGGAAGGCTGGAGTTGTCCGAAGCCACTCGGCAAAGCAACGCTGCGGCATCGTGCCTGCGTTAGAACGAGTGCCGTCCCTAAAGGGACTCAGATCTGTTTTCCACTTTACCCAGCACTACGCCTTCGGCTACGTGCTGGGCTATCATTATTCCGCCCTGCGGGCTCGATTTTCGCTCGATCCGTTCCACACGCAAATCAAAACTCTTGTACTCACACAGACTCTTAGGCCTTGGGCTATGATTGTTCCGCCCTGCGGGCTGGTTTGTTCGACGGCTTCGGTATTCTGACCCCACCGCAATTTCTCAATTTCAAGCTCTCGCGCCAACACTATCGCGCGGGCGGGGTTTCGAGTAATATCTTGTGCCAACGTTGGTCAATTCGAGCCGAATACTGCATCACTGAAGTGCACCATGGAGATAACCAATCGCTTAATCCGCACCTTTGTTGGGGATAGTTCCGTCACGGAAGCCCACCCACTCGACTTGCTGATAGCGGGGGCGTCGCGCGGCTCGAAGCTGTTTTCGCGAGGTTGGGGAGAGGAGTCGCTGCTGGTGGAGCTTTCGACGCCGCGCGTTTCCTATAGCGACCCGCCTTCTCGGATTTCGGTGGAATGGCGTTCGACGCGCAAGCGCCGCCGCACCACCCGGCGCGATGGAACGTTTTCCTCGCCGCTGCGGTTGCTGCCCCAGGAAACGCGCACCGTGCATGTGCGCGCCTGGTTGCGAGAAGGCAATCAGGCGGCCTGCGTAATCCTGGCGGCGTCGCGCGACGAAGCTTATCAGCCACGTGAGCATATCTTCGGTCCCCTCGCTGCTCGTGGCCTCGACCTCTACTTTCTAGTCAGCCCTTTTTATGGTCGCCGACGGGTGCCAGGAGGACCGTCACTCATCACCGTCAGCGATCACGGATTGATGGCGCTGGGCATGGTGCTGGAGGCACGCGCGCTGCTGGAAAACCTGAGCGAGCGCTATCCCAAGCTGGTGGTTGCCGGCTACAGCATGGGCGGTCATATGGCCGCGATCACCGCGGCGGTCTGTCCGTTCCCGGTTGCGTGCGCGGCGCTGGCAACCGGCGCGTCTGCCAGTACCATTTACACCCGCGGCCTACTTTCGGTGTGCGTCGATCTCGACGCCCTTGGTGGTGGAGCGAACATGCGAGCGGCCGCACGCGAGCGGCTCCATCAGCTATTTAGCGTCGCTGATATCACGCGCTATCCGCCGCCGATCAGAGTGGACGCGGCTGTCATTGCAGGATGTACTCGCGACGGATACGTACCGAGCCACGAGACCAAGCGCTTGCACCAGCACTGGCAGGGAAGCAGCTTGCGCTGGATTTCGGCCGGCCATTTTTCCGCGCTGGTGACGAGCGGGTCCGCGCTCCGCGACTGCGTCGCCGATGCAGCCGGAAGGCTATGACGAAAACTCCGGTTTGCTATCGCGGAGACGCAGTTTGCGGTTTTCATTCTGAATGCGTCACGGTTGGTCTTAACAGTTTGCTGAGAAACTTACAACAGCAGATCCCTCGCGCGCTGAACCCGCTCGTGATGACAAACGTAAAAGACTTACGACGGCGCGCCGCTCGCACCCTCGCGCACCGTCACTTCACAAAGTACCCTGCATCACAGGCACACTGTACTCCGCATCACAGACATAGTGTCCGCTTGCCATTCAAACTGAGCCTTACTCCCGGGTGCTCAGGTCAGCAGTTAGCCCTGAGCTGCTCCTCGGCATTACAAGGGCGAACGCAATTGCTGCCATTTGGTCTCATCATCCTGCGCACCTGGCAACTGCTCTTGCGTTGGCCCTCCGAACAATACTTGCGGGAGTCCGGGATCTGGCCAGTAGGAGATGTTGAGCATCATGGTGGAAGGCATTCAGTCACCTGCCCAAGTGACGTACTGGTTGATAAACGGGCAGATCCTCTTCGTGGTCCTTAATCTTCTGGGGATCGCATGCTTCGCTTACATCGTCGCAAAGCGCCTGACGCCGCTCCTGCGGGGGGAACGTGATTTTCGTTTCGATCGGCCATTGGCTCGATTGGAAAGGCTGCTGCAATTTTGGCTGGGTCAGTGGAAGCATCCGCGCTACCCGACCGCTGGGATCATGCATATCCTTTTCTTTGCGGGCTTCCTGATCCTGGCGACGCAAGCTTTCTCGCTGCTGATCCTTGGTGTCTCGCCGAATTTCGTTTTGCCCGGCTCCTCGGAAGGGATCGGTCTTATCTATAGCATCGTCAAAGACTATGCAGCGACGATTGTCTTCCTCTGCATGATCTTCGCGGCTGTTCGCCGCATCGTCTTCAAGCCGGCGCGCTACTCGGTGCCAGCCAGATACGGTAAAGGTCACCCAGTCGATGCCATCTTTCTTTTAGGCCTGATTGCGCTGCTGATGGCGACTGAGAGTCTGTTTGAGGCCAGCAAGGCGGCTTATCAGGCACAGCAAGGCCAGCCCGCCGAATTTCTGGCTGTGCTATCGCTGCCGTGGGTGTTCAAGAGTGTTCTCGCTACGACGCCGTTGACCACGCTTCAGGATCTGAATCTGAGCGCCTATTTTGTCGATGTTCTGACCTTTTACTTCCTGCTGTGCTACCGGCCGTTTGGAATACAGTTCCACGTCGAGACTTCTCTGTTCAATGTTTACTTTGCAAAATTGGACCGCGGAACCGTGAAGCCGGTGCGATGGGGCGTCAGCGACGAGCATCTGGATCAGGTGAAATCGTTCGGCGTGAAGACCTTCGAAGACTTCACCTGGAAGCACATGCTGGATTTCTATTCCTGCGCCGACTGCGGGCGTTGCTCAGACCAATGCCCGGCCAATGCGGTAGGGCGGCCGCTGTCGCCAAGGTTCATCACTACCAAGGCAAGAGACTATGCCTTCCAGCATTATCCGATGTTCGGCAAGGCAGGCAACGGCGCACCAATCATCGGTGGGATTTATTCGGAAGATGAAATCTGGTCTTGCACCACCTGCGGCGCCTGCGAAGAAGAATGCCCGTTGCTGATCCAGTACATCGACAAGATTGTCGATTTGCGGCGGGGCATGATCGACGACGGCAACGTACCGCAGTCCCTGCAGAAGCCGCTGAAGGCACTCGAGAGCCGCGGCAATCCCTACGGCAAGATGGAGAAGAAACGGGCCGAGTGGACCAAGGCCAAAGATTTCTCTCCGACTTGCGCCGTCAAGACGCTGGACGGGAAGAACAATGCGGACACTTTGTATTTCGTCGACAGCATCACCTCCTACGACGACCGCATGCAGTCGATCGGGCGTGCTACGGCCAGGATTCTCGACTCGGCCGGGATGAATTTCGGAATCCTGGGGACTGCGGAAAAAGACAGCGGACATGAAGCACGGCGTTTTGGCGAAGAGTCGTTGTTCATGGCGCTGCGGGACCACAACGTGGATGCCATCAAGGCATCCGGGGTCCAGAGAATCGTGACCGCCGATCCGCACGCCTACAACGCGCTGAAGCATGACTACAAAGATGTGCCGCCGGTGGAGCACATCAGCCAGGTCATTTGCCGGGAGGTGAAGTCCGGCAATCTCAAGCTCGATCCGGTAGAAAATGCCGCTGACGTTTACGCCTATCACGACCCCTGCTATCTCGGCCGGCACAATCAGGTTTACGACGATCCTCGCGATGTGCTTGACGCGATTCCTGGTTTGAAGAGAGTGGAAATGAGCCGCTCCCGGGATCGGTCCTTCTGTTGCGGTGGTGGCGGCCTGATGCTGTTCTACGAGCCGAAAGAAGACGAGAGGATGGGCGTTAAGAGAGTCAGATGGCCGCCGAAGCTGGGGCCAATGTGATCGTGACTGCGTGCCCGTTCTGCATGGTGAATATTGAAGACGCGATCAAAGTTGCGGGTCTGGAAGGCAAGATGACCGCCATCGACTTGGCGGAGTTAGTGGACAAACAGCTTGTGCGGCCAGCACCGCCGCAACTGGAACACGACAAGGTGACGGCCGAGGTTCTTGCGTAGAACATTTTTGCGTAGAAGCTGGTGATCAAATTTTGAACTAAACCATGGGGGAGTACGACTGTGGAAATTCTAGTTTGTGTAAGACGAGTACCTGACACTTCGGAAAACGAAATTCAACTCAACACCACGGGGAACGATATCGAACGTGACGACCTGGTCTATTCGATCAACGAACCCGACAACTACGCCGTCGAGGAGGCCCTGCAGATCACCGCGAAGGCCGGTGGTACGGTCACGGTGGTTACGGTCGGCAGCGATGAAGACGAGGAAGTCCTGAGGCGAGAGATGGCCATGGGCGCAAACCGTGGCGTGCTGATCTCCGACAAGGCCTTCGAGGGATCCGACGGCAAGGGCATCGCGACGGCTTTGAAGTCGTTTGTGCAGAAGGGCCATTACGACCTGATCCTGACCGGAGTCCAGGCCGACGACGGCGGCGCCCAGGTTGGGGGAATGCTGGCGGCGTTGCTGGACTATCCGTTCGCCTCGCTGGTGAATTCCATTGCGGTTGACGGCGGCAAGTTGAAGGTGAGCCGGGAGATCGAAGGCGGAAACAAGGAGATGAACGAGATCGATCTGCCTTGTGTGCTCTCGATCCAGACTGGCATCAATGAGCCGCGTTATGTCGGAATGCGAGGCATCCGGCAGGTGGCGGCGGTAGAGGTTCCCACCTTCAGCGCGTCCGACCTCGGTGTAGATGCAAGTGCGGTCGGGAATGCCGGAGCGAAGGTCAAACGGGTGGACTACTTCGTGCCCGCGCTCGGCAAGGGAGCCGAAATGCTTGAGGGTGACAGGGAAGAAGTCATCGCCAAACTGATTGAGTTAATGAAGGCCAAAGGAGGGTTGAACTAATGGCACGCATCTTCGCCTACATCGCACATAAGGGCGGCATTGCCGACGATTCAGCGGCCGAACTCGTAACCGCAGCAAAAAAGATCGACGCGTCCGTGTCGCCAGTCGCCGTGGTCACTGGTTGGGGCGCGGAGCTTGACGCCGTTTGCGAAACCCTGCGTGGCTCATACGCCGAGGTCTGGAAGATCGCGAACCAGGCACTCGCTTATCCCAACGCTGAGCTGGTCCGCAAAGCTCTGGTGAATGTCCTGCCACACGATGGCATCGTGCTGGTCTCTCACTCTCATTTTGGAATCGACTTGTCACCGGGTCTGGCCATCAAGATGAATGCGGCTTTTGTCTCCGACGTGTTGGACATCGAAGGGCTGGAAGGCGTTTCACTCAAACTCGTCCGCCAGGAGTTTGGCGGCCAGGTGAGCGCTCATGTGCGTTGCGATGCATCAGCCGGCGCGGTGCTTAATCTGCGTCCCGGCGCATTCAAGCCGCAGGAAGGCGCGCGCATCAATGGCGTCGTCGTCGACAAGTCGGCAGACGTGGGCGCTCTGACATCTGGGCGACGTTATCTCGAGACGATCGTTGCCGAGGCAGGCGATGTGGACATCACCAAGCACGCCGTTCTGGTTTCCGTCGGCCGTGGCATCCAGGAAAAAGACAACATCGCTATCGCTGAGGAGTTAGCCGAGAGCATTGGGCGCAGCAGTAAGTTGCTCCCGACCGGTGGTCGACGCCAAGTGGCTGCCGAAATCGCGCCAGGTGGGCTCGTCAGGAAAGACGGTCAAGCCCAAGGTTTACATGGCGTGCGGCATCAGCGGTTCATTCCAGCATCTGGCCGGCCTTAAGGGCAGTCCCTTTATCGTGGCCATCAACAAGAATCCCAAAGCCCCTATCTTTCAGGTGGCAGACATCGGAATTGTGGACGACATCCTGGAGTTCTTGCCGGAGTTGACCAACAAGGTCCGTGAGACGAAAACGGTTTCGGTCTAAGAGCAAAAGAGAGGCACCGACAATGATTACCAAGAAGACATTGCAACTAAGTTTGAAATCGCTCCGAGACTTCGCGAAGAAACGCCTGCCTGATGAAGAGCTGATCGCTTTGGATGAACGCGACGAATGTCCAGTGGAGATCGTTCGGCAAATGTCTGACCCAGACCAACTGGGCATTCAGCTGTTGTTCATTCCAGAAGAGTACGGCGGCATGGGCGGCAGCACCATGGACGTTTATCTGATATGCGAGCAGATGGCGCGCATCGACCTGGGCGTGGCCACCTCGTTGTTCGCCACATTCCTGGGTAGCGATCCCATCACGTTCGGTGCCACTGAGGAGCAGAAAAAGAAGTGGCTAGGCAAGATTGCTGACGAAGGTGTTCTGTTTGCCTACGGTGCGACGGAACCGGAAGCGGGCAGCGACTTGGGCGCGCTGAAGACGACCGCCGACCGCGTCGAAAAAGACGGCAAGATCGTCGGGTACAAGATCAACGGCAGCAAGCAGTGGATCAGCAACGGTGGAATTGCGGACTATTGCACCATCCTGGCCAATACCCCCGCAGGGCCAAGCTGGTTCATTGTGGACGCAGGCACCAAGGGTTTTGCTCACGATAAGCCGGAGGACAAGCACGGCATTCGTCTGAGCAACACGGCAGCGCTGGCCCTCAACGACGTTTACGTCGATGCCGACCGGCTGGTCGGCGGCGTTGAAGGCCAGGGACTCATCCAGGCCCAATTGGTCTTCGGTTACACGCGGGTGATGGTCGCGGCCTTCGGACTGGGTGCCGGTTGGTCCGCGCTGGACCGCGCCATCCCTTATTCCACCAAGCGGATCCAGGGCGGCACGCCGCTCTCGGAGAAGCAGGGCTATACCCACAAGCTGATCGTGCCCAACGTAGTGAAGTTGGAAGCCGGACGTGCCTTTATCGAAGAGACGGCGCAACGCATCGACGCTGCCAACGAGGGAAGCCTCAACACCGAAGGCGCCATCGCCAAGTACATGTCCACTGAAGCCGGCGACGCCGCTGCCGACGCCAGCATCCAGGCGCTGGGCGGCTACGGCTACACCCACGAGTACATGGTGGAGAAGGTCAGCCGCGACGTGCGCATCACCCGCATCTACGAGGGCACCTCGGAGATCATGGAGATGACGATCAGCCGCGATCGCTGGCAACTCCACCTCAAGACGCGCGGCCAGCACTATCATGATCGGGCGCGCGAGGTCGAAGCGCTGCATGCTGCGCATCCCAACGTCGGCGCGGATGTAGCCGCCCTGGCGCTACATGCCTTGGCCGAGGTGCTGGAGAAGGCACGCATTCATCGGCTCACCCGCTTCCAGCACATTCTGCTGCGCGTCGGTGAGTGGATTGCGTATGCCGAATGCGCTGCCACGCTGGCCCGCCGGGCTGCGCTGGCTGCGGAAGGCAGGCTGCACGAGAAGGCCAATGACCGCTTCGACCCGACAGCGCTGGCGGCCATCAGTCGGATCTTCGCGCGCGAGGCGGCCCTCAAGATAGGCGAAGAGGGTTTGCGTTGGGTGACTGGGGCCGATGGTGTGAGCGACGCTGAGATGCCGTCATTCGAAGCGGCGTTGGGATTGTCCGCCATCCATCGTGCGCAAGCCGGCGTGGTTTCGGATATGGATTACGTCGCCGACGTAATCTACAGCCGAGTGAAGAAAGAAGTTGAACAACCCGTTCTAGCGTAATACCTGGGGCGGGATGCGGGCATCCGGTTTCGCGAGCCGGATGCCTGTGGTGTTTCTGGGCGCGTTTCCCCCGGCTATTAACAACGCGTGCAGTGCGCCCTCTACATTCTTCGGGAACGTGCTCCCCCCACTGTATGTCGAAACACATAATATATGTGTTACACCAAATAATAATTGTGTTGTAACAAATTAATCTGCACCGCAACTTTTCTGCCTCTCGGCGAAGCGAACACGATGCAAATTTGGCGCGACGCGGAAGCGAAACAAATATTGCCTTATGTGTTGTAACGGACATAGCGTTTGGCCTCCTGTCACTCACCTTTGTGGCCTGCATCACCTGGTTTTCTGTGCTATGTCACTGACATTGTTCCCGACCCCCTGTCACAGTAAGGATGCTCTTCGGGCGCTCCCGGTTCGGCCAGGCCGTGTGAGTGGACCGTCCCTTCCCAACGTGGGGAAGAGTGACCTAGACCCAAGCTCCTAATGCCTGCTTCTCCGCCGCTCGATGGGCGTCATCTTCGTCAGGTTCAAGAATTTCTAAAGGAAGTGACCAGATATGGATAACACCGCTTATCGTGCGATTGCGATTGTGGGCGCAGGGGCCGTTCTGCCCGATGCCGTGAACGTGCCGGCTTTCTGGGAAAACGTAAAGAGCAGCCGTTACAGCATCAGCGATGTTCCCGCCGACCGCTGGGACCCGACGCTTTATTACGATGCCGACCACAGCGCTCCCGACAAGACATATTCGAAGATCGGTGGATGGGTGCGCGAGTACGTGTGGGAGCCCATGAAGTGGCACCTGCCCATCCCGCCCCGCGTAGTCGATGCCATGGACATTGCACAAAAGTGGGCCATCGCGTCTACTCGCGAAGCGTTGGAAGATTATGGCTATCCCAAGCGGCCACTGAATCTTGATCGCACGGCAGTGATCCTCGGCAATGCCATGGCTGGAGAAAGACATTACCTCACCTCGTTGCGCGTGCACTTTCCGGAATATGCCCGTGAGTTGGCGGACAGCACCACCTTCGCCGCGTTGCCGGCGGCAGCGCGCCGAGACATCACGCGCGAATTGCACGACCGCATGAACAAGCTTCTGCCCGAGATTACGGAAGACAGCATGCCCGGCGAATTGGCGAACTGCATTGCCGGCCGCATTGCGAATATCTACAACTTCCATGGACCGAATTACATTGTGGACGCTGCCTGCGCGTCGGCGATGGCGGCCATCAGTTCGGCCGTCGAAGGACTCGTAGAGAACGATTTTGATGTGGCGGTTTGCGGCGGGATTGACCGCAACATGGGCGCACCAACCTTCGTCAAATTTTGCAAGATCGGCGCGCTCTCGGCCACCGATAGCCGCCCCTACGCAGAGGGCGCCGATGGTTTCGTAATGGGCGAAGGAGCGGCAATCTTTTTGCTCAAGCGCTTGGCCGATGCCGAACATGATGGCGACAAGATTTACGCTGTACTGCGCGGTATCGGTGGTGCGAGCGACGGGAAGGGAAAGGGAATTACGGCGCCCAACCCGATTGGTCAAAAGTTGGCTATCGAGCGCGGCTGGCAAAATGCCGGGTTGACTCCCACTGCCGGGACGTTGATGGAAGGCCACGGCACCTCGACCAGCGTGGGTGATGCCATCGAACTGCAAAGCATGGCCGATGTGCTCGGCACCTTTAATCTCCCGGCTGGGTCGGTGGCGCTAGGCTCCGTCAAATCGAACATTGGACATCTCAAAGGAGCTGCGGGCGCGGCTGGATTGCTGAAAGCAACCCTGGCGCTGCGCGACAAGGTATTGCCGCCCAGCCTGAATTTCAAACATCCCAATCCGACCATCGACTTTGCTCACTCCCCTCTGTATGTCAACACCGAGTTGCGGCCGTGGACGGTCCCCGCGGATGTCACGCGGCGAGTCGGGCTTAGCGCCTTCGGGTTTGGCGGCACCAACTTCCACGCCGTGCTGGAAGAGTACATACCCGGCAGGCTCAATGGAAATGGCAAGCGGTCGGTAGCGGTCACTACACCATCGCCAGTCGCAGTGCAGCAGAGTGTCAGCGTGGCAACTGTTGCGCCCACGCAGACGGTTGCACCTGCGATGAGCGCAACCGCCCCCGCAACTGCCTCAGTCTCCTGCAAAGCTCCGTTACGGGGTGCACTCGCGATCGGCGCTGCATCAGACGCGGAACTGTCCGAGCGCCTGCAGGCAATCCAGAAAGATGCGGCAGCGGGTCGCGCGCCTGCGCTGGCCGCTCCGGCAGAATCCGACCTGAGAGCTCCCGAACGCCTTGCGATTGATTATGCTGACGCCGCCGACCTGGCGGACAAATCGGCGAAAGCGCTCAAGGCGCTGAAGGCCAATCAAGCTCCGATCTGGAAGGCCCTGCGTCCCCAAGGTATTTTCCGTGGACACGGTGCTCCTGGCAAAGTGGCATTCCTGTATACCGGGCAAGGCTCGCAATACGTGAACATGCTGGAGCCGCTTCGCGCCGCCGAACCAATCGTGGCCGAAATCTTTAACGAAGCCGATCGCATTATGACTCCGCTGCTCGGTAAGCCGCTCAGCGAGTTTGTCTTCGTGGACAAAACTAATGCGGAGGCGGTGGCGAAAGCGGAAGAAGATCTGCGTCAGACCGAAATCACTCAGCCCACGGTGCTGACCATCGACCTGGCATTAACCCGCCTGTTGGCCGCGTACGGTATTCAGCCCGACATGACCATGGGACATAGTTTGGGCGAATACGGCGCTCTGGTTGCATCCGGTTCGCTTACTTTCGAGGATGCATTGTCGGCAGTCAGCGCCCGCGGTCGCGGTATGACGAAAGTGGCCGTGAAAGATACCGGGAAGATGGCGGCGGTCTTTGCGCCACTTGCTGAAGTTGAGCGCATCCTGAAGACCATCGACGACTACGTGGTGATCGCCAACGTAAATAGCGGACAGCAGTCCGTCATCGGCGGGGCCAGCAAAGCGGTCGAACAGGCCATGGTGGCTTTCCTGCAAGCCGGCTTCGACGTGACCCCATTGCCGGTGAGCCACGCTTTCCATACCTCGATTGTCGCTCCGGCCAGTGAGCCTCTGCGTGAGATGCTCTCGCACCTGAACATACAACCACCCCGTGTACCGATCGTCGCAAACGTAAATGGCGAGTTTTATCCCACTGGAGCTGATGTCGTTCCGCAGATGGTGGAGCTGCTCGCGCAACAGGTCGCGTCGCCGGTACAGTTCGTGAAAGGCCTGAACACACTCTACGATGCCGGCGCCCGGGTCTTTGTGGAAGTGGGGCCGAAGAAGGCGTTGCAGGGATTTGCCGAAGAAGTGCTCGGCGGACGCGGTGACGTCATTTCGTTATTCACGAATCATCCAAAATTCGGAGATATTCCAGCCTTCAACCAGGCGCTATGCGCCCTGTATGCCGCGGGACTGGGCCGCGGAGTGGCTGAGGTGGCGGTCGACGCTCAGATGAAACCGGCGCTATCACAGTCCGCGATTCCTGCGCCACTTAACGACGTTAAACCGATGCCCGCGCCAGCACCTCTTGCGGCTGCTGTCAGGGCCCCGGCTCTGCCTGCGCTTTCAATGCCGTCAGCTTCCGCACCGGTGAACGATCCCAAACCAATACCCGCAACCACAGCTCCTCCGATCGTCCTCCCGGCTGTCTCCAGTGCGGCGAACGGTAACGGGTACAGTGAGCTCGGCCGTTTATTGAGCGAGACTCTGGAACGGGCCGGGTGGCATCATGGCGGGAATTCCGCCACTGCCAGCCTGCAAGTCGGCATTACCGGAGCATCTCTCGGTCTGCCTGGAACCGAGCATATTTTCGACGATGGCAACGTCGAACGTCTCTTGCGCGGCGATCAGTTCATTAGTGCCATCCCAGCTCGTTTCCGCCAGGAGATGCTGGACAAACACATCAAACGCCTGGTTAAGAGCGAGCAGGGCGAAGCCACCTTTGAGTCCATTACCGATGTCGCGGATGTTATCAAGCTGGCTGGTCGTGGCGGCGCTTTCGATCTGGAAAGTGAATTCGGCGTTCCCTCGGAACACCTGGCCGCCCTTGACCGGGTTACTCGCCTGGCCATCGCTGCCGGAATTGACGCGTTGCGTGATGCCGGAATCCCGCTGGTCATGCGGTATAAGACCACGACCAAAGGCACGCAGCTTCCTGACCGGTGGGGATTGCCTGATGTTATGCGCGACGATACCGGCGTTATTTTTGGCTCCGCCTTCCCCGGCTATGACGCATTCGCCGACGAGATGGCGCGCTATTATGCCGACCACGCACGCCGTGAGCAATTGGAGACGCTGGAGTCTTTGCGTGCTCGCGCAATGGGAAATGGTCACTCCAATCTTGGTCAGGAACTAGACCGGCGCATTCAGGAGCTGCACGTAGCACTCGACAAAGAACCCTATGTCTTCGACCGGCGCTTCCTGCTGAAGACCCTCTCGATGGGACATTCGCAATTTGCCGAACTGATCGGCGCTCGCGGCCCCAACACGCAAGTCAACGCAGCGTGCGCGACTACCGCCCATGCGGTCGGGTTGGCCGAGGATTGGATCCGCGCCGGGCGGTGTCGCCGCGTGGTCATCATCTCGGCGGACGATGTCACCTCCGACCACATGATCGGATGGTTTGGCCCCGGCTTCCTGGCTAGCGGTGCCGCGGCTACAGATGAAAAGGTCGAAGACGCCGCGATTCCGTTCGATCGCCGCCGGCATGGATTGATTATGGGCATGGGTGCTGCTGCCCTCGTCGTTGAGAGTATGGATGCCGCGCGTGAACGCGGAATCCAGCCGATCTGCGAGGTATTGAGCGCGGTGACCGGTAATAGCGCCTTTCATGGCACTCGGCTGGATGTCCACCATATTGGCCAGGTGATGGAAGGCCTGGTGGCCGAAGCCGAAACCTGCAGCGGCCTTGCGCGCCAGGAGATAGCGCCGAAAATGGTTTTCGTCTCGCACGAAACCTACACCCCTGCGCGAGGTGGTAGCGCCTCGGCTGAGATCCACGCGCTGCGCCGCGTCTTCGGCGACAATGCGGATGAAATCGTGATCGCGAACACCAAAGGCATGACGGGTCACGCGATGGCGACCGGAATCGAAGATGTCCTTGCAGTGAAGGCCCTGGAAACGGGCTTGGTGCCGCCGGTTGCCAACTTCAAGGAAGTCGATCCCGAGTTGGGCGTCTTGAACCTCTCGAAGGGGGGCGCCTATCCGATCCAGTATGCAATGCACCTGGGTGCGGGATTCGGCTCACAGATCAGCATGATTCTGCTGCGGCGGGTGCCGGCGAAGGACGGGGTCCGTCGCAGCCCCAATGCACTCGGCTACTCCTACCGCATTGCCGATCAGGCCGCGTGGAACACTTGGCTAAGCCGCATGGCAGGCCGTCCGACTGCGGAGCTGGAAGTGGTTCACCGCACGCTGCGGATCGCAGATCAAGGGCTGGCGGCGAGGATTGCTGGAGCCGCCAAGGACTCCGTTGCGGTACCAGCGCCGACGATCAAACCGCCTGCCAAGCCAGAGGTGCAGGTTCAAGCTGCTGTGATCGCACCGACCGTGTCTCCGAAGGTCGTGGCGAAGAGCGAATCGGTGAAACAACCGATAACCACGGTGACACCATCAGCTCCGCCGGCGAAGGTGAAGGAAGAGACAAAAGCTCCTGCACCGATTCTCGCTGTGGCAACTCCTAAGAACGGCGCCGGCGAGTCGGTGAAGGAACGCATCCTTGCCCTGATGGTAGAGAAGACCGGCTATCCGCAAGACATGCTGGATGTCGATCTTGACCTGGAAGCAGATCTTGGCGTGGACACCGTCAAGCAAGCGGAGATGTTCGCCGCCATTCGCGAGATCTACAACATTCCTCGCGACGAGAACCGCAAGCTGCGTGATTACCCGACGCTGGCTCATGTGATTCGCTTCGTGTACGAGAAGCGGCCTGACCTGGCAGGCGGGGCGGCATCACCGAAGACGGTTGAGACGCCTGCACCCGCGCCTATCGCCGCCCAAGCGATCCCGCAAACAATCGTAGCGACGGCTCTCGGGGCTGGCCCTGACGAATCGGTGAAGGAACGCATTCTCGAATTGATGGTAGAGAAGACCGGCTATCCCAAAGACATGCTGGATGTCGACCTTGATCTGGAAGCGGACCTTGGCGTGGACACGGTCAAGCAGGCGGAGATGTTCGCCGCCATCCGTGAGATCTACAGCATTCCGCGCGACGAAAACCGTAAGCTGCGCGATTATCCGACGCTGGCACATGTGATTCGGTTTGTATACGAGAAGAGGCCCGACTTGGCTGGTGGGGCTGCTCCGGCACCGAAAACGGCAGAGACATCTGCACCTGTACCAACTCCAGTTGCGGTCCAACCGACTCCGCAAACTGTCGCAGCGTCAACTCCTGCAGCGGGCCCTGACGAGTCGGTGAAGGAACGCATTCTCGAATTGATGGTAGAGAAGACCGGCTATCCCAAAGACATGCTGGATGTTGATCTCGACTTGGAAGCCGACCTCGGTGTGGACACGGTCAAGCAGGCGGAGATGTTCGCCGCCATCCGCGAGATCTACAACATTCCACGCGATGAGAACCGCAAACTGCGCGATTACCCGACGCTGGCACATGTGATTCGGTTCGTGTACGAGAAGAGGCCGGATTTGGCTGGCGTGGCTGCTCCGGCACCGAAGACGGCCGAGACCCCTGCAGCTGTACCAACTCCAGTTGCAGCCCAACCGGCTCAACCGGTTCCACAAACCATCGCAGTGACAGCTCCCGCAGCCGGTCCTGACGAATCGGTGAGAGAACGCATCCTCGAATTGATGGTGGAGAAGACCGGGTATCCGAAAGACATGCTGGATGTCGATCTTGATCTAGAAGCGGACCTCGGCGTGGATACGGTCAAGCAGGCGGAGATGTTTGCTGCCATTCGCGAGATCTACAACATTCCGCGCGACGAAAACCGCAAGCTGCGCGACTACCCGACGCTGGCCCATGTGATTCGCTTCGTGTACGAGAAGCGGCCCGACCTGGCTGGCGCGGCTGCTCCGTTACCGAAGACGGCGGAGACACCAGCACCTGTACCAACTCCCGTCGCGGCACAAGCGATTCCACCAACAATCGCAGTGTCAGCTCCCGCAGCTGGCCCTGACGAGTCGGTGAAAGATCGCATTCTCGAATTGATGGTAGAGAAGACTGGCTACCCCAAAGACATGTTGGACGTCGATCTTGATCTGGAAGCGGATCTTGGGGTGGACACCGTCAAGCAGGCGGAAATGTTTGCCGCCATTCGCGAGATCTACAACATCCCGCGCGATGAGAACCGCAAGCTGCGCGATTACCCCACGCTGGCACATGTGATTCGGTTTGTGTACGAGAAGCGGCCTGATCTGGCTGGGACGGCGACGGCGTCACCAACCATCAGTGAACCAGCCCCCGTCGAAGTCTCGGTAGCCACCGTGCCGGTTGTTACCGACGACTCCATCAAGGAAATGGTACTGGACATCGTGGCTGAGAAGACCGGCTATCCCAAGGATATGCTCGACCTGGACCTTGACCTGGAAGCTGACCTAGGTATCGACACGGTGAAGCAGGCGGAGATGTTCGCCGCCATCCGAGCGGCGTACAACATCCCGCGCGACGAAAATCTCAAACTGCGCGAATTCCCGACCTTGGCCCACGTAATTCAATTCGCTCGTGATAGGCAACGAGTAGCGGCACCTGGGGCGACGGTTCGCGAAACACCGGCTCCGTCTCCGACAGCCCCTCGGCCGCCGGTCGCGAATTTCGACGCAGCAAACCGAATCCCGCGCCGCGTGCCCGTGCCGAACTTGCGGCCGCCGCTTACGGTTTGCAAGCCAACGGGTGTGAGCCTGGCTCGCGGAAGCCGTGTCGTGATCATGCCCGATAAGGGTGACGTGGCGAAGGCGCTCGCGCAGCGGTTGGAGACAAAGGGCGTAGAAGTCTTATGGATTAAGGACGCGCCGAACGCCGACGCGCTCAGCAGCATCCTCAACCAATGGCTGACTGCCGGCCCGGTGCAGGGAGTTTACTGGCTGGCGGCGCTCGACAACGAGGGCAATCTTGCCGACATGGATCTCGCCTCCTGGCACGACGCTCTTTGGGTTCGAGCGAAATCTCTTTACACCACCATGCGGGTTCTGTACGACCAGGTTGCGAAGCCAGGCACGTTCCTGGTGTCGGCGACGCAATTGGGCGGTCAGCACGGATACGACGACGCTGGAGCGGGCGCACCTCTCGGCGGTGCGGTAACGGGCTTTACCAAAACATACAAGCGTGAACGGCTCGACGCCCTGGTCAAAGCGGTCGATTTCGAAGCTGATCGCAAAGCGGCGGAAGTTGCGGACGTGCTTATCGAAGAGACCCTGCGCGACCCCGGCGCGGTCGAGATTGGCTACAAGGAAGGGCTGCGTTGGACGGTTGGGCTGCAAGAACAGCCTGTCGCAGATGGCCAACCTGGAATGACGCTGAACTCGAACACGGTGTTCGTCGTCACAGGCGCAGCAGGAAGCATCGTTTCGGCCATTACCGCCGACTTGGCCGGAGCGTCCGGCGGTACGTTCTACCTGCTTGACCTGGTGCCCGAACCTGCTCCAGACAATCCCGACCTCAAGCGCTTTGTGAACGATAAAGATGGCCTTAAACGCGATCTGTTCGCGCGCATTCAGGTGAGTGGCCAGCGTGCCACGCCAGCATTGGTCGAGAAAGAACTGGCGGCGCTGGAGCGGGCACAAGCCGCCCAGAGCGCAATCGATGCGGTTGGCGCTGCCGGAGGCACGGCACACTACTTCAGCGTCAATCTAACCGACACGGCTGCGGTAGCGAACATCATCAACCAGGTGCGCGAGCGTAGCGGACGCATTGACGTCTTGCTGCATGCTGCAGGAATCGAGCGGAGTCATTTCCTGCCGGACAAGGAGCCGCGCGAATTCGACCTCGTCTTCGATGTCAAGAGCGATGGTTGGTTCAATCTGCTGCGTGCGATCGGCGACATGCCGCTGGGAGCAACGGTAGCGTTCAGCTCGGTTGCGGGACGCTTTGGCAACGGCGGGCAGACAGATTACAGCTCGGCCAATGATCTGCTGTGCAAGATCACGTCGAGCTTCCGCACGACACGGCCGCTGACGCGTGGCATTGTCATCGACTGGTCGGCGTGGGGCGGTATCGGCATGGCAACGCGTGGCTCCATCCCCAAGATGATGGAGCTGGCGGGCATCGATATGCTGCCACCCGAAGCCGGCATCCCGTGGATTCGCCGTGAACTGACCTCGGGAGGGACGCGCAATGAAGTCGTAGTCGGTCAGCGTCTCGGGGTTCTTCTCAGTGAGTGGGACCTGACCGGAGGGATCGATCTGCAGGCGTGGGAAACTCTCAGGCAAAGCTCGCCGGCGCATGGCCCAATGGTCGGCAAGATCGCAGGAATGGGCGTTCACAGCGGATTGATCGTAGAGACCACGCTCGATCCGAAGGTCCAGGCATTCTTATACGACCATCGGATTGATGGCACGCCGGTACTACCTGGCGTTATGGGAATCGAGGCCTTTGCCGAAGCTGCCCAATGTATGGTACCGGGTTGGCATGTCGAAGCGGTGGAAGAAATAGATTTCCTGTCGCCATTCAAGTTCTATCGCGACGAGCCACGAGCGATTACGGTTGAGGCGGTGTACCACCTGCAAGGTGATCATTTGCTGGCCGATTGCCGGCTCACTGGCCGTCGCACGCTGCCCAACCACCCCGAGCCGCAAGAGACGGTTCACTTCACCGCCCGGGTGCGGCTATCGAAACAGGCGCCGGCGACTGCGACTACGAAGGCCCCGCAGACCTCGGCTGACTCGTTCATCGAAGCCGCCGATATTTATCGTGTGTACTTCCATGGACCAGCCTACCGAGTTCTGGAGCGGGCTTGGTGGGATGGAACGCACATGGTCGGATTGATGGCGACGCATTTACCTGACAATCACCAGCCATCGGATCGTCAGACATTGATGGCCCCGCGGCTGATCGAGCTTTGCTTCCAGACCGCGGGCGGTTTGGAGATAAGCGAGCAGGACCGGTTTGGCCTGCCTCAGGCGGTTCAGCGCGTGACCCTCCTGCGCGCTCCGGAACTGGCTCAGAGCAACCTGTACGCCGTTGTGACCCCCAATCCGGACCAAGGCAGCTTCGATGCGGAGGTTGTGGACGTGAAGGGGAACTGCTACGTGCGGCTTATTGGCTATCGTACGGCGGCGCTCCCCAACAGCGTCGATTCGGAGGCCTTCAAGAAATTGCACGCCATCATGGCGTAACGAAAATAAACGCGGTCTGGCCGATCGGTTGAGGAGACCCTCTATGCACGAATTTCAACGCGTGGCCATCGTTAACCGCGGTGAAGCCGCAATGCGCTTCATCCACGCGGCGCGTGAGTTCAATCAAGAATACGGCACATCGCTGTGTACGATCGCGCTCTATACCGAGCCCGACCGTCACGCCATGTTTGTATGCGAAGCCGATGAAGCTGTATTTCTCGGCCCCGCGATGGTTACCGACCCAACTACCGGCCATTCGAAGAGCAGCTACGTTGACTACGACCTGCTCGAGCGGACGCTGACGGCAGCGCGCGCCGAGGCAGTCTGGGTCGGTTGGGGTTTTGTCGCCGAGCATCCAGAGTTCGCCGACCTGTGCCGCCGGTTGGGTATCGTGTTCATTGGCCCGGATGGCGACGTTATGCGCCGGTTGGGCGACAAGATTGCCTCAAAGCTTCTAGCTGAGCAGGCCCAGATACCGGTAGCGCCCTGGAGTGGTGGGCCGGTGGAGAGTATCGCTGAGGCAAAGCGTCATGCCGAGCGTTTGGGGTATCCGCTTTTGATTAAGGCCACGGCTGGAGGTGGCGGTCACGGGATCCGTCGCGTGAATTCCCCGGCCCAGCTCCTGACGTCCTTTGAAGGTGCCCGCGCCGAAGCCTTCAAGGCCTTCGGCAATGGCACCGTTTTCATGGAGCAATTGGTTCAGGCTGCGCGCCACGTTGAGGTGCAAGTTATTGCCGACCATTACGGCACCACGTGGGCCGTTGGAGTGCGCGACTGTACCATTCAACGCCGCCACCAGAAAGTCCTGGAAGAAGCGCCCTCCCCCGCGCTCACTTCTCTCCAGGATCAGGCGCTGCGCGAAGCTGCGGTGCGACTGAGCCAGGCGGCGGGATATCACAATGCTGGTACCGTCGAATTCCTGTATCAACCCGACAGCCATCGCTTCTCCTTCATGGAGATGAATACCCGGCTGCAAGTCGAACACCCGGTGACCGAGCGCACCACGGGATTCGACTTGGTTAAGCTGCAGATTCATGTCGCCCGCGGTGAACGACTCGAGGGAGAGCCTCCCCGCACCACGGGCCACGCCATCGAGGTGCGGCTGAATGCCGAGGACGCGGAAAACGGATTTGCTCCCGCGCCGGGCGTGATCGAGCGCTTCCGGCTGGCGACCGGCCCGGGGGTGCGCATTGATACCGGCGTGGCCGTAGGCGATGCCATCCCGCCGGAGTTCGACTCCATGATCGCCAAGATCATCACCTACGGGCAAAATCGCAAGGAGGCACTTTCCAGACTGCAGCGAGTGCTCCGCGAGAGCGTTGTGGTCATCAAGGGAGGAGCCAGCAACAAGGCGTTTCTGCTCGATTTAGTGAACCGCCCCGAGGTGCAGCGAGCGGAAGTAGATATTGGGTGGCTGGATCGCCTGTCAGTCAACAATGGACACTGTTCCAAGCGTAACGCCGATGTAGCTTTGGTGCAGGCAGCCATCGAAGCCTACACGGCCGAATTGGCGGTCGAGCAGACGCAGTTCTATGCGTCGGCTGTCCGCGGACGGCCACACGTTCGCAACGAACTGGGCCGGACTATTGAACTACGCTACCGAGGACAGAGGTACTCTCTAAGAATCTGTTGCCTGGGTCCCCATCAGTACCGTGTCGAAGTAGATGGAGCGCGCATCGAGGCCCTGATCCATCCCCTGGGCAAGTTCGAATATTGGCTGACCGCTTTGGGCCAGCGCTTCCACGTTGTCTCTGTAGCTCAAGGTCTGAATTACCGGATCGAGGTTGATGGCGTATCGCACTCGATCGACCGCGATGACGGAGGCGTGGTGCACGCACCTGGGCCGTCGGTCGTTGTCTCCATCGCTGTAAAGCCGGGAGACATGGTTTCGGTGGGTGACACCCTGGCCGTGCTGGAAGCGATGAAGATGGAAATGGCGGTGGTCGCTCCATTTTCCGGAAAAGTCCGGCAAGTGATGACCATCCCCCATGTGCAGGTAGCGGCTGGGGATCCGCTGATGCAAATCGAAGCCGTTGCAGGCGAGGAAGCGTCCGCTACAACCGAGCGAGTAACCTTTGGCGAGTTGGCTGGCGCGAACGAATTCGGACCGGACGAGCAATCTCGTTGGCGTTACGACCTGGACGAGTTGCGGCATCTCATGCTCGGCTTCGATGCCGACCCGGCACAAACCGCGCGGCTATTCGCCCAATGGAACCAGTTCCAGGCAGCTCCGGCGGACAGCAGCGAAATCATTCGCCGGGAAGACGAGATTCTGAGCATTTTTGCGGATATTTGCTCCTTGTTTCGCCGGAAACCGAGTGTGCACGATCCCGCCGGCAGTGAAGCGCCCAGCACGGAAGCTTACCTGTTCTCCTACTCCCGAATGGTCGGGACACAAGGCGAGGGGCTACCACCTGCGTTCATGGAGGCGTTACAGCGCACCCTGGCTCATTACGGCGTGAAGGGGCTGGACCGTTCCCCCGAACTGGAACAGAGCCTGCTATGGATCTACAAATCGCATCAACGAGTGGATCGGCAAGTGGCGCCCATTCTAGCCTTACTGGAACGACGCCTGGCGAGTATTCACGCGACGAACCCACGCGCGGACGAGTCGTTCCGTGTGCTGCTCGACCGAATCATCGCCATCACCCGTGGGCTCTTTCCTTCCGTCAGCGATCTTGCCCACGAGCTCCGCTATCGCTGCTTCGAGCAGGCGCTGTTTGAGCAGACGCGTAAACAGACCTATGCGCAAGCCGAAGATCATCTGGCCTATCTAGCCGCCAATCCGCAGGCCGCGGACCTGCAAGAGAAAATCACTGCGTTGATCGAATGTCCGCAACCGCTGGCGAGTTTCTTCTCCGGCCGGTTTGCCTCCGCGGATCGCGGCCTACGGCAGTCGATGTTGCAAGTCATGACCTCGCGATACTATCGCGGACACGCACTCGAAAACTTTCGAGTTATGCCCATGAACGGGCACTGTTGTGTGTCGGCGAGATATCTGCAGGATGGCCGGTGGGCTCACATCTTCGCCGCTCACGCCGAGTATGGCCGTCTCGTAGACGCGACACGAGTTATGGGCCCCTGTGTCGGGGAAGTGCCACCGGCGGATGACGTCGTTGTCGATTTGTATCTGTGGAATCCTGGTTCGCTGGCAGAGCCTGAGATCACACAGCAGGAGGTTTGCTCCTGGCTCAACCGATCCACCTTCCCGCGCCCGATACAGCGAATCGTGGTGGCGGTTTCAGCTCCTGGCCGCGGTGAAGGCATTGCCGGCATGCAACACTTTACCTATCTGCCGTCCGCGAATGGTTATGCAGAGGAAAGGCTCTTCCGCGGAGTGCACCCCATGATGGCGGAACGGCTGCATCTCTGGCGCTTGAAGAACTTTTCGGTTGAACGGTTGCCCTCGGTTGAAGATGTGTACATTCTGCATGCCACGGCGAACGAGAATCCTAAAGATGAGCGGCTCTTCGCGGTTGCAGAAGTGCGCGACTTGACTCCGGTTCGCGATGAAACCGGACGCATTGTGCAACTTCCGCACCTCGAGCGAATGTTCGCGGAAGCCGTTGCAGGTATGCGCCTATTTCAATCGCGGCGTGCTCCCCACGAACGGCTCTACTGGAACCGGATATTTCTCTATGTTTGGCCCGTATTCGATCTCAAGCCGGATGAGCTCAACGACATCGCGCATAAACTGGCGCTGTCTACAGATGGACTGGGATTGGAACAGGTGGTGGTGCAGGCCCGTATTCCCCACCCGCAGACCGGCGAATTACGCGACATGGTGATGCGTATCTCGGCGCCTGGCGATGCTGGTCTGCTTATCACCACACGTCCGCTCAGCACGCTGCAACTGATGAGACCGCTGACCGAGTACAACCAGAAAGTTGTGCGCATGCGCCGGCGGGGACTTATCTATCCTTACGAAATCATTAGAATGCTGACCCCCGATCGGGAGCATACTCGCGCGGAATTCCCGCCGGGAGATTTTGTCGAGTACGACCTTGATTCGGAAGGCCGTCTGTTGCCGATCGATCGTCCCGCTGGAAAGAACAAGGCCAATATCATTGTTGGTGTCATCCGTAATTTCACCGCCAAGTATCCCGAGGGCATGACCCGGGTAGTCTTGTTGGGAGACCCGAGCAAGGATCTGGGCGCGCTCGCCGAAGCTGAATGCCGGCGCATCCTGGCAGCTTTGGACCTCGCCGAAGAGACTGGCGTGCCGCTTGAGTGGTTTGCGCTCTCAGCTGGAGCGAAGATCTCGATGGAAAGCGGCGTGGAAAATATGGACTGGATCGCCCGCGTCCTGCGTCGCCTGGTTGAATTCACGCAGGCTGGCGGAGAAGTGAATCTGGTGATCAACGGGATCAACGTCGGAGCGCAGCCTTACTGGAACGCTGAAGCAACTATGCTGATGCATACCCGTGGCATTCTGATCATGACGCCGAAGGCAGCAATGGTGCTCACCGGCAAGCGCGCGCTGGACTACTCGGGCAGCGTCTCAGCCGAGGACAACGAAGGCATTGGCGGCTACGATCGCATCATGGGCATCAATGGGCAGGCACAGTATTGGGCTCGCGATATCGATCAAGCCTGCCAGATCCTGTTGCGTCATTATGAACACACCTACCTAGCGCCAGGCGAACGATTCCCACGGCGAGCGTCTACCAATGATCCTACCGACCGCGATGTGCAGGCGTTTCCACATCCTAATGGATCCGACACCAGCTTCGCTCGCGTGGGCGACATCTTCTCCGACGAGACTAACGCCGGTCGTAAGAAGTCCTTTGACATTCGCACCGTGATGAGAGCGACGGTGGACCAGGACCATCGTCCGCTGGAACGCTGGCCCGGCATGCGAGGCGCTGAGACGGCCGTGGTCTGGGACGCCCATCTCGGTGGCTGTCCCGTTTGCCTTATTGGCATCGAGTCCAAGCAGGTGCCCCGGCTGGGATTTGTGCCGGCAGACGGACCTGACCAATGGAGTGCCGGCACGCTGTTTCCTCTCTCGTCTAAGAAAGTAGCTCGTGCGATCAATGCGGCCAGTAATAATCGGCCGGTAGTTATTCTGGCTAATCTGTCAGGCTTTGACGGGTCTCCTGAGTCGATGCGCAAGCTGCAGCTTGAATATGGCGCCCAGATCGGAAGGGCCGTAGTGAATTTCAAAGGCCCCATGATCTTCTGCGTTATCTCCCGCTACCATGGTGGCGCATACGTAGTTTTCTCGCGAGCGTTGAACGAACAGCTCGAGGTGGTAGCGTTGGAGGGAACATACGCTTCGGTCATCGGCGGTGCGCCTGCAGCGGCCGTGGTGTTTGCCAGCGAGGTCGAGGCCCGTGCTCGCAAAGACGAACGACTGGAGGCGCTGACGCAAGCGATGGCGAAGGCTGAAGGTAAGGAGAAAGTGCTGCTGCGGGCACAGTGGAATGAACTCTTTAAGGTCATACACTCCGAAAAACTTGGCGAGATGGCCGAAGAGTTTGATCGCGTGCACAGTGTGCACCGGGCACTCAGGGTAGGTGCCTTGCATGATATTCTCCCGCCGGCAAGCCTGCGTCCTTACCTCATCGCTGCTGTGGAACGCGGTATGAGAAAGACGGAGGAGGCCGTACTCCGGCAGGTACCAGTCGAAACTCCTTTACGGAAAGAGGTGCCCGTTGAGGAGGTACTCATGATTACCGGTGTTGGGCAGGCATGATCGACGTACATTGGCTGGAACAGAGCGAAGCCGACGTGCCCGCGGAGAATGATTGGTTGAGCGCTGCCGAATCCCTCCGCATGAATGCCATGCGCTTTGCTAAGCGCCGCAACGATTGGCGGCTGGGACGATGGACGGCGAAACGTGCATTGGCGGTTTACCTGAGCCTGCCCAGTCATGCGCGGACTCTTGCGGACATCGAGGTGCGTCCGGCGGCGTCTGGCGCACCCGAGATTTTCGTTGCAAACGAAGCAGCAGGGGTGAGTGTTTCGCTTAGTCATCGCGGTGGCATTGCGGCTTGCGCGATTGGGCCGTCCGGCGCCGAGCTGGGCTGCGACCTGGAAATCGTCGAGCCGCGTAGCGACGCATTCATTGCCGATTATTTCGCTGAAGAAGAGCACGCTTTGATTGAGCGGACGTGTGCGCCAGATCGTCCCCTGCTTCTGGCTTTGCTCTGGAGTGCGAAGGAAAGCGCCCTGAAGGCGCTGCGCGCCGGGCTTCGACTGGATACCCGGAGCGTCATCGTTCATCCCGGCCATCCGTTATCTGGGGACGACGACGCGCACCGGGGAGAATCTTCGTTTGATTTTGGGTTGGGCAGCCACCGTAGCTGGCGTCCGCTGTACGTCGTTTATGAGGATGGCAGAATCTTCTGTGGCTGGTGGCAAAATACAGGTGATCGGGTGCGGACAATGGTCGCCTGTCCACCTTCTGCCCCGCCGATTTTCTTGGAAATCCCGACCCATACTGCCACTAGCGCGTCATAACTTCCTTCTCCCCAGATTTGGCCTAAGCATTTGTGCCCTTTCTCCATGTGCGATACAACGCCTCTTTCAGCGGTACTTTCGGCATCCATCCAATCTGCTCGCGAATTCGACGCGTGTCATGGCAGCGGTCCTGCAATCCTCGCTTGACCTGGTACGTTGAAAACCGGACGCCGCCACTGTTGGGCATCACCTTCAGAACGCCTTCCGCGAACGGCGCCGCGAGAAGCACCGGCCAACCCGCAACAAAGTGAGTTGTTGTTCTATCTACCTCCATTCGGGCCGCGTGATACTTCGCCAAGGTCAGTTCATCGTCATCGAGAATATTGAATTGCTGAAGTTGCTCAGCGCTCGTAGAGCTGGCAATCCGTTGCATAGCCTCAACCAGATTTTCAACATAGTTCAACGGAAGGTGATTGTTGCGATCGCCAAATACAAAGTTGTGTCTGCCGAGGGTGAATCCCAATAGCCCGACCGGCAGTGGTTTGCCCGGCCCATAAATGATTCCTGGCCTGACAATCGCAATCGGCAACCGGTTGCTTCCTGCGAATGACACAACAAACTGCTCTGCCAGAATTTTCGATTCGGCATAAGCGTCGCGCAGTTGTGGTGACTGATCGTAAGCGGTGTTTTCATCAATGCATTCGCCGCCGGCAGTCGGTCCATAGACGGCCAGTGAACTGGCATAGATGACGCGGCCAACGCCGTGACGCAGACATGCGGCCAGGACTCTCTCGGTTCCACCCACATTGGCGTCAAGGAAATCCGCCTTGCTGCCGGGAGCTTCGACCCTGGCTGCGAGGTGATAGACGACGTCCGCATCAGCCACCGCGCGAGCTATGGCGTCCGGGTCGCCAAGCGTTCCCCTTACGATTTCCACTCCTTGAGTTTCCAGCCGGTCAGCACGAGGAGAGGGCCGCGCAAGCACCGTTACTCGAACCTGCTTGGTGAGCAAGTCTCGCACCAGCGCCGAGCCCAGGAAACCTGTACCCCCAGTTACGCAGACACGCACGTTATCGCACCCTATGATGTATGACCGTTACCGCCGACTGTGCCGAGTAAGCCAAGCGCGCAACAGGCCCAACCCTAAGCGGCTGTGCTATGCAACATCGATGTTCGACGAAGGATTTCCTCACATGTTACACTCCAGCTTTCAAGAGAGAACTTAGCGGCCCGGAACCGACGTGATCCCGTTCCTTGCTTGCTTGCCGTGAAGAGTTGGCGCCCACGAGATTGGCTTTCCTCGGTTGGTTTCCGTGAGACAACTTAAGCCCATTATTGGAGAGCAGACGGGTTGACGATTCCCATCTACATAATCCTGATCGTTGCGGCTATTCCCGGCGTTTATTACCTGTTGGCTCTGTACAGCTCTGCGAGGTACTTCCTCAGCTGGAAGCACACCTCGCCGAATTCCGACTTCACGCCTCCAATAAGCTGTCTGAAGCCGATCAAAGGGTTGGATCCGGACGCCTACGAGAACTACGCCAGCTTCTGTCGTCAGGACTATCCCAAGTACGAGATCCTTTTTTGTGTCGATCCGGATGATCCCGCGTTGCCGGTGCTGGAAAAATTGGTCAAGGATTTTCCCGAACGACGCATTCGACTGCTCTTCGGCTCCGGTCGCACCGCGATCAACGACAAGATTGGCCGGCTGGTTCGGCTGGTGAACGAAGCCGAGCACGACCTGCTGGTCATTACCGACGGCGACATCCGCGTCGGGCCCGACTATTTGCGTGCCGTGGCCGCTCCCTTCCGTGATCCCAAGGTCGGAGGCGCGACCTGCATTTACGCTTCTACTAAAGAGACCACGCTGGTCCAGGAGTTGCAATCGATCGGCATGATCTCCGATTTCTTTGCCGGGATTTTTGTGGCTTGGGAATTGGACGGAATCAAGTTCACCTTTGGACAAACCATCGCCACCACACGCAAGAATATTGCGGCCTTCGGCGGCTACGAGTCCATCGATAATCGTCCCGCGGACGATCTTCGCGTCGGACGCCTGATCGCCGACCTTGGATACGAGGTCAAGCTGCTCCCCTACGTGGTGCAAAGTGTGGCCGATTTTGCCTCGCTCAGCGACCTGTTCTACAAGCGCGTACGCTGGATGACGGTGATGCGGCTCATGCGGCCCTGGGGACACTTTGGGTTGATCTTCACCTGGGGCCTGCCTTGGGCGCTGGTAGCGATTGCAACTCGTCCAACACTTGCGATCGTCCTTGGATATCTTGGCGCGTACGCCTGCCTGCGAATCGCGATGACATGGTTGATCGGCATCTGGGGAATGAAACAGCCAGGGCTGTGGAAGAAGATGTTCCTCATACCGGCCTGGGACGCGATGGCTTTCGTTATCTGGCTGATCAGCTTCGGCCGCAAATCCATTCGCTGGCGCGGGGTTGAATATTTCATCCGCGAAGGAATTCTGGTGCCCGCCACGCCAAAAGCCGGATCGTAAGAAATGAGGTTTCCATCAGCATGAGAGCCAAAGTCGCGGTCGCCGGCGCCGGAGTTTACGGCGCCACTATCGCCATTAGCCTTGCGGAGGCCGGACACACTGTCGATCTTTTCGATCCGCTCGGCGTCCTGCGAGCTGCGTCCGCCATCAATCAGTACCGCATTCATTCGGGATATCACTATCCGCGCAGTCCCGAGACCATCAGCGAAACTCTGGAGGCGCGGGCCGAGTTTCTGCACAGCTTCGCTCCCGCGATCGTGCGCAACAGCCGTCACTACTACGCCATTCCTCACGAGGGTTCGCAAACGCCTCCAGCTCTGTTCGAAAAGGTGATGGACGAATACCATCTCTCCGCCCGACCGTGCCGTCCGGAGTGGATGAATTTCGATTTCATCGACAAGTGCTACGAGGTCGATGAACAGATCTACGACCCTGACATTCTGCGCGACATGCTGTCGTCGCGAATTCAATCGCTCAGTATCCCGTTCCATCAGCGGGCATTCACTCCGGACATGCGCGGCGGGTACGACTACGTCGTGTGGGCGACGTACGGATTAGGTCCCGGCCGCGGTCTTTTCAAAGGTGTGAAATACCAGGTCGCTGAAAAGATCCTGATTCAGCTTCCGCCGCAGTTGCAGGGAATATCGCTGGTCGTGGTGGATGGTCCGTTCACCGCCTTCGATCCCTATGGCAGCTCGCCCCGTTCGCTATTCGGTTCGGCCAAAAACACCAACCACTGGACGACCACCAATCCCGACGAGCCGATTCCTGAGATCTATCGGCCATTGCTTAACCGGCCGGACTTCGAGCCCTTCACGCCCAGCCGATTTGAGGCGATGCGACAAGATTCTGCTCTCGCCGTTCCCGCCTCCAAGGACGCGGTCTATCTTGGCTCGCGCTTCACCATTCGCGTGGTGGAAGACAATCCCGCCCAGGACCGGAGAACGCTCTACATTCTGGAGAAGGAAAAGGGCGAGATCTTCGTCTTCTCCGGAAAGGTCGTCAGCGCGGTGAAGGCGGCCCGTCTTGTCACCCAGAGGATCAGCGACGGCGCCAAGACCTAGCCTGCGCAAGACGGGGCCATGACGGGCGATGGCGCCCACCCTTCGACGACGCTCAGGCCAGGCTCCTCTCGCCAAAGGCGAGCGAGAAGCGTCGGGCACCCGATTTCTAGGAGCAACGAATAGTAGTAATCGAAAGGCTGGGCCGCTCGCCAGACCGTCGGAAGTGCTCCCGATGAAAAATTGGTTTCCAGTGTCGCGAACCGGCAAGACAGGTGTACTATAGTGCTTTTTTTGAGGCCAAAAACGAAATTCCGGTTAAGACCGCGTTAAGAAGGAAGATGGGATGCGCGATGTCGCAAGAGCAGGGCTGATTTCGACTGCATTGCTGGCAACCGTGTGGATTACGGCCTGTGGTAGCGGCAGCCAGCCCAGCGCTCCGGTTCAACCTCCCAGTCCCAGTGCTTTGGTGTTCATCGGTCCCAATACTGAGTACGTGGCGACCCTATCAAAGACCTCCCCAACGCTGGCCCCGGTAACCTTGTCCCCCGTCTCGTGGACAAATTATCTCGCGGATACAATCACCCACCACGTGGTGTCATTGGAATACTCTCCCGGGACACCGAGCAATTTTTATGGGTGTAATGCCTCTAACGTTCACACCTTTGATGTGAGCCCGAGTGACGGGAGCCGTAGCGAGATAGCATCCCCGGCAATCACGTCGCAATTACTGCTCTCGGACGTGAAGGGCAGGTTTTTGTTCAACTTGCATTGCGTCTTCCAGACGGTTGGCAGTGGAGATTTCATGACTTATTCAGATCCACTTGGTGTTGACGTCTGGACCATAACCGGCGATCAATTTACTCCGGTGACCGGCTCTCCGTTTGGAGACGCCACAGTATTTTTAGCGGAGCACCCCAGCGGAAAGTTTCTTTATGTGGAAGGTTCGGCTGGGATCGAGGTGCTTTCCGTCGGCTCAGGTGGCGAGCTGACGCAGACCTCTGCAATAACGAGTCCACCGGCAGTAAGCGGGATGGTGCTGGGCCCATCCGGCCAGAGCGCCTACCTCGCCTATGTTCCAGACCCAATGACGGGCTTCACAATCATCAATGTCTACGCTGTCAGCCTGCAGGACGGCTCACTGACATTGCAGAGCAGTTTTGATACCGCCTCGCCCAACCTGTCGATTGTCATGCACCCCTCGGGCAGCTTTCTTTACGGCAACAACGGTATGGACATTCTCAACTTCCCGATCGACTCAGTCGGCAACCTGCAGACTCCGACAGTAATTCCAAATGTTGTAGCGAACGGCATAGCCTTCAACCAGACGGGTGATTTTGCTTTTGTCAGCCAGGG
Source organism: uncultured Acidobacteriaceae bacterium (assembly GCA_963755865.1). GTDB lineage: Bacteria > Acidobacteriota > Terriglobia > Terriglobales > Acidobacteriaceae > Bog-257. Next base: position 41,603 of record CAVWLY010000001.1, on the reverse strand, counting down.
ATCTCAGATCACCCTGGGAATGTTCAGCATTGATCTCACGAATGGGGCATTCACCGGGATCGACAACACTCCCGCTTTAACAGATGGCGCCTTCAATGTTTATGTCATTGACTGAGGAATCTGCTGCTCTTCATGAGAACTCGCAGACGGCAAAGCCTTTCTCGTCTGAACGATCATCGACTTTTTTGGACCAGCAGAGCCGTTGTAATGGAAAGGCTGGGGGGCACCCTGACCGTGACTATGTATAGTACTTTAGTGCCATAAAACGAGGTCGAAATCCAAAACCTAGGTGGCACACATCAAAATCACCTTAATGTTGTTTTTGACAGGCGAGCCAAACGCCATTTGCGAGCGCTGGGAGGCCACTAGGCGAGGCTTTACAGAAGCGGAGGACTCGAAGTATGTCCGCGAGGATTCGCTGCCTCTAAACGCGCTTAAACGCAATTCCCCTTTCGGGAACGTCCACGCCATTCCCGATTTGGGTTGCCCTGCACCGCGGCGAGCTCGTTTCCTAAACCTCCGACGGCATCAGCGACGCGTCAATCTTGCCGGTCTGGCGCCGCCGATCGTTCCTGGGATTTCTCCAGTTCACCTGCGGCATGAACAACGAAGAATCGATTCGGTCGCGGTAGGCAATAGAAATGTTAATCAGCGAATCCAGCAGAGCATCGGAGAGAAAGTGTGGCTCCAGGCCCAGATCGATCAGCCTGGAATTCTTGGCGTTGTAGTAATGCGCCTCAGATTCGACACGGGGATCGGGCAGGTGCTCGATTTCAACCTTTAAGCCAAGTTTCCTGCCGGCTGTTTGCACCATCCGGGCGAGGTCCAGAACTGTGAACTGTTCGGTGAACTGATTAAACACGCGAAACTCGCCGCGCTCGGCCGGGTGATGGCAGGCGATCTCGACGCAGCGAATGGTGTCGCGGATGTCCAGGAACCCGCGCGTCTGGCCGCCGGTGCCGTACACCGTCAGGGGATGGCCGACTGCTGCCTCGGCGCAGAACCGGTTCAGGGCCGTGCCAAAGACCTCGTCATAATCGAAACGATTGATGAGCGCCTCATCGAGAGCGCTCTCGTCGGTTACGGTACCGTACACCACGCCCTGATTCAGATCGGTGGCCCGGAGTCCCCACGACTTACAGGTGAACATGATGTTATGGCTGTCATGCACCTTCGAGAGGTGATAGAAGGAGCCGGGCTGCTTGGGGTAGGGAAGCACGTCGCTGCGCCCGTTGTGTTCGATGGTTATGTAGCCTTCTTCAATGTCGATGTTGGGAGTGCCGTATTCTCCCATGGTCCCCAGCTTAATCAGATGACAATCGGGCCGCAGCTCGCGTAGCGCGAACAGCAGGTTCAGCGTGCCGGCAACATTGTTGACCTGGGTGAAGACGGCGTGCCTGCGGTCGATCATGGAGTACGGCGCCGACCGCTGTTCGGCAAAATGGACGACTGCCTCGGGCTCAAATTCCTTGATGGCGAACGCCAGCGACTCATAATCCATCATGTCGCCGACGAAAAGCTCGATGGTCTGACCGGTAAGCTGCTTCCATACCTTCAGGCGTTCGGGCAAAGCGCGGATCGGCGTCAGAGTCTGCACGCCCAGTTCGTAGTCCCATTGCCGGCGAGCAAAGCTGTCGAAGATGGCAACCGAATGTCCCTTCTTCGACAAATACAAGGCCGTCGCCCAGCCGCAATAACCGTCGCCCCCGAGCACTGCAATCCTCATTCATCCCCCTCAATAGAGCATGTAATCAAATTTATTGTTTCTGGCCGCGGATACGCGCACCCTCATACTTAACTTTATCAAAGAACCGCGAAAATCTCCTGATTTGCTGCTCTACATTGGCACGGAATGATTCGACACTAAGGCACGTTTGCCGCAGTCTCCGGCAATCTCGAACCCGGCAGAGGCTGGTTTGTCGCCACGAATTTGCCGCCACTTTCGGTAATCACGTTCAGCTTCGAACCTCCGACCAGGTTCTCCAGCCGCGGGTACTGTGATTGTTTCGCCACCAGGTAGTATCGCTCGGGCGTCAGCCACAAATTCTTGAAGCCTGCATCGTCAAGGAAGACGTCAGGGGCTCCGGGCGCATACGAACCGTACACAAAGTTCAAGACCCGTCCATTCAGAAGCAGCGCAGTCCGATCCGTGTAGAAGAAGACCGACGAGAACGCATAGTAATGTTTGTCCACAATCAGCTTGCCTTCCGGCGAGTGCAACAGCGCCTCTGCCAGCGGACGCGAAGACAGATACGGGTCAAAAGTAATCAAGGCCAGGCGAGCGGCTTGCATGAACAGCACCATCATGAGCGCAGCCGCCAGGAACGCCTTCTGCCCTGTCGAGCGCAGAGTTCCCAAGGCACCAATCAGGAAAGCCAGTGCAGCCAGGAAAAGTGGCAGACGAAGATAAGCAAACGATTCGAGGGTGAGGTCCTCCATGTGTCCCATGGAGAGCTTATATGCCGCCGGATGCGTGGTGAGCGCCGTGAAAATGTCTCCCGGTGTTGCTACGCCACGCACTAGAAACAGGATGGTCAGCGCCGCCAGTGCCGCCAGGCCTGCAATTACCGACAGCGCCCGTGTCCCCCGCCGCACCCAATCGCCACCCGCGGCCATCGCCGATCCCAACAAAAGAGCGAACGCAGGATAGCAGGGCATGGAGTAATACTCCTGCGTGGTGGAAAAGGTAAAGAAAACCAGCACGAAACCGATCCAGCAGAGCGCCAGCAAGCGTGTCTGCCCAGCGCGGTCCGATGGTTTGAACGATAGCTTTGCAATGGCCGGAAGATAAACGCTCCACGGGAACAGCCAGATCAGGTGCAACAGCCAAAAGTAGAGACGAGGCACCGTGTCATAGTCGCGAGGATAGCGCAAGTTCAGGAAGCGAAGCAGTTGCTCATTGATGAAGAAGAACCAGAGGAAGCCATGGTATTGCCCGGGCAGACTCTTCAGGTCGAATGAGAAATACGGTGGATTTCGCAGCGTGGCCAGAACATGCCAGGGCGCGGCGATCACAAGGATGATCATCAGCCCGCTCATCGGATGAAGCCGCTTCCAAGTCCGCGCGGAAAATAGCTGATGCGTCAAGAACAAATAAATGACGCCGGCAGCTACGGGGAACAGCACTCCAATCAGACTCTTAAGAAGCAGCCCTGTTCCGAGGCTTGCAGCCAAAACAAAGGCCCAGGCGCGTGGATGTGCCTCCTGCTCATCGAGCACGCGTAAGAACGCCCACATCGCTAAAGCTACGGTGAAGGTCAGAATGACGTCGGGAATCAGGATGCGCGTAAACAGGAACAGCCCAACGCAGGTCGCGATACAAAGGCCAGCATAGAATCCGGCCCGTTCACCAAATGCCCACACACCAAACGCGGCAGTCAGCCAGCACAGCCCGATCGAGAAGAGGGCAATCGGAATTCGCGCAGCCCAATCGTGAACGCCGAAGATCTCATACGAAACCGCCATCATCCAGTACACCAGCGGCGGTTTCTCCAGATAGGGGATACCATCCAGCCGAGCCGTGACCCAGTCGCCAGAGGTGATCATGTTGCGCGCGATTTGCGCCTGCACCGCATCCACGTCGTCCTGCAGTGAAGGAGGAGAGAGGATTCCACTCAGATATACGATTCCCGCGACCAGCAGAACAGCTAGATAGACATATTTACGCCCGCGGTTGCCAACAGGTTGGACGCCGTCGAGGAGGTGGGTGCCTGGATCCGCCACTTTTTCATCCATAAGAACAGGATCATTAAACCCCATAAGTGATAGCCGACATTAATTCGTTTCTCCAAGTGCTCGCGCAGATAGTTTTCGACGACATCAGCACGGAAAATTTCGGGATAATCGGCGAGTCCCGCGCGCAGCGTATCAACTACCAGCGATCTGAGCGGGCCGCGAATCCATTCATGCGCTGGAATATCGAAGCCAATTTTCTTCCTCTGCAGGATTGACGACGGCAGTTTGTCGCGCATCAGTTCCTTCAGAACAAACTTCTGTCGCGAGCCCCGAATCCTGAGCGACGCCGGCAAGGTCGCGGCAAACTCGACAATGCGGTCGTCCAGGAACGGCGGACGCAACTCAACCGCGTGGGCCATGCTCATGCGGTCTGACTTAACCAGAATGTCGTCCGGCAAGTAATACTGTTGATCGAACCACAGGTAAGGGCCTAAGCCGTCGTGCTTCTGGCCTAGCTTATCTCGTAACTCGTCCAGGATCTGATCCAGTGCGCCAGGAGATTCGGTCGCGAGCAGAGAACGTTTTTCGGCATCGGAAAAAGTACCGTTCCAATACACATGAGCGCGCTCGGGTGGCATCAGACTGCCTTCGAGTAGCCGCCTGAGCTTGTACTCGAAGCTTATTTTTTCATTTGAAACCGGCCACAAGCGCAATGCACTCAGCGCTAGTCGAAGAGCACTGTGCGGCAGCATCCGTAAATACCTAGCTACCGTATTTGCTCTGTAGGTTAGATACCCGCCAAACAATTCGTCGGCACCCTCACCACTCAGCGCAACGGTTGTCCTGGTTTTGCAAAGCTTGGAAAGAAACCACACCGGCAGCGCGCCAGCATCCGCACTCGGTTCATCCGAGTAATACGCGAATTCTTCGATGGCTCCTTGCAAATCCAGTTCAGGATTGAGGTCCAGTTCCTCGTGCTCCGTCCCATATTCTTCGACCATCTGTTTGATATAGCTGGATTCGTCGAAGCTGCGTCCACGAAACGAAATCGAGAAGGTCTTCAATCTAGAACCAGAGGCAGTCGCCGCGTAATGCAGGATCGTCGAAGAATCGATGCCACCGCTCAGCCACACTCCCAACGGGACATCCGAAATCAGGTGCTCGCGGACCGATTGCTGCAGAAGAAAATCGAGTTCATGGCAGGCCGACTTTAAGCTGCGGTGTTCGGGTACCGGTGCGGGCAGTTGCCAGTACATATCCCGAGCAATTCTTCCGTCTCGCCACTCCAGCCACTGTCCGGGCAGCAGCTTTTCAATTCCATCCACCAAGGTCCACGGCGCAGGAACATAGTTCAGCGACAAGTAACAATCCAGGCCCTCAAGGCTTAAGCGACGCTCGATCTCCGGATGTATCAGGATGGCTTTCAGCTCTGACCCAAAGAATATTTCCTCGCCGCGTTGTGCAAGATAGAGCGGCTTGATTCCCATGCGATCGCGAGCCAACACCAGCCGGCGTGTGGAGTTCGTCCAAAACGCCACCGCAAACATGCCGCGTAGCCTGGGCAGACATTGCGTGTCCCATTCCAGAAACGCGCGCAGGACCGTCTCGGTGTCGCAGTGCGTATGAAAGCGATGGCCCAGCTTTTCCAGTTCGGCGCGGACTTCGAGGTGATTGTAGATTTCTCCGTTGAACACGATGACTGTGTCCCCGCCTTCGGTCACAAACGGCTGATCGCCGTGTTCGAGGTCGAGAATTTTCAGGCGCGTCGCACCCAAAGAACATATTGGTGACTTATAGACGCCCTGCTGGTCGGGTCCGCGATGAATGAGCGTGGAGGTAGCATCCCCAATACGATTTGGTGGGGGAGACCAATCTTTATGAGTAAAGCCAACAATGCCGCACAAATCGATCAGTCCCTCGATACCGAATTGACAAATCTCCGCCAGCCGCCGCGTTGAGAAGGTAAGGCGGCGATCGGGCAACGGAGGCAAATTTCACGCCTCGTAGCTTCTGAGCTTTCAATAAAGGCGTTACTTTAGGATAGCATTTTACGCTGCGAAAGATGCCAGCCTGCGCCGCTATAGCGTGCCGCCGACGTAGCTTTTAGGCTACGAATGGCAATCGTCGGCGGCCAATGAAATACAGCAGCCCCCCGCCTCCCACCAGAACCGCAGTCAATACGATAATCTTTCCAACCGCGAGCGCTTTGTGTGGTTCGCTCGGGTCGGGAACCATCGAGCCCAGGATGACCGCGCAGGTGGTCACAAAGCCCACAGTTGCCAGCGCAATTGCCACTGGCCTCCCGCCCGGAACCCTGACCACTCCTGGCTCGACCGGTTCGCGCTGCAGGCGAATCATTGCCGCAAACATGAACAAGTACGGAATGAAGTTGGTGATGATGGTCATGCTCACCAGTACCTCATAGGCGCCGTGGACGGTGCTGCCGAGTTGCCCCAACAGGATGAAGAGCACGCAGCACAGCGATTGCACGATGAGCGACACGTAAGGTGTTCCCCATTTCGGATGGACGCGGGCGAATGCCGGCGGCAAAAAGCGGTCGATGCCGGCAACGAACGGAATGCGCGACAGCGCAGCCAGATAGGCGCCGACTCCGCCGAGATTGGAGATGCAGATCAGCAGCGCGACCGCAGGTCCCAATCCGCTCCAGCCCACTCGTTCAGCGCTAGTGGAGATCGCTTGCATGATCCCCTCCAGGCTGTTCAGTTGACTGTGCGGCAGCACAACCAGAATCGCCACCGTTCCCAGAATGTAGCCCGCAGTGATGAGAACTCCAGCGACAATGAGCGCGCGGGGAATGTTGCGTCGCGCGTTCTTGATCTCGCCTCCCATGAAGGAAGCCGACTCAGCCCCGCTGAACGCGTACAGCACGGTGGACCAGACGCCGATCGTCCCCCAATGCAGCGACGGCTTCATGGACGCCGCCGAAAAGCTGGTAGCCGAACCGAACTTCATCCACGCCAAAACTCCAACTACACAAAGCAGCGCGACCGGGAGGAACGTCCCTATCGCTCCCAGGTTGCTTAGCCACTTGCCGATGTCGAGGCCGACGATATTCAGCAGCAGGGCCAGCCCCAAGCCCAGCAGCGAAAACGCCATGAAAAATGCGGCGTTGCCTTGCAGTCCTTTCCATTTGCTTCCGCCGACGTACAGAGCGTTGCTGGCGGCGAAGTAAAGAACCGCGGGGAAATAGGGCAGGTTGCTGGTCCAATAAATCCAGCCGGTCAGGAAGCCGGAAAAATCGCCGAAGGCGCGCTTGCTCCACACATACAGCCCGCCTTCCTGAGGGTAGCGGGAGGAAAGTTCCATCACGCACAACGCCAGGGGGATAAAGATGGTAGCCAGGCCGATCAGCCAGATCACCGGAGTGCTCGGTCCCGCGCTGGCCGCAACCGCAATCCAGCGCAGGCTTAGCGTGGCGACCACATAGAACATCACAAGATCGCGGAAGCCCAGCGCCCGTTTCGGCTGCGGAGAAGTGCCAAGTTCAACTGCTGGCTGCGCGTCCCTTGCTGGCATAGGCTAAAAGCATGTCCCTCGACTCGGACTGAAGTCCTCGCTCGGGATGACAGATGGAAATAGTACTCTGCTAGTTGCTAATGGCTAGTTGCTAGTTGCTTCTTCATAACGGCAAACAATACCGGTAGAACTCTTCATCGCGCTTCCAGCCCAGGCTCTCGTAAAGCTTCTGCGAAGCAAGATTGTCGATCGCCGTTTCCAGGGTCAGGGTGTCGGCCTGCGTATCCTCTGCCAGTTGATGAGCGCGCTCCATCAAGGCGCGCCCTACGCCAAGCTTGCGGGCTGCTTCCGCCACGTAGAGATCATTGAGGATCCATTGTCGCGTCAGGTGGAGAGAGGAAAATACAGGATAAAGATGAACAAAGCCGGCCGTTTTTCCATGCAGCTTGGCGAGGAAGAGCACTGACTCGGCTTTGCTCAATCGAGCGAACAGAAAGCGGCGCGCCGCCTCCACATCGGGAGGCCTCTTGTAGAACTGCCGGTAGGCGTCGAACAGCGGCGCGACCTCGCCCACATCGGCCGGCGTAGCCTGCACAATTTCAATAGACTCCACTGTGTTACGCATTGGGACAAGGAAACACGCTCGCGGCTCGCCGTCAACCCTTTTGTTATGCGGTCCCTGCTATCATCTCGGCGAACCCGCACAAGGAAGCCTTATTCATGAATCCTCCGCTACATGACATTCTCGCGTCTTACGACGACCAGAGCCCGCTCGACCACGCGCACACCATTCCGGCTTCCTGGTACGTGGACGCGCGCGTCGCCGAACTCGAACGCCAAAATGTCTTCGGTTGCACGTGGCAGATCGTCGCGCGAGCGGACCAGGTCCAGGAGCGTGGCCAGTATGTCACCACCGATCTCGCGGGCGAACCACTAGTTATCGTGCGCGGCACCGATCACCAACTGCGCGCGTTCTACAACGTCTGCCGGCATCACGCCGCTGCGGTCGTGACCGAACCCCAAGGCACGGCGAGCATTCTCCGCTGTCCGTATCACGGCTGGAGCTATGGCCTGGATGGCTCGCTGAAGGGCACGCCAGAGTTCGACGCCGTCTGCTCCTTTGATCGTGCACAGAATGGCCTGCTTCCCGTTCGAGTAGAAACATGGGAGCAATTCATCTTCCTGAACCTCGACCCCAAAGCCGTGCCCTTGGCGGATTTCCTGGGTGGCCTGGTTCGACGGGTCGCTCCGCTCGGGCTAGACTCGGTTCACTTCTTTGAGCGGCGTTCGTACAGTCTGAACTGCAACTGGAAAGTGTTCGTGGACAACTATCTCGACGGGGGCTATCACGTCCCTCATCTTCACAAGGCACTGAACAGCGTACTCGACTACAAGCAATACACCATCGAGAATGAAGATCGGTATTGCCTGCAATCGAGTCCTATGGTCGCCTCGAATGAGGACGCGGCGACTTCAGCGACTCGCACTGGCCAACGTGCATGGTACTTCTGGCAGTATCCCAACTTCATGATCAATCTCTACCAGGGATACATGGACACGAACCTGGTGCTGCCGGATGGCGTCGATCGCTGCAAGGTCATTTTCGATTTCTACTTCGACGACGTGAGCGACTCCGCCGCCGAGCGGAACCGGCAGAGCATCGCCGTTGGCGAGCGCGTCAACGATGAAGACGTCGGCATCTGCGAGGCCGTGCAGCGCGGTTTGCACTCGCGGGCGTACGTAGCGGGCCGTCTGTCCGTGCGCCGGGAGGCGGGCGAGCATTTGTTCCATCGGCTGCTGGCTGCCGATTTGAAGAACAACTTAGACAATTTCGAGCCCGGCCAGTAGCCAACCACGGTCCACGACTTACTTCTTTCCGCGCGCCAAATCAGGTGCGATTTGCTCCTGAATCAAATTTGCCGCCATCGATTCGCGACAACTCGTCGCACACAATTTCTTCGCTGCGAATTGCGCTAAAATAATCACTCATCGAGTGACGATCGTTTCTACGTGCGAGACGTCGTTGCGCTTTCGTCCACAACCATCGAACAAACCAACAACGAACCAGTTAGTGAAAAGCGCCAGGAATTTGTCGCACATCCTCTGGCGCACGGGTTAGCGGGTTATAGCCTTGAAGAATAAGTACTTCCGATTCGGCGAATTTCGGCTTTATCCCAGCGAGCACCTGCTTATGCGCGACCACACCTCGGTGCCCCTGGCGCCCAAGGCGTTCGATATCTTGTTGTACCTCTTGCAAAACCGCGGGCATCTGGTGAAGCGCGACGTGCTGATGGAAGCGATTTGGCCTGACAGCTTCGTCGAAGAGACCAACATCACCGTAAATATTTCGTTACTGCGGAAGACCTTGGGCAGCATGTCCGATGGCCAGCCTTACATTGAGACCGTCCCTCGCAAGGGATACCGCTTCAATGCCGCCGCGACCGAATGCGAGGATGCGGACGAGCCGACCATCAGCGAACCGAAGTCCGATTCACAAAAAAGTAATGAAAATGTAATGCTTCCGTCGGTCGCGATATCGGCCTCATCGGGTGTCGCTGCCAGCGCTACGCCCGCTCTTCAAGCCCCTGTCACGAAATCACCGACGTTGGTTCCTTCTACCCCAACTCAGCTCAGCCCGCCACCGGGTGTGGGATGGAGGACCTCAGCGAGCCGGGTGCTGGTGATGTCGGTTGTATGTGTCGCGTTGGTCTTGGGCCTCTTCTATTACTGGTCACACTGGAAGTCGAAATCCACCGTTAGCGCGTCCGAGCGGTCGATAGCCATCCTGCCGTTTCGTCCCCTCAATCCAACGCAGGACGACGAGTATCTCGGCCTCGGAATGACCGATGCTCTCATTACACGGCTGAGTAATTTACACAAGATCATTGTCCGGCCGGTAGGGGCGGTGCGCAAATATGCTACCGCTGATGATCCCATTGCCGCCGGCCGACAACTGGCCGTGCAGTCGGTGCTGGAGGGCAGCATCCAGCGTTCCGGAGATCGCACCAGAGTCACGGTTCGGCTCCTGCGCGTTGCCGACGGCGAGCTTCTCTGGGGTGACGAGTTCGACGAGAAGTTCACCGACATGTTCACCGTGGAGGATTCGATTTCGCAAAAGGTTGCGAACGCGCTCACCATCAACCTCAGCGGTGAAGAGCAACGGCAGCTGCTGCGGCCATTCACGGTCAACAATGACGCCTATCAGCTTTACATGAAGGGCCGCTTCTTTTGGAACAAGCGGACAGTCGACGGCGTCAAGAAGAGCATTGATTATTTCCAGCAGGCAATCGCGGCGGATCCCAATTACGCGATTGCGTATGCAGGATTGGCCGACTCCTACACCCTTGCCGGTTCCTACGGATACATCATTCTGCCTCCTCGTGAGGCCATGCCCAAAGCGGAGGCGGCCGCGGCGAAAGCCCTGACTATCGACGACAGTCTGGCGGAAGCCCATGCTTCGCTGGGCTACATCAAGTTCACCTACGATTGGGATTGGGCCGGGGCCGAGGAGGAATTCAAGCGTTCCATTGCTTTGAATCCCGGCTACGACAATGCTCATCATTGGTACTCGCACGAATTGATGGCTCTGGGACGAACCGACGAAGCACTGGCCCAAGCCAGGCGCGCCCTGGAGCTATCACCTTCCGACACAGTGATGAACGAGCACATGGGGTGGACTTATCTCATGGCCCGGGATTACGATCGCGCGATTCAAAGTGCCCGCAAAGCGATTGAAATGGACCCCAATTTCCTGTTGGCGCATCGGGTCCTGGGGCTGGCTTATGAGTACAAAGGCCAGAACGATGAGGCACTAGCGGAATTCCTGCGGGGGGTGGAGCTGTCGCACGATGATCCGGTAGCCAAGGCTTTCCTGGCGCGGGCCTATGCCGCTGCTGGGCGCAAAGATCAGGGCACGCAAATTCTGAATGAGCTCCTGCAGATTGCCAACAGGCAGTACATGCCTCCGGCAGAGATTGCCGCAACGTGTACAGCCTTAGGCCGGAATGATGATGCTTTCACCTGGCTGAACAAGGCCTACGACGAGCGGGCGTCTGCCTTGGTTTACCTCAGAGTCAATCGCGATTACGATCCCCTCCGCGCCGACCCTCGCTTTCAGGACTTCCTGCGGCGGATGCACCTGCAATAAGCAGCCTGACGATCTCTACTTGTGAAGTTATTCGTATTTCAGAGATTCCACCGGATCGAGTCTGGAAGCATTCCTGGCCGGAAGGGTACCGAAGGTAATACCGATCAGACATGAAACCAGCATTGCGATCAGCGCGGAAAGTCCGGACACGGGCAGCTGGTAATGAGTGAAGATCCTGAGCGAAAAGGGCAGCGCCAGCCCAGTCAAGGTCCCGATGGTTCCCCCGATCAGGGAGATTAATACGGCTTCAGACAAAAACTGCAACTGAATTTCGCGCCGCGTCGCTCCTACCGCCTTGCGGATCCCAATTTCTCGAATGCGGGCGCTGACCGTGGCCAGCATAATATTCATAATCCCGACTCCGCCCGCAACCAAGGTAATAGCTGCAAACAGCAGGAGAATGATCGTAAATGCATTGGCCGTTTTCGCTACTAACGCAAGCACCTGGGTGAGATCGCCAACGTTATAAACCGATTCGGCGCGATGTCGTGACTTTAACACCGCCAGAATTTGTTGGGAGGCAGATGGGACGCTGGCCGCATCCGACATCGAAAAGTAAATCTGGTTGACGGCGTTCGTATTCGTCAAATAACGGGCGACCGAATATGGAATCAGAATCGTGTCGTCTTGGATTTCAGATTGACCAAACGTCTCCACGCTCTCACGAAATGTGCCGATCACAACAAAGGGTAATCCTTGAATGTTGATTTCATGTCCCGCCGCATACCCGATTCCTCCGTATTGCTGGTCGGCAAAGTCTTCCGTGACCAGAGCGACCTTGTTGTGAGATTGGGAGTCTTGTTGATCGAAGAATCTGCCCGAACTTACGATGATGCGGCGAACCGTTACATATTCTGGGTCAACGCCAAGAATCAACATGTCACGTTGCTTGCCATTGCCAATCAGGATTGGTTCGTGCAAGTTGAGCACCGGCGACGCTTCCTTCACCCCCGGCACCTGCTGTTCCACCGCGAGCATGTCGTTGACGGTTAGATAATCCGCTGCGCTGGCGCTGGTGCCCGCACTCGCCGATCCCGCGTATTCCGCCCAAATAAGATTGGCGCCAATGTTTTGAATTTCATTCAGAACGTACTGTTTTCCGGTAAGCGCAATCGTGACCACCAGAACCAGCGAGAAGGTACCTATCACCATGCCCAGGGCGGTCATGGTGGCCCGTACCCTGTCGGCCCGAAATGAATCTACGGCGATCGAGAGGATCTCCCGTAAGACCAGAGTATTCTTGGGAGACACGTTCCACGAGATTGAGCGCACCTTTGCCGGGCGGGGCATAATTCGCCTAACTCCTGCCGATGAGCACCAATGTTACCCCCGCACCAACCAGACAGATGCCGGTCCAACGCTGCATGCTGACCCGTTCTCCCAGGAAGAACTTGCCTCCGAATGCGCCTACGACATAGCTCAGCGCCGTTACAGGTACGACAAAGCTTACATTCTCAAACGAGAACGCCGCCAGTAACGAGAAAAATCCAATCGCCATCATCCCGACACCGAACCACATCCACTTAACGCGTAAGGCCCTCAGAATCGTCTGGATGAGTGCAACCGGCCGGAAGTCCTTCACCTCGCCAGTTTCCTTCATGGCGCGCGACATGAATAACTCGCCCATCGTTCCGAAGACAACAATCAGGAAAAAGATGATGAACTCAGACAGCACTAGCTATTCTCCGTGGTACTAGGATGGGTATGGCCAACCAAAAACACGCCGGCACAGATGATCGCGATGCCGGCCCAGCGCAATGGCGAGACCGTTTCGCCTAACCAGGTACAAGCCAATACCGCGACGATTGCATACGCAAAAGAAGAAGCTGGCTGTACATAGCTGTAGTCGGCCCACGACAAGACGACCATGTAGGCCACAAAAAAAATCAGCAGACATCCAATGCCGAGCCAGATCGTGCCGGAGGTGAATACTCGAAAGAAAACGTGCACCAATTGCACCGGTGGCCATGGATTTATCGGCGCCACCTGTTTCATGGCCTTGCCCAGCAGAACATTGCCCACCGGACCGGCAAGAACCATGATTAAGATCAAGATAAGGGTTTTGAGGTGAAGTTTTTTGGGAGATTCCATGAGCCGTGGTCAGCCGCTCCAAACCAGAGGGGCATATCGACATGGTATATCAATCAGCATTCCTGCCGGAGGAAGCGACTCGAAATCAGCAGCGGAACAATACCTCGCGAAAACTTGCCTGCGTGTCGCGGCAGTATAATAAACGTTTGTCAGCAGGAGACGGGAACTCATGAATGTAAACGATAGCGGCAAGAACAATGGTGCGGGCGTCCCCAAGCCGCGGGCCGAGTGGGTCACCAAGCGTCGCGAGGAAGCTGTGCGCACTGGCGACCTCAACATGTCGCAGATGCATTTTGCGCGCCAAGGTCTGCTCACCGAAGAAATGATGTTCGTTGCCGAGCGCGAGCAGATCGCTCCCGAGCTCGTGCGCGACGAAGTTGCCGCCGGCCGCATGATTATTCCGGCCAACATTAATCATCCGGAGTTGGAACCGATGTGCATCGGCGTCGCGTCGAAGTGCAAAATCAATTCCAACATCGGCAATTCCTCGGTCACCAGTAATGTGGACGAGGAGCTGAAGAAGCTGCACACCTCGGTCCACTACGGCGCTGACACGGTGATGGACCTCTCGACCGGTGGCGGCATCCATGAGATTCGTGAAGCCATTCTGCGGCATTCGCCGGTGCCGATCGGGACCGTGCCCATTTACGAAGCAGTCTCTCGCGTGAAGCGCATCGAAGACCTCAATGCCGACGTGATGCTCGAGGTGATCGAGGAGCAGGCCGAGCAGGGCGTGGATTACATGACCATCCACGCGGGCGTGCTGGTGGAATACCTGCCGCTCATCACCAAGCGCATTACCGGCATCGTGAGCCGTGGTGGCGCGATCCTGGCTCAGTGGATGGCCCACCATCATAAGCAGAACTTCCTCTACGACTGCTTCGACGACATCACCAAAATTCTCGCCAAGCACGATGTCAGCTACTCGCTAGGTGATGGCTTGCGTCCCGGATGTATTGCCGACGCCAGTGACGAGGCGCAGTTCGCCGAACTCAAGACGCTGGGCGAGCTCACCAAGAAAGCCTGGGAACGCGATGTGCAAGTCATGATCGAGGGGCCTGGGCACATTCCGCTCGACAAGATCAAAGAGCAGGTGGAGAAGGAAGTTGAACTCTGCTACGGCGCGCCGTTCTACACGCTGGGGCCGCTGGTGATCGACATCGCGCCCGGCTACGACCACATTACCTCCGCCATCGGCGCGGCGATGATTGGCTGGTACGGCGCCGCCATGCTCTGCTACGTCACTCCTAAGGAGCATCTGGGCCTGCCCAACGACAAAGACGTGAAGGACGGCATCATCGCCTACAAGATCGCGGCCCACGCGGCCGACGTGGCGCGTCACCGTCCGGGCGCGCGCGATCGCGATGACGCCATCAGCTACGCCCGCTACACCTTCGATTGGGACAAGCAGTTTGCGCTGTCGCTCGATCCTGAGACTGCGCGCTCCATGCACGACGAGACCCTGCCCGATGCGTACTACAAAGAGGCGGCGTTCTGCTCGATGTGCGGCCCGAAGTTCTGCTCCATGAACTACTCAGCCAAAGTGGATGAGTACAACAAGCAAGTTCACGGCGTCGAGAAGAAGGATTATTCCGAGCTGATGAACAAGCTGGTGGCGATCAAGTAGGCGGCAGTTAGCAGCTATCAGTTAGCGATCAGCCCCATCGCCTTTAGGCAAATTTGCTTAAGTCTCTAGCCGGGTTGTCGTGTCGACTGCTGCATGTAACACGCGAACAATTTCGGCTGACTTTGGCGCGGCTCTGTAAATGATGAGGTAGGAGCCAACCGGCCAGAAGAGTACAGGCTTATCAGTAAGGTCCTCGCGCCGATGTCCAATTCCTGGGTTATCGGCGATCCTCTGGCAAGCATCGAAGATCTGAAGACGGACGCGGCGGGCCGCTTTGATTGGGCGACGTAGGCCCAAATGTCCCGAACGTCATTGGCAGCTTCGGGCGAGAGTTTGAAGCGCTTCATGCTCGCTTGCGCTTGCGTCCTAGCTCTTGTTCCTCTCGCTCGAGCCCTTTAAAGAACTCTGTCCCGTCCACCCACTGGCCACGTTCCAGGGACGACCAGCCCTGGTTGATTTTGTGACGTAATGCCCTGATTTGCAGCTCTCGAATTCTTTCTCTCTCCTCAAACAGCCGCAGTGCCTCGCGCACGACCTCGCTTGCCGAGTTGTAGCGGCCGCTCTTCACCTTGTTCTGGACCAGTGTCTCTAGCTCGGGGGTTAGGTGGACATTCATTATCTGCCAGAAAACCTTGCAAATCCGAAATTATCATCTCTGTCCAACATGGTCAATCTTGGACAATAGTCGAAAGGCAGTCAACGCGCGCATATCGGCCCCGCCAGTTGCGCGAAGGGCCCATGCTCATGGGGGTTTGGCTTACGCCCCCGCCGAAACCCGTCCCGCCGCTGCGCGGCTCGTTTTATGGCGATCGCGCTCGCTTAGGCTGACGCAGCAATGTGTCTGCTACTTAGTAGCACGAGAATCCCGGACAGGATAGACTTCTGAGCATGAGCACCACATTCGGCAGCTTCGAGGAGTTCTGGGCGGCGATGGGGCGGCTCTACGATCAAACGTTGAAGCACGAGGCCTTGATTGCTGAGAACGCGGTGCACATCGCGCAGCTTGGAGAACGGATGCAAGCCACCGACGCCCGCCTCGACCGCCTTGCCTCCATGATCGCGACGTTGGCGGGAACCGTGGCCAAGCAAGCCGAAGAAATCGAATCGCATGAGCGCCGACTAGGGCGCCTGGAAGGGACGGCTTGATTAGGAGAACGCGATCAAGCGCGCTCGAACGTTACTTTGAGCGAACGCGATTCGGCCGCCGAAGATCCGAATCCTCGAATCACCGCTGCGCTGCTGTAATCAAACCGTAATCTTCGCACCACCCTAGCTCCATTTCCCTTTGCTACACTCCAAAGCGTGAGAAGAATCCGCCCGAATGCCTGGATCTTCGCCTGCCTTTCGGGTGTTCTGCAGGTGCTGATCTTCCCCAAGCCTGCGCTTTATCTGCTCAGCTGGATCGCGCTGGCGCCCCTGATTTACGCCATCCTGAAGTGCCGCGAGCAAGATGTCACCTTGGCGCTCGCCGACGGCGGACTTTTTCTTGCGCCCGCGACGGCGTGGCAGGGATTCCTGCTCGGCTATGTAAGCGGCGTCATCTGGTACCTCGGCAGCTGCTATTGGGTCTTCTACGTAATGCACGTGTACGGCAATATTGGCGTCGCGACCTCGTGCGTGCTGCTGCTGATGTACGCCCTGTATCTCTCCTTCTATCACGGACTATTTGGACTTCTGCTTGCTCTCATCGCCGCACGCCGCAACGGTTTCAGCTTGCGGGCGCTGGTCTTCACGCCGTTCCTGTGGGTCGCCATCGAACTGGCGCGTACCTACATCACGGGATTTCCGTGGGACCTGCTGGGCACTACGCAGATCGACAACATTCCCCTCTCGCGCGTAGCCACCGTCACCGGTGTGTACGGCATTTCATTCGAAATTGTACTGGTGAATACTGCCCTCGCAGCCGCCTTCCTGGTGCCGTACTCGCGCCGCAAGGTATTGCTCACTGCAGCACTGGCCGCGGCTATAGCTTTACATGCTGGTAAATTAATAAAGCCCGCGGCGCTTCCGGCCTCCGATGGCGCCACCCTGGTGCAGGCAAACATTCCTATTCTCGACTCTGGCGCGTGGACGCTCGACTACCTTACCCAGACGCTCAACGCCCTGGCATCGCTCAGCGTGCCTCCGGAGCACAACAAATTCGGTACGCCCGGGCTGATCATTTGGCCGGAATCGCCCGCCCCATTTTTTGTGACTGACCTGCATGTGCGCGCCACTTTGGCGAATGTGGCCCGCGCCACGAATTCCTACATCATCGCTGGTTCGATCGGCATTGAGCACACTGGCGAGCCCAATCGACAGCCCGACATCTACAACTCGGCAGCGGTGATTGCGCCCAACGGCGCATGGACAGGGCGCTACGACAAGATTCATCTCGTCCCCTTCGGCGAGTATGTGCCGTTCGAGAAGCTGTTCAGCTTCGCCAGCGGACTTACCCGCGAGATCGGCACCTTTGCCCGCGGCAAATCACGGATGCCACAGCAAGTCGGCGACACGAAGATCGGTACCTTCATCTGTTATGAGTCGATTTTCCCGGATGAGATCCGGCAGTTCGCGAAAAACGGAGCCGAACTCTTCGTCAATATTTCGAACGATGGGTGGTACGGTGAGGGAGGGGCTTCATGGCAGCACCTGAACCAGGCGCGCATGCGCGCGGTGGAGAACAACCGCTGGCTGCTGCGCGACACCAACACTGGCATCACTGCGGTCATTGACCCGTTCGGCCGCGTGGTGGCTGAGGCCCCGCGAAATCAGCGCACGCAATTGCAGGCAGCGTATTCGCTGGAGGAAACCACCACCTTCTACACTCGTCACGGCGATTGGTTCCCAGTGGTGTGTGCGATAATCACCTTGCTGGGACTGTTGTTGCGCGTTCTCAGGCCGGGTGCGATGGCGCAGCCGCCGGTCGCGGAAAGTGCTTAATTCGCGACCGAGGCAGGACGACGCAGACAATTGAACGGGCAAAAGTCAAAAACAACGGCGAATTTCACGGATAACGCGGATAAACTGAAAGTCAAAGGCTGGAAAGCTAATAGCTAAAAGCCAATAGCGAAAAGCGAAGAGCGAAAATGGTCGAAGAATTAGAACAGGAATACGCAGCGCTCCGCGACAAGGTGCACGATCTACAGGAGTACCTTTGACGCGCCCAAGCTGCGCGAAAAGCTGAGCGAGATCGAAAAGCAAACCGCCGATCCCGCGCTCTGGTCGAATCCCGAAAAATCACAGCAGGTCATGCGCGAGAAGAAGCGCCTCGACAGCTTGCTTGCCACCGAAACCGAACTGGCCCGGCGTTCGAGCGACATCACCGCCTATTTTGACCTGGCACGCGAAGGGGAAGATGTCTCCTCCGATCTGCGGCGCGAGGTCGATGCCTTACGCGGCCTGGTCGAAAAGCTCGAGACCGAGACGCTGCTCTCGGGCGAAAATGATGAGCGCAGCGCGATCGTAACCATCCATCCCGGCGCGGGCGGCACCGAGTCGCAGGATTGGGCCGAGATGCTGATGCGCATGTATCTGAGGTGGGCCGAGCGCCAGGGCTTCTCCACGCAGCTCTACGAGTATCAGCCGGGCGACGAGGCGGGCATCAAGTCGGCAACCTTCGGCGTCAATGGCGAGCACGCCTACGGGCTGTTGACCAGCGAGATCGGCGTGCACCGCCTGGTGCGCATCTCTCCGTTCGACCAGGCCAAACGCCGGCACACCTCGTTCGCCAGCGTCTATGTCTCGCCGGAAATCGACGAGACCATCGAGATCAACATCAAGCCGGAAGACATTCGGACGGACACGTATCGCTCGGGCGGCAAGGGCGGGCAGCACGTGAACACGACGGACTCGGCGGTGCGGATTACGCACATTCCCACTGGAATCGTGGTTGCCTGCCAGAACGAGCGCTCGCAACACAAGAACCGCGAGCGCGCCATGAGCATTCTTCGTTCACGTCTCTACGAATACGAACTGGAAAAGAAGCGTGCAGTGACCAAGGGCATCGAGGATTCCAAGCTAGACATTGACTTCGGATCGCAGATCCGGTCGTACGTGCTGCAGCCGTATCGCATGGTGAAAGACCTGCGCACGCGAGTCGAGATCGGCGACGTTGATCGCGTGCTGGATGGGGACTTGAATGAGCTGATCCGGGGATATCTGCAATTGCGTCGGAAAGAGCAAAAGGAATAGGCGACTTCACAACCACGGAAACTCACCACCGATCCCCATACGGGCGAGTTTCACCCGTCAGGAATCAGGAATGCTCCCGGGATTCCCCGATCCAGTGTCGCCAGCACGGCTTCATTCGCCTTCGCCAGTTGGACGAGATGGCCGTCTGTAACTTGCTTTGGACCCTTGACCCAGCTAGGAAGTCGGGTCGCGTCATGAACATCAGCGATAAACCTGAATACTTCTCCGTGCCTGGCCTTGAGTCGCAATAGTAGAATCCGCGCCTCTGAAACACTGAATGCGTATTGTGGCGTTTGCGCGACAATGCGTACGAAACCAATTTCTGTTATCGAACATGTGAACAGTTGGAGAGGCTCCGCCGCCCCCAAGTTTCGCACCCACTTTGCCACGCGCTCATGGAACTCATGTTCGGCGATGCCAAGCGCCACAAGCGTGCTCATGTCGAGAAGACATTTCACGGGAAGTCCGCCAACATCTCTTTGACTTGTTTGTGGGTCAGAACCGGTGCTCCAGGTCCGAGCGTCAGTACAGGGAATCCAGTGATGGGATCGGTCACAATCCTCGCCTTTCTCCGGCTCTGCTTTCTCTGCAGCGTCAAAACAACACGATCACCCTCTGTTTTGACATCAAGCGCGTCGCCTGCACGCAACCCGAGCCGTCGGCGAATAGCACTCGGTAGCACCACCTGTCCCTTAGTTGAGATCTTGGTCACCATAGTAAGACAATCTTACCACTAGTTGCCATGACTAAACCTTGCCTGAATCAGCTAACATCTGTCCATGAGCGACGACTGCCTTTTCTGCAAAATCATCGCGGGTAAGATTCCCTCCAAGAAGGTGTACGAAGACGACAAGGTGTTCGCCTTCGAGGACATCAATCCCAAAGCGCCGACCCACGTGCTCATCATTCCCAAGCGGCACGTTGTTGGATTGAAAGAAGCCACGGGAGAGGATACCGAGATCCTCGGCTATTGCCAGCTCATCGCAGCCAAGATTGGCCGCGAGCGCGGCATCGAGGACGGGTACCGCACGGTGTACAACGTGGGACCGAAGTC
Source organism: uncultured Acidobacteriaceae bacterium (assembly GCA_963755865.1). Lineage (GTDB taxonomy): Bacteria > Acidobacteriota > Terriglobia > Terriglobales > Acidobacteriaceae > Bog-257. The sequence goes on along the minus strand of CAVWLY010000001.1, from coordinate 21,359 downwards.
GGGGCAGTCAGTGTTCCATCTGCATTTGCACCTGCTCGGCGGGCGAGATTTGAAGTGGCCACCGGGGTAGAAAGGCAGTTGCCAGTTGGCGGTTGTCAGTTGTCAGAAAGGCCGAGGCACCGATTTCTCTGTGCCTCTGTGTTGATCGGTTAGAAATCCTCTGCCATGAACGCTATGCGCTGATGGGCTGCTGTGTCTTCGGGTCCCAGGGAGTGGAGAACTGCCGCTCGATCTTCTCGCGGTAGCAGGGCCCCGAGTTATAGGTGCAGAAGGGATACAGCTTGCCGTCGGGTGTCGCATAGTGAATGACGCAGCGCTTCACCCGTTCGATGTCGTAGTTGTAAGCATCCTGGAAGTGCATGCCCGCCACCAGCAAGGTGCGATAGGTGAACGTTCCATCTTTTCCGTCGCGGCCGAGTTTTTTGTTGGTCATCCCCTGTAACGTCTGCAGGAATTTCGTGAACGTCAGTCCCGGCGGCGCAAGCTTTTGTTTGAAATGCTTCTGCAGTGAGTTCCATGCTTTCACCTTGCTGTAGAGTTTGAAGCGCGCCTTGCCGGCTGAGCGCGACAGCTCTTCCATGTCCTGCAGCATATTCGGAACGTCAACAAATTGGGTAATCGGCACGGCCTTCTTCGACTTCTCGTCCACGAAGAAGTAAGTCCCGAGTGAGCAGTGCGGATGTGACGAGATGGTGGGCACACCAGTACCGCGCAGCGCAGCCGTCAGCTTCGAGAAAGGCGTAACACATGCCAGCGGGAACCAATCCGATCGCGGGTCGGTGATGCCGGTCTGCTCGCTGACGCAGCGCGCCAGGTCGGCGAGCGTAAAGCGTTTGGCAAGCAGTTCGTGCTTGGCGATCCGCCCGGTAAAGGCGACTGGCTGAAAGCTGATACCAGAGACCGTGTCGACGTTCTCAATGGCGCAGCGCGTGATGTCGCCAATCTGATGATCGTTAATGCCTTTCACGATGGTGGGTACGAAGACAATCTTCATGCCGGTGGCGCGACAGTTCTCAATGACCTTCATCTTGGTGTCGAGTAGCGCCCGTCCGCGGGTGCGAAGGTAAACGTCGTCGGTAACGCCATCGAATTGCAGGTAGAGCGTAGCCAAGCCGGCAGCTTTGGCTCTCTTCGCGAATTCCAGATTGGCCAGCTCGATCCCGTTGGTCGCCGCCTGAATGTGCGTGAAGCCCATCTCCCGCGCCATGTTGAGAATCTCGAAGAACTGAGGATGGATGGTGGGCTCGCCACCGGAGAATTGCACCACGCGGCCATCCACGGGGCGCTCACCGCGGAGCGTCTGCAACATGCCGCGGACCTGCTCAATGTTCGGCTCATAAAGATAGCCGGCGACATTGGCGTTGGCGAAGCAGACCGGACATGTCAGGTTGCAGCGATTGGTGAGATCGACATTGGCGAGCGCGGTGTGCGAGGTGTGCATACCGCAGAGGCCGCAATCGTCAGGGCACGACTTTCCGCCTTCGACCTGCGGATTGGTCAGACCCAAATTGTCGCCGAAGTTCCATTCCTCCATCTTGAGGTACAACTCGACGTCGCTAAAGATGATGTCGCGAAAGCTGCCGTGTTCGGCACAGGCCTTTTCCATCACGACTTTGCCGTCCTCAGAGAAGAGGTCAGCCAGGATGACCTTATTGCACTCCGGACAAAGCGATTCGGTCTGCTTGGGCAGACCCTTCTGCAGCGGCTTGATGGGCGATCCGGTGTAGGTCACGTCCGGTTGCAGAATGCGCAGACCTCGCCGCTTGCTGGGCGAAGACCTCTGCTTCTCGTTGATATCGGTTGGCAGGGTGGGAAAATTGACTTCCGGCGAAAACGTCTGGGTGCTCACGTTCCTTAAACCTCGCGACAGAACAGGGTGTGGGAGTCTATATCAACAACCAAAGCGCGGCAACGGGTGAGTGGCCCCAAATAATGGGACATGAAAGGCACACCAACACACTGCCACATCCATAGATTGTCGTTCTTCAGGCCCGGCAAGCGCGGTGCCGTGGCTCACCTTGGAAAGTGAAGCGGCTGCGTAGCGAGCGGGAGGAATGCGCAGCCAACGGGTGTCTCATGAGCGTGAACGGAGACCCTCTTTCGGCTTCGAGTGCCTGGGCTTCCCATGCACCTCACAGCCTTGTCTCGAGGTAGGAGCGTAGAATCTCTCTTTCACGGTAGATCCCAATAATGGCAAGGGAGGTCTTATGGGAAAGAGCTCCAAGAAGGATCGCGAACAAAAACCCGCAGTCGAGACGAAGGGCAACCCAGCCGTCCCGGCTCAAACGAAGCTTAAGAACAAGGATTACGAGCGCGAGATGTACAAGCTTCAGGTCGAGCTGGTGAAGTTGCAGGAGTGGGTGAAGAAAACGGGTGCGAAGATCATCATTATCTTCGAAGGTCGCGACGCTGCCGGGAAGGGCGGGGTCATCAAACGCATCACCGAGCGTGTAAGCCCCCGAGTGTTCCGTCTGGTCGCTCTGCCCGCTCCTACCGAGCGGGAGAAGACGCAGATGTATATGCAACGCTACGTCGCAGAACTGCCGGCGGGCGGGGAAATCGTGATCTTCGATCGTAGCTGGTACAACCGGGCCGGCGTGGAATACGTGATGGGCTTCTGCGATAAGGAGCAGCACCGCAAATTCCTACAGAGCTGTCCCAGCTTCGAGATGGCGCTGGTGGACAGTGGCATCATCCTGTTGAAGTACTGGATGGACGTCAGCGAAAAGGAGCAGCACCGCCGGTTCCAGAACCGCATCAAGGACCCGAGGAAGCGCTGGAAGCTGAGTCCGATGGACCTGGAGTCGCACCGCCGTTTCTACGATTATTCGCGAGCGCGCGATGCCATGCTGGCAGCCACCGATATTCCGCAGGCGCCGTGGGTCATGGTGCCTTCGGATGACAAGAAGCGCGCGCGGCTGAATTGCATTGCCGACCTGCTCAGCCGGATTCCGTATGAGGAGGTTCCGTATCATGCGCCCAAGCTGCCGCCACGGCAGAAGCCCCATGGCTATCAGCAGCCCAAGCTAATGCATCAGGTGGTGGCGCCGAGGTATTGAAGTAACGGCTCGTGTCATGAGTCGGAAGTTTGCATAAACTAGAGAGCTTTGTGTCAGGGTACGGCTTCAGCGTGTGCGTGAGAACCTGAATTGGGAAATTGCGATGGGATGAGAATACCCAATCGCGCCGGTAAAACCTGCCCGTAGGGCGGAACAATCATAGCCCAGGGCGTGAGCCCTGGGTAAAGTGGGAAATAAGTCCGAGTCCCGTAGGGACGGCACCAGTTCTCACGCACAGTTCAGCCGTGCCGAACCATGCGCTACGAAAGCTTGGCCTTTAGACCCTGAGGAGAAATCGAAAGCCGCAGCGAATTGGCTAAAACGACTTGCTGATTCGCCACACCGGAGGTTGGACGTTCATAGCGCCATTATCAGGTACATCAAAAACTATGGCGGACAGCATTGTGATTTTTACCGCCGCCGCCGTCCGCCATATCCGCCTTGCACTTCGAGTGAAGAATAGCCGCGATGCGCCTCCTGGTTGTCACGGTGGAATGGAAAAGTTGTAGCTTTTTCGTGACAAACGCGATGGTCCGTTCTCGCCACGGAATACATCCGTAGAAGCGAGTCGACGTTTACCTCGACCGAAGCGAAGACCTCAATGCCGCGATCCCCGCGCACTCGCGTTCTATGTCGGCTACAATCGCCCGATGACCTCCTCTCGGCTGGAACGGGTGCAACAGCAGTTGCGCCTTTACGAGCATCCTCTGGTAGAGTTCGACGCTCGCGCCAAGGGAGAAGCCGTGGAGGTGATCATCAGGCCACGCTTTACGGATCCGCCGGTCCACACTTACTACTTCGAGCTGCATCCGCGCGATCTGGACGATTCGCAATTTGAGTGGGCCTTCCAGCGCCAGCTTTTCGACTGCCTGCATGACTATCTGGTCGAGATGTTTGTGCGCACGCCACAGCATCGCAAAGAGAACCAGCAGATGGAGCGCGAAGGCAAGCTGTGAGTACTCCGCCTAACGAGCCAAAGCACAGCTCTCGGCCCGAATCGCGCCTCCGCCAACGTATTGCCGACGAGATTCTCCGCGATGGCCCGATTCCGTTCTCGCGCTATATGGAGATCTGTCTTTATGAGCCTGAGCTCGGCTACTATTCGCGCCCGCGCGAGCAGTTCGGGAAGGCCGGCGATTTTTACACCTCGAGCGACGTTCATGCCGTATTTGGGCGCCTGCTGGCCCGGCAATTCGAGGAAATGTGGCGCGTGCTGGATTCTCCCTCGCACGTTGACATCATCGAACTGGGTCCCGGACGCGGCCTGTTTGCGCGCGACGTGCTGGATTGGTCGGCCAAGCAGTTTCCGGAGTTCTCTCGCGCGCTTCACTACGCGCTAGTGGAGCAGTCGGCGCAGTTGCGCGAGCGATTGCAGGAACGGCAGGCTGAGCACATCTCGCTGGGAAGAGCGCCCGTCTTCGACTCGCTCGAAGGGGCAGCTGCGACAGCCGGGAAAAATCTTATTGTCTTCGGTAATGAATTCTTCGATGCCTTGGCGGTTGAGGTGGTCGACCATCGCGGCGAATTGAGAATTGCTATCGAGAACGGCAGATTTATGGAGACGTTCGTTCCAGCGACCGCAGCGGAAGTGGAATTTCTTGATCGCTACGCTGTGCAGCCGCAAGAGGGCGAGAGAGTGGAAGCGTCACTGGTGTCATTGCAGTGGATGGAGCGCATCGCTGCAGCATTTCACGGCAGGCGCGGCTTTCTCGTCCTAATCGACTATGGCTACACGCGCGAAGAGCAACTGGCGGGACGGCATCGCGACACCATCATGACCTATCGTCAGCACACCGCCAGCACGTCGCCATACGAGGCGCCGGGCGAGCAGGACATTACCGCCCATGTGAACTTCACAGCGCTGCGGGCACGCGGTATTGATCGCGGACTCGATCCCGTCGCGCTGCTCACCCAATCCCAATTTCTCCTTGGCATCGGAGAAGAGACCCAATTCGCGGATGCATTTCAGGATAGCAAACTGCCCCAGGAGCACGCCAAGGTCGCGCTACAACTCAAACACTTGGTCTCACCCACGGGGATGGGCGAGACGTTTCAAGTATTGCTGATGTCTGCGGGAGTAGCGGAAGAAAAGGCCGCAGCCTTGAGCGGCCTGAAACTAAAGCGGTTTTAGAGTCGATGTATCCCGGATTTGGAAGGGCACGGCTTCAGCCGTGCCGCGCAGATCTCTTATGATCTCGGCTTTAGCCGCTGGGTAATCCCTCTGGGCCTAAAGGCCGCACTCCTTCACTGCCGTCTTTCGGCATGGCTGAAGCCATGCCCTTTCAAAGCAACCGCTGGGATACACCGACCATGAAACTGTTCTAGTGTCCTGAGTCGGAAGTTCTTTCCATAATCCAGAGCCTTGTGTCAGGGCACGGCTTCAGCCGTGCCGAACGATGCGCTAAGAAACATGGCCTTCAGGCCCTGGGGAGAAATCGAAAGCCGCAGCGAATTGGCTAAGCCGATTTCTAATTCACCATACTGCATTACTACATGCCGGGCTTATCGGAGCTCTGCGGCTGATAGGGGGTTTGCAGATACTTGCGGGCGGTATCGAGCGCATTCTGCGTATTGTCATTGGTCTGCAGGGCCTGCCGGTATTCATTGGTCGCGCGCTCGCGCTGGCCGGTGAGATCGAAGATCATTCCCAGCTGGATGTGGCTCCAAACCTCAGTCCACCGTGGCTCGCCATCACCGTTGAGCGATTCGCGATAGGCGTTCGCAGCCGACTGGTAGTTATGCTGCAAGAAGAACACCTCCGCGATGCGATAGTGCGCCAGCGAGCTGTTCTTGTTAATGTCGAGCGCCTTCTGAAATTCCTTCAAAGCTTCGGTCAGATCGCCCTGTTCCACGTCCTGCTGGCCGCGCATGATCGAGGTGCGTACCTGCAGCTCCTGGGAATTCTGCAAGACGTCATTGTTCGGATCGATGGTTATTCGGCGCGGTTTGCCGAATGTCTCGACCGCATAGGCTGAGTTCGTACCCGAAACCTCCACGCGCTTGACCTCGGTTTTGCCGTCGGTATCAATCTTCAACTCCACGGGCATGCGGAAAAGGTCCATGTCCTGTTGAATCTCACCGACCACCCGGAAGCCTTTCTGTGTGCGGTAAACGGTGTACTTATTCTTGAACTCCGGCGCACCCGTGGAGTCCAGCCATTGGGTGAAGAACCAGGTAAGCTGCTGGCCAGAACTCTGCTCCGCAATCTTACGGAAATCGTCAACCGAAGCCGACTTGCCCGCGTACTGGCTGACGAACGTGCGCATGGTTTTGTCGAAAGCGTTGTCACCAATCACCCAGCGCAGCATCTGCAATATCATGCCGCCTTTGTCGGTCACCAGCGATTGGAACTCGGGAGAGAAGGTATCCAGCTTCCCGACGTCCGCGAGCGGAACCGAGACATAAGCCAGCGCGCCCACCGACATGTCCTTGGTAACTTCCTCAAAGCCAGCCGGGCCGGCAACGTGTTCCACATACAGCGCCTCGGAATAGCGCGCCGAACCGTCGTTCAGCCACCAATCATTCTTGGTTGCCGGACTCACCATGGTTCCGAACCACTGATGCGCAACGGTATTGGCCAGCAGCCGATAGTTAATCTTGCCCACGAAGGAGCGCGACGCCAATCCAGCGATTTCCGGCGCCCAAGCTGATGGCACGGTGTCATTGGGTAATTCGACGACGTTCAGCGTGCTGTTGAAGGGAGGACCGTAAGTCGAGGTATAAAAGAAAAACTCCTTCACCGCGGTATCGGCATACTGGGTGGCGAGCGCTTTGTGATCGGGCGAGGTGTAGATCGTGATATTCAACCCGCCCTCAGTGCTTTTGGTCGGCTCGTACTTGCCAATCACAATCGTCCCCGGAAAGCTAGGCCTGTCCTCGTAGCTGAAGGTGATGGTCTTGTAACCGGCGGGAGCTGGAAGCTTGGTCAGAGCCGCATGGCTTGTGCCACCCTTGCGGCCAGTTTCACCGCCCGCTTCAGCAGCCGCGCCCGACGTCTGCTTGCCGCTGCCGATAATGCTGTACTCCGAGGGAGCGCTGATGGTGATGGTCGAGGTGAAGCGATTGATCCCGTACGCAACCATCGGAAACCAGCGCCCAGCGTACAGCAGATAAGTTATGGGATCCCCTATGTAGGCAAGTTTCAATCCCGGTACCGGACTGTCATCCCCCGACTGGATCGCTCCCTCGTAATCGAAGGTCAGAGTATCGCTGGCGCCTTTGGTCAATCCATTCGGTAACGAAATACGAATCGTCGAGTCCTGGCTCACCCGCTCAACCGAAAGGGGCTGACCTGAGGCGTCGACCACGCGCGTCGGCCGCAGCGCATTGTGCAACTCAAAGATGGCGATGGTGATGTCGTCGAGCGCGGTAAAACGGACGCGAGCCTCTGCCTTAATCTGATGGGTCTGGGGAGAGACAACGGCTTGAATAGCGTAGTCGTTGATCTCGATCCGCTGTTTCTCGGCAGCGAAGCTGGGAGAAACCAGACCAACAATTGAAAGCACCAGGATTACGCGCACGAGAGATCGCGCCGGGTTTGGCATTAGGGAGGTTGCTCCTGCTTTTCTTACTATAAATGATGAAAAACCTACCGCGAAAGGTGCGCACAAGCTAGTCGCGACTTCTGGGTTGTCATCACGAACGGCCTTCACAATTTGTGATCACGACGGCCGCAACGATTTGTCATCATGAATGGCCTTCACAATTTGTGATCATCAACGGCCTTCACGATTTGTCATCACGAACGGCCTTGGCCGTGAGGGATCTGCTTTTTTTCAATCATCATTCCAGCTTAAGCAAAAGCAGATTCCTCGCTGCGCTCGTAATGGCAATTCCAAAATGCAAAGTGAACTCAAACACTCGACCGGACATTACTCTTGCAGCAGTCCCAGTCGCCCTGCTGTGTCTCTGGTGAAGCCGTTTCATCCTGACGACCCCAGCAACGTAAGTACGGCTTGCGCGGCCCGTTCAGATGCATTGCCACCCGGACCATTGGGACGTAAGCGGCGGCGCACTTCGCGGAAATCTTCCGTCATAGTCTCTCGCGCTGCCCCGTCCGGAAGGAGGCGCCGAAGCTCGGCGCAAACCCGTTGCGGAGTGAACTCAGCCTGAACCAGTTCCGGAACGACATCACGTTCCGCGATCAGGTTCACCATCGCGAAGCGGTCCACTTTTACTAGACGGCGGCCGAGGCTCCAGGTAAGCGGCGCAACCCGGTACACCATGGTGAAGGGCGTGCCGATCAAAGCCGCCTCCAGCGTGGACGTCCCGCTGGCAACCGCTGCCGCTCGCGCATGAAGTAAGCTGGCCCGGGCGTCGCGCGTGAGCGTGATCTGCGGTCCCGTGCGATTCCGCAAAAACGAAGCCACCCAGCTTTCATCGAGCGTGGAGGCAACCGGAACTATGTAAACGTATTCTGGACCGAGAAGTTGCGCTGCTTCCAACAGCGTGGGCAAGATGCGCGAAACTTCGCCGCGCCGGCTGCCCGGCAGTAACGCAATCCATTTCCGGCGCGGATCAAGCTTGTACTCCGCCGCAAACTGTTCGCGCGTTATCTGCGGCGATGGCAAATCGGCAAGCGGATGGCCGACGAACTGCGCCTCAATGCCGCGCTCGCGATAGAAGCGTTCCTCGAAGGGAAAGATCACCAGCATTTTGCGAACGTACTTTCGAACGCGCTCGATGCGTCCCTGCTTCCATGCCCACAGTTGCGGGCTGACGTAGTAAATGACCGGCACTCCGCGCTTATGCAGCTCGCGCGCCAGGCGCAGGTTGAAATCGGGGAAGTCAATGAGCACCGCGACGTCAGGCCGCCGCCGTTCGGCCTCGCGCACCACTTCGCGAAAGCGGCGATAGATGAGCGGAATGTGCTTGACCACCTCGACGATGCCGACCTCGGCGATCTCTCGCGCATCCACCAGCAGGTCGCAGCCGGCGGCGCGCATCTGGTCTCCGCCAACGCCGAAGAACTCGAGGTCGGGTACGCGGAGTTCGGTGCGAGACTTGGCAGCGCAAAGCTTCCATGAGCTTCGCGCCATAAAACTCGCCAGAGGCCTCTCCCGCGGAGATGAGGATACGCACGCTAGGATTATGACAGGAGGCAGCCATCGGCCGTCAGCTATCGGCCATCAGTTCGGATTGGACATCGCTGCGTTCAAAGGACAGCGGGGAGTAACAAACTCGCAACGGCCACTTCAGGCAGTCGCTTTCGGGCCAGCATGGTCGGGATCTCGGGAATCACTTCGAGGCTTGCCGAGCAGCGTCATCGACAGATACGCTCCGATCCATGAGCCTAATGCCGCGAAACATACGTACACCCAGTTCCTGGTGTAGCTGATGACGGCGAAGGCCGACAGCAGGTACCACACGCTGCTCCAACTTGCTGCCGGGACGCGGCGGCGCGACGAAACGGCTGCGTTGAACATGACATACACGGCATCAGTCGCGGCTGTGGATGCAACCACGCCAAGTGCCAACCAGGGATGGATCTGCCACACGGTCTTCACCTCATCTGCAAAGTAGATGGGATTCTAATATGGCACGCTCGGGGAGCGGGATCGTCGAAAGACGCGTGAGAACGTCGCTTTGAATTGGCGCGGTCGAACGCTGTGGCAACGTCCAGCCCCGCAGGGGCGGAAGACCTTAGCCCAGCGCTTCAGAGTCAGTGTGAGAACTCGCATTGAGTTAGCACGGTGGAACGCGTCGCGCAAAAGCGAGCCCCGCAGGGGCGAGAAAGTCTAGCCCAGCACGGAGCCGAAGGCGGAGTGCTGGGTAAGGTGGAGTATTAATCCGAGTCCCGTAGGGACGGTACTCACGCAGACTCTTCAGCGCTGGGTGGGTGCGAAATGAGACAGAGTCCCGTTGGGACGGCAGAGGTTGTGACGTAATCTGAAGGAACGCTCCACGCGCAAGCGGGCAGTTTGGCTTACCCTAACTCGGCGGATCTCTGACCCGCCAGCTAGTCGTTCGCCGAGACGTTAACGCCCGGCTCGGAATATTCGTTCGCCGCAATCGCCGCAGGCGTGGGAATCTCCTGGTCCTTGTACTGCAATTGATACAGCTTCCAATACACGCCCCGATTACCGAGCAGTTGCTGGTGCGACCCGATTTCGCGCACCTTGCCCTTGTGCATGACGATGATCTTGTCGGCGCGCTGAATTGTGCTCAGCCGATGGGCGATGATGATCGAGGTGCGGCCTTCCACCATGCGGGAAAGTGCCTCGCGGACGCGGAACTCGGTTTCGGTGTCAACGCTCGAGGTGGCTTCATCGAGAATGAGGATCTTGGGATTATGCGCCAACGCGCGCGCAAACGAGATGAGCTGTTTTTGTCCAGTGGACAGCGTGCTACCGCGCTCGCGTACTTCTTCCGCAAACCCGCCCGGCAGCGAGCGAATAAAATCGGCCACATTAACTTGTTCGGCGGCATTTTCTACCGCCTGGTCTTCAATCCAGTGCGAGCCGAGCCGAATATTGTCCGCCACCGTGCCGGAGAAGAGGAACGGATCTTGCAGCACGACGCCGTATCGTCGCCGCAGATCGTTCAAGTTCATGTCGCGGATATCGACGCCGTCGATGCGAATGGCGCCCCTCTGCACATCATAAAAACGCAGCAGCAGCGAGATGATCGTAGTCTTTCCCGCGCCGGTGTGTCCGACGATTGCAACCGTCTCACCCGGTTCGATCGTGAACGATACATCGCGCAACACCCAGTCGTACTCCAACGCAGGGTTGCTGCTTCCTTCCACTATGGACTTCAGCCGTTCGCCTTTGATGGCAGCCTCTTCCGCAGCTTGCGCCATCGTCCGATAGGCGAACCACACATGATCGAACTCAATGCGGCCGGTTCCGGCAGGCACCTTCGGCGATGCTGGAGTAACAATCTCCGGCGTCGTATCCAGCAGTTTGAAGATGCGCTCGCTCGACGCCATCGCCGACTGCAGGATGTTGTACTTCTCGCTGAGGTCCTGAATGGGCCGGAAAAAACGCTGCGCGTACTGCATGAATGCGACCAGCACGCCCAGCGTCACCAGGTTGCGCATGACCTGGCCGCCGCCGAACCACACCACGCACGCGATCGCCGTGGCGGACAGGACTTCTACCACCGGGTAGTACACGGCATGGGCCATAATCGCGTCTTTGTACGCGTCCATGTGCGTGCGATTGATCTTCTCGAATTGCTCGTGCGACTTCTTTTCACGATTGAACAGTTGCAGAACGACGATGCCGGTCACATGCTCTTGCAGGTAGGCGTTGATTCTGGCGATGGCGATGCGAATGCGACGGTAGCTCTCGCGCACCTTGCGGCGAAAAATTGACGTCGCGTAGAAGATGAGCGGCAGCACAGCGAACGTGATCAGCGCCAGGCGCCAGCTCATGTTTAGCATGATGACCAGGATGCCCAGCAGGACGAAGATGTCTTCAAAGATCGAAACCACGCCCGCGGTGAACATCTCGTTCAGCGCGTCCACATCGCTGGTAACTCGGGTCACCAAACGTCCGACGGGGTTCCTGTCGAAGAAGGCTATGTGCAGACCCTGCAGGTGACGGAAAATCTGTGCCCGCAGATCGAACATTACCTTCTGCCCCGTCCACTGCATGATGTAAGTCTGGGTGAATTCGAGCAGGAAACTAAAGAGCAGCAGGCCGACGTACATCGCCGCGATCTGCGCGATGCCAGTTAGCGGTCGAGGACTGAGGAAGCGATCGAGCAAGGAATGAGCTTCAGTATGGCTGGCAAGGTATTTGTCAATCGCCACCTTGGTGAGATAAGGGCCAAGCACGTCGGCCCCAGCTTTCAGCACGATGGCGATGAGGGCGACGATGACCTGTGCCCGATACGGGCGCAGGTAGGTCAACAGACGCTTCATCAGCCTGCTGTCGTATGCCTTGCCTAATACCTCTTCTTCGTGGATGGAAGCCATGAGCCCTGGATAATTGTAACCAAATGCCGGAAGTCATATAGACGAGAACGGAGGGCGGCGGGATGGAAAAGTTGGGCGTATTTAGAGCGAATGTTGCCTTAAGCTTTCTTAGAATGTGGTCCCGCAATCGTAATTCGACGGACCCGCTTTTCTGTGTCATCCTGAGCAGTACATGTGCCGCCGGCCCACTCGTAGAAATGAAAAGCTTTTTCGCCTGTCATCCTGAGCGAGCGCAGCGAGTCGAAGGACCCCTATTGCTGCAAGAAATCACGCTGTTGATGCTCAGCTTATCCTCCTCAACACCAGAGCCGAGTTCTTCGACCCGAAGGCAATGCAGTTGCAAACCGCATGTTCGATCTCGACGTGCCTGCCCGTTTCCGGGACGTAATCCAAATCGCACTCAGGATCGGGCTGCTCCAAATTGATGGTCGGCGGGATTTGTCCGTGATGCATCGCGACCAGCGTGGCGGCGATCCCGGCTGCGCCGCATGCCCCCTGGGGATGCCCAATCTGCGATTTCAAGCTGGACATCGGTGTCTGGCGCGCCTTTTCACCCAATGCCAGTTTCAGTGCTCGCGTCTCGATGCGGTCGTTTAGTTGCGTCGAAGTGCCGTGCAAGTTGACATAATCAACGGCCGCGGCATCGATAACAGCATCCTCCATCGCCATCTGGATCGCGCGGGCCGGTTCTTCGCCGCACTCCTGCAGGCGCACGCGGTGGAACGCCTCGCAGGTAGAGCCATATCCCGCAACTTCGGCAAGGATTCGCGCCCCGCGCGCGCGGGCATGTTCGTATTCTTCCACCACGAACATCCACGATCCTTCGGCGACGACGAAGCCGTCACGATCGAACGAAAAAGGGCGAGAGGCGCGCTCAGGTTGATCATTCCACGACGAGGTCATGATCTTCATCAGGGTGAAGCCCTTCATGATCCCCGGCGCAATGGGCGCGTCCACGCCGCCGACGAGCATCACTGGCAAAAAGCCAAACTGAATTTGCCGCAGCGCGTAGCCGAATGCGTCAGTCGACGACGTGCAACCGGTGGTGATGACGTGGCTCATACCACGCAAGCCGAAGCGCATGCTGACTTCGCTGGAGAGCGTGCCCATGGTTCCGCTGGGAATGCAGAACAGGCTTACCTGTTTTACCTTGCCGGTCAACCACAATCGAACCTGCTCTTCGGAAAACTCCTGGGCGCCGCCGCCCGATCCCAGCACCACGCCGATTTCGCGTTGCTGCTCAAGAGAAAGTTGCGAGGTGTCGATAGCTGCATCGCGTAGCGCTTCGGTCGAGGCTGCCAGGGCCAGCGGCACCGCTCGCGAAACGTGTTTACGCTCATGCGCGTCAACCCAGGCGAGTTCGTCGAAGTCCTGCACCTCGCCGGCAATCTGTACGGGCAAATCGCTGGGATCGAAGCTGGACACACGCTTCACGCCGCTGGTTCCGGCGAGGATGGCGCGGCAGAATGCATCATTGCCGATGCCGTTCGGACTGACCACGCCCATTCCCGTGATGACGACTCGCTTTTTCATAAGGGAGCAATTAGCCGTTAGCACTTAGCCGTTAGCACTTAGCCGTTAGCACTTAGCAAAACAGCCTCAGAGATCTGTGTCCTCCCGCAAAAGCCGCACGCGGCGAGTCCCCCGATATTAACAGTTAGCGGCTTTTTGCCAATTGCCACTGCCAACTGCTAACTGCTAACTGCACTTCTTCCTCAGCTGCTACTCTAGTACGCGAAAGAGCTTTTCGCGAATTACTTGTCACTAGGAATTTACATTTCGGTGCCCTTTTGCCGCACGAAATGCAGCTTCTGCAACTTCGCTTCGGGGGTGTTTTCGCACGCGCTGTTCGACACGTATGTCGGCCAAGTGTGCGCAGAGATTGCCTCCGCCGGTGATCTGGCGCGTGAGCTCAGCGGAAAGTTGGACCGTTCCGTAGATTCGATCTATCTCGGCGGAGGCACTCCGTCGGTACTCGCCCCCGTTCAACTGCAGCGCTTGTTTCGAACTGTCCGCGAGAACTTTGAGGTCGAACGCACAGCCGAGATCACCGTCGAGTGTGCACCCGGAACCATTAGCAGCGAAGTTATTGACGTCTTGCTTGGCTGCGGCGTGAACCGGGTTAGCCTGGGTGTGCAGTCGTTCGTGGATAAGGAGTCTTCGTCGGTCGGCCGCTTGCATACGCGAACCATTACGCTGGACGACATTGCGCGATTGCGATCCAGCGGAATCGGCAACATCGGCATCGACCTGATTGCGGGTTTGCCGCATCAGACGGAGGAGAGTTGGCAGCTTTCACTTAGCGAGACGCTTGCTAGCGGTGTGCCTCATGTCAGCGTTTACATGCTGGAAGTGGATGAAGACTCACGCCTGGGCACGGAGTTGCTCGCGGGTGGCAGCCGATATCACGCGCATTTTGTTCCCGATGACGATCTCACTGCTGACTTGTATCTTGCCGCATGCGAGCGGCTGGAAAAAGCTGGAGTGCAGCAGTATGAGATCTCCAACTTTGCGCGGCCGGTCACGCACGGCGTCGGGTTGCGCGACTCGAAGCATAACGTAAAGTACTGGACACGCAAGCCGTACCTTGGCTTCGGGGTGGATGCGCACTCCATGCTGCCCGCGACCGAAGATCTGCAAGTCAAAGGAATTGAAGCGGTGCGCTTCGCCACTCCAGATTCGCTCGAGAGCTACTCGGCAGCAGCCAACGCCGGGAACGCCGTCGCTTCTCGCGCACAGCAACTTCTGGTCTCGCACACTCCGGTAGATGCGCGGGCTGCAATCGAAGAGGCGTTCTTCCTCGGATTGCGGATGAATCGTGGCGTTTCGCTTACCGCATTGAGGAAACAATTTGGCGACCACGCCGTTGGCGATTACGATGCCGTGATCGCCGAGCTACTTTCCGACGGCTTAGTGGTACGTGCTGCTGACAACTTGTCGCTCACAGCACGAGGACGGCTGCTTTCGAATGAAGTGTTTGAGCGATTCTTACGAGAAGGCGCTGTTGACCACCGAGACACAAAAAGGTGAAGGGAGTGATGACGATGATAAATCGCTTGGCTAGAGCATCTTAGGAATTGCTGTGTCCGGGTAGTGCCGGCCTTCAGGCCCGTGTTGGGCTACCCAGCTTGCCAAGTCGGCTTTCAGCCGACGACAGATCCGTGCCGCCGGCTTCAGGCCGGCTCAGTTGGGAACGGATGGGTTCACGCGGCGCTGAAGCGCCGCACTAGCCGAACACACCTAAATCAAAACAGGTCTAATACAGCGCTCGTCAAGTGACCCATTCGTTTTCGCCCGCGCGCAGCGAAGTCAAGCCGTGCGCAACTTCCACGTAAACCACGCTCAGAACTCTCATCATGCAACCTTGGCCGTGCCGCTAGTATCCGTTCGCATATAGCCGGTGGCGATGCCCAATATCCAACTGACAATCTTCTCCGAAATCAAACCCACGGAGAAGGACAGAACCACTACCACCCCCGCTTTGGAAAGGCCCAGCAGGTCGAGAACGTAATAGGTCACGATGGCCAGAAACGGCGCCGATATCAGGTACATGTATTGATTGAGCAGCTCGACCCGCCAACTGCCGCGAAGCAGCTCCCGCAGCCGGGCATGGCTGGCCGCCCAGTCTTCGAACGAATTGAACTTTAGAAGCGGTTCGGACGATTTTCTCCCCGAGTAGAGCTCCTCCATTTTCGACAGCAGGTTTCGAATGTCCGCCAATGCGACATCCGATTCGCAGTTGCGCTGAATTTGCTCTTTCAACAGCAGATCTAAGTGCGCCTCGATCGCTCTAGCCTGGCTCTCAAGTGAATCGTCAGCTTTCGCCGCCGCCGTGGCCAAATGCGTTGCGACAATACCTGTCTGCTGTTGAATTGAATCTTCTTCCTGGTCTGTTTCCCCATCCTTAGGGTGTGCCGCGGCCACCGGCGTCTTGCGCATTCGCGCAACCTTCATTATTACCGCCGTTCCGAGCCTGGAGACGGGACGCCCCAGTCTGAAATCCGATTCCTCTCCTTCCTTTTGGAAGGCAGGAACCTTCCTGGTCATATTGATGGCCCCGCCAATCACGGACAAGATAATTACGTACAGGGGAATCACAAGACCGCCTTGGACCTTCACCACTGGAGCGGGCGATTCAGGATTCAGAGGCTGGGCAGTAGGTACTGGCGCAGGAGGGCTTGAGGTGTCTACCTTCGCGGGGGATTGGCTGGCGTCAGGAGTGGGCGGCTGGGTGACGCTTGTTGTGGGAGAATCGCTGTTCGGTGCTGTCGAAGTGCTACCGGTTTGTGTCGCGGCTTGCGCCGGGACCGGGGCTAGTGTAATGGCCAGGTTTTTTGGGCTGGCCGGGGCTTTTGCCCGGTAGGAATATCCGCCAATATTCAGCGCCCACTGGCTTTCGCCATCCTGTTGATTCGGGGTCTGAGTATTAATAAGCCCGGCGGGCGCTCCAATCATGGCGTCTATGGCATCGGGAAAAGTGTGCACCAGCATGACAGGTGCGAAAAGCGGAACCGCCAGGAATATCCCGATGATTACATAAGAAAAGATAATGGCAGTCCGATTTTTCCACGTTGTTTTCTTTCCGGTGAAAGCCACAAAAAAAACTACCGACAAGACCACGAATACCGCCCCCAATGCCCACTCCAGCGCTGACTTGTCAACCGGTGGCTTGCTGTTCAGGTTCATGGTGGCAACTTCGTTCGATCCCGCGCCGGTTATTTCGGCTTTAATCTCTGCCGGCACTCCGGGACGGATGGCGCGGAAGGCAGGGTCGTCGGTTTCGAAGTGACCATTTTGAAATGGAATGGAGATCGATTCCTGGAAAAGATTGTCTTTCGATATGCTGATGACAGTCACTCGAGCGTTTCCGCTTATCGGCTTCCCTGCCTGGTAAACGTCGCCTTTAATCTTCAGGTGGCTGTGTTCCTCATAACTCCGGGATTCTGACCCGATAGGATTGCCGGACTCATCGACGAAATAGGCCGAGAGAGAAACCACGACGGGGGCTGGCTTGTAGAATTTCGCGTAGCTCAGGCGAACCAGATACACAACTCCTACAATGATGGCGATGATAATCACGAAACCCAGCAGTGTTTCCAGCCACCCGGTTGGTTGTTCTTGATCGGCCACGTTCCCCTCCCTGCGACAAAGTCAGCCCGGCAGATGCTCGTCCGTTCGCAGGTGTTTACCGGCATACAGCCGCGCCTGGCGGTTACGAATTTGTATTGAAGGCGCATACACGCTACACCAACTATTCTTCTGCGCATAGCAGAAAATAGCCACGTGGGGCGGCCGCAAGCTGAAACGTGAGGCCTCAAGAGACTGGATTTTCCATACGATTGGTTACACTAGATGGCAAGGACCAAGCATGTACACCTCTGCTCCTGAATCCCAAGCCAAAGAAGCCAAGCCCTCTGCTGCCGCTATTGATCTGCGCAGCGACACCGTCACCAAGCCTTCCACGGAAATGCGGCGCGCGATGTTCGAGGCCGAGGTGGGAGACGACGTGTATGCCGAGGACCCGACCATCAACCGTCTGGAGGCGATGGCCGCTGCGGTGTTTGGACGTGAGGCAGCACTGTTTGTTCCCAGCGGGACCATGGGCAACCAGATCGCGATCAAACTGCACACCCATCATGGACAAGAAGTGATCTGCGAAGAACGGGGCCACGTCTTCAACTACGAGATGGCAATGATGGCGCACTTCTCCGGCGTGGTGCCGCGCACCGTGTGGACGGAAGACGGCATTCTCACTTGGCAGCACGTGCAGTCCAAACTTAGGAACAAGAGCTACCATGCCGCTAAGACGGGACTGGTTTCGCTGGAAAATACACATAACATGGCGGGTGGCACCATAACTCCGCCCGCTGTCTTCAACGAAGTCTGCGACAACACTCATGCTGTTGGTCTGCCCGTGCATCTGGATGGGGCCCGGGTCTTCAACGCAGCGGTAGCGCTCGACGTTCCGGTGGCACAGTTGACGGCGAAGGCTGACACCGTCATGTTCTGCCTGTCCAAAGGACTGGGCGCCCCCGTGGGATCGTTGCTGGTCGGCACCGCGGACTTGATGGACCGCGGACGTATCTATCGCAAAGCGCTGGGTGGTGGCATGCGGCAAGCGGGAATCCTGGCGGCAGCCGGTCTGATCGCGCTCGAACAGGGACCGCAAAAGTTGAAGCAGGACCACTCCAACGCGCGCTTTCTGGCGGAAGGCTTGGCCCAGATTCCGGGGATCAAGATCGATCCCTCCAAAGTGCAGACGAACATTTTGATCTGCGATATCTCGGGTACAGGAATGACCTCGACGGAACTGTCGCGCAAACTGGCGGAGCGTCATGTCCTGGCCAATGGAGTCAGCCCGCAGCTTATCCGCTTTGTTACCCATCTCGACGTAAGCCGCGAACAGTGCGCGCAGGCGCTTGAGGTCGTGGCCTCGATCTGCGGTGCCAGGGCACATCGTGCCTAGATCAATGCAACGATCGGACGGGTTGAAGAATTCTGCGAGATATTGCAGAGGCGTCGCCGGCTTCTGGATGTGCGTTGTCCTCTTACTCTGTGGCACCTTGTATGCGCAGGAGCCGTGCGATTCGGAAGCGAAGATTTTGCTTTCCCCGGATCAGAGCCAAACTGCAGTTAAAGTGCTCAACGCTAAGAGAGCAGCCACGGGCCACGTTTACTTTTACGACACAGCGACGCTGGATTTGTTATCGCATGGCGTGATCCTGCGACTGCGACAGGGGGCGGCCGACAATGATTTCACAGTCAAGCTGCGCCCGGCGACAGCGCAGAAGTTGTCTGATCCATCTGCAGGGCGCGAAGACTACAAGTGCGAGGTGGACCTGACAGGAAGCGGCCCGATCGATTCTTATTCGATTCGGAGACCGTACACTGACGGAGGCCAGTTAGCTGAGACGGGAAACGAAATTCTTGGAATGCTCAGCGCCGGGCAAAAGGAACTGTTACAGAGGGCTCAGGTCTCGATCGACTGGACGCGAGTGAAGAAAGTTGCCGCAATCAGTTATACGGTGTGGCAAATCAAATCCCAGCCGCAGTTCAGGAAACTCACTCTGGAATTTTGGGGGTGGCCCGGGGGCGAGGCTCTTGAATTGTCTACGAAGGTGGGCGCCGATGCTGGACCGGCGACATACACGGCCTTACAAGAACTCATTAAGCATCAGGGGCTGTCGCTGAATAGTGTCCAAGGAGCAAAGACCAGCATAGTCTTGAAGGATCTGCTGGGCTCTGCCGCGCCTTAGCGCTTCGAACGCTTCAAAATTGCTGACCAGCGCCTTCACATCCGTAGGCGGTGTTACTAGTTGGAACGGCTCGGCTTGTGGTCCTGACGCTCGCCCTGAGTTTCTGTACGCCATCGCGAATCTCATGGGGATTCACGCCTCCATAGCCAAGAATCAGGCCGCCTCTTGTCGCCGGCTTCAAATAAACACGACAACGGTATTGCTGAAATACCTCTCTTAGCGGCGTTCCGTCGCAACTTCTCCGTCGTCAACGCCAGGACGCAGCAGTGCTACCAAGTGCATTCCGGCATCGGCACCCATCACCTCGACCATGTCTCCCATCTGGATACGAATCGCTTTCACTAGCGCACTGCGCCGCTCCATATAGAGCATTCGCATACGGCGTATATGGCGAGCGAAGTGTCCCTCACGGATGAAATCCGTCATGACCGCTTGATAAAGGGTCGATGAAAAAACGTCAGCGGCATCCCGAGCGCCGGCAAACGCCGGTACCAAATCCTTGGGGACGACGACGTACCCGAGACGCAAAGCGGGAAACATGACCTTACTGAAGGTCCCGACGTAAATCACCCTTCCATCCGTATCCAGGCCTTGTAGCGAAGCGATCGGTCGGCTTCCAAACCTATACTCACTGTCGTAATCATCCTCAATGATCCAAGCACCGGCTCGCCTTGCCCAGTTGAGGAGAACCATACGCCGCGTAGCACCCATCGTCATGCCCATGGGATATTGGTGCGACGGAGTGACATAGACTGCACGCGCGTCGCGACCTCGACGGATCATCTTCTCCACGTTCATCCCGTCGTGATCCACCGAAACCGGATCAATTGCGCCCCCGCCATCATGAAAGCGTGGCGCGCCCCGTGATAGCCCGGTTCTTCCATCCAGACGCGGTCCCTGGGGTCCAACAGAACTTGGGCCGAAAGCTGCAAGCCTTGCTGTGACCCTGTGGTCACCAGCACCTGAGAAGCCTCGCATCTCACGCCGCGGACTGTGCCCAGATAATCCGCGATGGCCTCGCGGAATGGCAGATACCCCATGGCATTGTCATAGGCCATGATGGCCTTGGGTGGCCTTCGAGAATACCGAGCCACCAGCCCCGACCAGACTCCGATGGGGAAGTGGTCGAGGGCGGGCAGGCTCCTCATACGCGAAAGGCCCCCAAGTTGTCCAACCATGACTGCGCTGGCATGAGCGTCAATGCCCGGCCGCATCGGGACATCCGGCGAGGGCCCCGCTTTTCAGGTACTCCTTGAGGCCCCTTCTGTGTCCTGCCGTCCAGGGGGGTTATTGTGTCGTCCGGAATGGATCGGGCGACGCACGTTCCGGCGCCAACGAAAGTCTCAAAGTAACCTTCCGCAATTAATTGCTCGTATGCATTGAGGACCGGAATGCGAGAAATCTTCAGCTCCGCGGCCAGACCTCTGGTGGACGGCACTCGTTGCCCAGGTCGCATCTGGCCATCGATGATGGCTGTGCGAAACCAGTCGTATAACTCGCGGTACATTGGGAGTCCTCTCCCGCTATCGATGGCTATCGGCGGAAGAAAGCTGGCAGGAATACGCTTCATATGGCTCTCAAAGTGGTTATATCTTAACAAGTAAAAGTGGTTATTGTGATAATACCATGAGGCGAGTTAACTTTCTCTATGACAAAGACAATTCGCACCAGAAGGAGAAACTCGTGAACGCGCTCAAAACTATTCTGGCCTATCTCATGGTGTGCAGTTTATTTGTGGTGTTGCAACCGCTTCAGGGGCTGGCGCAGCAGAGTTCGGACGCCTCGAAAACAGCCGGTGAAGCGGCTTCGACGGAACTGGATGGGCAGCACGATTTCGATTTCGAGATCGGCAGTTGGAAAATTCACCTCAAGCGCCTCCTGAACCCCTTAACTGGATCCACTACCTGGGTCGACTTTGACGGTACTTCCGTCACCCGCAAGATTTGGGACGGCCGCTCCCAGTTGGAGCAGTTCGAAACCGATAGTGCTGCTGCCGGACACATTGAAGGTCTGACCCTCCGTCTCTACAATCCCCAAACCCACCAGTGGAGGCTCTATTGGGTCAATAGCAAGAATGGCATCATGGATCCGCCCCAAATCGGCGAGTTCAAGAGCGGGCGC